>NZ_VFRP01000004.1 GCF_006385685.1 Amaricoccus solimangrovi | reverse complement strand
ACGACTACGCCGCCCTCGGCGACACCTCCACCCTCGCCGATCCAACCGTCGTCGAGGACCTCATCGACAACCGCATGAACCGCGCCTGAGGCGACGGACGCCCCGCCCGCGTGGGGCGTCCACCTCCCGCGGGCGGGAACCGGCCCTCCTCGCCGCTTGCAATGCGACCCGGCGGGGACCAGAGTTTCTCCGGAGAACGGAGGGGGGAGCGACGGTGTTCAGGTGGTTCATCGCGCTCCTGTTCCTGTTGCTCGGCCCGCTCGCCGCGTCCGCGCAGCCGCCGTCTCCCGCGCTCCCGCGTGGGGCGGGCTGGACCGCGGCCGATTGCGCGACGTTCAGCCTGTCACCTCCGGAAGGGCGCGGGGCGGAGTGCGGTTTCGTCAGCGTGCGCGAGCGCCGGGATCTCGGCGCCTCGCCCCGGATCGATCTCGCGGTGGCGATCCTCGCGCCGGTCGACGAGCCCGCCGCGCCGGAGCCGCTCTTCATGGCGCAGGGCGGGCCCGGTGTCGGCACCATCGGATCCTTCGCCCAGGCGCTGCTCGACGACCCCCGGGCGCGGCCCGCGCGGAACCGGCCCCTCGTGCTCTGGGACCAGCGCGGCACAGGCTTCTCGAAACCGGCGCTGACCTGTCCGGAACTCGCCGACGCCGAGCGCGCGAGCGCGGCCGGGGTGGATTCGGCGACTTCCGAGGACGCGGCCTTCTTCGCGGCGATGCAGGTCTGCGGCGCGCGACTCAGGGCCGCGGGCATCGACCTCGGCGCCTATCAGTCGGCGGCGAGCGCGGACGACGTGGCGGCGATCCGCGACACGCTCGGCTTCGACCGGATCGCCTTCTACGGCGTCTCCTACGGTTCCGAACTCGGCCAGTTCCTGATGCGCCGCCACCCCGGGATCCTCTCGGCCGTCGTGCTCGACGCGGTGGTGCCGCTCGACTACGACCTCTTCACCGAGCCCGCCTTCGCCCAGCAGCGGATCGGCGAGAAATACCTGCGCGGCTGCGCCGCCGCGCCCCGCTGCGCGAAGGCCTTCCCCGATCTCGCCGCGCGCTATCTCGCGCTGGTCGACCGGCTGAACGCGGATCCGGTCACAGTGACCGTCGTGCCGCTGCCCGACGGCGCGGCCGGGCCGGCGAGCGAGCCGGTGGAGGTCCGCCTGACCGGCGACATGCTGGAGGGGGCGATCTACGGCGCGCTTTATTCGGATCTGCACGATCTGGCGCCGCTCGTCATCGATCGCGCCGACAAGGGCGATTTCACGCTGCTGACCACGCTGCTCCTGCCGGCGACGCTGTTCGATACCTCGATGGCCGAGGGGATGCACATGACGGTGACCTGCGCCGATCACGGTGATGTCGACGCGGCGGCGATGGACTTTCCCGGGGTGATGCCGAGGCTCGCCGAGGCGACCCGCGCCCAGGCGGAGGTCGCGGCGCGGGTCTGCCGCGACTGGGGCGTGCCGCCGCTGCCGCGCGGGGATCTCGCGCCGGTGGCGAGCGATCTGCCGGCGCTGCTGCTCTCCGGCGATTTCGACCCGATCACGCCGCCCGCCTACGCGGAGAAGTTGCTGCCGACGCTGCCGAACGCGCGCCACGTGGTCTTTCTCGCCGGCGCGCATGGCCAGGCGATGGCGAGCGCCTGCGCGAACCGGATCATCGCAGCCTTTCTCGACGACCCCGCCGCGCCGCTCGACACCGCCTGCGCGGCGGATCCGCCGCGGGAATTCGTGACCGCCGACGACGTGATCTTTCTCGGCACGCTGCGGCGGCTGATGGCAACGGAAGGAGTCCGGGGGATCGCGCTCTCGGGCGTTCTGGCGATCCCGGCGGTGCTGGCGGCCATCGTGCTCGCCACGGCGCTGTTCGTCTATCCGCTCGGCGCGCTCATCGCGCGGCTGAGCGGGCGGCCCCCGCCGAGGGCCGTCGCGGGCGCGGCGGGGCGGCTGTCGCGCTCCGCGCCCTGGCTCGCGGCGGCGGCGGCGCTGCTCGCGGTGCTCTGCCTCGCGGGGCTGGTGCTGGCCGTCGGCTCGACGCTGGTGAACGAGCAGACGCTCGTCGTCATGGGGGCGATCCCGGCGCGCTGGTCCTGGGTGCGGAGCCTGCCGGCGGCGATCGGTCTCGCCGGGCTCGGCCTGCTCGGGGCCGCGGTCGCGGTCTGGGCGACGGGGCAGCGGTCGCTGCCCGGCCGGGTCTATCTGTCGCTCCTCTCGGCCGCGGCGCTCGGCGCCGCCGCCAATCTCGCCCTGCTCAGCCGCTGACGGGCCGCTCCGCCTCGGCCCGCGCCCGCCGGCTCCGCGCGGCCCGCGCCAGCGCGCCGTTGAGCGCGGCGAGCTCGATCGGTTTCGACACGTAGTCGCTCATCCCCGCCGAGAGATAGATCCGCCGATCGGCGGCGAGCGCGTTCGCCGTCAGCGCGATAATCGGCGTCCGGGCGCTGGCGAGGCCGGAAGTCCGGATCGCCCGCGTGGCCGTCGCGCCGTCCATCCGCGGCATCTGCACGTCCATCAGGATCACGTCGAAACCCTGGTCCGCCGCCGCCACCGCCTCGATCCCGTCGGCGACGGTCGTCACCTCGTGCCCCTCGCGCTCCAGCAGGGCGCGCACGAGATAACGGTTGGTCGCATTGTCCTCGGCGACGAGGACGCGCAACGGGCCGGGAGCCTCGGTGCTCTCCTCCGCCGGGGGCGCCTCGCGCGCGGGGGCGTCGGCCCGCTCGACCGGGATCACGAAGCGCGCGACGCTGCCCGCGCCGGGGGCGCTCGTCATCTCGATCGTGCCTCCCATCAGCTGCGCGAGGTGCCTGGAGATCGCGAGGCCGAGCCCCGTGCCGGCCTCGCGCCCGGCGCCGGCGGATTCGTCGCGCACGAAACGGTCGAACACCCGCTCCAGCACGTCCGGCGCCATGCCGACGCCGCTGTCGCGCACCTCGAAGGCCAGCGCCATCCGGCCCGGGGGGGCGTCGGCGCGTTCGACGCGCAGGGCGATCTCGCCCTGGTCGGTGAATTTCGCGGCGTTGCCGACGAGGTTCACGAGGATCTGCCGGATGCGGCCGGGATCCGTCAGCACCCGCTCCGGCACGTCGGGGGCGATGGTCCAGTCGAGCGCGACGCCCTTCGGCTCGACCCGGGGCAGCATCATGTCCATGACCTCCGCGACGAGGCGCCCCGGCTCCGTCGGGACCGGCCTGAGCTCGAACCGACCGCCCTCCGCGCGGGAGAAGGCGAGCACGTCGTTCAGGATCGCGAGCAGCGCGCCGGCCGAGCGGCGCGCGATCTCGAGCCGTTCGGCCCGGGTCCGCGCGTCCGGCTCGTCGGTCAGCAGGTCGAGCATGCCGAGGACGCAGGTCATCGGCGTGCGGATCTCGTGGCTCATCACGGCGAGGAAGCGCGCCGTTTCCTCGGCGGTGGCCTCGGCCTGGCCCTGGCGCAAGCGCAGCCGCTCCGCCGCCTCGCGCTGCTCGGTCACGTCGCGGAGCAGCGCGATCAGCCGGCCGCCGGGGATCGGGGCGAGCATGTCCTCGATCCAGCGGGTCCGCCCGTCCGGGAGCGTCACACGGTAGAGGATGGCGACGCTCCGCCCGGAGCCGCGCGCCCGGCGCGTCTGGTCCAGCGCCTCGGTCCGATCCTCCGGGCGCATCCGGGCGAGCCAGTCCGCCTCCGCGCAGCGCCGCTCCGTCAGGCCGAGCAGGTCGCGGGCGCGCGCGTCGCAGGAGAGCATGCCCGTCTCGGGATCGATTTCCCGCGTCCCGATGCCCGCGGCCTCGAGCGCGAGAGCCGGAGCGGCCTCCGGCCGGGTGCCAAGCACCCGCCGAACGAGCAGGCCCGCGGCGGCGAGCGCGCCCGCGAGCACGGTGACCGCGGCGAGCGAGGCGGGAAGGGCGGCGATCCACTCGGCGGCCCCGATGGGCGCGCGCCCGAGATCCGGCGGCCGCGTGATCGCGAAACCCACGAGGAAGCTCGCGCCGGCGATGACGACGACAGGCAGATACTTCGGAATCCGAGGCTGCAGGCTGGATTTCATGCCCCCGAGACATCCTTTCCTGAAGCACGAGGCTCGCCGCGAGGCCGTTCGCATGAAGGAAGGATAGGCGAAGGGATCGCGGAGCGAAAGCGATTTTACAACTTAGAGATGATCTACTCTCGCCTCCCCGGCTCGGGTGGGGGTGGCTTGTGTTCCCGGACGCCGCGTGATTGCCTCCGCGGGCATCGAGATGCGAGGAGAGCGACCATGAATCATCCGTTCCGCGCGGCCTGTCTCGGCCTTGGCGCCCTGCTGGCGCTCGGCGCCTGCGCCGGGCTGAGATCCGGGGGCGAGGAGGTCGCCGCGGCCTCCGCGGGATCCGGACGCGACAGCTGCGGCGCGATCGATCATCAGAGCCTCGTCGGGCAGAGCGCCGCGACGCTCGATCCCGCGGCGCTGCCGGAGGGAACCCGGGTGCTCTTCCCCGGGATGCCGGCGACGACGGACCATCGCGAGGACCGGATGAACGTCGAGGTGGGATCGGGCGACAAGGTGGCCCGGGTCTACTGCGGCTAGGCATCGGCGGAGGGGACGAGCGCCCCGGAACGGATCGGTCCGCGAGGCGTTTGCGCAACGACGGGGTGCTTCGCGGGCTGACGGGGCGCGGCGAAGATGTTACGCTCCGGGCTTTGAAAGAACATAATGAGAATCGGAGGAAACACATGTCAGCGGTGCATATCGACGACTACGCCCAGCGGCTCTACGCCGCGCACGGGGATCAGGCCGAATACGAGGCGGCGCAGCGCGCCAAGGCGAGCGAGGAGCGCGGCGACGAGAGCGCCGCGGAGCAGTGGCGCAAGGTCCGCGCGGCCATTCGCGTGATCCGGGGGCCGAACGTCAGCTGAGACGGATCCCTCGCCTGGCCACCTCGCCGGGTGGCGCGGCCGCGACCCGTTTCGGGCCGCGGCCTTTTCATGCCGGTGATGCGAAAATCGGCGCGGAGGCGGGCATCCGCCCATGTTTCCGCCTGTTTCACCGCTCCCGGGCGAAATGTGATCGTTCAATGCCGCCAAGACCCTCGTAAACCGCGGAGAAACACGGTATTTCTGCCGGCCAAGAACAATCAGAACTGGGGATCACCCTCCCCGCATGGGCAGTGTCGTGACAGAAATCGGTTGGGAGGCGATCGACGGCGCCGCGTTCGCGGCCTTCGTCCTGAGCCTGGTGCTGTGCCTCGCCTTCGTCGTCACGCAGCGGTGGCACGGCCGCTTCACCCATGACCACATGAACGGGCCGCAGAAGTTCCACAAGACGGCGGTGCCGCGCATCGGCGGGCTCGCGCTCGCGCTGAGCTACGCGGCGGTGACGCCGCTGCTGCAGCCGGAACTGCGCGCGCTCTGGATCCTGGTCGGACTCGCGGGGCTGCCCGCGCTGCTCGCCGGGCTCGCCGAGGATGTCACGCGCAGGGTCGGCGTGAAGTGGCGGCTCGGGGCGACGATGGGCGCGGGCGTGATCTTCGCGCTGCTGACCGGCTACGTGATGGACAAGGTCGATCTTCCCGGCGTCGACTGGCTCCTTGGTTTCTACGCGATCGCGCTTCTCTTCACCGGCTTCTCGATGGGGGGCGTCGCCAACGCGGTCAACATCATCGACGGGTTCAACGGGCTCGCCGCGGGCACGCTGCTCATCCTGTTCGGAACCTTCGCCTGGGTCGCGCACCAGGTCGGGGACGATCTCGTGTTCCAGCTCGCGCTGCTCTTCGCCGCCGTGGTGCTCGGGTTCTTCTGCGTGAACTTCCCGCTCGGCAAGATCTTCCTCGGCGATGGCGGGGCCTATTTCTGCGGCTATCTGCTCGCGGTGCTGGGCGTGCTGCTGCCGGCGCGCAATCCCGAGGTCTCGGCCTGGACGGCGATCCTGATCTGCGCCTATCCGGTGATCGAGACGCTGTCCTCGATGAGCCGGAAGTCGCGGCGCGAGGGCCACAGCGTCGGCCAGCCCGACCGGGTGCATTTCCACATGCTCGCCTATCGCCACTACGCGCGGCGGATCGTCAGGGCGAAGCGGGCTTCGCACCTGCGCAATCCCGCCACCAGCCTCGTCACCTGGACGCTGCCGGTGCTGACGACGCTCCTCGTGATGGCGAGCTACCGGAACCCGGCGCTGAGCGCCGCGTTCTTCTTTCTCACCGCTTATATCTATGGGCAGCTTTACCGGGTCATGTCCCTCAACGCCGCGCATCTGCCCCTGAGGCTGGCGCGGCTGCTGTGACCTTCATCCCGCGTGTTGCGGGTGCGAAGGCGGACTTGTATCATGTATTTCGGGGCAGGATGGAACTGTGATGCCGCGTGACGAATCGACCAGACTTCATGTTGGCATCATCATGGACGGGAACGGCCGCTGGGCCGAGGCGCGGGGGCTTCCCCGCGTCGCCGGGCATACCAAGGGGGCGCGGCGCGTCAGCGAGATCGTCACCGCCGCCCCGGATCTCGGCATCACCCATCTGACCCTCTACGCATTCTCGACCGAGAACTGGCAGCGGCCGGTGGCCGAGGTGCAGGGGCTGATGCGGCTCTTCCGCGGCTACATCCTCGGCAAGATGGATTCGCTGCGCGCCCATGACGTGCGGGTACGCTTCATCGGCATGCGTCACCGGGTGCCGGCGCATCTGCGCCAGCTCATGGACCTGCTCGAGGACAAGACGCGGGCGTGCCGCGGGCTGAACCTCACCATCGCAATCGATTACGGCGGACGCGACGAGCTGACCCGCGCGCTGCGCGACATCGCGGCGCAAGCCGCCGGGGGGGCGCTGGCGCCCGAGACGATCGGCGAGGCGGCGGTGGCCGAGGCGCTCGACACGCGGGACTTGCCGGACCCGGATTTCATCATCCGTACCTCGGGCGAGTGCCGCGTATCGAATTTCCTGCTCTGGCAGGCGACCTATGCCGAATACGCCTTCCTGAAGCTGCCCTGGCCCGACTTCACCCCCGCCGTGCTCGCCGAGGCGGTGGAAGGCTATCGCGGACGGCATCGCCGCTTCGGCCTCATCGGCGCGCAGGCCTCCGCCGCGCGGGCGGTCGCGGAAAGCTGAGGCGAGGCGCCGCGCGGGGGGCTCAGCCGGCCGGCGTCAGCGCGGCGCGAAGCGCGTGCCAGCTTGCCTTCGGGGTGCGCTCCATCGTGTCGAAATCGACATGGACGAGGCCGAAGCGCTTGCCGTAGCCGAGCGACCATTCGTAATTGTCGAGCAGCGACCAGGTGAAATAGCCATCGAGCCGCGCCCCCTCGGCCATTGCGCGGCGTAGGGCGGCGAGGTGGTCGCGGAGATAGCCGATGCGCGAGAGATCCTCGCGCGGCTCCGACGCGGCCATGCCGTTCTCGGTCACGTAGATCCGCGTCCCCGCCGGCACGAGGGCGTTCACCCGTTTCAGGAAGTGGCGGATCCCGTCCGGATAGATCTCCCAGCCCATGTCGGTCCTGGGGAGCGGCCCGGGGACCTCGCGCAGCGCGGGCCAGGGGCCGGGCGCGGGGGCGATCAGCTTGCGGGTGTAGTAGTTGATGCCGATCCAGTCGAGCGGCGCCGCGATCAGGTCGAGATCCTGCTCCCAGCCCTTCGGCATGTGCGGCCCGAGGCCCGCCAGCGCCTCCTCCGGATAGCGGCGTTCCAGCACGCCGCCGAGAAACCAGCGGTTGTAGATCGCGTCGTAGGTCCGGGCCGCCGCCGCCGCCTCGGGGCCGTCGTCGGCGGGTTGGGCGAATTCGAGATTCATCACCGCGCCGAGATTGGTCTGGCCGAGGGCGCGCATCGCCTGGATCGCCCGGCCGTGCCCGAGGAGCACATGGTGCATCGCGCGCGCGGTGGCGCGGATGTCGCGCAGACCCGGCGCATGCTGGCCGATGAAATGGCTGAGCCAGGCGACGCACCAGGGTTCGTTGATCGGCGCCGCCCCGTCGATCCGGTCGCCGAGGCGGCGCATCACCACGTCGACGTAATCGGCGAACCAGTCCGCGATGTCGCGGTTGCGCCAGCCGCCGAGATCGGCGAGCGCGGCGGGCAGTTCCCAGTGATAGAGCGTCGCCCAGGGGCTCAGCCCGCGCTCGACCATGCCGTCGAGCAGCCGGTCGTAGAAGTCGAGCCCCGCAGCGTTCACCCGGCCGCGGCCCTCCGGCATCACTCGCGACCAGGAGATCGAGAAGCGATAGGCGTCCAGCCCCGCGTCGCGCATCAGGTCGAGATCCTCGGGCCAGCGGTGATAGTGGTCGCAGCCGCGAGACCCGTCCTCGGCGTTCACGACATTGCCGGGAGTCGCGGCGAACGTGTCCCATTCGCAGATCCCGGCGCCGCCGTGGCGGGTGCCTTCGATCTGATAGGCGGAGGTCGCCGCCCCGAAGAGAAAGCCCGGCGGAAAGTCCTCCCGCGTGAAGCCCAGCCCCTCGGTAACGTTTTCGGGCGCCATCGTCTCTTCCATCCGGTTTCCTCCTTCTCGGGTCAGACGCGCGGTCCGGTCGACCGGCCGATGGTCAGGTCGGCTTCCCAGAGCTCGCTCCGCGTCGCGGCCCCGGGCTGTTCGATCAGGGCGATGAGCATCTCGGCGGCGCGCCGGCCGGCGGCGCGGATCGAGGAGCGCGTGGCGGTGAAGAGCGGCACCGGCCCCGCGTTCGACATGTGCGACAGTTCGTCGTCATGGGTCACGATGGAGATGTCGGCGCCGAGCCTGAGGCCCGCCTCGCTCACCGCGCGCAGGGCGCCGAAGGCGGTAATGATCGAGGAGGCGAGGAAGGCCGTCGGCGGATCGGGCAGGCCCAGCATCTCGCGCACGCCGTCGTAGCCATAGGCTTCCGTCATTTCCGCGTGGCGCATCAGATCGGGATCGGGCGCGATGTCGCGCGCCGTCAACGCGGCGCAATAGCCCGAGCGCCGGCGCTGGGCGAAGTTGAGATGTTCCATGCCGTTCAGGAAGCCGATCCGCCGGTGCCCGAGGTCGAGCAGCAGATCGGTCGCGCGCAGGAAGGCGCGGCGGTTGTTGATGTCGATCCAGCAATAGTCCCGCTCGGGCCGCGAATCGCGGCCGTGCATCAGGAAGGGGAGGCTGAATCCGGACAGCAGGTCGATCCGCGGGTCGAGCAGGCGCGGCGTGTGCACGAGGATTCCGTCCACCTTGCGCTGCGCGATCATCGCCCGGTAGGCGTCGGCTTCGTCGGCTTCCGGGACAACCGACGCGATCATGTCGTAGCCGGCGATCGAATAGGTCTCCCCGGCGCCGGAGATGAACTCGGCGAAGATCGGGTTGATCATCTGGTGCCGGGCGAGGGGGATCACATGGCCGATCGCATGCGCGCGGCCGGTCGCGAGGCGCCGGGCGCCCTGATTCGGCGCGTAGCCATGCCGGCGCGCCGCGGCGACCACGCGCTCCCGGGTTTCGGCGTTCACCTCCGGATAGCCGTTCAGCGCCCGGCTCACCGTCGTGGTGGACAGGTTCAAGAGCGAGGCCAGCTCCTTGAGGTTCATCGGGCGCCCTTCTATCCGAAGCGCTTTGAGTCCTGAACCAGATGTGTTCCGCTGGCAATGCATAATTTGTGAGGCCGGTTTCCCCGCTTGACAGCCGCGATGGCTCACCGCATCGTGCCAGGGTCCAAAGCGCTTTGAAGCCGGGCAACGGTTCGGGCGCGTTCGGCCGCCCCTCGGGGCGGCAAGCGGGGAGGTATTCATGAGGGTTTCGCTTTGGGTCGGCGCGGCCGGGATCGCCTTGGTCGCGTCCCAGGCGGTCGCGCAGGATCTCATGTTCAAGCCGGGCGAGGACGCGCGCTTCAACTGGCAGAGCTACGACGACTTCGCGGCGAGCCACAAGCTCGACGGCCAGACGCTGACGATCTTCGGCCCCTGGCGCGGCGACGACCAGACGCTGGTCGAGCACATGCTGGCCTATTTCGTCGCGGCGACCGGGGCGGATGTGCGTTACTCGTCATCCGAGAATTACGAGCAGCAGATCGTGATCGACACCGAGGCGGGCAGCCCGCCCGACATCGCGATCCTGCCGCAGCCCGGCCTGATCGCGGATCTCGCGCGGAAGGGGCGGCTGATCCCGCTCGGCGACGGGCCGCGCGATTTCATCGAGAACAACTACGCCGCCGGCGCCTCCTGGGTGAAGCTCGGCACCTACGAGGGTCCGGACGCGTCGGATGCTTTCTACGCCTTTCCCTACAAGGCCGATCTGAAGTCGCTCGTCTGGTACTCGCCCGACAATTTCGACGAGGCGGGCTACGAGGTTCCCGAGACGATGGAGGATCTCAAGGCGCTGACCGAGCAGATCGTCGCCGACGGCGGCACGCCCTGGTGCATCGGCCTCGGCTCGGGCGGGGCGACGGGCTGGCCCGCGACCGACTGGGTCGAGGATCTGATGCTGCGCGAGCAGCCGGAGGATGTCTACCAGCAATGGACGACGAACGAGATCCCGTTCAACGATCCGCGCGTGGTCGCGGCGATCGAGGATTTCGGCTGGTTCGCGAAGAACGACGACTTCGTGGCGGGCGGGGTCCAGGCGGTGGGCGCGACCGACTTCCGCGAGAGCCCGGCCGGCCTGTTTTCCTCGCCGCCGAAATGCTACCTGCACCACCAGGCGTCCTTCATCCCGACCTTCTTCCCGCAGGGGGTCGAGGCGGGCCTGGACTTCGACTTCTTCTACTTCCCCCCCTATGCGAGCAAGCCGGAACTCGGCAAGCCGGTGCTCGGCGCGGGCACCTTCGCGATGATCACCCGCGATACGCCGGCCGCGCGCGCCTTCATCGAATGGCTCGAGACTCCGATCGCTCATGAGGTCTGGATGGCGCAGTCGGGCTTCCTGACGCCCTACAAGGCGGCCAATCCCGAAGCCTACGCCAACGACCTGTTGCGCGCGGAGGGGCAGATCCTGACCGAGGCCACGACCTTCGGCTTCGACGGGTCCGACCTGATGCCGGGGGCGATCGGCGCGGGCGCCTTCTGGACCGGCATGGTCGATTTCGTCGGCGGCGCCTCGGCCGAGGACGCGGCGACGAAGATCCAGAACGCCTGGCAGGCGATCAAGTAACCCGCCGGAACGCGGCGACCCCGGCCCCGCGCGCGCGGGCCCGGGTCCGGGAGCGAGGGGAGTCTCGGCATGCAACAGCTGTTCTGGGCGCTCGGCACGGTGGTGATCGGCGTCGTCGGATGCGCCGGCTATTTCTACGTCTCCAATCTGGTGCTCGACACGCTCCTGCCCGGGCGCGGCCCCGATCCCGTGAGGGCCGGGCGCAACATCAACCGCGCGAACCTGATCCGGCCCTGGCTGTTCCTCGCGCCGGCGATCCTCGCGCTCGGGATCTACCTTGTCTATCCGGTGATCGAATCCGTCTGGCTGTCGCTCCATGACCGGTCCGGCCAGAACTTCGTCGGCCTGTCGAACTACGTCTGGATGCTGAACGACCCGGGCTTTCGCGAGTCGATGTTCAACAACATGCTCTGGCTTCTCGTCGTACCGGCGGCGGCGACCGGCTTCGGCCTCGCGGCGGCGGCGCTCACGGACCGGATCTGGTGGGGCAACATCGCGAAGTCGCTGATCTTCATGCCGATGGCGATCTCCTTCGTGGGCGCCTCGGTGATCTGGAAGTTCATCTACGACTACCGCGCCCCGGGCGAACCGCAGATCGGCATCCTGAACGCGCTCGTCACCTGGTTCGGCGGCGATCCGCAGGCCTGGCTGACGATCCCGTTCTGGAACAACTTCTTCCTGATGGTGATCCTCGTCTGGATCCAGACCGGCTTCGCCATGGTCATCCTCTCCGCCGCGCTGCGCGGCATCCCGGAGGAGACGGTGGAGGCGGCGGTGCTCGACGGGGCGAACCCGATCCAGATCTTCTTCAGGATCAAGATGCCCCAGATCTGGGGCACGATCGCTGTCGTCTGGACCACGATCACGATCCTGGTGCTGAAGGTCTTCGACATCGTGCTGGCGATGACCAACGGCCAGTGGCGCACGCAGGTGCTCGCCAACCTGATGTTCGACTGGATGTTCCGCGGTGGCGGCGACTTCGGCCGGGGCGCGGCCATCGCCGTCGTGATCATGGTGCTGGTGATCCCGATCATGGTCTGGAACATCCGCCGCGCGAACGCCGAGATGAAGGGGCACTGAGATGGAGGCGACACCCGCGACGAAATCGCCGCTCACCCTCGTCACGCATCTGACCGTGCTCCTGCTCGTCGCGCTCTGGACGCTGCCGACGGCCGGGCTCTTCATCTCCTCGCTGCGCGACAAGGACCAGCTCGCCGTCTCCGGCTGGTGGACCGCGCTGTCCTCCTCCTCGCAGAGCCTGCAGGGGCGCACCGGCGCGGCGCCGGACCAGAAGGAGGAGAACGGCGTCTACGTGATCACCGGCAACCTGCTCGGGGACACGGCCGGCCGCGTCTCCGCCTTCGGCACCACGAGCCGCGAGCCGGAAGCCTACGAGGCCGGCGCCGCGGCGGATCTCGGCGACGGCGCCACGCTGACCGTGGGCGAGGACGGCGCCTATCGCCTAGAATCCCCGGTCCCCTTCGAGTCCAAGCGCGGCCAGCGCGTCTTCGTGACGGCGGAGCAGCCGCCGCGTTTCACGCTCGACAACTACCGCGAGGTGCTGCGCTCCGAGGGGATCGGGCGGTCCTTCGTCAACTCGCTGACCGTGGCGGTTCCGGCGACGATCATCCCGATCCTGATCGCGGCCTTCGCCGCCTACGCGCTCGCCTGGATGGAGTTTCCGGGCCGCGCGCTGCTGATCGCGGCCGTGGTCGGTCTTCTGGTCGTGCCGCTCCAGATGTCGCTCATCCCGCTGCTCCGGCTCTACAACGGCGTCGCGGAGGTCTTCGGCGTGCCGGCCAAGACCTATCTCGGGATCTGGCTCGCCCATACCGGCTTCGGCATGCCGCTCGCGATCTACCTGCTGCGTAACTACATGGCCGGGCTGCCGCGGGAGGTGCTGGAATCCGCGCGCGTGGACGGTGCCTCCGATTTCGAGATCTTCACGAAGATCATCCTGCCGCTCAGCTTCCCCGCGCTCGCTTCCTTCGCGATCTTCCAGTTCCTCTGGGTCTGGAACGACCTCTTGGTGGCGATCGTCTTCCTCGGCGCGCAGGACGAGAGCCTGGTGCTGACCGGCCGGCTCGTGAACCTGCTCGGCAGCCGGGGCGGCAACTGGGAGATCCTGACCGCCTCCGCCTTCATCACCATCGTCGTGCCGCTCCTCGTCTTCTTCACCCTGCAACGCTACCTCGTCCGCGGCCTGCTCGCGGGATCGGTGAAGGGAGGGTGACGCCGGATGGACGCCGAAACGCGGGGATCATTCGCGGTTTTTGCCAGGCGGCCTCGACAAGCGGGGCGGCCGCGCCGCCCTGCCGGGCGGTCTTCGCCGAACGCGTGACAGGATAGGGAGTCTCGGGAATGTCGGCCGTCACCCTGACTGAAGTGAGCAAGTCGTATGGTTCGGTGGAGGTGCTCCGGAACATCAATCTCGACATCGAGAAGGGCGAGCTGGTCGTCTTTGTCGGGCCCTCGGGCTGCGGCAAGTCCACGCTGCTCCGGATGATCGCCGGGCTCGAGAAGATCTCGGGCGGGACGCTCGAGATCGGCGGGGCGCGGATGAACGAGGTGCCGCCGGCGCAGCGCGGCATCGCGATGGTGTTCCAGTCCTACGCGCTTTACCCGCACATGACGGTACGCGACAACATGGCCTTCGGGATGAAGATCGCGAAACGGCCGAAGGGCGAGATCGACAAGGCGGTCGAGAACGCCGCGCGCATCCTGCAACTCACGCCCTATCTCGACCGGCTGCCGAAGGCGCTCTCGGGCGGGCAGCGGCAGCGGGTCGCGATCGGGCGGGCGATCGTGCGCGATCCGAAGGTGTTCCTCTTCGACGAGCCGCTCTCCAATCTCGACGCCGCGCTCAGGGTCGCGACGCGGATCGAGATCGCGCAGCTCAAGGACAACATGCCCGAATCGACGATGATCTACGTCACCCACGACCAGGTGGAGGCGATGACGCTCGCGAGCCGGATCGTGGTGCTGCACGGGGGCGACATCGAGCAGGTGGGCACCCCGCTCGAGCTTTACGAGCGGCCGGCGAATGTCTTCGTCGCGCGCTTCATCGGCTCGCCGGCGATGAACATGTTCCCCGCCCGCGTCACCGCCGCCGGGCCCGACGGCACGACGGTCGAGATCGAGGGCGGCGGCGCGGTCGCGGTGCCGATCCCCGGGCGCGCGGAGGATGTCGGGAGCGTCGTGAAGCTCGGGGTCCGGCCCGAGGACCTGACGCTGACCGACGGACCCGCGCTCTATTCCGGGGAGATCTCGATCGTCGAGGCGCTGGGCGAGACGACGCTGCTCTATTTCACGCCGGAGGGCGGCGCGGATCCGATCATTGCCAAGCTGCCGGGCATCCACCGGCTCGGACGCGGCCAGACGGCCCGGCTTTCCGCGGATCCCGCCAAGCTGCATCTGTTCGACGCCGAGGAAAAGTCGTACCTCTACCGGTGACGACAGCGCGCGGGCGGTTCGCGGTTGCGCGGAACGGGTCCATGCGCGAGGCTCCGGGCCAGCGACCCACCCCCGGCCGCCGCGCGCGCGACCAGCAGGGATTGAGACAATGTTTCTTGTTTGCGGCGAGGCGCTGTTCGACTTCTTCCTCGAGACCGAGGACGGTCCGGCCGCCGCCACCTACGCGGCCCGCGCCGGCGGCTCGCCCTTCAACGTCGCGATCGGGGTCCGGCGGCTCGGGTCGGATTCGGGGCTGCTGACCGGGCTTTCGACCGATCTGCTCGGCCAGCGGCTGGCGCGGGTGCTGCGCGACGAGGGGGTGTCGACCGCCTATGCGATCCCGACGGACCGGCCGACGACGCTGAGCCTCGTCGGGCTCGACGCCGAGGGGGTGCCGGCCTACCAGTTCTACAAGAACGGCTCCGCCGATACCGGCGTGCGGCCGGAGGATCTGCCCGCGCTCGGGCCCGAGGTCGAGGGCGTGCATTTCGGCTCCTATTCGCTGGCGGCGCCGCCGACCGCGGATGCCTTCGCCGGGCTCGCCCGCGCGCGGAGCGGCGGCTTCGTCACGCTCGATCCGAACATTCGTACCAATGTGGAGCCGGACATGGACGTCTGGCGGGAGCGGCTCGGCGCGCTCTATCCGCATGTGGCGCTGCTCAAGATCAGCGCGGAGGATCTCGAACTGTTGCATCCCGGGATGAAGCCGGAGATCTTCGCCGAGGCGCGACTCGCCGATGGCGTCCGGCTCGTCGTCGTGACCGACGGCGGCGAGGCGGCGCATGGCTGGACCCGCTCGGGCCTCAGGGCCTCGGCGACGCCGCCCAGGGTCCGGGTGATCGACACGGTCGGTGCCGGCGATACCTTCCAGGCCGCGCTGATCGCGCGGCTGATCCAGCGCCCGGAGGGCGCGCTCGCCGCGCTCGACGGGCTCGACACCCCGGCGCTGGCGGAACTGCTCGACTACGCCGCGCGCGCCGCGGCCATCACCTGTTCCCGGCGCGGAGCCGACCTGCCTCGCGCCGCCGACCTGCTCGCAGCCTCACAAGGATAAGCCCGCCTTGGTCTCGACCGTCATCCCCGTCCAGCCGTTCGATCTCGTCATCTTCGGCGCCACCGGCGACCTTGCCCGCCGCAAGATCCTGCCGAGCCTCTATCGCCGCCTCGCGGTGCATCAGATCCCCGCCGGGGCGCGCATCATCGGCGCCGCGCGCGCGAAGATGAGCCGGGCCGAATTCCGCAAGGAGGTGAGCGACGCGCTCCTGGAATTCATCGGCGAGGCCGGGCTCGACAAGGCGCTGGTCGAGGAATTCATCAACGGGCTCGACTACGTGACGGTGGATGCGACCGGCGACAACGGCTGGGGCACGCTCGCGAAGAAGCTCGACGAGAAGCCGGACCACATCCGCGCCTTCTATCTCTCGGTGGCGCCCGCGCTCTTCGGCGACATTTCCGACCGGCTGGCGAAGCACGGGATCGCGACGCCGGCGAGCCGGATCGTGGTCGAGAAGCCGCTCGGCAAGGATCTCGCCTCGGCGAAGGCGCTGAACGCGCAGCTGTCGCGGAATTTCGACGAGCACCAGATCTACCGGATCGACCATTACCTGGGCAAGGAAACCGTCCAGAACCTGATGGCGATCCGCTTCGGCAACGCGCTCTTCGAGCCCTTGTGGAACTCGAACTACGTCGATCATGTGCAGATCACGGTCGCGGAATCGATCGGCGTCGCAGGCCGCGGCGCCTATTACGACAAGTCCGGCGCCATGCGGGACATGGTGCAGAACCACATGATGCAGCTCCTCTGCCTGACCGCGATGGAGCCGCCGTCGAAATTCGACCCGGACGCGGTGCGCGACGAGAAGCTCAAGGTGATCCGCGCGCTGGAGCCGCTGACGATCGGCGACACGGTGCGCGGCCAGTACCGGCCGAGCAGCAAGGAGGGCGGCTATCTCGACCATGTCGGCGATCCGAACAGCCATACCGAGAGCTTCGTCGCGCTGAAGGTGCATATCTCGAACTGGCGCTGGGCGGGCACGCCCTTCTACCTCAGGACCGGCAAGAAGCTCGGCTCGCGCTTCTCCGAGATCGCGGTGGTGTTCAAGGCGCCGCCGCACACGATCTTCCCGCAGGTCGAGCATCACCGGGGCAACGCGCTCATCATAAGGCTGCAGCCGAACGAGGGCATCACGCTGCGCGTGACGATCAAGGAGCCGGGCCAGGGCGGGATGCGCCTGACCGAGGTGCCGCTCGACATGACCTTCGCCGAGGCGCTCGGCGCCGACGGGCTGATGCCGGAGGCCTACGAGCGGCTGATCATGGACGTGATCCGGGGCGACCAGACGCTCTTCATGCGCGGCGACGAGGTCGAGGCGGCCTGGGCCTGGACCGATCCGATCATCCGCGCCTGGGACGACGCCGGCACCAAGCCGCTGCCTTACGACCAGGGCAGCGCGGGGCCGATCCAGTCCTACAAGCTGACGAGCTCCGACGGGCATCTCTGGCGGGAGATCGAGGCGTGAGCCGGGACGTCGCGCGCCAGCTCTACCCCGACCGGGACACGCTGATGCGCGGCCTCGCGGAACTCGTCGGGGACCAGCTGCGCGCGGCGCACGCGTCGAAGGGACGCGCCTCGCTCGCCGTGCCGGGCGGAACGACGCCCGGCCCCTTCCTGACGGCGCTGTCGGAGGCCGATCTCGACTGGCCCGAGATCACCGTGATGCTGACCGACGAGCGCGTGGTGCCGGAATACAGCGAACGGTCGAACACGCGGCTCCTGCGCGAGACGCTGATGCGGAACGCGGCGGCGGGGGCGAACCTGCTCCGGTTCCATGCGATCGGCGGGGCCGACTTCCTGCTCGACACGGTGCGCGAGCGGGTGGCCGAGGCGCTGCCGCTCGACGTGACGGTGCTCGGCATGGGCGCGGACATGCATACGGCCTCGCTCTTTCCGGGCACGCCCGAACTCGCCGCGGCGCTGGCCGGCACCGCGCCCGATGTCGTCGCGATGCATCCGCCCGGCCAGCCGGAGGCGCGGCTGACGCTCTCCGCCCCGGTGCTCCGGGGCTCGGGCGTGATCCATATCCTGCTGACGGGGGCGGAGAAGCTCGCCGCGCTCGACCGCGCGCTCGCGCCGGGGCCGGCGGAGGAGGCGCCGATCCGCGCGATCCTCGACGCGCCCTGTCCCGTGACCGTCCACTACGCCGATTGATCCTCCCGGCGCCACGTGCCGCTCCGCGCGGCGCGTCCCGCCGGATCCCCAACCCGACCCGGAGGAGGGAGCCTCATGTCCTTGCATGCCACCATCGCCCGCGTGACCCAGCGCATCGTCGATCGTTCCGCGCCGGTGCGCCGCCCCTATCTCGACCGGATGGCCCGGGCGCGGGACGAGGGGCCGAAGCGCGCCCATCTGACCTGCGGCAACCAGGCGCACGCCTACGCGGCGATGCCAGAGGGCGACAAGGCGGCGCTCGCCACCGGCACGGCCGGCAATCTCGGCATCGTCACCGCCTACAACGACATGCTTTCGGCGCATCAGCCCTACGAGCATTTCCCCGAGCTGATCCGCCGCGCCGCGCGCGAGGCGGGCGGCACGGCGCAGGTCGCGGGCGGGGTGCCGGCGATGTGCGACGGCGTGACCCAGGGGCAGGCGGGGATGGAACTCTCGCTCTTCTCGCGCGACGTGATCGCGATGGCCTCGGCGATCGCGCTCAGCCACGACGTGTTCGACACGACCGTCTATCTCGGCGTCTGCGACAAGATCGTTCCGGGCCTCGTGATCGCCGCGGCGACCTTCGGCCATCTGCCGGCGGTGTTCCTGCCCGCCGGGCCGATGACGTCCGGCATCCCCAACGACCAGAAGTCGAAGGTCCGCCAGCAGTTCGCGACCGGCGAGGTCGGGCGCGACAAGCTGATGGAGGCGGAGATGGCCTCCTACCACGGGCCGGGCACCTGCACCTTCTACGGCACGGCGAACACGAACCAGATGCTGATGGAGTTCATGGGCCTGCACCTGCCCGGCGCCTCCTTCGTGAACCCGAACACGCCGCTCCGCGAGGCGCTCACCGTGGAGGGCGCGCGGCGCGCGATGGCGATCTCGGCGCTCGGCAACCAGTACACGCCGGTCTGCGACGTGCTCGACGAGCGCGCCTTCGTGAACGGGATCGTCGGGCTCAACGCCACCGGCGGCTCCACCAACCTGCTCATCCACCTGATCGCGATGGCGCGCGCCGCGGGCGTGCTGCTCGACTGGGAGGATTTCGCCGAGCTCTCCGACGTCACGCCGCTGATGGCGCGGGTCTATCCGAACGGGCTCGCGGACGTGAACCATTTCCACGCCGCGGGGGGCCTGGGCTACATGATCGGCGAGCTGCTTGACGCGGGGCTGCTGCATGACGACACCCGCACCGTCGCGGGCGACGGGCTCGCGCGCTATACCCAGGAGCCGAAGCTGATCGACGGCGCGCTCACCTGGGAGGCCGGCGCGGGCGAGACGCTGAACGACAAGATCCTGCGCCCGGCCTCCGATCCGTTCCAGCCGACCGGCGGCGTGAAGCGGCTCGGCGGCAATCTCGGCACCGGCGTCATGAAGGTCTCCGCCGTCGCGCCGGAGCGGCATGTGATCGAGGCCCCGGCGCGGGTGTTCGAGGATCAGGAGGAGGTGAAGCGCGCCTTCAAGGCGGGCGAGTTCACCACCGACACCGTGGTCATCGTCCGCTTCCAGGGGCCGAAGGCGAACGGGATGCCGGAACTGCACAGCCTGACGCCGGTGCTCGCGGTGCTGCAGGACAAGGGGCTCCGCGTCGCGCTGGTGACCGACGGGCGCATGTCGGGCGCGTCGGGCAAGGTGCCCTCCGCGATCCATGTGAGCCCCGAGGCCCTCGATGGCGGGCCGCTCGCCCGGATCGCGGACGGCGACCTGATCCGGGTCGACGCGGTGAAGGGCACGCTCGACGTGCTGACGCCGGGCGCGCTCGACCGGCCGGTGCGCCATCCCGACCTCACGCACAACCAGCACGGCGTCGGGCGCGAGCTCTTCGCGGCCTTCCGCGCCAACGTCGGCGCGGCCGAGCTCGGCGCCTCGCCGCTGTTCTGAGACCCTGATACCCGAAGGAGGACCGGCCATGGTCATGACACCGAAGGACGCATCGGCCTTTGCCAAGGAGATCTGCGGCCTCGCGCCCGTGGTCCCCGTGATCGTCGTGGACGACCTCGCCCATGCCGTGCCGCTCGCCACCGCGCTGGTCGCGGGCGGGCTGCCGGTGCTCGAGGTGACGCTCCGGACGCCCGTGGCGCTCGACGTCGTGAAGGCGATGAAGCAGGTCTCGGGCGGCATCGTCGGCGCGGGAACGCTGCTGACGCCCGATGACGTAAGGGCCGCGAAGGAGGCCGGCGCGGAATTCGGGGTCTCGCCCGGCGTCACCGACGAACTGCTTGATGCCTGCGAGGAGGCGGAACTACCGCTGCTCGGCGGTACGGCGACGATCTCGGAAGCGATGTTCATGCTCTCGCGCGGCTATGACGTGGCGAAGTTCTTCCCCGCCGAGGTAAACGGCGGCGCGCCGGCGCTGAAGGCGTTCAATGGCCCGCTGCCGCAGATGAACTATTGCCCCACCGGGGGTGTCAGCCCCAAGAACGCCGCCTCCTATCTCTCGCTTCCGAACGTGATGTGCGTCGGCGGCTCCTGGGTCTGCGACAAGGCCCTGATGGCGGGCGGCAAGTGGGACGAGATCGAGGCGCTCGCGCGCGAAGCGAGCAAGCTCAAGGGATAAGTCAGATGGCCGACAGGATCTGGGAGGCGCTGGCGCGCGCGGGCGCGCAGGCGGAGGAGCGTTCGCTCATGTCGCTGTTCGACGGCGATCCGGACCGGTTCCGGGGGTTCTCCGTTTCGCTCGGCGACATGCTGCTCGACTTCTCCAAGGTGAACATCGACGCGCCGGCGCTCGCCGCGCTTGTCGAACTCGCCGAGGCCCGGGGGGTCGCGACGAAGCGCGACGCGATGTTCCGGGGCGAGCGGATCAACGTGACCGAGGACCGCGCCGTGCTGCACACCGCGCTCCGCAACCGCGCGAACACGCCGGTCCTCGTCGACGGCGAGGACGTGATGCCCGGCGTGAACGAGGTGCTGGGCCGGATGTCGGCCTTCGCGAGCGGCATCCGCGATGGCTCCATCGCCGCCTCGGACGGGCGGCCCTTCACCGACGTGGTCAACATCGGCATCGGCGGCAGCGACCTCGGGCCGGTGATGGCGACGCTGGCGCTCGCGCCCTACGCCGACGGGCCGAAGGCGCATTACGTCTCGAACGTCGATGGCGCGCATATCCACGACGTGCTGGCCGACCTCGATCCGGCGCGCACGCTCTTCATCGTGGCCTCGAAGACCTTCACCACGATCGAGACCATGACCAATGCGAAAACCGCGAAGGCCTGGGCGGCGGAGTCGCTCGGGGCGGCGGCGGACCGGCATTTCGCCGCCGTCTCGACCGCGCTCGACAAGACCGCGGCCTTCGGCATCGAGCCCGAGCGCGTCTTCGGCTTCTGGGACTGGGTCGGCGGGCGTTATTCGGTCTGGGGCGCGGTCGGGCTGCCGGTGATGATCGCGGTGGGTCCAGAGAACTTCCTCGACTTCCTCGCCGGCGCCCATGCGATGGACCGGCATTTCCAGGAGGCGCCGCTGGCGAGGAACATGCCGGTGCTGCTCGGGCTCATCGGCGTCTGGCACCGCGACGTGATGGGTTATCCCTCGCGCGCCGTGCTGCCCTACGACCAGCGCCTCAGCCGGCTGCCGGCCTATCTCCAGCAGCTCGACATGGAATCGAACGGCAAGGGCGTGACGCTGGACGGCTCGCCGGTGAGCCAGCCCACCGGGCCGATCGTCTGGGGCGAGCCGGGGACCAACGGCCAGCACGCCTTCTACCAGTTGATCCATCAGGGCACGAACGTCATCCCCTGCGAATTCATGGTCGCCTCGAACGGGCACGAGCCGGACTTGCGCGAGCATCACGAGCTACTCATCGCGAATTGCCTCGCGCAGTCGGAGGCGCTGATGCGCGGCCGCGACCTCGCCGCCGCCGAGAAGACGGTGAAGGATCCCGCTCTCGCCCCGCACAAGGTCTTTCCGGGCAACCGGCCCTCGACGACGCTCGTCTATGCGAAGCTCGACCCGTACACGCTCGGCCGGATCATCGCGCTCTACGAGCATCGCGTCTTCGTCGAGGGGGTGATCTGGGACATCAACTCCTTCGACCAGTGGGGCGTGGAGCTCGGCAAGGAACTCGCCACCGCGCTCCTGCCGCTGGTCAAGGGCGGAGAGGGGGCGGAGTCGAAGGACGGCTCCACCGCCGGCCTCCTCGGGGCGCTGGCGGCGCTCAGGGCCTGAATATGCAAATGCATATCGCCGCGCAGCGGCGGGGATATGCACCCAGTTCGCGGAATATGTAAATGCATATTCGACAGCCTTTGCTGCCGTCCGGGTATCGCCCTTCCCCGCCGGACCCTCCGGCGGAGACCTATCGCCTGGTCCACGCCGACGCCGGGATCCTGATCGTGGACAAACCCTCCGGCCTGCTCTCGGTGCCCGCGAAGCCGCCCGGCCCCCAGGATTGCCTCGAGGCGCGGGTGCGGGCGGATTTCCCGGAGGCGCTGCTGATCCACCGGCTCGACGGCGACACCTCGGGGCTGATGGTCTTCGCCCGGACGAAGCTCGCCCAGCGCCATCTCGGCTGGCAGTTCGAGCGGCGGCAGGTCGGCAAGACCTATGTGGCCCGCGTCGCCGGGCTGATGGCGGCGGACCAAGGCCGGATCGACCTGCCGCTGATCTGCGACTGGCCGAACCGGCCGTTGCAGATGGTCTGCCACGAGCGCGGCAAGCCCGCCGTCACCGAATGGCGCGTGCTCGAACGGGAGGCGGCGGCGACCCGCGTGGCGCTGCGTCCGCTGACCGGGCGCAGCCATCAGCTGCGCGTGCATCTCAAGAGCCTCGGCCATCCGATCCTCGGCGACCGGTTCTACGCGCCGCCCGAGGCGCTCGCCGCGGCGCCTCGGCTGCAGCTTCACGCCGCGCGGCTCGCCTTCCGGCATCCGGAGGGCGGCGCGCATGTGGCCTTCGAGAGCGCGGCGCCGTTCTGAGGGGGCGGCGGACAGATGTCCGCCCTACGGACGCTCCTCGCTCACGATCCGGGCGGGGCTTCCGCCAAGCGTCACGATCCGGTCGGCGAGCCGTTCCGCCTCGGCGCGGGAATGGGTGACGAGCACGCTCGCCGCCCGCCGCCGCCGGAGGACCGCCTCGGTCAGCGTCAGCATCTCCTCGACCAGCGCGGGATCGAGCGAGACGAAGGGCTCGTCGAGCAGCAGCAGTTCCGGCTCCGCCGCCAGCGCCCGCGCGAGCGCGAGGCGCCGCTGCTGGCCGAGCGAGAGCTGGCCCGGATAGGCCGCGCCGCGCCCGGCGAGCCCGACCTCGCCGAGCAGCCGTTCGGCGGTGGCGGCGTCCGCCCCGGTGGTGAGCATGATGTTCGCCGCCGCGTCGCGCCAGGGCAGGAGCGTCGGCTCCTGGAACACCATCGCGATCCGCGCCGGCGCGCTGAGCGATCCCTCGAAATCCCGGTCGAGTCCGGCGAGGATCCGCAAGAGCGTGGTCTTGCCCGCGCCCGAGGGGCCGGTCAGCGCGACCGCCTCGCCCGGGGCCACCGCGAAGGCGATGGGGCCGAGCACCGGCCGGTCGCCGAAATGCTTCGACGCGAGGTCGAGCGCGATCACCCCGCGCGCCATCGCGTCGCCCGGCGTTCCCAGGGGCGGAACACCGCCGCCTCGATGAGCAGCATGACCGCGACGAAGCTGAGCGCATAGGCGAGCACCCGCGCCACGTCGAAGAGCTGGAAATACATGTGGATCCTGAATCCGACTCCGTTCGAGCGGCCGAGGAATTCGACGACCAGCACGATCTTCCAGATGAGCGCGATCCCCGACCGGCCCGCCGCCGCGACATAGGGCGCGAGTTGCGGCGCCTCGACATGGCGGAGCCGCGCGAGCGGGGTCATGCGGAAGACCCGCGCCATGTCGGCGAGCTTCGGGTCGAGCGCCCGCGCGCCTTCGCGCATCGTCACGACGACGGTCGGGATCTTGTTCGCCGCCACCGCGAGCACCGCGGCGGTCTCGTTCAGCCCGATCCAGAGATAGGCGAGCACGATCAGCACCAGCGCGGGCAGGTTGAGGAAGAAGATCAGCCAGGGATCGAGCCAGCGGTCGAGCCGCGAACTGCGCCCCATGGCGATCCCGAGCCCGGCGCCGAGCCCCATCGCGATGAGGAAGGAGAGCGCGACGCGCCGCAGCGTCGCGCCGATATCCGTCAGCAGGGGGCCGGCGACGAGTTCGTGCCAGGTCAGCGGGCCGACGATCCAGGGGCCGGGCAGGATCCGCGGGTCGCGCTGGACCAGCGCCGCGACCGACCAGACCGCGATCAGGAGCGCGATCGAGGCGAGCGCGACCCAAGGGCCGCCACCCCGGCGGCCGCCGCTCCGGACCGGGGGGCGTGCGATCCGGTCCCGGTTCTCAACTGCCGGGCTGGACAAAGAGCCCCTTTGGCAACGTCGTCGCGCCGCCCACCAGTTCGTCGCCGCCGATCCGCGCCATCAGGCCCAGCATCCGGCCGGCGGCCTCCTCGTTCACCGGCCCGTCCGCCGGAATGCCGGCGATGAAGCCCGCCTTCAGCGCGTCGAACTGCGCCTCATCCGCGGCGTTCATCATCGGGCGGATGTGGTCCCAGGCGGCGGGATCACTCGCGAGCAGTTCCTTCGCCTCGCGCGAGGCGGTGGCGAAGCCATGCACCAGTTCTGGCTGGTCACGCAGCAGTTCCCCCCGGACGACATAGCCGAGCAGCGGCGTGTCGGGGTCGAGGCCGAGCGCCTCCGCGACCTCCGAGACGCCGATCAGCTCGCGCATGCCCGCGACCTTCATCTTCGCGAGGAAATGCCAGAAGTTGATCGCGCCGCCGACCTCGCCCCGCTCCGCCACCTCGGCGATCAGCGGCGGGGCGCCGAAGACCTGCTCGGTCTGGTCGGCGAGGTCGAAACCGTATTCCTTCTGCGAATAGGCGCGCAGCAGGATCCAGCTCTTGTCGAGCGGCCCGCCCGCGACGCCGATCTTCGCGCCCTTGAGGTCCGCGAGCGTCTTAGCCGGGCTGTCCCCCGGGACCATGAGCCCGCCGACCGCGCGGGAATAGGGGATGAAGACATAGTCTTCCCCGGCGGCGCGCTGGCGCGCGACCCAGATCCAGTCGGTGACCATCGCATCGGCCTCGCCGCCCTGGAAGGCGACCTGGCCCGCGGGGCCCGCCGCGACGTCCATCACCTGGAGGTCGAAGCCGTTCTTCCCGTCGAGCCCCTGATCCTTGATGGTCTCGAGTTCCCAGTTCACCGTGCCGGATTTCTGCGCGGCGATGCGCAGGACCGGCGTCTCGGCCAGCGCGGCCGTGCCAAGCAGCGCCGCGCCGAGCAGGGCGGCGGCGAATCCAACCATGTTGTTCTTCATGTCATCCTCCCACGGCGCGTAACCTATACGCGGCGTGACGCCGGGCAAACGGCCCTCCGACGAAAGTATCGGTCCGCGGTCCGATCCCGGATCGGCTCAGGGCCGGCGGCGCTCTCCGTCCTCGGTCCGGGCGCGCCGGAAGATGTCGCGCTGGAAGGCGTAGCCGAGCGTGCTCAGGATGCGCGCCTGCCAGCGGTTCAGCGCGTAGAGGTCCATGAAGACCCGCCGCGTCGCCGCGTCGCCCTTCGCCATCGCCGCGGCGATCACGTCCATCTGGGCCGCGCGCGTATTGGCCATCCGGCTCGTCTGCGTCTCGCGGCTGATGCGCTGCGCCCATTTCTGGCGCCAGCGCTGGAAGCCGATCGCGTCGAAATGGCCGAGGAACATGCCCGCGCCGCCGCGGCCGAGGTCATGCGCCCAGACGGTGATCTGGACCCCGTCGCGCTCGGAATAGTGATTGCCGATATTGGTGTAGCGGCGGCCGGTCCTGAGGAACTGCTTGCCCGAGACATGGGCGACCAGCCCGCGCCGCAGGAACCGGCACTGCTTCCCGTAGACCACCCGCCGCAGCAGCTTCCAGAGCCGGACATTGGTCCAGGGCACCCGGAACCAGGTGCAGCCGAAGGGCGTGTCCACCTCGTCCCCCGGGCCCCAGACCGCCTCGGCCGTGCGCAGCCGCACCGAATCGACCGTCTCCGGGATCCATTCCAGGAACTGCTCGACGGGCCGGTCTCCGAAGACGAATTCGTCGCCGTCGCAGAGCAGGACCCACTCCGTCTCGCACCGCGCCATGCCGCTTGCGAAGACGGCCGCCTGCCGTTCCTCGAGCCCGGGCGGCCGGCCACCGAGCCGCTCCCAGAAGGCATCGTCGCAGGCGATGATCGTCGTCCGGGCGTCGTTCAGATCCCGCAGATGATCGGCTGGCCCGTCGTGGTAGATGAGCACCATCCGGGCGCCCAGATCGTGATAATACGTGGCGAAACGCGCCACGACCTCGGGCTCCTCGCGCATGAGGGCCACCGTCGAAAACCGAGCAACCACCGCCTGAACCTTACACAACCCCACACCGGAAGAACTCTTCCCTCGCGAGAACGCCGCGCCGCGCGTTCCCCCTGGAGGTACCCGTGACCGGGTCCGGATCTCCCGAAGCCCTCTTAGCACCCTCCCGCCGGGCGGGGCCACAATTCGCGGGCGCGACCCGCGAAAAACTTACCCCGTGGGGGGGAATCCGCCTAACGCTTTGGCGAGCAACGCGACCGTTGCCCGCCGCGGCGTCAGATGAGGGCGCGCGTCGCGGGGTCGGGGCTTCCCTCGAAGAAGGCATCGAGCACCGCGGGAAAGAGCGGCTCGGACGGGTCAGCGGCGGCGAAGAGCGTCATCGAGGAGCGCAGCTTGACCGCGTCGATGCCGCCGAGGATCCGCTCCGCCGGCTGGCCGCGATGCGTCAGCATCAGTTCCGCCGCCCGGCGAAGCCGCGCGCCGAGCAGCGGATGGGCGAGGTAGGCGCGCGCCTCCCCGATGTCGTCGAGCGCGTAATGGACGGAGGTCGCGCTCCGGCCGAGTCCGGCGATCTGCGGAAAGATGAACCACATCCAGTGGCTTCGCTTCCGTCCGGCGGCCAGTTCGGCCTCGACCGCCTGCCAGACCGGCGCCTGGGCGGTCACGAAGCGTTCCAGCCCCGCGCTCATCGGGCCCGCTCCCGCGCCAGCCGCTCGGTCTCGGCGTCCACGGGCGCGCGAAGCGCCGCGATCAGCGGGTGCGCGTCGGTCTGTGCCCGGCCGTAGCCGAGGTTGAAGCCGATGTCGAATTGGGGGGGATTGTCGCCCTGGCTGTGCTGGAGCACCGTCTCGAGCCGGTCGAGCCCCTTCGCGAGCCGCGCCTCGGGCGTCGCCATCGCATTGTACTCGTCCCAGAAGGCGAGGATGCGCGCGCGCGACGCTTCGGGCAGGGGGGCGAGCAGCGTCAGCAGGTCGCGGCGCTCCTCCGCCGTCTTGTCGCCGGTCTGCTCGGGCGCGGGAATGTCGCCGCTGATCGCCTCGCCGAGATCATGGACGATGAGGAGCGCGATCAGCCGGGCGACGTCGACGCCCTCGAGTTCGGGCGCGAGGGTCAGCGCCATCAGGCAGAGCCGCCAGCTGTGCTCGGCCGTGCTCTCGCGGCGGCCCTGGCTGGTGTGGCCGCTGCGCATCGTGTCCTTGAGCGCCTCGGCGGCGCGGAAGAAGGTCAGGTAACGGTCGACGGTCGCGTCGGTGAGGGTCACGGAAAGGCTCCTCCGGATTGGGCCGGTCGCCCGGCCGCCCGTCCGGACCCTCCGGGGACCGGTCAGAAACGGCCGTGGCAGTGCTTGTACTTCTTGCCCGAGCCGCAGGGGCAGGGATCGTTCCTGCCGCTGCGCGTCCAGGTCGCTTCGTCGCCCGGGTCGATCCCTTCCGCGAAGCCCTGCGTCGCGGTGCCGGGGGCCGCGGCCTCCGCGCCGCCGACCATGGCGAGCGCCGGCTCGCGCCGCGGCGCCTCTTCCGCGCTGCCCGGCTCGGGCACGGGGGTCTCGATCTGGGTCGCCTGCGCCGCCTGGGCGCGGGCCTGCATCTCGGCGATCATCGCCCGCTGCTCGGCCTCGGTCATCACCTGCACATGCGCGAGCATGCGGGAAACCTCGACCCGGAGCCGGTTCAGGAGCCCCTCGAAGAGCTGGAAGGCCTCGGACTTGTATTCGTTCAGCGGATCGCGCTGGGCATAGCCGCGGAAACCGACGACGCTGCGCAGATGTTCGAGCGTGACGAGATGCTCGCGCCAGTTCTGGTCGATCGTCTGCAGAAGCACCTGCTTCTCGATCGCGCGCATCGTCTCCGGGCCGTAGCGGTCGAGCTTCTCGCGCATCAGATCGTCCGCGGCGCGGTTCAGCCGCTCGCGGATCTGCTCGTCGTCGACGCCTTCCTCCTCGGCCCAGTCCGGGATCGGCGCGTCGATGCCGAAGGTCTCGCGGATCTTCGTGCGAAGCCCGTCGGTCTCCCACTGATCGGCATAGGCGCGGGGCGGAATGTGCTCATGCACCAGATCGTCGATGACCTGATGGCGCATGTCGAGCACGACCTCGGAAAGGTCGGACGCCTCCATGATCTCGCGGCGCTGGGCGAAGATCGCCTTGCGCTGGTCGTTCATCACGTCGTCGAACTTCAGCAGGTTCTTGCGGATGTCGAAGTTGCGCGCCTCGACCTTGCCCTGGGCCTTTTCGAGCGCCTTGTTCACCCAGGGGTGAACGATCGCCTCGCCTTCCTTCATGCCGAGCTTGCCGAGCATCGAGTCGAGCCGGTCGGAGCCGAAGATCCGCATCAGGTCGTCTTCGAGGCTGAGATAGAAGTTCGTGCGGCCCGGGTCGCCCTGCCGGCCGGAGCGGCCGCGGAGCTGGTTGTCGATGCGCCGGCTCTCGTGGCGCTCGGTCGCGAGCACGTAGAGCCCGCCGGCCTCGAGCGCCTGTTGCTTGCGCTGGGCCACCTCGGCCTCGACCCGCTCGCGGATCGCGGCGGGATCGGCGCCGTCCTCGTCCGCCTCGAGCGCGTCGATCACGTGCATCTCGACGTTGCCGCCAAGCTGGATGTCGGTGCCCCGGCCTGCCATGTTCGTCGCGATCGTCACCGCGCCCGGCACGCCCGCCTCGGCGATGATGCGCGCCTCCTGCTCGTGATAGCGCGCGTTCAGCACGTTGTGCGGCACGTTCGCCTGTTTCAGCAGGCCCGAGAGCATCTCGGACTTCTCGATCGAGGTCGTGCCGACGAGGATCGGCTGACCCGCCTCGTGCGCGCGCCGGATCTCGGTGACGATCGCCTCGTACTTCTCGCGCGCGGTGCGATAGACCTGATCGTCGTGGTCCTCGCGGATCACCGGCCTGTTGGTCGGCACCTCGACGACGCCAAGCTTGTAGATCTCGAAGAACTCGTCCGCCTCGGTCGCCGCGGTGCCCGTCATCCCGCCGAGCTTGTCGTAGAGGCGGAAGTAGTTCTGGAAGGTGACACTCGCCAGCGTCACGTTCTCGGGCCGGATCTGCACGCCTTCCTTGGCCTCGATCGCCTGGTGCAGCCCCTCGGAGAGGCGGCGGCCCTGCATCATGCGCCCGGTGAACTCGTCGATCAGCATGATCTCGCCGTCGCGGACGATGTAATCCTTGTCCCGCTTGAAGAGCACATGCGCCCTGAGCGCCTGGGTCACGTGATGGACGAGCGACGTGCTCTCGGGATCGTAGAGCGACGCCTCGGCGTCGAGCAGGCCGAGCGCGTGCAGCCGCTGCTCGAGATATTCGTTGCCTTCCTCGGTCAGCGTGGTGGAGCGCTGCTTCTCGTCGAGATCGTAATGGGTCTCGTTCAGCTCGGGGATCAGCTTGTCGACCGCGACATAGAGTTCGGAGCGGTCCTGGCTCGGCCCGGAGATGATCAGCGGCGTGCGCGCCTCGTCGATCAGGATCGAGTCGACCTCGTCGACGATCGCGAAGTAGTGATCGCGCTGCAGCACCTGCGCCAGGTCCGACTTCATGTTGTCGCGCAGATAGTCGAAGCCGAGCTCGTTATTCGTGGCGTAGGTCACATCCGCGTCGTAGGCGACCTTCTTGTCGGGCTCCTGCATCCCCGGCACGACGACGCCGACGCTCATGCCGAGCGCGTGATAGACCTTGCTCATCCATTCCGCGTCACGCTTGGCGAGGTAGTCGTTCACGGTGACGACATGCACGCCCCGGCCGGTCAGCGCGTTGAGATAGACCGGCAGCGTCGCCATCAGCGTCTTGCCCTCGCCGGTCTTCATCTCGGCGATGTTGCCCTGATGCAGGAAGATCCCGCCCATCAGCTGCACGTCGAAGGGGCGCAGGCCGAGCGCGCGGCGGGCCGCCTCGCGCGCGTTCGCAAAGGCTTCCGGCAGCAGCGCGTCGAGAGGCTCGCCCTTGCCGAGCCGGTCGCGGAATTCCGCCGTCTTGGCCTTGAGCCCGTCGTCGTCGAGGGCGCGGAACTCCGGCTCCAGCGCGTTGATGCGCTCGACGAGGGGGCGCGCCGACTTGATCCTGCGGTCGTTCGGCGTTCCGAACACCTTCTTGGCAAGCGTGCCGAATCCCAGCATGAATCCTTGTCCTCAAATCTCCCGGCGCCTGGGCGCCGAATGCGTCAGCCGACCTCGGTTCGGAGCCCACCGAATTGTCATGACGGGCTAGCTTGTTCACTGGATGCGAACGGTCTAAGTCTGCGCCCTGCGCGCGGTCGGACCCCGCTCAGCCGGCTAGGGATGTAAGCGGGCCAGCCGTGCCTGTCAACGGCGCCCCCTCTCCGGGGCGCGCCCGGAGGCTTTTACGTGGACCCCGCCGAAGGCGGACCACCAACGGGAGAAACGGATGCGCAACCTTCTGATCGCGGGCCTTCTGGCCAGCGCGGCACTGGTTCCGGGCGCCTACGCGCAGGATGCCGAGGCCGCGAAGCCGGCCGACGCCGCGAAGACCGCCAACTATGATGTGAACACGGTGGTCGCGACCGTCAATGGCACCGACATCACGCTCGGCAATGTCGTCGCGATGCGCGAGCGCCTTCCCGCGCAGTATCAGCAGCTTCCCGACGAGACGCTGATGTCCGGCCTCGTCCAGCAGCTCGCCGACCAGCTCGTGCTCGCCGACAGCGTCTCGGCCAATCCGGACGAGGATCCGCTGGCCGTGAAACTGCAGCTCGAGAACGACCGCCGCGCCGCGCTGGCGAACATCGTCGCCGACAAGGCGATGAGCGCGCCGGTCAGCGACGAGGCGGTGAAGGCCGCCTATGACGAGCAGGTGAAGGACTTCCAGCCCGCGCCGGAATACGACGCCTCCCACATCCTCGTGAAGACCGAGGACGAGGCGAAGAAGCTGCTCGACGACATCAACGGCGGCGCCGATTTCGCGCAGGTCGCGAAGGACAATTCGACCGACGGCTCGGCCCAGCAGGGCGGCGAGCTCGGCTGGTTCGGCAAGGGCCAGATGGTGCCGGAATTCGAGACCGCCGTCGTCGACATGAAGAAGGGCGAGGTCTCGGGCCCGATCCAGACCCAGTTCGGCTGGCATCTCATCAAGCTCAACGACACGCGCGAGAGCAGCCCGCCGAGCCTCGAGGAATCGCGCCCGCAGATCGAGCAGCAGCTGCGGCAGAAGGCCTTCCAGGACCAGCTCGAGAAGCTGCGCGCCGCGGCCAATATCGAGATCAAGGCGGCCGCCGTGCCGGCCGCGGCCATCCGCGACAACGATCTGCTGAACTGACCCGCTTCCAACGGGCGCCGGGTCGGTGTACTCGGCGTCCGTTGACAGACGCGGGGGGCGGATCGAGATGTCGAAGGACAAGAAGAAAAAGAAGAAGCCGGCGCCCGTCGCCGCGCCGCTGATTTCGCCCCTGGCCCCGGCCGGCGGCTTCCCGGAGCTGCCCGTGATCGCGGGTGTGCGCTTCGCCGCGGTCGAGGCGGGCGTGCGTTACAAGGGCCGGCTCGACGTGATGCTGGCCGAGGTCGCGGAAGGCGCCTCGGTGGCCGGCGTCTTCACCCGCTCCGCGACGCGCTCCGCCCCGGTGCTCCGGTGCGAGGAAAATCTCGCTGCGATCGCGCGCGAGGGCGCCGGCGCGGGCGGCTATGCCATCCTCGTCAATTCGGGCAATTCGAACGCCTTCACCGGCGGGGTCGGCCGCGCGGCGGTCGACGCGACGGTGAACGCCACCGCCGATCTCCTCGGCATCCCGGCGAACCATGTCTTCGTAGCCTCCACCGGCGTCATCGGCGAGCCGCTGCCCGCCGAGCGGATCACCGCGAAACTCGGCGAATTGCGCGACGCGCTCGATCCCGGCGCCGCCGGCCGCGCGGCGCGGGCGATCATGACGACCGACACCTTCGCCAAGGGCGCGACGGCGCTCGTCGATCTCGACGGCACCGACGTCCGGATCTCCGGCTTCGCCAAGGGTTCGGGCATGATCGCGCCGGACATGGCGACGATGCTGGTCTTCATCTTCACCGACGCGGCGATCGAGCAGGAACTGCTCTCCCGGATGGTCGCCTCGATCAACGAGGAGACGTTCAACTGCATCACGGTGGACGGCGACACCTCGACCTCGGATTCGCTGATCGTCGCCGCGACCGGCCGCGCGCCGATGGAGGTGATCGCGAGCGCCGAGGATCCGCGCGCCGCGCTCTTCCGCGACGCGCTCGAAGGCGTGATGCTCGACCTCGCGCATCAGGTGGTGCGCGACGGCGAGGGGGCGACGAAATTCGTCGAGATCGCCGTGACCGGCGCGGCTTCCGATCGGGCGGCGCGGAAGGTCGGCCTCGCGATCGCCAATTCCCCGCTCGTCAAGACCGCCCTCGCCGGCGAGGATCCGAACTGGGGCCGCGTGGTGATGGCGGTGGGCAAGTCCGGCGAGCAGGCCGATCGCGACCGGCTCTCGATCCGCTTCGGCGACATTCTCGTGGCGGAGAACGGCTGGGTCTCCCCGAGCTATACCGAGGCCGCGGGCGCCGCTTACATGAAGCAGGCCGAGCTCGTGATCGGCGTGGATCTGGGGATCGGCGCGGGCGCGGCCACGGTCTGGACCTGCGACCTCACGCATCGCTACATCGAGATCAACGCCGATTACCGCTCGTGACCGGGGCGGGCGCGCAAGGCGAATCACCCCGGCGGCTGATGCTCGTCGTGGCCGTCGCGCTGATTGATTCGGACGGAAGAGTACTGCTCGCGCAGCGACCGGAGGGAAAAAATCTCGCCGGCCTCTGGGAATTTCCGGGCGGCAAGGTCGAGGATGGCGAGTCTCCGGAGCATGCGCTCATTCGAGAGTTGCAGGAAGAGCTTGGAATCGGCACGTGGAAGAGCTGCCTCGCGCCGCTCACATTTGTCAGCCACGCTTACGCCGACTTTCACTTGCTGATGCCGCTGTTCGTATGCCGCCGGTGGGAAGGCGTTCCGATCAACCGCGAACATCAGGCGCTGAAATGGGTCCGCGCCCGCGATCTGAGCGACTATCCGATGCCGCCGGCCGATCTCCCGGTGATCCCGGTTCTGCGCGACCTACTTTAGTCGATACAACCTTTGGTGGAATTTTTACGAATTTACCGTGACACTCGGAGAGGGTTCCCGTAAAATCTTGACCCAACAGCACAGATCATAGGGTGGAAAAGATGCTGTATCAGACGATCCGAGTTTCCAGTTGTGTCTCGATTCAGGGCGAATTCGTCGAATCCCTCGCCAACGGCGACGTCCTCGTGCGGGACGGCCGCAAACTGTACCGCGGCCAGCCGATCCGGCGGGGCGACCGCTCGTTTTCCGCCGGCATCGTCCGGCCGATCCAGCCGGCGTCCGCTCCGGAGGCGGTCTGAAGCCGTCCTGAACGACTTGCCGATCTGAGACGGGCCAGGTTCTTCCTGGCCCGTCTTGCGTCTGGAGGAGGCAATACCTCCCATAGGTCGGAAACCCGCCGCGATCCCCGACATGGAAGCAGAACTCACAGCCAGCCGGAAAGTTCCCGCTCGAGGATCGTGACAAGCATCCTCACATGCGCCGGGTCGTCGTTGAGGCAGGGGATGTAGGTGAATTCCTCCCCGCCCGCCGCCTCGAAGGCGTGGCGGATCTCGCCCCGGATCTCCTCCAGCGTCTCGACGCAATCCGCGGAGAAGGCGGGCGCGATGACCGCGAGGCGCCTCACCCCCGCCTTGGCGAGCCGCGCGACCTCCTCGACCGTGTAGGGTTTCAGCCATTCCTCCGGGCCGAACTTCGACTGGAAGGTGACGCGCACCTCCTCGGCCGGAAAGCCGAGCCGTTCGCGCAGGCGCCGCGTCGTCGCCTGGCACTGGCAATGATAGGGGTCGCCAAGCGCGAGGTAGCGCTCCGGCATGCCGTGATAACTTGTGAGCAGCATCTCCGGCCGCCGCTCGAGCCCGGCATAGGCGCGCTCGACCGACCCGGCCAGCGCCTCGATGTAGAGCGGCTCGTCGTAATAGGCGGGCACGGTTCGGAAGGCGGGCTGCCAGCGCTGCTTCATCAGCGCGCGAAACGCCTGGTCGTTCGCCGTCGCGGTCGTCGGCGCCGCGTATTGCGGGTAGAGCGGAAAGAACACGATCCGTTCGCAGCCCTTCCCCACCAGCTTCCCGATCACCGATTCCGTCGACGGATTGCCGTAGCGCATCGCGAAATCGACGATGATCCGGTCGCCATGCGCGGCCGTCAGCGCCTCCGCCACCGCGCGCGTCTGCGCCCGGGTGATGGTGAGCAGCGGGCTCTCGTCGCGCTCCTTGTCCCAGATCCCCTCGTAGTTCTTGCCGGAGGAGAACGGCCGGCGCGACAGGATGACGAGCTGGAGCAGCGGCTGCCACTTCCAGCGCGGATAGTCGATCACCCGCTGGTCGGAGAGGAACTCGCCGAGGTAGCGGCGCATCGACCGGTAGTCGGTCGCATCCGGCGTCCCGAGATTGGAGAGGATCACGCCGATCCGGGCGGGCGGCACGGCGGGATGGTCGGCGGGGGCGAAGGCGAGGCGGCCCTCGCCGGGCTTCAGGCTGTCGGTCATGCGGGCCTCCCGTCCCTCCGCTCCGGATCCGGCCATCTCTCAGCTCGTCCCATTCTCTCCCGCTCCCTCGTTGCGATCTTCCTGAACCCGCGCGTCCCCCGCGCGTTCCCCCGCCCCATGCTCCTCGGTGCCGAGAGCGTCGGCGAGCCGCGCGGCGGCGGAGCCGGGGCGGAGCGGCTTGCGCTGGTCGGGGGAGGGGGCCCAGCCGGTGAGATAGACGATCTCGAAGGTCGCGCCCACGCGCCCCTCCGCGTCGCCGAACCGCTCCGCGTAGATCTCCGCCGCGCGGGCGAGGAGCGCGCGCGGCATCGGCCGCCGGCTCCGCTCGCGCAGCACGCTGGTCTCCCCCATCGCGCGCAGGTCGCGCATCAGATGGAACATCGTCGCATAGCTGACCGGCAGCCGCTGCGAATCCGCGACCGGCAGCGCGAGCCCCGCGCGTTGCAGCAGGCCGCCGAGGTCGCGGATCTCGCCCATCGGCGCCACCCGGGGGCTGAGCCCGCCGGTCGTCTCAACCTCCGCCTCCGCGAGCGCGCGGCGCAGCTCCGTCAGCGTCTCGCCGGCGAAGAGCGCAGCGATGAAGAGACCGTCCGGCCGCAGGCCGCGCCGCGCCTGGGCGAGCTGGCCGACCGGATCGTTCGCCCAGTGCAGCGCCAGCGCGTGCACGATCAGATCCGCCTCGCCCTCGGCGAGGTCCAGCACCTCCGCGTCGGGGATCAGCCGCGCCCCCGGCAGGCCGAGCGCCTCGGCCCAGAGCGCGCCGCGCGGCCCGATGATCACCGGGGCGCGAAAGCTCCTGTTAACCTCGCTCAGCCTTTCTGCGATCTCGGCGGCGGCGGCCTCGCGCAGGAAATCGGCGGGCTCCCCGGCTTCGGCGCGCGCGCGCCGCAGGGCGAGCAGGTCGGGATCGAACAGGGCTGGCGGTGTCGGCATCGGATGTCCTCGCAAGGGCGCAGCCATAGGCGAGACGGAGAGAGAAGGCCATGCTCCAGCGGCTCAAATCCACCGTGATCGGCCCGCTCGTCGACACGCTCTACCCGCCGCGCTGCCTCGCCTGCGGCGAGATGACGGAGGGGGAGCGCGGCCTCTGCGCCGCCTGCTGGCGCGACACGCATTTCATCTCGGGCGAGGCCTGCGTCAAATGCGGCCTGCCCCTGGTCGGCGAAGCCTCCGGACTCATGGACGACGCCGCCGCGGTGATCGACGGCGCCGATGTCTGCGACCCCTGCCGCCGGCACCCGCCCGGATGGAACGCGGGCGCGGCGGCGGTCCTCTACGGCGGCGCGGCGCGGCGCGTCGTGCTCGCCTTCAAGCATGGCGACCGGCTCGACATGCGCGACACGCTGGCGGAATGGATGCTGCCCGCCGGGGGAAGGCTCCTCGCCCGGGCCGATCTGATCGCACCCGTGCCGCTGCACTGGCGCCGTCTGCTCCGGCGGCGCTACAACCAGTCCGCCGAACTCGCCCGCGCGCTCGCCCGCCGGGCGGAGCGTCCCGTGGCGGTGGACCTCCTGACCCGCCGGCGCTTCACCACGCCGCAGGAAGGCATGGACCGCGAGGCCCGCGCCCGCAACCAGGCCGGCGCCTTCGCCGTCGCGCCCCGCCACCGGCCGCGGATCGAGGGGCGCTCGATCCTCTTGATCGACGACGTGCTGACCTCCGGCGCCACGCTCTCGGCCTGCGCCGGGGCGTTGCGGGAAGGCGGCGCGGCGCGGGTGGATGTGCTCGTCCTCGCGCGCGTTGCGTTCGCGGAGTTCGGATCTATATAGTTCCGGGAACGGCCTCACCCAGGATGTGCGATGCCCCCGATCCTCATGTACACGACCCCGACCTGCGGCTACTGCATGGCCGCGAAACGGCTCCTGACCGCGAAGGGCGCGGACTTTCAGGAGATCAACGTCGCCGCCGAGCCCGGACGCCGGGCCGAGATGGTGCAGCGCGCGGCGGGCCGCCGCACGGTGCCGCAGATCTTCATCGGCGGACGCCATATCGGTGGTTTCGACGATCTCAACGCGCTCGACCGCGCGGGCGGGCTCGACCCGCTGCTCGCGGCGGGCTGAGGGCGGTCGGATGCGCGTCGCCCTTGTCCAGCTCTGTTCCTCCGACGACCCGGCCGCGAATCTCGCGACGACGGAGGGTCTGGTGCGCCAGGCCGCGGATGGCGGCGCCACGCTCGTCGTCACGCCCGAGGTCACCAACATCGTCTCCTCGAGCCGGGCGCGCCAGAATGCGATGCTGCGCCACGAGGAGGACGACCCGACGCTGGCGCGGCTGCGCGACATCGCCGCGGAGCGCGGGATCTGGCTCGTCATCGGCAGTCTCGCGATCCTGACCCACGACGCGGACGGCCGCTTCGCCAACCGCTCCTTCCTGATCGCGCCCGACGGGGCGATCGCGGCGCGCTACGACAAGATCCACATGTTCGACGTGGCGCTCGGGAAGGGCGAGTCCTACCGCGAATCCGCCGCCTTCCGCCCGGGGACCGGGGCCGTGGTCGCGGATCTGCCGGGGGCGCGGCTCGGCCTCAGCATCTGCTACGACATGCGCTTCGCGGCGCTCTACCGGGCACTGGGCCAGGCCGGCGCCGACATCATCACCGTGCCCGCCGCCTTCACCGTGCCGACGGGGCGCGCCCACTGGCACGTGCTGCTGCGCGCCCGCGCGATCGAGACCGGCTGCTTCATCCTCGCCGCCGCCCAGTCGGGGCATCACGCGGTGACGGAGGGGCCGGATCGGCGCACCTATGGTCACAGCCTGATCGTCGGCCCCTGGGGCGAGATCCTGGCCGAGGCGCCGGACGGGCCGGGCGTGATCTTCGCCAATCTCGACCTGACCGAGGTGCGCAAGGTCCGTGACATGGTGCCGCAGCTTCGCCATGACCGGAGCTTCGAGCGGCCCGCCGTCCAGGCGCCGGCGGAGCCCGCCACCTCGTGAGCCGGCCTCCCCGGCGCGCGCCGGTCGAATCGCCGCGCGATCCGATGGTGATCGTCTTCTTCAGCGAGATCGTGATGATCGAGCAGCTGGCCCGCGGCCGGCTGCAGCGCGCGCTGCCCCGGGGGATGGAGCTGTCGCATTTCATGGTGCTCAACCATTTCGCGCGGCTCGGCGGCGAAAAGACCCCCGGCCAGCTCGCCCGGATCTTCCACGTGACGAAGGGGGCGATGACCAACACGCTGAACCGGCTCGACGCGGCGGGCTACGTCCATGTCCGTCCCGACTGGGACGACGCGCGCCGCAAATGGGTGGGCATCAGCCCCGCCGGCCAATCCGCGCGCGACCGCGCGGTGATCGCGATGGCGCCGGTCTTCGACGACCTGCTCGAGGAACTCGGCCCGGGGCGTCTGCGCGACGCGCTGCCGACGCTCCGGGCCATTCGCGCGGTCCTGGGCGCGGACGAGCCCTGAGCCCCGCCGCGCGCCGCGCGGCGGGGCCGTTCCCGGCGTCAGTTCTCGGTCACGCTGACCGCGAGCGCCTCGGTGAGCGACACCTTGACGCGGCTGCCGGGCGCGGCGCGCTCGGCGAAGGTGCGCAGTTCCGGCGGCACGGTGGCGCGATGGGTCACGCCGTCGTCGGTGCGGAAGACGGCGAAGCCCGACTTGTCGTCGTAGGAGACGACCGTCACCACGACGTCGGTCGCGATGACCGCGCCGCCCGACGGCCGCGCGCCCTCGGGCGCCCGCGACACCCCCGCGACGCTGCCCTGCGGCGCGTCGGCCTCGGCCATGCTGAGCACGACGGAATCGTGATAGCCGACCGTGACCGTGTCGCCGGCCGCGACCTGGGCGAGGTTGCGCACCTCCGGCCCGGCCACGAAGGCGATCCGGTTGCCCTCGGGCCCCGCGATCACGACCTCGCGCGTCGCCTGATCGACCGAGACGACCGTGCCCTGGGCCAGGATCGTCTCGCCCGTGGCGGCCGTCCGCGGTCCCGCCATCGGACCCGCGCAGGCGGCGAGCGCCAGCGCGGCCGCGCCCGTCAGAGCCAGAATGTTCCGCATCGCAGTCCCTCCTTCTCGATACGTCGCGCGCAGTGTTAGGCATCGGCGTCGCCCGGATCAACCGCGCTCGTCCGCTACTCGTCCAGGTCGCGGATCCCGTCGCGGAGACTTGACCGCGTGACCGAAACAGCGCAGGACTTCTCGCGAATTTCTTGAGGCGGTCGTATTTTGTCCGGCGCGCGCGGGCGGCACGCGGCCCCGCGGCGGGCGGAGTTTCGGGTCTGTGGGATCGGGTGTCGGATGATCAAACGGCTTATTATCGCGGTCATCCTGCTCGGGCTCGTCGTCGGCGGCATCGTCGGCTTCAACCTGTTCCGCGACAAGATGATCGGGCAGTTCTTCGCCAACCGGCAGCCCGAGCCGGTGGCGGTCTCGACCGTCGCGGTCGAGCCCGGAACCTGGACCCCGGGGGTCGAGGCCATCGGCACCGCCCGCGCGAAACAGGGCGTCGAACTCGGCGTGGAGACGCCGGGCATCGTCAAGCAGATCCGGTTCCAGGCCAATGACGAGGTCGAGGCGGGCGAGATCCTCGTCCAGCTCGACGATGCGATCGAACAGGCCGACCTCGCCGCGGCGAATGCGACGCTGAACCTGAGCGAGACCCAGCTGAAACGCCAGCAGACGCTCCAGGCGCGGGGCGTGACGGCGGCGAACGACCTCGACGAGGCCCAGGCCAGCGCGACCAGCGCGCGGGCGGAGGTCGAGAAGCTGACCGCCGTGATGCGCCAGAAGGCGCTGCGCGCGCCCTTCGCCGGCACGATCGGCATCCCGCAGGTCGATGTCGGCCAGTATCTGGCCGCCGGCACGGTCTATGCGACGCTGCAGGATCTCGATTCGATGCGCGTCGACTTCTCGATCCCCGAGCAGCAGGGACGCATCGTGCGGATCGGCATGCCCGTCGTGGCGACTTCCGAGGTGGGCGACATCTCGCTCCGGGGCCAGGTGATCGGCATCGAGCCCCGGATCGACCCGAACAGCCGGCTCGTCACCGTGCGGGCCGAGATCGAGGATCCCGGCCATTCGCTCAATCCCGGCCAGTTCCTGCGGGTGCGCGTCGAGCTTCCGGCGGAGGAGGGCGTGATCTCGCTGCCGCAGACCGCCGTCAATTCGACGCTCTACGGCGACGGCGTCTACGTGGTGCAGGAAGAGGGCGAGGGCGACCAGAAGAAGACGACGGTCGAGCAGGTCTTCGTCCAGGTGGGCCGCCGCTCGCTCGGCCGGGTGGAGGTCACCTCCGGGCTCTCGCCGGGCGATGTCGTGGTCACGGCGGGCCAGAACCGCCTCTTCACCGGCGCCCCGGTGAAGATCGACAACACGATCAATCCCGCCGACGCCGAATTCCGGGCCATCGGGCAGTAGGGGCGGCGCGATGAACCTCAGCGAGCTCTTCATCCGCCGGCCCGTCCTCTCGACGGTGCTCGCGGCCTTCATGCTGCTGGCGGGGTTCTACGGCATCTTCAACCTCGCGATCCGGGAATATCCCGAGGTCGAGGAGACGGTCGTGACCGTCACCACCGTCTACCAGGGCGCGCCGCCCGACCTGATCCAGGGCTTCATCACCTCGCCGATCGCGCAGGCGGTCGCCACGACCGAGAACATCGACTACGTCACCTCGCAATCGACGCCCTCGGTCAGCGTCGTGCAGGTCCACATGAAGCTCGGCTCCGATCCGGACGTCGCGCTGACCGAGGTGCTCGCGAAGGTGCAGCAGGTGCGGAGCCAGCTGCCCGACGGGGCGGAGGATCCGTCGATCGTCAAGGGTACCGGCCAGCAGTTCGCGCTCCTCTATCTCGCGGCGCAGAACCCGAACATGAACCAGGAGCAGCTGACCGAATATCTCGACCGGGTGATCCGGCCCCGGATGTCGACCATCCCCGGCGTCGCGGAGATCGAGATCATCGGCGCGGCGAACTATTCGATGCGGATCTGGCTCGATCCGCTCGCGCTCGCGGCCCGCGGCGTGACGGCGGGCGAGGTGCTGCAGGCGATCAGCAACTCGAACTTCCTCTCCGCGCCCGGCAAGACCGAGAACGAGTTCACCGCGACATCGATCACGCTGCAGTCGACGCTGCAATCGCCCGAGGCCTTCGGCACGCTGCCGATCCGGGGCGAGGGTGACGCGGTGGTGCGGCTGCGCGACGTGGCACGGATCGAGCTCGGGGCCGAGAACCACGACACCATCGTGACCTTCGGGGGCAAGGCCGGCACCTTCATCGGCATCTTCCCGACCCCGGCGGCGAACCCGCTCGACGTCGCGGACGCGGTGGTGGCGGAACTTCCCGCGATCAACGCCTCGCTGCCGCGCGGCATGTCGATCGAACTCGTCTACGATTCGACGGAGACCATCTCCGCCTCGATCCGCGAGGTGTTCAAGACGATCGGCGAGGCGGTGGTCATCGTCGTGATCGTGATCATCCTATTCCTCGGCTCGTTCCGCTCGGTGCTGATGCCGATCGTGACGATTCCGCTGTCGCTGATCGGCGTCTGCTTCCTGCTGCTCGCGCTCGGCTATTCGATCAACCTGCTGTCGCTGCTTGCGATGGTTCTCGCGATCGGGCTCGTCGTCGACGACGCGATCGTGGTGGTGGAGAACATCCACCGCCATATCGAGGAGGGGCTGACGCCGATGGAGGCGTCGGTCATCGGCATGAAGGAGATCGCGGGGCCCGTCGTCGCGATGACGATCACGCTCGCCGCCGTGCTGACGCCGCTCGGCTTCACCGGCGGGCTGACCGGCGCGCTCTTCCGCGAATTCTCCTTCACCCTCGCCGGCGCGGTGATCCTCTCGGGCGTGATCGCGCTCACGATCACGCCGGCCATGTCGGCGCGGCTCCTGAAGGCGGGGGAGCCGGGGCGGTTCCAGCGTATCGTCGACCGCGCCTTCGACGGGCTCGCGAACTGGTACGAGCGCCGGGTGTCGAGCTCGCTCGACTATCGCCCGGTGACGCTGCTGATGGTGGTCTCGCTCTTCAGCGTCACGGTCTTCATGTTCCTCAACACCACCTCCGAGCTTGCCCCGGACGAGGATTCGGGCGCGCTCTTCGCGATCCTGAACGGGCCGAAATACGCGACGAACGAATATACCAAGCTCTATACCGACCAGATCTACGAACTCTCCAAGGACACGCCGGAGGTGCGCACCAGCTTCTCGATCGGCGGCGCGCTCGGCACGCCCGGCTCGGCCTTCTACATCTGGGCGCTGAAGGACTGGGCGGAGCGCGACCGGTCGCAGGGCGAGATCCAGCAGGAAATCCAGGTGATGCTGAACCGCCAGGCGGGGATGCAGGGCTTCGTCTTCGCGCCCCCGACGCTGCCCGGCGCGGGCGGAGGGCTGCCGATCTCGCTCGTGCTGCAGTCGATCTATTCGCCCGAGCGGGTCTACGAACTCGCGGAGAAGATCAAGCAGCGCGCCACCGCGACCGGCAAGTACATCGTCGTGCAGGATTCGATGTCCTTCGACCAGCCGCAGACCCGCGTCACGATCGACCGCGACCGCGCGGCCAGCCTCAACGTCTCGGTCGCCGACATCGGCAACACGCTCGGCCTCATGGTCGGCGGCGCCTCGATCGGGCAATTCGACCGCGACTCGAACAGCTACGACGTGATCACCCAGGTGCCGCGCGAATGGCGCGCCAATCCCGACCAGCTCGGCGACTTCTTCGTGCGCGCCTCGACCGGCGAGATGGTGCCGCTCTCCTCGGTCGTGACCGTGGGCACCAACGCCTCGCCCGCCGCGATCGAACAGTTCAACCAGCTCAACTCCGCCACCCTCTCGGCGCTGCCGCTGCCGGGCGTCACCTCGGGCGAGGGGCTCGCGACGCTGCGCCAGATCGCCGAGGAGGAGATCTCGGACGGGTTCTTCATCGACTATTCGGACCAGTCGCGGCTCGAGGTCACGCAGGGCAACACGCTGCTGATCGCCTTCGCGCTCGCCATCGTGGTGATCTATCTGGTGCTCGCGGCGCAGTTCGAGAGCCTGCGCGACCCGTTCATCATCCTGATGTCGGTGCCGCTCTCGATCTTCGGGGCGGTCCTGCCGCTCAACCTCGGGCTCGGCACGCTCAACATCTACACCCAGGTCGGGCTCATCACGCTGATCGGCCTCATCACCAAGCACGGCATCCTGCTCGTCGAATTCGCCAACCAGCAGCGCGAGGCGCACGGCTTCTCGAAACGCGAGGCGATCGTGGCCGCGGCCAAGGTCCGTCTCAGGCCGATCCTGATGACGACGGCGGCGATGGCGCTCGCGGTGATCCCGCTCATCTTCGCCGAGGGCGCGGGCGCGGCGGCGCGCTACTCGATCGGGCTCGTGATCTTCACCGGCATGCTGATCGGGACGATGTTCACCCTCTTCGTCGTGCCGATGTTCTACACCTACATCTCGCATGGCGACGTGGCGGAATCCCGGCGACCGGAAGGCGTTTCCGCGCCGGCCTGAGCGGCGGCGCGCCGCTCAGCGGGCCGTGATCGGCTCCCGTGCAACCAATCGCGTTCCCCGTCGTTTTCCCGGCGTCACTGACCCAGTGAAATGAAAGGGAACAGAATGAGCAGCACGACGGACAAGGTGAAGGGCACGACCAACGAACTCGCCGGCAAGGCCCGCGAAGCGACCGGCCGCGCGCTCGACGACCCCGAGATGGAGGCGGAGGGCGCCGGGCAGGAGGCCAAGGGCAAGCTGCAGCAGGCGAAGGGCGATGCGAAGGACGCGGCCAAGGACGTCGTCGATCGCACCTGACCCCGCGCCGGAACCTTTCGCGCATGACTGGCGAGGCCGCCCCCAGGGGCGGCCTTTCGCATGGAGAAAGGCCCTCCGGGCGGTGGCGCCGCGTCGGGCGGCGCGCCCGTGGCGAGCCTGGCGCCCGCGGCGCATTTCAGGGGCCGCGCCCGTGGCGGAAGGATGCCGGCGGGCCGCGCCCGACAGACGGCGGTTCCGCGGCCATCCTCGCGGGAACTCCCGACCCGCCTCGCGGTTGAAGCGAAATGATCCGCCCCTCGGACCTCCTCGTTCCGCGCCCCGAGGGGCTCTATTGCCCTCCGGGCGATTTCCACATCGATCCGGTCCGGCCGGTGCCGCGCGCGCTCGTCACCCATGGGCATTCCGACCACGCGCGTGCCGGCCATGGCGCGGTGCTCGCGACGCGCGAGACGCTCGACATCATGGCGATCCGGATGGGCGAGGATTTCGCCGGCGCGCGGCAGGAGGCGGTGCCGGGCGCGGTGGTCGATATCGGCGGCGTCGCGGTCTCGTTCCATCCCGCGGGCCATGTGCTCGGTTCCGCGCAGATCTCCGTCGCCTGGCGCGGGCTCCGGATCACGGCGGCGGGGGACTACAAGCGCGCGGCCGATCCGACCTGCGCGCCCTTCGAGCCTGTCCCCTCCGACATCTTCATCACCGAGGCGACCTTCGGCCTGCCGGTGTTCCGCCATCCGCCGCCGGAGGCGGAGGCGCGGCGGCTGCTCGACTCGCTCGCGCTCTTCCCGGACCGGGCGCATCTCGTCGGCGCCTATTCGCTCGGCAAGGCGCAGCGGCTCATCCGGCTCCTGCGCGACGTGGGCCATGACGCGCCGATCCGGATCCATGGCGCGCTTTCGCGGATGTGCGACTACTACGTCTCGCGCGGCATCGATCTCGGCCCGCTCGCCCCGGCGACCGTGGCCGGGCAGCGGGGCAGGGGCTTCGCGGGGGAGATCGTGCTCGGTCCCCCCTCGGCCTTCGCGGCAACCTGGGTCCGGCGCTTCGCCGATCCGCTGATCGCCTTCGCCTCCGGCTGGATGCGCGTGCGCGCGCGGGCACGGCAGCGGGGTGTCGAACTCGCGCTCGTCATCTCCGACCATTCCGACTGGTCCGAACTGACCGCGACGCTGACCGAACTCTCCCCGGCGGAGACCTGGATCACCCATGGCCGGGAAGAGGCGCTGCTGCGCTGGTGCGCGCTCGAGCGGCGCGCGGCGCGGCCGCTGCATCTCGTCGGCTACGAGGACGAGGCGGAGGACTGATGCGCCGCTTCGCCACCCTGCTCGACCGCCTGTCGCTCACGCCGTCGCGCAACGGCAAGCTGCGGCTGATCGAGGCCTATCTGGCGGAGGCGCCCGATCCCGATCGCGGCTGGGGGCTCGCGGCGATCACCGGCGACCTGCGGCTCGACACGGTGAAGCCCGCGATGCTCCGCGCGCTGATCGCCGAGCGGGCGGATCCGGAACTCTTCGCGCTCTCCCACGACTTCGTCGGCGATCTGGCGGAGACGATCGCGCTGATGTGGCCCGAAGGCGCCACCCCGCCCGCCGACCCGCCCTTGGGGGAGGTTGTCGCGGAACTGCGCGGCGCCTCCCGGCGCGAGGCGCCGCGCCTGGTCGAGCGCCGGCTCGACGCGCTCGACGCGCCCGCGCGCTTCGCGCTCCTGAAGCTCGTCACCGGCGGGCTGCGCGTCGGCGTCTCGGCCCGACTCGCGAAACAGGCGCTGGCCGATTTCGGCGGCCGGGACGTGAACGAGATCGAGGAGGTCTGGCACGGGCTGGAGCCGCCCTACGCGGCGCTCTTCGCCTGGCTCGGCGGAACGGGGGCGCGGCCGGCCGCGGACACGCGGCTCGGCTTCCGCCCCGTCATGCTGTCCCATCCGCTGGAGGAGGCCGACCGGGCGAAGCTCGACCCGGCCGATTTCCGCGCGGAATGGAAATGGGACGGGATCCGGGTGCAGGCCTCCGCCGGGCCGGAGGGCCAGCGGCTCTATTCGCGCACGGGCGAGGAGATCTCGCGCGCCTTTCCCGATCTCGTCGAGGCGATGCGCTTCGATGCGACGCTCGACGGGGAACTGCTCGTCGCGCGGCCGGAGGGGCTCGGGGCCGGGGCGGCGCCCTTCGGCGACCTGCAGCGGCGGCTGAACCGCAAGACGGTGACGGCGCGCGAGATGGGGCGCTTCCCGGCCTTCCTCCGCCTATACGACCTGCTGCGCGAGGGCGGGGAGGATCTGCGGCCCGCGCCCTTCGACGCCCGCCGCGCCCGGCTCGAGGCCTTCGCGGCGGGGCTCGACCGCGACCGGTTCGACCTCTCGCCGCTCATCGGCTTCGAAAGCTGGGCCGAACTCGCGCGCGAACGGGCCGCGCCGCCGGAGGAGGTGATCGAGGGCGTGATGCTGAAGCGCCGCGACAGCCCCTATCTCGCAGGCCGCCCGGCCGGCCACTGGTACAAGTGGAAGCGCGATCCCCGCGTGATCGACGCGGTGCTGATGTACGCGCAGCGCGGGCACGGCAAGCGCTCCGGCTATTACTCCGACTATACCTTCGGCGTCTGGGCGCCGGATGGCGCGCTCGTCCCCGTGGGCAAGGCCTATTTCGGCTTCACCGACGAGGAACTCGTCCGCATCGACCGCTTCGTGCGCGACAACACCGTCGAGCGGTTCGGCCCGGTGCGGGCGGTGCGGGCGGAACCCGGCCACGGCCTCGTGCTCGAAGTCGCCTTCGAGGGGCTGAACCGGTCCACCCGGCACAAGTCCGGGGTCGCGATGCGCTTTCCCCGGATCAGCCGGCTCCGCTGGGACAAGCCGCCATCCGAGGCGGACCGGATCGAGGCGCTGGAGGCGCTGCTGCCGCCCGGAGACGCCGACGACGAATAGTTTGGCTCGCGAACCATTGCCGCGGGGGCACCTCCGGGCTATCTGGCCCCTCGCCCGGAGCGCGGCGCGTTCCGGAACCAGTTCCCGGAAGATTTCCTTGCCCCGCCTGAACGCTCCAATCACTCCGCTGGTGCTCGCCGTCTCGCTCTTCATGGAGCAGATGGATTCGACGGTGATCGCCACCTCGCTGCCGGCGATCGCGGCCGATATCGGCACGTCGCCCGTGTCGCTGAAGCTCGCCGTGACCTCCTATCTGGTCGCGCTCGCGATCTTCATCCCGATCTCCGGCTGGATGGCCGACCGGTTCGGAGCGAAGCACGTCTTCCGCCTCGCGATCGGGATCTTCGCGATGGGCTCGGTCGCCTGCGCCTTCGCCGGATCGATCGAGGGTTTCGTGCTCGCCCGGTTCCTGCAGGGGATCGGCGGATCGATGATGACGCCGGTCGGCCGGCTCATCCTCGTCCGGGCCACGCGGCGCGAGGATCTGGTGAGCGCCATGGCCTGGCTCACGATCCCCGCGCTGATCGGCCCGCTGCTCGGCCCGCCGCTGGGCGGCTTTCTCACCACCTACCTCAGCTGGCACTGGATCTTCTGGATCAACGTGCCGATCAGCGTGGCCGGAATCCTGCTGGTGACCCGCTTCCTCGAGGATGGCGCGCCGCGGGAGCCGCGCCCGATCGACCTGCCGGGCTTCGTCCTCTGCGGGCTCGCCGTCGCGGGAATCGTCTTCGGCATGTCGGTCGTGAGCCTGCCCGCGCTGCCGATCGCCTATGGCTATGCGACGATCGCGATCGGCCTGGCGGCGAGCCTCGGCTACGTCCGGCACGCCCGCCGCGCGCCCTTTCCGCTGCTCGATCCGGCGATGCTGCGGCACCCGCTGTTTCGCGCCGGCATCCTCGGCGGGTCGCTCTTCCGGATCGGCATCGGGGCAATCCCGTTCCTGCTGCCGCTGATGCTGCAGCTCGGCTTCGGGCTCGACGCCTTCCATTCCGGCCTCGTGACCTTCGTCGCGGCGGCGGGCGCGCTCAGTTCGAAATTCGTCGCCCGGCGTGCCTTCCGCGCCTTCGGCTTCCGCGATCTGCTCGGCTTCGGCGCGCTCGCCTCGGCGCTCTTCATCGCGATCAACGCGAGTTTCACGCCAGCGACGCCGGTCGCGCTCATCATGGCCTGCCTCTACGCGGGCGGCGTGCTGCGCTCGCTCTACTTCACCGGGGTGAACGCGCTCGTCTTCGCCGAGGTGACCGACGCGGACAGTTCGCAGGCGACCGCGATCAACGCGGTGGCGCAGCAGATCTCGCTCGCGACCGGCGTGGCGCTCGCGGGGGCCATTCTCGACGTCTCGAGCCGGGCGCGGGGCGGAGCCGCCGGACTGACGCTCGCGGATTTCCACACCGCCTTCCTCGGCGTCGCCGGGGTCGCGGTCATCGCCGCGGCCGTCTTCCTGCGCCTGCCGCGCGAGGCGGGCGCGGCGGTCTCGGGACATCGGGCGCGGCCGGCCCCGGCGGAGTGAGGGTTGGTCGGGGCTACCGGAATCGAACCGGTACGGGACAAGCCCGAGGCATTTTAAGTGCCTTGCGTCTACCAATTTCGCCAAGCCCCGGCGCCTTCGCTGGTAAGGCCTTCTCCCCGGTCAAGGCAAGGGAAAGCTGCGCTCAGGCCGGCGCGGCGAGCAGCGCCGCCATCTCGCGCAGCGCCGCCATCGCCTCGGCCAGCGCCGCCGGATCCGTGCTCCGCGCGACGATGTTCGCGCCGAAGCCTCCGTCGTTCTGGAACGGATAGCTGCCGATCGAGACGTCCGGATGCGCCTCGGCGACCAGCCGCAGCGGCCCCGCGATCCGTCCCTCCGGCAGGTCGATCCGGATCGACTCGCTCAGGACCGGCACCCCGTCCGCGAGGCCGGGCAGCAGGGCCGCCACCATCGCCTGGAATACGCGGGGCACGCCGGCCATCACATGCACGTTGCCGAGCGTGAAGCCCGGGGCCTTCGAGACCGGGTTGTCGATCAGCGCGGCCCCGTCCGGGATCCGCGCCATCCTGAGCCGCGCCTCGTTCAGGTCGCGCTCCGGATCGGCGTAATTGGTGGCGAGGATCGCCCGCGCATCCTCGCGCACGCCGATCCCGACGCCGAAGGCGGCCGCGACGCAATCGGCGGTGATGTCGTCATGGGTGGGGCCGATCCCGCCCGAGGTGAAGACATGGGTGTATTTCGCGCGGAGCGCGTTCACAGCCGCGACGATCTCCTCGGCCACGTCGGGCACGACGCGCGCCTCCCGCATCGGGATGCCCTTGGCGGCCAGCGCCTGGGCGAGGAAGGGCATGTTCGCATCCTGGGTCCGGCCCGAGAGGATCTCGTCGCCGATCGTGATCATGGCGGCGGTCGGGCCTGGGTCGACGGGGGTCATGGCGGGTCTCCGGGCGGTTTCTCGGGTGGCGGTTCTCGCGCCATCAGAGACCCAAGCCGGCGCGCGATGCAACGCGGTCCCGCGGGCGGCGGAGGGCCGGGGCGGTTGCCCCCGGCGGGCCGAAGGCCTACATGCCACTGTGCGCGGGGTCCGCGGCTGATATTCCGGGCGGGGATCCCGATCTTCGGCATTCCGCCCGCCGCACGCTTCGAGGGGACGATCAGACTGTCAGGAGACACCGCCGTGGAAGGTTATTCGCCGAGCCGCCTGAACAAGGACGGCATTCGCATTCACGCGCCAGAGGATTTCGCCGGAATGCGCGCGGCGGGGCATCTGGTCGCGGATATTCTCGATCGCGTCGCGCCGCTGGTGAAGCCGGGCGTCTCGACGCTCGAACTCGACACGGCGATCCACGACATGATTCGCGCCGCCGGCGCGATCTCGGCCACCGTGGGCTACAAGGGCTATCAGCACGCCTCCTGCATCTCGATCAACCATGTCGTCTGCCACGGCATCCCCTCCGACAAGCGGCTGCGCGACGGCGACATCCTCAACATCGACGTCACAGTGATCGTCGACGGCTGGTACGGCGACTCGAGCCGGATGTATGTCGCGGGCACGCCCAACCGCAAGGCGGAGCGGCTGATCGACATCACCCACGACTGCCTCTTCAAGGGCATCGAGCAGGTGAGGCCCGGCCATACCTTCGGCGACATCGGCGCCGCGATCCAGCGCTTCGCCGAGGCCAACCGCTGCTCGGTGGTGCGCGATTTCTGCGGCCATGGGCTCGGCCGGGTGTTCCACGCCGCGCCGAACGTGCTCCATTACGGCCGCTGGGGCTCGGGACCGGTGCTGGAGCCGGGGATGTTCTTCACGATCGAGCCGATGATCAACCTCGGCCGGCCGGAGACCAAGGTGCTCGACGACGACTGGACGGCGGTGACGAAGGACCGCTCGCTCTCGGCCCAGTTCGAGCATTCGATCGGCGTGACCGAGGACGGCTGCGAGATCTTCACGCTGTCGCCCGCCGGCCGTTTCCACCCGACCTGGGACCGCGCCGCCTGATCCTCCGCTCTTGATCGCGGCGGCCGGGGCTGGGATGCTCTGGCCCGCGACGAGGGGAGATGTCGAGATGCGCCACGCCTTGTTCCTGCTCGTGCTCGGGCAGGTCCTCGCCCTTTCCGCCTGTTCCGGGCCCGCGCCGCCGAAGCACCCGCTGCTCCAGAGCCGCCAGACCGGTTGCGACGACGGCGGCTCGGGCGGGGTGGTGATCGACGGCGTGTGCCTCTGAGCTAGACGAGTTCCTCGGGCACGCCCGGCACCGGCTGGCCGAATTCCTCGGCGGGTCGCACGTTGTAGGGCACGATGAAGCCGCGCCGCTCCCGAGGCGGGCGTCGGGTGTTCTCGCGCGCGATCTCGCTCCAGGCCGCGCGGGCGGTGGCGAGGTCGTAGGCCGCCGCGGGCGCGTCCGGCGGCAGCCAGTGCTCGAAGAGCCGGCGGCGCAGATGCGCGACGGTGGGCGCGTCGTCGAAGACCACGCCCGCCTCGGTGTCCCAGCGCATGCTGCGGCCGTTGAGATTGGCCGAGCCGACCAGCCCCGCCCGGTCGTCGGCGACCGTCACTTTCGCATGGATATAGACGATGTCGGAGCCGAGCGCCGTGTCGCGCGACGCGCTCCGCGAGGGCACGGGCCGAAGCGGCATGCCGATGAAGGCGCGGGGTCCGAAGGCGCTCTTCACCTTCCGCACGCAGCGCGCCTGCAGGTACTCGCCGAAGCGCGAGTCGAGCCCGGGACGTGATTCGAAGGCCACCTCCTCCGGCGCCGCCGGCAGCATCATGATGAGCTGCAGATCACGGTTGCGACGCGCCGCCCGCGCCAGCGCCCGGGCGAGCGGCCGGTGGCGGAAATACTGCGTCTCGATGAAGATGAGCTGGCGCGCCGCCGCGAAGATCCGGAAATGCTCCGCCTCCGATTCCCGGATCATCGGCCGGGGCGAGAGCCGGAAGGGATTGGCCGATCCCGCGCGCGAGACGGTGCGGACGAGGCGGGGGTTGCCCCGGCTCTGGGGCGGCGGCGGCGGTTGCCCGCCCAGCATCGCCTCGAGATGGGCCTGCGCCGCCGCGACGCAGTCCGGCGCCTCGGTGACGACGGAGACGTCGTGCCATGTCTCCTCCGCCGGGCGGTCGTGGCGCGGGTCGTCGTAGCGCCGCTCGTCGAGATCGAGTCCGCCGATGAAGAGCGCGCGCCGGTCGAAGACCGCGAGCTTCTGATGATGCGTCGCCGGATGGATATGCGGAACCGGGCAGAGCCGGAAGGCGAAGCCGCCCGCGAGCGGATCGCGGATCCAGGGGCGCAGGCCGACGGCGAGGCTGAGCGCCTCGCGCCGCTCGGCTTCCTCGAGCTCGCGCAGGGCCTGGATCTGGCCCCTGATCTTCGCGAGAACGCCCGGCCAGAAGAGGCCGCGGGGGGCGAGGCCCGCCCGCGCGCCGTGCCGCGTGGCGAGAAGGTCGAGCCCCGCGCCGCCGGCCATCTCGCGCGCCGCGCAGAACTGCCGCACCGAGCGCCAGGTTCCCCGATGCAGCGGCGTCGCCAGCGCGGGATCGAAATCGGCGAGCAGGAAATGGATCCTCACGCCCGCGCGCAGCCGGTGCACGATCAGGTCGAACCAGCTCTCGCCGACGGCCCGCCCCTCGGGCGAGCGCAGCTTCGTCCTGAGATCGAAGATCCGGAACCCGGCCCAGATTTCCGTCGTCGCGCCGAGGAAGAGCCGTTCGAGTTCCGGAAAGGCCTCATAGGCGGTGACGAGCGGCCGCGCCGTCAGCGTCTCACCCGGTTTCGAGCCGTCGTCCATGCCATCCCCCCGCCTGCGCGGAGGGATTATGGGGCATCGTCAATCGGCGTCGAGCCGAAAGACGCGGGTCGGGTGCAGCTCGCCGCCGCGATAGACGCCGATCGCGACCGGCGCGCCCTCGTAGCTCGCCCAGGCCTCGTCGCCGTAATCGACGTTCGAGGACAGGACGAGACCGGGATTGCCGTTGCGGAGCCGCGCCGCGCCCTGCGGCGTCGCCGGCAGGCAGGGCAGGTCGCCCAGGCCCGCCTCGAGCCCCAGCAGGCGCGCGTCGAGATCGGGGGTGCGCGCGAGGCGATCCACCTCGTCGAGGCCGATCGCGTCCGCGACGTCGAAGGGGCCGGCCCAGAGGCGGCGCAGCTCCGTCACATGGCCGTGGCAGCCGAGCGCCGCGCCGAGATCGCGGGCGATGGCGCGGACATAGCCGCCCTTGCCGCATTCCATCTCCAGCACGGCGGTATCGGCGTCGGGCGTGCCGACGAGTTCCAGCCGGGCGACGTGGAGCGGCCGGGCCGCGAGTTCCAGCGTCTCGCCCGCGCGGGCGAGGTCATAGGCGCGCTCGCCCTCGACCTTCACCGCCGAGACATCGGGCGGGATCTGAAGGATGTCGCCCCGGAAGGCGGCGAGCGCCGCCGCGATCTCTCCCGGCGCGGGCCGCGCGTCGCTCGTCGCGATCACCGCGCCCTCGGCGTCGTCGGTCGCCGTCCGCGCGCCCCAGCGCACCGTGAAGCGGTAGCACTTGTCGGCGTCGGTCACATAGGGAACCGTCTTCGTCGCCTCGCCGAGCGCGACGGCGAGAAGCCCGGTCGCCGCGGGATCGAGCGTGCCGGCATGCCCCGCCTTGGACGCGTCGAGCGCCCAGCGGACCTTCGCCACCACCTGGGCCGAGGTCGGCCCCGCGGGTTTGTCGATCAGGAGCCAGCCGTGCACCGGCCGGCCGCGTCGACGTCTGGCCATGGGAAAACCTCGTCAGTCGGAATCGATGTCCCGGCGCACCTCGGGCGAATTCAGCAATTCGCGGGTCCGGTCCATCTGGTCGAAACGCCGGTCCGGCTGGAAGCTCAGCTCCGGCGAGAATTTCAGGTCGATCTGGCCCGTCACCTGCCGGCGCAACTCCTGCCGGTTGCGCGTCAGCGCCTTCAGCACGCCCTCGGTATTCACCCCGCCGAGCGGCAGGACGAAGACGGTGGCATGCCTGAGGTCGGGCGAGACCTTGACCTCGGCCACGGTGATCGAGGCCGAGCCGAGCTCGGGATCGTGCACGTCGCCGCGGGCGAGGATGTCCGACAGCGCGCGCCGGATCACCTCCGCCACGCGCAGCTGGCGCTGGCTCGGGCCGCCGGAAAGGGGTCTTGTCTTTGCCATCCGGGTCACATCCTATCACGCGCGCGCGGAGTCAAGGGCGGCGGCGTCGCTTCGCCCCGGAGGATCCGCGCGACTGGACGGGAGAATAGCATGGAAAAGGGCGTGGGGATCGCGGTCGTCGGCGCCGCCGGCCGGATGGGGCGCATGCTGGTGGCGGCGGTCGAGGAGGCGCCGGGCGCCTACCTCAGCGGTGCGACGGTGCGGCCGGGGCACCCCTGGGCGGGGCAGGACCTCGGCGAGGCGATGGGCGGCGCGCCGGTCGGCGTGAAGGTCGACGACGACGCGCTCGAGGTCTTCGCGCGCAGCCAGGCGGTGCTCGACTTCACGACGCCGGAGGCGACGGTGGGCTTCGCCGAACTCGCGGCGCAGGCGCGGCTGACGCATGTGATCGGCACGACCGGGCTCGAGCCCGCGCATCTCGCGCATCTGCGCGCCGCCGGCCGCCACGCGGTGATCGTGCGCTCCGGCAACATGAGCGTCGGCGTCAACCTGCTCGTCGAGCTCACCCGGAAGGTGGCGGCGGTGCTCGGCCCCGATTACGACATCGAGATCGTCGAGACCCACCACCGCCACAAGGTCGACGCGCCCTCCGGCACGGCGCTGATGCTGGGCGAGGCGGCGGCGGAGGGACGGGGCGTCCTGCTCGACCAGGCGCGCGTCGCCGGCCGCGACGGGCTGACCGGCCCGCGGCCCGAGGGGGCGATCGGCTTCGCGAGCCTGCGCGGCGGCGACGTGATCGGCGAGCACGAGGTGCTCTTCGCCGGCGCCGGCGAGCGGGTCACGCTCGGCCATGTCGCGAGCGACCGCATGCTCTTCGCGCGCGGCGCGGTGCGCGCGGCGCTCTGGGGACAGGGGCGCGCGCCCGGCGAATATACGATGCGCGACGTGCTCGGCCTCGGTCTCTGAGCCGGGCGCGGGCAAATCCCGTTGCGCGGAGGCCGATTCTGTCGTAGGTGAGCAGCCGGTAAAGTTACCTCTCGAACTATCTGCTCGTCGTCTCGCCGGTCAGACTATCGATCTTGGTTTGACTTGACCCGCGGCCGCCGCATTTCGCGGGCGGCTTCACTGGAGACGAAGAGAATGGCCAACGGCACTGTGAAATGGTTCAACGCCACCAAGGGCTTCGGGTTCATCCAGCCCGAGAGCGGCGGCAAGGATGTGTTCCTGCACATCTCGGCGCTGGAGCGCGCCGGGCTTCGCGAGATCGCGGACGGACAGAAGGTCAGCTACGAGCTCGAGACCGGCCGCGACGGCCGCACCTCGGCCAGCCAGATCGCGCTGGTGCGCTGATCGCGCGTCAAAGGCCGGTCCGCCTGACGGATCCGGCCGCCCGCGCCCCTCGGGGCGCGACCTGAGGCCCGCCCGCGCGGGCCTCTTTTCGTTGGGACCGGTGCCTGCCGCGGGTCCTATTCCACCGCCGCGATGGCGGCGGCGAGCTTGTCGAGCCCTTGGGCCGGAAGCCCCGCGATGTTGATCCGGCTGTCGCCGGTCATGTAGATCCCGTGATCGCTCCGGAGCAGGGCCACCTGTTCGGGCGTGAGGCCGAGCCGGGAGAACATGCCCCGGTGGGTCGCGACGAAATCGTAGCGGTCGGAATTCGTCGCCCGCCGCAGCGCCTCGGCGAAGCTCTGGCGCAGCGTCAGCATGCCGCGCCGCATCCCCTCGAGCTCGGTGACCCAGTCCATCCGGAGCCCGCTGTCGCCGAGGATGATCGCGACGGTCTTCGCGCCATGATCGGGCGGGAAGGAGAAGTTCATCCGGTTGAGCGAGGCGAGGTTGCCGCGCGCGATCGGCGTCAGGTTCGGGGCTGAGCTGATCGCGAAGGCGGCGCCGACCCGGTCGCGGTAGAGGCCGAAGTTCTTCGAGCAGCTGGCCGCGACCAGCATCTCGGGCACCTGTCCCGCCATGTAGCGCAGGCCCGCCACGTCGGAATCGATCCCGTCGCCGAAGCCCTGATAGGCGAGGTCGATCATCGGCACGAGCCCCCGCCGCGCGAAGAGCTCGGCCAGCGTGCGCCACTGTTCCAGCGTCGGATTGGCGCCGGTCGGGTTGTGGCAGCAGCCGTGCAGCAGCACGACATCGCCGACCTTCGCTCCGGCGAGATCGGCGAGCATGCCCTCGAAATCCACCTCGCAGGTCGCGGCATCGAAATAGCGGTAGGTCTTCGCCTCGATGCCGAGATGGGCGAGCATCGCCGGGTGGTTCGGCCAGGTCGGATCCGAATACCAGACGCTCGCCTCCGGGTCGGCGCGCTGGATGAGCTCGAAGAGCTGGTGCACCGCGCCGGTGCCGCCGGGCGTCTGGCAGCCCGCGATCCGGTCGGTGGGCACCGCCTCGCCGAAGATGAGGCCGCGCATCTGCTCGACGAATTCCGTGTCGCCGAGCAGCGCCACGTAGGATTTCGTCGTCTGCTCCTCCCAGAGCCGCTTCTCCGCCGCCTTGACGGCGTGCATGATCGGCGTGCGGCCCTGGGCGTCCTTGTAGACGCCGACGCCGAGGTCGAGCTTGTCCTCCCGGGTGTCGGCCGCGTAGAGGCCCATCAGTTCGATGATCTTGTCGGGGGCGGGCGTATTCAGGGCTTCGAGCATGGGTTCTCCTCCGGGGCGCGGGGCGCGCGCGCGGCCTTCCGTCAGGCGCGGTCGCGATTCAGGATCCGGGTCACGACCTCGCGCCGCGTGGGCTGGAAGCCGACCTTCTGATAGAGCGGCAGCGCCCGGGGATGGTCGAGCGTGTTGGTGTTGACCGTGACGAGCCGCGTGCCGGGCTGGTCCCAGGCCATGTGGACGGCGGTGCAGAGCAGGAAGGTGCCGAGCCCCTGGCCCATCGCCTCCGCCACCAGCCCGAAATAGGACAGGTCGCAGACCCCCTCGGCGCGCGCGTCGAGCACGAAGAACCCGTGCGGCCAGCCCGCCCGGATCAGCGTGCAGAGTGTCACCTTCGGATCGCGCAGGAGCCCCGCGAGTTCCTCGGTGCTCCGCTGGTGCTGGTCGGTCCATTCGTAATCGGCGCCGACCGCGTCGTAGAGCTGGAGGAAGTACCAGGCCGGCGGCCGCTCGGCGGCGACCAGCATCGAGGGGGCGCCGGCGGGCATGTGCGGGATCGGATGCGCGGGCCGCGCCGCCATCTCGAGATGGGTGATCGTCACTTCGACGCTGTCGCCGGCCTTGAGGCTCATGCCCTACCCCTGTTCGACCGCGAGATCGGGGTAGGAGCCCCACTCGGCCCATGACCCGTCGTAGAGCGCGTGCTGCCGGTGGCCGAGGCGTTCGAGCGCGAGGCTCAGCACCGCCGCGGTGACGCCCGAGCCGCAGGAGGTCACGACCGGCTTCGCGAGATCGACCCCGGCCGCCTCGAACGCCGCCCTGAGCTCATCGGGTGCCTTCAGCGTGCCGTCCGCGTTCACGAGCGCCGCGTAATGCACGTTGAACGCCCCCGGGATATGCCCGGAGCGCAGCCCCGGCCGCGGTTCCGGCTCCGCGCCCCGGAAGCGGGCGGGCGAGCGGGCATCGACGATCTGCGCGTCGCCGAGCTTCGCGCTCGCCGCGACCTGGGTCACGTCGCGCACCAGGCTCGCGTCGCGGCGGGCGGTGAAATGCCGGTCGCGCAGGATCGGCGTCCCGTCCTCGACCGGCCGCCCCTCGGCCAGCCATTTCGGAAAGCCGCCGTCGAGCACGGCGACGTCGGTCTTGCCGAAGAGGCGGAACAGCCACCAGACCCGGGCGGCGCTGAAGAGGCCCTTCGTGTCGTAGACGATCACCCGGTGCCCGTCCCCGATGCCCATCGCGCGCATCCGGCTGATGAACTTCTCGACCGGCGGCGCCATGTGCGGCAGGTCGGACTGCTCGTCGGAAATCTCGTCGATATCGAAGAAACGCGCGCCGGGAATATGGCGCTCCCGGTACTCGGCCTGGGCGTCGCGCCCTTCCGCCGGCATGTGCCAGCTCGCATCGAGCACCCGGATATCCGGGGCGCCGAGATGCGCGGCGAGCCAGTCGGTCGAGACCAGAAGGCTTTGATCGCTGGCGGTCATTGGCCCTTCTCCATCGCTGTCGGTCCGGGATTACCGGGCTTTCGGAGCGGCGGCAAGGGTGGGAAGGGCGCGGATCAGTAGTGGTAGCGGCACTGGACGATCTCGACGGCCGTCGCCGTGACGCGGTAGACCAGCCGATGCTCGCGGTCGATCCGGCCAGACCAGAAGCCTGCGAGATCGCCCTTGAGCGGCTCGGGCTTGCCTGTGCCCTCGAACGGGTGACGCATGCATTCCTGGATCAAGCCGTTCAGCTTGCGGAGCATCGCTTTGTCGGTGGCTTGCCAGTGAAGATAGTCGTCCCAGCCCGCGGGATGAAAGGCGAGGTTCACTCTTCGATCAGGTCGCGCCGGACCGCGTCGCCCGCCTTCAGGCCTTCCACGGCTTCCCGAAGGCGTTCAGCGTTGCGCGGGCTGGAAAGGAGATACGTCGTCTCGTCCATCGAGGCCCAATCTTCGAGCGAAACCATGACCACGGGCTTGCCCTTGGCGCGGGTGATGATGACCGGCTCGTGGTCGTCGTTCACCTTGTCCATCTCGGCGGAAAGGTTGGCGCGCAGGGCGGCGGAGGAGAGGGTTCGCACGGGGCAAGTATACGTAATTGCGTACGCTCAGTCAATGCTACCCGTCGTCTCCGTCAGTCCAATGGTAGGGAGTAAAACTTTTAGAATTTTCGATGCATATGATTTGAGTTTCAGAAATTCTGCGCTCAAACCAATCGTAATATATGATATCTAATTCGATTTCTGAACCGTATTTCCAAAAACTGGTCTCCTCTCTGCTCGTAAAGCCGAATGAGCAAGATGTTGTGTCGCCATTTTGTAGGATTCGTATCGATTTGCTTGGCTCGAAGCAAGCGAGCCATTGCTGCTTCTGGCTTTGGGTGGCTTGTTCTCCGAGTGCTGCCTGAAGAGTTTCAGACTTGGCTCGAATGGAAATATTCCGAGCTGGCATAGTGCCGGAGTTCTGGAGCACTAAATCGTAGATCGTCGCAGCATTTCCAGAGGCTCGCGTCTTAACCGCAGCCGATACAATAGGCCGAAACTGCCGACGCCAAGACACCCACGTTAACCATAGGGCTATTAGCGCGACAACCAGAGCCGCTGCAGAGAGGCTATCACTGAGAGCCATCGTTTAAGGCCAGTTACTGATCCAGAAAGCTCCTGAGCCGCCGCGACCGGCTCGGGTGCTTCAGCTTCCGCAACGCCTTCGCCTCGATCTGGCGGATGCGTTCGCGGGTGACGCTGAACTGCTGGCCGACCTCCTCGAGCGTATGGTCGGTGTTCATGCCGATCCCGAAGCGCATCCGGAGCACGCGTTCCTCGCGCGGGGTGAGGGAGGCCAGCACCCGCGTCGTCGTCTCCTTCAGGTTGCCCTGAATGGCGCTGTCGAGCGGCAGGATCGCGTTCTTGTCCTCGATGAAATCGCCGAGCTGCGAATCCTCCTCGTCGCCGATCGGCGTTTCGAGCGAGATCGGCTCCTTGGCGATCTTCATCACCTTGCGGACCTTCTCGAGCGGCATCTGCAGCTTCTCGGCCAGCTCCTCCGGGGTCGGCTCGCGGCCGATCTCGTGGAGCATCTGGCGGCCGGTGCGGACCAGCTTGTTGATCGTCTCGATCATGTGGACCGGGATGCGGATCGTGCGCGCCTGATCGGCGATCGAGCGCGTGATCGCCTGCCGGATCCACCAGGTCGCATAGGTCGAGAACTTGTAGCCCCGGCGGTACTCGAACTTGTCGACCGCCTTCATCAGCCCGATGTTGCCCTCCTGGATCAGGTCGAGGAACTGCAGGCCGCGGTTCGTGTATTTCTTCGCGATCGAGATCACGAGGCGGAGGTTCGCCTCGACCATCTCCTTCTTCGCCTGCCGCGCCTCCTTCTCGCCCTTCTGGACCTGGGAGACGATGCGGCGGAATTCGGAGATGTCGACGCCGACATACTGGCCGACCTCGGCCATCTCGAAGCGGATGTCCTCCGCCTTGTCGCGGTAGCGCGTCGCGAGCTGGTCCCAGCCGCGGCCGCCGAGCCTGGCGACGCGGTCGAGCCAGCCGGGCTCGAGTTCGGTGCCGCGGTATTCGTCGATGAATTCCTGGCGGTTGATCCGCGCCTGGTCGGCGAGCTTCACCATCGCGCCGTCGAGCGCCATGATCTTGCGGTTGATCCCGTAGATCTGGTCGACCAGCGCCTCGACGCGGTTGTTGTGCAGGTGGAGCGAATTCACGAGCTCCACGATCTCGCCGCGCAGCCGCTGGTATTCCCGCTCCTGGCCCGAGGAGAAGGTCTCGTCGAGATTGAGCGTCGCGGAGATGCGGCTGTCCTGCATCTCGGCGAGGCGCGCGTAATCGCCGGCGATCCGGTCGAGCGTCTCGAGCACCTGCGGCTTCAGCGCCGCCTCCATCGCGGCGAGCGACAGGTTGCCCTGATCCTCCTCCTCCTCCTCGTCGGCGGGGGTGGGGGCGCCGTCCTCCTCCTCCTCCTCGTCCGCCGCCTGCGCGTCGCGGGCGGCGGCCGGCGCCGGGGCGGCCGCGGGCGCCGGGCGGGCGGGGCGAAGGCCGGGCGCCGGCTCGCCGAGCGGATCGGAGGTGCTCTTGAGCGCCGAGAGCACGCTCTCGACCTCGTCGCTCTCCATCGAGGCGCCGAAGGTGGTCTCGAGGTCGATCACGTCGCGCAGCATGATGGCTTCGTCGAGCAGCTCGTCGCGCCAGATCGTGATCGCCTGGAAGGTGAGCGGGCTCTCGCAGAGCCCGAGGATCATCGTGTTGCGCCCCGCCTCGATGCGCTTGGCGATCGCGATCTCGCCCTCGCGGGACAGGAGCTCCACCGAACCCATCTCGCGCAGGTACATGCGCACCGGATCGTCGGTCCGGTCGAGCGATTCGCCGCCGACCGAGGTGACCGCGAGCTCGCGCGAGCCGCTGTCGGATTCCGATGCCTCGGCGGTCTCGCCGCCCTCTTCCTCGTCGTCGCTGTCGTCCGCCTCGGTCACGTTGATACCCATCTCGTTGAGCATCGCCATCACGTCCTCGATCTGCTCCGAGGACACCTGATCCTGCGGCAGGACCTGGTTCAGTTCGTCATAGGTAATATAGCCGCGAGCCTTGGCCGCCGCGATCATCTTCTTGACCGCGGCCTGGCTCATGTCCAGCATCGGGCCGGAGTTGTCCTGGCCTTCCTCGGGCTTGCGCGGCTCCATGTCTTTCGCCATTCTCAACTCCATGCCTTGCGTCCCGGGGGATCCCGTTCGGGAGAAGTCTCGGTATGTCTCGCACGAATCAGTGATTCGCAATGATTCGCAATGATTCGTCTCAAATGCTCAGGATTTTCGCTTCCGGTTCCTGTGCGCCCGTTGCTGCTCTTCCACGCTTGCCAGCGTGGAGGCGAATTCCTCGCGCTCGATCCCGAGATCGGCGTTTTCCCCGGCGAGGGGCCTGATGCCCGCCTCGTGCGCGGCCTCGGCGGCGCGGCGCAATCTCGGTCCGATCCAGTCCACCGTGTCGCGGCTCAGCCCGGCCGCCGCGTCGCGCGTCTCGGCCAGCCAGCCGGTCAGCGCCGCCTGACGGATCAGTTCCTCCTCGACCGCGAGCGCGGCCTTCTCCGGATCCGCGTCGGCGCGCAGATGCGGGTTCGCCCGAACCTGTCCGAGACAATCGAGATCCGCCAACACGTCCCGCCCCAGCCGCCGTGCCACGAGAGTCGCCACCGATTCGGCGCGCGATTCGCCATTTAGGATGGAGAGCAGCGCGGACAAGAGGGCGTCGCGAATCTCCGCGAGATCGGCGCAGTGGAAATCGGCGCGGCCGAGTCGCTCCTCCTGCGCCAGCGCGATCTCGGGGTGGTTCAGGCAGCCGTAGAGGATCGCGCTCTCGCGCACCCGCGCCTCGGCGATCGCCGCCTCGCCCCGCGCGAGCAGCGAGGCGCGCGTGCTCGCGACCGGTCCGCCCGCGGGCGCGCGGCCGCGCCGCGGCGGGGCCGCCTTGCGCGTTCCGCCTGTCCGCCGTCCCGCCGCCGCGCCGTCGCGCCGGGGCGCGAAGAGTTCGGCGCGGCGCGTCCGGATCTCGGCCTCGTAATGCGCGCGCAGGCCCGGGTCCGCGATCCTGCCGAGATGCGCGCGCAGCCGCGCGTCGAGCGCGGCGCGCCGCTCCGGACTGTCGAGCACCGCGCCCTCGGTCTCCCGGCTCCAGAGCAGGTCGAGCAGCGGCCGCGACGCGCCGATCAACGCCGTCATCGCCGCCGCCCCCCCGTCGCGCAGAACGTCGTCGGGATCCTGGCCCGGGGGCAGGATCACGAAGCGCAGCGACTGGCCCCCGCCGAGAAGCGGCAGCGCGAGGTCGATCAGCCGCTGCCCCGCGCGCAGCCCCGCCGCGTCGCCGTCGAGCATGACGAGCGGCTCCGGCGTCATCCGCCAGAAGGTCCGCAGCTGCGTCTCGGTGATCGCGGTGCCGAGCGGCGCGACGGCGTTCTCGAATCCGGCCTGGGCGAGCGCGATCACGTCCATGTAGCCCTCGACGACGAGGATCGTCCCGGCCTTGCCCGCCGCCGCGCGGGCCGGGCCGATGTTGTAGAGGCCGCGGCCCTTGTCGAAGAGCGGCGTCTCGGGCGAGTTGAGGTATTTCGGCTCCTGCCCCGGGCCGAGCGCGCGGGCGCCGAAGGCGATGGCGCGGCCCTGGGCGTCGCGGATCGGGAACATGATCCGGCCGCGAAAACGGTCATAGGGCGCGCCGCCCTCGCGCGGCACCCCGGCGAGCCCCGCCTCGACGATCTTCTCGACCGCGAAGCCCTTGCCCTTCAGATGCTCGATCAGCGCCGTCCGGCTGTCGGGGGCGTAGCCGAGGTCGAAACGCGTCTGGGTGCCGGCGGTCAGCCCCCGGCGGTCGAGATAGCTTCGCGCCTCGATCGCGCGCGCGCCATGCAGGTTCATCCGGTAGAACTGGACCGCCGCCTCCATCGCCTCGACGAGGCCGTTGCGCTTCTCGGCGCGCTTCGCCGCCTCCGGATCGCGGGCGGGCATGGTCATGCCGGCGATCCCGGCGAGCCGCTCCACCGCCTCCATGAAGCCGAGATTCTCGGTCTCGCGCAGGAAGGTCACCACGTCGCCCTTCGCGTGGCAGCCGAAGCAGTAGTAGTAGCCCCGCGCGTCATCGACGTGGAACGAGGCCGATTTCTCCTGGTGGAACGGGCAGGGCGCCCAGTAGTCGCCCCGCGCGGCGTTGGACTTCCTGTCCCAGGTCAGCTTGCGCCCGATCACCTGGGCGAGCGACACGCGATCGCGCAGTTCGTCGATGAAACCGGGGGGAAGCGACATCGCGTCTTTCGGAGATTCGTGTGATCGGGAGAGTGTGCCAGACTGGCGGGGGGAGCGGAAGCCGCGGCCGGGCTCAGCGGGGCGCGATCTCGGTCACGCCGCGCGGAGCCCCGGTCTCGGCGTCGATCACCCGGATCCGCTCGCGGCCCCCGGCGTCGACGGTCACGACCGCGACCCAGCCCGCGCCGCGCGTCAGCGCCGTCGCCCGCTCGCCCGCCGGCAGGGCGATCGTCGCGGGCAGGGGTGGCGGCGGCGTCATCTGGGCGAGGCGGATGACAAGCAGCGCGACGACCGTTATCACGCCGAGGATCAACGTGATCGTCAGCGTCGTCACGAGCCGCCTCAGCCGGCGCAGCGACGGCGTTTCCGGCAATTCCTCGCTATCGGGAGCCCCGCGGGCCATGACTTTGCCTCCGCCTTCGTCTCGCATTCCCCCGCCGCGGGAGATCCGGGTCGCGCTGGCCGCCGGCCCCGAATCGCGGCTTGATAAGGCCTTGGCGGCGGCGGTGCCAGAGGGGCTCGGCCTCAGCCGCTCCCGCCTCCAGGCGCTGATCGCGGAGGGCGCGGTCGCGCGCGCCGACGGCGTGGTCGTCTCCGACCCGAAGGCGCGGGTCGCGGGGGGAGAGTTCACGCTGACCCTGCCCGCGCCGATTCCCGCCGCCGCGCAACCGGAGGACATCCCGCTTGAAATCGTCTATGAGGATGCCCATCTGATCGTTCTCGACAAGCCCGTGGGGCTCGTCGTGCATCCGGCGCCCGGCCAGCGGGACGGCACCCTCGTCAACGCGCTTCTCCATCACAGCGGCGGCTCGCTCTCTGGCATCGGCGGCGAGATACGCCCCGGCATCGTCCACCGGATCGACAAGGAAACCTCCGGCCTGCTCGTCGTCGCCAAGGACGACGCCGCCCATCAGGGGCTCGCGGCGCAATTCAAGGCGCATGACCTCGAACGGCGCTACCTCGCCGTGGTGCGCGGCGCGCCGGACCCGGCGGATCCCCGGCTCCGGGGACTCGCGGGCATCTCCTGGGAGCCGGGCGGCGTGCTCCGGATCGAGGGGGCGATTGGCCGGCATCCGGGCGATCGCAAGCGCATGGCGGTGCTGAGCCGGGACGGACGCCGCGCGGTGACGCGGGCGCGCGTGCTCGAACGCTTCGGCCCGCCCGGGGCGCCGCCGGTCGCCTCGCTCGTCGAATGCTGGCTCGAGACCGGGCGGACCCACCAGATCCGCGTGCACATGACCTTCGCCGGGCATCCATTGATCGGCGACCGCGTTTACGGCAAGCGGGTGGGGGTCGAGGCCGGTTTCCCGCGTCAGGCGCTGCACGCCCGGACGCTCGGCTTCGTTCATCCGGTGACGGGGGAGGCGATGCGCTTCGAGGCGCCGCCGCCCGGGGACTTCCGCGATCTGGTCGACCGGCTGCGCCGGCTCGGTCACGCGGATGTTTAACATTAGAAGAACGGTCGGTTCATACTATATGACAGCGAGCCGGGGATCGCCCCGGCGAGAGGAGGATGCGTGAGCTATACGAAACTTCCCGCGCCGTCGCCCGAACAGGGTCTGTCGCGGTACATGCAGGAGATCCGCAAGTTCCCGATGCTCGAGCCCGAGCAGGAATACATGCTGGCCAAGGCCTGGGTCGATCACGGGGACACGGACGCGGCGCACCAGCTGGTGACGAGCCATCTGCGTCTCGCCGCCAAGATCGCCATGGGCTATCGCGGCTACGGCCTGCCGATCGCCGAGGTGATCTCGGAGGCCAATGTCGGCCTGATGCAGGCGGTCAAGCGGTTCGAGCCCGAGAAGGGCTTCCGCCTCGCGACCTATGCGATGTGGTGGATCCGCGCCTCGATCCAGGAATACATCCTGCGCTCGTGGAGCCTCGTGAAGATGGGCACCACGGCGGCGCAGAAGAAGCTCTTCTTCAACCTGCGCAAGGCGAAGAACAAGATCGGCGCGATCGAGGACGGCGAGCTTCGGCCCGAGAACGTGACGCGGATCGCCCATGACCTCAACGTCTCCGAGGACGAGGTGATCTCGATGAACCGCCGGATGTCGGGCGGCGACGCGAGCCTCAACGCCCAGATCAAGGGCGACGGCGAGGGCACGGCGGAGTGGCAGGACTGGCTCGAGGACGAGGACGCCGACCAGGCCGCCGCGCTCGCCGAGCGCGACGAGCTCGAGAGCCGGCAGGGCCTGCTGATGGAGGCGATGGGAAGCCTCAACGAGCGCGAGCGCCACATCCTGACCGAGCGGCGGCTGAAGGACGAGCCGATGACCCTCGAGGACCTGAGCCAGGAATACGGCGTCAGCCGCGAGCGCATCCGCCAGATCGAGGTCCGCGCCTTCGAGAAGCTGCAGAAGGTGATGCGCGAGCGCGCCGCCGAGACCGGTCTCGTGCCTTCGGTCAACTGACGCGCGGTTCGCCGTTTGCCTCCCGCCGCCTTCCGCCCTAGGGTCCGCCCGACCTGTGAACGGAGGGCGGCATGGCCGAGGCGGTGAGATGGGGTATTCTCGGGGCGGCGAAGATCGCGCGGGAATTTCTGGCGCCGGCGATCCACATCAGCGACCGCGGCGTCGTCGCGGCGGTGGCGAGCCGCTCGCCGGGGAAGGCGGAGCCCTTCGCGGTCTATCCGGGCCTGCGCGTCTTCGACGACTATGACGCGATGCTCGCGGATCCCGGTATCGACGCCGTCTACATTCCGCTGCCGAACAGCCAGCATGTCGAGTGGACGGCGCGCTGCCTGCGCGCCGGAAAGCACGTGCTCTGCGAGAAGCCGATCGCCCTTCGCGCCGAGGAGATCGATCCCCTGATCGCGCTCCGCGACGAGACGGGCCTGCTCGCGGCCGAGGCCTTCATGGTCACGCATCATCCGCAATGGCGCCGGGTGCGCGAGCTCGTCGACTCGGGCGCCATCGGAACGCTCCGCCTCGTTCAGGGCGCCTTCAGCTTCTTCAACGCCGACGCGGCCAACATCCGCAACATGCCCGAACTCGGCGGCGGCGCGCTGCGCGACATCGGCGTCTATCCGAGCGTCACCACCCGCTTCGTCACCGGGGCGGAGCCCGTCTCCGCCTCGGCGGTGATCGACTGGGACATGGGGATCGACGCGACCGCCACGGCGCGGGTCGCATTCCCGGGCTTCCTGCTCGACTTCTACGTCTCGATGCGGATGGCGCCCCGGCAACAGATGGTCTTCCATGGCGACAAGGGCTTCGTCTCGGTCACGACGCCGTTCAACGCCCGCGTCTACGGCGAGTCGGCGATCGAGCTTCGCGCCGCCGACGGGGTGACGACGATCGAGCGGTTCCCGGCGGCGGACCAGTACCGGGCGCAGATCGACGCGTTCAACGCCGCGGTGCTCGATGGCGCGGACTACGCCTGCCCGCTCGAATTCTCCCGCGGGAACCAGCGCATGATCGACATGATCTACGACGCCGCCCGCGGCTGAACGGTCCCGTCAACCAATCCGCGAGAAAAACCGGCCGGAACGACGGGTCCGGCGGCGGAATCGCGCGCCCCTGTGCTATGGTCGGGGCGCCGCTTCATTTCGTTCGCCGGTGAGAGGATGATTCTTCTTTCGCGCATTCGTACCGCGATGGCCCCGGGCGCGGCCTGCCTCGCGCTGGCGCTCGGCGCCTGCGCCCCGACGGAGCCCGCGGGCCTGGTCCAGGCGGAGAGCCCGGAGGCGGCGCGGCTGTCGCTCTCCCCCGAGACGGAGCCGGTCGATCCCGCGCTCTACGCCGCCCGCCCCGATGGCGCCTGGACGATTCCCGCCATCGACGTCGGCCGCTTCCCGCCGGGCCTGCTGCGCCATACCGTGCCTTACGCGGGCGCCGAGGCGCCGGGCACGATCGTCATCGATACCAAGGGACCGTTCCTCTACTACGTGGAGCCGGGCGGCCAGGCGATCCGCTACGGGATCGCGATCGGGCGCGAGGGTTTCGGCTGGACCGGGGAGGGCAGGATCGCCCGGACCGCGCGCTGGCCGGGCTGGACGCCGCCCCCGGAAATGATCGCACGCGATCCCTCGCTTCGGCCTTGGGCCGGGGGCATGCCGGGCGGTCCCCGGAACCCGCTCGGCGCCCGGGCGCTCTACATCTATTTCGGGGGCGCGGATTCCGGCTTCCGGATCCATGGCACCAACCAGCCCGGCAGCATCGGCTGGGCGGCGTCCTCCGGCTGTTTCCGGATGCTGAACCAGGACGTGATCGACCTCTATGACCGCGTGAGGCTCGGCGCGCCGGTCCGCGTCATCTGAGAGCGGCCCTCCGGGCGGTGGCGCCGCGTCGGGCGCTCCGCCCGTGGCAAGGCCGCGCCCGCGGCGCGCTTCACGACCTTCGCCTGTCGGGGCGCTCGGCCCGAAGCGGCGCGCCTCCTTACACCCGCCGGCCGTTCGCCCGCCGGGCGCCCGGCCCGTCACTTGCTTCTTCCTCTGTTTCATATGGCATGAAATCCATCGGGAAGCCCGCGCCGGCCCGAAGGACCGGAGCGAGGGGTCCCGACAACAGGCGGGGAGAAACCGGACTCGCGGCCAAAGGGCCGCTCCGCCGCCTCCCGGGAGGCGCGTCTAGTCTTCACCCGGGAGAAAGGCGCGCTCCCCGTCCTCCCCGATCAGCCCTTCGAGGATCCGCTCGACCGCGTCGAGATCGACCCCTTCGAAGCCGCCGAAGCCGCGCATCCAGATCGCGGCCGCGTTCAGCGCGTCGGGTTCCAGCCGGCAGGTCTTCTCCCGCCCGGCGCGGACCTGGCTGACGAGCCCGGCGCGGGCGAGGATCTGGAGATGCTTGGAAACCCCCGCGAGCGAGATGTCGAAGGGCGCCGCGAGGTCGCTCACGCTGGCCTCCCCCGCGAGCAGCGCGGTCAGGATCGCGCGCCGCGTCGGATCGGCGAGCGCGGCGAAGACCCGGTCGAGATCCAGTTCCTCCGCGTCCCGCATCGCGCTCCCCTCTCCTCCGCCGACTATGGGGCGCCGGAAGCGCGCCTTCAACCCGGCCGGACCGGCGCCCGGGCGCGCGGCGCGGCGCCCGCGACAAAGCGCCGGTGCCGGAGTTCGACTATAATGAAATCAACATGTTAAACCGAATGGAAGAGTAAATCCCGGCCTTGACCGGCCTTCAACGATCCGTTACCACCTGTCCCGCGCGAAGGACTGGCCGGGGGGCGATGTTCCATGTCCGAGGATCCGTTCGCGGAACGCATGAAGCGGCTCGAGGATCGCCTGGCGGCGGCCCGGGAGCAGCGCAAGGAGCCGGAGCGGCGGCCGAGCGAGTACCAGCAGGGCTCGCTTGCCTGGCGGATGGTGATCGAACTCGTCGTGGGCATGGTCCTCGGCATCGGAATTGGCTACGGGCTGGACGAGCTCTTCGGGACGCGACCCGCGTTCCTTCTCGTCTTCGCCCTTCTTGGCTTCGCGGCCGGCGTCCGGACGATGCTGCGCACCGCGGCCGAGGTGAAGGAACATCGGGGAGAGGCCGCGCTGATGGGCCGCGACCCCGCGAATTCGGACACGGATCCCGAGGATCCGCGCTAGGGAGCGAGAGCGCGATGGCGGAAGGCGGCGGCGGTTTCAATATCCACCCGATGGAGCAGTTCCTGCTGAAGCCGCTGTTCGGCGGCGACGAGATCCATTGGTACACGCCGACCAATGCGACGCTCTGGCTCGGGATCACCGTGGTGGCGGTGTCGCTGCTCATGGTCTTCGGCTCGCGCGGCCGGGCGCTCATCCCTTCGCGCGGCCAGTCGATGGCCGAACTCACCTACGGTTTCGTCTACAAGATGGTCGAGGACGTCACGGGCAAGCACGGGGTGAAGTACTTCCCCTACGTGATCACCCTCTTCCTCTTCATCCTGTTCGCGAACCTGCTCGGCCTCATCCCGACGAGCTTCTCGACCACGTCGCACATCGCCGTCACGGTGATCCTGGCGCTCGCGGTCTTCATCTCGGTCACCGCGATCGGCTTCGCCAAGCACGGCGCGGGCTTCCTGAAGCTGTTCTGGGTGTCGAGCGCGCCGACGGTCGCGCTGCGCTGCGTGCTCGCGCTCATCGAGGTGATCTCCTACTTCGTCCGCCCGATCAGCCACAGCGTCCGACTTGCCGGCAACATCATGGCGGGCCACGCGGTGCTGAAGGTCTTCGCGGGCTTCGCCGGCGCGCTCGGCCTCTTCTCGGTGGTGCCGATCCTCGCGATCAGCACGATCTACGCGCTCGAACTCATGGTCGCGGTCGTCCAGGCCTATGTCTTCGCGATCCTGACCTGCGTCTACCTCAACGACGCCCTGCATCCCGGCCACTGAGGCCGGGAGCCCCCGCTCCGAACTCATTTCTGAAGCCATTCCAATCCACGGGAGACCCACTATGGAAGGCAATATCGCGGAACTCGGTCAGTACCTCGGCGCGGGCCTGGCCTGCATCGGGATCGGCGGCGCCGGCATCGGTGTCGGTAACGTGGCCGGCAGCTTCCTGCAGGGCGCGCTGCGCAACCCGAGCGCGGCCGGCGAGCAGACCGCGACGCTCTTCATCGGCATCGCCTTCGCCGAGGCGCTCGGGATCTTCTCGTTCCTCGTCGCGCTCCTGCTGATGTTCGCGGTCTGATCCTACGATCGAGACCTGACGGGCGCCGCCAATCCGGGCGGCGCGCACGGAGCCCCTGCCGGAGTGACACATGGCGACCGAGACCCTGAGTGAGATCCAGCTGGAACATGCCGAGGGTGGCATGCCCCAGCTCGACGTCACCACCTACCCGAACATGATCTTCTGGCTGATCGTCGCCCTGGTCGCCCTCTATTTCATCCTGACCCGCTTCGCGCTGCCGCGCATCGCCGCGGTGCTCGCGGAGCGCAACGACGCGATCGCCAACGACCTCGAGGAGGCCGCGCTCTACAAGCGCCGCGCCGAGGAGGCCGAGGCATCCTACAACGCCGCCCTCGCCACCGCGCGGGAGGAGGCGCAGAAGATCGCCGCCGATACCAAGGCCCAGATCAACGCGGAGCTTTCCACCCTGATGGCCAAGGCCGACGCCGAGATCGCCGCGAAGACGGCGGAATCGGAAACGCGGATCCGCGACATCCGGGACAGCGCGACCCGCAGCGTCGAGGAAGTCGCGCTCGAGACCGCGCAGGCGATCGTCGAGGCCTTCGTGCCGAAGGCCGCGGATTCCGAGGCGGTCGGCGCGGCCGTCGCCAACCGGCTGAAGGGCTGACGCCATGGCTTTCCTCAACAACACCGAAGTCGTCGTCACGCTCGGCTTCCTCATCTTCGTCGCCGTGCTCGGCTACCTGAAGGTGCCGGGGCTGCTCGCCTCGAAGCTCGACCAGCGCGCCGAGCGCATCAAGGCCGATCTCGCCGAGGCGCGGGCGCTGCGCGAGGAGGCCCAGGCGCTCTTCGCGAGCTACGAGCGCAAGCAGAAGGAAGTGCGCGACCAGGCCGACGAGATCGTCGCCAACGCGCGCGCCGATGCCGAGCGCGCGGCGGAGACCGCCAAGGAGGACATCCGCCGCTCGGTCGCCCGGCGCCTCTCGGCCGCGACCGACCAGATCGACGCCGCCGAGAAGGCCGCGATCCGCCAGATCAAGGACCGCGCCGTCAACGTCGCGGTCGCGGCCGCGGGCGATGTGCTGCGCGACCGGATCAAGGCCTCCGACGGCAATGCGATGATCGACGCGGCGATTTCCGAGGTCGGCGCGCGCCTGCACTGACCCCGTTTCCCGGACACCGGATCCCGACAGGCCCGCTCCACCCCGGAGCGGGCCTGTCCGCTTTGGGGGCGGCGCGCGGTTTCGGCGTGACTTCGCCGCCCCGATCTGCCAGAAAACCGCCCTGAAACCGGGGGCGCCCGCGTGCCGCGCGGGCTGAGAGGCACCCTTCGAACCTGAACCAGATCATGCTGGCGGAGGGAGCCGTTTCGGATCGGGGCCGCCTCGCCCCGCCGGGCCGCTTCCCCCCGCGCGGGAGGAAAAGATGGCGGAGCCGGGTCCGGGAACCCTTCTCGAGGAGATGCGCGCCAGGGCGCCGCTCGTCCAGTGCATCACCAATTTCGTCGCGATGAACATCGCCGCCAACGCGCTGCTCGTGGCCGGCGCTTCGCCGGCGATGGTGCATGACATGCGCGAATCCGGCGAATTCGCGGCGATCGCCGGCGCGCTGACCGTCAATATCGGCACGCTCTCGCCCGAATGGCTCGGCGGCATGCGCGCCGCGGCCGAGGCGGCGAAGGCGGCGGGCCGGCCCTGGGTGCTCGACCCCGTCGCCCATTTCGCCACCGATTTCCGCCGCCGCGCCACCGCCGGGCTGATGGCGCTCGGCCCCGACATCCTGCGCGGCAACGCCTCCGAGATCCTCGCGCTCGCGGGCGGCGCCGGTTCGGGGCGGGGCGTCGACAGCGGCGACCCGGTCGCCGCCGCCGAGGGCGCGGCCGTCGCGCTCTCCCGCGCGAGCGGGGCGGTGGTCGCGGTCACGGGCGAGGTCGATTTCGTGACCGATGGCACGCGCTCGGCGCGGATCGCGGGGGGCTCGCCGCTGATGCCGCGGGTGACGGCGCTCGGCTGCGCGCTGACCTGCCTCGTCGGCGCCTTCGCCGCCACCCGCCCCGACCGGCTCTTCGAGGCCACGGTGGCGGCGCTGGCGATGTTCGCCGCCGCCGGCGAGATGGCGGCGCGCGAGGCGCGGGGCCCCGGCGGCTTCGGCTGGATGTTCCTCGACGCGCTGGCGGCGGTCGGCCCGGCGGAACTCGACGCGCCCGGCCGCGTCCTTCCCGCATGAGACATGCGATGAACCCCCGAGCCCTTTCGCTCTACCTCGTGCTCGATCCCGGACTCTGCGCCGGCCCCGGCCTCGTCGAGACCGCGCGCGCCGCCGTCCGGGGCGGGGCGACGATGATCCAGCTGCGCGACAAGGAGGGCGGGACCGCCCGGATGATCGAGAGCGGCCGCGCGCTCCGGGCGGCGCTCGCGGGCTCCGGCGTGCCGCTCATCGTCAACGACGACGTGCAGGCGGCGCGCGTGCTCGGCGCCGACGGGCTCCACATCGGCCAGGAGGACATGTCGCCGGCCGAGGCGCGGGCCCGGATCGGCGCGGACGCGATCCTCGGTCTCTCCGTCGAGACCGAGGCGCTCGCCCGCGCGATCGATCCCGCGCTCGTCGACTACGCCGGCGCGGGTCCGGTCTTCGCGACCGGGACGAAGCCCGGCCACAAGCCCGCCATCGGCTTCGACGGGCTGGCGCGCCTCGTGGCCGCGAGCCCGGTCCCCTCGGTCGCGATCGGGGGGCTGAAGCCCGGCCACGCCGGCGCTGTGCTCGCCGCCGGGGCGGCGGGCCTCGCGGTCGTCTCGGCGATCTGCGGCCAGCCCGATCCGGAGGCGGCGAGCCGCGCGCTCGCGGGCGAGATCGCGCTGGCGCGGGAGGGCGTGGCGTGATCCCGAACCTGCTCACCATCGCGGGCTCCGATCCCTCGGGCGGCGCCGGGATCCAGGCCGATCTGAAGACCTTCGCCGCGCGCGGCGGCTACGGCATGGCGGTGCTGACCGCGCTCACCGCGCAGAACACCACCGGCGTCGCCGGCATCCACCCGGTCCCGCCCGCCTTCGTCGCCGCGCAGATCGAGGCGATCCTCGCCGACATCCGCGTCGACGCGGTCAAGATCGGCATGATCGGCGTGGCCGAGGTCGCCGAGGCCGTCGGCGCCGCGCTGGCGCCGCTCCGGGGCGTGCCGGTCGTGCTCGACCCGGTGATGATCGCCAAGGGCGGCGCCGCGCTTCTGATGCCCGAGGCGGTGGCGGCGCTCCGCTCCGCGCTGTTGCCCGTCGCCACGATGCTGACGCCGAACCTGCCCGAGGCCGCCGCGCTGCTCGGCCGGGACGAGGCGACGTCGCGGGCGGAGATGGCGGATCAGGCCCGCGCGCTTCTCGATCTCGGCCCGGAGGCGGTGCTCCTGAAGGGCGGGCACCTCGCGGGCGAGGCGAGCCCGGACGTGCTGGCGACGGCGGCGGGCCTCGCCTGGCTCGAAGGGCCGCGGGTTCCGACGCGCAACACCCATGGCACCGGCTGCTCGCTCTCGAGCGCGCTCGCCGCGGAACTGGCGCGGGGGGCGGCGCCGGAGGTCGCGGCGCGCCGGGCGAAGGACTGGCTCTCCGGCGCGATCGCGGCGGCGGAAGAACTCGCGGTCGGGCACGGGCACGGGCCGGTCCATCATTTCCACGCGCTCTGGCGCGGCCTTGACAAGGATGGCCCCCAGGGCATTGGCTGAGCGAAAAAGCACCGGAACGCTCCGGGATGGGGAGAAGGCCATGAATGAATCGAGCGTCGAGATTCACGAGAAGCAGCTTCGGGCGCGGCTCGACTACCTGAACGCGCGGCTGCACCGGATCGACGACGCGCTCGACGAGCCGGTCGGCACCGGCGAGGAAGCGGTCGAGCGCGAGGACGAGGAGGTGCTCGAGGATCTCGGCGCCGCGGGCCTGCAGGAGATCCGGATGATCGAGGCGGCGCTCGACCGGATCCGGCAGGGCAGCTACGGAACCTGCGCCGTCTGCGGCGAGCCGATCGCCGAGGAACGGCTCGACGCCGTGCCGCACGCCGCGACCTGCCGCGACTGCGCGGGCTGACCGCGCCGTCCCGCCCAACCGTGTTTCGCGGGGTCCGGAAGCGCTCTCGCGCTTGCCGGGCCGCGCGGCCCGTGCGAAGGGAGGGCGCATGGCGGCGCAGCTCGACTACCTCACGATCCACGAGATCTTCAGCCGCTTCCACGCGGCCGAGCCCGAACCGAAGGGCGAGCTCAACCATGTCAACGCCTATACGCTGCTCGTCGCCGTCGCGCTTTCGGCGCAGGCGACCGACAAGGGCGTGAACAAGGCGACCGAGGCGCTGTTCCGCGAGGTGACGACGCCCGCGGCCATGCTCGATCTCGGCGAGGAGCGGCTCATCGAGCACATCCGCACCATCGGCCTCTACCGCAACAAGGCGAAGAACGTGATGGCGCTCTCGCGCATCCTCGTCGAGCAGTACGGTGGCGAGGTGCCGAGTTCGCGCGCCGCGCTGCAATCGCTGCCGGGGGTAGGGCGCAAGACCGCGAACGTGGTTCTCAACATGTGGTGGCGCTTTCCGGCGCAGGCGGTCGACACCCACATCTTCCGCGTCGCCAACCGCACCGGCATCGCGCCTGGGCGCGACGTGGTGGCGGTGGAGCGGGCGATCGAAGACCACGTGCCCGCGCCCTTCCAGCTCCACGCCCATCACTGGCTGATCCTGCACGGCCGCTACGTCTGCCGCGCCCGCGCGCCCGCGTGCCGGCTCTGTCTCATTCGTGATCTCTGTGAGTTCGAGGAGAAGAACCTTTGAACAAGGCCTATCAGGTTGTCGGCATCGGCAACGCCATCGTCGACGTGATCTCCACGGTCGAGGACGAGTTCCTGACCGCGAATGGCGTCGAGAAGGGGATCATGACGCTGATCGATACCGACCGCGCGGTCGAACTCTACGGCCGGATGGGTCCGGCGCGGGAGGTTTCCGGCGGCTCGGCTGCGAACACGATCGCGGGGCTCGCGGCGCTCGGCGCGCGCACGGCCTATGTCGGCAAGGTGAAGGACGATCAGCTCGGCGCGATCTTCGCCCATGACCTGCGCGCGCAAGGCGCGCATTACGCGACGCCGCTCGCCCCGAAGGAGCACGCGGCGGAGACCGGGCGCTGCATGGTGCTGGTGAGCCCGGACGGCGAGCGGTCGATGTCGACCTATCTCGGCGTGTCCGAATTCCTCGCGCCCGCCGACATCGACGAGGCCGAGATGGCGGCGGCCGAATGGATCTTCCTCGAAGGCTACCGCTTCGACGGGCCGGATTCGATCGCGGCCTTCGAGAAGGCGGTGCGGGCGGCGAAGGCCGCGGGCGGGCGCGTGGCGATCACCCTCTCCGATCCCTTCTGCGTCGAACGGCACCGGGGCGAGTTCCTGCGCATGATCCGCGACGACGTCGACCTGCTGGTCGCGAACGAGCACGAGCTCCAGTCGCTCTACCAGACCGACGATCTGGAAGCGGCGATGCTGCGCGCGCAGGGAGAGATCCCGATCACCGCCTGCACGGTCGGCGCGCGGGGCGCGCATGTGCTAGCCGGCGAGACGCGGGTGCACGCGCCGGCGGCGGCCGATGCGAAGGTGGTCGACGTGACCGGCGCGGGCGATCTCTTCGCCTCGGGCTTCCTCTTCGGCGTCGCCACCGGGCGCGACTGGATCACCTGCGCGCGCATGGGCTGCGCGGCGGCGGGCGAGGTAATCAGCCATATCGGCGCGCGGCCGGAGGCGGATCTGCGCGAGCTCTTCGCGAACGGCGGGCTCGTCTGACCCTACTTGATCAGGGCGGTGACCGCCCTGAACTCCGGATGCGTCGCGGCGCCGAGCCATTCAAAGAGGACCATCTCGGTCGTCACGATCTCCGCGCCGTGGCGCGCCATGCGCGCGAGCCCCGCCTCCCGGTTCGCCGGGGCGCGGGAGCCGACCGCGTCGGCGACCACCGCGACCTTCGCGCCGCGCCCGAGCAGGTCGAGCACGCTCTGCGTCACGCAGACATGCGCCTCCGCCCCGGCGACGACCAGCGTGGCTTCGAGGTTCAGCCGCTCCGCGACCGAGGGCGTCGCCAGCGCGTCGAAGGTCGCCTTCTCCATCACCTCCTCCGGCCGGGCGCCGAGTTCCGGCAGCGTGGCCCCGAGCTTCTCCGGGCTCTGCTCGGCGAAGCGCGCCGGCACGCCGAGCATCCGCGCCGCGCGCGTGAGCCGCGTCAGGTTCAGGATCATCGCCGCCGCCTGGTCGATCGCCGCCATCAGCCGGGGCTGGACGTCGATCACCAGAAGCTCCGAGCCTCGCGCGTTCAGCAGCATCGCTCTCCCTCCGCCGGTCACCGACCGAGGCTCCTCCAACCGCGCCGGCTTGGCAAGCGCGGCTCGGGCTTGACCTCGGCGCGCTTTGCCTCTTGCTTCGCGCCGGAACCCAGAGGGAGGCAATCGCATGGCCTATGACTACGATCCCGAGAACATCTTCGCCCGCATCCTGCGCGGCGAGATCCCGAACAAGACGGTGCTCGAGACCGAGCACTGCCTCGCCTTCCACGACATCCGCGCCCAGGCGCCCACGCATGTGCTGGTGATCCCGAAGGGGGCCTATGTGAATTTCGACCATTTCGGCGCCGAGGCCAGCGCCGAGGAGATCGTGGACTTCAACCGGACCGTCGCCCGGATCGCCCGCGAGCTCGGCGCCGCCCCGGGAGAGGGCGGGGCGGGCTACCGGCTGATCGCCAATTCCGGCGAGAACGCGCATCAGGAAGTGCCGCACATGCATATCCATATCCTCGCGGGCCGGCCGCTCGGGCGGATGCTCGTCGCCGCCAGCTGAGGCGTGGCCGGGAGAAGCGTGAGACGGGCCTGAGACGGGCCTGAGACGGGGCGCCGCATTGACGCGGCGCCCCGATCCGTGTACTTAGCAGACATGTTAATTAACGAACCTGCTAAATAGCATGGCCCTGCTCGTTCCGGCCCATGAGCCCGACGCGCTCTCCGCGACACTCTCGGCGCTCGCCGATCCGACCCGCCGGGCGATTCTCGCGCGGCTCTCCCGGGGGGAGGCGACGGTGGGCGAGATCGCGGCGCCCTTCGCGATGAGCCTGCCCGCCGTCTCGCGGCATCTGAAGGTGCTGGAGCGCGCCGGGCTGATCGCGCGCGGCCGCGCGGCGCAATGGCGCCCCTGCCGTCTGGAACCCGCGCCCCTCAGGGCGGTTTCGGACTGGCTCGACGAATATCGCGGGCATTGGGACCTGACGCTTCACGCGTTCGACCCCGGCCCGCCGGAGCTGAGAGGGGGGATTTCCGATGGAAGCGAGCAGTGACACCCGGACGGCGGACCGGCCGGGGTACCGGTTCGAACTCACCCGCCATGTCGACGCGCCCCGCGCCCTCGTCTTCGCCGCCCTGGCCGAAGGCCCCCGCCAGCGGCGCTGGTGCGCGCCCGAGGGGTTCACCGTGACCGACGGCGCCGGCGACTTCCGCGAGGGCGGCGCCTGGCATTGCGAGATGACCGGCGCGGACGGGGCGCTGGCTTGGGTCGAGGGCGTCTATCTGGAGATCGATCCCGGCCGCCGGATCGCGCAGAGCCAGCGCCGCGTGGCGGGGGACGGGCCGCGCGGCCCGGAATACCGGGTGGAATTCACCCTCTCCGACCGGGAGGAGGGCACCCGGCTCGGCCTCGGGATGGGTCCCTTCGCCGACGAGGCGACCCGCGACCTGCATCGCGCGGGCTGGGCGGAGGCGCTCGCGCGCCTCGACGCCCGCCTCTCCGAGATGATCGCCGCGGACCCGGCGCCCGCGGGCGAGCCGGTGATCCGGCTCATCCGGATCTTTCCGCATCCGCCCCGGCACGTCTGGAGCGCCTGGTCGGAGGCCGGCGCGCTCGGGGAATGGTGGGGGCCGGACGGATTCACGACCACGACGCATGCCTTCGACTTCCGCGAGAACGGCGTCTGGCAGTTCACCATGCACGGGCCGGAGGGGCGGAACTATCCGAACCGGATCCGCTTCGTCACCGTCGATCCGGCGCGTCATCTCGCCTATCGCCACCAGGGCGAGGACGAGGTGGAGGATTCGGTCTTCGACACCGACGTGACCTTCGCGGCCGTGCCGGAGGGCACCCGGCTCACGCTCACGATGCGCTTCGCCTCGGTCGAGGTGCGCGACAACGTCGCGCGCACCTTCGGCGCGATCGAGGGCGGGAAGCGCACGCTCGGACGGCTCGGCGCCTGGCTCGACGCGGCCGCCGCCTGACCCGCCGCCTCACCCGCCGTCTGGTCGTCCGCCGCGCCGGGCGCCGCTTCTCCCGTTGCGGCGCCCATTGCCGCCCGGCTAACTTGGGGCTAATCAGGCGCGACCCGCGCCCAATCACGGAGCCCCTTCATGCCTGCGCCCGAGCCGGAGATGATCGAAGTGACCAAGAGCCGCGTCGCCTGCGACGGGGGCGGCGGGGCGGGCGGACATCCCCGCGTCTGGCTCGAGATCGATCCCGTGAAGGGCTATGTCGAATGCGGCTACTGCGACAGGCGCTACGTGCTGAAGCCCGGCGCCGAAGCCGGTCACCACTGATCCCGACCTGAGGCCGAGGGGGCCATTGATGTGGAGCGTTTCGGCAAGGGGCATCATCTCCATCTGATCGACGGCTCGGGGTTCATCTTCCGCGCCTATCACGCCCTGCCGCCGCTCACGCGGAAGTCCGACGGCCTGCCGATCGGCGCCGTCGCGGGTTTCTGCAACATGGTCTACAAGATGGTCGAGGATGCGAAGGGGGCCGACGCGCCGACCCATGTCGCCGTCGTCTTCGACCATTCCGCCCGGACCTTCCGCAACGCGCTCTATCCCGCCTACAAGGCGCAGCGGCCGGAGCCGCCGGAGGACCTGCGCCCGCAATTCCCGCTGATCCGGGAGGCGACGCGCGCCTTCAACCTCGCCTGCGTCGAGCTCGAGGGCTACGAGGCCGACGACATCATCGCGACCTATGCCTGCCAGGCGGCCGAGGCGGGGGGGCATGTGACGATCATCTCCTCGGACAAGGACCTGATGCAGCTGGTCCGGCCCGGGATCGAGATGTTCGACATCATGAAGAACCGGCGGATCGGGCGCGACGAGGTGTTCGAGAAGTTCGGCGTCTATCCCGAGCATGTGATCGAGGTGCAGGCGCTCGCGGGCGATTCCGTCGACAACATCCCCGGCGCCCCCGGGATCGGCATCAAGACGGCGGCGCAGCTCATCGCCGATTACGGCGATCTCGACACGCTGCTCGCCCGCGCCTCCGAGGTGAAGCAGCCGAAGCGGCGCGAGACGCTGATCAATTTCGCCGACCAGATCCGCGTCTCGCGCGATCTGGTGACGCTCAGATGCGACACGCCGGTCGAGGAGCCGCTCGAGACGCTCGAGGTGCGCGAGCCCGATCCCGAGACGCTGCTCGGCTTTCTCGACAGGATGGAATTCCGCACGCTGACCGCGCGCGTCGCCGCGAAGCTCGGCGTCGCGGCGCCGGTCGCCGAGGCCGCGACGGCGCCGGGCGCGGGCGCCGCGCCGCGCGCGGAGGCGTCGCAGGGTCCGGCCCGGCCGGAATTCCCGCCGCTCGATCCCGCGCGCCATGAGGTCATCCGCGACGCCGCGGCGCTCGAAGCCTGGGTCGCGCGGATCGCGGATCGCGACACGGTGGCGATCGGCGTCAAGATGGACGGCCCGGACGAGATGCTGGCCGATCTCGTCGGGATCTCGCTCGCGACCGGGCCGGGCGAGCGCGCCTATCTCCCGCTCGGCCACATGAGCGGCCCCGCCGATCTGCTGAGCGGCGAGACCCGCGTGCCGGGCCAGATGCCCCTCGACGACGCGCTCGCGCTGCTGCGTCCCGTGCTCGAGGATCCGGCGATCCTGAAGATTGGCCACGACATGAAGGCCGACACCAAGATCCTGCTCCGCCACGGGGTCGCGGTCGCGCCGATCGAGGACACGATGCTCCTGAGCTACGCGCTCTTCGCCGGGCTGCACGGGCACGGGCTCGACCTGCTGGCCGAGAAATATCTCGGCCACGCGGTGATCCCGCGCAAGTCGCTGATGGGCGGGCGCGGACCCAAGACCTTCGGGGAAGTCGTGATCGAGGCCGCCGCGCCCTTCGCGGCGGAGGAGGCGGAGGTTGCCTGGCGGCTCCGCGCGACGCTGCGCCCCCGGCTCCCTTTCGCGAAGGTGACGCGGGTCTACGAGACGCTGGAACGCCCGCTCGTCCCGGTGCTGGCCGAGATGGAGGCGCACGGGATCCGCGTGGACCGGGGCCAGCTGTCGCGCCTCTCCGGCGATTTCGCCCAGCGCATGGCGGGGCTCGAGGACGAGATCCACAGGCTCGCGGGGGGCAGGTTCAACATCGGCTCGCCCAAGCAGCTCGGCGAGGTTCTGTTCGACCAGATGAGCCTGCCGGGCGGCAAGCGCGGCAAGACCGGCGCCTACGGGACCGGCGCCGACATCCTCGAGGAACTCGCGGCGCAGGGGCACGACCTGCCGGCGCGGGTGCTCGACTGGCGCCAGATCTCGAAGCTGAAATCGACCTATACCGATTCGCTGCAGGCGGCGATCAATCCGCGCACCGGGCGGGTGCACACCTCCTACCTGATCGCGGGCGCCAATACCGGCCGGCTCGCCTCGACCGATCCGAACCTGCAGAACATCCCGGTCCGGACCGAGGAGGGGCGGCGGATCCGCGAGGCCTTCGTCGCCGAGAAGGGCCAGCAGCTGCTGAGCCTCGACTACAGCCAGATCGAGCTCCGCATCCTCGCCCATATCGCCGACATTCCCGCGCTCAAGGAGGCGTTCCGCGAGGGGCTCGACATCCATGCGATGACCGCCTCCGAGATGTTCGGCGTGCCGATCGAGGGGATGCCGAGCCACATCCGCCGGCAGGCGAAGGCGATCAATTTCGGCGTCATCTACGGGATCTCGGCCTTCGGTCTCGCCAACAATCTGCGCATCCCGCGCGACGTGGCGAAGAAGTTCATCGACACCTATTTCGAGCGCTTCCCCGGCATCCGCGAGTACATGGACGCGACCGTCGCCTTCGCCAAGGCGAACGGCCATGTCGAGACGCTGTTCGGCCGGCGCATCCACACGCCCGAGATCAATGCGAAGGGGCCGCACGCGGGTTTCGCCCAGCGCGCGGCGATCAACGCGCCGATCCAGGGCACCGCCGCCGACATCATCCGCCGCGCGATGATCCGGGTGCCGGCGGCGATCGCGGGGCTGCCGGCGAAGATGCTCCTGACCGTGCACGACGAGCTTCTCTTCGAGGTCGAGGCCGGCGCGGTCGAGGAGACGGCGGCGGCGGTCAGGGCGGTGATGGAGGCGGCGACGATGCCGGTCCTCGCGCTCGACGTGCCGCTGGTCGTGGAGGCGGGCAGCGGCGCGAACTGGGCGGCGGCGCATTGAGCGCGAGGGGGCGGCGGACAAATGTCCGCCCTACGGGGCGTAGGGCGGACCTCGGTCCGCCATCCCCTTCACCCCGCGCCGCCGTCCCCGCTCACTCCGCCCAGGCCTTCGCCACCCAGTCGCTCGGCAGGATGAAATGCCGCAGATAGCGCAGCGGCGGGTCGGGGCGGTCCGGCCCGAACACGCCCCTGAGGTGCTCCATCCGCGTCATCGGCCGGTAGTGCCGGCCCCAGTGCCCGGCGATCGCATGCGGCGGCAGCAGGCCACCCGGAAAGATCACCACCTTCGCGCCTTCCGGCAGCCGGGGCGGCAGGAAGAAGTTCAGCGGAAACGGCCGGGCGCAGTCGTTGCGGAAGCTCCTGACCCAGCCCGAAGGCCAGAACGAGATCCCGCCCGGCGCCTCGCGCGTGACGAAGCGCTGCTCGAAACGGTAGGTGTCCGCGACTCCCTGCGGATCGGCCCGGAACCGCTCCTGAAGCGGCAGGAGCTTGCCGACGGGGAAGCGGAAGAGCGAGGTCTGGCCGAGCTTCTCGAGCGGCGTGGAGGGATTTCGGGCGAGGATCACGTCATCCGGGGCCCCTTCGGTGAAGAACCCGTCCATGTTCCCGGTCACGACGAGGTCGAGATCCATGAACAGCACCGGCCCGGTCAGATCTCCGAGTTCCGCCCCCCAGAGCCGCGCCTTCGGCCAGATCCCCTTCGTCCCCGTCGGCATCGCCACGTCGATCGGCGGCAGCGGGAAGCGCCGCACCTCCGGGCGCAGACCCGCCTCGGTGTCGGTGAAGCAGGTGAAGCTGAAGGGCGGCGTGATGTTGCGCGCGACCCCGGCGTAGAGCCGGTTCACGTAAGGCGCGCCGTACTTGGTGCCCCAGTTGATGCAGACGACCTGCTTGATCGGCGCGCCCGGCATCGTCTCAGAAATCGCTGACGATGCCCTTCTTCTCCCAGTCGCCGTAGCGTGTCGGCTCGGGGCCGGAGGGGCCGCCGTGCTCGACGGGAAGGATCCGCGCGGGCTCGCCCGCGCGCCGTTCCGCGGCTTCGGCCAGCGCGCGGGCGGCCTGGGCGGCCTGACGCGCCTCTTTTTCAGTCGGCTGGCTGGACATATATAGTCTCCCGGATCGGTTGGCCGATCATATGGTCCCGGCGCCGCCGCTCGCAAGGGCGGTTCGACGCGGCTTCGGGGGTGGAGGACGGATGAACTACTTCAGGACGATGCTGCTGCTCGCCGGGCTGACCGCGCTCTTCATGGGCGTGGGCTACCTGATCGGCGGCACCGGCGGCATGCTGATCGCGCTCGTCTTCGCGATCGGGACCAATGCCTTCGCCTACTGGAATTCCGACAAGCTGGCGCTGCGCGCGCATAACGCCGAGGCGGTGACACGGGCCTCCGCGCCGGAGCTCCACGACATGGTCGCGCGACTCGCGAAGAACGCCGGCCTGCCGATGCCGCGCGTCTTCATCGTGCGCGCCGACCAGCCGAACGCCTTCGCGACCGGGCGCGATCCGCAAAACGCCGCCGTCGCCGCGACGACCGGCATCCTCCAGCTCCTGAGCCGGGAGGAACTCGAAGGCGTGATCGCCCACGAACTCGCCCATATCAGGAACCGCGACACGCTCATCATGACCGTCGCGGCCACGGTGGCGGGCGCGATCTCGATGCTCGCGCAGTTCGGCCTCTTCTTCGGGGGCGGCTCGCGCGACCGCGACAACCCGCTCGGGCCGATCGCGGTGCTGCTCGCGGTCTTCTTCGCGCCGCTCGCGGCGATGGTGATCCAGATGACGATCAGCCGGACGCGGGAATATTCCGCCGACAAGCTGGGCGCCGAGATCTCCGGCAAGCCGCTCGCGCTTGCGAGCGCGCTGCGCAAGATCTCCGGCCACGCGCACCGGATCGAGATGCCGAGCGCCGAGCGCAGCCCGGCGACGGCGCCGCTCTTCATCATCAACCCGCTCTCGGGCCAGCGCATGGACAACCTCTTCTCGACCCACCCGAATGTCGAGAACCGCATCCGCGCGCTCGAGGCGATGGCGGGCGGTGGCCGCGCGGGCGGGTCCGCGCGCCGCGCGCCGATGCCGGAGCGGGCGTTCGACGAGGCGGGCCTGCGGCCCACCAGCATTCCGAGCGCGGGCCGGCCCGCCGGGCGCCGGTGAGCCGGGCCCAGGCGCGGGCGGGCGCGGACCGTCCCGAGGCGGTGCCGGGCCTCGCGGCGCGGAGCGCCGCCGCCGCGCTCCTCGCCGGCGTGCTCGAACGTGGCGCGAGCCTCGCCGATCAGATCGCGGCGCCCGCCGGGCCGCTCGCCGGCCTCGTCCCGGCCGACCGGGCGCGGGCGCAGGCGCTCGCGACCGGCGCGCTGCGCCATCTCGGCCGGATCGACGCCGTGCTCTCGGCCTTCCTGACCAAGCCCCCCGCCGCCCCGGCGCTGAACGCGCTCCGCCTCGCCGTGGCCGAGACGCGGCTCGACGCGGTGCCGGCGCACGCGGCGGTGGACGCGGCCGTCCGGCTGACGCGCCAGCATCCGAAGGGGCGCCATCTCGCCGGGCTCGTCAACGCGGTCGGCCGGCGGATCGGCGAACGCGGGGCGGAGCTCTGGGAAACGGCGGCGGAGGCGGAGACGCCGCCCTGGCTCGCGAAGCCGCTCCGCCGCGCCTATGGGCCGGAGGTGCTCGCCGCCATCACCGCCGCGCATCACGCCGGACCGCCGCCCGTCGATCTCACTCCGCGCGATCCGGCGGCGGCCGCGCTCTGGGCCGAGCGGCTCGGCGCCGAACTCCTGCCGACCGGTTCGCTCCGGCTCCGGACGCGGAGCCAGCTTTCCGCGCTGCCGGGTTACGAGAGCGGCGACTGGTGGGTGCAGGACGTCGCCGCCGCGCTGCCCGCGCGCCTGCTCGGGCCGGTGGCGGGGCTCCGCGTGCTCGATCTCTGCGCCGCGCCGGGGGGAAAGACGCTGCAACTCGCCGCGGCGGGCGCGCGCGTCACCGCGCTCGACATTTCGGAGGGGCGGCTCGGGCGGCTCCGCGACAATCTCGCGCGGACCGGGCTCGGGGCCGAGATCGTCGTCGCGGATGCGCGGGACTGGGCGCCGGAGGCGCCGTTCGACGCCATCCTGCTCGACGCGCCCTGTTCGGCGACCGGGACCATCCGGCGCCATCCCGACCTGCCGCATCTGCGCGGCGGCGCCGAGGTGGCGGCGCTGACCGGGCTTCAGGCCGCGCTGCTCGCCCGCGCCTGGACCTGGCTCGCCCCGGGCGGGCGCCTCGTCTACTGCGTCTGCTCGCTCCTGCCCGCGGAAGGGGAGGAGCGGATCGCGCGTTTCCGCGCGGAGACGCCGGAGGCGCGGCCCCTTCCGCCGCCCGCCGGGCTCGGGCTCGATCCGGCCTGGATCACGCCCGAGGGCGCGCTCCGGACGCGGCCGGACTTCTGGGCGGAGCGCGGCGGGATGGACGGGTTCTTCGCCGCGGTGCTCGCCCGGGGCTGAACCCGGGATGGCACGGAAGCCACGCCGGCGGAGGCGCGTGAACTCCTGTCCCCGAAAGCCGTTTCCCGCCTTCCCGGGATGCTCTAGGCTCACGGGGACACGAAAATTCTGGTTCCCGAGGCAGTTTTCGAAGCCGTCATGGCGAATTCCGCTCTGTTCCTGAAGGCGCTGGGCGCCCGGCTGGCGCGTCCCGGCGATCAGTTGCGGAACCGCGTCCGCGCGAGCCGCGCGAAGCTCGGGGCCAAGCCGAAGGTGGCCGAGACGCTGCCAGAGCCGCCGCTGCACGGCGACGCGGATCGCGGGCGGCGCATGGTGGCTGGCCTCTGGCCCGTGTTCGACGGGCTCGAACTCCCCGTGGGGCCGGGCTCGATCTGGGACGCCGTTCCGCCCGCGGGGCAGGTGGCGCGCGTCGAGGCGGCGCGGCAGGATTTCCGCTGGCTCGAGGATCTCGCGACGCTCGGGAGCCGGGCGGCGCGCGGCCTCGCGCAATCCTGGACCTTCGACTGGATCCGGCACTACGGCTCGGGCTCCGGCCCCGGCTGGGCGCCGGAAAGCGCGGGCCTTCGCGCGATGGCCTGGAGCCTGCACGCCGGGATGCTGACCCAGGGCGTCGATCAGGGCGGGGCGGATCGCTTCTGGCGCGCGCTCGCCGCCCAGGGGCGCTATCTCGGCGCGGCCTGGGAGAAGGCGCCGGACGGGCTCGCCCGGCTCCGCGCGCTCGCGGGTCTCGTCTGGGTTGGCCGGGTTCTGCCGCATCGCGAGCATGGCGCGCATGTCGCCCTGCTGGGCGAGGTGGCGGGGGAATATATCGACGCCGAGGGGGCGATGGCCTCCCGGGTGCCCGAGGATCTGGCGGAGGCGGTGATCCTGCTCACCTGGACCGCGCGGCTGCTCGAGGACGGCGCGGCGCCCGCGAGCCCGGCGCTTCTCGCCGCGATCGCCCGGGCGGTGCCGGTTTTGCGCGCGCTCCGTCTCGGCGACGGCGCGCTCGCGCGCTTCCATGGCGGCGGGCCGGGAACGCCGGAGCGGCTCGACCTCGCGCTCGCGGAACTGCGCCTCGGCGCGCAGGCCAAGCCCCGGCTCCCGATGGGCTATGTCCGGCTGACCGGCGGGCGCCTGACGCTCGTCATGGACGGCGCGGCGCCCCCGTCGGGCGCGGCGGCGCTCGGCGCCCATGCCTCCGCGCTCGCCTTCGAGATGAGCGACGGCCGCCAGCCGCTCGTCGTCAACGCCGGCCCGGGGCAGGATTTCGGCGCGGACTGGGCGCATCTCTGCCGCCAGACCGCGGCGGCGAGCACGGTCGAGGTCGACAACCGCTCCTCCGCCCGGATCGTCTCGCGCGATTTCGCGGCGCGGACCTTCGGCGAACGGCTGGAGGACGGGCCGACGCTGGTCTCGGTGCGGCAGGCGCAGGACGCGACCGGCATGTGGCTGCTCGCGACGCAGGACGGCTACGTGGCGAGCCACGGGCTCCTGCACGAGCGGCGGATCTTTCTCGACGCGCGCGGCCGCGAGGCGCGGGGCGAGGAAATCCTGAGCGTGACCGATGCGAAGGCGCGCGCCCGCTTCGACCGGGCGGCGGCGCGCGGATCCGTGGTCATCGCCGCGCGCTTCCACCTCCACCCGTCGATCGGGGTGGAATTCGACGGCTATCGCCAGGTCGCGACGCTCACCGTTCCGGAGGGTGATCCCTGGCAGTTCCGCGCCGCCGGGGGCGAGATCGAGATCGAGGATTCGGTCTGGTTCGACCCCGGGGCGGCGCGGCCACGGACGACCAAACAGGTGGTTGTCCGCGCGGAGGTGGTCGAGTATCTGGGGCAGATCACCTGGTCCTTCGGACGCGTCGCCGAGGCTCCGCGCGCGTCCGACCCGTTCGCGCGGGCGCCGGCCGAACCCTGAGGGCCGCGCCAGAGCCCCTTGAAGGAACCGCCCCCATGCCCGCCGATCTCGTGCCCATCACCCGCGCCCTCTTGTCGGTGTCCGACAAGACCGGGCTTCTGGACCTCGCGCGCGCGCTGGCGGAGCGGGGGGTGGAGCTCGTCTCGACCGGCGGCACCGCCCAGGCGATCCGGCAGGCGGGCCTGCCCGTGCGCGACGTCGCCGAGCTCACGGGTTTCCCCGAGATGCTCGACGGGCGCGTCAAGACGCTGCATCCGGTGGTCCACGGCGGGCTGCTCGCGGTGCGCGACGCCGAGAGCCATCAGGCCGCGCTCGCCGCGCACGGGATCGGGCCGATCGACCTGCTCGTCGTCAATCTCTACCCGTTCGAGGCGACGGTCGCCTCCGGCGCCCCGGTCGCGGATTGCATCGAGAACATCGACATCGGCGGCCCGGCGATGCTGCGCTCGGCGGCGAAGAACCACGCCTTCGTCGCGGTGGTGACGGATGTCGAGGATTACGCCGCGCTGACCGATGAGCTGGCGCGCAACGACGGCGCGACCTCGCTCGCCTTCCGCCGGCGCCTCGCCTTCACCGCCTTCGGCCGGACGGCGGCCTATGACGCGGCGGTCTCGACCTGGATGGCCGGGGCCTACGAGGAGCCGACGCCCCGCCGCCGCGCCTTCGCGGGCACCTTGGCGCAGACGCTGCGCTACGGCGAGAACCCGCATCAGGGCGCGGCCTTCTACCGCGACGGCTCCGACCGCCCCGGCGTCGCCACCGCGCGCCAGCTTCAGGGCAAGGAGCTTTCCTACAACAACATCAACGACACCGACGCGGCCTATGAACTCGTCGCCGAGTTCGATCCGGCGACGGGTCCGGCCTGCGCGATCATCAAGCATGCCAATCCCTGCGGCGTCGCGACCGGGCCGAGCCTGCTCGACGCCTACCGCGCCGCCTTCGATTGCGACCGAACCTCGGCCTTCGGCGGCATCGTCGCGCTGAACCGGACGCTGGACGAAGAGACGGCGAAGGCGATCGCCGAGATCTTCACGGAGGTCGTCATCGCCCCCGACGCGACCGAGGCCGCGGCCGCGGTCTTCGCCGCGAAGAAGAACCTGCGCCTGCTCGTCGCCGGCGGTCTGCCCGATCCGGCGAGGAAGCCGCTGACCTTCCGCCAGGTCTCGGGCGGCTTCCTCGTCCAGGACGGCGACGCGGGCCGGGTGGCGATCGAGGATCTGAAGGTCGTGACGAAGCGCCAGCCGACCGCGCGCGAACTGGCCGATCTCGCCTTCGCCTGGCGCGTCGCGAAACACGTGAAGTCGAACGCCATCGTCTATGCGAAGGACGGCGCGACGGTCGGCGTCGGCGCGGGCCAGATGAGCCGGGTCGATTCGACGACGATCGGCGCCCTGAAGGCCGAGCGCATGGCGGCGGAACTCGGCCTCGGCGACAGCCCCGCGAAGGGCGCGGTGGCGGCCTCCGACGCCTTCTTCCCCTTCGCGGACGGGATCGAGGTGCTGGCCGGCAACGGCGTCACGGCGGTGATCCAGCCCGGCGGTTCGATGCGCGACGCGGAGGTGATCGCGGCGGCCGACGCGGCGGGCCTTGCGATGGTCCTGACCGGCATGCGTCACTTCCGGCACTGAGATGAACCCGACGCTCCGCCGCGTGGTCGCCATCGCGACGCTTGTCTACCTGATCGACCGCGCGACGAAGTTCTGGGTGGTCGAGGTGCTCGACCTGCGGAGCCGCGGCCATGTCGCGGTGCTCGATCCCTGGTTCAACCTCACCATGGCCTGGAACCAGGGCATCAACTTCGGCCTCTTCGACATGGGGCCGGACGCGGGGCGCTGGGCGCTGATCGGGCTCGCGCTCGCGATCTGCGCGGGGCTGCTCTTCTGGGCGCGGCGGCGGACCGGCGTCATGGACGCGCTCGGCGTCGGGCTCATCATCGGCGGCGCGCTCGGCAATGTCTGGGACCGGATCCGCTACGGCGCGGTGGCGGATTTCCTGAACTTCTCCGTTCCGGGCGTCCGCAACCCCTTCGCTTTCAACGTCGCGGACGCGGCGATCTTCCTTGGCGCGGTCCTGCTGCTGATCTTCGCCCGCGAACCCGCGCCCCGGAAGTCACAATCCGGAGGCCGCGCGCGCAAGAGGAGGTGACGCGGCCCGCGTTCCGCGGTAGGAGGGGGCGTTTTCGGCGGACGGGGACCTCATGGGGTGGCCACGTGCCCTTTCCGGGGCGGCAATGATCGTTTCTGCGATGGCGCTCGGCGCCTGTTCGCGCAGCACCGGCGACGGGGAACTCCGCTCGGCGGGCTCCCCGGACGAGTTCATGGTGCTGCCGACCCGGCCGCTCGAGATGCCCCGGAACCTCGCGAGCCTGCCGCCGCCGACGCCCGGCGCGCCGAACCGCGTCGACATCGACCCGCGCGAGGAAGCGGTGGCGAGCCTGACGGGCAAGGACACCGCCGCCGCGGGCACCGCGGGCGCCGCGGCGCTGATCGCGCGCGCCGGTCCGGTCGATCCGAACATCCGCGCCCGACTGGCCCAGGAGGACGTGGTCTTCCGCGAGGAGAACCGCGGCAAGCTTCTGCCCCGGCTCTTCGCGCGCGACCCCAACGACGTCACCTACCGCGCCGTGACCCTCGACGCGCCGGCGGAGTTCGAGCGGATGCGCGCCCGGGGCGTGGGCGTCCCGGCGGCGCCGCCGAGCGCGCTCGAAAGCGACTGAGCCGCCGCGGCGCGTTTCACGCCGCGCCCGTCACGCCCGGATCACATTTCGGAAGACCGCGCCGCGCGCCGTTGATCGCGGCGCAAAGCGCGATAGGGTGGCCGCGTCCGAGAGGAGACGCCGCTTGACCCGCCTTCCCCGCCCGAGCCTGTTCGCGCTGGCTCCGCTCGCCCTCGCGCCCGCGATGGCCTTCGCCGCCGCCGATCCCGCGGTTTCGACCTTCACCCTGCCGAACGGCCTCCAGGGCGTGGTGATCGAGGATCACCGCGCGCCGGTCGTGACCTCGATGGTCTGGTACAAGGTCGGCGCCGCGGACGACCCCGCCGGGCGGACCGGCCTCGCGCATTTCCTCGAACACATGATGTTCAAGGCGACCGACACGCTCGCGGACGGCGAGTTCAGCGCGGTGATCGCGGCCAATGGCGGCGACGAGAACGCCTTCACCACCGCCGATTTCACCGCCTATTACCAGAACATCTCGGCCGACCGGCTCGACCTCGTCCTCGGGATGGAGGCCGACCGGATGGTGAACCTCGATCCGGGCGAGCAGGGCGCGCTTTCCGAACGCGACGTGGTGCTCGAGGAGCGGCGGACGCGGATCGACAACACGCCTGAGGGGCCGTTCATGGAGCGGCGCAACGCCGCGCTCTACGTGAACAGCCCCTATGGGCGGCCGACGATCGGCTGGCGGAGCGAGATCGGCAAGATCACGCTCGCAAGCGCGATGGCCTTCTACAAGGACCATTACGCGCCCAACAACGCGGTGCTGGTGGTCGGCGGCGACGTGACGCCGGATCAGGTGAAGGCGCTCGCGGAGAAGCATTTCGGCCCGATTCCGGCCTCGGACCGCATTGCGCCGCGCGACCGCCCCCAGGAGCCGCCGCCCCTCGGCGCGCGGCGCATCGAGCACGGCGACCCCCGCGTGACCCTCCCGGTGATGACGCGCGCCTATCTCGCGCCTGCCCGGCGGGCGGGCGACCAGAAGCAGGCGGCGGCGCTCGCCATGCTCGCGAAGCTGATCGGCAAGGGCACAACCTCGGTGATGAGCCGCGAACTCGAACTCGGCCCCGACGCGATCTGCGTCGATACCGGCGCGTATTACCAGGACGTGAGCCTCGATCCCGGCAGCTTCACGCTCCACATGGCGCTGAAACCGGGCGTCGATCCCGAGGCGGCGGAGGCGCGGCTCGACGCGCTGATCGCGGATTTCATCGCGAAAGGTCCGGATCCGGCCGATCTCGAACGGGCGCGGCGCCAGGTCGATGCCTGGGAGGTCTACGAGCGCGACGATACCGAGGACCGGGCCAACGAATTCGGGGAGGCGCTGACCTCGGGGCTCACCATCGACGACGTCGAGGCCTGGCCCGACGCGCTGCGCGCGGTGACGCCCGCGGAGGTACAGGCGGCGGCGAAGCTGGTCTTCGACCCCGAAGCCTCGGTCACCGGCTGGCTCCTGCCCGCCCGTCCCGTGAAAGGCGAGGTCGCGATCCAATGAGACACTGCCTCGCCACGCTCGGCGCCGCCCTCCTGATCGCCGGCGCCGGCCTGCCCGCGCGGGCCGCGATCACCATCACGCCCGTCACCTCGCCGGGCGGCCTCCACGCCTGGCTCTACGAGGATCACACGATCCCGATGGTCACGCTCCAGGCGAGCTTCCAGGGCGGGGCGAGCCTCGACCCCGCCGGCAAGGAAGGCGTCTGCGTGCTGATGGCGGGGCTGCTCGAGGAGGGGACGGGCGATCTCGATTCGACCGGCTTCGCCGAGCGGCGCGACGATCTCGGCGCGCATTACGGCTTCGACTGCGGGCGGGACGAGGTTTCCGTCTCGCTCGACATGCTGAGCGAGAACGAGGCCGCCTCGGTCGACCTGCTGCGCGAGGCGCTGGCGCGGCCGAGCTTCGCGCCCGCCGCGGTGGAGCGGGTGCGGGGGCAGGTGGTCGCCGGTCTCGAAGACGACGCGACCGATCCCGGCGCCATCGGTGGCGAGGCCTTCTACGCGAAGGCCTTCCCCGGCCATCCCTACGCGGTGCCGGTCGATGGCACGCTCGCATCGGTCAGGGCGCTCGACCGGGCCGACATCGAGGCCGCGCATGACGCGACGATGACGCGCGACCGGCTGCGGCTCGCGGTCGTGGGCGACATCACGCCCGAGGAACTCGGCCCGATGCTCGACAGGCTCTTCGGCGACCTGCCCGCGACCGGACCCACCCTGCCGCCCGCGGTGGAGCCGAAGCTGCCCGGCACGCTCAGCGTCATCGATTTCGACGTGCCGCAGTCGATCGTCTTCTTCGGCCAGCACGGGCTCGACCGCGACGACCCCGATTTCATCCCGGCCTTCGTGATGGACTACATCCTCGGCGGCGGCGGGCTCGGCTCGCGGCTCTCGACCGAGGTGCGGGAGAAGCGGGGACTCACCTACGGCATCAACACGATGCTGGTGCCCTACGACCTCGGCGCGCTCTACATGGGCCATTTCGCCTCCGCCAACGACCGCGTGGCGCAGGCGGTCGAGCTCGTGCGCGCCGAATGGAAGCGGATGGCCGAGGGCGGCGTGACCGAGGCCGAGCTCGAGGCGGCGAAGAAGTATCTCACCGGCGCCTATCCGCTCAGGTTCGCGGGCAACGGCAGGATCGCCCAGCAGCTGCTCGGGATCCAGGTCGCCGGCCTCGACATCGACTACGTCAACAAGCGCAACGATCTCGTCGAGGCGGTGACGAAGGAGGACGTGGCGCGGGTGGCGAAGCGGCTGCTCGATCCGGGGGAACTCACCTTCGTCGTGGTGGGCCAGCCCGAGGGGCTCAAGGCCACCGATTAACCATTAATCGGTGGCGCCGCGCCCAGGTGCCATGCTAGACCTAGCGGCATGAATGTCGCGGTCCCCAACATGCAGTCAGAGGCCCGTCCCGAGGCTCGTCGCCCGATCCGCCAGCTCGACGCGGCGGCGGCGAACCGGATCGCGGCGGGCGAGGTGGTGGAGCGCCCGGCCTCCGCGATCAAGGAACTGGTCGAGAACGCGCTCGACGCCGGCGCGCGGCGGATCGCGGTCGCCTATGCCGACGGCGGCAAGACGCTGATCCGGGTCAGCGACGACGGCCACGGCATTCCGGCGGAGGAACTGCCGCTCGCGCTGTCGCGCCATGCGACCTCGAAGATCGACGGGACCGACCTCACCAACATCCGCTCCTTCGGCTTCCGGGGCGAGGCGCTGCCCTCGCTCGGCGCGGTCGGGCGGCTGACCGTCACCTCGCGCGCCGCCGGCGCGGCGGAGGCGGCGAGCATCAGCGTGCGCGGCGAGGAGCAGGGGGCGACGCGTCCGGCGGCGCTCGCGAAGGGCACGGTGGTGGAACTCGCCGGCCTCTTCACCGCGACACCGGCGCGGCTCAAGTTCCTGCGCTCCGACCGGGCGGAGGCGCAGGCGATCGGGGAGATCCTGCGCCGCCTCGCGATGGCCGCGCCCGGCGTGGGCTTCACCCTCTCCGACGTGACCGACCAAGGCTCCCCGCGCGAAATCCTGCGGCTCGATCCCGAGCCCGGCGAGCTCTTCGACGGGCTGCCGGCCCGGCTCCGGGCGATCCTCGGCCCCGATTTCGCCGAGAACGCGCTCGCGGTGGAGGCCGAGCGGGAGGGGATCGCGCTCGGCGGTTTCGCGGCGCTCCCGACCTTCTCGCGCGGCGCGGCGGTGGCGCAGCATCTCTTCGTCAACGGCCGCCCGGTGCGCGACAAGCTGCTGCTCGGCGCGCTCCGCGCCGCCTATTCCGACGTGCTCGCCCGCGACCGGCATCCGGCGGCGGCGCTGTTCCTGACCTGCGAGCCCGAGGCGGTCGACGTGAACGTGCACCCCGCGAAAGCCGAGGTGCGGTTCCGCGATCCGGGACTGGTCCGGGGCCTCGTGATCGGGGCGCTGAAGCAGATGCTGGCGGGGGCCGGGCATCGCGGTTCGACCACCACCGGAGCGGGGATGCTCGGCGCATTCCGGCCCGAGAGCGGCGAATATGCAAAGGCATATTCGCCGCCAGCCGCCGCGCCGCGCAATTATGCATATGCATATTCGCCGCCTCCGCGCCCCTCGGCGCGGGCGCTCGGCTTCGCGGAGGAGATGCAGGCGCCCTCGGCCCGGGTCGAGCCGGAGCCGGAGGAGGAGGCGCCCGAATCCCACCCGCTCGGCGCGGCGCGGGCTCAGTTCCACGAGACCTATGTCATCGCGCAGACCCCGGACGGGATCGTGATCGTCGACCAGCACGCCGCGCATGAGCGGCTGGTCTACGAGAGGCTGAAGGCGGCGCGGCAGGGCGCGCGGGTGCCGGGCCAGATGCTGCTCATCCCCGAGGTGGTCGAACTCGACGCCGGGCAGGAGGCGGCGGTGCTCGAGGCGCGCGAGGCGCTGGACGGGCTCGGGCTGGTGGTCGAGCCCTTCGGCCGGGGCGCGCTCTGCCTGCGGGAGACGCCGGCGATCCTCGGCGAGGTCGACGGCGGCGCGCTGCTCCGCGACGTCGCGGACGCGCTGATCGAGGGGGCTGGGGACGGGCTCGGCCAGCGCATCGACGCGGTGCTGAGCCGGATGTCCTGCCACGGCTCGATCCGGGCGGGGCGGCGGATGACGGCGGCGGAGATGAACGCGCTGCTGCGCGAGATGGAGGCGACGCCGCTCTCGGGCCAGTGCAACCACGGCCGCCCCACCTGGGTCGAGCTCAGGCTCGCCGATATCGAACGCCTGTTCGGACGCCGCGGATGATCACCATCGGATCCGTCGCGATCGGCTGGGACGATCCCCGGCTCTGGATCGCCGTCGCGGCGGCGGCCGGGTTCCTCATGCTCCTGCGCGCGACCTCCCGCGCGGGCCGGGCGACGGAGCCGCTGGTCCGCCATCTCGAGGAGGTGGACGGCGCCATCCGCGCGCTGGCGGAAGGGCAGCAGCGGCTCCACGGCGGGCTCGTTCAGGTCGCGGAGACCCAGGCGAGCGCGCAGGCGCGGGTGAGCGCCAATCTCGAGACCCGGCTCGCGGAGGTGACGCGGGCGCTGACCGAGTCGCTCGGCGCGAGCGCGGTCCGGACGGCGCGGGGCTTGGGCGAGCTTCAGGAGCGGCTCAGCGCGATCGACAAGGCGCAGAGCAACATCGAGAAACTCTCCTCGAACGTGCTCGGCCTGCAGGACATCCTCGCCAACAAGCAGACCCGGGGCGCCTTCGGCGAGATCCAGCTGCGCGAGATCGTCACCCGCGCGCTGCCGCCCGACGCGGCGAGCTTCCAGGTCACGCTCTCGAACGGGACACGGGCGGATTGCCTCATCCATCTGCCCTTTCCGCCCGGGCCGATCGCGGTCGACGCGAAATTCCCGCTGGAGCCCTACGAGCAGCTTCGCGCCGCGCGCACGCCGGCCGAGGCGCAGGAGGCGCAGCGGCGGATGCGGGCGGCGCTCCGGGCGCACATGAAGGCGATCGCGGAGAAATACATCATCGAGGGGGAGACGGCGGAGGGCGCGCTCATGTTCCTGCCCTCGGAAGCGGTCTACGCCGAGATGCATGCGAGCTTCGGCGAGCAGGTGCGCGAGGGATTCGCGCTCCGCGTCTGGACCGTCTCGCCCACGACCTGCATGGCGACGCTGCACACGCTCCGCGCGGTCCTGAAGGACGCGCGGATGCGGGAGGAGGCGCACCGGATCCGGCGCGAGCTCGGGCTTCTGCACAAGGATGTGGAGCGGCTCGGCGCGCGGGTCGGCAATCTCGACCGGCATTTCGCCCAGGCGCAGAAGGATCTCGAGGAGATCCGCATCTCCGCCGACCGGGCGGGCAATCGCGCGCGCAGGCTCGAGGCGATCGACTTCAGCCCGGGCGAGGAGGCCGCCGGGGTAGAACCCGCGCCCCGCCTCGTCCGGCTGCCGGAGTCCTGAGGCGGACCCGGCCGAAAGCCGTGCTTGAAACCGGAGCCGATCCGGCGGAACAAGGCGGAAAAGGCCACGGGGGACGTTCCAGGCATGACCCAGCTTTCGCTCGACGATCATCCCGATCGCTACCGGCTCGCCAACGAGCTGCATGCGCGGCCGTTTCCGGAGCTGCGGGCGCCCTGCCGCGCCGCCCATCTCGCGATCAAGCAGCCCACGCGCGCCTCCGAGCGGGATCGGTCGGTCGATTTCGCCCATCTCATCAAACTGCTCGACCGGTTCGGCGCGCCGCATCCGCCGCCGGGGGCGAACCATTACGCGGGCGAGATCGGCCGGGGCTTCCTGAAATGGGAGATGCATACCGAATTCGTCACCTACACGATCTTCGCGCCGGGCCTCTCGGAACAGCCGTTCTCGGGCGACCTCTTCGCGCTCTTCCCGTCGGACTGGCTGGCCGAGGCGCCCGGCAAGATCGTCACCTCCGCGCTGATCCGGGTGGAGCGGATGGATCAGGAGACGACCGAATCGCGCCTGCGCGACCAGGCGGAGCGGTGGTTCGTGCCCGAGAGCCTGACCGCGAGCCGGGTGATCGACGGCGAGGCGGTGATCGCGACCGATTTCCGGATCGACGAGAACGGCCACAGCCGGATGGCGATCTTCGCCCAGCCCGACATCGGCGGGCGCCGGCTCGGGCGGATCGCGCAGCGGCTGCTCGAGATCGACACCTACAAGAGCATGGCGCTCCTGACCCTGCCCAGGGCGCAGACGGTCGCCGCGGCGGTCAGCCGGATCGACACGCAGCTGAGCGCGATCGTCGGCGACATGGCGGAGGGCGCGGGCGAGGATTCGGAAACGCTGGCGCGGCTCCTCGGCGTCTCCGCCGAGATCGAGCACCTTTCGGCCACCTCGGCCTTCCGCTTCGGCGCGGCGGAAGCCTACGAGGCGATCGTGAACCACCGGATCCAGGTGCTGCGCGAGCAGCGGATCGGCGGGCGGCAGCTTTTCGAGGAATTCATGATGCGCCGCTTCGATCCGGCGATGCGGACCTGCCGTTCGGCGCGGGAGCGGCTGACGGAGCTCTCGCTCCGCGCCGAGCGGGTGGCGAACCTGCTCAGGACCCGGGTCGACGTGGAGAACCAGCGGCAGAACAACGAGATCCTCGCGCAGATGTCGGAGCGCGGCGCGATGCAGCTTCGCCTACAGGAGACGGTCGAGGGGCTGTCGGTGGTCGCGATCAGCTACTACGCGGTCAGCCTCGGCGGCTATCTGCTCGGGCCGCTCGCTGAGATGGGCGGGATCGAGAAGCCGGTGCTCACCGCGCTGCTCGTCGTTCCCGTCGTCCTTGGCGTCTGGTTCATGATGCACCGCGTGCGCGCGCGGCTCGCCGGCGGCGGCGGGCACTGAGGGCCGCGGGTCAGCCGCGGAAGGCCTCCGTGCCGGGATCGGCGCCGGTGCGGGGGAGCGTTTCGCAATGCTTGCGGAAGGCGGCGCGGCCGATCAGATGCGCGCCGATCGGGGCGGTCGCGATCATGAAGACGAAGACGAAGAGCGGTTCGAGCAGTTCGCCCCAGTTCCCGGCGCGGACCATCGCGCCGAGGCAGACCAGCGCGAGGCCGAGCGTACCGGCCTTGGTCGCGGCGTGCATCCGGCAGTAGACGTCGCCGAGCCGGAGCAGGCCGAGACCCGCGACGACGCAGAAGAACCCGCCCCCGAGCAGCAGCGCCGCGGCGATCCAGTCGGTCATTCCTCCCCCTCCGGTTCGCGCGCCGCCGGTCCGTGCCCCGCTCCGCCCTCGGCCGTGTGGCCCGGATCACCGTTCATCGTCGTCTGCACCTGGTCGCCCCGGGCGCGGTCGATGTAGCCGGCGAAGGCGACGGTGGCGAGGAAGGCGATGAGCGCGAGGCCGATCGCGACGAACATGTAGGCGTCGACGCCGCTCACCATCCGGAAAGCGACGAGGAAGACGACGAGCAGCACCGAGATCATGTCGAGCGCGACCACGCGGTCGGCGAGCGTCGGCCCGCGCAGTAGCCGGTAGACGGCGGCGGCGAGGGCGAAGGCGACGCAGAGGACGGTGAGTTCCAGCGCCGCGCCGAGCACGCCGCCGACCTCGGTATCGATGATGATCCCCATCATCGCCGCGTCACCCGGAGGACGCGCGGCTCGATCCCCTCCTGGATGCCCGCGCGGGTGCCGTCGCCACTCTCGCCCGCGAAGAGGTCGTGGATGAGCAGGCGCGAACGGTCGGGGCTCACGTCCACGGTGAGCGTGCCGGGCGTCAGCGTGATGTAGTTCGCGACGAGGGTGACGCCGAGATCGGAGCGCGCCTTGATCGGCACGACGACGAAGCGCGGCGCGACGACGTCGCCGGGCGAGAGCACGGCGCGGGCGACCGCGATGCTCGAGACGACGAGATCGTAGAAGAACATGACCGCGAGCCAGGGCACCGCGACGATCTGGGCGACGAGTCTCATGGCCGGACCTCCGCGCCGGGGCCGAGCACGGCCGCGAGATAGGCGTCGGGGGCGAGCAGGTTCCGGGCGATGGCCTCCGACGCCTCGACCCCCGGCGCGGCGAAGATCCCGGCCCCCGCGATCAGCAGGCTGAGCGCGACGAGCGGCGCCCAGGCGGCGGCGGGCAGGCGCCCACCCGCGGCCACGTCGCCCTCGGGATGGGATTTCCAGAACATCTCCGCGAAGATCCGCGCCATCGCGAGCAGCGTCATGAGGCCGCTCCCGAGGATCAGCGCGGCGCACCAGTAGCCGCCGGCCTCGAGGCTCGCGCGCGTCAGGATCAGCTTGGCCCAGAAGCCGGAGAAGGGCGGGACGCCGGCGAGCGAGAGCGCCGGGACGAGGAAGAGCGCGGCGAGCCAGGGCGCGGCGCGCCAGAGGCCGCCCGCCTCGGCGAAATCCTCCGATCCCGCGAGCCGCCGGGCGGAGCCCGCGACGAGATAGAGGTTCGCCTTCACGATCATGTCCTGGGCGAGATAGAAGACCGCGCCGACGAGCGCGAGCGGCGTGGCGAGCGCGAGGCCGAGGATCATCGCGCCGATCGAGGACATGATCGAGTAGTTGAGCACGCGCCGGACCCCGCTTTGCGCCAGCGCGCCGAGCGCGCCCGCGAGGATCGTGAAGCCGCCGATCCAGAGGAGCGCGGGCTGCGCCGGCGTGTCCGCGATCGGCAGGATCAGCGTGAAGTAGCGGATGAGCGCGTAGACGCCGACCTTGGTCAGGAGCGCGGCGAAGAGCGCCGAGGTGGTGAAGGAGGGCGTGTGGTAGGAGGCGGGCAGCCAGAAGTGCAGCGGGAAGAGCGCGGCCTTGGCGCCGAAGGCGAAGATGATGAGCCCGGTCGCCATCAGGATCCCCGCCTCGCCGCCGCGTCCCGCGAGGCGTCCGTGCAGGTCGGCCATGTTGAGCGCGCCGGTGGTGCCGTAGAGCAGGCCGACGCCCGAGATGAAGGCGACGGTCGCGATCAGGTTGAGGCCCACGTATTTGGTCGCGCCGTCGAGCGCCGCCTTGCGCCCGCCGATGACCAGCAGCCCGAAGGAGGAGATGAGCATCACCTCGAACCAGACGTACATGTTGAAGAGGTCGCCGGTCAGGAAGGCGCCGCAGACGCCCGCGAGCAGCGCGTTGGCGAGCGGGTGGTGGCCGCTGCGCGCCTCGCCGTCGCTCACGTCCTGGAGGCCGAAGACCGCGGCGGCGAGCGCGACGAGGCCGGTCAGCGTGATCATCGCCGCCGAGAGCCCGTCGGCGACCATGGTGATGCCAAAGGGGGCGGGCCAGGCGCCGGCCTGTTCGGCGAAGGGTCCGTCCGCGATGACGCGCGTCAGGATCACCAGCGCCACCGCGAGCAGCGCCGCCGCGCCGAGCAGCGAGAGCGCGCGCTGCGTCCGGATCGAGCGCCAGGCGAAGAGCGTCGCGACCATGGTCAGGAACGGGATGACGAGGGGCCAGAACAGCAGCATCAGTCGCGCTCCACCGGTTCGGCCACGCGCATCTCGTCCATCTCCGCCGTGCCGAGCGCGTAGTAGGAGCGGTAGGCGAGGGCGAGGGCGAAGACGAGCAGGCCGAAGCCGATCACGATCGCGGTCAGGATCAGCGCCTGGGGCAGCGCGTTCGCCGCCCCGGAGATCGTGATCGCCTCGCCCGGCACCAGCGCGGGTTTGGCGAGCGTCAGGCGCCCGGTCGAGAAGATGATGAGATTGGCGGCGTTCGAGATCATCGTCAGGCCGAAGACGTAGGGCACCGTCTTGCCCGTCATCATCAGATAGGCGCCGGCGGCGACGAGGACGCCCGCGGTCAGGGCCAGCATCACCTCCATCGGCCGTCTTCCTTGTCGAGGGGCACGTCCTCGGCCCCGGCCGCGTCCTCGGCGAGCGAATCCTCGAGCGCGAAGAGGATCCCCGTCACCGTGCCGAGCACGACGAGATAGACGCCGAAATCGAAGAGCATGATCGAGCCGAAGGGCAGGCCGTGCTTGTGCCCCTCCGCGTCGATGGTGAGGAAGGGCCACATGCCCTTGAGGAAGGCGCCCGTGGCGAGCCCGCCCCAGATCCCGCCGACGAGCGCGCAGCCGAGGCCGAAGGCCGCGATCGCGCGCGGGCGGAGGTAGAGCGTGCGCCGCGCCTTGGCGGTGCCGCTCGCCTTGGCGAGGAGCGCGAAGGCGGTCGCGGCGAGCAGTCCGCCGATGAAGCCGCCGCCCGGCTCGTTGTGGCCGCGCCAGAAGATGAAGAGCGAGAGCGCGAGGATGACCGGGATCAGGAACCGCGCGGCGGTGGAGAGGATGAGCGAGTTCATCGGCGCGGCGCCCCCCGCAGTCTCCGGCGGCCCGCGCGCAGCGCCGCGATGGCCGCGATCCCGGCGATGACGATGACCGAGGTCTCGCCCAGCGTGTCGAAGCCGCGGAAGTCGACGAGGATCACGTTGACGATGTTGTGGCCTCCGGCCTTCGGCACGCTGTTCGCTTCGAAGAAGGTGGTGAGATAGGGATCGAGCGGGGTGCCGAGCACCGCGAGGGTTCCGAGCGTCACGCCGAGGCCGAGCACGACCGCGATCAGCGCGTTGCCGGGATGGAACGGGATCTCGCCCCAGGAGGGCAGGCGCACCATCGCGATCGCCATGAAGACGACGACGAGGATCTCGACGAAGAGCTGGGTCATCGCGACGTCGATCGCGCCGTAGAGCACGAAGACGATGGCGATGCCGGAGCCGACGCCGCCGAGCGCGCAGATCGCCGTCAGCCGGGACCGGGTGACGAGGACGACCGCGACCGAGGCGAGGATGATCGCGACCACCATCCAGTCGATCAGCCCCGGCCCCGGCGTGAAGCCGGGCCAGGCCATCCGGCCGAGGACGACGCCGCCCCAGGTGAGCACCGCGCAGGCGGCGAAGGTGGCGCGCAGGTAATGCGTCATCTGCCCGTTCTGCGAGGCGGCGGTGACGGAGCGGGCCAGCGTGAAGATCCCGGCGAGGGCGCCCTCGTACCAGCTTTCCATCCGGGGCAGCCCCGGCTCCGCCTTCGCGAGCCCGTCGCGCAGCCGGTCAAGGGCGAGATAGCCGAGGATGCCGAGGGCGAAGGTGACGAGGCTCAGGACGAGCATCGGCGTCAGCCCGTGCCAGAGCGCGAGATGGCCGTGCATCTCCTCCCCGGTCACCGCGGCGACCATCGGCGCGATCAGCCAGTCCCCGGCGAGCGCCGGGGCGAGGCCGAAGAGCAGGCTGAACCCGGAGAGGACGAGCGGCCCGAGCCAGAGCCCCCAGGCGGGATCGCCCGGCCGGTCCTTCGGCGAGCGGCGTTCGGCGCCGTGGAAGGGGCGGATCGCGACCATGCCGGCGCAGATCACCATGAAGAGGTTCGCCACCAGCGCGGCGAGCGTGACCGCCGCCCCGGTCAGCGTCGCCTCGTAGATGAGTTCCTTGCCGACGAAGCCGAAGAGCGGCGGGAAGCCCGCCATCGAGAGGCCGGAGATCGCGGCCGCCGTCGCGGTCAGCGGCATCGCCCGGGCGAGGCCCGCGACATGGCGGTAGTCGCGCGAGCCCGCGCCCTTCTCGATCATGCCGACGGTGAGAAAGAGCGCGGCCTTGTAGAAGGCGTGGACGAGCAGGAAGGTCATCGCCGCGGCGATCGCCGCCTCGGTGCCGAGGCCGATCAGCATCACGAGCGCGGAGAGGCCCATCAGCGTCGTCTGCGCCAGCATGAGCTTCATGTCGGTCTGCCGCGCCGCCCAGACCGAGCCGAGGATCATCGTCACCGCGCCGACCGGGACGAGCAGGCCGGTCCAGAGCTCGGTCCCGCCGAGCGCGGGGGTGAGCCGCGCGAGCAGGTAGACCCCGGCCTTCACCATCGTCGCGGAATGGAGATAGGCGCTGACGGGCGTGGGCGCCGCCATCGCGCCGGGAAGCCAGAAGTGGAACGGGACCTGCGCCGACTTGGTGAAGCAGCCGAGCAGCACGAGGAGCAGCATCGGCGCGTAGGCGGCGCTCTGCCGGAACACGTCGCCGGCCGCGTTCATCTCCGAGAGCCGCGTCGTGCCGGCCACCGCGCTCATGACGAGGAGCCCGGCGAGCAGCGCGAGCCCGCCCGCGCCGGTGATGAGCAGCGCCTGGACCGCCGCCGCGCGGGCCTCGCGCCGCTCGTGGTCGAAGCCGACCAGCAGCCAGGAGGTGATCGTCGTCCCCTCCCAGAACAGGAAGAGCGTGATCGCGTCGTCGGCGCAGACGAGGCCGAGCATCGAGACCGCGAAGAAGGAGAGCGTGACGAGGAGCGTGCCGAGGCGGCGGTCGGTGGCGAAATAGGTCGCGGCGTAGAGGAAGATCAGCGCGCCGATGCCGCAGATGAGCAGCGCCATCGCGAGCGCCAGCCCGTCGAGCCGGAAGGCGAAGGCGATGCCGAGCGAGGGCGCCCAGGGCAGGGACCATTCGGGATGGACGCCGGCCGCGACCGGGCCGAGGAAGCGCGCGAGCCAGAGCGTGGCCGCGGCCGCGACGATGGCGGGAAGAAAGCGCCAGACCGGCGGCGCGGCGCGGGTCGTGTCGTGATCAGCCAAGCCGCCGCCCTTTCCGGCGCGGCCGCGCGGTCTTCGTCCTATCCGCCGTTCCGGCGCCGACGCGGCTCATTCCTGTCCCCCCTCGCGGCTCGTCGCCCGCCCGCGGTTTCCCCGCCGGGCGGCGCGGCCGTTCCGTTTTCGCGTCCGGAGCGCCGGTTTGCAAGCCGAACCGCGACGGGTGCGTCGGACGGGCGCGCCTTGAACAATCCGGCGCCACGGGTCACAGTGCGCGCCCGGCGGTCGGGTGGGACGGAGCATTCCTTGACATTCCAGCGCGTTCACTTCGTCGCCAGCCCGGTGGAGCTCGCCCAGGAGAGCATGGCGCGGCTGATCGCGCGCCACGGCCAGGCGCCGGCGGAGGCGGCGGATGTGATCGTCGCGCTCGGCGGCGACGGGCTCATGCTCTCCACCCTGCACGCGACCCAGCACCTCGCCGCGCCGGTCTACGGCATGAACCGGGGCACCGTCGGCTTCCTGATGAACGAATACGCCGAGGACGGGCTCGAGGCGCGGCTCGCGACGGCGGAGCCCGCGGCGCTCAATCCGCTCCGGATGCGGGCGACGACGGCCTCGGGCGAGAGCATCGAGGCGCTGGCGATCAACGAGGTCTCGATGCTGCGCTCCGGGCCGCAGGCGGCGAAGCTGCGGATCCTGATCGACGGCAAGGAGCGGATGCCCGAGCTCGTCGCCGACGGGGCGCTGGTCGCGACGCCGGCGGGATCGACCGCCTACAACTATTCCGCCCATGGGCCGATCCTGCCGATCGGCGCCGACATCCTGGCGCTGACGCCGATGTCGGCCTTCCGCCCCCGGCGCTGGCGCGGCGCGCTGCTGCCCAAGGCGGCGCGGGTGACCTTCGAGGTGCGCGAGCCCGAGAAGCGCCCGGTCAGCGCGGTGGCTGATTCGACCGAGGTGCGCGACGCGGTGCTGATCGAGGTCGAGAGCCGGCCCGACATCGTGCACACGATCCTGTTCGACCCCGGCCACGGGCTCGAGGAGCGGCTGATCCGCGAACAATTCGCCTGATCGCGCGCCATCGGTCGCAACTTCGCGGCCCGGGCCGCGTATTTCCGGAGCCGCCGGGGGGGCCGGCGGCGGCGGGACTTGTCACGACGCCGGCCCCGCGGCATCAGGCCCCGGATCAGGGAGAGAAGGACATGGCACTCACCGCCGCGCAGCAGTGGCGCATCTGGGGACTCGTGATCGCGGGCGTCCTGCTGCTGCTCTGGCTTCTCGCCGGAACGCTGCTTCCCTTCTTCGGCGGGGCCGCGCTCGCCTATCTGCTCGACCCGGTCGCCGACCGGCTGGAGCGGCTCGGGCTCGGCCGGATCACGGCGACGACGATCATCGCCGCCGCGCTGACGCTCCTGATCGCGCTGGGCCTCCTGCTCGCCGTGCCGCTCCTCGTCGAGCAGGCGCAGTCGCTCATCGGTGCGATCCCCGACTATCTCGCCTCGGCCTCGCATTTCCTCGGCGGCCGCTTCCCGCAGCTCTTCGACGAAAGCTCCGCCATCGGACGCGGGCTCGCCTCGGCCGAGACGGCGCTGCGCGACAGCGGCGGGGTCGTGCTCGGCTCCGTGCTCGCCTCCTCGCTGCAGGTGCTGAACTTCTTCTACGTCCTGGTCGTGACGCCGGTCGTCGCCTTCTACCTGCTGATCGACTGGGACCATTTCGTCGCGCGCGTGAACGCCGCGCTGCCGCGCGCGCACGCGCCGACGATCCGCCGGCTCTGCCGCGAGATCGACGCGGTGATGGCGGGCTTCGTCCGGGGGCAGCTTCTCGTCTGCGTCGTGCTGGGCGCGTTCTACGCGATCTCGCTCATGCTGATCGGCGTGCCCTACGGGCTCCTGGTCGGGATCGTCTCGGGGATGATCGTCTTCATCCCCTTCGTCGGCTCCACGGTCGGGCTGCTGGTCGGGACCGGCATCGCCGCCGTCACCTTCTGGGAGGAGCCGTTCTGGATCTTCGCCACGGCGGGCGTCTTCATGATCGGCCAGTTCTTCGAGGGCAACATCCTCTCGCCGATGCTGGTCGGCAAGTCGGTCGGCCTGCATCCCGTCACGCTGATGCTCGCCCTCTCGGTCTTCGGCGTGCTCTTCGGCTTCACGGGGCTGCTGATCGCGGTCCCGCTCGCGGCCGCGCTCGGCGTGCTGGGGCGCTACGCCTTCGAGAAATACCTCGAGAGTCCACTCTACAGCGGCGCGACGCCTCCCGAGGACGAGGAGGGCGAGGAGGTCCTGGATCCCGCGGCGCCGCCGATCGGGGAAGAATGAGCCTTGGCGCGGCGGGGTCAGCAGCTCGTTCTCGACCTCGCGACCCGTCCGGCGCTCGGCCGGGCGGATTTCTTCGTGTCGCCGGCGAACCGGCTCGCGCTCGCGCAGCTCGACACCTGGCCCGACTGGCCGGAGGGGCGGCTGGCGGTCACCGGGCCGGCGGGATCGGGCAAGACGCATCTCGCCCATGTCTGGGCGGCGGGATCCGGGGCGCGGATCCTGCCGGCGCGGGACCTGCCGGCGATCGACCTCGCGCGGCTGCCCGCGAACGCCGCGCTCGCGGTCGAGGACGCGGACCGTCTGGCCGGGCTCGGCCCCGCGCCGCGCCGCGAGGCGGAGGAGGCGCTCTTCCACATCGCGAACCGTCTCGCGGCGGGGGGCGGCTGGCTCATGGTCTCGGGCCGGCGGGCGCCCGCGCAATGGGATCTCGCGCTGCCCGATCTCGCGAGCCGGCTCGGCGCCGCGCCGGTCGCGCGGCTGGAGCCGCCGGACGACGCGCTGCTCGCGGCGGTGCTGGTGAAGCTCTTCACCGACCGGCAGCTGCCGGTGGCGCCCGATCTCGTCAGCTATCTCGTCGCGCGCATGGACCGCTCCTTCGTCGCCGCCGAATCGCTCGTCGCCCGGCTCGACGCGGCGGGGCTGGAGCGGCGGCGGCGGATCACGCGCAGCCTCGCCGCGGAGATCCTGCGCGAACGCGGCTGACGGGCGCGGCGGTCATGGTCGCCCCCGCGCGCGAGCTGTGCCATATACGGTGCCGGAACAACGGCGCGGCGCCAGGGGGCGGCGCGCATCAGGGACGAGGGGGAGCACCGTGCTCGAAAGCATCATGTCCGAGGGAGTCGACGCCGATTTCCTCGATTCCGCCGCGCCGGCGGGGCGGGACCTGCCGGGGGTCGACATCACCGGGCCGGAGCGGTTCATCAACCGCGAATTGAGCTGGCTCGCCTTCAACTGGCGGGTGATGCACGAGGCGGAGAACCCGAGCGTCCCGCTGCTCGAACGCGTGCGGTTCCTGTCGATCTCCGGCTCGAACCTCGACGAATTCTACTCGGTCCGCGTCGCGGGCCTGCGCGGCCTCGCCCGCGCCGGCGTCGCCTCGTCGAGCGTCGACGGGCTTTCGCCGAAGGAGCAGCTGTTCCGCATCGACGCCGACGCGCGCGCGCTGATGCTGCGCCAGCACGACTGCCTCGGCGAGATCCGCGAGCTCATGCGGGCGGAGGGGATCGTCATCCTCGGCGCCGAGGAACTCCGGGGCGCCGATCTGAAGGTGATGGAGAAGCATTTCTTCGAGCAGGTCTTTCCGATCCTGTCGCCGCTCGCCATCGATCCGGCGCATCCCTTCCCGTTCATCGCCAACGGCGGCTTCGCGATGGCGCTCCAGCTCAGCCGCGATTCCGATGGCACCGGGCTCGAGGCGCTGCTGCCGGTGCCCGCGCAGGTGTCGCGCTTCATCCGGCTGCCGGAAGGCGCGAAGGGCGAGGTCCGCTTCCTGCCGCTCGAGGCGCTGCTCGAAGTGTTCCTCGACCGGCTCTTCCCCGGCTACACCATGCTCGGCAAATGCGCCTTCCGCGTGCTGCGCGACAGCGATCTGGAGGTCGAGGAAGAGGCGGAGGACCTGGTCCGCGAATTCGAGACCGCGCTGAAGCGCCGCCGCCGAGGTCAGGTGATCCGGCTCACGATGACCGACGACGCCCCCGAGGACCTGCGGCGCATGATCGTCGCCTCGCTCGGCGTCGGGCAGGACGAGGTGATCCAGGTGCCGGGGCTGATCGGCATCGGCGATCTGTCGGAGCTTTGCCGGATCGACCGGCCGGACCTGCTCTGGCCGCCCTTCACGCCGAGGGCGCCGGAGCGGGTGCAGGATTTCGACGGCGACATCTTCGCCGCGATCCGGCAGAAGGACATGCTGCTGCACCACCCCTACGAATCCTTCGGGACCGTGGTCGCCTTCCTGCAGCAGGCGGCGCGCGATCCGAACGTGCTCGCGATCAAGCAGACGCTCTACCGCACCAGCCGCGACAGCCCGATCGTCGCCGCGCTCTGCGAGGCGGCGGAGGACGGCAAGTCCGTCACCGCGCTGGTCGAGCTCAAGGCGCGTTTCGACGAGGCCGCGAACATCCGCCAGTCCCGGCGGCTGGAACGGGCGGGCGCGCAGGTGGTCTACGGCTTCATCGACTGGAAGACCCATGCGAAGATCTCGACCGTCGTCCGCCGCGAGGGGGGCGAGCTCGTCACCTATACCCATTTCGGCACCGGCAACTATCACCCGGGCACGGCGAACATCTACACCGACCTCTCGCTCTTCACCTGCGACAGGGCGCTCGGCCGCGACGCGACCAAGGTGTTCAACTACCTCAGCGGCTATGTGAAGCCCGAGAGCCTCGAGAATCTCGCGATCAGCCCGCACATGATCAAGCCGCGCATCCTCGAAGGGCTGGAGGCCGAGATCGCGCATGCGAGGGCGGGACGGCCGGCGCAGGTCTGGGTGAAGCTCAATTCGGTCACCGACGCCGAGGTGATCGACGCGCTCTACCGCGCGAGCCAGGCGGGCGTGAAGATCGACATGGTGATCCGGGGCATCTGCTCGCTCCGCGCGGGGGTGGCCGGGCTCTCGGAGAACATCCGGGTGAAGTCGATCATCGGCCGCTTCCTCGAACACAGCCGGATCGTCTGCTTCGGCAACGGCCACGGGCTGCCCTCGCCGGAGGCGCGGGTCTACATCAGCTCGGCCGACTGGATGGAGCGCAACCTGAACCGCCGGATCGAGACGCTGGTCGAGATCACCAACCCGACGGTGCACGCGCAGATCATCGACCAGGTGATGGCCGCGAACATGGCCGACCAGGCGCAGAGCTGGGTGGCGCGGCCCAATGGCAGCTATCTGCGCCACGACGCGGCGCCGGGGGCGCAGCTCTTCAGCTGCCACCGCTTCTTCATGGAGAACCCCTCGCTCTCGGGCCGCGGCCGGGCGGGGGCGGAGGATGTGATCCAGCTCGTGCACAGCCACGACTGATCGACGCCCCCGGATCGACGCCCCCGGATTGACGCCCCCCGGATTGACGCCCTGTCCCGGGGATGCCAGACCGGTCCCCGGGACAGCAGAACCCGGGGAGCGGCTCATGACCAGGCGAGGCACCTTGGACCGGGCGATCCCCGGCGTACCCGAACTCGACAAGGCGCGGCTGGAGCGGATCGGCGTGATCGACGTCGGTTCCAACTCGGTCCGCCTCGTCGTCTTCGACGGGATGGCGCGCAGCCCCGCCTATTTCTACAACGAGAAGGTGCTCTGCGGCCTCGGCGCGGGGATGAGCGAGACCGGGCGGCTCAGCCCGGCCGGCTGGGAGAGCGCGCTGCGCGCGCTGCACCGTTTCGCCGCGCTCGCCGAACGGATGAACCTCTCCGGCATGATCGCCGTCGCCACCGCCGCCGTGCGCGAGGCGGAGGACGGCCCGGCCTTCTGCGATCAGGTCCGCCGCGAGACCGGGGTCACGCTCCACATCGCGAGCGGATCGGAGGAGGCGCGGCTCTCGACGCAGGGCGTGCTGCTCGGCTGGCCCGACGCGGAGGGGCTGGTCTGCGACATCGGCGGCGCCTCGGTCGAACTCGCCCACGTCTCGGGCGGGCGGATGGTCCATGGCGCGACCTCGCCGCTCGGGCCGCTGAAGCTCGCCGATTTCACCGACGCGGAGAAGCGGGAGAAGTACCTGCGCAAGACCGCGAAGGCGCTTCGCAAGGCCGTGCCCGAGGCCGCGCCCCGGCTCTATCTCGTCGGCGGCTCCTGGCGCGCGATCGCGCGGCTCGACATGGAGCGGGTCGACTATCCGCTGAAGGTGCTGCACGCCTACGAGCCGCCGGTCGACCAGCTGCGGGAGACGCTCGACTGGATCCAGACGCAGGAACAGTCGCGGATGTCGGACATGACCGGCACCTCCGCCGCGCGGCTCTCGCTCGTGCCGCTCGCGAGCCTCGTGCTGAGGGAACTGCTGCGCCGGATCGAGCCGGGGCGGGTGGTGATCTCGGCCTACGGGCTGCGCGAGGGGCTGCTCTATCGGCAGATGCCGGCCGAGATGCGCGGGCTCGATCCGCTGATCGAGGCCTGCCGCCATCAGGAACTGCTCTCGGCGCGGGCGCCCGGCTTCGGCGACGCGCTGCACGAATGGCTGCTGCCGCTCTTTCCCGAGGCGGGGGCGGCGGAGCGGCGGCTGATCCACGCCGCCGCGCTGCTCCATGACGTGAACTGGCGCGCGCATCCGGACTATCGCGCCGAGGTCTCCTACGAATCAGTGGCCCGGGCGAACATGGCGGGAATCGATCATCCCGAGCGTATCTTCCTCGGCCTCGCGCTGCTCAACCGCTACAAGACCGTCGGCCCGAGCGACGAGGCCTCGCGCTACGCGGCGCTGCTCCCGAAGGAACGGGCGGCCGAGGCGGTGATCCTCGGCCGGGCCATGCGGCTCGGCGCGATGCTGTCGGGCTCCTCGGTCGGCGTGCTCGAACATGCGCGGATCGAGCGCGAGAATGATGCACTTGTGCTCGCATTGCGCGGACCGGCGCGCGAATTCGGCGGCGAGGCGGTCGAACGGCGGTTGCATTCGCTCGCTTCGCGCCTGCAGTGCGAGGCGCGGATCGACCTGCTCGACGCGTGAGATTCCCCTTGAACGGGAAAAGCGGCCCGCGCGTTCGCGAGCCGCTTTCCGATTTCTCCCCCCAAGACTTGGGCCATGCCAACGGGTCCTCGCTTGCCTTCGGGGACAGCGGTGGCTTTTCGCCATTTCCTGCCTTTTCCCCTTGGGCGCCCATTGTCGGCAGGAGGGAAATAAACAGCTTTGTGAGCCGATTGCAACCGTGATTTTCGCCTCGCGCATACCGGGTATCTCCTGAGCGCAAGGCACGCGGCGGCATTGCGCGCGCGGCGGGCATCGCCTAAAGCGGCGGGGCTCGAAAGCGACCGGGGAGGACGAGCCATGCGCCTGACGAAGTACTTTCTGCCGGTCCTGCGGGAGAACCCGGCCGAGGCGCAGATCGCGAGCCACCGGCTGATGCTGCGCGCGGGGATGATCCGGCAGGCGACGGCGGGGATCTACTCCTGGCTGCCGCTCGGTTTCAAGGTGCTGCGCCGGCTGGAACAGATCGTCCATGAGGAACAGCAGCGCGCCGGGCACATCCCGCTCCTGATGCCGACGCTGCAATCGGCGGATCTCTGGCGCGAGAGCGGGCGCTACGACGATTACGGCGCCGAGATGCTGCGGATCAAGGACCGGCACGAGCGCGACATGCTCTACGGGCCGACCAACGAGGAGCTCATCACCGACATCTTCCGCTCGGCGGTCTCGTCCTACAAGGACCTGCCGCTGACACTCTACCACATCCAGTGGAAGTTCCGCGACGAGATGCGGCCGCGTTTCGGCGTGATGCGCGGGCGCGAGTTCCTGATGAAGGACGGCTACAACTTTGACCTGACGGTCGAGGACGCGATGCACGCCTACAACCGCCACATGGTGAGCTACATCCGCACCTACGAGCGGATGGGGCTGAAGGCGATCCCGATGCGCGCCGACGGCGGGCCGATCGGGGGCGACCACACGCATGAGTTCCTGGTGCTGGCGCCGACCGGCGAGAGCGCGGTCTTCTACGACCGCGCGGTGACGGATCTGACGCTGGGCGACCGGGCGATCGACTTCGCCGACCGGGGGCAGGTCTCCGAGATCGTCGCGACCTGGACCGCGCCCTATGCCCGCACCGACGAGCGCCACGACGCGGCGGAATTCGCGAAGGTGCCCGAGGATCGGCGCGTCGAGGGGCGCGGCATCGAGGTTGGGCAGATCTTCTTCTTCGGCACCAAGTATTCCGAGCCGATGAAGGCCGTGGTCGTCAACGAGGCGGGCGAGCGCGTGCCGGTGCAGATGGGCAGCCACGGGATCGGCGTCAGCCGGCTCGTCGGCGCGCTGATCGAGGCGAACCACGACGAGAAGGGCATCATCTGGCCCGAGGGCGTGACGCCGTTCCATGTCGGGATCGTCAATCTCAAGCAGGGCGACGGCGCCGCCGACGCGGCCTGCGAGGCGCTCTACGCCGAGCTGCGCTCCGCGGGCCTCGATCCGCTCTACGACGATCGCGAGGAGCGCGCCGGCGCGAAATTCGCGACGATGGACCTGATCGGCCTGCCCTGGCGGATCACGGTCGGCCCGCGCGGACTCGCGAACGGCAGGGTCGAACTGACCAGCCGGCGCACCGGCGAGAGCGAGGAGATGTCGCCCGGCGCCGCGATCGCCCGGCTCTCGGACATCTATCGCGGCCACCTGGACGGACGGCCGGCCGCGTAGCGGCGATCCGCCGCGCCGGGAGGAAACAGGGAACAACCGCCGCCGACCGATGTTCGGGCTGCGTGGGCGATCGCGGCTGCGCGACGCTCCGACCCAAACTTCGGACACGCGAGGAGACCCGCATGGCAACGACCACCGGCGCCGTCGAAGGCGACATCAAGAGCCTGATCAAGGATCTCATCCTGCTCGAGCACGACGCCATCGCCGCCTACGACTCCTGTATCGAGAGGCTTTCGGACGAGTCGTTCAGGAGCCAGATCTCGACCTTCCGGCAGGATCACCTCCAGCATCTCGACGTGCTCCAAGAGATCGCGCGCGAGACCGGCGCCGAGGCGCCGGAGGAGGGCGACATGAAGCAGATGCTGACCACCGGCAAGATCGCGCTCGCCAATCTGATGGGCGATGGCGCGATCCTGAAGGCGATGAAGACGAACGAGGACGACACCGTCGCCGCCTACGAGCGCGCGGCGCGCCACGACGATGCCATCGCCAGGACACGCGCCTTCTTCGAGAAGGCCCACGCGGACGAGCTGCGCCACCGCGCGTGGATGGAGCGGACCTCGGAGTCGCTCTGAGGCACGGCGTCGGACCGGCGCGCGCTCGCGCCGGTCCGCCCGCTCCGCCATCGCGCCCGTTCGTGATCGGCGCGGGCATGGTTGGCGCTTGACCTCGGCCGGACGGCGCCACAGGGTCCGCGCGATCTTGCCGGGAGCCGAACCTTGTCCGCGAGCACGCCGCCCTTTTCCGCCTTCGAATGGCTGATCGCATGGCGCTATCTGCGCGCGCGCCGCAGGGAGGGCGGGATCTCCGTCATCGCCTGGTACGCGCTGATCGGCGTGATGCTCGGCGTCGCGACGCTCATCGTGGTGCAGGCGGTGATGTACGGCTTCCGCGAGGAATTCACCGAGAAGATCCTCGGCGCCAACGCCCATGTCACCGTCTACGCCGCGCCGAGTTTCGACGCGGAGGGCAATCCGGACCGGCTGATCGCGGATTACGACGGCTGGACCGCGAGGATCGGCGCGATCCCCGGCGTCACCTCGGCCGCGCCGATGATCCGGGGGCAGGTGATGATCTCCGCCCATGGCCGCGCGCTCGGCGTCGAGGTGATGGGGATCCGGCCCGCGGATCTCGGCGAGGTGCCGCTGCTCGTCCATCCGGAGGTACAGCAAGGGAACCTGGGAGACTTCGGCGAGGGCGTCGCGATCGGCTCCGGCGTAGCGCGCGAACTCGGCGTGACGGTGGGCGACGTGGTGACGCTGATCTCGCCCGACGGGATGGACACGCCCTTCGGCACGCAGCCCCGGATCAACGACTACACGGTCGAATACATCTTCGGCATGGGCCGCTACGACATCGACCGGACGCGGGTCTACATGCCCTTCGCCGAGGCGCAGGGCTATTTCAACCGCGAGGCGGGCGCCGACGAGATCGACGTGATGGTGGCGAACCCCGACCGGGTGGAGGACCTGCGCGCGCCGCTGCTCGCGGCGACCGCGCCGAGGGGCGAGATCTGGACCTGGCAGCAGGCCTCGGGCGCCTTCCTCTCCGCGCTCGACGTGGAGCGGCGGGTGATGTTCATTATCCTCTCGCTCGTCGTGCTGATCGCGGCGATGAACATCATCTCGGGCCTCGTGATGCTCGTGAAGAACAAGGGCCGCGATATCGGCATCCTCAGGACGATGGGGCTGACGCGGGGCGCGATCATGCGGGTCTTCTTCATCTGCGGCTCGATGATCGGCGTGGTGGGGACCGTGCTCGGCGTGATCGTCGGCTGCCTCTTCGCCTTCTACATCCAGGAGATCCAGTCGGTCGTTGAATGGGTGACCGGCGGTTCGCTCTGGAATCCCGAGATCCGCTATCTCACGCATATTCCCGCCCGGCTCCGCCTCGTCGACGTGGCCGCGGTGGCGGGAACGGCGCTCATCCTCTCCTTCGTCATTACGCTGATGCCCGCGCGCAACGCGGCGCGGCTCAATCCGGTCGAGGCGTTGCGTTATGAGTGAGGCGCTGCGCTTCGAGGGGATCGGCAAGGCCTATCACGACGGCGGGCGGGAGCCGGTCGTCGTGCTCGACGGCGCCTCCGCCGCGCTCGACGCGGGGGAGATCGTCGCGCTCGTGGCGCCTTCGGGGACGGGGAAATCCACGCTCCTGCATATCGCCGGGCTGCTCGACACGCCGAGCGCGGGCGTGGTGCACGTCGACGGGCGTTCCACCGCCGGACTCGACGATCGCGCGCGTACAAGGCTCCGGCGCGACGCGATCGGCTTCGTCTACCAGTTCCACCACCTGCTCCCGGAGTTCAGCGCGCTCGAGAACGTGGCGCTGCCCCGGCGCGCCGCGGGGCTCGGCCGGCGCGCGGCGGAGGAGGGTGCGCGCGACCTGCTCGCCCGCGTCGGCCTCGCGCATCGCGTCTCGCACCGCCCGGCGGAGCTCTCGGGCGGGGAGCAGCAGCGCGTCGCGGTCGCCCGCGCGCTCGCGAACGCGCCGAAGCTCCTGCTCGCGGACGAGCCGACCGGCAACCTCGATCCGGAGACCTCGGAACAGGTGTTCTCGATGCTGCTCGCGCGCGTGCGCGAGACCGGGCTGACCGCGCTCATCGCCACACACAACCCCGACCTCGCGGCGCGGATGGACCGGATCCTTCACCTGCGCGACGGGCGGATCGTCGAGGGCTGAGGTGGGTCAGCCGCAGATCCGGCGCAATGCGTGCCAGTCCGCCGCCGGGAAATCGGCGGCGTCGGGGGCGGGGGGGTAGCTGTCGGGCGAGGCGGGGGGCGCCAGCGCCGCATCGGCCGCGCGGGCGAGCGCGGCGTCCGGGAGCGTGCCCCGGAACACGTAGCCGAGCGCGGCGAAGGGGCCGACGGCGCGCATCAGCGCCCGCGTCTGGCCGGTGCCCGGCTCGGGGCCGAGCGCCTGCGCCACCCAGCCGGCGAGCTGTTCGGGGCTCTTCGCGCGGGCGAGCGCGGCGCGGTCGATCAGCACCGTCGGTCCCGGCAGCGCCGCGACCCCCCGGCCGAAGCCGAGATCGAGCACACGGAAGGAAGCCTCGGGCGCGACACGCGCGCCGAACCCGGCGAGCGCGCGCGTGCCCCGGGGCGCGGCGCAGAGCGGGCCGTGCTCCTCGAGGATCGAGAGCAGCATCCGGTCGCCGAATTCCCGCGCCTGGGCGGGTGGCACCATGCGCGCGGCCTGGGCGCGGACGAGGTCGGGCCCCCGGAGGACGAGCGCGAGGGCGAGCGCCAGCAGGATGAGGCCCGAGATCGAGATCCGCGCGCCGCCCGGCGGCGGGGGCGCGGTCCAGGGCGCGTCGAAATCGCCCGCGGCGGCGGCGATCGCCGCCTTCGCCTCCGTGTCGCGGAGTTCGAGCGTCTCGCCGTCGTCGTCGAGAATCGCGTAGCGCGTCGCGCCGTCCTCCTCCCCGACCACGCGCATCCCGGCGAGCGCCCAGTGCCCGAGGAACTGTCCGCCGTCGCCCGTGAGCACCACGGTGGAACTGCCGAGCACGGCGGTGACCGGACGCGGCTCGGCATGGGCGCTTTCGCGCCAGAGGCCGGCGGTCTGGAGGCGGGGGCGGGTCTCGGCGGCCGTCATCGACATTCGGAACTGGGGACGGTGCGACCCGGTCTAGAGCAGGACGCCGCCGCAGGAAAGGGCGGGCGGGCCGAAAGGCGTCTCCCCCGCGCTTCCTTCGGAGGCGACCGGCAGCCTCAGGCGGCGTCGGCCGGATAGAAGGCGCCGCCGCTCTCCGCGAGGTCGAGAAGACGCCGGGGCGGGTCGAACCGGGCGCCGTGGCGGGCGGCGAGGTCGCGCGCCATCTCCACCGCGCGCGGAGCGCCCAGCATGTCGAGCCAGGAGAAAGGCCCGCCGGTCCAGGGCATGTAGCCCCAGCCGAGGATCGCGCCCACGTCGCCCTCGCGGACATCGCCCAGCACACCCTCGTCGAGCGCGCGGACCGCCTCCAGCGTCTGGACCATCGCGAGGCGGTTCCGGATCCCGGCGAGGTCCGGCTGTTCGGCGGCGACCGGCCAGTGATCCGCGAGGCCGGGCCAGAGGCCGGCGCGCCCGCCCTTCGCGTCGTAGTCGTAGAAGCCCGCGCCCGCCTTGCGCCCGAGCCGGCCGAGAAGCGCGAGCGTCTCCAGCACCGCGTCGCCCGGGCTCGCCGGATAGGCGGAGCCGAGCGCCGCCTTCGTCGCGCGCGCGATCTTCACGCCGAGATCGATCGATACCTCGTCGGTCAGCTGAAGCGGACCGAGCGGGAAGCCGAGCTGCTTCGCCGCGTTCTCGATCAGCGCGGGCGCGACGCCCTCGGCCACCATCCGGACGCCCTCGAGCACATAGGGCAGGACGCAGCGGTTGGCGTAGAAGAAGCGCGCGTCCTGCACGGTGATCGGCGTCTTGCGGAGCGCGCGGACGAAATCGAGCGCCCGGGCGATGGCGGCGGGGCCGGTCTCGCGGCCGAGGATGATCTCGACGAGCTTCATCCGCTCCACCGGCGAGAAGAAATGGATGCCGATGAAACGGCTCGGGTCCGCCGCCGCCCGTGCGAGTTCGCTGACCGGGAGCGTCGAGGTGTTGGTGGCGAAGGTGGCCTCCGGCCCCAGCGCCGTGGTGGCCCGCGCGATGACGTCGGCCTTGACGGCGGGATCCTCGAACACCGCCTCGATCACGAGGTCGCAGGGGGCGAGGGCGGCGAAATCCGCGCCCGCGGTGATCCGCCCGAGGATCTCTTCGCGCCGCTCCGGGGAGAGGCGGCCGCGCGCCACGCGCTTGTCGAGCGCGGCGGCGAGGCCGGCCTTGCCCCGTTCCGCGTCGGCCTCGTCGCGGTCGAGGAGCAGCGTCTCGATCCCCGCCTCCGCCGCCACCCCGGCGATGCCGGCGCCCATCATTCCCGCGCCGATCACGCCGAGCCGGCGCACGCTCCGGTCCGGCTCCCCCGCCGGGCGCGAGGCGCCCTTCTCCAGCGCCTGTTTGGAGAGGAAGAGCGTGCGGATCATCGCGGAGGACGACGGGTTCATCAGGACATGGGTGAACCAGCGCGCCTCGATCCGGAGCGCGGTGTCGAAATCGGTCAGCGCGCCCTCGTAGATCGCCGAGAGCATCGCCTTCGCCGCCGGATAGGCGCCCTGCGTCTTGCCCTGGACCATGGCCGAGGCGCCGACGAAGGTCATGAACCCCTCGTGTGAATAGGGCGCGCCGCCGGGCATCTTGAAGCCCTTCCGGTCCCAGGGTTTCGCAAGGTCGTTCTCCTGGGCCGAAAGCACCCAGGCGCGGGCGGCGGAAAGCAGGTCCGCGGGCGCGGGGGTCTCGTCCACCAGCCCGGCGGCGCGGGCTTCCTTCGCGCGGAGCATCCTGCCTTCGAGCAGGATCGGGGCCGCGGGCATCAGGCCGAGCATCCGGCTCACCCGCGTGGTGCCGCCCGCGCCGGGGAAGATGCCGAGCAGGATTTCGGGCAGACCGATCCGCGCCTTCGGCTGGTCGGCGAGGAAGCGGCGGTGGCAGGCAAGCGCGATCTCGGTGCCGATCCCGGCGCAGAGGCCGGGCGAGGCGAAGGCGACGGGCTTGCCGCCCTTGAGCGTCTTCGGATCCATCCCGGCGCGCTCGATCTTGCGGAGCAGCCGGTGCATGTTCATGAGCCCCTCGAAGAGCCCGCGCGCCGGCTCCGGCCCCGCTTCCGCCTTCATCCGCGCGAGGATGCCGAGGTCCATCCCGCCGGCGAAATCGGGCTTGGCCGAGGTCAGCACGATCCCCCTGACGGCCGGATCGGCGAGCGCGGCGTCGAAGGCGGCTTCGAGTTCCGCGATTCCCTCGTAGGTCAGGATGTTCATCGACCGGCCGGGCAGGTCCCAGGTGATCGTCGCGATCCCTTCGGCATCGGTTTCGAGCGTGAAGATCGCCATCCCTAGAACTCCTTGATCACGGTCCCGTCGCGCAGCCTGTACCAGCGCCGGGCGCCGTCGACATGCGCGACGAGATCGACATCCGGATAGTGGCAGGTGTCGCGCTCGTTCGTGTCCGACATGACGAGAAAGACCGCCGGGGCGTCTGTGTCGTTGCGCAGGTGATGGCCGATGCCGTTGCCCGCCGGGAAGGCGGCGCAGTCGCCGGGGCGCATCGGCGTCTCGGCCTCGTCCTCGACCAGCGTGAGCTCGCCCGCGCGCATGATCAGGAACTCGTCGACGCCGGTGTGCCAGTGGCGGAGCGAACTGAAGCCGCCCGGCGCGATGGTGACGAGATTGACCCCGAGCCGCGTCAGCCCGGCCGCGGCCCCGAGCCGGATCCAGGAGCGGCGCGTCGTCACCGCGTCATGCGGCGGCGGATAGGAGCCGCCGGAGAGATGGGGCGCGGCCGCGGCATCGATCACGGCGCCGGGCACGTCCGGCACCGGATCCTCCACCGTCGGAACCGAGGCGTCGGAGGGTTCGAGCGGCGTTCCGTCGCGGCGGGTCATCACGCCCCGGCCGCCGATCTGGCGGCACTGGCGATCCTGGCCGGAATAGGTGCAGATGTCCGCGGGGGAGCGATTGCCGGCGATCAGGAAGCTCGCCTCGGCGGCGGAGCGGTTGACGAAGTGATGCCCGTTCGGCCGGCCCCGCGGAAAACCCGCCGCCTCGCCGGGGCGCATCTCCGTCTCGCCGGTATCCTCGACCAGCGTCAGTTCGCCGTCGAGCAGCAGCGCGAATTCGTCCTCCTCGCTGTGCCAGTGCCGCATCGAGGAGGCGGAGCCGGGCGGCAGCGTCTCGATCCGGACGCCGAAGCGGGTAAGGCCGCCGATCTCGCCGACCGGGATCGAGGCGAAGGGGCCGGGATCGTGCTCCGGCGGGGCATAGCCTTGGGTCAGTTCGAACTCCGGGCGGGGGGGCAGGTCGATCCTCGGCATCAGACGCGCTCCAGAATCGTCGCGGCCCCCATGCCGGAGGCGACGCAGAGGGTGACGAGCGCGGTTTCCCCGCCCGATCGTTCCAGCTCGTCGAGCGCGGTGCCGAGGATCATCGCGCCGGTCGCGCCGAGCGGGTGGCCCATCGCGATCGCGCCGCCGTTCACGTTGACCTTGGCCGGATCGGCGCCGAAGGCCTGAAGGAAGCGCAGCACGACGGCGGAGAAGGCCTCGTTCACCTCGAAGAGGTCGATGTCGCCGATCTCCATCCCGGCGGCTTCGAGCACCTTCGCGGTCGCGGGCACCGGCCCGGTCAGCATGATCGTGGGATCGGTCCCGACCTTCGCCGTCGCGCGGACGCGGGCGCGGGGCTTCAGCCCGTGGCGGACGCCGAAGTCGAAATCTCCGATCAGCACCGCCGCCGCGCCGTCGACGATGCCGCTCGAATTGCCGGCGTGATGGACGTGGTCGATCTTCTCGAGCTCCGGATAGCGCAGGATCGCCACCGCGTCGAAACCGGGCATCGTCTCGCCCATGTCCTTGAACGCCGGGCGGAGCGCGCCGAGCGACTGCATGTCGGTGCCGGGCCGGGGATGCTCGTCGCGCTCGAGCAGCGTCAGGCCGTTGATGTCCGTGACCGGCACCACGCTCCGGGCGAAGCGCCCTTCCTCCCAGGCGCGCGCGGCGCGGCGCTGGCTCTCGACCGCGTAGGCGTCGCAATCGTCGCGGGTGAAGCCGTGTTTCGTCGCGATCAGGTCGGCGGCGATGCCCTGCGGCACGAAATGCGTGCCGAAGGTCAGCGCCGGGTCCACCGCGATCGCCGCGCCGTCCGAGCCCATCGCGACCCGGCTCATCATCTCGACCCCGCCCGCGACATAGCCGCCGCCCCGCGCCTCGGTGAGCGCGGCGGCGAGGTTCACCGCCTCGAGCCCGCTGGCGCAGAAACGGTTGATCGAGAGCCCCGGCACCGTCTCGGGCAGGTCGGAGAGCAGCGCGGCGGAGCGCGCGAGGCAGCCGCCCTGCTCGCCGATCTGGGTGACATTGCCCCAGATCACGTCCTCGACCGTGTCGGTCGCCGTGCCGGTGCGTGCGCGGAGCGCGTTCAGCACGTCGGCCGAGAGCCGGACCGCCGTCACCTCATGCAGCGCGCCATCGGCCCGGCCCCGGCCCCGCGGCGTGCGGATCGCGTCGTAGACATAGGCGTCGGCCATCTCCGTCTCCTCTCAGCCGCCGGGCGGATGGCCCGGCAGCAGGTCGTAGGGATGCTTCCAGCCGGGCAGCGCGGCGATCTCGTTCCGCCAGCGCTCGATCCCGGGATACTCGCCCGCCATGTCGACGCCGTATTCCTCGGCGTAGTAGACATAGCCCGCGCAGGAGAAATCCGCGATCGTCATCCGCTCCCCCACGATCCAGGGGCGCGCGCCGAGATGGCGGTCGAGCACCTTCATCGCCGCCCGCGCCCGCCCGTCGAGGAAGGCGATCACCGCCGGGTCGCGCTTGTCGGGGGCGGCGAGGGTCATCAGGAAGCGCAGCGTCGCGATGTAGCTCGTGAACTTGTGGTTGTCCCAGAGCAGCCAGCGCAGCACCTCGCGCCGCTCCTCCTCCGACTTCGGCGCGTAGTCGCGGTAGCGCTGGGCGAGATAGTCGAGGATCACGCCCGACTGGCTGAGCCTGAGGTCGCCATGCACCAGCACCGGCGCCTCGCCCATCTCGTTCATCGCGAGATAGTCCGGCGTCTTGGTCCCGCCGTGGAAGAAATCCACCCAGACCGGCTCCCAGTCCGCTCCGGCGAGCTCGAGCAGGAGCGCGACCTTGTAGGCATTGCCGGACTGGGCGAAGGAATGGAGCTGGTATTCGGACATCGGTTTCCTCGGGTCACGTATCGGTCAGAATGCCTCCGCCGGCAGGGTGAGCAGCGGTTCGGGGTCGGCCTCGATCCGCGCGCGGCGGAGCGCGGTCTCGGGCAGGAGGCGGGTCATGTAGTGGCGCGCGGTCAGCCGCTTCGCCCGGTCGAACGCCGTATCGCCATCGGCGGCGCGGGCCATGCGCGCCCACATCAGGCCGAGGCAGACGAGGCCGAGCAGGTGCAGGAAATCGGTCGAGCCCGCGAGCGCCGCGTTCGGATTGGTCATGCCCACCCGCAGGAAGGTCAGCACCGCCGCCTCGAGGTCCCCGATCGCCGCCGCGAGCGGATCGAGGAAGGTGGCCTTGAACTCGGCGTCGGTCCCGGCCTCCGCCTCGCGCAGGAAGTCCTTCACGATGGCGAGGAAGGCGCGCATCGGCGCGCCGCCGTCCTGGGCGAGCTTGCGGCCGACGAGGTCGAGCGCCTGGATGCCGTTCGTCCCCTCGTAGATCATCGTGATCCGGGCGTCGCGCACCAGCTGGCTCATCGGCCAGTCCTCGATGTAGCCATGGCCGCCGAAGACCTGCTGCGCCTCCACCGTCGCCGCGAAGCCCCGGTCGGTCAGGAAGCCCTTCAAGACCGGCGTCAGCAGCGCGGCGAGCCCCTCCGCCTCCGCGTCGCCCGCGCGCGCGCGGTCGAGGAACATCGCGTCCCAGATCATCAGCGCCCGCCCGCCCTCGACGAAGGCGCGCATGTCCATCAGCGCACGGCGGATGTCGGGATGGACGATGAGCGGATCGGCCGGCGCCCCCGGCTCCGCCGGCGCGGGCAGGGCGCGGCCCTGCCGCCGGTCGCGGGCATAGGCGCTGGCCTGGGCGAGCGCCGCGGCGCCCTGGGCGAGCCCCTGCGCCGCGACGGCGAGGCGGGCCTCGTTCATCATCGTGAACATCGCGCGCAAGCCCCGGTGCGGCTCGCCGATCAGGAAGCCGGTTGCCCCGTCGTAGTTCATCACGCAGGTCGGGTTGCCGTGGATCCCCATCTTGCGCTCGATCGCGCCGCAGGAGACGCCGTTGCGCGCGCCGAGGGTCCCCTCGGGCGTCGGCAGGAACTTCGGCACGATCAGGAGCGAGAGCCCCTTCACCCCCGGCGGGCCTCCGGGGATGCGCGCGAGCACGAGGTGGATGATGTTCTCTGCGAGGTCGTGCTCGCCCGAGGAGATGAAGATCTTCTGCCCGCTGACCGAATATGTTCCGTCGCCGCGCGGCTCGGCCCGGGTGCGCAGGAGGCCGAGGTCGGTGCCGCATTGCGGCTCGGTCAGGTTCATCGTGCCGGTCCATTCGCCGGAGGCGAATTTCGGCAGGTAGGTCGCCTTCTGCTCCGCCGTGCCATGGGCGTGGATCGCGTTGTAGGCGCCGTGCGTCAGGCCCCAGTACATGTCGAGCGCCATGTTCGCGGCGACGAACATCTCGCCGGTGATCGAATTCATCAGCGTCGGCATCCCCTGGCCGCCATAGTCCGGATCGAGGTCGAGCGCGGTCCAGCCGCCCGCGCGCACCGCGTCGTAGGCGGCCTTGAATCCCTCGGGCACCCGCACCACGCCGTTCTCGAACCGGCAGCCCTCCAGATCGCCGGCCCGGCTCACCGGCGCGAGCCTCTCCGTCGCGAGCCGGCCCGCCTCGGAGAGGATCGCGGCCGTGGTATCGGGGTCGAGTTCGGCGTAGCCGGGGATCCCGCTCCGCGCCACCTCGAAGACGCGGTGGAGGAGAAAGGCGAGATCGTCGAGCGGGGGGGCGTAGCTCATGCGCGCGCGCCCGTCTCGGAGCGCCGGGCGAGCAGGGCGCTGGCGGCGGCGAGCTGCTTCTCGAGATCGGCGATGGCAAGGTCGAGCTCGTCGCGCTGCGCCCGCATCGCGGCGAGCCGCTCGGCGCCGAGCGCGCAGGTCCGGCCGAGCTGCGTCACCTGCTGGTCGCCGAGGTCGTAGAGGTTCAGGAGCTGGCGGATGTCCTCGAGGCTGAAGCCGAAGCGCTTGCCGCGCAGGATCAGGCTCAGCCGGGCCGCGCAGCGCCGGGTATAGAGGCGGCGCTGTCCCTTGCGGATCGGCGAGATCAGCTCGCGCGATTCGTAGAAGCGCAGCGTCCGGGGCGTGACGCCGAATTCGGCGCACATCTGCCCGATGCCCCGCGTGGCGGCGGCGCTGTCCGGCGTTTCCTCCGGCATCGCGGACCTCCCTCCGGATCTCCTCCCCGCGCAGGATTGGCCGGGCGCGGCCGCGAGGCAAGCCGGAAAAGTGACGTTTACGTCAAGGTGACGCGACGTCACCCGGGGCGGGTGGCGGGTCGGGGGCTGATCGGGGGGGCGGCCGCCCATTGTGCCGCCCGGCCGGATGTGGCCATCTCTCGCCGCGAAAGGGAGAATGGCATGGCCGGTGGCGATGGCGACGGGATCGAGGGGGCGCAGCGGTTCATCGACGCGCTGCCGCATGCGCGCGACCTCGGGATCGCGGTGATCGAGCTCGGCGGCGGCCGGGCGGCGCTGCGCCTCGGCTATGACGAGCGCTTCATCGGCGATCCCGACACCGGCGTGCTGCACGGCGGCGTGGTGACCACGCTGCTCGACACCTGCTGCGGCGCGGCGGTGATGAGCCATCCCTCGACACCGGGCAGGACGGCGACGATCGACCTCCGGATCGACTACATGCGCGCGGCGCCGCCGGGGCGCGCGATCACCGCCCGCGCGGAATGCTATCGCGTCACCCGCAGCGTCGCCTTCGTCCGCGCCTTCGCCTACGCCGACGGGCTCGGCGAGCCGGTCGCGGCGGCGGCGGGCGCCTTCATGGTCGAGGGCGGAAGAGGGGAGGACGTGGTGTGAGGGAGATCGAGCCGGTCCAGGTCGCGAAGCGCCGGCGCGACGCGGCGCTCGCCCATCTCGCGCGAAGCGTGCCCTATGTCCGCCACCTCGGCGTCGAGTTCGACCGCCGGGGGGACGAACTGACCGCGCGGCTGCCCTTCGACGAGAAGCTCATCGGCAATCCGCGGATCCCGGCGCTCCATGGCGGCGCGATCGGCGCCTTCCTCGAGATCACCGCGCTCATGGAACTCGCCTGGGCGCTCACTTGGGAGCGGATGGAGGGCGGCGGCGCGGGGGCGGCGGAGATCGAGGCGGGCCGCTTCCCGCCCTGGCCGAAGACGATCGACTTCACGATCGACTACATGCGCTCCGGCCTGCCGCGCGACGTCTATGCCCGCGCCCGGGTGGCGCGGATGGGGCGGCGTTACGCCAGCGTCCATGTCGAGGGCTGGCAGGACAACCGCGGCCGGCCGATCGCGCAGGCGACCGGGCATTTCCTGATGCCGGAGGGCGCGGCGTGACGCGCGCCCCGGTCGCGCCCCGGAGCGCCTGAGCCCATGTCCGCCGTCGTCGCCCCGATCACCCACCGCCGCGTGCTGGCCGTCGCGCTGCCCATCGTCGTCTCGAACGCGACGGTGCCGATCCTCGGCGCGGTCGATACCGCGGTGGTCGGCCAGCTCGGCCGCGCGGCGCCGATCGGCGCGGTCGGGCTCGGCGCGATCATCCTGATCTCGATCTACTGGATCTTCGGCTTCCTCAGGATGGGCACGACCGGCATGGTCGCCCAGGCGCGTGGCGCGGGCGACGTGGCCGAGACCGGGGCGCTGCTGACGCGGGGCGTGATGATCGCCTTCGCCGCCGGGGCGGCGATGATCCTCGGCCAGGCGGCGATCTTCTGGGCGGCCTTCCGGATCGCCCCCGCCTCGGCGGAGGTGGAGGGGCTGGCGCGGAGCTATCTCGCGATCCGGGTCTGGGGCGCGCCCGCGGCGATCGCGGCCTATGCGCTGACCGGCTGGCTCATCGCGATGGAGCGGGCGCGGGGCGTGCTGCTGCTCCAGCTCTTCACCAACGGCGTCAACGTGATCTGCTCGGTCGCCTTCGTGCTCGGCCTCGGCTGGGGCGTGCCGGGCGTGGCGCTCGGCACGCTGATCGCGGAATGGTCGGGGCTCGCGCTCGGCCTCTGGCTCTGCCGCGCGGCCTTTTCCGGCGCGCAGTGGCGCGACTGGGCGCGGGTCTTCGATCCGGCGAAACTGCGGCGGATGGCGCGGGTCAACGGCGACATCATGATCCGCTCGATCGCGCTGCAGGGCTGCTTCACGAGCTTCATGTTCCTTGGCGCGGGTTTCGGCGACGTCACCCTCGCCGCGAACCAGGTGCTGCTGCAGTTCCTCGAGGTGACGGCCTACGCGCTCGACGGCTTCGCCTTCGCCGCCGAGGCGCTGGTCGGCCAGGCGCTCGGCCACCGCGCCCGGGGCGCGCTCCGCCAGGCGGCGGTCCTGTCCTCGCAATGGGGGCTCGGCTTCGCGGCGGCGCTGTCGGCGGCGTTCCTTCTCGCGGGACCGGCGATCATCGACGTGATGACGACCTCGGAGGAGGTGCGGGCGGCGGCGCGGCACTACCTGCCGTGGCTGGTCGCGGCGCCGCTGGTCGGGATCGCCGCCTGGATGCTCGACGGCATCTTCATCGGCGCGACCCAGACCCGAGACATGCGCGACGCGGCGCTCCTCTCGGTCGCGGTCTACGCGCTGTCGCTGATGGTGCTCATTCCGCTCATCGGCAATCACGGACTCTGGGCGGGGCTGATGATCCTGAACACGACGCGCGGGGTGACGCTGGGGTTGAGGTATCGGAAGATCGAGGCGCGGGCGTAGGGCGGTAGGTGGTGCTCGGCTTAACGAAGCCCCGTCAATCCTCAACGGGCTCGGACATATACAAGATTGGGCCAAGATCCGTATTCGGGCCATAATCTCGGTACTTCAAATGGCCGTCTGCGATGTAGAGGTTGCGAAGGAGATATGTTTCAGTCTCTCCAGAGATCGTTAGCCCCATCGCATCGCCGTCTTCAGTCGAAACGATCGAAACTGCCTTATCTTGCAAAGCAACACTCTCGATCACCCGGCGTACATCATATGGATCGGTTACTCTCTCGACGCGAAAGTAGCATGCTCCTTCAAACACGCCAACGGCGACCACAGTTACGCTGCCTACAACTATCGTAACCGGAGCCATCAATATCGATGCCGCCGTTCCGATGGTACCCGCTGTGCCGGCGATGATCCCCACCGTACCTGCCGCAGAGGCTCCGGCGGCCGTAGAACCCAGCATGGTTAGGCCGGAGCCAGCATGCACCAATGTGTAGTAGCCAGCCGCTTGCAGGCCGGCTCCGGCGACCGCGCTGCTCCCCGCAACCGCAGTGCCGATTGTGGTGGCAGTCTTGCCAGCCCAATGTGAGGGCGTGTAATCACAGACTTCCGCGCGCGCGGCACTCGTTAGCGCGGCCGCTGTCGCCACAAAAATTGAGATAGCGCGAATTTCGGTAGCTATTCCTCGTTTGTCCACGACCAAACTTCCCAATCAGCCGCACGCTGTTGGGAGGCTACAGTCGAATGGCGCTCTGATCAACTCTGCAACTCGGATGCCGTCTGACAGGGCTCTCGACGCACAATCTCTATGCCTTGGAGCGTCGCAACTGCCCACTCATTCCGCCTACCCATTCCTCGGCGTCTCGCCCCACCGCCCCCGCGACATTCCCAAACCCATCCCGCGCCAGCAGCGCGTCGAGCCCCCGGGCGATCTCGCCCGCGAGGCCGATGCCCTCGAAGACGATCGCGGTGTAGAGCTGGACGGCCGAGGCGCCGGCGCGGAACTTGGCGTAGGCGTCCTCGGCCGAGGCGATGCCGCCGACGCCGATCAGGGGCAGGCGGCCGCCGGTCAGACGGTACGCCTTCGCGAGGATCCGGGTGGAGCGCGCGAAGAGCGGCCGCCCGGAGAGGCCGCCGGCCTCGGCCTTGCGCGGATCGCTCAGCCCGTCGCGCGAGAGGGTGGTGTTGGTCGCGATCAGCGCGGCGACGCTGCGCGCCTCGGCCACCTCGCAGATCTCGGCGAGTTCCGCGTCGGTCAGGTCCGGCGCGATCTTGAGGAAGATCGGCACCGGCCGGGCGAGATCCGCGTTCGCCGCCATCACGCCGCCGAGCAGCGCGTCGAGCGCGGCGCGGCCCTGCAGGTCGCGCAGCTTCTCGGTATTGGGCGAGGAGACGTTGACGGTGGCGAAATCCACATGCGGCCCGGCGAGGCTCAGCACCTTCGCGAAATCCGCCGCGCGGTCGGTGCTCGTCTTGTTGGCGCCGAGATTGAGGCCGATCACCGCGCCCGCCGGGCGCCGGGCGAGGCGCGCGGCGATGGCCTCCGCGCCGTCGTTGTTGAAGCCGAAGCGGTTGATCGCCGCGCGGTCCGCGTCGAGCCGGAAGAGCCGCGGGCGCGGGTTGCCGGGCTGGGGCAGGGGCGTCGCCGCGCCGACCTCGAGAAAACCGAAACCGGTCCGCGCGAGCGGTGCCAGCGCCGTCGCGTTCTTGTCGAAACCGGCGGCGAGCCCGACCGGGTTCGGCAGGTCGAGCCCGGCGAGCCGGGTCGTGAGCCGGGGGGAGGTCGGCGGCCCGCCGCGCGGGCCGAGGCCCGCGGCGAGCGCGCGGAGCGCGAGCCCGTGCGCGGTCTCGGGATCGGCGAGGCCGCGCAGCAGCGCGGTCCCGATGCGGTCGCTCAGGCCCATGCGGTGGTCAGGCGCATGTCGGCTCGACCGGGAGCTGGCGCTCGGCCGGGTCGTCGGGCAGGTCGCGCGACCAGTGCACGTCCGAAAGCTCGAGGTCGCGATAGAGATGCGGGAAGAGATCCCCGCCCCGCGACGGCTCCCAGCGCAGCCAGGGGCCGCCGAGCGAGGCCTTCATCGCGACGAGGACGAGCCCGGTATCGCCGGCGAAATGGCGGCGGAGCGTCTCCGGCAGCTGCGTGGCGGTCGAGAAATGCACGAATCCGTCCGAACGGTCCACGGCGGAACCCGGCGTGGTGCCGTTCTCGACCAGGTCGGCCCATTCGGGCGCGCGGAAGACCTTGAAGATCAGCATGGTTCCCGATCCATGGCGCGGTCGGGCGGCGGCGTCAACATCGTTCGCGCCCTCAGCCCTGCGGCGTCATCACTTCGCGGGCCCGCGCGCGCTGCAGCCCGAGCCGGCGTTCGCGCCAGATGATGAAGAGCCCGGCGATCACGATCAGCGCCGCGCCGGCGAGCGTGGTCGAGGTCGGGACTTCCGCGAAGACGAAGTAGCCGAGCGCGATCGCGAGCAGCATCGAGGTGTATTCGAACGGCGCCACCACGCTCGCCTCCGCGTGGCGGTAGCTCTCGGTCAGCAGGATCTGCCCGACGCCGCCGACGAGCCCCGCCCCCACGAGCAGCGCCGCGGCGCGCGGATCCGGAAGCACCCAGCCGAAGGGGAGCGTGAGCAGGCCCACGATCGCGCCGGTCACCGAGAAGTAGAAGACGATCGCCGCCGTCTGTTCCGAATGGACGAGCTTGCGGATGAAGACCTGCGCCAGCGCCGCGAAGACCGCCGCGCCGAGCGCCAGCACCGCGCCGAGCGTCTGCGTCGGCGTGGCGCCCCCGGCGCCGAGCGTGAGCCGCGGCCAGAGCACGATCAGCACCCCGGCGAGGCCGAGGGCGACCGCCCCGAGCCGGAAGGCGCGGACCTGCTCGCCGAGAAACATCGCGGCGAAGACGACGACGAGCAGCGGCGCGGCGTAGCCGAGCGCGGTCGCCTCCGGCAGCGGCAGCAGGCCGAGCGCGGCGAAGACCAGCATCATCGAGGTGGTGCCGGCGATCCCGCGCCAGGCATGGCCCATCGGGCTCACGGTCGCGAGCCCGTGGCGCAGGTCCCCCCGCGCCACGAGCCAGATCAGGATGACCGGGATCGCGAAGAACGACCGGAAGAAGACCGCCTGGCCGGAAGGCACCTCGGCCGCCGTCGACTTGATGAAGGTGGCCATCAGCGTGAAGCAGGTGACGGAGGCGATCTTGCAGGCGATGCCGCGGAGCGGGCCGGTCATTCGACGTCTTTCATCTCTGGGAAGCTGGCACGCGGGACCCCGCGGACCGGGCGGCCGTCAGCCGAGATGCCCCTCCGCCTTCGCCCAGGCCTCGGTCGCGTCGAGCGCCGCCTCGACCGGGGCGAAGAGCTCGTCGATCTCCTCCTCGGTGATGACCATCGGCGGGCAGAAGGCGATCGAGTCGACGATCGGGCGCACGATCACCCCGCGTTCGAGCAGCTCCTGCGCGAGCCGGGGGCCGAGCTTGCCGGGTGTGGCGAAGCCCTTCGGCGACTTCCCGGGCGCGAGTTCCAGCGCGCCGACGAGGCCGGTGTGGCGCGCCTCGCCGACCAGCGGATGCCCGGCGAGCCGGTCGAGATGCGCGGCGAAGCGCGGCGCGAGCGCGCGGACCCGGCCCGGCGCGTCGATCCGGTGGTAGATCTCGAGCGTCTTGATCCCGACCGCGCAGCCCACGGGGTGGCCGCCATAGGTGTAGCCGTGGCCGAAGGTGCCGATCTCGCCCGTGTGCTTCTCGATCACCTCCGCCATGTCCTCGTTGATGCCGACCGCGGAGAGCGGCAGGTAGGAGCCGGTGAGCTGCTTCGCCATCGAATAGGACGTCGCATCATAGCCGAGCGTCTGCGCGCCGAACCACTGGCCGGTGCGTCCGAAGCCGCAGATCACCTCGTCCGAGATCATCAGGATGTCGTATTTGCGCGCCACCTCGGCCATCGCGGAGAAGTAGCCCTCCGGCGGGACGATCACCCCGCCCGCGCCCATGATCGGCTCGGCGATGAAGGCCGCGACCGTGTCCGGCCCCTCGGCGAGGATCATCTCCTCGAAATCGCGCACGATCCGGGCGGTGAACTCCGCCTCGGTCTCGCCGGGCTCCGCGCCCTTCCAGAAATGCGGCGTCGAAGTGTGCCTGATCCGCTCGACCGGCAGGTCGAAGTCGAGGTGGTTGTAAGGCAGGCCGGTGAGCGAGGCGGAGACGATGGTCGTGCCGTGATAGGCCTTCACCCGGCTGATGATCTTCTTCTTCTCGCGGCGGCCGAGCGCGTTGTTGTAGTACCAGGCCATCTTGATCTGGGTCTCGTTCGCCTCGGACCCGCTCGACTGGTAGAAGACGCGCGCGATCCGGCCGGGGGCGAGTTCCTTGATCTTCTCGGCCAGTTCCACCGCCGTCTCGTGGCTCTTGCCGGTGAAGAGGTGGTAGTAGGGCAGTTTCGCCATCTGCTCGCGCGCGGTCTCGACGAGTTCGGCGTTGTGGAAGCCGAGCCCGGCGCACCAGAGGCCGGAGAGCCCTTCGATATAGCTCTTGCCGGTCTCGTCATAGACGCGGATCCCCTCGCCGCGCTCGATCATCTGCACGCCGTTCGCGCGGAGCGCGACCGCGTTGGCATAGGGATGGAGCAGCGCCTCGGCGTCGCGCCTCTGCGAATTGGAGAGCGGATGGTTCATGGGGGCGCGCCTTGTTCCTGGAGGAGAAGGGATCGGGCGGAACCTAGGCCGGCGGGACGGGGAAGGCAACGGCGCGGGAGCGAGCGATGGTCAGAGCAGACCGCGGGGGCGCCGGAGCGGCGTCAGTCGCCCTTGCGGGAGGACCAGGGCAGGGGAACGACCGGGATGCCGTCCTCGATCAGGCCGCGCGCCTCGGCCGGGCGCGCCTCGCCGATGATCGGGCGGGCGGGCGCGTCGCCCTCGTGGATCCTGCGCGCCTCGGTGGCGAAGTTCCGTCCGACATTCTCGGAGCGCGCCTCGACGCGCGCGCGCAGTTCCGCGAGCGCCTGTTCGGCCGGCGAGGCGGGGGCCGAGAGGTCCGGCGCGGCGTCGCGGGCGCTCTCCCCGGACCGGGCGCCGATATTGGGCACCATCAGATCCTTCTCGACCTTGTCGCCGCCGCAGACCGGGCATGAGACGAGGCCGGCCGCGCTCAGCCGGTCGTAATCGGCGCCCGAGCCGAACCAGGACTCGAAACGGTGGGATTTGTCGCAACGCAGCGAAAAGCGGATCATCGAGGTGTGGCTCACGGGAAGCGGTCTTTCCTACTAGATATGTGACGCCGGGATGAAAACAATCTTCCTTCGGGATGGCCCTTCGAAATGATATGCGAGGGGAGAGAGCGCCCGGGAGAGACCGCCGCATGTCGAAGGCACTGGAAATCTGGCTCGCGCTCGCGGCCGGGGCGCTGATGGCGGCCGCGGTCGCCGTGCCGCTGCCGCCGCTGCTCGCCTTCGCGATCGGCGCGGTGCTCGCCTTCGCGCTGGCGCGCCTGCCGGGACGGCGGCGGGCGGTGAGCTTCGCGACGCCGGAGCCGGGCGCGGAGCCGCCGGGCGCCGCGGCCGTCGAGGCCGAGGCGCGGGAGAGCCGGGAGATGAGCTCGGCCTTCGCCCAGGACCTGGTCGAGCGCCTGCCGACGCCGCTTCTCATCATCGCCCAGGGCGGACGGATCAGCTTCGCCAATTCCGCCGCGCGGGCGGCGCTGCCCCGGATCCGGTCGGGCGAGCATTTCGCCGGCGTGATCCGCGCGCCCGCCTTCGTCGAGGCGGTGAATGCCACCTTCGCCGACGGCGGCGAGCGCACGATCGAATTCACGACGCTGCGCGATCAGGAGCGGTTCTTCGAGGCGCGGGTGGCGCGGCTGCCGGAGACCGGGAGCTTCGGGCCGGAGCGCCAGGTGATCGTGCGCGTCGACGACCGCACCCAGGCCCGGCGCGCCGAGCAGCAGCGCTCCGACTTCATCGCCAACGCGAGCCACGAACTCCGCACGCCGCTCGCCGCGATCATCGGCTATGTCGAGACGCTGCAGCATCACGCGCGCGACGATCCGGGCGCGCGCGAGCGGTTCCTCGGCATCATGGCGCGCGAGGCCGGACGGATGCGTCGCCTCGTCGACGATCTGCTCTCGCTCAGCCGGATCGAGATGCACGAGCATCTGCGCCCGAGCGAGCAGTGGTCGCTCAACCAGATCGCCTTCGAGAGCGCGACCGCGCTGCTGCCGGTGGCCGAGCAGCAGGGGGTGCATCTGCGCGTCGAGGTGCCGACGGGCGGGGCGCCGGTGGCCGGCGACCGCGACCAGCTCGCCCAGGTCTTCGCCAATCTCGTCGACAATGCGATGAAATACGGCGGCAAGGACGCGGTGGTCCGGGTCTTCGCCGCGCCGCCGAGCAAGGCCTTTCCGAACCGGGTCGGCATTTCCGTCTCCGACACCGGGCCGGGCATCCCGCGCGAGCACGTGCCCCGCCTGACCGAGCGTTTCTACCGCGTGAACGCGAGCCAGAGCCGCAACAAGGGCGGAACCGGCCTCGGCCTCGCCATCGTCAAGCATATCCTGAACCGCCATGGCGGCCGGCTCGAGATCGCCTCGGCCCCCGGCGAGGGCAGCGTCTTCACCGTCTGGCTGCGGCCGGCCGAGGCCGGACCGGCCGGGGAGGCGGTCGCGACCGAGGAGCGCGCGCCCGCCGAGGCCGATCAGCGGATCGCCTGAGGGAACCGGGGCGTCTCGAAAACGTCATGAAACTGTAACGCGGATGTCGTTGGCCGGGCTATACTCCCGGCCGATCGCGACGGCGATTCCCCGGGGTGCGACCGCGCGCGCCGGGACGGGAGAACGACCCGGGAACGGGCGAGACGGGAAATAGATGGCGCATATTGTGACGGCGTTCGACGAGGATCTGGTTCAGGTGCAGGCCCGGATCTCGGAAATGGGCGGGCTTTGCGAGGAACTGCTGTCGAAGTCGCTGGAATGCGTGCAGGCGCGTGACACCGACCTCGCCCGCGTGGTGATCGAGCGCGACCGGGCGCTCGACCTGATGGAGGTCGCGCTCGAGGAATCGGTCGTCAAGGTGATCGCGCTGCGCCAGCCGGTGGCGGCGGACCTGCGCGTGCTGATCGCCGCGATGAAGATCGCCTCGACGCTGGAGCGCATCGGCGACCTGTCGAAGAACATCGCCAAGCGCGCGATCCCGCTCTCGGCGGCGACCCATGGCCGGGTCACGACCTCGATCGTCCGGATGGGCCGCCAGACGCTGGTGCAGCTCTCGGACGTGCTGAACGCCCACGCGGCGCGCGACGTCGATCTCGCGGTGCAGATCTGGAACCAGGATTACGAGATCGACGAGATGTACAACGCCATCTTCCGCGAGGTGGTCACCTACATGGTCGAGGACAGCCGGCTGATCGGCATGGGCGCCCAGCTCATGTTCATCGCCAAGAACCTCGAGCGGATCGGCGACCACACCACCCATATCGCGGAGATGGTCTACTATATCGTGCGGGGCAAGCCGATCGGCGAGGAGCGCCCCAAGGGCGAGCCGGCCGGCGTCGACTTCATCCGCGCCTGAAACGGGAGACCGGGGAATCCATGTGCGCCAAGGTACTGATTGTCGAGGATGAGGAGGCGATCAGCGCGCTGCTGAGCTACAACCTCGAGAAGGAGGGGTTCGCGGTCTCCGTCGCCGCCGATGGCGACGACACGATGCTGACGGTCAAGGAGAACCGGCCCGACCTGATCCTGCTCGACTGGATGCTTCCGAACGTCTCGGGGATCGAGCTCTGCCGGCAGCTGCGCGGGCAGATGGACACGCGGGAGATCCCGGTCATCATGCTGACCGCCCGCGGCGAGGAGGAGGACCGCGTGCGCGGCCTCATGACCGGCGCGGACGACTACGTGACCAAGCCCTTCTCGATGTCCGAGCTCGTCGCGCGCATGCGCGCGGTGCTGCGCCGCGCCTCGCCCGCCGTCGCGGGCGACGTGGCGAGCTTCGCCGACATCGTGCTCGACCGCCAGCTCTGCCGGGTCCGGCGGGGCGAGCGCGACGTGCATCTCGGCCCGACCGAGTTCCGCCTGCTCGACGTGCTGATGCAGCGGCCGGGGCGGGTCTTCTCGCGCGAGCAGCTGCTCGACCGGGTCTGGGGGCAGGACGTCTATGTCGAGAGCCGGACCGTCGACGTCCATGTCGGGCGGCTTCGCAAGGCGCTGAACCGGCGCGGCGACAAGGATCCGATCCGCACGGTGCGCTCCAGCGGCTACGCGCTCGACGAGACCTATACCGGGTGAGGTAGGGCGGACCGGGGCGCCACGGCGTAGGGCGGACATTTGTCCGCCTTACCCTGCGTCGCGCGGGAACGCCCCGGGCGCTCCCGCGTCCGAGGCTCAGGCCGGCAGCTTGCCGCTCTGCTTCGCGATATGGGTCGCGATCGCGTCCATCAGCGGCGGCGAGAGGCAGTCGTAGGGCTCGAGCCCGAGTTCGCGCAGCCGGCCGCGGATCCCGTCCATCTTCGACGGGTCGAACCCCTGCTCGATGATCGAGGAGACGAAGGCGGCGAATTCGGGCGGGGACCAGCCGGATTCCGAGCTGAGCTCGGTATGGACGAAATCGAGCCCGTAGAAGGGATGGCCGGTATTCTCGATCCGGCCGTACATGTGCACGCCGCATTCCTTGCAGGCATGGCGCTGGATCGTGGCGCTTTCGTCGACGATCATCAGCTTGTCGGCGTTCTCGGTGACCTGGACCTGATCCTTCCCGACCACGGCGATCTGGGCGAAGATCGCGCCGGCGGGCTTCCAGCATTTGGAGCAGCCGCAGACGTGGTTATGCGCGGTCTGCGCGCCGATCTTCACCTTGACCGGGTTGGTCGCGCATTTGCAGGTCAGGGTTCCGCCCGAGAAGCCGGCGGTGGCCGGGGGGAAGCCGTTGTCGACCGAGGGGTGGATCTTCACACCCGAATAGCTCGGTGCCGGGGGACGCGGCGCCTCGGTGGTGGTGGCGCCGCCGCCGCCGAAGATACTTGCAAGCAGTCCCATGTGGGTTCTCCCTCCTGGTGTCGTCGTTGAACCCGACGCTGCGCCCCGGGTTTTGTGAAATCAATTGCCAATAGGTCGCGAGCCGGGCGGTCAGGCCCGCTCGCGCGAAATGCTGGTCTTGACCCACTGCAGCACCGCCTGGAGCCGGTGCAGTTCCAGGGGTTTGTGCAGGAGCGTGATGTCCTCGCGCGCGGCCGCGGCGCGCAGTTCGGTGCCGCGGTCGGCCGAGACGATGACGGCGGGGATCGGCCCGTGCGCCGCGCGCAGCCGCTGGATCGCGGCGAGGCCGGTCTCGCCGTCGTCGAGCAGGTAGTCGGCGATGATCACGTCCGGCGCGGTGCCGAGATCGTCGACCAGCGCCTCGGCGCCCGCGATGTCGCGCGCTTCGAGCGGGCTCGTGCCCCAGTCCTCGAGCAGCGCGATCATGCCCGCGCGCACGGCGTCGTCGTTCTCGATTACCATGGCGATCAGATCGTCGAGCAGGGGGCCGCGGTGATTGCCGCGCTCCTCGTCCTCCTCCGCCGCCGTGGCGGGCTCGGCGACCGGCACCGAGACGCCGAAGCGGGTGCCGCGGCCCACCTCGCTGTCGAGCGAGAGCGGGTGATCGAGCAGCGCGCAGGCGCGTTCCACGATCGCGAGGCCGAGCCCCATGCCCTGCGGCGTGCCCGGCGAATGCTCGAGCCGGACGAATTCGTCGAAGATCTCCGCGCGCCGGTCGGGCGGAATGCCGGGGCCGGTGTCGCAGATCAGGAAGCGCAGGCGGTCGCCGCGCCGGACCGCGCCGACCACGACCTTGCCCTGCTTGGTGTAGCGCAGCGCGTTGACGACGAGGTTCTGCAGGATCCGCCGCAGATAGGCAGGATCGCTCTCGACCCAGAGCGAGCAGGGGATCACGCGGAGTTCCAGCCCCCGCTCGCGCGCGAGGCCCTGGAACTCCTGGTCGATCGAGCGCAGGAGCGGCGCCACCGGCATCACGGTCACCTCGGTCGAGGCCTTGCCGATATCGAGGTTCGAGATGTCGAGCAGCGCGCCGAGGATCGTCTCCACGCTCTCGAAGGCGCTCCGGATGCGGTCGGCGATGCCGCGCTGCTCCGCGTCGAGTTCGGTATGGGTGAGCGAGGAGACGAAGAGCTTCGCCGCGTTCAGCGGCTGGAGCAGGTCGTGGCTGGAACTCGCGACGAAGCGCGATTTCGACGCGTTCGCCCGCTCCGCCTCGTCGCGCGCGGCCTCGAGCTCGCGGGTGCGCGCTGCGACGCGCTGCTCCAGCGTCTCGTTGGCGTGGTGCATCGCGGCCACCGCCTCGCGCTCGGCGGTCATGTCGGTGAAGCTGATCACGAAGCCCCGGTCCGGCATCTCCTGGCAGAAGACGTCGAGCACCGCGCCGTCGCTGCGCCGCAGTTCGAGCGACAGCGGCCCGCCGCGCTCGTCCCGCTCGACCCAGGCTCCGAGCGCCTCGAGCTGGGCGGCGGGCAGGAAGCGGGCGCCCGCGGACATGTAGTCGAGCAGCCCGCGGAAATCGGCCCCCGCCTGGGTGAACTGCAGCGGCAGCGAGGCCAGCCGGCGCAGCCGCTGGTTGCAGCCGGCGAGCCGGCGCTGGGCATCGAAGATCGCGACGCCCTGGGTGATGTGGTCGAGCGTCGCGCGCAGGAGCCGGGCCTGGTCGTCGAGCAGCCGGTCGCGTTCCTCCCGCTCGCGCCGGACCATGTCGGTCACGTCGGTCTGCAGCACGGCGGTGCCGTCCGAGGGGGTGCGATAGGCGCTGACCTGCAGCCAGCGATCGTTGATGAGCCCGACGAGGAATACGATCCGGGGGCTCCGGTGGTCCTTCAGGCGCTGCCGCGCCCATTCCTCGCGGCTCTCGTCGTCCTCGACCTGCAGATGCTCGCTCCGCGAGACCATCCGCACGTAATCGACGAACTTCAGCCCCGGCCCGAGCCTGGGCGCGACATCGGGAAGCTGCGCCGAGAAGCGGCTGTTGCACAGGATCAGCGCGTCGTCCTGGCCGAACAGCGCGAATCCCTCCTGCACCGCCTCGATCGCGTCGTAGAGATCGTTGCGCGCCTGCTCCGCCTCCTGACGCGCGACGTTGAGCCGCGCGTTGGCGATCGAGAGCATCTTCATCGTGTCGTCGAGATCCTTGGTGCGGGCGCGCACCTGTTCCTCGAGCGCGGCGGCGAGCTGGAACTGGGTATAGCCCGCGCCGCCGCCCTCGGCGATCTCGCGCTCGATCCGCTCCATCAGCACGTCGGCGATGCGGCGGAGCTTGCGGTTCTCGGTCGCGAGGTCGTCCGCCGGATCGAGCAGCAGCGGTTTCATCTGTCTTCCCCGAGGGGCGGGTAGATCGCGACGCCCGTGAAGGTCTGGTTCACGTGCAGCATGTTGAGCTGCTCGCCATAGGTGTTGAAGCCGACCACGTTGTGGCGCGCGAGCGTCCGCGACATCACGCCCTTCACCTGCGTCTCCTCGATCTCGAGGCGGCGGAGGATGCATTCGCAGGCGATGATCGCCTCGGGCGGGCCGTCGGGGGAGAGCGCGTCGAGCGAGCGTTCGAGATGGGCGGCGATCTCCTGGCCCTCGGCCAGCGTCAGCACCTGGCCCTGGTCGACGGCGGAGAAGAGCTTCAGGTCGCCGTTCGGCTCCACCTGCTGGATCGCGCAGACATGATGCGTGCCGCCGATGCGGACCACCACCGGATGCGCGGCGAAGATGAAGGGCGAGAGCTGGTCCGGATCGCGGCCGAGCGCGCGGGCATAGGCGCGCGCCGCGGGTTCGGCGTTGATCTCCATCACCAGCCGGCGCGCCGGATCGGCGGCGGTCACGACCATGCGCTGCTCGGTCGGCAGCAGATGGTCGAAGCGGAAGACCTTGACCCGGCAGTTGGTGCGGATGAAGGCGAGCACCGCGGTGTTGGAACGGAAGGCGCCGTCGGCGAGCACGAAGGTGCGCTCGAAATTCACCCCGTCCGCCGCCGAGCCGCCGAAGAGCGGCGCGCCGCCGAGCGCGGGGCCGAGGGCGGAGACGAACTGCTCCTCCCGGAGCGAGAGCCCGTCGGAGAGCAGGAAGGCGAATTCGTTCGGCCAGGTCGGCACGCTGCCCGCGAGGCCGTTGCGCAGGCGCAGCACCTCCTGGATCGAGACATGCCGCGGGAACTGCTCGAGATCGGGGATCATCAGCGTCTGCGCGCGGAAATTCGCCGCCGGCAGCGCCACGGCGACGATCGCCCCGTCGAGATAGCCGGTGACGCCGATCTCCCCCGCCGTGGTCGCCCCGATCACCACCTGGCCGGGGAATTCGCGCATCACGGCGGCCGAGATCGCGTCGGTCGAGCGGTTCGACGAGACGAGGAGGATGACGAGGGCGAAGGGGCCGGGGCCGAGCGCGCGCCGGACCTCCGCCACGGCGGCGAAATCGTCGCCGCGGAGCGACTGCGCGCGGCGAACGCGCCCGCTCGCCTCGTTCGATCTATCCTCAGCGAGGCCGAGCAGCTCTCCCATCCGTCGAATCTAGTCGCCCTTGTTGTCGGAGCGCAAGATCGAGGCGAAGCTCGCCTTGTTGGCGACGAGGACGGCCTGGGTCCGGCTCTGCGCGCCGAGCTTGCGCAGGATCGCGGTGATATGCGCCTTGACCGTGGTCTCGGCGATCGAGAGTTCGTAGGCGATCTGCTTGTTCGGCTTGCCCTCGCAGACGAGGTCGAGGATGCGCGCCTGCTGCGCCGTCAGGTCGGAGAGCCGCGCGGCGGGATCGACCGCCTTGGCGGCGGAGGTCGGCGCCTTCGGCGGCACGTAGCTGTCCGGCGTGAAGGTCTCGCCCGCCCAGATCTGGCTGAAGGCCTTCACGAAGACCTCGCGCGCGGAATGCTTCGGGATGAAGCCCGCCGCGCCCGCCTGGATCACCGAGGTGATGATCCGGCTGTCCTGGAAGGAGGAGACGACGATCACCGGGATGCCCGGCGCGGCCGATTTCAGCCGCACCAGCCCGTCGAGTCCGGCGACGTCGGGCAGGTTCAGGTCGAGCAGGATGGCATCCGGGGCCTCCCCCGCGCGGAGCTTCGAGAGCCCGTCGGCGAGGCAGTTCGCCATGGTAATGGTCGAGACGCCGAGCGCCCCGGTCAGGGTCATGGCGAGGGCTTCGCAGAACAGAGGATGATCATCGACCACCATCACATGCTGCGCGCCCTGACCCGGAGGATTCGTCAAAGAAATCACGGCGGACCGCATGCGGGGATCCTCAAGTCAATGCCGCGTGATGCTAGCATCGACGTCTCCCGCGATGATATTAGACCAAAGGTGAAGACAGCCGGGCCCGGGGCGGCGGCGCGCGGCCCCGCCTCGGTTGTCGCATTTCGTGTCAGGATCGTCGTCATGATCGGCTGGCCTGGCGCCCACGCGAGTGTGTGCCGGGCCAGCTTGAACCTTTTCGGCGCGCGCGCCAAGACGGCACACAGACAAAGGTGCGAGATTCGCGCGACGCGGATTGTCGCCCGGCGCCCGGCGGCTAAACTCCGGCGCAAAGACTTCGCACCGTCGCGGGGGCCGGCCGGCGCCGCGGCGAATGATCTCGCGGGAGGAATTTCGGATGACAGGTCCAACGGGACGGGGGGCGCGGCTCGGTGTCGCCGCGCTCGCGCTGGCGCTTCTGGCGCGGGGGGCGCTCGCCGGCGAGGCGCAGGACCGCCTCTTCGCGCTCGGCGCGCTCGACGAGGTGAGGACCGGCGAGACGCTCGTCTACGACTTCTCGCGCGAGGGCGCCTATTCCGGCGACAAGCTCGACAAGATCGCCCATGGCGAGGCGCGGCTCACGGTCGAGCCGGGCGAGGAGGCCGGCAAGCGCGCCGCCGTGGCGCTGGTGCGCGACGGCGACAAGCTGATCGCGAATTTCGATCCGTTCCCGGCGGACGCGGGCAATCCGATGTTCATGGTCTTCATGGAGGAGGCCGTCGCCACGATGTCGAAACTGACCGGCGGCAGTTCCTTCTACATCCGCAACCGGATGCGCGAGGCGCTCGGCGCGCAGGACGCGGTGGAGGAGACGACGGTCGCCTACGAAGGGCGCGAGGTGCCGGCGCGGGTGCTGACCTTCCAGCCCTTCCTGAGCGACAGGAACGCCGACAAGATGGGGCCGGCCTTCGTCGATCTCACGATCCGCTTCACGATGAGCGACGAGATCCCGGGCGAATTCGCCCGGATGGAGGCGGTGACCGGCCCGGACGCCGCGGCGCCCGACGCGGCGAGGGCCGGGGGGGCGGCGAAGCCGGAGGCGCCGCCGCTCATGGACCTCAGCCTGACGCTCTCGAAGATCGAGGAGGGGTGAGATGCGCGGCTCCGCGGTGATCCTCGCGGCCGTGGCCTTCGCCGCCGCCCCGGCCCTCGCCCAGCAGGTCGGGGCGCCGCTTCCGGAGGCGGACAGCGGCGCGGCGCTCGTCAACGACTACCCGACCGAGGCGCGGGCCGATTACGTCTTCGTCTGCATGGCGACCAACGGGCAGACGCGGGAGGCGCTGCGGCGCTGCTCCTGCTCGATCGACGTGATCGCCTCGATCATCCCTTACGAGAAATACGTCGACGCCGAGACGGTGCTGGCGATGCGCCAGGTCGCGGGCGAGCGCGTGGGGATGATGCGCACGGCGCCGGTCGCGAACGATTTCGTCCGCGACCTGAAGCGGGCGCAGGCCGAGGGCGATGTGCGCTGCTTCTGAGCGGCGCGGCTCAGCTGCCGAGCGGGAAGCTGCCCTCGAACGCCTGCCCGTCGGTGTCATGCGCGCGGACGCTGAGCGACTCGTCGCCGCCGCCGTCGACATAGCGGAAGCGGAAGGTCGGATCCTCGCTGATCGAGATCCCGCCCTCCATCCGGAACAAGAGATCGGGGCCCTGGCTCACCTCCAGCGTGTCGATGAAGCGCGCCGGCACGAAGAGATGGGTGACCTGGTTGCGCTGCAGACCGGAATAGTTCGGATGGCGCAGCATCACCTGCGCCTCGCGCCGGGTCCCGACGGCGGCGGGTTCCTCCGAATACCAGCGCGTCTTCATCTGGCCGAGCGCGGCCAGCGCGGCGGTGGCGTCCTTGGAGGCGGGCGCGGAGCAGCCGCCGGCGGCGCGCACGTAGCGCCCCGTCATCAGCAGCGCCCCGTCCTCGGTCTCCGCGATCGCGCGCACGTTGGAATAGGCGTTGACCCGGATCCGCGTCTCGAGGTCGAGCGGATCCATCGCCGGCCCGAAGGTGAAGGTGGCGACGACCGGCGAGGGATTCTCGTCCACGACGAGCGTGAGCTTCGCGATCCGCGGCGTGCCCGGCTTCTGGACGATATGGACCGGCACGGTCGCCGCGTCCTCCGCCCGGAACGGCGCGTCGAGCGTGAAGAGACCGGCGCCGTCGCGGATCTCGCCCGGGCCGAGGACATCGCCGCGCATCTCGTCCCAGGCCTCGCTTGGCCGCATCGTGGTGTCGCGCCCCTGATCCGCCGTCTCGGCGTGGACCGGCGCGACGGCCAGCACGAGGACCGCGGCGACGGGTGCGAAGAGGCGCGAAAGGCTGAAATCTGTCATGGCGGGCTCCCTCCCCCGAAGCGGGGGAGAGCATACACCCGGAGCCCCGCCTTTCGTAGCGGGACATTCGTCCCGGGGAGGATCGCGTGATCGAGCTTCTGATGGATCTCTGCCTCGCCGGCCAGCCGGACCGCTGCGCCGCCCATCTCCTGCCCGTGCCCTGCGTCGAGGCGGCGGCGCGCGACTGGGTGGCCGCCCGGCCGGAACTGGTGCTCCGGGGCTGGTCCTGCGCCGATCCGGCGGCGCGTCCGGCGCTCGACGTGACCGAGGTCGCGCCGGGTGTCTTCGTCCATCCCGGGCGGCAGGAGCTCGCGGATCCCGAGAACGCGGGCGACGAGGCCAATCTCGGCTTCGTGATCGGCGCCGCGGGCGTGGCGGTGATCGACGCGGGCGGGTCGCGCCAGGTGGCGGAGGGGCTCTACGCCGCGATCCGGGCGCGGACCGATCTGCCGGTGAAATGGCTGGTCCTGACGCACATGCATCCCGATCACACGCTCGGCGCCGAATTCTTCCACGAGGCCGGCGCGCGGATCATCGGCCACGCCCGGCTGCCCGACGCGCTCCTGAACCGCTCCGACAGCTACGCCGCGGCGGCGGCGCGCGCGATGGGCCCGCTCGTGGGGCTCGGCGCCGGGACGGTTCTGCCGGACGAGACGGTGGAGGAGAGCCGGGACCTCGACCTCGGCGGGCGGGCGCTGCGGCTCGAAGCCTGGCCGACGGCGCATACCGACAACGACCTGACCGCGCGCGATCTCGCGACCGACACCTGGTTCACCGGCGATCTGGTCTTCGACCGGCAGACGCCCTCGATGGACGGCTCCGTCCTCGGCTGGCTGCGGCTGCTCGACGAACTGGGCGCGAAGCCCGCCGCACGGATCGTACCGGGCCATGGCGCGGCGAGCCTGCCCTGGCCCGCGGGCGCCGAGACGACGCGGGCCTATTTCACCGCGCTGGTCGCCGAGACCCGCGCCGCGCTCGCCCGAGGCGAGAGCCTCGGGGAGGCGAGCCGCCACCTCGGCGCGGATCTGCGCGGCGACTGGCTGCTGTTCGACGACTTCAACGCGCGCAACGCGACGGCGGTCTATCGCGAGCTGGAGTGGGAATAATTCTTTTTTGCAGCGCAGCAAAGAATGCGCTTGGTGGCCCGGGGTGATTCGGGATACAATAGGACATTAGTCGTAGAAGTCTTGGCATAATCGCTCAAGGCGTGAACAACCTAAAAGATCATTCAAGATTCTCCCTGGGAGGGAGCCCGTTGACCCGGAATTGGCCGCTTCGGCGGGCAACTCTCAATAACGTCAAGGGATAGACAATGATTGAGCTCGTTTTTCTTGCCTGCCTGCGAACGGACCCCGCCGATTGCCAGGAAAAGGTCGTGAAATTCATGCCGGCGGCCAGCGCCGCGCTCTGCATGTATCAGGCGCAGCCGGAGCTGGCCTCCTGGGTCAACTCCCATCCCGAGCGCAGCATCGCCAAGTGGCGCTGCCGCGAGATGCGGGAGAGCGTGGCGGAGCGCAACGATCCGCTGGCCCAGCCGCCGCTCTGAGACGCGGGCGGCCCTACGCGATCTCGGCCAGGATCCGCGCGATCGCGAAGGCGCGCTGTTCGAGCAGGACAGGGGTCTCGCAGACATAGGTGAGCGACTGCGCGCGCTCGCGGTAGACGCGGATGTTCCAGTTCAGCTTGTCCTGCGCCTCCTCGACCTTGTCGGGATCCGCCTTCGGATCGGCCTTGAGCGCGGCGAGCGCGGCCTCCTCCGCCTTCACGCCGTCGGAGAGCTCGATCTGGTGATGCGCGTAGCGGCTGATGCCGCTCATCACGTCGGCCCGCTCGGAATTGATCCGGTCGAGCACCCCCTGGAAGAGCAGCGCCATCCGGCCCGGCCGCGCGTCCGGGTCGAGCTTCGCGGCGTAGTCCCCGGCGAGCGCCTTCACCTCGTCGAGCGTGGTCCGCCGCGCCGCCATCACCCCGGCGAGCCGGGCGATCTCGGGATCCTCTTGCCAGTCGCCCTCCGCCGGCGGACCCGCCCACATCTGCCCCATCGAGAGCGAGGGCACCTTGCGCTGGACGCAGGGCCAGTCCGGGTCGCTCTGGTCCGCCGCGCGGGCGGGCCCGGCCGCGAGCGGGAGGCCGAGGGCGAGGGCCGTCAGGGCCGCGAGCGAGGCTCGGCCGGATTTCGCTGGCATGGGTTTCCTCCTTGGCGCGCGGTTCGTCGCAGCTTCTCCTGACTTGTTCATGGCGCCGCTCTGGTCAAGACTGACCTTTTGGCGACCGAGTCCGCGCCGGGGCCGTGCCCGCGCGGGCGCGGCCATGGGAGCACAGCATGATCGAACTCGTCTTCGTCGCCTGCCTCAAGGCCGAACCCCGGACCTGCGAGCAGAAGATCCTGAGCTACGTTTGGGAGGGAGAGGCCGCCTCCGGGACCTCCTGCTTCATGCGCGCCCAGCCCGAACTCGCGACCTGGGCGCGCGAACATCCCGCCTTCACGATCGTGTCCTGGAAATGCGAGGAGTCGAGCCGGCGCGAGATCGACGTCTGAGCCTCCCGGGGCCGGGACGTCCTCCGGCCGCCTCGGTTTCGGACCAAAGTCCTATCGGCGGAGGCCGGAATAAGGTTGTAACCGGACGTGCGCGGCCCGATTGTCGGCGCGCATGTGGCCGGCGCGCGCGCCGGCCACCGGAAGGCCAATCGGAGGAAGCCATGAAGACACGCGCAGCTGTTGCGTTCGAGGCGGGCAAGCCGCTCGAGGTGACGGAGGTCAATCTCGAGGGGCCGAAGGCCGGCGAGGTGCTGATCGAGGTCAAGGCGACCGGGATCTGCCATACCGACGAATTCACCCGCTCCGGCGCCGATCCGGAAGGGATCTTCCCGGCGATCCTCGGTCACGAGGGCGCGGGCGTGGTGGTCGAGGTCGGGCCGGGCGTGACCACGGTGAAGAAGGGCGATCACGTCATCCCGCTCTACACGCCCGAATGCCGCGGCTGCCCCTCCTGCCTCAGCCGCAAGACCAACCTCTGCACCGCGATCCGCGCGACGCAGGGTCAGGGGCTGATGCCCGACGGCACCTCGCGCTTCTCGACGCTCGACGGCGATCCGATCCATCACTACATGGGCTGCTCGACCTTCTCGAACTACACGGTCCTGCCCGAGATCGCGGTCGCGAAGGTCCGCGAGGACGCGCCCTTCGACAAGATCTGCTACATCGGCTGCGGCGTCACCACCGGCGTCGGCGCGGTGATCAACACCGCGAAGGTCGAGGTCGGCTCGACCGCGGTCGTCTTCGGCCTCGGCGGCATCGGCCTCAACGTCCTGCAGGGCCTGCGGCTCGCGGGCGCCGACATGATCATCGGCGTCGATCTCAACAACGACCGCAAGGAGTGGGGCGAGAAGTTCGGGATGACCCACTTCATCAACCCGACCGAGATCGGCGAGGACATCGTTCCCTACATCGTCAACATGACGAAGCGGGGCGCGGACCAGATCGGCGGAGCCGACTATACCTTCGACTGCACCGGCAACGTGAAGGTGATGCGCCAGGCGCTCGAATGCTCGCATCGCGGCTGGGGCAAGTCGGTGGTGATCGGCGTGGCCCCGGCCGGCGCCGAGATCTCGACCCGGCCCTTCCAGCTCGTCACCGGCCGCCAGTGGCTCGGCACCGCCTTCGGTGGCGCGCGCGGCCGCACCGACGTGCCGAAGATCGTCGACTGGTACATGGACGGCAAGATCCAGATCGACCCGATGATCACCCACACGATGCCGCTCGAGGACATCAACAAGGGTTTCGACCTGATGCACCACGGCGAGTCGATCCGGGGCGTCGTGATCTACTGATCCGCCCCCGACCCCGCGCCGCGCGCGGGGTCATCCTCCTCCGCCCGGGCCGCTGTCCGGGCGGGGGGCGGGGCCGCTCTTCCGGCCGCCCCGCCCGGCCTTCGCGGGAAGGCCATCTCCCCGGAGCCGACTTCCGACGGCGCGGGGAAGCGCTCCGCGCGATCCGCGCGGCCTCCTCCGGAAATCCTTTCTTAACAAGACGTTACGCCGTCGCGGTCGCGGGATTGCGCGACTCGGGACGCCTCCCTTGGCATGGGGTACTACTTTATGCCAATGCCGAGGCTTTGTTATTGACCGGCTCCGCGAGCGGGCATTTATATGCCTGCAAGAACGATAAGAAAGGGCCTCCTCTCAGGGAGGAAAGTGTCTTTCAGGCGGAGGAATCGCCCCGGTCAGTCGCGCTCTGTCACCCGCGGGTGATGGCGGAGTGACTGGCGTACCCTCCTCCCAAGGCCGATGAAAACAACCCAGTGGGAGGGTTATATGATCAGATACGCACTGCCGGCCGCGGCCGCCCTGATGCTCTCGGGCAGTCTCGGCGCGTTCGCCAACGAAAGCACCCAGGAGGCGATCGGCGACGCGAAGAACTGGGCGATCCAGACCGGCGACTACGCGAACCATCGCTATTCGACGCTCGATCAGATCACCAAGGACAACGTCAAGGACCTGCGCCCGGCCTGGACCTTCTCCACCGGCGTGCTGCGCGGCCATGAGGGCTCGCCGCTGGTGATCGGCGACGTGATGTACGTCCACGCGCCGTTCCCGAACACGGTCTACGCGCTCGACCTCAACAACGACGGCAAGATCCTCTGGAAGTACGAACCGCAGCAGGATCCGAACGTCATCGGCGTGATGTGCTGCGACACCGTGAACCGCGGCCTCTCCTACGCCGACGGGATGGTCTTCCTCAGCCAGGCCGACACGACCGTCGTGGCGCTCGACGCCAAGACCGGCGAGGTGAAGTGGAGCGTGAAGAACGGCGATCCCGCCAAGGGCGAGACCGCGACCGCGACCACGATGCCCTTCAAGGACAAGCTGCTCGTCTCGATCTCGGGCGGCGAATTCGGCGTGCAGGGCCACGTGACCGCCTACAACATCAAGGACGGCTCGATGGCTTGGCGGGCCTATTCGGTCGGCACCGACGATCAGCTGCTGTTCGACCCGGAGAAGACCACCGCGCTCGGCAAGCCGGTCGGCAAGGACAGCTCGATCTCGAGCTGGGAAGGCGACCAGTGGAAGATCGGCGGCGGCGCCACCTGGGGCTGGTATTCCTACGATCCCGACCTGAACCTGATCTACTACGGCTCGGGCAACCCCTCGACCTGGAACCCGTCGCAGCGCCCGGGTGACAACAAGTGGTCGATGACCATCTTCGCCCGCGACGCCGATACCGGCGTGGCGAAATGGGTCTACCAGATGACGCCCCATGACGAATGGGACTACGACGGCGTCAACGAGATGATCCTCGCCGACCTCAACATCGACGGCAAGGACACCAAGGCTCTCGTCCACTTCGACCGTAACGGCATCGCCTACACGCTGAACCGCGAGAACGGCGACCTGCTGGTGGCGGAGAAGTACGACCCGGCGGTGAACTGGACCACCGGCGTCGACATGAACCGCGATTCCGAGACCTTCGGCCGCCCGGCCGTGGTGAAGGAATTCTCGACCGAGGCCAATGGCGAGGACGAGAACACGACCGGCATCTGCCCGGCCGCGCTCGGCACCAAGGACCAGCAGCCCGCCTCCTTCTCGCCGAAGACCTCGCTCTTCTACGTGCCGACCAACCACGTCTGCATGGATTACGAGCCGTTCCGCGTGAGCTACACCGCCGGCCAGCCCTATGTCGGCGCCACCCTCTCGATGTATCCCGCGCCGAACAGCCATGGCGGCATGGGCAACTTCATCGCCTGGGACGCGACGAAGGGCGAGATCAAGTGGTCGATCCCCGAGCAGTTCTCGGTCTGGTCGGGCGCGCTGGCGACCGCGGGCGACGTCGTGTTCTACGGCACGCTCGAAGGCTATCTGAAGGCGGTGGACGCCGAGACGGGCAAGGAACTCTACAAGTTCAAGACCCCCTCGGGCATCATCGGCAACGTGATGACCTACGAGCACGGCGGCAAGCAGTACGTCGCGGTCCTCTCGGGCGTCGGCGGCTGGGCCGGCATCGGCCTCGCGGCCGGTCTCACGAACCCCAACGAAGGCCTCGGCGCCGTGGGCGGCTACTCGGCCCTCAGCGACTACACCGCCCTCGGCGGCCAGCTGACGGTCTTCTCGCTGCCGGACAGCTGAGCTTCCGGCATCGAGGTTCGGGCGGGCACGCGCTTGGGGAGTAGCGGCGCGCCCGGACCTTGAGGCAGCGGACCGGAAGGGGGCGGGACACACCCGGTGTTTCGCCCTCTTGCTTGGAACGGCCAGGCCTCGAACCGTTTCAAGGGGCGCAGACCCTGTCGAAACCCAACCTACACAAGCAGGGTCTTGGAGGACCATTTGATGATCCATGCCAAATCGGCATCCATCGCACTTTCCGCCCTCGCCGCGCTCGGGCTCGCCCAGGCGGCCTCGGCGCAGGAGGTGAAGCTCACGCCGGAGCAGATCGAGAGCAACATCACCGCCGATCACGAGGTCGACGGGAAGTGGTTCACGAAGGAGGATATCCCCACCTTCAAGGTCCAGGAGGACGGCACCGTCGACTGGTACACCTTCTCCGGCTTCCGGCGCTACAATTCGGAATGCTTCGTCTGCCACGGTCCGGACGGCCAGGGCTCGACCTACGCGCCGGCGCTGGCGAAATCCATGCTCCGGCTCGACTATTACGACGTGCTCGGCATCGTCGCCGGCGGCAAGCAGCAGGGCAACCTGGTGATGCCCTCCTTCGGCGACAACAAGAACGTCATGTGCTACCTCGACGACATCTACGTCTATCTCAAGGCGATGGGCATGGATGCGATTCCGCGCGGCCGGCCGGCGAAGCGCGCCGACAAGCCCGACGCCTACAAAGAGCAAGAAGATGCCTGCATGGGCTAGCCCCGCCGCCGCCCTCGCGGCGGCGCTGCTGCTGATCGGCGGGCCGCTCGCGGCCCAGCCCACGGATCTGGTGTCGCGCACCGCCTTCCGCGTCTGCGCCGATCCCGCCAACGCGCCAGAGAGCGACAAGGACGGGACGGGTTTCGAGAACCGGATCGCGGAGCTGATGGCGGAAACCCTCGACCGGCCGCTCCAGTACTTCTGGTCGCCGATGGCGATGGGCTTCGTGCGCCGCACGCTGCTCGGTTACAATTGCGACGTCATCATCGGCTACGCCCAGGGCGAGGACATGGTGATGACGACCAACGCCTACTATACCTCGGCCTACGCGCTGGTCGCGCGGGAGGACAGCGACCTCGCCGACGTGACGACCCTCGCCGATCCCCGGCTCCGGGGCCGCCGGATCGGCGTGATCGCCGGCACCCCGCCGGCGAGCTATCTCGCGCATTACGGGCTCCTCAAGACCGTGCGGGGCTACAACCTCCAGGTCGACCGGAGGGTGGAGAGCCCGAACGAGGACATGCTGAGGGCGCTCGAAGCCGGCGAACTCGACATCGCCGTGATGTGGGGGCCGGTCGCCGGGCCGCTCGTCAAGCAGTCGGGCGCGCCGCTGAAGCTCACGCCGCTGGTGGGGGAGCCGAAACCCCAGGGCGCCCCCCGGCTCTTCTACCGCGTCTCCATGGGCGTGCGGAACGGCGAGGACGTGTGGAAGCGCGAGCTCAACTCGACGCTCCGCAAGGTCCAGCCCCGGATCGACGAGATCCTGCGCGAGGCGGGCGTGCCGCTCCTCAACGACATGGGCACGGCGCTGAAGCCGGAGGTCACGCAATGACCCGGGCGGGGACGGCGGGCGCGCTCTGCCTGAGCGCCCTCGCCGTCCTCGCCGCGCCCGCCGCCGCGCGCGCCGCGCAGGAGGGCGTTCCGCCTCCCGCCGCGCGCGAGGGGCTCGCCGCCGCGCCGCCGCCCCCGCGCCCGGCCGGCGCGGAGGCGGAGCCGCCCGCCGCCCGGCCGGAGGCGGCGACGGATGAGGTTCCAGAGCCCGATAGCTATCACGGCGAACCCTACCGTTCGCCGGTTCCCGCGACGCTGAAAGGCGCGGAGGTGATCGGGGACGCGGCGGCGCATGCGCTCTGGCGCGCCGGCATCCCCTTCGTCGACCTGCTTCCGACTCCGGTCAGGCCCGCGAACCTGCCGGCCGGCACGCTCTGGCGCGACCCGCCCCACGAGACGATCCCGGGCGCGACCTGGCTCGCGAACACCGGCTACGACGCGCTCGACCCCGCCACGGAGCGCTACTTCCTCGACGCCCTCGCCGGACTCTCGGGGGGGCGGATGGACGCGCCCATGGTCTTCTTCTGCAAGCAGGACTGCTGGATGTCCTGGAACGGCGCGAAACGCGCGGTGGAGACGGGTTACGCCCGGATCTTCTGGTACCCCGCCGGCACCGACGGATGGGCCGCGCAAGGATGGCCGCTCGAGCGCGTCAGGCCTCATGTCGCGCCCGATCCGGCCCGGCCCGCTCCCGCCGCGCCCTGAGCGCGGCGCCGAAACCCCGCCGGCTGTTCGCCCCGCCGGGTGCTCCCCTCAAGCTCGCTTCTTCCTCATGTTTCATATGGGCATGAAATCTATCGGGCAGTCCGCGCAGGAGCCGTCAGGCTCCGGAGCGAGGGGCCCCGCCAACAGGCGGGGAGAAACCGGACTCGCGGCCAAAGGGCCGCTCCGCCGCGTCCCGGAGGGACGCCTTTCACTGCGCGAAGATGTTGTTCCTCAGGATGTAGCGCGCGCCGCGCCGCCAGCTCTCGTCGGTATTGCCGCGGATATCCACCGCCTGGCCGCGCAGCTGCGCTCCGGTCGCGGCGTCGCGGACGTAGATGTTGATCGCGAGGATCAGGTTCGAGACCTTCTGGACCTCGGCGACCACGGAATAATCCGCGCCAAGCTCGCGCGCGATCCTCACGTCGCAGCCGTTGCAATGTTCGGGGTTCCTGACCGCGGCCAGCTTCGCCTCCGCGGGGCCGAGATCGACGAGCGTGAGCCCGCCCGCCCTCAGCCCCTCGGCGATATAGTCGTCGAGCATCCGGACACGCGCGGTCTCGTCCGCGCGCGGGCCGTTGATCGCGCCCTCGGTCGACGTATCGATCCAGTGCGCCCCGAAGAAGGCGGCCGAGCGCCCCTGCCAGAGCTCCTCCGCCGCGGCCGGCTGGACCAGAGCGAACGTCAGGGCGAGAATCAGGGCGGGGTTCAGACGGGTCATGAGGGCCTCCGGACTGTCCCCGCCATGGTACCAAGGTCGAAGTTCACGGAAAGGGGCGGGGGCCGGACGATCGGATCCCGACTCTTTTTCTCCGAAATTCGCGTGAGTTCCGGTCTTTCCGGTGGACAAGCGGCGGCGGAGCTTGCGAGGTATGACGCGGAACCGGGGCGCGGACCCCGGAAAGTCGCGCCCGGGGGCGCGGGGGAGAACCGGCCATGACCTCGCTTCGCGCGATCATCGCAACCGCGGCCTTCTGCTGCGCCGGCACCGCCTTCGGCCAGACCGGCGCCCCCGCCGGCGCGGCGAAGGCGGTGGTCGCCGCGGCGGTGGTGCGGGTCGATTACGACCGTCCGCTGCCGATCTCCCGCGTCGACCTGCCGCCCGCGGATCTCGGCTTCGCCGGCGCCGAGCTCGGGACCGGCGACAACAACACGACCGGCGCCTTCATGGGCCAGAGCTTCACGCTCGAGACCGTCGAGGCGAAGCCGGGCGAGGCGGCGGCGGCCGTCCGCGATCTGGTCGCGAAGGGGGTCGACTACATCGTGGCGCTCGCCGACGCGCCGGAACTTCTGGCGATGTCGGACGCCGCCGGAAAGGGCGCGATCCTCTTCAACGCCCAGGCGCCGGATGACGCGTTGCGCAACGCCGACTGCCGCGCCAACGTCTTCCACGTCGCGCTCAGCCGGTCGATGGGCACCGACGCGGTCGCGCAGTTCCTCGCCTGGAAGCGCTGGCCGAAATGGTTCCTCGTCGAAGGCTCCCACCCGGGCGACAGAGCGCTCGGCGAGGCCTACGCGCATTCGGCGAAGAAGTTCGGCGGGAAGATCGTCGAGACCCGGGTCTTCGAGGATACCGGCGGCTCGCGCCAGACCGATACCGGTCTCGCGCAGGTCCAGGCACAGATACCGGTCTTCACCCAGTCCGCCCCCGATCACGACGTGCTCGTCGCCGCCGACGAGAACGAGGTCTTCGCCGCCTATCTCCCCTATCACACCTGGGATCCGCGCCCCGTGGTGGGCTCCGCCGGGCTCACGCCCACGACCTGGAGCCCGGCGGCGGATGCCTGGGGCGGCGCGCAGCTGCAGACGCGCTTCGAGAAGCGGGCGGGCCGGCCGATGCGGCCGCTCGACTACAACGCCTGGCTCGCGATCCGCACGCTGGGGGAGGCCGCGACGCGCGCGCCCGACACCGGCCTCGCCGCGATGGCCGCCTATATCGGGAGTCCCGACCTGCAGCTCGCCGCCTTCAAGGGCCAGCCGGTCAACTACCGCCCCTGGGACCACCAGTTGCGCCAGCCGGTCCTGCTCGCCTCCGACCACCTCGTGGTCTCGGTCTCGCCGCAGGACGGGTTCCTGCACCAGGTGACGCCGCTCGACACGCTCGGGACCGACGCGCCCGAGACGAAGTGCTCCTTCAAGTGACCCCGAAAGGCAGACCCATGCGCAAGCTCCTCGCGTCCGCCGCCCTGCTGGGCCTCGCCGCGCCGGTCCCGGCCGGCGCCTATACCGTCTTCGTCTCGAACGAGCGCGGCAATTCGGTCTCGGTGATCGACGGCGAGACCATGGAGGTCACCGACACGATCGACGTGGGCCAGCGCCCGCGCGGCATCATCATGAGCCCCGACGGAGCGAAGCTCTACATCCTCGCCTCCGACGACGACACGGTGCAGGTGCTCGACGCCGCGACGCACGAGATCCTCGGCACGCTGCCCTCCGGTCCGGATCCGGAACTCGGCGTGCTGACGCCGGACGGTTCCATCCTCTACGTCGCGAACGAGGACGACAATCTCGTCACCGCGATCGACACCGCCTCGGGCACGGTCAAGGCCGAGATCCCCGTGGGCATCGAGCCCGAGGGGATGGGGGTGAGCCCGGACGGCAAGATCCTCGTCAATACCTCCGAGACGACGAACATGGCGCATTTCATCGACACCGGGACGGACGAGATCGTCGCCAACGTGCTCGTCGACCAGCGCCCGCGCTTCGCCCAGTTCACCGACGATGGCAGGCTGCTCTTCGTCTCCGCCGAGATCGGCGGCACGGTCAGCGTGATCGACCCGGAAAAGCACGAGGTGATCCACAAGATCGGCTTCGAGGTGCCGGGCGTGCCGAAGGAGGCGCTGCAGCCGGTCGGCGTGCGGGTGACGAAGGACGGGAAGAAGATCTTCGTCGCGCTCGGCCCCGCCAACCGCGTCGCCGTCGTCGATGGCGAAAGCTTCGAGGTCGAGGAGTATCTTCTCGTCGGTCAGCGCGTCTGGCAGCTCGCCTTCTCGCCGGACGAGAAGCAGCTCTGGACCACCAACGGCATCTCGAACGACGTCTCCGTGATCGACGTGGACGACCTGAAGGTCGTGAAGTCGATCCAGGTCGGGGAGCAGCCCTGGGGCGTCGCGATCAGGGCGGACTGACGGAAAAGCACATGCGTACTGGATGGAGGAACGCCGGATGTCATTCCTGAGGATCGCGCTCGCCTCGGCGCTCGCGCTCGGCGCGGGCCAGATGGCGCTCGCGCAGAACCGCGTGCTCGAGATCGGCCCGGCCGGGCTGATGGAGCGGTCGAACCGGACCGATCTCGATCCGGTCGAGCTCACGGCGGGGGCGATGAAATCCGCGGGCACCTACGAACTGAACGCCGGCGGCTACTACCGGATCGACGTGAAGTCGGACGGCACCGCCGAGACCGCGGTCGAGGGGCCGGATCTCTTCCGCAACGTCTGGGTCAACGAGGTCGTGATCAACGACATCGAGATTCGTCCGCTCGGCCTCGATTCGATCGAGTTCGACGACGAGGGCGAGGCGCGGATCTCCTTCATCGCGATCACGCCGGGCCAGTACCACCTGCGCATCCGCGGCACGACCGGCGAGACGCAGCGGGCCACCTTCATCATCAAGTGATCGCGGGGGAGGGCGCGCGGCGGCGGGGCGGGCTTGACCCCGCGCCGGCCCGGGGCCGAAGCTCGCGGGCGGCGAACAGGGAGCCAGTCCCCAGGTGACAGAGAACGCGCTTACCGTCGGCGGAGTCAGCCACTCGTTCGGGGCGCTCCGGGCGCTCGACGACGTCTCGCTGACCGTTCCCCGGGGGCGCTTCGTCGCGCTCCTCGGCGTGAACGGCGCGGGCAAGACCACGCTCTTCTCGCTGATCACCCGGCTCTACAACAGCCGCTCGGGCCATATCGCCGTGCTCGGCCACGATCTCAGGACCGATCCCGGTCCCGCGCTCGCCGCGCTCGGCGTGGTGTTCCAGAGCCGCGCGCTCGACGCCGACCTGACCGTGGCGCAGAACCTCGGCTATCACGCCGCGCTCCACGGCATGGCGCGGGGCGCGGCGCGGAGCCGCGCGCGCGAGGTGCTGGCGGCGGTCGGCCTGAGCGAGAAGCACGACGCCCGCGTGGCGACGCTTTCCGGTGGCCAGACCCGGCGGGCGGAGATCGCGCGGGCGCTGATGCACCGGCCCGCGCTCCTGCTGCTCGACGAGGCGACGGCCGGGCTCGACGTGCGCGCGCGCGCCGAGGTCGGGCGGCTCGTGCGCGATCTGGTCGCGCGGGAGGGCATGGGCGTGCTCTGGGCCACCCATATCTTCGAGGAGATCGAACCGGAGGACCGGGTCGTCGTGCTGCACCGGGGGCGGGTGCGCGCCGAGGCGTCGGCGGCGGAGATCGCGGGCGACAAGGGCCTCGCCCCCGCCTTCCTCGACCTCACCGGCGCGGCCGGCGAGGCGGAGGCGCGGGCATGACCCCGGCGGGCGATCTTTCCTGGCGCGGCCGCCTGCGGGCGCTGCGCGGCATCGTCTGGCGCGAGACGATGCGCTTCACCCGGCAGCGCGAGCGGTTCCTCTCGGCGCTGGTGCGTCCGCTCGTCTGGCTCTTCATCTTCGCCGCCGGCTTCCGCGCCGTGCTCGGCATGTCGATCATCCCGCCCTACGAGACCTATGTGCTCTATGACACCTATGTCATGCCGGGGCTCTGCGCGATGATCCTGCTCTTCGCGGGGATGCAGAGCTCGCTCTCGATGGTCTACGACCGCGAGACCGGGGCGATGCGCACCCTGCTCGTGAGCCCCTTTCCGCGCTGGTTCCTGCTGACCTCGAAGCTCGCCGGGGGCGTCGCGGTCTCGGTGCTGCAGGTCTACGCCTTCGTGCTGGTCGCCTGGCTCTGGGGGATCGAGCCGCCGCCGCTCGGCCATCTCGCGGTCCTGCCGGCGCTGATCCTCTCGGGGCTGATGTTCGGCGCCTTCGGGCTGCTGCTCTCCTCGGTGATCCGGCAGCTCGAGAATTTCGCGGGCGTGATGAATTTCGTCATCTTCCCGATGTTCTTCGCCTCCTCCGCGCTCTACCCGCTCTGGCGGATCCGCGAATCGAGCGTGCTGCTCTGGCGGATCGCGCAGTTCAATCCGTTCACCCACGCGGTCGAACTCATCCGCTTCGCCTTCTATCTGCGGATCAACTGGCTCTCGCTCGGCGTGGTGGTGGCCTGCGGCATCGTCTTCCTCGCGCTCGCGGTGATCGCCTACGATCCGTCGAAGGGGCTGATCCTGCGCAAGGGCAGGGACTGAACGCCGCGCCGGAAGGCGAGGGCGAGCCGGCGCAGCGTCTCCGACAGCAGGACCGCGAGCAGCACCCCGGAGGAATTGGCGAGGAAATCGCGCATGTCCTGGTCCCGCCCCACGGCGGGCTGGATGAACTCGATCGCGAGCCCCCAGCCGAGCAGCCCGAGCATCATCCAGCCCCAGCGGCGCGGCCGGGCCAGCGCGATCGGGAAGGCGACGGCGGCGTATGCGAGGAAGTGCCGCGCCTTGTCCCAGGGCAGGAAGCCCGGCAGCGGCTCGTGCCCCGGATCGAGGCTGCCCGCCGTCACGAGGACGAGCAGGACGAGCACCAGGACGGGCCAGTAGCGCTGGTTGAGCGAGACGAGATACCGCATCGCAGCAATCTACGCGTTCCGCGCGGGAAGGAAAGCGGTTCGATCCATCAAATTGTCGCGGGTCTCAGGCGGGAGACAGCACCGGCGCCGCGAGGCGGTGCGCCGCCGCGAAGGCGGCTTCCGATCCGTGCGGCCCGTTGATCAGGATGAGGCCGGAGCCGGTCATGCCCCGCTCCGGCGCCTCGCGGAACCGCGTCTCGTCGAGGCGGAGCGGCAGCGCGGCCAGCCCGTCGAGCAGTTCCGCGTGCCGGCCGGCGGGCAGGATCGGGTACCAGACGAGGATCGCCGCCTCGGGCCATTTCTGGACCAGCCTGCGACAGAAGGCCGCCGTCTCGGCGTATTCGTCCTTCACCTCGTAGGAGGGGTCGACCAGCACGAGCCCGCGGCGCGGCTTGAACGGGGCGAGCGCGAGCACGCCCTCGCGCCCGTCGCGGCGGTGGATCGCGACGCCGCCGCCCGCCATCGCCGCGGCGAGCGCGGCGTGCTCGGCCGGGTGCAGTTCCATGAGCCAGATCCGGTCCTCGGGCCGGAGCAGCGCGCGGGCGAGCGCGGGCGAGCCGGGATAGGCGCGGGCGCCGTGGCGCGCGCGGAAGGCCGCGAGCGCGGCGCCATAGGGCGAGGCGGCGTCGGGCGCCAGCCGGTCGATCCCGCGCGCCGCCTCGCCGGTCTTGATCGCCTCGGGCGCGGCGAGGTCGTAGACGCCCCGCCCGGCATGGGTCTCGACATAGCTGATCGGCCGGGGCTTGCGCGTCAGCCGGCTCAGCAGTTCCGCGAGCACGATATGCTTGTGCAGGTCGGCCGCGTTGCCGGCGTGATAGACGTGCTGGTAGGAGAGCATGGGGAGCCGGTCCGGATGGCCACTGTCGGCCCCATGTGAACAGGCCCGCGCGCCGAGATCAAGGCCGCCTCCCCGAAGCTTCCGCTCTCAGGCCACCCTCGCCCCGGCCACCCAGACCCCCCGGACGACCGGCAGCCCGCCGATCACCCGGACCCGCGCGAGATCGGCGCGCAGCCCCGGCGCGATCCGGCCGCGGTCGGCGAGCCGCGCCGCCCGCGCCGGGGCGGCGGTGACCGTCGCGACCGCGGCCGGCAGGTCGCCGGTCATTTCCCCGAGACGGAACGCGCCGAGCAGCAGCGCCGAGGGGATGTAGTCGGAGGAGAGGATGTCGAGCAGCCCGGCTCCGGCCAGTTCGGCCGCCGCGACATTGCCCGAATGCGATCCCCCGCGCAGCAGGTTCGGCGCGCCCATCATCACCGCGATGCCGGCGGCGCGGCAGGCGCGGGCCGCCTCGGAGGTGGTCGGAAATTCCGCGAGGCTCGCGCCATGCGCGGCGGAGGTGGCGACATGGGCCGCGTCGGTGTCATCATGGCTCGCGATCACCGCGCCAAGCCGCCGCGCGGCGGCGACCGCGGCCCGCTCATGCGCGGCGCCGAGGGTCCGGCGGAGGTCGAGCAGCCGGGCGACATGGGCCTGGAACTCCGCCTCGTCGAGCCGGCCGCGCTGATAGCGGCGCATCTGGTCGACATCCCTGAACTGCCGCTGGCCGGGGGTGTGGTCCATCAGGCTCACGATGCCGATCCCGTCCTCGGGAAGGAATTCGGCGAGTTCCCCGATCAGCGTCTCCGAGCACATCTCTGCGCGCAGGTGCAGGTGGTGATCGGCCTTGAGGGCGCCCGCGCCGCGCAGCCCGCCGATCGCGGTCGCGAGGCCGCGGGCGTATTTCGCATATCCCGCCTTGCTTCCGACCAGCGAGCCGACGCGCAGCGCGTCGAAGACGGTGGTGATCCCGGTGCCCGCGATCTCCGCGTCATGGGCGAGGATCGCGGCGGTCTCGGGCCAGCGCACCCCCGGGCGGGGCTGGAGGTGGCGTTCCAGATTGTCGGTGTGCAGTTCGACGAGACCGGGCAGCAGGTAGTCGCCCGCGCAGTCGATCGCGCCCGCTCCGGCGGCGTCCGGGGCGACGATCTCCGCGATCCGCCCCCCGCTCAGGACGAGGCCGCCCCGCGACACTCTGTCCTCCAGCACGAGACGCGCATTCGCGAGGCGGAGCGGTTGCGGGGCGGCGGTTTCATGTGGCATGGCAGTACCTGTCATCCCGAGGAGCGAGCGAATGCGGGACATCCTGCGCTGGGCGGTCTATGTCGCCCCGAAGATGAACAGCGCGCTGGCCCGTTTCGGCGCCGACTGGCTCGGCTGGGACGCCCAGGCCGGCCGGGCGCGCAAGGGGCTCGAGGTGGCGGGCCTGCCCGCCCCGCGCGAGACCCTGACGGAGCCGCCGCGCCGGTACGGTTTCCACGGGACGCTGAAGCCGCCCTTCGTGCTGGCCGAGGGGCGGGAGCCCGCCGCGCTCGACGCCGAGATCACGGCGCTGGCGCGGGAATTCGCGCCCTTCGACCTGCCGCTCGCCGTCGGAACGCTGGGCGATTTCCTCGCGCTGGTCCCGGCGCGGCCGGTGCCGGAACTCGACCATCTGGCGCGCGCCTGCGTCACCTGGCTCGACGCGTTCCGCGCCCCGCCCTCGCCCTCGGAGATCGCGCGGCGCCGGCCGGACCGCCTGACCGAGAGCCAGCGCGCCCATCTCGAGACCTGGGGCTATCCCTTCGTCCTCTCGGATTTCCGCTTCCATCTCACGCTGACCGGCCCCTTGCCCGAGGCGGAGCGGGCGGCGACCGCGCGCGCGCTCGCCCCGCTGATCGACGAGGCGCTCGCGAGATCCTGCCGGGTCGAGGACATCTGCCTGTTCGGCGAGGATCTGAACGGGAATTTCCATCTGTTGAAGCGCTTCCCCCTGGCCGGCGCGGCCTGAGCGCGCGCCTCGCCGGTCTGCCCCGCCCCCGCCGGCCCGGTCAAGCCGGATCGCTTCGCCGCGATCGGCGGGCGTCGCGTGGAACGAAAGCGCCGGCCCGGCGTCCTCTCCGCGATGGCAATGGCGAGGAGGGACCGGCGATGGCCTCGAAGACCAAGCAACGGACCGCGGCGCGCAAGGCGGCGATGACCACCCCGAACGGCCTCGGCGAGGAGGCGCGGCGCGACATCGGGGCGGCGCTGAACGAACTGCTCGCGGACGTGTTCGCGCTCTATCTCAAGACCAAGAACTTCCACTGGCACATGAGCGGCCCGCATTTCCGCGACTACCACCTGCTTCTCGACGAGCAGGCGGCGCGGATCTTCGCGATGACCGATCCGATGGCGGAGCGGGTGCGCAAGCTCGGGGGCACGACGCTGCGCTCGATCGGCCAAGTCTCGAAGCTGCAGCGGCTGCGGGACAACGACGCCGATTTCGTCGCGCCCGAGGACATGCTGGCGGAACTGCGCGAGGACAATTTCGCGCTGGCCGCGGCGATGCGCGAGGCGCATGTGACCTGCGACGACCACGGCGACGTCGGCACCGCGAGCCTGCTCGAGAACTGGATCGACGAGACGGAGGAACGCGTCTGGTTCCTGTTCGAGGCGGGGCGCCCGCGCGGCTGATCCCGGGTCCGCCGGCCGTCCGCGGCGGCTCGCCGCGCTGGCTCTCGGACGCGAGTTCGGTTATTCGAGCCGGAACAGAGGGCGCTTAAGGACAAGTCCGTGAGAGACCAAGCCGCGCCGAGGCGGGATCCCCCCGGAAGGGAAGCGCGCGCCGGCGGACGCCGCGGCGACGGGCGCGGCGGTGATTCCCGCGCGACCCGGAGCGCGGGTCTCGGCGGCGCGGCCGATCTCGCCGGCGCCTGCCCGGACGAGCCGAGCGGGGGCGGCCCGCTCGACCTCCTGCGCAAGCACGCGCCCGTCCTGATCACGCTCTGCCTCTTCGCCGCCGGGCTCTACGCGCTGCACCGGCTGCTGGCTCCGCTCGACTTCCGCGACGTGCTCCGGAGCATCCGCGCCACCCCGACGCATATCTATCTCTCGGCGATCGGCGCCACGGCGATCGGCTACGCGGCGCTGGTCGGCTACGACTGGACGGGCGCGCGCTACATCGGCAAGCACCTGCCGCTGCCCTCGGTCGCGCTCGGCGGCTTCCTCGGCTACGCCTTCGGCAACACGATCGGCCTCTCGGCCCTTTCCGGCGGCGCGGTGCGCTACCGGATCTACACTTCGCTCGGGCTCGACGGCTACGACGTGGCGGCGATCTCGGGCTATGTCGCGATCGCCTACGGGCTCGGCGCGACGGTGATCGGCCTCGGCGCGCTGGCGCTCCATCCGACCGCGATCGCGGGCATCAGCGCGCTGCCGCCCGGGACAGTCCGGCTCCTCTCCGTCGCGGCCTTCGTCGCGATGGTCGGGATCATCCTGGTCCTGACGCTGCGCCAGGCTTCGCTCCGGCTCCGCTGGTTCGAGATCCGGGCGCCGCGGCTCAGCGACGTCTCCTGGCAGATCCTGTTCTGCTCGGTCGACATCGCCGCCGCCTCCTTCGCGCTCTATGTGCTGCTGCCGACGGGCGACATCGGCTTCGTGACCTTCATCGCGGTCTACGCGGTCGCGGTGATGATCGGCGTGGCGAGCCACGTGCCGGGCGGGGTGGGCGTGTTCGAGAGCGTCATCATCGCGGCCCTCGGCGCCTCGGTGCCGGTGGCGGACGCGGTGACGGGGCTGCTGCTCTTCCGGATCATCTACTACATCCTGCCCTTCGTCCTCGCCCTCGTCCTGCTCTCGCTCTCGGAGATCTGGACCGCGACCGGCAAGAGCCAGACGCTGGCCCGGCTCCAGCCGGTGCTCCAGGCCGGGCAGTCGGTCATTCCGCTCGCGATGGGCATGGTCGTGCTCGCCGCCGGGCTCTTCATGATGTTCTCCGGCCTGCTGCGCGGGCCGATGCTGCGCAACGACGCGGTGGAGGACGCGGTCCAGCACGTGATGCCGCTCCTGCTGCTCGAAGGGGGCGCGCTGCTCACCTCGGTGCTGGGCTCGGCGCTCGTCGTGCTGGCGCTCGGCATGTTCCGCCGCTCCCGCGCCGCCTTCTGGCTGGCGCTCTGCGCGATGGGGCTCGGCATCGGCGCCTCGCTGCTGCACGGCGCCGATTACGACCGGGCGCTGATCCTCGCGCTGCTCGCGCTGCTGATCCTGCCCTGCCGGCGGGAGTTCTACCGCGACGCGCGGCTGACCCAGGGCGTGCTCTCGCCGCAATGGATCCTGTTCACGCTGGCGATCCTGCTCTCGATCGGGGTCACCTATTACGCGGTCCACCGCAGCGCGCCCTATACCGGGGCGATGTGGTGGCAGTTCTCGGTGCAGGAGAGCGGGCCGCGCGCGCTCCGCGCCGCGCTGACCGGCAGCGTCGCGCTGATGCTCGCGCTGCTCTTCGCAGCGATGAAGACGCGGGCCTGGCCGTCGCAGGCGTCGAACCCGGATTCGCTCGAACGCGCCCGCGCGATCATCGAGGCGCACGGCCGCGCCCCGGAGATGCTCGCGGTCACGGGCGACAAGATGCTGATGTTCTCCGAGACCGGCGACGCGGTCGTCTCCTACGGCGTGCGCGGCGGCTCCTGGATCGCGCTGGGCGCCCCGGTCGGCGCGGCGGAGACGCGGGGCAGCCTCGCCTGGGCGTTCCACGACGCCGCGCGGGCGGCGGGCGCGCGGCCGATCTTCTTCGGGGCGCCGGAACGCTTCATCCGACAGTCGGTCGAACTCGGCCTCGCGCTCCACCGGATGGGCGACGAGGCGGTGGTGCCGCTCACGGGCTTCTCGCTCGAGGGGCCGGCCCGGCGGGAGCTGCGCCGGATCGCGCGGCGGGGCCGGCGCGCCGGGCTCTCGGTCGAGATCCTGCGGCCGCCGCACGCGCCCGGGCTCTGGCCGGCGCTGCGGCGGGTCTCGGACGCCTGGCTCGCGCAGCGGGGCGGGCGGGAGCGGCGCTTCGCCTTCGGCTTCTTCGATCCGGCCTATCTGCGCGGCTTCCCGATCGCCGTGGCGCGCCAGCGGGGCGAGATCGTGGCCTTCGCGAGCCTCTTCGTCACCCGCTCGCGCGATGGCGCCGCGGTCGATCTGATGCGCCATCACCCCGACGCCCCGCGCGACGCGATGGCCTTCCTGCTGAGCGAGACGATGCGGCGGCTCTCGCTCGAGGGCTATCGCGAATTCAGCCTCGGCCCCGCGCCGCTGGCCTCGGCCCGCGGCGGCGGGCGCGAGGCGGATGTCTGGATCCGCTTCGCCGCGCTGATCCACCGCCGGGGCGAGCGGGACTACGACGTCGGCGGCGTCCGGCGGTTCCGGCAGAAATTCGCCCCGGACTGGCGGCCGATCTACCTCTGCGCGCGTTCCGTCCTCGCGCCCACCGCGCCGCTCGCCGACGCCGCCGCGCTGATCGCGGGCTCGCCCCCGGCGGGGAAGCGCGATCCCGGAAGCCGGGGCGGAGCCTGATCGCGGCCTGCCTGATTTGACGGCGGTTAAGGTTCGATTGCCCAGCCGATTGACAAGCGCGCCGCGCCGGGCTCCCCTGACCCGACGGAGATGTTGCGAAGCGCCGGCCATTCGGCGACCGACTTAGCCCGACCATCAGCCAGGGGGTTGCCTCGATGTTCCTGAAATCCATTCTCGCCGCCGCGCTCGCCGCCTCCGTGGGCACCGCCGCGCTGGCCGAGGACGTGCTCGACAAGGTGAAGGCGGCGGGCGTGCTGACCGTCGGCACCGAGACCGCCTTCGCGCCCTTCGACTTCATCGACGCGGGCGAGCATGTCGGGCTCAACGTCGATCTCTTCGACGAGATCGGCAAGGAGCTGGGCGTGAAGATCGAATGGGTGACGCTGCCCTGGGACGGCGTACTGCCCGGGCTCGAGAGCGGCAAGTTCGACATGGTGGCCGGCCCGGCGACGATCACCCAGGCGCGGATGGAGCGCTACCGCTTCTCCAGCCCGGTCGCGGAGGCGACCGTCGCGCTCCTCAAGCAGGCGGGCGACGACAGCGTAACGGAGCCCGACCAGATCAGCGGCATGGCGGTCGGGAGCGGCAAGGCGACGGCCCAGCTCGCCCAGCTCCAGGAATACGCGGCGACGCTGCCCTCGCCGCCCTCCGAGATCAAGGAATACGTGAGCTTCAACGAGGCCTACGCCGATCTCGCCGCCGGCCGGATCGTCGCGGTCGCGAATTCCTACCCCAACATCGCCTATGTCGCGCAGCAGCGCCCGGAGACCTTCGCCCTGGTCGAGCCGCCCTTCGGCGTGAAGACCTATTTCGGTTTCCCGGGCCGCAAGGATCCCGAATACAAGACCCTGATGGACGCGATCGACGCGGCGATCCTGAAGATGAAAGCCGATGGCCGGCTCGGCGAGATGCAGAAGAAGTGGTTCGGCGTGACCTTCGACACGCCCGACCAGGTGACCGAGGCGGCGTTCTGATCCGCTGAGCGGCCGATGTCCTGGAAGCTCTTCTGGCTGCTGGTGGAGGCGGCGCGGCTCACCGTGCTGCTCTCCGCGGGCGCGATCGCCATCGGCTTCCTGATCGCCTGCCTCGTCTGCGCCGGCATGCTCTCGCACAACCGGGTCGCGCGCGGGGCGGGGCGGCTCTTCGTGAGCTTCTTCCGGGGTACGCCGCTCCTCGTGCAGCTGCTGCTCATCTACTACCTGCTGCCCTCGATCGGGCTCGACGTGCCGAGCGAGGTGGCGGCGATCACCGGCATGGCGCTCTGCACCGCCGCCTATCAGGCCGAGATCATGCGCGGCGGCCTCGGCGCGGTGCCGAGCGGGCTTCTCGAGGCGGCGGAGATGACCGGCATGTCGGCGGCCCAGACCTTCCGGAGGATCCGGCTTCCGATCGCCTTCAAGCTCACGCTGCCCGCGCTCGTCTCCGAGGCGATCATGATGCTGAAGAGCTCGTCCCTCGTCTCGGTCGTGGGCGTGATCGAGCTCACGCGCATGGCGCAGGATCTCGCGGCGAGCACCTACCGCCCGCTCGAACTCTACGCCGCCGCCGGGCTCATCTATCTCGTCATCAACATCGTCGTCGCCCTGCTCGGCACCGGGCTCGAGGCGCGGCTGAGATGGGGGCGGATATGAGCTTCGACCTCGGCCTCATCCTCTCCTATCTGCCGCGGATTCTCGAGGGGCTCGGCGTCACGCTGATGCTCTGGGTGATCGGCTCGGCCCTCGGCCTCGCGGTCGGCTTCGCCGTCGCGGTCGGCCGGCGCTACGGCCCGGCGCCGCTCGGCTGGCTGCTGCGCGGCATCGTCGAGGTGATCCGGGGCACGCCCTTCCTGGTGCAGGTGTTCCTGCTCTACTATGGCGGGCCCTTCATCGGGCTGAGGCTCGAGAACATCCCGGCGGGGATCCTCGCGCTCGCGATCTACGCCGCGGCCTATTACTCCGAGCTCTGGCGCGCCGGATTCGACGCGATCCCGAAGGGGCACCTCGAGGCCGCCGACTGCGTCGGCTTCACCGAATGGCAGACGCTGAGGCGGATCATCCTGCCGGAGATGACGGTGCTCGTCCTGCCCTCGATGGTGAACATGACCATCCTCATCCTGAAGGAGACGGCGATCCTCTCGATCATCTCGCTGCCGGAACTGACCTTGAGCGTCAGCGCGATCGGCACCCAGCATTACGCCTTCGTCGAGAGCTTCACCGTGCTCGCGCTCCTCTACTGGGCGCTGGTCGAGATCTGCGGCGCGCTCGGCCGCCGGGCCGAGGCGCGGCTCTCGAAATACCGGTTCGCGACATGAGCGCGCCGATGCCCGCCGTCCGCATCGAGGGGCTGTGCAAGGATTTCGGCACCACGCGGGTGCTCGACGGGATCGACCTCGACATCCCGCGCGGCAAGGTCACCTGTCTGATCGGCCCCTCCGGCTCGGGCAAGTCCACGCTGCTGCGCTGCGTCGCGCTGCTAGAGGAGCCGACCGACGGCTATATCTCGATCAACGGCGATCCGCTCGGCTTCGACCGGGGGCCGAACGGCGCGCGGGTGAAGCTGCCGGCGCGCCAGATCCGCAAGGTGCGGAGCCGGATCGGCATGGTGTTCCAGCAGTTCAACCTCTGGCCGCACATGACCGCGGTCGGCAACGTCTCCGAGGCGCTGGTGACGGTGCGCGGCATGAGCCGGGCCGACGCGGAGGAGCGCGCGCGCAAGGAACTCGACGCGATCGGCCTGGGGGCGCGGGCGGGACATTACCCGAGCGAGCTCTCGGGCGGCCAGCAGCAGCGCGTCGCGATCGCCCGCGCGCTCGCGCTCGATCCCGGGATCATGCTCTTCGACGAGCCGACCGCCTCGCTCGATCCCGAACTGACGGGGGAGGTACTGAACGTGATGCGGCGGCTGGCGGAGAGCGGCATGACGATGCTGGTCGTCACGCACGAGATCGGCTTCGCCGCCTCGGTCGGCTCGAAGATCGCCTTCCTCGACCACGGGCGGATCCTGGTGGAGGGGGCGCCGGGCGAGGTCTTCGCCAAGCCGCGCGAGCCCCGGATCGACCAGTTCCTCGAAACCTACCTCGACCGGGGCGCGGCGACGCTGCTCTGAGGGTGGGTGCTCGCACCCGCCGCCCTCACCGCAGCGCCGCGCCTATCCGTTCGAGCGCCCAGTCCACCTCCGCCCGCTCGATGACGAGCGGCGGCGAGAAGCGGATGGTCTGGCCATGCGTCTCCTTGGCGAGCAGCCCCGCCTCGCGCAGCGCCTCGACCACCGGCCGCGCGGGCCCGGCCTCCTCGTGGAGCTCGACCGCGAGCATCAGGCCCCGGCCGCGCACCTCCTTCACGCGGTTCGAGCGGATCGCTTCCAGGCCTTGCTTGAAATAGGCCCCGAGTTCGGCCGAGCGTTCGATCATCCCCTCCTCGACCAGCACCCTGAGCGCCGCCCGGGCCACGGCGCAGGCGAGCGGGTTGCCGCCGAAGGTCGAGCCGTGCTGGCCCGGCTGGAGCACCCCGAGCACGTCGGAGTTCGAGAGCACCGCCGAGATCGGGTAGAAGCCACCGCCGAGTGCCTTGCCGACCAGCGTCACGTCGGCCTCGATCCCCTCGTGCTCCTCGGCGAGCAGCTTGCCCGCGCGGCCGAGGCCCGTCTGGATCTCGTCGAGGATCAGCGTGACGTTGTTCGCGGAGCAGAGCTCGCGGACGCGCGTGAAATAGCCCGCTGGCGGGATGATGACGCCGGCCTCGCCCTGGATCGGCTCGACGAGGAAGGCGACGGTGTTCTCGGTGATCGCCGCCTCGAGCGCTTCGGCGTCCCCGAAGGGGATCACCTTGAAGCCGGGCAGGAACGGGCCGAAGCCGCCGCGCGCGTCCGGGTCGGTCGAGAAGGAGACGATGCCGAGCGTGCGGCCGTGGAAGTTGTTCTCGCAGACGATGATCTCGGCGCGGTCCTCGGGCACGCCCTTGATCTCGTAGCCCCATTTGCGCACCGCCTTGATCGCGGTCTCGACCGCCTCGGCGCCCGAGTTCATCGGCAGCACCTTGTGGCTCTTCGTCAGCGTCGCGAGTTCCTCGTAGAAGTGGCCGAGCTGGTCGTTGCGGAAGGCGCGGGAGGTCAGCGTCAGCCGGCTCGCCTGGTCGATCATCGCGGCGAGGATCTTCGGATGGCAATGGCCCTGGTTCACGGCGGAATAGGCCGAGAGGCAGTCGAGGTAGCGGTTGCCCGCCACATCCTCGACCCAGACGCCCTGGCCGCGGGTGAGGACCACGTCGAGCGGCTTGTAGTTGTGGGCGCCGAGACGGTGTTCGAGGGCGATCAGTTCGGCGGCGTCGAGCATTTCTTTTTCTCCTTGGCTCATCTTCGGGCGCCCGGTCATGCGCGGGCGGGGAGGTCGGCGAAGCGCCGCGCGTCAGGCAGGCGGTCGAGCACGGTGCGCCCGAAGACGCTCGCGATCAGTTCGACCGCGACCACGGCGCTGCGCCCGCGCTCGTCGAGGAAAGGGTTGAGTTCGACCAGATCCATCGAACCGACGAGGCCGCTGTCCGACAGCATCTCCATGATGAGATGCGCCTCGCGGTAGGTCGCGCCGCCCGGAACCTGGGTGCCGGTGCCCGGCGCGACGGAGGGATCGAGGCTGTCGAGGTCGAGGCTGAGGTGCAGGTGGACGCCGCGTTCCTTCCAGCGCGCGATTCGCTCCTCCATCAGCGCGCAGACGCCGCGCTCGTCGATGTGGCGCATGTCGACGCAGTCGATCCCGTGCGCGCGCAGCCGCGCCCGCTCGCCCGGGTCGATCGAACGCGCGCCGATGACATGGATGTTCTCGCGCGCGACCGGCGCGAGCGGACGGCTCCCGTCGAGCAGCGGCGCGAGGATCGGGTCGCCGGCGAGGAAGGCGAGCGACATGCCGTGCATGTTGCCCGAGGGCGTCGTCTCGGGCGTGTTGTAGTCGGGATGGGCGTCGACCCAGAGCACGGCGATCTCGCGCCCCGCCTCGGCGCAGGCGCGGGCGACGCCCGAGATCGTGCCCATCGAGATCGCATGGTCGCCGCCGACGAAGAGCGGCACCGGCGCGCCGGGACCGCCAGCGCCCTTGCTCATCGCATGGGCGCGGTCATGGATCGCGCGTGTCCATCCGCCGATCTCCGCGAGGTGATTGCAGCGCGCCGCCCATTCGGGGGCCATGTCGACCCGGACCGGCTCGGCCTCGCGCAGCGTGCCGCGATCGGCGAAGCGGTGGCCGAGATTGGCGAGCATCGGCGCGATCCCGGCGGTGCGCAGCGCGTCCGGCCCCATCAGCGCGCCGCGTGTCGAAGCGCCGAGTTCGAGCCCGATCCCGAGCATCAGGATGTCCTGACGGGTATGCGAGGCGAGGTATTCTTCCGGACACGGCCTGTCGTACAATGCGCGCTCCCTTTTTGTGCACGGGCGGAGGTCTGCCTTTTTCTATGGCGGCCGCGCGCTAGCGAAAAGCTGGCAAAGTGGAGCATTCCGTCCTATCTGCTGACGTATCGTCAGATTTCATGCGCGGATCGTCAGATGAGCGGGCTGGATGACCTCGATGCACGGCTGATCGGGCTGCTGCGGGCGGACGGGCGGATGCCGACGGCGACGCTGGCGCGCCATCTCGGCGTCTCGCGGGGCACGGCGCAGAACCGGATCGACCGGCTGCTGCGCCGGGGCGTGCTCCTCGGCTTCACCGCGCGGGTGCGCGGCGACGAAGGTGGCGGGGGTGTGCGCGCCATCATGGCGATCGAACTGCGCGCCGCCGAGGCGCGGCGCGTGGTGGCGCAACTGCGGCGGATGCCCGAGGTGGGCCGGGTGCATTCGACCAACGGCCGCTGGGACATGATCGCGGAACTGGTCACGCCCGATCTCGCCGCGCTCGACGCGGCGCTGACCGCGATCCGTGCGATGCCGGCGGTGGCGAATTCGGAGACGAGCATATTGCTCGCGGAATTGGGGTAGAGGGCCGGCGGACCGAGGTCCGCCCCACCGTAGGGCGGACATTTGTCCGCCATCCCGCCGTAGGGCGGACATTTGTCCGCCCCTTCCCGCCTCGCACGTCAGATTCCGATCCGCCGCCCCGTGTCGCGCCCCCGTCAGCCGGGCAGGAGCTTTCCCGTCCGCTCGGGCAGCGGCTCGGCGCCGGCGATCTTGGCGATGATCTTGCCGCTCCAGGCATAGGGCTGCGAATGCCGCGCGAAGAGGACGCCGGCGGTGCGCGCGCGGATCTCCGCGGGCGGGGTCAGGCCGAGCGGGTCGACGATCTCGGCGATCAGGTCGCCGTCCGCCACCATGGCGCCGAGCGCGGCCTTGTAGACCACGATGCCCGCGGCCGTGGCGGTCACCTGCTGCATCGCCTCGAGCGGGGTGGCGTCGCAGAGCGACCGGGGCAACTCGGCGGCCGCGCCCGAAACCAGTCCCCGGCGCCTCAGGAAGTCCAGGAGCGCCAGCGCGTCGCCTTGGGCAAGGTCGCCGTCCACCGCGTCGTTCGAGCGCATCTCGAGCGTCGCGGACAGGCAGGCGGGCGGGATCGCCGCGTCGGGATAGGCGCGGGCGAGGCTCCACCAGGGGCCGCCAACCGCCTCGTCGAACGGGTTGCCGCCGGAAAGCTCGGCGAGCAGCACGGCGCGCGCGCCGATCCCGGCCGCGAGATCGGCGGCGTCGGGCCAGAGCGGCGTGCCGGTGTAGAGATGCACCTCCGCCGCGTTGTCCGCGTGCAGGTCGAGCATGAAATCCGCGTCGTGCGACAGGGTGAGCAGCGCGTGGCGGAGCGCCGCGACCTCGGTCAGCGGCTCCTCCCCGGCCAGCGCCTCGGCCATCGCGGCGCGGATGATCGCGACATTCGCCGCCGCGTCGGCCCCGAGGCGACCGGCGAGGCGGGGCTCGATCATCCGGGCGAGGTCGAGGTAGTCGCGGTTGTAGTTGCCGGTCGAACTGTTGTCGTAGCGGCCGAGCAGGAAGCCCGCGCGGTGCTGCGCGAGGCCGATCGGATTCGCGACCGGCACGAGCACGATCTCGCCCCGGATCTCGCCGCGCGCCTCCGCGCCGGCCAGGAGGTCGGCGAGGATCGAGAGGATCAGCATCCCGGGCAGTTCGTCCGCGTGCAGACCCGCCTGCAGATAGGCCTTCGGCCGCGCGCCCGGCGTCCCGAACCGGAGCACCGTCAGCTCCCGTCTCGTTCCGGGTGCGACCGGAGGCAGCGCGATCACCTCGCGCCGTCCCCCTCGCCCCGGCTCGCTCGTCGCCTCGCCCGTCATCGCGTTTCCCTCCGGCTCTCGCGCCCCTCGATTGGTGCTTTTCGGGAGCCGCGCCCCGGATTACCACTGAGAGTGTCCGGTTAACAGGAGCGGTCATGGAAATCGTCTCGTCCTCGGTCTACGTCGGCCCGAACGTCTATTCCCGGCAGCCGATGATCCGGCTCACGCTCGATCTGCATCGGCGCGCCGGGATACCGGTGCGGGATTACGCCGAGGCTCTCCTGCCGCCGCTGCTGCGCGAATTGCCGACGCTCTCGCATGCGCTGACCGAGACCGGCGCGCCCCTGCTGCCGAGGCTGCGCGAGGCGCCGGACTGCCACCTCGGCGAGTTGCTCGCCCATGTGGCGCTCGCGCTCCAGATCCGGGCCGGCGCCCCCTCCGACGGGGCCTTCACCCGGCCCTCGGCCGAGGCCGATTGCGTCGAGGTGCTCTACGGCTACGAATCGCGCGAGGTCGGGCTCGAGGCCGGCGAGGTCGCGCGGGAGATCATCCTCGACCTGATCGCTCCGGAGGAGGGCGCGGACGCCGCTGCCATCGCCGAGGAGATCGAGGATTTCGACTCCTTCGCCGGCCGCCGCGCGCTTGGTCCTTCCGCGCTCGCGCTGGTTCACGCGGCGGAGGCGCGCGACATTCCCTGGACGCGGCTCAACGAGGCCAGCATGATCCAGGTCGGCCAGGGAAAATACGCGAAGCGGATCGAGGCGGCGCTGTCGAGCCAGACCTCGCATATCGCCGTCGAGATCGCCTCCGACAAGGAACTCTGCACGAAGCTCCTCCACGATCTCGGCCTGCCGGTTCCGCGCCAGGTCTTCGTGCGCGACGCCGAGGACGCGATCGACGCGGCGAAGGACATCGGCTACCCGGTGGTGGTGAAGCCGGTCGACGGCAATCACGGCCGCGGCGTCGCGGTCAATCTCACAGCCGACGAGGAGGTCGCCGCCGCCTACGAGCGGGCGGCGGAGGAAGGCTCGGGCGGCGTCGTGGTCGAGAGCATGATCCTCGGAGACGACCACCGGCTCTTCGTGGTGAACGGCGAGCTCGTCGCCGCCGCGCGCCGGATGCCGGGCCATGTCGTCGGCGACGGGAAGAGCACGATCGCCGCGCTGGTCGACGTGGTGAACCAGGATCCGCGCCGGGGCGTCGGGCACGAGAACATGCTGACGCGCCTCGAACTCGACGAGGCCGCCGACGCGCTGCTGCGGGAAAAGGGCTACACGCACGAGACGGTGCCAGCGGACGGAGAGGTGGTCTATCTTCGCAAGACCGCGAACATCTCGACCGGCGGCACCGCGATCGACGTGACCGACGTGATCCATCCCGACAACAAGCTGATGGCGGAACGCGCGATCCGGGGCGTGGGCCTCGATATCGGCGGCGTCGATTTCCTCACCTCCGACATCACCCGGAGCTTCCGCGAGACCGGCGGCGCGATCTGCGAGATCAACGCGGGGCCCGGCATGCGGATGCATATCGCGCCTTCCGAGGGCAAGAGCCGCGACGTCGGCGGCAAGGTGATGGAGATGCTGTTCCCGGCCGGCACGCCGAGCCGGATCCCGATCGCGGCGCTGACCGGCACCAACGGCAAGACGACGACGGCGCGCATGCTCGCCCATGTGCTGAAGATGGCCGGGCATGTCGTCGGCCAGACCTCAACCGACGCGGTCTATATCGACGGCAACGTCACGGTGCGCGGCGACATGACCGGGCCGGTCGCGGCCTCGATGGTCCTGCGCGACCCGTCGGTCGACATGGCTGTGCTCGAGACGGCGCGGGGCGGGATCGTGCGCGCGGGGCTCGGCTACCGCTACTGCGACGTCGGCGCGGTGCTGAACGTGACCTCGGACCATCTCGGGCTCGGCGGGGTCGACACGCTCGAGGAACTGGCCACGGTCAAGCGGCTGGTCGTCGAGGTCGCCAAGGACTGCGCGGTGCTGAACGCCGACGACGAGCAGACGCTGAAGATGGCCGCCTTCACCGAGGCGCGCGAGATCTGCTACGTCACGCGCCGCCCGGATCACCCGCTCGTGCGCGAGCATATCCGGCTCGGCCAGCCCGCCGTCGTACTGGAGCAGGGGCTGAACGGCGATCAGATCGTGATCTACCTGAATGGCGCGCAGGTTCCGCTGATCTGGACGCATCTCATCCCGGCGACGCTCGAGGGCAAGGCGCTGCACAACGTCGAGAACGCGATGTTCGCCGCCGCCATGGCGCATGCGCTGGGGCTGACGCTGGACCAGATCCGCAACGGGCTCAGGACCTTCGACAACACCTTCTACCAGAGCCCGGGCCGGATGAACGTCTATGACGAGCACGGCTTCCGCGTGATCCTCGACTACGGCCACAACGAGGCGGCGGTGGGCGCGATGGTGGATCTGGTGGAACGGCTCCAGCCGCTCGGCAAGCGCATCATCTGCGCGACCTGCCCGGGCGACCGGCGCGACGAGGACGTGCGCGCGATCGCCGACAAGATCGCAGGCCATTTCGATCACTACATCTGCCATTCCGACGACGATCCGCGGGGCCGGACGGCCGATGAGGTGCCGGAAATGATCAAGGCCCGCCTGATCGAGCAGGGCGTCGATCCGGAGCGGATCGAGGTCGTGCCGCGGGAAGAGGACTCGATCGACACCGCCCTCCACATGGCGCGGCCGCAGGATCTGGTGCTCATCTTCTGCGAGGGGATCACGCGGTCCTGGAAGCGCATCATCTACTTCAACCCGGTGGAAAAACCCGAGCCGGTGGCGCCGGAGACTCTGGTCGCCGCCTCCGGTTTCGATGTACCGGAAGGGTATCGCATCGTGAGCGACGAGCGCGGTGTGCGTATCGCCCCCCTTGACTGATCGGAAAAAACGCATGGCCCCTTGGTCCGTGCTGGCCGAGCGGGCCGCGGCCGCCGGCGGCAAGCGCCTCGCCGTCATCGGCGGACGGCTGGAGGACGACAATGTCGCCGTCTACGGCGAGATGCACCGCCTGTCGGGCGGGCGGATCCTGGTCTTTCCGACCGCCTCCGGCGAGCCGGCGGAGGTGGGCGCGGAGACGCGGAACGCCTTCCTGAGCCACGGATTCGAGGTCGAGGTCTGCGACCTGCACGAGGGCAACGCGGCGCGCGCCGCCTTCGACCCGGGAATCATCGAGAAGATCGCCGCCTTCGGCAGCGTCTATTTCACCGGCGGCGATCAGGCGAAGATCGTGGACGCGCTCCTGCGCGACGGGGCCGAGACGCCGGTGCTGGCGGCGATCCGCGCGGCGCATGGACGCGGGGGGCTCGTCGCGGGATCGAGCGCGGGCGCGGCGATGATGTCGGGGCCGATGATCCTCGGCGGCACCTCGCTCGAATCGGTGGTGCACGGGCTCACCTCCGACCCGGAGGCGCCGGGGCTCCTGATGGGAACCGGCCTCGGCTTCTTCGGCTTCGGCATGGTCGACCAGCATTTCATCAAGCGCGGCCGCCTCGGCCGGCTCATCGTCGGGATGCAGTCGGCGGGCGCGCGCTGGGGCTTCGGCATCGACGAGAACACCGCGCTCCTCGTCGAGGGCGATGTCGCGCGGGTCCGCGGCGAATACGGCGTGATGCTCGTCGATCTGCGGCGGCGCAAGACCGACGCGGAAGGCCGGGCGGTGCAGGAATTCCGGCTCTCCTATGTCGACGACGGCGACTGGATCGATCTGCGCAAGCTGCGTGGCCATCCGGGCGCGGCGAAGCGGCGGGTGCGCAAACGCGAACTCGCCTATCGCGCGCCGGCCAATTCGCGCCGCAACGTCTTCGGCGCCTACGCGCTCTACGACCTGATGGCGCGGCTCGTGCTCGGCGATCCGGCGCATTACACCGAGGACCGGGGCGAGGCGCTCGACGTCAGGACCGGGATCAACGCGGCGGTGACGCTCGAAAAGCCGCCGCGGCTCTCGCGCGGCCTGATCGCGACGCCCGAGACCGGGCTCAGGATGACGGCGCTGAACTTCCGCGCGGAACTGGTCCGCGAGCATCTGAGCGAGGCGCGGGCCGCCGATCGCGCCGGCCGCCGCGGCTGGAGCGCGGAATCGGTCAATCCGGGGGCGCCGCTCATCCTTCTCGGTTCCTCGCCGCTCGGGGAGGGGGGCGGGGACCTGCTGCGCGCGGTGCGCGATCTGGTCGGGAACGGGGAGATCGGCGTGATCGCCGCCGCCTCGGCCGAGCCGGCGCGGACCGCGGCCGACCATCTGCGCGCGCTGGAGCGGGCCGGGCTGCGCGGGATCGATCTCGGGGTGACGATCGACACGGTCGAGTATGTGTCCGCGGATCCCGACCAGCTGAACCGGATCGCGGAACTCGACGCGGTGCTCCTTTGCGGCGGCAACCAGATCCGGCTGGTCGAGACCATGCTGCACCGGGGCGAGGAAAGCGGCGTGCTGAGGGCCATCGCGCGCGCCCATGCGCGGGGCGCGGCGCTGATCGCGCCGAGCGGGGCGGCGGCGGCGCTTTCCTCGGTGATGATCGCGGGCGGCAGTTCGGAGGAGGCGCTGCGCTACGGCGTGACCTCCGATCTCGGCCATCCCGGGTTGGTGATCCAGGAGGGGATCGGCTTTCTCGGCGCCGGAATCGTCGACCAGAACCTCATCTCCTCGGGCCGGCTCGGCCGCCTCGTCGTCGCCTGCGCCGAGGAGAACGAGCGTTTCGGGATCGGCGTCTGCGAGGAAAGCGCGGTGGTGGCCACCGCGAACGGCGCGCGGCTCGAGGCGCGGGGGCGGCATGGTTTCGTCCTCGTCGACACCGCCGCCTCGGCGCTGGAGCTCCAGAGCGACAGTTTCGTCGCGAAGGACATCCGGCTGACCGTGGTCGGCCCCGGCGATGTCGCGGATCTCGCGACCGGCGAGGTGATCCGGGCGATCCCCTGCGCCGCCTCTCCGACCCTGCTCGAACGGCTGGCCGCGAATCTGGCGCGCGACGTCGATTCGCGCGGCGCGCGCGGGGCGCGGGTGCGTCTGCATTCGCGCGGCACGCTCAGCGCCGTGCTCGATCTCGAATCGCCGCGCGACGAATACGACGCCTGAGATCAGAGCAGCGCGGCGAGGATCAGCACCCAGAGCGAGAGCGCCGCGCCCATGACGAGCATGTAGGCGCCGTTCCAGGCCAGTCCCGCGCGGATCGGCCGCACCCGGCCGATCGAGGCGACGAGCAGCACCGAGGCGGTGAAGGGCGAGGTCGTGCCGCTCAGCGCCCAGCCGCCGGTGATCGCGGCGACGAGCACGGTCGGGTCGAGGCCGAGCGCCGCCGGCGCGGGCACGAGCGGGATCAGCAGCGAGACCGCGAGAATCGGGTTCATGCCGAGCTGCCCCGTCAGCGGGATGATCCAGAGCAGCGCGAGCGCGATCAGCGCGGGCGGCGGCGCGGTCAGGTCGGGGCCGTGATCGGCCATCAGCGGCACGAGGACGAAGGCGCCGAGGCTGCCGATGAAGGCGGCCATGAAGAGGAGCAGGATCTGGCCCCGGAAGGCCGCCAGCTCTCCGGTGACGAAGTCCGCCACGCGCGAGGCGGTATGCGCGCCCCGGCTCCGGCCGAAGGGCGAGCCCTGGAGGAAGATCCAGCCGACCGCGACGGCGGGCACGAGCGACATGACCGCGCCGACGATCTCGACCCCGGTCAGCGCGCGCAGAAGCGCCGCCCCCGCGACCACGGTGACGAGCAGCAGGATGAGCGGGCGCAGGTTCTCGACCCAGCCGCCGGGCTCGACGGCCGCCGGCGGCGGCGCGGGGCGTGACAGCCTCGGCTTGAAGACCGTGTCGAGCGCCCAGCCCCCGAGCAGGAGCAGCGCGGCGCTGACGAGGCAGGGAAGCACGGCGCGGCTCCAGCTCGCGCCCGGCACCAGGGTCGTGGTGATCGCCATCGAGAAGGCGATCGGCGACCAGCAGAGCGTCGCCGCGAAGCCCCGGTGCACCGCGAGCAGCATCCGCCGCAGCCGGTGGCGCCGGATCTCGGCATCCGGCTCGGCCGCGGTGCTCTCGGCCGCGAGCCCGCCGAGGAGCGCGATGGAGCCGTACATGAGCACGAGCCCGAAGAGGTGCCCGCCGAGCGTCAGCGCGAGGTAGCGCCGGCCCGGAGGCTGGCGCGCGAGGAAGCGGCCGCAGGCGACGATCTCGCGCGAGCTCATCGCCGCCGTCCGGATCGCGGTCAGCGCGGTGAAGAGCGCGATGATGAAGGCGCCGCGCTCGATCGCCGTGCCGAGGCCGGCGCGCCAGTCGGGTCGGGTCGCGACCGCCCATCCCGCGAGGCCGAGGCCGACGACGACGAAGGCCGAGCGGGAGGGCGGCGCGTCGAGGCTGAAGACGGCGATGGCGGCGACCGAGAGCACGCCCGCGATCGCGGTCCAGGCCGGGTGGCCGGTGTATTCGTAGCCGATCATCGCGAGCATCACGCCCGCCGGAAGCACACCGGCCAGTCCGGCGAAACGCGCGTCGAGAGGCATTCACTTCCCTCTGGTCGCCGCGCGGCGGACCGCGCGGCCTGGTCCCGGCCGCTCAGTTCATCCCGAGGAGCCTCGGCAGAAGCAGCGTTATGTCGGGGAGGTAGGTCACGAGCATCAGGAAGGCCAGCGCCGTGAGGATCCAGGGCGCCGCCGCCCTCGTGACTTCTGTCAGGCCGAGCTTCGAGATCGCGGAACCCACGTAGAGATTGAGCCCGACCGGGGGCGTGCAGAGGCCGATCTCCATGTTGACCACCATCATGATCCCGAAATGCACCGGATCGACGCCGAGCCTGACCGCGACCGGGTAGAGGATCGGCGCCATGATCAGCACGATGGCCGAGGGCTCCATCACCATGCCGATCGCGAGCAGGAGCACGTTGACGACGAGCAGGAAGCCGATCCTGCCGAGGCCCTGGTCGACGATCCAGCTCGACATCGCCTGCGGGATCTGTTCCGAGGTCAGGATGAAGGCGAACATCACCGCGTTGGTGATGATGTAGAGCAGCATCGCCGACATCGCCGCGGAGGTGAGCAGCACCCGGGGCACGTCGCGCAGCCGGATGTCGCGATAGACCCAGACCGCGATCACGAAGGCGTAGACCGCGCTGACGGCCGCGGCCTCGGTGGGCGTGAAGATCCCGCCGTAGATCCCGCCCATGATGATGACGATGAGCAGGAGCCCCCAGATCGACTCGCGGAAGGCCCGCCAGCGTTCGCCCCAGCCCGCCCGCTCCATCCTCGGGTAGTCATTGCGCCAGGCGCGGAAGATCGTCGTGGCGCCGAGCATCATGGCGAGCAGGATGCCGGGCACGACGCCCGCCATGAAGAGCGTGCCGATCGAGGCGGAGAGCACCTGCCCGCCGTCCGGCCCGGTCGCGACCATGCCGGAGGTCGCGACCGAATACATCACCATCACGATCGAGGGCGGGATCAGGATGCCGAGCCCGCCGGCGGTCGTGACCGTGCCGACGCCGAAGCGCGGCGGATAGCCCTGCTGGACCATCGCGGGCAGCAGGATAGAGCCGACCGCCATCACCGTCGCGGGCGAGGAGCCCGAGATCGCCGCGAAGAGCGCGCAGGAGAGCACGGCGGCGAGCCCCATGCCGCCGTACCAGTGCCCGACCATCGCGGTCGCGAAGCGGATCATCCGGCGCGCCACCCCGCCATGGGTCAGGAAATTGCCGGCGAGGATGAAGAACGGGATCGCCATGATCTCGAACTTCTCGATGCCGGTGAAGAGCTTCAGGGCGATCGAATCGAGCGGGATCGTGGTGAAGCCGAACAGGAAGGCGAAGACCGTGAGGCCGAGCGCGATCGAGACCGGCATGCCGGTGATCAGAAGCGCGGCGAGGATCAGGAAGATGATGAGCGCGGTCATCCGTGGCCTCCCTCGGCGACGTCGCGCCCCTCTTCCCTGACGCCCTCGACCGAGGCGAGATCATGATGCGCGATCTCGCCCGTCCGCAGGTAGATCCAGAGCGCCTGTATGAAGCGGAAGCACATGAGCGCCGAGCCGAGCGGGACGGCGAGATAGATGATCCACATCGGCATCTCGAGATCGGGCGAGGTCTGGCCGCCCGCGCGCACGTGCCAGACGAATTCGGCGCCGATCCAGGCGATGATCGCGGTGAAGAGGATGCCGCCCGACATGGCGATAACGGTGATGATGGTCTTCGCCGGGCCCCGCAGCCGGTCGGAGAGGATGTCGACGCCGACATGGATGCCGATCCTGACGCCATAGGCGGCGCCGAACTTCGCCATCCAGACGAAGAGGTAGATGCAGGCCTCCTGCGCCCAGGTGAGCTTGATCGAATTGATCGCCTTGAAGGTCGAGCGGGCGAAATCCATCAGCCAGGGCAGCTCGTAGGCTCTCGCCCAGCCGACCAGGTCGGCGGCGAAGCCGATCGAGAAGCGGTGCAGGACCGCGACGAAGATGAGCGCGACGGCGAGCGCCATCAGCACCGAGATCAGGATCTCCTCGAACCGGTCGAGGATACGCAGGAGCATGGCACGCCCTCGGGCAGGGGACGGGCGGATCCTCCGCCCGCCCGCGGATGGATCAGCTCGGCGTGCCGAGCGTGTCGTAGACCTGCTGGATCAGCTCGGGGCCGATCCGGTCCGCCATCTGCTCGTGCACCGGCCTCAGCACCGCCTCCCACTCCGCCCGCTCGTCGGGGGGGAGCTCGTAGAAGGTGGTGGTGCCCGCGTCCATCATCGCCTGGAGCGCGTTCGCATTCTCCTCCTCGGCGATCGAATTGGCATAGACCGTCGCCTCCGCCATCGCCTTGTCGAGGCTGGCGCGGGTATCCTCCGGCAGGCCCTTCCAGAAGTCCGCGTTCACGATGACCGCGTAGCCGAGATAGCCGTGGCGCGACAGCGTCGCGTGTTTCTGCACCTCGTTCATCCGCTGGGTATACATGTTCGAGGGCGGGTTCTCGGTCCCGTCGACGACGCCGGTCTGGAGCGCCTGGTAGACCTCGGAGAAGGCCATCACCTGCGGCACCGCGCCGAGCGCCTCCATCTGCGCCTCGAGGATCTTCGAGGACTGGATGCGCATCTTGAGGCCGAGGAAATCGTCGGGAACGTGCAGCGGCGAGTTCGCCGACATGATCTTGAAGCCGTTGTCCCAGTAGGCGAGGCCGATGATCCCCTTCGGCTCGAGCATCCCGAGCAGCTGCTTGCCGACCGGCCCGTCGGTGATCTTGCGCAGATCCTCGCGGCTGTTCATCAGCATCGGCAGGTCGAAGAGTTCGAACTGCTGCACGCCGAGCGGGCCGAATTTCGCGAGCGAGGGCGCGAGCATCTGCACCGCGCCGAGCTGGAGCGCCTCGAGCTCCTCCTTGTCCTTGTAGAGCTGGCTGTTGGGATAGACCTCCACCGTCACCGCGCCGTCGGTATACTGCTCCGCCAGTTCCTTGAACCGGAGCGCGCCCTTGCCCTTCGGCGTGTCGGGCGCGACGACGTGGCTGAACTTGACGGTGATCTTGTCCTGCGCGCGGACGATGCCTGGCGCCGACAGGGTTGCGAGCGCTCCGGCCGTCAGGGCGTTGAAGCCGCGACGTGTCAGCATGGATATTCCTCCCCTTGGTGGCCCTTGAGGACCTTGAGGAATATTTGTGCCACGCGCGGCCGCGCGTGGCTACGGGTTTCGGCCGCGAAGGTTTCCGGAAGGATCGTGGCCGGCACGGCTCAGTCCCAGGTGAAGGCCACCTTCTCGACGTCGCGCTCGCCGATGCGCTCCACCGCCCGCTCCTCCTCGTGGCCACCGAGCCCGGCGTAGAAGCGGCGGGCGATCTCGTTCTCGGCGAGCGCCCAGACGCGCAGCCGCCGGAAGCCGTGGGCGCGGAGTTCGCGCCGGGCGGCCTCGAAGAGCTGGCGGCCGAGGCCGATCCCCTGCGCCTCGGGCGCGAGATAGAGTTCGAAGATCTCGCCCGTGTCGCGCGTCCCGGCGCGCAGCGCGCGGCGGTCGAAGCCCATCGTCGCATAGCCGAGCACCGCGCCGTCGAGCACGAGGACGAGCGCGCGGCCCGATCCGCCGGTGCGCCGCCAGAAGGCCGCGCTCCGGTAGGAGATCATCCGGTCGATCACCGGCCGCGCCAGGATGCCGGCATAGGCGTTCCGCCAGGAGGCGGCGTGGAGCCGCGCCAGCGGCTCGGCGTCCTCGGCCGTCGACCAGCGGATCTCGATCACAAGACGCCTCCCCCGGACCCCGCCTCCCCCGGCGCGGTCCCCACACCCCTTTCAGATGGGTTCCGCGCCGTCGGGCGGCAAGGCCGCGCGGCGCCTCAGCGCGCGGCGGAGGCCCGACGCGCCGAGCCGCAGCCCCGGATGTCGATCGCGTCGTCGTCGCCGACCAGCGTGAGGCGCAGGTCGCCCCGGTCGATCGCGGCGGATTTCGCCTCCACCGGCGCGCGCGCGACGAGGGAGCGGCCCCGGGACCGCGCCTCCGGCGCCCCGATCCAGAGGCCGGGCTGGGAGCTTTCGATCACCGCCATCTGGCCGGGCTTCGCGGGGCCGTCGAAGGTGACCGTCGCCGTCATCTCGAGCCCGTCCGGACCCTGCGCCAGATCGCAGGTCACCTCCGCGACGCCCGCCTCCGCCGCCGTGCGCGGCCGGTCCGCCAGCGCCGCGCGGATCGGCGCGGGATCGGGATCGCTCGGCCGGGGCCCGAACCGCGCGGAGAGCTTCGCCTGGTCGGGGACGCAGACATCCGAGCAGACACCGATCGCGAGGTCGAGCGACAGGTCCACGGGACGCGACGGATCGCGCGGCGTCAGCGTGATCGGCAGGACGAGATCGCCGTCATAGCCGATTGAGCGGTCGCCGAAGGCCTCGAACAGCTTCGGCCGCGGCCAGTCGATCGCGACGCCGGCGAGGTTCTCCGACCCGCCCCAGTCGAAGCTCGGCGGCATGCCGACGTCGCCGGGATTGCGCCAGTAGGTATGCCAGCCCGGCGCCAGCCTCACGGAGATCGCTGCGACCACGCGCCCGTCCGGCGCGCGCCAGCCGTCGATCAGCGAGACGCGCGCCGCGCCATCGACCATCGCCGCCCCGTCGGGCGCGGCCTCGGCGGCGGCGGCGTGGGGGCCTGCGAGGGCGGTCGCGGCGAGGAGGCCGGCGAAGAAGGCGGGCGCGATCAGCGAGGGCGGGGCGGCATGGAACATGGGTCCCATTTTCCACGCCGGGCGCCGCGGCGAAAGCCCCTCGCGCCCCGCGCCCGGTCAAATCGCGGCGAGCCGCGGCGGCTTCCCGCGCGCGGCCCCGCGAAGACCGCGTGATTTCGCCGCCTCTCCATTGTAAACGCGCGGCGGCGCTATAATCTCTGGCTGCATGGACAACCCGGATGCCAACTTTCTCTGCGGTCAGTTTCTCATCGCCATGCCCGGGATGGGGGATCAGCGATTCGAGCGCTCGCTCGTCTTCGTCTGCGCCCATTCCGAGGAAGGCGCGATGGGGCTCATCGTCAACAAGCCCGCGCCGGACCTGCGGTTCGCCGATCTTCTCGAACAGCTGAGCATCCCCGCCGCCGCCGATCTGCCCGAGACACGGGTGCATCTGGGCGGCCCGGTGGAGCACGGGCGGGGATTCGTGCTGCATTCCGGCGACTATCACGTCGAGGGATCGAGCCTGCGGGTGAACAGCGACTTCGCGATGACGGCGACCGTCGAGATCCTGCGCGACATCGCGCGGGGCCAGGGGCCGAAACGCGCGCTGCTCGCGCTCGGCTATTCCGGCTGGGGGCCGGGGCAGCTCGAGGGCGAGATCCAGGCCAACGGCTGGCTGACCGCGCCGGCGGACAGCGACCTCGTCTTCGGCGCGGCCGATGCGGGCAAATGGTCCGGAGCCTTGCGCTCGATCTCGATCGACCCGCGGCTCCTCTCCGCCGAGGGCGGGCGGGCCTGACCGCGCGGCTCAGAGCGTCGCGGAGAACTCTCCCGGGCGCGGCGCGGCCGCGCGTTCCAGCCGGTCGTTGATCGCGAGGCCGAGCCCGGTGCGCGGCACCGGCGCCACCGCGATCCGCGCCGCCCCCGTCTCGGCCGCGAGCGCGTCCGCGGCGCGCAGATGCGAGAAGAGATTCGCCGCCGCTTCCACCAGATCCCCCCGGGGCGAGAGGTTCAGGCCCGGCCGCAGCACCGAGAGCGGCCCGAAGCCGAGCCAGACCTCGTCCGGGCCCGGTCCCGCCGCCTCGAGCCGCAGGGTGGCGCGCGGCGCGTAATGCGAACTGAGCTGGCCCGGCGCGGTGATGTGGCGCGCGGCGCGCGTGTCGACCGGCCGGCCCAGCGCCGCGGCGATCGCCTCGACCGGCAGGCCGCCGGGGCGCAGCAGCACGGGCGTGTCGCCGTCGAAGGCGAGGATGGTCGATTCGAGCCCGACCGGCGTCGGCCCGGCGTCGAACACCGCCGAGATCCGGCCCTCGAGCCCCTCCATCACGTGTTCGGGCCGCGTCGCGCTGACCCGGCCGGAGGGATTGGCCGAGGGCGCGGCGAGCGGGCCGCCGAATTCCGCGAGCAGGCGCTGGGCGAGATCGTGGTCGGGCACGCGGATCGCCACGCTCGGCAGCCCCGCCGTGGTGAGTTCGGAGAGATCCGCGGCGGCGCGGCGCGGCAGGACCAGCGTGAGCGGCCCGGGCCAGAAGGCGGCGCCGAGCGCGCGCGCGGCGGGCGACATCTCGGTGATCGCCTCGGCATGGGCGAGGTCGCGGACATGGACGATGAGCGGGTTGAAGCTCGGACGGCCCTTGGCGGCGTAGATCCGCGCCACCGCCCGGTCGTTCCGCGCATCGGCGCCGAGGCCGTAGACGGTCTCGGTCGGGAAGGCCACGGTTCCGCCCTGGCGCAGCAGCCCGGCCGCCGCGCGCAGGCCGCGGGGCGTATCGGAGAGCAGGATCGTGTTCATCAGGTCCGCCAACAGATCCTCCGCGCGCCGGTCCCTCGCCGCCACCCGGCCGGCGCCGACGGTTCTACCCCGTCGCGCCGCCGCCGGAAAGCGCGAAGGCCGCGCGCGCCGACCAGGCAATCGGTCGCATCCCCGCCGATTGCCGCTGACAGCGCCGCCGAGCGCGGCTAGAGTGCCGCGCGAGGCCCCGGAGCAGGGGCGAAGACCACGGAGTTCACGCATGGCCGAGCATCACCCCGCGACCGAGCACGTCCCCGGGACGATGGATATCACCGAGCATGAGAGGATGTTCGGGGCCTTCATGAAGTTCTGGGTCTATCTCTTCGGCGGTGCGATTCTCGTGCTGATCTTCCTCGCGCTGTTCAACAGCTGATCGCCCTTCGCGAGAGTTCCGTTCGGTGTTGTCGCGTCTGTTGCTGGCCGCGGTCGTCGCGGCCACCCTGTCGGGTTGCGAGTTCTATACCCCCGCCTCGCCCGAGGAGATCGCCCGGGCGCGTTACATCAGCCCCGAACCGCCCTCGATCACGCTCCTTTCCATGGTGGACGAGCGGTCGGACAAGTCGGCGCATGCCGGGCTGCTGATCAACGGGTCGCAACAGGTCCTGTTCGACCCGGCGGGAACCTTCACCCATCCCGACCTGCCCCGCGCCGGTGACATCCACTACGGGATGACGCCGCGCTTCGTCGACTACTACGAACGCTACCATGCCCGCGCCGGCTATTACGTCGAGACGCAGCGCGTGGCGGTCACGAAGGCCGAGGCCGACCGGATCTTCGCGAACGCGGTGGAGCACGGGAAGAGCCTGAAGATGGAATGCGCGCTCGCGGTCGCCGACGTGCTCAAGCCGGTGCCGCCCTTCACCGGCGTGGTCGGCTCGTCGCTCTTCCCCGAATCGATTCACCGCGATTTCGCGGAGTTGCCGGGTGTGCGGACGCATCGGATCTACGAGAACGACAAGGGCCAGAACAAGGTCTGGGAAGAACAGGACGCGACCGCCCCCGGCCCGAAGCCCTGACGGGCCGGATAAGGCGGCGCAAGTCCGCCCCGCAAGAAGAAACCCCCGAGGCGGGGGCCCCGGGGGTTCTGGCGGTGCGCGGCGCGAGGCCGCGCAAGTATTGCATGGCTTGAGGTCGCCTCAGAGCAGACCTTCGCGCTGCATCTTCTTGCGCGCCAGCTTGCGCGCGCGCCGCACGGCCTCGGCCTTTTCGCGAGCCTTCTTCACGGAGGGCTTCTCGAAATGCTGCTTCAGCTTCATCTCGCGGAACACGCCTTCGCGCTGCAGCTTCTTCTTGAGAGCACGGAGCGCCTGATCGACGTTGTTGTCACGAACCATTACCTGCACGGGTAGTCACCACCTTCCAGTCAAGAGTTTCGAAATTCGGCAGGAAGGCGCTATATAGGGGATGCGACCGGCCATGTCCACCGGTCGCGGCCGAGTCCGGTGTGCCCGGTTCCCCGTGACCGGAGAGAGGAGCGTGAATGGCCGATTTCCCCGAAATGCCCGCCAGCGGAACGGAGGTCGCGAACCCCGTCGGAGGCAAGCGGCTGCGCGCGCATGTGATCGCCGCCGCGCTGCCGCATGTGCCCTTCGACGGCTGGACGGACAAGACGCTCGCGCTCGCCATCGCGGAGGCCGGGGTCGATCCGGCGCTCGCGCGGTTCGAGTTCGCGCGCGGCGGCCTCGACCTTCTGCTCGCCTATCACAGGGCGCGGGACCGGGATTTCGCGGAACGGCTGGCGGCGCTGGATCTCGAGGGATTGCGGTTCCGCGACAAGGTGGCGGTGGCGATCGACACCCGGCTCGACGTCGTCGCCGGGGAGAAGGACGCGGTCCGCCGCGGCGTGGCGCTCCTCGCGCTGCCGCGTCACGCGCCGGAGGGGGCGCTGGCGCTCTGGCACACCGCCGATGCGATCTGGACGGCGCTCGGCGACACGAGCGACGATTTCAACTGGTATTCGAAACGGGCGACGCTGTCGGCGATCTATTCCTCGGCGCTGCTCTACTGGCTCGGCGAGGACGAGCCGGGCTTTCCGCGCACCCGCGCCTTCACCCGGCGCCGGATCGAGGATCTGATGCGGTTCGAGAAGGCGAAGGCGCGGATCGGTGCCAATCCGGTGGCCCGGGCGGTGCTGAGCGGCCCGCTCCGGCTGCTCGGCCGGGTCCGGGCGCCCGCGGCGCCGCCGCGCCGCGATCTGCCGGGGTGGTACGCGGACTGAGCCCGGGGTATTGCGGGAAGGCGGCGGCCCGGGCCTCCGCGGATCCCGCGACCACCGGCCCATGGGCCGCCCGCGGGTCCGCGGGCCTGGCCCGCCGTTGCGACGACATCAAGACGACGGAGGAACGGGCGTGCGGGCGATCGAGATCACGGAGCCGGGCGGACCGGAGGTGCTGCGCCTCGCCGAGCGGCAGGCGCCGGTGCCGGGCGCGGGGGAAATCCTGATCGCGGTGCACGCGGCCGGGGTCAACCGCCCCGACGCGCTGCAGCGGGCCGGGGCCTACGCGCCGCCGCCCGGCGCCTCGGACCTGCCGGGGCTCGAATGCGCCGGCGTGGTGGCCGAGGTCGGGGCCGGCGTCACGCGCTGGCGCGTCGGCGACCCGGTCTGCGCGCTGCTGCCGGGCGGGGGCTACGCCGAATACGCGGTGACGCCCGAGGCGCATGCGCTGCCGATCCCGGGCGATCTGACGATGGCCGAGGCGGCGGCGCTCTGCGAGACCTTCTTCACGGTCTGGAGCAATGTGTTCGACCGGGGCGGGCTTCGGGCGGGCGAAAGCTTCCTCGTCCACGGCGGCTCCTCGGGGATCGGCACGACGGCGATCCAGCTCGCCGCGCTCCGGGGCGCGCGGGTCTTCGCGACCGCGGGCTCGCCGGAGAAATGCGCCGCCTGCCGCGACCTCGGCGCGGAGGTCGCGATCAACTACCGCGACGAGGATTTCGTGGCTGTCGTCAAGGAGGCGACCGGGGGCGAGGGGGTCAACCTCATCCTCGACATGGTGGGGGGCGACTACATCCCCCGGGGCATCCGCGCGCTCGCGCCCGACGGGCGGATGGTGATGATCGCCTTCCTCGGGGGGGCCAAGGTCGAGGTGAACTTCGCCCTCGTGATGACGAAGCGGCTGACGCTCACCGGCTCGACGCTGCGCCCGCGCTCGATCGAGGAGAAGGCGCGGATCGCCGAGGCGCTCGGGCGCGAGGTCTGGCCGCATCTCGCCAGCGGCCGGATCGCGCCGGTGATGGACCGGGTCTTCCCGCTCGAGGACGCGGCGGCGGCGCATGCGCGGATGGAAAGCTCCGCGCATGTGGGCAAGATCGTGCTCAGCGTCGTCTGACGCGCGTCAGGGGATCGGCGGCACGTCCAGCGCGGCGCCGGCGCGGCAGGCATCCGCGCGCACGTCCGCGGCGCAGGCCTGGGGCGCGAGATCGCGGGAGAGACAGATCCGCGCCTCGCGCAGCTTGCCCCCGGCGCAGGTGACGATCAGGTCGTCCGGCGCGAGCCAGGGGTTGGCGTCGAGGAAGGCCGATTCGATCGCCTCCGCGCTCATCGTCTTCCCGCCGATCCCGGGCATCCTCACCTTCTCGAAGGCCCGGCGCGACAGGTCGTAATACGGCGCGGCGCCGAGCCCGGAGCAGCGCCCGTGCTTCTTCCACTGGTACCAGGCGAGGCCGGGCGAGCCCATGATGTCCTTCATCGCGGCCGATTGCCCGCGCGAAGGATCGCGTTCGGCGGTGTCGCAGTATTCCGGCCAGCCGCCGTCGTCGTATTGCGGCCAGAGCCCGTGCAGCGCGAAGCCGATGTCGCGATGCGGCGCGCATTGATCGGGCGCGTCGCCGGCGGCCACCTCCGCCTCGCACCAGGTGGGGCTCCAGCTCAGCGCCAGCACGTAGTAGTCGAAATCGCCCGGTTCCGGATCGACGGCGGAGGCGCCCCCCGCCGCGCCGAGCGCGAGCGCGGCCGCCGCGAGCAGGAGTCGAAGCCCCTTTATCATTCGCATCCGAGCGCCTATATAGCACGGCGTATTCCCCACGAAGACCGTATCCTGTGCCGCGGCACACCCGAGTTTTCGGCTCGGGGAGGGTTTTGTTCGACAGGAGGAGATTCGGCTCATGGCGCTTCCATTGATGCAACGCGCGACCGCCGTCTGGCTGGTGGAGAACACCACGCTCACCTTCCGGCAGATCGCCGAATTCTGCGGCCTGCACGAGCTCGAGGTCAACGGCATAGCCGATGGCGAGGTCGCGCAGGGGATCAAGGGCTTCGATCCGGTCGCCAACCGCCAGCTGACCGCCGAGGAGATCGCGCGCTGCGAGAAGGATCCGCGCGCGACGCTCAGGCTCTGGCGCAATCCGGCGGCCGAGGGGGAGCAGAAGCGGAAGGGTCCGCGCTACACGCCGCTCTCGAAGCGGCAGGACCGGCCGGCGGCGATCGCCTGGCTCGTCAAGTTCCATCCCGAGCTCTCGGACGGGCAGATCGCGAAGCTGGTCGGCACGACCAAGCCGACGATCGAATCGATCCGCGAGCGCACGCACTGGAACATCGCCAACATCTCGCCGGTCGATCCGGTGGCGCTCGGCATGTGCAAGCAGTCCGAGCTCGACATCGCCGTGGCGAAGGCCGTCGCGAAGCAGGGCAAGGACGGCGTGATGAGCGACGCGGAGCGGATGAAGCTGGTCTCGACCCAGGAATCGCTCAGCCAGGAGCCGGAGCCGCGCGTTCCCTCCAGCATCTCGGGCCTCGAGAACTTCAAGATCGGCGCGGGCGAACGCTCGCGGGAGGAGGCGAAGGTGGATGCCGAGAGCCTGTTCACCGGCCTCGGCCCGGCCGAGGAGGACGACGAGGAATAGATTCCGCCCCCGGCGCGGATGCGACGAGGCCCCGCGCCCGCGCGCGGGGCTTTCGCGTTTCCGTGCCCCGGGCTTGCGGCGCGCCGCGTCTTTCGCGATGGTGCGCCGGCCAGTCAGGAGGGTGAGTGATGTTCGTGGCGATGAACCGCTTCCAGGTCGTTCCCGGGTCGGAGGCGGCTTTCGAGGAGATGTGGCGCAACCGCGACAGCCGGCTCCGCGAGGTGCCCGGTTTCGAGAGCTTCCGGCTTCTCCGGGGGCCGAGCACGGAGGAGCATACGCTCTACATCTCGCATTCCTTCTGGAAGGACCGGGCCGCCTTCGAGGCCTGGACGCGCTCCGAACAGTTCCGCCACGCCCATGCCGGGGCCGGCGAGCGCAAGCCCCTCTACGTCGGCGGCCCCCGCTTCGAAGGTTTCGAGACCGTCCTCGAATCGTAGGGCGGACTTCAGTCCGCCACCCCTTCCGTAGGGCGGACATCTGTCCGCCACCCCCCCCGGCTCCCCCCCTCACGCCCCCAGCCGGCGGAGCGCCGTGCGCGACAGGACGAGCGCCACCGTCGCGCAGACGCCGATGGTCGCGACCATCGGCAGCGGCGTTCCGTCGAAGAGCGCGCTCACCACGGCGATGGAGAGCGCGCCCAGCACCATCTGGAGCGTGCCGCCGAGCGCCGAGGCGATGCCGGCGATCTCGCCGTGCTCCTCGAGCGCGAGGATCATCGCCGTCGGGATCACCAGCCCGAGGAAGGCGAAGCTCACGAAGAGCAGCGCCATCAGCGCGGGCAGGCTGTCGATCCCCGCGAGCGTCACGGCGAGCAGCGTGAGCATGCCCGCCGCGTAGCCCGCCGTCGCCGCCCTCACCACCTTCGGCGCGCCGTGCCGCTCCCCGAGCCGGGCCGCGAGTTGCGAGGCGGCGAAGAAGCCGATCGCGTTCATCGCGAAGGCGAGGCTGTATTGCGTGGGCGTCAGCCCGAAATGGTCGATGTAGAGGAAGGAGGAGGCGGCGAGGAAGGCGAAGAAGCTCGCCATGCCGAGGCCGCCGATGAAGGTGAGGCCGAGAAAGACCGGGTCCCGCGCCAGGGTGGCGAAGCCCCGGCCGAGCGCGGCGAAGCTGAGCGGGGCCCGTTTCTCCGGCGCGTGCGTCTCGGGCAGGACGCGCAGGACCAGGAAGAGGCTCAGCAGCGAGGCGGCGAGGATCCCGGCGAAGACCGCCCGCCAGCCGAAAAGCGCGATCAGCGCGCTGCCCGTGAGGGGCGCGAGCATCGGGCTCACGCTGATCACCAGCATGACGAGGGCCATCATCCGCGTCGCCTCGGTCCCGGTATAGCGGTCGCGGATGATCGCGCGCGGGATCACCATCACCGCCGAGGCGCCCACGCCCTGCAGGAAGCGGGCGAGGATCAGCCATTCGATCGTCGGCGCGAGCGCGCAGCCGAGCGAGGCGAGCGCGAAGAGGCCGAGGCCGAAGGCCAGCGGCGGCCGCCGGCCGGTCATGTCCGAGACCGGACCGTAGATCAGCTGGCAGAGGCCGAAGGCGAGGAAGAAGACCATCAGCGTCATCTGCGTCGCGGCCGTCGTCGCCCCGAGATCGGCGGCGATGGTGGGAAGCGCCGGCAGATACATGTCGATCGCGAAGGGGCCGACCGCGCCGAGCAGGCCGAGCACGATCGCTTGTCGGGCGAAGTCGGAGATCATCGCGAGGCCCCGTTCGAAAGCGCGCGCGGCGCGAAGGCGGTCAAGGTGGCGGTCAGGGCGGCGGGGCCGCGGCCCCGCTCTCGCGCGCGTCGAGCAGACGCGTGCGGGTCGCGGGATCGAGCACGGGGCCGGAGAGATCGGCGGCCCGCGCGCGCAGCGCCTCCGCGCGGGCGGCGAGCGCGGCGCGGTCGGCCTCGAGCGCGCCGCCCTCGGTCCCGGACGTGCCCGCGACCCGGCCGAAACGCGCCGTCTCGCCAAGCTCGGGCGTGGGCAGGGCGGCGCCCTTCTCGGAGATCGGAAACCGCGCCTCGGGCGGCGCGTCGCAGGCGGCGAGACCGAGCAGCGCGAGGCCCGGAAGCGCGAGGCCGAGCAGCCGTCCGGCGCGCCGCGGCGCGGCGGGCAACCGGTCTGGCAGGGCGCCGGAGTGTCGCATGTCGCTCCCGGGAATGAGGATTTTCGCTGTTGGCGCGCCCGCCCGCGTGACAGTAGTATCGGTACCAAAGTCGGGCGGCAAGCTCGGCGGTCTATCTCGGAGGGGAAACGCGTGGCCATGGATACGAAGGACGAGCAGACGCTGGCGGAGCAGGGCCAGCATGTCGCGCACAACATGGCCGAGGTCTTCGACATCTCGGGCCAGATCTGGCAGAAGTTTCTCGCGGCGCAGATGCAGGAAGGCGGCGGGCAGGTGCGTCCCGACCCGCTGAACACCTGGCCCACCTTCGCCGAGCTCTACCGGCAGATGTGGGACAACCCGAAGCAGGTCGCGGACAAGACGCTCGAATACTGGGCGGCGCAGAACGCGCTCTGGCAGAATTCGATGCTGAAGTGGCTCGGCGCGAAGGATGTGCCGGAGAATCTCGACCTGCCGCACATGATGAAGGCGGACAAGCGTTTCGCGCACAAGGACTGGAGCGAGAACGCGGTCTTCGACTATCTCAAGCAGTCCTATCTGCTGACCTCGGGCTTCATCCAGGACGCGGTCGGAACCGTCGGCGAGATGGATCCGAAGGAGCGCAAGAAGGCCGCCTTCTACACCCGCCAGTTCGCCGAGGCGATGAACCCGGCGAATTTCTTCGCGCTCAACCCCGAGGTGCTCGAGGCCACGGTCTCGCAGAAGGGCGACAACCTCGTGCGCGGCCTCAAGATGATGCTGCAGGATCTCGAGCGCGGAAAGGGCAAGCTCATCATCCGGCAGACGGACATGGACGCGTTCGAGGTGGGGCGGAACACCGCCGTCTCGCCCGGCGCGGTGATCTGGCAGAACCAGATCCTGCAGCTGATCCAGTACGCGCCGACGACCGAGCAGGTGCGTGCGAAGCCGCTGCTGATCATCCCGCCCTGGATCAACAAGTACTACGTGCTCGACCTCAATCCGAAGAAGAGCCTCGTCAAGTGGCTGGTCGATCAGGGCCACACGGTCTTCATGGTTTCCTGGGTCAATCCCGACGAGCGGCACGGCGGCGAGACCTGGGACAGCTACATGTTCAACGGCATGTCCGCGGCCATCGACGAGGTGCTGCGGGAGACCGGGCAGGACAGCCTCGACATCGCCTCCTACTGCATCGGCGGCACGCTCGCGGGAACGATGCTCGCCTACATGGGCAAGACCGGCGACACCCGGGTGAACTCGGCGACCTTCTTCACCGCGCAGCTCGATTTCGAGGACGCGGGCGAATTGCAGATCCTGGTCGACGAGCAGACGATCGGCGTGATCGACGGCGACATGGAGAAGGGCTACATGCCCGCCGACCGGATGGCCTCGGCCTTCAACATGCTGCGCGCGAACGACCTGATCTGGGGCTACGTCGTCTCGAACTACATGCTCGGCAAGGAGCCGTTCCCGTTCGACCTGCTGTACTGGAACGCCGATTCGACCGCGATGCCCGCGCGGGTGCACGGCTTCTACCTGCAGCAGTTCTACATCCGGAACGCCTTCGCCAAGGGCCAGTTCAGCGTCCGCGGCGTGCCGGTGACCCTCGCCGACATCAGGGGGCCGGTCTATCACGTGGCGACGCGCGAGGATCACATCGCCCCGGCCGCCTCGGTCTATCGCGGCGCGAAGGAGATGAAGGGCGCGGACCTGCGCTTCGTCCTCTCCGGCTCCGGCCATATCGCGGGCGTGGTCAACCCGCCGGTGCTCGGCAAGTACCAGTTCTGGACCAACGCCGACATGTCCGGGGCCGAGCTCGACGACTGGCTCAGGGGGGCGCACGAGACGCCGGGCAGCTGGTGGGTGGACTGGGACGCCTGGCTGAAGGAGCGTTCGGGCGAGATGGTCGCCGCGCGCGAGCCCGGCGCCGTGCATGGCATTGTCGAGCCCGCGCCGGGAAGCTACGTGAAGCACCGTTTCGACAAGCCCGCCGAGACGGCCTGATTCCCACCCCCGGGGCGGGCCAGGCGCCCGTTCAGCCGCCGGTTCAGCCCTTGGCGCGGCAGACGCCGGCGATCGCCGCCGGCGGCGGCCCCGGCCGTTCCGCCGCGGCGGCGATGTCCCGGTAATCCCCGCCGAGCCGGTCGTTGCCCGCCTTGGCGCCGGTCGTCGGCTTGAAGACCGGACTCGGCTCGCCGGTGAAGGCGGCGAGGTTCCGATCCACCGCCTCGTAGAGCTTCGGGTCGATCTGGTTCGCGAGATAGAGGAGCCGCGCCGCGCGGCGCGGCGTCCCGGTCCTGATCTGCCTCAGCCGCTTGCCGTTCCTGCCATAGCGCGCCACCTGGGCGGAGACGATCGTCGGATCGGACCAGCCTTCCAGCACGCGGGTGAGCATCATCGTCAGCCGCGCCCGCGCCTCCTCGCCGGCGAGAAAGCCGCAGCCCTCGGATTTCGACAGCAGCGCCATCGCGAGCACCGGCGTGGTCGCGTACATCTGGTAGAGCAGGGCGCGTGGCCCGCGTTCCATCTCGTACGGCAGCCAGCCGTCGTCGGCCGGATCCTTCGACCCCATGACGACCTGGCCGAGCGCCGCGTCGAAGACCCGCCGGCTCTGCCGCGTCAGTTCGGCGTCCCCGGTCATGAACGCGGTGGGCAGGATCGCATAGCCCCGCCAGTACTGGAGGTTGTCCTCGTTGTTCTCCGCGCGCTCGCGGTCGATCTGCGCCGAGACCGGGCCGGACAGCTTGCGGAACCAGGCGAGGATTTCCTGATCCGCCGTGCCGCCGTCCGCGGTCCTGATCTCCCGCGCGGCCTCGCGGAGCTTCGGATGGATGAAATAGGCGGCGGAGAGCCCGCCGAAGGTCCAGCTGATCTTGAGTTCGCTCTGGCCCTCGTACCCCCCGTCGCCGATCTCGGTCATCGCATCGGCCTCGGCCCAGACCCGCAACATGTTCGCGCCGCAGGTCGCAGCGGCGGGTGAGGTCTCCGCCTCCTCGGCGCGGGACACGATCTCGCCCAGATAGGTGTCGATGAAGCGGGTGGCGAATTCCTTCTGGCGCATGCCGACGCAGTCGACGATCCAGCCGGAGCGCTCCTTGTAGAGACGGTGGGACTGGATCACGCGCGGCGGCGCGATCACGCCGACGTCGCAGCCGGCCAGGGGCTGGCGGAACTGCGCGATCCACTTGTCATAGTCCCGGCGCTCGCCGGGCAGGAAGCAGTCGGAGCGGGATTTGGTATAGCGCTCGACGCCCTCCGGCAGGGCGGCGTCCGGCGCCTCCTGCGCCGCGACGCCGGTCGCGGCGAGGATGAGCGCGAGAAGCGCGAGCCCCGCGCGCGCGGCGAACCGCCGCGCGGGGCGTGTCGGGCGCGCTGGACGCGCCCGGATCATCAGAGGCCCGGGTAGAGCGGGAAGCGGTCGCAGAGCGCCCGCACGCGCGCCTTCACGCTCGCCTCGACCTCGCCGTTGCCGTCCACGCCGTTCTTCGCGAGACCGTCCACCACCTCGACGATGAGTTCGCCGATCTCGCGGAACTCCGCCTCGCCGAAGCCGCGCGTCGTGCCCGCGGGCGTGCCGAGCCGGACGCCCGAGGTCACGGTCGGCGGCTGCGGGTCGAACGGGATGCCGTTCTTGTTGCAGGTGATATGCGCCCGGCCGAGCGCGGCCTCCGCGTCCTTGCCGGTCACGCCCTTGGGCCGCAGGTCGACCAGCATCAGATGCGTGTCGGTGCCGCCGGTGACGATGTCGATCCCGCCCTTCATCAGCGTCTCGGCCAGCGTCCGGGCATTGGCGACCACGTTCGCCGCGTATTCGGAGAATTCGGGCCGCAGCGCCTCGCCGAAGGCCACCGCCTTGCCGGCGATCACATGCATGAGCGGACCGCCCTGAAGCCCCGGGAAGATCGCCGAGTTGATCTTCTTCGCGATCGTCTCGTCATTGGTGAGCACCATGCCGCCACGCGGACCGCGCAGGGTCTTGTGCGTGGTGGTCGTGACCACATGCGCGTGCTCGAGCGGGTTCGGATGCTGGCCGCCGGCCACGAGGCCCGCGAAATGCGCCATGTCGACCATCAGATAGGCGCCGATCTCGTCGGCGACCTTGCGGAAGCGCGCGAAGTCGATCTGGCGCGGGATGGCCGAGCCGCCGGCGATGATGAGCTTCGGCTGATGCTCGCGGGCGAGCTCTTCCATCTGGTCGTAGTCGAGAGTGCTGTCCTGCTGGCGCACGCCGTAATGCACCGCGTTGAACCACTTGCCCGACATGTTCGGCTTCGCGCCATGCGTCAGGTGACCGCCGGCCGAGAGATCCATCGCGAGGAAGGTGTCGCCCGGCTTCAAGAGCGCGAGGAACACCGACTGATTCGCCTGGCTGCCGGAATTCGCCTGCACATTCGCGAAACCGGCGCCGAAGATCTGCTTCGCCCGGTCGATCGCGAGCTGCTCGGCCACGTCGACATACTGGCAGCCGCCGTAGTAGCGGCGGCCGGGATAGCCCTCCGCGTATTTGTTGGTCAGCACCGAGCCCTGCGCCTGCAGGACCGCGAGGCTCACGATGTTCTCCGAGGCGATGAGCTCGATCTCGTCGCGCTGCCGCGTCAGCTCGTTGCCGATCGCGCGCGCCAGCTCCGGATCGCGCGAGCCGAGGTTCTCGGTGAAAAAGCCGCTTTCGGTCGGGATGTCTTTCACGGGGGCGGTACTCCGGGCCATGAGGGATTTCGCCGGGACTGATACCGCGATCGCAGATCGCGGGGAACCCGGCAAAACGTCCCCCGTCCTAGCCCCGTTCCTCCCCCTCCGCGCGCGCGATTGCGACACGATTTCGCGCGCGAGCGGCGTCGCGGCGGCGAATCGGCTCTTTCGCCCGGCCGGTCCGGGCTTGCCGGGCTTGCACGCGGGGGGCTGGCATACCATCCTTTCCGAAAGGGATTTCCGCGGCGTCGGCATGGATCAGCAACGGCTCAACATCGCACATATCAGATCGGCGCTGCGCCCGCCGGACGGCGGGGATTTCGCGGGAACCTCCGATTTCGACTTCAACCCGGAATGGCGGCCGGAGGGACCGCTCCGGCTCCGCGCCGCCTCGGTGCTGGTGCCGCTGATCGCGCGCGGGGCGGGGCTCAACGTCGTGCTGACGCGCCGCGCCGCGCGGCTCCGGCATCATCCGGGGCAGATCGCCTTTCCGGGCGGCAAGCAGGATCCGGGCGATCCGACGCCGCTGCACGCGGCGCTGCGCGAGGCGCGCGAGGAGATCGGGCTCGATCCCGCCTCGGTCAGCATCCTCGGCTCCTTCGACCGGCACGAGACGGTGACGCGGTTCTCGGTGACGCCCTTCGTCGGCTTGGTGACGCCGGGATTCGAGCCCCGGATCGACCCTTCGGAGGTCGAGGAGGTCTTCGAGGTTCCGCTCGCCTTCCTCGTCGATCCGGCGCACCGGCGGCGGCACAGCCGCGCCTGGGGAGGGGGGCGGCGGATCTATCTCGCGATCCCCTACGGCCCCTATTACATCTGGGGCGCCACGGCGCGGATGCTCGCGACGCTCGGCGACCTGATCGGCGCGCCGTGACCCTCGCGACCCGCGTCTCGGCGGACTGGCTGGTCGGGGGCGGGGCGCCCGAGGCGATGGCGCTGCTGACCCGCGCCGGGCATCGCGCCTATTTCGTCGGCGGCTGCGTGCGCAACGCGCTGATCGGCGCGGCGGCGACGGATATCGACATCGCGACCGACGCCCGGCCGGAGCGCGTGCTGGACCTCGCGGGATCCGCCGGGATCCGGACGGTGCCGAGCGGGATCGAGCACGGCACCGTGACCCTCGTGCTCAGGGGCGCCCCCTTCGAGGTGACCACCTTCCGCCGCGACGTCGAGACCTTCGGCCGGCACGCGGTCGTCGCCTTCTCCGACTCGCTCGCCGAGGACGCGGCGCGGCGCGACTTCACGATGAACGCGCTCTACGCGGACGGATCGGGCGCGGTGCTCGATCCGCTGGGCGAGGGGCTCGCCGATCTCGCGGCGCGCCGGCTCCGCTTCGTCGGCGATCCGCAGGAGCGCATCGCCGAGGATTACCTCCGCGTCCTGCGCTTCTTCCGCTTCCATGCCTGGTACGCCGATCCCGAGGGCGGGCTCGACCCGGAGGGGCTCGCCGCCTGCGCGGCGGGGCAGGAGGGGCTCGACGCGCTCTCGCGCGAGCGCGTGGGCGCGGAGACGCGCAAGCTGCTCGCCGCGCCCGATCCGGCGACGGCGCTCGGCGCGATGGCCGGGACCGGGATCCTCGCCCGGATCCTGCCCGGCGCCGATCCCCGGGCCATCGGGCCGCTCCTGCTCGCGGAGCGAAAGCTCGGGGTCGGCCCGGACTGGCCGCGCCGGCTCGCCGCGCTCGGCGGGGCGCCCGACTGGGCGGACCGGCTGCGGCTCTCCAAGGCCGAGGCGCGGCGGATCGCGGCGATCGGCGCCGCGCTCGGCCGCGCCAATCCGGCGGAGGCGGCCTATCGCCACGGGGCGGAGGCGGCGCGGGACGCGGCGCTGATCCGCGTCGCCACCCTCGCGGCCGTGCCCGACCCGGGTCTCGCCGGCGAGATCGCGCGCGGCGCCGCCGCGAAAATGCCGGTCTCCGCCGCCGACCTGCCGCTGCGCGGCCCCGCGCTCGGCGCGGCGCTGCGCGCGCTGGAGGGGGCCTGGATCGACTCGGGCTTCACCCTCACCCGCGCCGACCTCCTGCGCCACCCCGCCGCCCAGGGCGCCTGAGCGCGGCGAATATGCATATGCATATTCACCCGGAGCGCCGCCGATCCCGTCGCCGGCGGCGCGATATGCGTTTACATATCGGGCGCTGTCACGGCCACTTGGCGACCGGCGGCAGCGACATCAGCACCGCCTCGGGATTGTGCCCGGTCCGCAGTCCGAACTGGGTACCCCGGTCATAGACTAGGTTGAACTCGGCGTAGCGCCCGCGCTTCACGAGCTGGACCTCGCGCTGCGCCTCGGTCCAGGGCTCGCGCATGTGCCGCTCGGTGATCGCGGGGAAGGCGGCGAGGAAGGCGCGGCCGACGTCCTGGGTGAAGGCGAAATCCGCCTCCCAGTCGCCGGTCGAGAGATCGTCGTAGAAGATCCCGCCGACACCGCGCGGCTCGTTCCAGTGGCGGATCATGAAATACTCGTCCGCCCATTCCTTGAACCGGGGATAGTAGGAGGGATCATGCGCGTCGCAGGCCTCGCGGAGCTTCGCGTGGAAGAAGGCCGTGTCCTCGGCCACGTCGAACATCGGGTTGAGATCGGCGCCGCCGCCGAACCAGCTTCCCGCCGGGGTCCAGAACATCCGCGTGTTCATGTGCACCGCCGGCGTCAGCGGCGAGCGCATGTGCGCGACGAGGCTGATCCCGCTCGCCCAGAAGCGCGGATCCTCGTCGAGGCCCGGGATCTCCTTGCGCGCGGTCAGGTGCCGCCGCGCCATCGGCTCGAGCGTGCCGTGCACGGTCGAGATGTTGACGCCCACCTTCTCGAAGACCCGGCCCTCGCGCATCACCGACATGACGCCGCCGCCGGCGTCCTCGCCCGCCACGGCGGACTGGCGCCGGGTCTCCTTGCGCTCGAACCGGCCCGGGGGCAGGTCGGCGAAGGGGCCGGTGTCCTGCGCGTCCTCCAGCGCCTCGAAGGCGGCGCGGATCCGGTCGCGCAACTCCGTGAACCAGGCGCTGGCGCGGGCCTTGCGCTCCGCGCTCGCCTCCTCGGAGACCGTCTCGACTTCGACCCGACCGACCATTTGATCCTCATCCCGGCATTTCCGGATCCCGGTTACCGACATCTTTCCGCTCCTGTCCAGCCGCGATGGACCCGCGGCGCCGCCGAGCGGTCTGCGCCCGCCGCGCCCGGCGCGCCTTGCGCTGAATCAAGCCTTCGCGAAGCGCCGGGCCGATCGAGGCGTGACATCCGGCCGCGTCCGCGGTAAAAGGCCGCCGACCTTCGGGAGGGATATGTGGAATGGCAATTTCCGGGATTTCCGCGCGCTTCTGAGCCGCCGTCCCGCGAATCGGGCCGCGTGGCTCGCCCCGCTTCCACAGCTCCGCCTCCCTCTTCCAAGGTCTCCCGCCATGTTCCGCTTTCTCGAGTCGCTCGTCGACCCAGCCGCGCCCCATGACCGCGACGCGCCGCCGCCCGACCGGCTCCGGCCCTTCGTCGCGGCGTATCTGCGCCCGGCGCGGACGGCGATTCTCCTCACGCTCGCCACGGTCATCCTGGTCGGCGCGGGCGAAGTGCTGCTGATCTGGTACGCCGGGCGGCTCGTCGACCTGCTCGCCTCGGGCGCGCCGGCGGAGGTCTGGGCGCGGCACGGCGGCGAATTCGCCCTCGCCGCGGCGCTGCTCCTCGTCGCGAAGCCGCTCGTCCAGACGCTGGGCGCGGCGCTGATCAACCAGTCGCTGATGCCCAATGTCGAGGCGCTGGCGCGGTCGCGGGCGCATGCCCATGTGCTGCGCCAGTCGGTCGGCTGGTTCCAGAACGACTTCGCCGGCCGGATCGCCAACCGGCTGATGCAGACCGCGCCCGCCGTCACCGAGGTGATGTTCCAGGTGCTCGACGCGCTCGCCTACGCGGTCGTCTATCTCGGCGGGGCGATCTGGCTGCTCGCGGGGACCGATCCGCGGCTCGCGCTGCCGCTCGTGGTCTGGACGGGGCTCTATCTCGCGCTGATCGGGCGCATGATCCCCCGGCTCGAGGCGGCGTCGCGCGATTTCTCCGACGCGCGCTCGACGCTCAACGGGCGCATGGTGGACGCCTATGCGAACATCCAGACCGTGAAGCTCTTCGCCCATGGCCGGGCCGAGGAGGCCTACGCGGAGGAGGCGATCGCGGCGAGCCGGGCCGCCCATTTCCGGCAGGCGCGCGAGATGACGCTGCTCGACATGGGCCTGTCGCTGCTGAACGGACTCCTGATCGTCGCGGTCGTGGGCTACGCCGCCTGGCTCTGGGGCCTCGGCGCGGCCAGCGTCGGGACGGTCGCCGCGGCCACCGCGCTGACGCTGCGGCTCACTTCGATGACCTACTGGATCATGTTCGTCCTCTCCGGCCTCTTCCGCGAGATCGGCGTGATCCGCGAGGGGATGCGCACCATCGCGCAGCCGATCGACCTGCCCGACGCGCCCGGCGCGGCCGAGCTTCGCGTGAGCGGCGGCGGCATCGTCTTCTCCGCCGTCTCGCATCATTACGGCCGCGGCGCGGGCGGGCTCGACCGGCTGACGCTGACGATCGCGCCGGGCGAGAAGGTCGGGCTCGTCGGCCGCTCCGGCGCGGGCAAGTCGACGCTCGTGAACCTCGCGCTGCGCTTCTTCGATCCCGAGGGCGGGACGGTGGCGATCGACGGCCAGGATCTGCGCTCGGTCACGCAGGACAGCCTCAGGCGGCGGATCGGGATGGTGACGCAGGATCCCTCGCTGCTGCACCGCTCGGTCCGGGAGAACATCCTCTACGGCCGGCCGGAGGCGGGCGAGGCCGAGATGATCGCGGCCGCGCGCCGGGCCGAGGCGCATGACTTCGTGACCGCGCTCCGCGACGCCGAGGGCGGCGCGGGCTACGACGCGGTGGTGGGCGAGCGCGGCGTGAAGCTCTCGGGCGGCCAGCGCCAGCGCATCGCGCTCGCGCGCGTCATCCTGAAGGACGCGCCGATCCTGATCTTGGACGAGGCGACCAGCGCGCTAGATTCGGAGGTCGAGGCGGCGATCCAGGACACGCTCTACGGCGTGATGGAGGGAAAGACGGTGATCGCGATCGCGCACCGGCTCTCGACCATCGCGCGGATGGACCGGATCGTCGTGCTCGATCAGGGCCGGATCGCCGAGGAAGGCACCCACGCGGAGCTTCTCGCGCGCCGAGGCCTCTATGCGATGTTCTGGAACCGCCAGTCGGGCGGCTTCATCAATCTGGAGGCGGCCGAGTGAAGCGGTTCTTTTCCGAACTGATCGATCATACCCGGACGGCGGAGGGGCCGCCTCCCGACCGGCTCTGGATCTTCCTGCGCTGGGCGCTTCGGGGCGCGCTGCCGGCCGTGCTGATCGGCCTCGCGATCTCGGTCTCGGTCGGGGTCACCGAGGTGCTGAGCGCGCAGATCATCGGCTGGCTCATCGACCTCGCGCAGTCGAGCGGGCCGGCCGACCTGATCGCCCGGCACTGGCACCAGCTCCTGCTCGCGATGGGCTTCTTCCTGCTGCTGCGGCCCGCGCTCATGGGAGCGGGCGCGGCGGTGAACGCGCTCACGCTCAACCCGAACCTCTATCCGCTGGTGCTGTCGCGGCTGAACCGGCACACGCTCGGCCAGTCGCTCTCCTTCTTCGACGACGATTTCGCCGGGCGCATCGCGCAGAAGCAGCAGCAGACCGCGCGCGCGATCACCGAGGCGGTGAGCGAGACGGTCAACACGCTCGGCCTCGCGGTCACCGCCATCGTCGGCGCGATCGCGGTGATGGCCGGGGTGAACCTCTGGCTCGGCGTCGTGATGCTGGTCTGGCTCGGCGGCTATGTCGTGCTGATCCGGACCTACATGCCGCGGATCCGGGGCGGCTCGACCGCGCGGGCGGCGGCGCGGGCCATCGTGACGGGCCAGGTGGTCGACACGATCACCAACATCGCCACCGTGAAGCTCTTCTCCCATGGCGAGGGCGAGGACCGCGCGACGAGCGAGGCGCTCGGCGGCTATCGTCAGGCGGCGATCCGCTTCGGCACGGCGAGCGCGTCCTTCCGCTTCTGGCTGATGACGCTCTCGGGCGGGCTGCCGGTGCTGCTCGTCGGCGGCTCGCTCCTGCTCTGGACGCGCGGCGCGGCGAGCGCGGGCGAGATCGCGACGGCGGGGATGATCGCGACGCGGCTCGCGCAGATGTCGGGCTGGGTCAGCATGACGGCGATGGGGATCGTCGCGAATTTCGGCGAGATCGAGGACGGGATGCGCACGCTCTCGCCCCCGCACCGGATCACCGACGCCTCCCATGCGACGCCGGCCGCCGCCCCGGCGCGGGGGCAGGTGGATTTCGAGGAGGTGCGTTTCGGCTACGGCCGGACCCGCGCGGCGCTCGACGGGTTCACGCTCCGCGTCCGGCCGGGCGAGCGGGTGGCGCTGGTGGGCCGCTCCGGCGCGGGCAAGACCACGGCGGTCTCGCTGCTCCTCAGGCTCTACGACGTCGAGGGCGGGCGGATCCTGCTCGACGGCGCCGACATCCGCGACCTGACGCAGGACAGCTTGCGCGCCCAGATCGGCGTGGTGCGGCAGGAGACGGCGATGTTCAACCGCTCCGCGCTCGAGAACATCCGCTACGGCCGGCCCGACGCCACGATCGAGGAGGTCGAGGAGGCGGCGCGGCGGGCGGAGGCGCATGACTTCATCCTGGGCCTGCGCGACTTCAAGGGGCGCGAGGGCTACGCCGCCCATCTCGGCGAGCGCGGCGTGAAGCTCTCGGGCGGCCAGCGCCAGCGGATCGCGCTCGCCCGCGTGATCCTGAAGAACGCGCCGGTCCTGGTGCTCGACGAGGCGACCTCGGCGCTCGATTCGGAGGTGGAGGCGGCGATCCAGGACACGCTCGACACGGTGATGGAGGGCAAGACGGTGATCGCGATCGCGCACCGGCTCTCGACCATCGCGCGGATGGACCGGATCGTCGTGCTCGACGGCGGCCGGATCGTCGAGGAGGGGGGCCATACCCAACTCCTGCGCCGGGGCGGGCTCTACGCGGGCTTCTGGAACCGCCAGTCGGGCGGTTTCATCGACCTCGCCGCCGAATGACGGGGGGCGGGGGGGACGGCGGACCGAGGTCCGCCCTACGGAGCGCGCTGCGGGGCGGGGGGGATGGCGGACCGAGGTCCGCCCTACGGAGCGGCCCGCGTAGGGCGGACCTTGGTCCGCCGTCCCTCCGCGCCTCGCCCGGATACTTCCGATGAGCGCGCGGCTCGACCAGGCGCTGGTCGCGCGCGGCCTCGCGGAGAGCCGGGCGCGGGCCCAGGCGCTGATCGCCGCCGGCGTGGTGACGGTCGACGGCGCGGTGGAGCGCAAGCCCGCGCGCAAGGTCGGGCCCGAGGCGGCGCTGGCGCTGACCGGCGATCCGCTGCCCTATGTCTCCCGCGCGGCGCTGAAGCTCGTCCACGCGCTCGATGCCTTCGGGCTCGATCCGGCGGGTGCGGTGGCGCTCGATCTCGGCGCCTCGACCGGCGGGTTCAGCCAGGTGCTGCTCGAACGCGGCGCGGCGGAGGTCTGGGCGGTCGATGTCGGGCATGGCCAGCTCGCCCCGGCGCTGCGGGCCGAGCCGAGGCTCCGGGCGATCGAGGGGCTGAACGCCCGCGACCTCGGGCCGGAGCACGCGCCGCCGCCCGATTTCGTCGTCTCCGACCTCTCCTTCATCTCGCTCGCCAAGGCGCTGCCCCCGGCGCTGGCGCTGGCGCGGCCGGGCGCGGTGCTGGTGGCGCTGGTGAAGCCGCAGTTCGAGGTCGGCCCCGCCTTCGTCGGCAAGGGCGGGATCGTGCGCGACGCGGAGGCGGTCGCGCGCGCCCGGGCGGCGGTGCGCGATTTCCTGACCGGAACGGGCTGGCGCGTCATCGGCGAGGAGGTAAGCCCGATCCTCGGCGGCGACGGCAATACGGAGTACCTGATCGCGGCGCGAAAGGGCTAGAGGCCGAGCCGGTCCAGCGCGGCGTCGAGGGGGGCCGGATCCGCGAAGGCGAGCCGTACCGGCAGCGCCAGCACCCCGGCGCGGAGCGCGGGCGGCAGGCGCGCGGCGTCCTTCTCGGTGGTGACGAGCTGCGCGCCGAGCGCCTTCGCCTCGGCCCTGAGGCGCGCGAGCAGGCGCGGATCGTAGTGCGCGTGATCGTCGAAGGCGCGGGTCGCGACCAGTTCGGCCCCCCGCGCCCTCAGCGTGGCGAAGAACTTCTCCGGCCGGCCGATCCCCGCGAAGGCCAGCGCGCGCAGCCCGGTCCAGTCCATTCCGGTCGCGAGCGGGCGAAGCTCCGCGCCGAGCAGCGGAACGCGGGCCGGCCAGTCGCGGGCGAAACGCGCGCGGGCCGCTTCCGGACCGACGGCGAGCAGGAGATCGGCGCGGGCGAGGCCGGCCGCGACCGGCTCGCGGAGCGGTCCGGCCGGCAGCACGCGGCCGTTGCCGAAACCGTATTCGGCGTCGACCACGACGATGGCGAGATCCTGCGCGAGCCCGGCGTTCTGGAAACCGTCGTCCATCACCAGCGCGTCCGCGCCCGCGGCGACGGCGGCGGCGGCCGAGGCGGCGCGGTCGGCGCCGATCCAGACCGGGGCGAAGGGGGCGATGAGCAGCGGCTCGTCGCCGACCTCGGCCGCGGTATGCCGCCGCTCGTCCACCAGGAGCGGGCCTTCGAGGCTTCCGCCATGTCCGCGCGAGATCACATGCGGTTTCCGGCCCCGCGCGGTCAGCCGTTCGACGAGCGCCATGACGGTCGGCGTCTTGCCGCTGCCGCCGACGGTGATGTTGCCGACGCAGATCACCGGCGCGCCGACGCGCGCGCGCGCGCCTCGGGCGAGGCGCCGCGCGGTCGCCGCCGCCCAGAGCCAGGCGAGCGGCGCGAGCAGCCGCGCCTGCCAGCCCGGCCGCGCGGGCGGATTGCCCCAGAAGCGCGGGGCGCGCATCAGCGCGGCCGGTCGAGCAGGGCGGTGATCGTCTCGAGAACCGTGTCGGTGACCTCGGCCCCCTCGGAACAGGCGGCCCAGGCATTCGCCGCCATCGCCGCCGCGCGGTCGGGGGCGAGCGCGGTCGCGAGTTCGCGGCCGAGTTCCTCGGCGTCGGTCACCTCGATCGCGGCGTTGGCGGCCTTCAGCCGCGCATAGGCGTCGGCGAAGTTGCGCACATGCGGCCCGTAGAGGATCGCGCTGCCGAGGAGCGCGGGTTCGAACGGATTATGCCCGCCCACCTCGACCAGGCTGCCGCCGATGAAGCTGACCGAGGCGATCCGGTACCAGAGCCCCATCTCGCCGAGCGTGTCGGCGAGATAGACATCCGTCTCCGCCCCGATCTTCTCGCCCTTCGAACGCTGGGCGACCGTGAGTCCGCGCGCGCGCAGGAGCGCGGCCACCTCGTCGCCCCGGACGGGATGGCGCGGCGCGAGGATCAGCGCCAGCATCGGCAGGCCGCGGCGCGCGGTCAGATGCGCGGCGATCGCGGCCTCCTCCTCGCCCGGATGGGTCGAGGCGGCGAGCCAGACCGGCCGGCCGGCGAAGGCGCGGGCGATCGCCACCCGCTCGGCCTCGTCATGGGGCAGGGGCGCCGCGCCTTCCTTCAGGCTGCCGGTGACGCTCAGATGCTCCGGATCGGCGCCGAGCGCGATCAGCTGCTGGCCGGCGAGATCGTCCTGCGCGAGGATCCGGTCGAAGCGGCCGAGCAGCGCGCGGGAGAGGCCGCGGACGAGGCGCCAGCGCCGGTAGCTCCGGTGCGAGATCCGCGCGTTGATGAGCAGCATCGCCGCGCCGCGGGCGGAGGTCGCGTAGAGCGTCGCGGGCCAGAGTTCGCTTTCGGTCCAGACCGCGACATCCGGGCGCCAGTGGTCGAGGAAACGCTCGACCCAGGGCAGCACGTCGGCGGCGGCGAACTGGTGGACGCAGCCCGGCGGCAGGCGTTCCTCGAGGAAGCGCTCCGAGGTCACCGTCACGGTGGTGACGAGCGTGGTGACCTCGGGACGGGCGAGTTGCAGCCGGCGCAGCAGTTCGAGGAGCGAGGCGGCCTCGCCGACCGAGGCCGCGTGGAACCAGACGAGCCGCCCGTCGGGCCGGGGCGTCCCGGCGATCCCCATGCGCTCGGGCATGCGCTCGCCATGCTCCTTGCCCTCCGCCTTGCGCCGGGCGAGCAGGCGCAGGGTCACCCGGCCGAGGCGTCGCGACACGAAGAGGTAGAGGCCAAGCAGGGCCGAGCGGGGCGCGACGGAGGCCATGATCCCTCAGAGCTGTCAGCCGCCGGGGGCGGGTTTCGGCTCGTCGTGTAGCCGATGCAGATGCGCGATGAAATAGCGGACCTGCGCGTTGTCGACCGTACCCTGCGCCTTCGCCTTCCAGGCGGCGTAGGCGGTCGCGTAGTTCGGGAAAATTCCCACGATATCAATCGCGTCCACGTCGCGGAATTCGGTTCCGCGCGTATCGGTCAGTTCGCCGCCGAACACGAGATGCAACAGTTGGGCCATGGAGCGTCCTTGCTCTTGGAAGGGGTTGGCCAAGCTTAGACAACGCGGCCGCGAAATCAATGCCGCGCCCGCGAGAAGCCCTCTCAGTCGGCCGCGAGCCGCCGCAGGAGGGGCGCGCGGAGCGCCGGGGCGGCGGCGAGAAAGCCGGGCAGGCGCGGATCGGGCGCGTTGTAGCGCGGCGCCGCGCCGGTCGCGGTGGCGACGGCGGCGCCGGCCTCCCGCGCGATCAGGTCGCCCGCCGCGACGTCCCATTCCCAAGTCGGGCGCAGCGTCAGCATCGCGTCGAAACGGCCCTCGGCGACGAGGCAGACGCGGTTGGCGAGCGAGGGGCGGAAGTGCCGGTCGAATTCCGGCGCGCGCCCGACCCAGCGCCCCGGATCCATCGTCGCGCTGGTCGCGAGCAGCCGCGCGCCGTCGAGCGCCTCGCGCCCGCTCGCCGCGATCGGCTGGCCGTTCAGCGTCGCGCCATGGCCGAGGCGGGCGGCGTAGGTGCGCCCGAGCATCGGCAGGTGGACCACGGCGGCGACGATCTCGCCCCGCTCGGCGACGGCGATCGAATGCGCCCAGCCCTTCTGCCCGGCGATGAAGGCCCGCGTGCCGTCGATCGGGTCGAGCACGAAGACGCGCCGGGCCTCGAGCCGCGCCGGATCGTCCGGGCTCTCCTCCGACAGCCAGCCGTAACCGGGTCGCGCGCCGAGCAGCCGCTCGTGGAGCATCGCGTCGATCTCGAGATCGGCCTCGGTCACCGGTCCGAAGCCACCCGGCTTCTCCCAGGTCCGGGGGGCGGCGTTGAAATGGCGGCGCGCGATCTCGCCCGCCGCCTCGGCCGCCTCGGTGATGAGCGCGAGATCAGTCGCCGGCAATGACGATCCCTTCGAGGAGCAGGCTCGGCACCACGCGCGACAGGTGCGTCCGCGCGTCGTTCGCCGCGACGATGGAGCCCAGCATCTCGCGCAGGTTGCCGGCGATGGTGCATTCGTTCACCGGATGGACGATCTCGCCCTTCTCGACCCAGAAGCCGCCGGCGCCGCGCGAATAGTCGCCGGTGGTCGGGTTGATCGAGGCGCCGATGAGCGAGGTGACGATGAGCCCGGTGCCCATGGCGGCGATCAGCTCGTCGCGGCTGGCCGTCCCCTGCGTGAGCGCGAGGTTCGAGAGACCGGGCGAGGGCGGGGCGGAGGTGCCGCGGCTCGCGTTGCCGGTGGTCGCGAGGCCGAGCTGGCGCGCGGTCGCGAGGTCGAGCGTCCAGGAGCGCAGCGCGCCCCCCGCGACGATGGCGCGGCGGCGCGCGAGGATGCCCTCGGCGTCGAAGGGACGCGATCCGGCGACGCGCGGGCGGTGGGGATCCTCGATGAGGTCGAAGGCCTCGGGCAGCACGGGCGTGTCCATCGCGTCGCGCAGCCAGCTCGAGCCGCGCGCGACGCTGGCGCCGTTCGCGGCCTGGACGAGATGGCCGATCAGCGTCTGGGCCACGCGCTCGTCGAAGACCACCGGGAAGGCGCCGGTCGGCGGCTTGCGCGCGCCCCCGCGCGCCACGGCCCGCTCGCCGGCGCGCCGCCCGATGGTCTCGGGATCCTCCATGTCGGTGAAATGGGTGCGCGAGTCATAGGCGTAGTCGCGCTCCATCGCGAGACCCTCGCCCTGGATCGCCACCGCCTCGATCCCGTGGTGGGTGCGGCCGTAGCCGCCGGAGAAGCCGTTGCTGGCGGCGAGATGGAAGCGGCTCGCACCCCAGCTCGCCCCGGCGCTGTCCATCCGGCTCACCCCGGGCACGGCGCGGGCCGCCGCCTCCGCGGTCAGCGCGGCGGCGCGCAGGTCCTCGGGGCCGGGCAGATGCACGTGGTCGATCAGGTCGAGCCCCTCGGCATCCCATTCCAGCGCGATCTCCTCGGGCTCGGCGAGGCCGCACCAGGGATCCTCGGGCGCCTCCCGCGCCATGGCGACGGCGCGCTCGGCCATCGCGGCGATCGTGTCCGGGCGGATGTCGCTCGACGAGACGCAGGCCTGGCGCTGGCCGATCAGCACGCGAAGCCCGATGTCGACGACCTCGGACCGTTCCGCCTGTTCCAGCGCGCCGTCGCGCACGCCGACGGAGAGGCTCTCGCCCTGGACGGCGATCGCGTCCGCGGCGTCGGCGCCCGCGGTCCGGGCGGCGTCGAGCAGCGCCTCGGTCAGCAGCGTCAGGTCTGGGCCCGCGTCGCGGGCGGTATCGGGGGCCATGTCAGGAAATCCTCGGCGGGGTGGGAAGGGCGCGCCCGGCGCCCCTGGCGGAGAGCCCGCGTCCGGCGCCGGGCAGGCCGGCGCGGAACTCCGGGATCACAAGCCCTTGCGTGACTTCGGGCGGCATGCGCGGTACCTTTGGCAGGACGGGACCTGGCAGAGGTAATCCCTTCCGCCCGGGGAGACAACCGCGAGCCGGTTCCGATGGCGGGGTTGCGTTCCGGGTATCCCCGCGCCTTTATCGGCCCCGCGGATCGAAGGAGAATACCCATGGGCGACAGGCTGGCCGGCAAGACGATCGTGATCACCGGCGCGAGCCGGGGGATCGGCGCGGCGGCGGCGGAGGCGATGGCGGCGGAGGGGGCGAGCCTGCTCCTGCTCGCACGCTCGTCGCAGGGGCTCACGGCGCTCGCGGAGAAGCTGCGCGCCGGCGGCGCGCGGGTCGAGGCGATGACCTGCGACGTGGCGCGCTATTCCCAGGTGGAGGCGGCGATCGGCCACGCCGCGGACTGGCTGGGCGGGCTCGACGCGCTCATCAACAACGCCGGCATGATCGACCCGATCGCCCCGCTCGCGACCGGCGATCCGGGCGAGTGGTCGCATCACATCGACGTCAATCTGAAGGGGATCTATCACGGGATGCGCGCCGCCCTCCCGGCGATGCGGGCGCGCGGGCGGGGGGTGATCGTGAACCTCAGCTCCGGCGCCGCGCGCAATCCGCTGGAGGGCTGGAGCGCCTATTGCGCCGGAAAGGCGGGGGTGGCGATGCTGACGCGCTGCGCCCATCTCGAGATGAAGGGGCACGGGATCCGCGTCTTCGGCCTCTCGCCAGGCACGGTCGCGACCGACATGCAGCGCCGGATCAAGGCCTCGGGCATCAACCCGGTGAGCCAGATGGATTTCGCGAGCCACGCGGCGCCCGAGGATCCGGCGAAGGCGCTGGTCTGGCTCTGCACCGACGCGGCGGCGGCCTTCGCGGGCGAGGAGATCTCGCTCCGCGATCCCGAGATGCGCGCGCGGATCGGCCTCGAGGGCGCGGCGCCGCCCCGCCGCTGAGGCGGCCGGGGATCCGCGGGGGGAGCGGGGCATGACGGAGGCGGGCGAGGCACCGCGCGAGGCGCGCGTCGAGCGGCTGAACCGCGCGGGCGAGGGCGTCGCGGGCGGCGAGGCGGCGCTCACCGTGCCCTTCGCCCTGCCCGGCGAGCGGGTGAGGGGCCTGCCCGTCGACGGGATACTCGTTCCGGACGAGATCGTCGAGGCCGCGCCGGAGCGCGTGACGCCGCCCTGCCGGCATTTCGGAACCTGCGGCGGCTGCGCGCTGCAACATGCCTCCGACGCCTTCCTCGCGCGCTGGAAGCGGGAGACGGTCGAGGTGGCGCTCGCCCGCCACGGCCTTTCGGCGCCGTTCCGGCCGGTCGCGACCTCGCCGGCGCGCTCCCGCCGGCGCGCGAGCTTCGCCGGGCGGCGGACGCGCAAGACCGTCGCGCTCGGCTTTCACGCGCGCCGGTCGGAGGCGGTGGTCGATATTATCGAATGCCCGCTGATCCGGCCCGAACTGCTCGCGGCCAAGCCGCTCCTCGCCGAGTTCACCGCGCTCGGCGCGGGGCGGGGCGGGACGATCCGGCTCGCGCTCACGAGCTCGGAGGGCGGGCTCGATCTCGACGTGCGCGAGGCGAAGCCGCTCGATGGGGCGGGGCTCGTCGCGGCGGCGCGGCTGGCGGAGGCGGGCGAGTTCGCGCGGCTGAGCTGGAACGGCGAGACGGTGGCGCTGCGCCGCCCGCCCTGGCAGGCCTTCGGCGCCGCGCGGGTGACGCCGCCGCCGGGCGGGTTCCTGCAGGCGACGGCGGAGGGACAGGCGGCGCTGACGGGCGCGGTGCTGGAGGCGGCCGGCGGCGCGCGGCGGGTCGCGGATCTCTTCTCGGGCTGCGGCACCTTCTCGCTGCCGCTCGCCGAGGGGGCGGAGGTGCGCGCGGTGGAGAATTCCGCGCCGGCGCTGGCCGCGCTCGACCGGGGTTGGCGCGAGGCGCGGGGCCTGCGTCGCGTGACGACCGAGCGGCGCGACCTCTTCCGCCGGCCGCTGACCGGCGCGGAACTCGACGCGTTCGAGGCGGTGGTGCTCGATCCCGCCCGCGCCGGGGCGGAGGCGCAGTCGCGCGCGCTCGCGGCCTCCCGCGTGCGCCGGGTCGCGATGGTCTCCTGCGATCCCGTCACCTTCGCACGCGACGTGGCGATCCTCGCCGAGGGCGGCTACCGGCTCGACTGGGTCCAGGTCGTGGACCAGTTCCGCTGGTCCGGCCATGTCGAGATCGCGGCGGCCCTCACCCGGTAGGGCGGACCTCGGTCCGCCGGAGAGGCGCGGCGCGGGATGGCGGGCCGGGGGGTGGCGGACAGATGTCCGCCCTACGCTATCCGGCCGCCGCGGTCGCCGACCTGGCCGCGATGGAGCAGGAGATGGTCGAGCAGGACGCAGGCCATCATCGCCTCGCCCACCGGCACCGCGCGGATGCCGACGCAGGGATCGTGGCGCCCCTTGGTCACGATCTCGGTCTCCTCGCCGGACTTCGTTATCGTGCGCCGCGGCGTCAGGATCGAACTCGTCGGCTTCACCGCGAAGCGCGCGACGATTTCCTGCCCGGTCGAGATGCCGCCCAGAATGCCGCCCGCGTGGTTCGAGGAATAGCGCGGGCCGTCGTTGCCCATGAAGATCTCGTCCGCGTTCTCCGAGCCGGTCAGTTCCGCCGAGGCGAAGCCCGCGCCGATCTCCACCCCCTTGACCGCGTTGATCGACATCATCGCCGCGGCGATCTCGGTGTCGAGCTTGCCGTAGACCGGCGCGCCGAGGCCGGGCGGCACGCCCTCGGCGCGGATCTCGACCACCGCGCCGATCGAATTGCCGGACTTGCGCAGCTGGTCGAGATAGTCGGCCCAGTCCGCGGCCGCGCCCTTGTCGGGGCACCAGAACGGATTCGCCCCGACCTCTTCCCAGTCCCAGGCGGCGGGATCGATCGCCATCGCCCCCATCCGCACCATCGCGCCCCGGATCCGCAGCCCGGGGACGAGTTCCGCCAGCGCGGCCCGGGCGACCCCGCCCGCGGCGACCCGCGCCGCCGTCTCCCGCGCGCTGGACCGGCCGCCGCCGCGATAGTCGCGGATCCCGTATTTCTGGAAATAGGTGATGTCCGCGTGGCCCGGCCGGAACTTCTCGGCGATGTCGCCATAGTCCTTCGAGCGCTGGTCGGTGTTGCGGATCATCAGGCTGATCGGCGTGCCGGTGGTCCTTCCCTCGAAGACGCCGGAGAGGATCTCGACCGCGTCGGCTTCGCGCCGCTGGGTGGTGAAGCGGCTGGTGCCGGGCTTGCGCGCGTCGAGCCAGGGCTGGATCGCCGCTTCCGACAGCGCCACGCCCGGCGGGCAGCCGTCGACGACGCAGCCGAGCGCCGGCCCGTGGCTCTCGCCCCAGGTGGTGACGCGGAACAGATGGCCGAAACCGTTGATCGACATGGGGGCGTTCCTCCTCTGCGCGGGCGCCTCCCCTTAGCGCGCGGGCGGGGCCGCGAAAAGCCCCGGGCCTCGCGCCGCCGCTTTACAGCCGCGCGGGACTCTGGAACCATCGCGGCCCGCAGGATGCAGGAGCGAGGCCCGATGTCCGACGACCAGACGCCCGCCGAAACGCCCCCCGAGACCAAGCTCACCCGGACCAAGCGTGCCTGGGCGGAACAGGGCCGCTTCCTGACCGGCCAGCACGGCCGGCCGGAGGCCGAGCGGCTGCCGCCGGGCCAGCATCTGGTGCGGGACTGGCCGGTGCTCGATCTCGGCGAACAGCCCGAGGTGCCGCTCACGGCCTGGCGGCTCGACATCCGGGGCATGGTCGGCAATCCCGTCACGCTCGACTGGGCGGCTTTCAGCGCGCTGCCCCGGAGCGAGACCCGTTCGGACATCCACTGCGTCACCACCTGGTCGCGCTACGACAACGACTGGGGCGGCGTGCTGACGCGGGACCTGCTCGACCTCGTCCAGCCTGACGGGGAAGCGGGGGCGGTGATGCTGACGAGCCACGACGGCTACGAGACGAACCTGACGCTCGCCGATTTCGCCGCGGCGGATGCGATCCTCGCGACCCACTGGCAGGGCGCGCCGCTCACGGTTGAGCATGGCGGGCCGATGCGCCTCGTGCTGCCGCGGCTCTATTTCTGGAAGAGCGCGAAATGGCTGCGCCGGATCGAGTTCCGCGCCCATGACGCGCCGGGCTTCTGGGAGCGCAACGGCTATCACATGCGCGGAGATCCCTGGGCGGAGGAGCGCTACGCCGGGGACTGACCGGGCCGGCGCGCGGAGGAGCGGGCGGGGCATCGCCGCCAAGCGAAAAGGCCCCGCCGGTCGGGCGGGGCCTTGATGCCGTCGGGCCGGCCTGGGGTCAGGCCCGCTTCTTGCCACCCTTGAAGGGCGACCAGATCTTCTTGTTGGTGAAGTAGAGCAGCACGCAGAGCAGCGCGAGGAACAGCACCGCGACGAGACCCGCCTGCTTGCGCGCCATCAGGTGCGGCTCCGCCGTCCACATCAGGAAGGCGGCCACGTCCTCGCCCATCTGCTCCACCGTCGCGGGCGTGCCGTCGGCGTATTCCACCTGGTCGTCGGAGAGCGGCGGCGCCATCGCCATCCAGCCGCCCGGGAAGGCGTGGTTGCCGTAGAGCGTCACGCCCGCCTCTTCCTTCTCCTCGCCGGTGAAGTCGTTGACGATCGAGGCGATGTGCTCCGGGCCGCCCATGCCGAACAGGATCTGGTTGATCCCGAGCCCGATCGGCCCGTGGAAGCCGGCGCGGGCCTTGGCCATCAGGCTGAGGTCCGGCGCGTTCGGGAGCGAGGACATCGGGAAATGGTCGGTCGGCGTCGCCGGCCGGTCCTCGCCCGTCGTGGCGTCGGTGACGGTATGCTCGGCCGCGAAGGCGCGCATCGCCTCCTCGCTCAGCGCCGGGCCGCCGGGATCGGCCAGGGTGCGGAAGGTCACGAACTTCAGCCCGTGGCAGGCCGAGCAGACTTCCGTGTAGACCTGCAGCCCGCGCTGCAGCTGCGACTGGTCGAACCGGCCGAACGGTCCTTCGAAGGAGAAGGAGAAGTCGGTGATCTCCGGCTCCTCCGCGGCCATCGCGGGCGTCGCGACGAGGCCGAGCGCGATCAGCGCCGGGCCCGCGAGACGGACGAGAATGGTCTTGGCTTGCATTGGCTCTGTCCCTCGCTCGTCTTATTCCGCCGGGTTTCCGACCAGCGTGGTTCCGCCGGTCGCCGGGCTGTAGTGGGCCGCGAAATCCTCCTCGATCGTCGCGGGCGGGGTCTCCGGCTTCTCCATCACGCCGAGGAGCGGCATGATCACCAGGAAGAAGGCGAACCAGTAGAGCGTCGCGAGCTGGCTGATGATGATGTAGGGCTGCTCCGCGGGCTGCGAGCCGCACCACATCAGCAGCACGAAATCGACGACCAGCAGCCAGAACCAGATCCTGAACATCGGACGGTACCGGCCCGAGCGCACCGCGCTCGTGTCGAGCCAGGGCAGCAGCACGAGCAGGATGATCGAGCCGAACATCGCGATCACGCCGCCGAGCTTCGAGTCGATGAACCAGATGTCGAAGGTGATCGCCCGGAGCATCGCGTAGAAGGGCAGGAAGTACCATTCCGGCACGATATGCGCGGGCGTCTGCAGCGGGTTCGCCTCGACGTAGTTGTCGGGGTGGCCGAGGAAGTTCGGCATGAAGCCCACGATCGCGGCGAAGACCACCAGCACGAAGACGAGCGCGTAGAGGTCCTTGATCACGAAATAGGGCCAGAAGGGCAGCGTGTCGGCTTCCGCCTCCTTCTTCGACGTGCGCCGCACCTCGACCCCGGTCGGGTTGTTGTTGCCGGTGGTGTGGAAGGCCCAGATGTGGACGATCACGAGGCCCGCGATCACGAAGGGCAGCAGATAGTGCAGCGAGAAGAAGCGGTTCAGCGTCGGGTTGTCGACCGCCGGCCCGCCGAGGAGCAGCGTCTGGATCGGCTCGCCCACCACCGGGATCGCGCCGAAGAGGCCGGTGATCACGGTCGCGCCCCAGAAGGACATCTGCCCCCAGGGCAGCACGTAGCCCATGAAGGCCGTGCCCATCATCAGCAGGTAGATGAGCATGCCGATGATCCAGGTGATCTCGCGCGGGGTCTTGTAGGAGCCGTAGTAGATGCCCCGGAAGATGTGGCAGTAGACCGCGAAGAAGAAGAGCGAGGCGCCGTTCGCATGGACGTAGCGCAGCGCCCAGCCGCCGTTCACGTCGCGCATGATGTGCTCGACGGAGGCGAAGGCGAGCGAGACATGGGGCGTGTAGTGCATCGCGAGCACGATGCCGGTCGCGATCTGGAGCGCGAGGCAGAACGCGAGCACGATGCCCCAGATCCACATCCAGTTCAGGTTCTTCGGCGTCGGAATGGTCAGCGTCGCATGCGCGAGGCCGATCACCGGCACGCGGCTCTCGACCCATTTCTCCGCCGCTGTCTCGGGCTCGTAATGGTCGTGCGGAATTCCAGACATTTTCTCTCCCTCGTTCCGCTCAGCCCAGTTCGACCACGGTATCGGAAACGCGGCGCATCACGGGGATGTGCAGGTTCCTGGGCGCCGGACCCTTGCGGATGCGGCCGGCGGTATCATAGTGCGAGCCATGACACGGGCAGAACCAGCCGCCGAAGTCCCCGGCCTCGCCGATCGGCACGCAGCCGAGATGGGTGCAGACGCCGGTCATGATCAGCCATTCGCCCGCCTCGTCGAGCGTGCGATTCTGGTCGGTCGCGGGCGCGTCGGGGGTCAGGTTCTCGTTCTCGGCCGTCGGGTCGACGAGCTCGGATATCTCCACGGCGCGGCCGGCCTCGATCTCCTCGGCGGTGCGGCGGCGGATGAAGACCGGCTTGCCGAGGAACTTGATGGTCAGCTGGCTGCCGGTCTCGACCCCCGAGATGTCGACCTGGATCGAGGCGAGCGCCTGCACATCCGCGCTGGGGTTCATCTGGTTGATGAGCGGCCAGACGGCGGCTCCGGTGGCGATCGCACCCGCCGCGCCGGTGGCGACGTAAAGGAAATCGCGCCGCGTTCCGGATGGTTCGTCTACATGGGCCACACGCCTTCTCCTTGCCTTACCCCGCGCGAGGGAGCGCAATTCGATCCCTCCGCCGGATGCCTCCATTCGGTCGGGTATCCCAGCCGTTTAGAACGGAACCAGCCGTCGGTCCAGCGACTTTGCGCCGCGGCGCACATCGCGCGGAGAGGGCGGAACCGGTCTCCGTCCCGCCCCGATCGGTCCGGAAGCCTTGGCACGGGCGGCCGGAAGGATTAAGTCGCCAGCGGCCCGGGCATCGAGACGGGCGGCCGGAGCCTGCTCATGAAGTGGTTGCGCGACCCGCGCGAATTCCTCCATCGCGTCGTGCATCGGCGTTTCGCTCTTCCGGCGCTGTTCGGCTATGCCTATCTCGAAGGCGCGATCCTGCCGATCCCGATCGAGGCGGTGATCGTTCCCTTCATGCAGCTTCGCCGCGACATCCTCTGGCTCATCCCCGCGATCGCGCTCGCCGGGTTCTTCGCCTCGGCGATCACCGGATTCGCGATCGGGGCGCTCGCCTACGAGCAGATCGGCGCGCCGCTGATCGCCTGGATGGGCTGGCAGGCGCAGTTCCGCGACGCCGAGCAGTTCCTGCAGGAATGGGGCTTCTGGGCGGTGGTGGCGCTCGGCTTCACGCCGCTGCCGACGCAGATCCTGATGATCGGCGCGGGCGCCTTCGGCGTGCCGACGCTGAGCTTCACCGTCGCCGTGCTGCTCGCGCGGGGCGCGCGCAACTTCGGCGTCGCGCTGCTCGTCTATCTCTTCGGCGACCGGGTGGCGCACTGGTTCCACAAGCGGCACCACGGGCACCCGGCGCCGATGGCGCGCCCGGGCGATCAGCCACCCCGGTGATAGGGGCCGCCCGCGCGGATCGATGCGGCGCGGTAGAGCTGCTCGCAGAGCATCACCCGGACCAGCATGTGCGGCCAGACCATGTGCCCGAGCGAGAGCAGGTAGTCCGCCCGGTCGCGCATCCCCCCCGAGAGCCCGTCCGCGCCGCCGATCGCGAAGGCGAGGTCGCGCGTCCCGGTCTCGGCCCAGCGCGCGAGGCTGGTCGCGAATTCGGGCGAGGTCATCATCTGCCCCCGCTCGTCGAGCGCGACGAGGAGCGAGCCCCTGGGCCGCGCCGCCTCGATCAGCGCGGCCTCGGCCTCCGGGCCGCCGCCCTTGCGGTCCTCGAGTTCGACGACGCGCGCCGGCCCGAGCCCGAGGGCCCGGCCCGTTCGGTCGAACCGGCCGAGATAGTCTTCGATCAGCGCCGCCTCCGGCCCGCCGCGCAACCGGCCGATGGCGAGGATATGGACCCGCATGTTGGCCTCCCTGTTCTCATGATCGGCCGCGCCGGCCGGCTTGTCGAGACGTTCGCGCCGCCGCGCTGTCTCCGCCCCGCCATCCGTGCTAGGCCACGCGGATGCCGGAGAGCCACGCCTTCGCGATCACCGAAAGCGGCCGGGAGCACGTCCGGGGCGACCCGACCCTGATCTTCCCCTGGTGGAGCTTCACCAAGACCGCGATCGCCATCCGCGCGCTGGGGCTCCACGAACGTGGCACGATCGATCTCGACGCGCCGCTCGAGGGCACCGGCTACACGCCGCGGCAGCTTCTCGCCCATACCGCCGGGCTGCCGGACTACGGCGCCCTCGCCGCCTATCACCGCGCCGTCGCGGCGGGCGAGGATCCCTGGCCGCGCGACAGGCTCCTCGGCGCGGCGCTGGCGGGCGGGCCGCTCTTCGCGCCGGGTGAGGGCTGGGCCTATTCCAACATCGGCTACATGTTCGCCCGCGAGCATCTCGAGGCGGCGACGGGCCGGAGCCTCGCGAGCCTGCTCGACGAGATGATCCTCCGGCCGCTCGGCCTCGGAAGCGTCGAACTCGCGACCACGCGCGCGGCCTTCTCGCGCGTGCATTGGCGCGCCGCGGCCAGCTACCATCCGGGATGGGTCTATCACGGCTGCCTGATCGGCTCCGCGCGCGACGCCGCGATGCTGCTGCGCGGCCTCGTCTCCGGCCAGCTGCTCGGCGCCGAGGCATGGCGGGCGATGCGCGCGCCGCGCCGCCTCGGCGACGCCGTGCCGGGGCGGCCCTGGACGGAGCATGGCTATGGCCTCGGGCTGATGATCGGAAGGATGGGGAAGGCCGGGCGCGCGATCGGCCATTCGGGCGGCGGGCCGTTCGGGACCTGCGCGGTCTATCACTTTCCGGATCGGCCGGATCCCGTCACTGTCGCGTGTTTCGCCGAGGGAACCGATCCGGGCGGGCCGGAATCCGACGCCGCCGGGATCGCGGCGCGCCTGTGAGGCGCCGGGACAGGCGGATCGGGCGCGCAGGCCTGCCCGCGCATCTCCGGCTCCCGAGGCGCCGGGGGGCGGGGGATCGGGGCGCCGCCCGGACGGAGCGGCGCCGGCCTGGCTCAGACCGTGGTCGCGGCGGTCGGCTTCGCCGCCTCGCGCGGCATCCACATCTTCTCGAGCTGGTAGAACTCGCGCACTTCGGGGCGAAAGACATGGACGATCACGTCGCCCGCGTCGATCAGCACCCAGTCGCCGAGTTCCTGGCCCTCGGTCCGGACCAGAAGCCCGAGATCCTGCTTCAGCCGGTCGGCGAGATGCTCGGCGATCGCGGCCACCTGGCGCGACGACCGGCCCGTGGCGATCACCATGTGATCGGCCATTTCCGACTTGCCGGCGAGCGGGATCGAGAGGATGTCCTCCGCCTTGTCGTCTTCGAGCGAGGCGAGGACGGTCGACAGCAGCGAACCGCCGTCGGATTTCCCCGAAGCGGGCATGAAGCTGTCCGCGGGGGACGCGGCCGAGGCCGCCGGGGAGTGCTGGGACAGGTTTCTGTTCCTCCGTGACTTGCGCCGTTCGCCCGGCGCTGACATCCCATAATGTAGCGCGGATGCCCCCTTCTCTCAAGAAGGCCGTCGGCGCCGCGTCAAGGATGGCTCGGCCCCGCCTCGCGCGGGAGCCGGCCGATCCGCTCGGTCAGCAGTGAGAAGAAGGCGTCGGCGTCGATCTCGCGGATGAAGCGGACGTTGCGCGGGCGCGTCGTGACGCCCCACCAGTCGACCACCGTCTGCCCCATCGTGAGTTCCGACCCGGTCTCGATCTCGACATTGACGAGCCCGCCGCCGAAGATCCCGGGCGCGAGCAGCCAGGCGATCACGCAAGGATCGTGCAGCGGCCCGCCGTCGGTGCCGTATTTCGCCTCGTCGAACCGCTCGAAGAATTCGAGCAGCGCGACCACCGCGTCGCCGACCGGCGTGCGCAGGTCGCGGATCGCGGCGATCCGGTCCGCCCGCGTCAGCGCCTTGTGGGTCACGTCGAGCGGCATCATCGTCACCGGCACGCCCGCCGCGCCCGCCGCTCCGAGCACCGCCTTCGCCGCGTGCGGATCGACGAGGATGTTGAATTCCGCGACCGGCGTGGTGTTGCCGCCCTCGAAGGCGCCGCCGCCCATGGTCACGATCTCGCGCACCCTCGGCACGATCTCCGGCGCCTTCGCAAAGGCGAGCGCGACGTTGGTGAGCGGGCCGAGCGTGCAGAGCGTGACCGCCCCCGGCTCCTCGCGCCGCAGCGTCTCGACGATGAAATCGGCGGCGTGGGCCGCGCGGAGCGGCATGACCGGCTCCGGCAGGTCCGGCCCGTCGAGCCCGGTGCGGCCATGCACCGCCTCGGCCGTGACGAGCTTCCGGCTGAGCGGCCGGGCCGCGCCGGCGTGGACCGCGAGATCGCTCCGCCCCGCGAGTTCGCAGATCCGGCGCGCGTTGCGCTCGGTCAGCGCGAGCGGCACGTTGCCCGCGACGGCGGTGAGGCCGAGCACCTCGAGCTCCGGGCTCGCGAGCGCGAGCAGGATCGCGATGGCGTCGTCCTGGCCGGGATCGGTGTCGATGATGATCTTGCGGGGCGCGGAGGTCATGGCGACTCCAGGAGACGGGAAGGCCGGCCGCGACGGCGGCCGGCCCCTTCCGGAAGGTCCGGAGGATCAGGCGGGAACGAGCTGGCCCCGGACGAGCTTCTCGTAGTCGCGCGCGATCTCCTTCGTGAGCTCGCCCACCTCGAAGCTGTACTCGCCGATCTGCCCGACCGGCGTGACCTCGGCGGCGGTGCCGGTCAGCCAGCACTGCTGGAAATCGGCCATCTCGCTCGGCTCGATATGGCGCTCGTTCACGCGGATGCCCTTCGCGCGCAGCATCCCGATCACCGTCTGGCGGGTGATGCCGTTCAGGAAGCAGTCGGGCTCGGGCGTGTGCACCTCGCCGTCCTTGACGAAGAAGACGTTCGCGCCGGTCGCCTCCGCGACATAGCCGCGGTAGTCCATCATCAGCGCGTCCGAGCAGCCCTTGGCCTCGGCCGCGTGCTTGGACATGGTGCAGATCATGTAGAGACCCGCCGCCTTCGCCGCGCTCGGGATCGTCTCCGGGCTCGGACGCTTCCATTTCGAGATGTCGAGCTTGGCGCCCTTCATCTTCGCATCGCCGTAATAGGCGCCCCATTCCCAGACCGCGATCGCGCAATGGACCGGGTTGCGGTTCGACGCCACGCCCATGTCCTCGCCCGAGCCGCGCCAGATGATCGCGCGGACATAGGAATCCGGCATGTTCATCTTCTCGACCGTCGCCGCCTTCGCCGCCTCGATCTCCTCGAAGGAGAAGGGATGCGGCATGTCGAGCAGGTCGCAGGAGTTCAGGAGCCGCGTCGTGTGCTCGGCGCTCTTGAAGATCCTGCCGCCGTAGCTCCGCTCGCCCTCGAAGACGGCGCTCGCATAGTGCAGCGCGTGGGTCAGCACATGCACCTTGGCCTCGCGCCACGGCACGAAGGCGCCGTCCATCCAGATGACACCGTCGCGGTCGTCATACGCCCCAGCCATGATACGCTCCTAGAATTTCACAGTCTCGTTTCAGCTTGTTTCGCAGCCGGTGCCGCGTGCGACAGTTTCTTTCCCGGCTTCGGCCTTGGCGGTATCATTCGCCCCTTGGAATGTCAACATGTCTGACATAAACTGCGCGCCCGAGGAGCAAGGCGGCCCGACGAGGGGCTGCGAGGCAGGACATGGCACAGGGCAGGCATTCCGCGACCACGACCCGGGGCGAGCAGCTCCTGTTCCTGACGGACGAGCAGCTGCGCCAGGGTATCGAACTGATGTTCTTCGCATATCGCGGCTTCACCGCCGATCCGGACCGGATGCTGGAGGAGCGCGGCTACGGCCGGGCGCATCATCGCGCGATCCATTTCATCAACCGCCGGCCGGGGCTCACGGTCAACGAGCTTCTCGACATCCTGCGGGTCACGAAGCAGAGCCTCAACCGCGTCCTGCGCCAGCTCGTCGAGGACCGGCTGGTGGCGAGTCGCGTCGGCCGGGAGGACCGCCGGCAGCGCAACCTCTATCTGACCGAGGCCGGCCGGCAGCTCGAGCAGGAGCTCTCCGCCGCGCAGCGCCGGCGCATGCGCGTCGCCTTCTCGAACGCCGGACCCGAGGCGGTGCACGGCTTCCGCCAGGTGCTGGAGCAGATGATCGATCCGGAACTGCGCGAACAGGTGCTGCGCTCGCTCGAGGCGGCGCGGCCATGAACGGGGAGAGACCCGGCAAGGAGGCGCATGTGCTCGTCGTCGACGACGATTCGCGCATCCGCGAGCTCCTGCGCAAGTTCCTGACCCGCGAGGGGTTCTGGGTGACCGCCGCGCGCGACGCGGCCCATGCGCGCCGGCTGCTCGAGGGGCTCGATTTCGACATCATCGTCTGCGACGTGATGATGCCGGGCGAGGACGGGCTCCGGCTGACCGCGAGCCTGCGCGAGCATCTCTCGACGCCGATCCTGCTCCTGACCGCGCGCGGCGACGCGGACGACCGGATCAAGGGGCTGGAGGCGGGCGCCGACGACTACCTGCCGAAACCATTCGAGCCGCGCGAGCTGCTGCTCCGGATCCACGCGATCCTGCGCCGGGTGCCGAAGCCGCCGGCGAAGGCCGAGCCGCCGAGGACCCTGCAGCTCGGCGAGGTACGCTATGACCTGACGCGGGGCGAGCTCTGGCGCGGGCGCGAGCCGATCCGGCTGACCGCGACCGAGGCGATGCTGATGCGCATCTTCGCCGCGCGGGCGCATGAGCCGGTGAGCCGGCAGGAACTGGTCGAGGATCTCGGCGGCGGCATCGCCGAGGCGCAGGAGCGCGCGGTCGACGTGCAGATCACCCGGCTGCGGCGCAAGATCGAACTCGATCCGAAGGCGCCGCGGTATCTGCAGACGGTGCGGGGCTCGGGCTACATGCTGGCGCCGGACTGAGCCGGGCGGGGGCGATCCCGCCTGTGGCGGGATCGGACGGAGCGGCGCTTTGGCCGCGAGTCCTTTTTCTCCCCGCCTGTTGGCGGGGCCCCTCGCTCCGGCGCCTGACGGCTCCTGCGCGGACTGCCCGATAGATTTCATGCCCATATGAAACATGGGAAGAAGCGAGCCGCGCGCCGGGCACCCGGCGGCCCGAACAGCCGGCGGATGCGACGTGGCGCGCCGCTTCCGGCGGAGCGCCCCGAGAGGCGAAGGTTCCGGAGCGCGCCGCGGGCGCGGCCTTGCCACGGGCGGAGCGCCAGACGCGGCGCCACCGCCCGGAGGGCTCGCCTCAGCGGCCCTCGAACCGGGGCGCGCGGCGTTCCTTCCGAGCGGCGAGCCCCTCGGCGTGGTCGGCCGAGGCGAAGCAGGCGGCGACGCGGGTCCGGGCGGCCTCGGCGTCGAGCGCGCCCCGCGTCAGTTCGAGGATCGTGCGCTTCATGCCGCGCACGGCGAGCGGGGCGAGCCCTTCCAGCGTGGCCGTCATCCCGGACACCTTCGCGTCGAGCGCCTCGGGCGCGACGAGGTGATCGAGGAAGCCGTGCGCCAGCAGCGCCTCCGCCTCGAATTCCTCGGCGAGCAGGAAGATCCGCCGCGCCATCTGCGCGCCGAGCCGCTGGATCGCGCGATCGATGCCCGCCGGCTCGTAATGGATGCCCAGCCGGGCGGGGGGCGCGAAGGCGCGCATGCCCGTCACCCCGACGCGGAAGTCGCAGGCGAGCGCCAGTTCGACACCGCCGCCATAGACCCCGCCGTTCAGCGCCGCGATCGTCGGGGCGGGAAACCGCTCCAGCGTGTCGCAGAGGCGCGTCAGCGGGTTGTCCGTCGCGAAATCGAGTTCCGCCACGTCGCCGAGCGACACGCCGGAGCAGAAGCTCCCGCCCGTCCCCGTCAGCACGAGGGCGCGGAGATCCTCCTCCGCCCATGCCTCCAGCGTCTCGCGCAGCGCCCCGAGCGCGGCGGCGTCGAGCGCGTTGTGCGCCTCCGGCCGGTTCAGCGTGAGCCGGCCGGTCCGGCCGTCCAGACGGGCGTCGATCATCATGAAACCTCGAATTCCGCGACGACGGGAACGTGGTCGCTCGGCTGGGTCCAGCCGCGGGCGGATTTCAGGATCCGGCTGCCGCCCGAGCGTTCGGCCAGGTCGGGCGTCGCCCAGATATGGTCGAGCCGGCGGCCCTTGTCCGCCGCCTCCCAGTTCGGCGAGCGGTACGACCACCAGGAATAGAGCCGCCCGTCGGGAATGTCCTTGCGCGTGACGTCCACCCAGTGCCCGGCGAGGCGCATCGCCTCCATCGCCTCGGTCTCGACCGGCGTGTGCGAGACGATCCGGAGGAGCTGGCGGTGGTTCCAGACGTCGTCCTCGCGCGGGGCGATGTTGAGATCGCCGACGAGGATCGCCGCGTGGGGCCGCTCGGCGGCGAACCAGGCGCGCAGCTCCTCGAGGAAGCTCAGCTTGTGATGGAACTTGGGATTGAGCTTCGGGTCGGGAATGTCGCCGCCCGCGGGGATGTAGAGATTGTGGATCACCGCCCCGCCCGGCAGCCGCGCCGCGACGTGGCGCGCGTCGCCCATCGCGCAGAAGTCGCGCTGGCCCGCGTCCTCGATCGGCACGCGCGAGAGGATCGCCACTCCGTTGTAGCCCTTCTGGCCGCGCATCACGACATGGCCGTAGCCGAGCGCGCGGAAGCCTTCGAGCGGCACCTTCTCGGCCGGGGACTTGATCTCCTGCAGGCAGAGGATGTCCGGCGCTTCCTCGCGCAGCAGGCGCAGCACGAGTTCCTCGCGCAGGCGCACCGAGTTGATGTTCCAGGTGCAGACCTTCAGCGGCATTGTCTCGTGCGAACTCCGGGCTTGGGCCCGGAGTTTCTAGCGGCCCGCGCGGCGAGGGCAAGCCCCCTCAGGGCACGAGGCGGTAGCCGCCGGGCTCGGTCACCAGGATCCGCGCATTGGTCGGGTCGGGTTCGATCTTCTGCCGCAGCCGGTAGATATGCGTCTCGAGCGTATGGGTCGTCACGCCGGCGTTGTAGCCCCAGACCTCGTGCAGCAGCTCGTCGCGCGGCACCACCGAGTCGTTCGCGCGGTAGAGGTACTTCAGGATGTTGGTTTCCTTCTCGGTCAGCCGGATCTTCTTCTCCTTCGGGTCGAGCAGCATCTTGGCCGCCGGCTTGAAGGTGTAGGGGCCGACGCCGAAGACCGCGTCCTCCGACTGTTCGTGCTGGCGCAGCTGCGCCCGGATCCGGGCGAGCAGCACCGGAAGCTTGAAGGGCTTCGCGATGTAGTCGTTCGCGCCCGAATCGAGGCCGAGCACCGTGTCGCTGTCCGAGACATGGCCGGTCAGCATCAGGATCGGGCATTTGACGTCGTGCTTGCGCATCAGCCGGCAGAGCTCGCGCCCGTCCATGTCGGGCAGGCCGACGTCGAGGATGACGAGGTCGTAATGCTGCTCGCCCGCCTTCGCGAGCCCCTCGGCCCCGGTCCCGGCCTCGAACACGTCGAATTCCTCGGTCATGACCAGCTGGTCGGCCAGCGCCTCGCGCAGGTCGGCGTCGTCGTCGACCATCAGGATCTTCTTCAGAGTGCTCATTTCGCGCTCCCTTCGCGTCTTCATGGGGGTGAGTTGTTTTGGCCCCCGCTTTCGCGCAATATTTCCGCCGTCCCTCTCACGCGACCGTGTCTCCAGGCAGGGTTTTGTTTCACTTCGCCGCGTCCGGAACTATGTGAGGGATCCCGCGATCGCCCCTCCGGAGGTGCCACAGAATGACCCTAGGCCCTGGTCCCGTCGAAAGGCTCGCCCGTCTCAGGGGCGATCTGCGCCTCGGCGTGCCCGTGCTGCTGATCGAGGGCGAGACGGCGGCGCTGGTCCTCGCCGCGGAGACGGCGACGGCGGAGCGGCTCGGCGCGCTGCGCGCGCGGGGCCATGTCGATCTCGCGATCTCCGACTGGCGCGCCGAGACGCTGAAGGCGCGCGCCTATGATGGCGACGTGGCCCGGGTGGTCCTGCCCGGCGACGCCGATCTCGGCTGGGTGCGCGCCACGGCCGATCCCTCGGCCGATCTGCGCTATCCGATGAAGGGCCCCTATGCGACGCGCCGCGACGGCTCGGCGGCGCTCCATCGCGCGGCGATCCGGCTCGCGAAACAGGCGCGGCTCCTGCCCGCGGCGCTCGTCGCGCCCGTGGCGCCCGGCGAGGTGCCGGGGCTGATCGCCGAGGGGATCAGCGCGCTCGACATCTCCTTCATCCACGACGAGCCCGGCCCGCTCCGCGACGTGGCCGCCGCGCGGGTGCCGCTCGAAGTGTCGGAGGCGGGGCGGGTGCACGTCTTTCGTCCCGGCGACGGCGGCGAGGAGCATTACGCGGTCGAGATCGGCGCGCCGGACCGGGCCGAGCCGGTGCTCTGCCGGCTGCATTCCGCCTGTTTCACCGGCGACGTGATCGGGAGCCTGAAATGCGACTGCGGCCCGCAGCTGCGCGCCGCGCTGGCGCAGATCGGCGCCGGGGGGGCGGGCGTCCTGCTCTACCTGAACCAGGAGGGCAGGGGGATCGGGCTTGCGAACAAGATGCGGGCCTATGCGCTGCAGGACGAGGGGTTCGACACGGTGGAGGCGAACCACCGGCTGGGGTTCGAGGATGACGAGCGCGACTTCCGGCTCGGCGCCAACATCCTGAAGACGATGGGCTTCTCGAAGGTCCGGCTGATGACGAACAACCCGCGCAAGGTCGCGATGCTGTCGCATTGCGGGCTGGAGGTCACGGAGCGGGTGCCGCTGCGCGTCGGGCTCACCCGGTTCAACGAGGATTATCTGCGGGTGAAGGCGGCGAAGAGCGGCCATCTGCTGTGACGCCGCATCTTTTCGTCGGCCCCTGGGGCGCGCGGTTCGCCGGGCGCCGCTTTCCCTGCGCGGTGGGCCGGGGCGGGATCGGCGCGAAGCGGAGCGAGGGCGACGGGGTCACGCCGGCGGGCGCGCATCGGCTCGAGGCGCTGCTCTATCGCCCGGATCGCGCCATCGGGCGGGCGGGCGCGCGGGCGCTCCGGGGCGGCCGGGCGATCGGGCCGCGCGACGGATGGTCCGACGATCCGGCGGATCCGGCCTACAACACCGCGGTTTCCCTGCCGCGCGCGGCGTGCCACGAGCGGCTGCGGCGCGCCGATCCGATGTACGATCTCGTCGGCGTGCTCGACTGGAACCGCCATCCGGTCGTGCCGGGGCGCGGCAGCGCGATCTTCCTGCATCTCTGGCGGCGGCCGCGGCGGCCGACGGCCGGCTGCGTCGCCTTCCGGGGGGCGGATCTCGTCTGGATCCTCGCGCGCTGGACTCCCCGGTCGCGGGTGATCGTGACCGGGCGTTGACCAACCGGGCGAAGGCTCCGGGATCGGCGTCGGGCGGTGCTTGGCGAGCGGGAACAAATCAGGTACAAATCCGGCATGGGAGTTTTTCGGATTGTCCCGCGGGACGGGACACGGCAAAGTGGCGGGACGGTCAGGAAGGGCGTCGCGGTGAGGTCGAGCGTCGAGTTGTTCACAGGCTGCGGCGGTCTGGCGTTGGGTCTTTCCCGCGCGGGGTTCGCGGCCGCGCGCATGGTTGAATGGGACCGCCATTCGGTCGAGAACGTGCGCCACAACCGCGACCGGGGCCTCGACCACGTGCGCGACTGGCCGCTCGATCAGGGCGATGTGCGCGGCGTGGACTGGACCGGCCACGCGGGGCTCGATCTCGTCGCGGGCGGGCCGCCCTGCCAGCCCTTCTCGATCGGCGGCAAGCATCGCGGCCAGGACGACCGGCGCGACATGTGGCCCGAGGCGGTGCGCGCGGTGCGCGAGACCCGGCCCCGCGCCTTCCTCTTCGAGAATGTGCGCGGCCTGACCCGGCCCGCCTTCGCCGAATATCTCGACTGGATCCTGAAGGCGCTGGGCCAACCGTCGAAGGCGCTGCGCGATGGCGAATCGCGGCTCGCGCATCGGGCGCGGCTCAGGGGCGCGCCGGAATACCGCGTCGGGGTGCATTCGGTGAACGCGGCCGATTTCGGCGCGGCGCAGAAGCGGCACCGGGTGATCCTGATGGGCCTCCGCGCCGACCTCGGCCTCGCGCCGCCGGAACTCGAACCGACCCATTCGCGCGAGCGGCTGGTCTGGGAGCAGTGGGTCACGGGCGAATACTGGGCGCGGCACGGGATCGCGCGGCCGGCGGCGCCGCCGGCGCAGGACGCGGGCCTGGCGCGGCGTCTGGCCGCCGCCGGCGTCCGCCCGGAGACGCTGCCCTGGCGCACGGTGCGCGACGCGCTCGCGGGCCTCGGCGCGCCCGGGACCGGCGCGCTCGCGAACCATGTCGCCCAGCCGGGGGCGCGCGCCTATCCCGGCCATACCGGAAGCCCGCTCGACCAGCCGGCGAAGGCGCTGAAGGCGGGCGTCCACGGCGTACCGGGCGGCGAGAACATGCTGGCGCTGCCCGATGGCTCGGTGCGCTACCTGACGGTGCGGGAGGCCGCGCGGCTTCAGGGCCTGCCGGACGACTACGAATTCATCGGCTCCTGGTCGGAGAACATGCGCCAGCTCGGCAACGCCGTCCCGACCCAGCTGGCCGAGGCGGCGGCCCGCGCGCTCGGCGCGACGCTCGACAGGACCGCGCCGGGGGCGGGCCGGCGCCGCGCCGCGTGATGCCCGAGGACCGGGACGCCGGATTCCTCGGCGGAGCGACCGACGCCGGGACCGGCCGCGCCGGGCAGGGGCCTTCGCCGGCCGGGCGTCCACCGGCGGCGCATCCTCCGGGCACGCCGGTCGGCTATGGCGAGTTCGAACTCGACATCCCGCGGGTGATGCGCGACCAGCTTCCCGCCTTCTTCGCCGCGCTCCCCGCCGAGCCGCTCTCCGCCGAGGCGGTGGCGCGCATCCCGGAGGGGGCGCAGGGCGCCTATCTGCTCTATCTCGACGGCACGCTGGTCTATGTCGGCAAGACCGACGCCCAGGCCGGCTTCCGCGAAAGGCTGAGCCGGCACGCGCGCAGCGTCCGGCATCGCCGCGGCCTCGACCCCCGCCGGATCACCTTCAAGGCGGCGCGGATCTTCGTCTTCTCCACCTTCGACCTCGAGACCATGCTGATCGAGGAATTCACCCGGCTCGAAGGCCAGCGCCCGGCCTGGAACTTCTCGGGCTTCGGCTCCAACGATCCCGGCCGCAATCGCGAGGACCAGAAGCCCGCGCCCTTCGACAGCGACTTCCCGATCGACATCGACCGCGAGGTCACCCTGCTGCCGCCCGGCACGCATGACGTGCTCGAGGCGGTGATGGCCCTGAAGGCCGGTCTGCCCTATCTGCTGCGCTACGAATCCGATGGCACGGGGAGGGGGGCATGGCGCGGCGGGCATCGCGACATGATGTTCCGGACGATCACGGTTCCGGAGGGACCGGTGACGGTGCGCGACCTCTTCACGCTGATCCTCGGCGCGCTGCCGGGGGGCTGGCAGGTGACGGTGCTGCCGAGCCGGGTGATCCTCTACCGCGAGACCCGGGACTACCGCGCCCAGGTGGAGGCGCTGCGCCGGGCGGGGTGACCGCGGAAGCCTCCGCCGCCGTCGATCCCGCGCGCTCCGCGCAGATGGCGCTGGTGAAGGGCAAGGACACGAAGCCCGAGCTGCGCGTGCGCCGCCTCGCGCATGCGATGGGCTACCGCTTCCGGCTGCATCGCCGCGACCTGCCCGGCGTGCCGGATCTGGTCTTTCCGGGGCGGCGCGCCGTCGTCTTCGTCCACGGCTGCTTCTGGCACCGCCATCCGGATCCCGGCTGCTGGCGCTCCCGGCTGCCGAAATCGCGGCCGGAATTCTGGATCCCGAAGCTCGAGGCCAATGTCGCGCGCGACGGCGCCGCCCGCGCGGCGCTGGAGGCCCGGGGCTGGCGCGTACTGACGGTCTGGGAATGCGAGACGACGCCCCGGCGGCGCGAGGCGCTCGTGGAGCGGCTCCGCGCCTTCCTCGGCCCGCCCGGGGCTCAGGTCCGGAGCTGACGCGCGCCGAAGATCGCCGAGCCGACCCGGACATGGGTCGCACCCTCGGCGATGGCGATCTCGAAATCGTCGCTCATGCCCATCGAGAGCCCGGCGATCCCGTTGCGCTCCGCCATCGCGCGCAGCATCGCGAAATGCGGCGCGGGATCGGCGTCGAAGGGCGGGATCACCATGAGGCCCGCGACCGGCAGATCGTAGACCTCGCGGCAGGCGGAGAGGAAGGCGTCCACCGCGTCGGGATCGAGCCCGGCCTTCTGCGGCTCGCGCCCGGTATTGACCTGGACGAAGAGTTCCGGGCAGCGCCCGGCCTCCTGCGCCGCCGCGGCCAGCCGGGAGGCGAGCTTCTCGCGGTCGAGGCTGTGGATCGCGTCGAAGAGCTCGAAGGCCTTGCCGATCTTGTTGCTCTGCAACGGTCCGAGCAGGTGCAGGTCCACCGGCCCGTAGCGCTCGCGCAGCGCCGGCCACTTGCCGGCCGCCTCCTGCACCCGGTTCTCGCCGAAGACGCGCTGGCCCTGGTCGAGCGCGTCGGTCACGCGGTCGAGTGGCTGGGTCTTCGAGACGGCGATGAGCGTGACCGAATCCGGCGCCCGCCCCGCGCGCTCCAGGGCACGCGCGACCCGATCCCGGATTTCCGCGAGTGACATGGTCGAGCCTCCGAAACGACAGGGAGGCGGCAGAATAGTCACGGGCCCCGCCGTGTCAAACCGGGAAAGCGCGGTCCCGGGCAAGGCCCCGAACCAAAAAAGAAAGGCGGGCTTTTGCCCGCCTTTCCATGCTCACTGTCCCGTAGAGGATCAGAAGGCCATCGAGATACCGAAGTCCGCGACGGTCGCGCCTTCGATGTCGTCGGTGTCGTAGGTCCACTCGACACCACCGTTGACGGTCGCGCCGCCACCGAGGTCGTACTGGCCGGTGAAGGCGTAGGCGTCGGCGCCGTCCCAACCGTCCAGCGCGCCGCCGGCGTCGATCACCTGGCGGTACCAGGCGCCGAGGTCGAAGTCGCCGAAGCCGGCGGTCAGGCCGATGCCGAGGGTCGAGAAGTCCGCGCCGTCGGAGTCGGCGTTGTCGTAGATCACGTTGGCGCCGTAGTCACCGAAGGTGCCGCCGATGACCGCCGAGTACTGCTTGCCGCCCGGGACCGTGTCGATCGTGGTGCCGGAGATGATGTCGAACTCGGTGTAGTCGTAGTAGCCGAGGCCGATGTTGAAGGTGCCGCCGCCGAAGTTGCCGGCATAGCCGCCGCCGACGCCGTAGGAGTTCAGGTCCTTGTTGGCCGACAGCGAGAGGCCGAAGCCGGCGATCTCGAAGTCGTAACGGACGGTCGGACGCGCTTCCGGATCCGAGAAGAAGTCGTTGGTGTTGTCGTTGCCGAAGCCGCCGCCGTTCGAGAGGAAGACGGTTTCGTCGAGGTCACCGAGACCGGTCAGCGAGTAGTCGCCGATCAGGTCGCCGACCCACTGCTCGTCGGCCGCGTTGGTGTCGCCGTAGGTCAGGGTGCCGAAGCTGCCCGACACGAAGACCTCACCGGCGGTCTGGCCGATGTGGTTCTCGGCGCCGCCGTTGCCGCCGATCGCGTTGTCCGCGCGGATCGTCGCACCGAAGGTGATGCCCGAGTTGGTTTCGCCGGTCATGTTGACGCCGAAACGGACGCGGGAAACGGCGTGCATGTCATCGGTCGGCGAGCCGTCGGCGTCGCGGTCGACGGTGCCGTCGTTGTTGATGCCGTAGCCGAGACCCAGGCGAGCGGTACCGAACAGGGAGATGCCCTGAGCGGACGCCGCGCCACCGATCGCCAGAGCGGCGAGAGCGGACGAGGCGAAGAGAACCTTTTTCATTGTTTCCTCTTGTCCTTAAGATCGAAACCCATCTCAAACCCGGAGTGCCCGGATCAGGTACGATTTGTTTCGCTCAAAGCTCGCCGGAGGGTCAAGCAAAGTACAGGAAGGCTTCCATGAAGGCCTTGGGATTGATGCACTCTTGCCACAGTAAACGAAGGCCATCGCCCGTTGCTTCCTGGGCCCTTCCGGCGCGGTCCGGCGCGCGGCTCCGGCGCGGGGGGTTATAGCTTGCCGGCGGCCGGCCGAGCCTTTACATAGCCGCTCTGAAATTCCTCAGCTTTGGAAGGCCACGTGGTCCGAATGCGCCCCTTCTGGTTCCTCCTCGCCGGCTGCGCCGCGCTCGTCGCCTGCGGCGACCCGGCCGAGCAGGGCCGCCGCGCGGAACAGACCCGCAAGGCGGAGTACGAGATCCCCGACGAGTCGATCTTCGACCTGTTCCGGAACAGTTCGCGCCCCCGGGCCGGCGTCCCGGTCAGCGGCGAGATCTGGCAGGCTTCGCTCGACACGCTGTCCTTCCTGCCGCTCGAGAGCGTCGATCCGTTCTCGGGCATCATCATCACCGGCTGGGGCCGGATCGCCGGCGATCCGACGCCGTTCAAGGCGACGGTCTACGTGACCTCGCCCGCGCTCGACGCGCGCTCGCTGAAGGTCGCGGCCTTCCGGCAGGTCGGCGGGCGGGCGGTGCCGGTGACCGAGGAAGACAACCGCCGGCTGGAGGACGCGATCCTGACCCGCGCGCGTCAGATCCGCATCGCCGGCTCGCAGTAACGCCGCGCCGCGCGCGGCCACGCAGAACGGGATTGAGCCCATGTCGCGGTATGTCGCGAGCGAGATCGAATCGAAATGGCAGGCCGCCTGGGCCGAGGCGGAAGTGTTCCGCGCGACGCGCGACCCGAGCCGGCCGAAGTACTACGTGCTCGAGATGTTCCCCTATCCCTCGGGGCGCATCCACATGGGCCACGTGCGCAACTACACGATGGGCGACGTGGTGGCGCGCTACAAGTCCGCGCGCGGATTCAACGTGCTGCATCCGATGGGCTGGGACGCCTTCGGCATGCCCGCCGAGAACGCGGCGATGGAGAAGCGCGTCCATCCCGGCGCCTGGACCTACCAGAACATCGACGCGATGCGGGCGCAGCTCCGGCCTCTCGGCCTCTCGATCGACTGGAGCCGCGAATTCGCGACCTGCGACCCGGAGTATTACGGCCAGCAGCAGGCGTTGTTTCTCGACATGTACGAAAAGGGCCTCGTCACCCGCAAGTCGGCGGTGGTGAACTGGGACCCCGTGGACATGACGGTTCTCGCGAACGAGCAGGTGATCGACGGCAAGGGCTGGCGCTCCGGCGCCCCGGTCGAGCGGCGCGAACTCACGCAGTGGTTCTTCCGGATCTCGGACTATTCCGAGGAGCTCCTCGAGGCGATCGACGGGCTGACCGGCTGGCCGGAGAAGGTCCGGATCATGCAGCGCAACTGGATCGGCAAGAGCCGGGGGCTGCAGTTCCGCTTCGCCACGACCGGCGCGCCCGAGGGGTTCGGGGAACTCGAGGTCTACACGACCCGTCCCGACACGCTCTATGGCGCGAGCTTCGCCGCGATCTCGCCCGACCATCCGCTGGCGAAGGCGCTGGAGGGCGATCCCGAGGTCGCCGCCTTCGTCGCGGAATGCCGGCGGATGGGCACCTCCGAGGAGGAGCTGGAGACCGCCGAGAAGAAGGGATTCGACACCGGGATCACGGTCACGCATCCCTTTGATCCGGCGTGGAAACTGCCGGTCTACATCGCGAACTTCATTCTGATGGACTACGGTACGGGCGCGATCTTCGGCTGCCCGGCGCATGACCAGCGCGATCTCGATTTCGCGCGGAAGTACGGCCTGCCGGTCACCGTGGTAGTGAGCCCGGAGGGCGCGGATTTCGAGGTCGGGACCGAGGCCTATACCGGGCCCGGGCGGCTCGTGAACTCGGGCTTCCTCGACGGGATGGAGGTCGAGGACGCCAAGGCCGCCGTGATCGCGAAGATCGAGGCCGAGGGCCACGGCCGGGGCGAGACCAAGTACCGCCTGCGCGACTGGGGCGTCAGCCGCCAGCGTTACTGGGGCTGCCCGATCCCGATGGTGCACTGCGAGAAGTGCGGCGTTGTGCCGGAGCGCAAGGAGAACCTGCCGGTCCGGCTGCCCGAGGACGTGACCTTCGAGAAGCCGGGCAACCCGCTCGACCATCATCCGAGCTGGAAGGACACTCCCTGTCCCGCCTGCGGCGCGCCCGCGCGGCGCGAGACCGACACGATGGACACCTTCGTCGATTCCTCCTGGTACTACGCCCGCTTCACCGCGCCACACGCGGCGACGCCGACCTCGATGGAGGACGCGGAGTACTGGATGAACGTCGACCAGTACATCGGCGGCGTCGAGCACGCGATCCTGCATCTGCTCTATTCGCGCTTCTTCGCCCGCGCGATGCGCGAGACCGGCCACCTGCCCGCCTCCGCCGCCGAGCCGTTCAGCGCGCTCTTCACGCAAGGGATGGTGACGCACGAGACCTATGCGACGGAAGGGGAGGGCGGCCGGCTGGTCTGGCGCGAGCCTTCCGAGGTGATCCGCGACGAGGGCGGCGCCCGGCTCGCCGACGGCACCCCGATCATCGTGGGGCCTTCGACGAAGATGTCGAAATCGAAGAAGAACACCGTCGATCCCGAGGCGATCATCGCCCAGTACGGCGCCGATACCGCGCGCTGGTTCGTGCTCTCCGACAGCCCGCCGGAGCGCGACGTCGAATGGACCGCCTCGGGCGCGGAGGCCGCCTCGCGCCATCTCGCCCGCGTCCACCGCGTCGTCTCCGAGATCGCCCAGGCGCCCGAGGGCCCGGCGGGCGAGAGCGACGAGGCGTCGAAGCTCCGCTCCGCCGTCCACCGCGCGATCCGCGACGTGACCGAGGGGATCGAGGGTTTCGCCTTCAACAAGGCGATCGCGAAGCTCTACGAACTCACGAGCCTGCTCGCGAAACCCGCCGGCGACGCGCCGGGTCTCGTCGCGGCCCGGCGCGAGGGCGCCCGCGCGCTCGCGCTGCTGCAGCGTCCGATGACGCCGCATCTCGCCGAGGCGATGTGGGAGATGCTGGGCGGCGAGGGGCTGATCGCCCGCGCGCCCTGGCCCGAGGCCGATCCCGCGCTGCTCGTCGAGGCGAAGGTGACGCTGCCGGTGCAGGTCAACGGCAAGCGCCGCGCCGAGATCGCGGTGCCGAGCGGGACCGACAAGGCGACGATCGAGGCGCTGGTTCTGGCCGACGCCGCCGTGCGGCGCGCGCTGAACGGCGCGACGCCGAAGAAGCTGATCGTCGTGCCCGACCGGATCGTGAATGTGGTGCTCTGACCGCCGGGGCTTCCTCGCCCTCTGCCTCGCGGGCCTCGCGCTCGCGGGCTGCGGCTTCCGCCCGCTCTATGGCGAGGGTTCGCCGGCGGCCGGGATGCGGGGCCAGTTCATGCTCGAAACCCCGGACGGCCAGCCCGGCTTCGACATGCGCGAGCAGCTTCTCGCGCGGCTCGGCCAGCCGGACCAGCCGCGCTACCGGCTGAGGGTCGCGCTCGACCTGCGGAGCCAGGGCTCGGCGCTGACGCAGCAGGATTACACGACCCGCTACGACGTGACAGGGGTGGCGCGCTACGACGTGCTGCCGCTCGGGGGCGGGGCGCCGGTCTTCTCGGGAACCGTCACCTCCTCGACCGCCTACAGCGCGCCGGAGGGCGACAATTCCTCGGCCTTCGCCAGCCTCGTCGCCGCGCGCGACGCCCAGGTGCGGCTCGCCCGCACGCTGGCCGATCAGATCGTGATGGAACTCGCGGTCACCGCCGGCCAGCGCGGGCAATGAAGCTCGCCGGCCGCGACGCCGCGCGCTATCTCGACGCGCCGGATCCGAAGGGCGCGGGCGCGCTGCTCCACGGTCCCGATTCCTCGCTCGTCGCGCTGCGCCGCGCCGCGCTCGTCCCCGCGATGATCGGGCCGGCGGGCGCGGAGGAGATGCGGCTGACGCGGATCGGCGGCGCCGATCTGCGCCGCGACCCGGCCGCGCTCGCCGACGCGGTGAAGGCGATCGGCTTCTTCCCCGGTCCCCGGCTCGTGCTAGTCGAGGAGGCGGGCGACGGGCTCGCGCCGCTTTTCGCCGCCGCGCTCGACGACTGGCGGCCGGGCGACGCGCGCCTGCTCGTGACCGCGGGCCAGCTCAACGCGTCGAGCGCGCTCCGCAAGCTCTTCGAGAAAGCCCCGAAGGCGGTCGCGATCGGCCTCTACGCCGATCCGCCGGGCCGCGCCGAGATCGGCGCCGATCTCGCGAAACAGGGCGTCGCCTCGGTCGCCCCCGAGGCGCTCGCCGATCTCGAGGCGCTGGGTCGGGGGCTCGAGCCGGGCGAATTCGCGCAATTCCTGATCGCGCTCGCCCTCTACAAGCAGGGCGATCCGGCGCCGCTCTCGCCCGAGGAGGTCGCGGCGCTGGCGCCGCGCGGCCAGGACGCGGATCTCGACACGCTGATGCATCACGTGGCCGAGGGACGCGCCACCGAAGTCGCGCGCGAGATCCGGCGGCTCGCCGGGCAGACCGGCGCGACGGGCCTCACCATCGCCGCCGCGCGGCATTTCCGCGCGCTCCACGCCGCCGCCATCGCGCCCGAAGGGGCGGAGGCGGCGCTCTCCCGCGCGCGTCCGCCGGTCTTCGGGCCGCGGCGGGCGCGGATGGCGCGGCAGGCGACCGCGCTCGGGCCGGACCGGCTGGAACGCGCCCTCGGCTGGATCGTCGATACCGAGCTCGACCTGCGCTCCTCCCGTCCGGTCCCGGCGGCGGCGCTGGTCGAGCGGCTCTTCATCCGGATCGCGATGCTGCGGCGGCCCTGACCGCCTTTCCTCACGGGGCCACGTGTCACGCGATCGCGTCACGCCCCGCTCACGGCGCCGTCACGACTCACCCGTTAAACCTCTCCGCACCCGATCCGTTCGGGGGGACAGATTGCAACAGGGGATAAAGAGATGAGCGTTTTCATCGAAATGCATGAACGGCCCGAGGCCCGCCACGGCTACGACCTTCGCGGCTTCCTGGCCGAACTCGCGCGGCGCGCCCGGGCCGCGATGGCCCGGCGCCAGGCGATCGCGCGGACACGTCAACAGTACCGGATGCTCCTGACCTGCGAGGACAGCGTGCTGCGCGACATCGGCGTGAGCCGGCTCGAGGTCCGGGCCGCGCTGCGCGAACTCTGAACCGCCCCGGCTCAGCCGGCCGCGCGACCCAGCCGGCGCGCCGCCGCGCGGCCGGCGTGGCGTCCGGTCGCGAGGCAGGCGGTCAGCAGATAGCCGCCGGTCGGCGCGTCCCAGTCGAGCATTTCGCCGGCGCAGAACACGCCGGGCCGCGCGCGGAGCATCAGATCGGCGTCGAGCGCGGCCGGGGCGACGCCCCCCGCCGTCGAGATCGCCGCGTCGAGCGGACCCGGCCCGTCGAGGCGGAGCGGGAGCGCCTTGACCGCCGCGGCGAGCGCGGCCGGATCGTCGAGCGCCTCCGGCGCGCATTCGCGCAGCAGCGCGATCTTCTGCGGCGGCAGGCGCAGGGTCTTGCGCAGGTGGTTCGAGAGGCTCGCCCCGCCGCGTGGCCGCGCCAGCCGCGCCCGCGCCACTTCCTCGGGGAGATCCGGCACCAGATCGAGCCGCGCCTCCGCCCCCGCGCGGAGCGCCGGCCCGAGCGCGTAGACGCCGCCGCCCTCGATCCCCGTCGCCGTCAGCACGATCTCGCCCCGCGACTCCGACCCGCCCGCGCGAAGCCGGGCGGGCTTGATCGCGGCGCCGAAATGCCGCGCCATCGCCTCGGACCATGCGATCCGGAAGCCGGTGTTCGAAGGTGCGAAGGGGGTAAGGGGTACGCCTTCGCCCGCCAGCACCGGCGCCCAGGCGCCGTCCGAGCCGAGGCGCGACCAGGAGGCGCCGCCGAGCGCGAGCACCGTCGCCCCGGCGCGCAGGGCGCGCGGTCCCCCGGGCGTCTCGAAGGTCGCGGCCTCCCCCTCCCAGCCGGTGAAACGCCAGCGCATCCGCCAGCCGACGCCGAGCCCGGAGAGCCGCGCCACCCAGGCGCGCAGCAGTGGCGAGGCCTTCATCGCCTCGGGAAAGACCCGGCCGGAGGTTCCGGTAAAGACCGGCTGGTCGAGTCCCCGCGCCCAGTCCATCACTTCGCCGGGGCCGAATTCGGCGAGAAACGGCGCGAGCCAGGCGCCTTCCGGCCCGTAGGCCGCGAGGAATGCCGCCGCCGGCTCGTCCTTCGTCAGGTTCAGCCCGGACTTCCCCGCCATCAGGAGCTTGCGCCCGAGCGAGGGTTTCGCCTCGGTCACGAGCACCGACGCCCCTGCGCCGGCCAGCATCTCCGCGGCCATCAGCCCCGCGGGTCCGCCGCCGATCACCAGCGCCTCGACCTCCTCCGCGCTCATTCCGCCCCCTTGGCCCCGGCTCCGGCCCGGCGCATCCTGCGGCGATGGAGCATCCGATCTGCCCGCTCTGCGACCGGCCGATTCCGCCCGAGGCGCGCCAGAGCATCCATCACCTCGTGCCCCGTCTCAAGGGCGGCAAGCGCGGGCCCACGGTGCTCCTTCACCAGATCTGCCACAACACGATTCATGCGACGCTGAGCGAGGGAGAACTCGCGCGGAATTACGCGACCGTCGCGGCGCTGCGCGCCCATCCCGACCTCGCCCGCTTCCGCGCCTGGATCCGGGGCAAGCCCCCGGCCTTTCACGCCCCGACCGCGCGCCGGCCGCGCTGAGCCCCGCTCAGTTCGAGCCCTTGGCGGCGAGGATCGCGTCGAACTTCTGTTGGAACACCTCGTAAGGCGCGTTCTCGACCTTCTCGCCGTTGATGATGAAGGTCGGCGTCGCGTCGATCCCGTCCTCGGCCTGGTGCTTCTGGTAGTTCGCGACCAGCGCCTCGGCGAAGGCGGTGTCCTGGCGGCAGGCATCCATCTGCGCGTCGGTGAGGCCCGCCTGCCGGCCGATGCCGTAGAGGTTCTTCATGATCGTCGGCCCGTCGGTCGAGTTGAGCCATCCCGCCTGGGTCGAGAACAGCAGGTCGGCTATGCCGAAATAGCGGTCCGCGGGCGCGCAGCGGGCGATGATCGCCGCCCAGAGGCTCGGCGCGTTGAAATAGACTTCGCGGAACACCAGCCGGACCTTGCCGGTGTCGATGTAGTTCTCCTTGATCTTCGGAAAGACCTCCTTCACGAAATCCGCGCAATGCGGGCAGGTGAACATCGCATATTCGACCATGGTGATCGGCGCGTCCGCCTCGCCCATCGTCATGTCCTGGACAGCCGGCGTTCCCCCGGCCGGCGCCTCGGCGGGTGCCTGACCGTCGCCCGATTGCGCGAGGGAGAGGGCGGGCACGGCGAGGCCGGCGGCCAGTCCGGACATGAGCATCGCGCGGCGGGACAGGGTCAGGGTCATGGTCGGATCCATCAGGAAAAATCGGGCTTCCGGGATAGCACATTGCGCGCCAATGTCTCCAATGCCCGCCGCAGATCGTCATCACCAATACTTGAGATTTCCTCCGGCACCGCCTCGACCGGCACGCGCGCCGGCGGCGCCGGCGGGGCGGGGGGCGGCGCGGCGGCCCCGGCGAAGGCGCGGGGCGACTGGGTCAGCGTGATCCGGCGCACCGTGCCGGGGCCGAGCGCCGCGTTCACCCGCTCGATGATCGCGGGCGCCATCATCTGCACCTGCGGCGCCAGCGCGCCGAGCACCGCGAGGCTGAGCGCCCCCCCGGCGGGACCGCGCGCGAGCGTCAGCTTCACCGGCCGCGTCACCCGGGCGATCTCGGGCCCCGCGATCTCGGGCCAGAGCGCCGCCAGCCGCGCCTCGAGATACCCGCGCCGCGCCGTGACGCGGCCCATCTGCGCGTCGATGAGCCCGCCCGCGCGCGTGAAGCCGCGGCCGCGGCGTTCGGCGGGGCCGCCGCCCCCGGCCCGGCCCGGGGGGTTGCGCTTGTCTGTTTTCCCGGCCATGCCAGCTTCCGTCACGAGGCGAAGGCGGCGAGGCTAGCGCGGGCGCGGGCGCTTGTCAGGAGGGGATCTGTTGGACGGCGACGCGGGCGGGCGATCCGGGGCGGTGATGGCGGCGGAACTCCTCGGCTGGTACGACCGGATGGCGCGCGCGATGCCCTGGCGCGTGCCCCCGGCGGAGCGGCTGCGCGGGGCGCGGCCCGATCCCTATCACGTCTGGCTCTCCGAGGTGATGCTGCAGCAGACGACGGTCGCCGCGGTGAAGGGCTATTTCGAGCGTTTCGTCGCCCGCTGGCCGAGGGTTTCCGATCTCGCCGCCGCCCCGGACGCGGAGGTGATGGCCGCCTGGGCCGGGCTCGGCTATTACGCGCGCGCGCGCAACCTGCTCAGATGCGCCCGCGTGGTGGCGCAGGAACTCGACGGGCGCTTCCCGGAGACCGAGGCGGCGCTGCGCGCGCTGCCCGGCGTCGGTCCCTATACCGCCGCCGCGATCGCCGCGATCGCCTTCGACCGGCCCGCGACGGTGCTCGACGGCAATGTCGAGCGGGTGATCGCCCGGCTCCGCGCGGTGGAGGAACCGCTGCCCGGCGCGAAGGAGCGGCTGCGCGCGCTCGCGGCGGAGATCACGCCGCGCGAGAGGCCGGGCGACTACGCGCAGGCGATCATGGATCTCGGCGCCACGATCTGTACCCCGCGCGCGCCCGCCTGCGGCCTCTGCCCCTGGCGCGCGGATTGCGCGGCCCGCGCGCTCGGGATCGCCGCCGAACTGCCGCGCAAGGCCGCGAAGGCCGCGAAGCCGACCCGGCTCGGCATCGCCTATCTCGCGCTCCGCCCCGATGGCACGGTGCTGGTGGAGCGGCGGCCGGAGAAGGGGCTGCTCGGGGGCATGCTCGGCCTGCCCGGCGGCGCCTGGGGGGCGGAGGCGGTGGCCGCGCCGCCCTTCGCGGCCGACTGGCGCGACCTCGGGGTGGAGGCGCGTCACACCTTCACCCATTTCCACCTGCGCCTGCGGCTCATGGGCGCGCGGGTGCCGGCCGTCACGCCGGGCGATTTCCGCCCGCGCGACGGCCTCGCCGAGGCGATGCCGACGGTGATGCGCAAGGCGCTCGCGCTGGGCCTCGGGGCGATGGGGTAGGGGCGAGGAATGAACGGAAGCCGTCGCGCCCGTAGGGCGGACCTCGGTCCGCCGCCCCCTCCGCGCCCCCCTTAATCCGTGAGTTCCGCCCGGATCTGCTGGCGGAGCACGTCGATCGGGATGAAGATCCCGTCCTTCTTGAAATGCCAGTAGGTCCAGCCGTTGCAGGAGGGCGCGCCCTCGAGCGCGGCGCCGACCTGGTGGATCGAGCCGCGCACGTCGTGGGAGACCAGCGTCCCGTCGGCGCGGATCTTCGCCTCCCGCCGGCCGTTCAGCGAATGCAGCATCTCGCCGGGCGCGAGCATCCCGCGCTCGACGAGCTGGCCGAAGGCGACGCGGGGCTCGGCGCGCTTCCTCGGCGTCACCGCGGCGGCCTCCGCGTCGAGCGCGCGGACGCGCGCGATCCGCGCCTGGGCGGCGGCGCGGTAGGCCGGATCGCGCTCGATCCCGACATAGTGCCGGCCGAGCCGCTTCGCGACCGCGCCGGTGGTGCCGGTGCCGAAGAACGGATCGAGCACGATGTCGCCGGGATTGGTCGAGGCGACCAGCACCCGGTGGAGCAGCGCCTCCGGCTTCTGCGTCGGATGCGCCTTCTCGCCATCCGCCGTCCGGAGCCGCTCGCCCCCGGTGCAGAGCGGGATCACCCAGTCGGAGCGCATCTGCACCCCGTCGTTCAGCGCCTTCATCGCCTCGTAATTGAACGTGTATTTCGACTGGTCCGACTTCGCCGCCCAGATCATCGTCTCATGCGCGTTGGTGAGCCGCTTGCCGCGGAAATTCGGCATCGGGTTCGACTTGCGCCAGACGACGTCGTTGAGAATCCAGAAGCCCGCGTCCTGCAGGTTCGCGCCGACGCGGTAGATGTTGTGATAGGAGCCGATCACCCAGATCGCCCCGTCGGGCTTCAGCAGCCGGCGCGCGGCGGCGAGCCAGGCGCGCGAGAATTCGTCATAGGAGGCGAAGGAGGCGAAGCGGTCCCACTCGTCGTCCACCGCGTCGACCTTGGAATTGTCCGGCCGGTGGAGGTCGCCGCGAAGCTGGAGGTTGTAGGGAGGATCGGCGAAGATCAGATCGACGCTCGCCTCCGGCAGCGCGTTCATCGCCGCGACGCAATCCCCGGCGATGATCGTGTTCAGGCTCAGGCCGGTCGGTTGGGTCACGGTTTTCACTCGCGCCATTGTGTTCTTGTCTCGTCATGTTAACCGCTTCAGGCGGCTAACATGAGTCAAAAGTGATTCGGCGTCAAAGTCGAAAGTGAATCAAGGACTTAACTATTTTTTCCACACAAGATGTTGTGTATCGGCCGGAAGGAGCGCCGATGATGTGGGGTAATTCCGAGGCGCGCCAGCCCGGATTGGTGCGCCCTGGTGCCATAGCCCATGTTGCTCTCCCAGCCGTAGCCGGGGAAGTCGCGGGCGAGTTCGGTCATCATCCGGTCGCGGGTGACCTTGGCGATCACCGAGGCCGCGGCGATCGAGAGCGCGCGCCCGTCGCCCCCGACGATCGCGCGTCCCTCGCAGGGCAGGCCGGGGGGCAGATGCTTGCCGTCGATCAGCGCGACGGCGGGCGGCGTGCCGAGCGCCGCGAGCGCGCGGCGCATCGCGAGGAAGCTCGCCTGGAGGATGTTGATCTCGTCGATCTCCGCGACGCTCGCGATGCCGACGCCCCAGCGGGCGCTCACGATGAGCTCGTCATGGAGCGCCGCGCGCCGCGCCGCGGGCAGGCGCTTGCTGTCGTCGAGTCCGGCGGGGATCGCGGTCACGTCGAGGATCACGGCCGCGGCGACCACCGGGCCGGCCCAGGGCCCGCGGCCGACCTCGTCCACGCCGCAGACCGGCGCGGCGCAGCTCATCTCGTGGCTGAGATCGGGAAGGGGGCGGACGGCCGGCGCGGGGGCGACGGGCATCGCTCCGGCCTCGGCCGGGGCGGCGATGGTGTCGGAGCGGGCACGCACGGAGAGGGCCGGTCGCGCGGTCCTCAGCGGCCGCCGGCGCGGCGGTCGCGGCGGGCCGACATGGGCTGGAAGGCGACCGCGACATGCGTCTCGCAATAGGGCTTGCCGGGCTGCGACGGCAGGCCGCAGAACCAGAAATCATCGGTCGCCGGATCGCCGACCGGCCATTTGCAGGTCCGCTCGGTCAGCTGCATCAGCGAGAGCTTGCGCGCCTTCTTCGCCACCTCGGCGAGATTGGCGAGCGCCTCGGGGCTGATCTCGTTCTGCGCGGGCTGCGGCGGCAGCGGCTGGCCCATGACGGGCTTCGGGCGCTGCGTCGGGACGGGCGCGGCCGCTTCCTTGACGGGCGGGCGCGGGGCGGCCGCCGCGGGGGGCGCGGCGGGCCGGGACGGCTCTGGCACTTCCTGTTCCTCCTCGGCCGGCGGCGCGGCCTGTTCCATCGGGGCGGCGGCCTCGGCGGCGGCCGTGTCCTCGTCGGGATGTTCCGAACCCGGGCCGCGGTTCGACAGGCCCAGGCGATGCACCTTCCCGATCACCGCGTTGCGCGTCACCCCGCCCAGTTCCTTGGCGATCTGGCTCGCGCTCTTGCCCTCGGACCACATGACCTTGAGCATTTCCACACGTTCGTCGGTCCAGGACATAGGCCGGATCTCCAGGCAAGACTCGTTTGACGGGGTGATGGCCGGGGGCCTCCAACTTGGCCTCTATTCTAGTCACCGGCGCCGCGGTTACAAGGGAGACCGGCGTCGAACCGGCCCGCGGCGTGTCCCGCGAGTTGACTCGGCCGGCCGCTTCGGGCCAGAAGAGCGCCCTCGCGCCCCGCGTTCCAGGCCGCCCGCGGGGCAATCGCATTTCCGCGGCCACCGTTTCGGGAGTTCGACCCCATGATCTCGCCCGTCCTGCCGACTTACGCGCGGGCTCCCATGTCCTTCGTCGAAGGAGAGGGATCCTGGCTGATCGAGGAAAGCGGGGAGCGCTATCTGGACCTGGGCGCCGGCATCGCCGTCACCGTCCTCGGCCACGCGCATCCCGCCCTCGTGCGTGCGCTGGAGGAGCAGGGGCGACGTCTCTGGCACACGTCGAACCTTTACCGGATCCCGAACCAGGAGGCGCTCGCCGAGCGGCTGGTTGCCCATACCTTCGCCGACACCGTCTTCGTGACCAATTCGGGCACCGAGACGATCGAATGCGCGGTCAAGATGGCGCGCAAGCATTTCTCGGAGAAGGGCGAGCCCGAGCGCTACCGGATCATCACCTTCGAGGGCTCGTTCCACGGCCGCTCGAGCGCGGCGATCGCGGCCTCGGGCGCGGAGAAGATGGTCAAGGGCTTCGGCCCGGTCCTGCCCGGTTTCGACGTGGTGCCCTTCCTCGATCTCGACGCGGTCAGGGCAGCCATCGGGCCGGAGACCTGCGCGATCCTGATCGAGCCGGTGCAGGGCGAGGGCGGCATCCGCCCGGCCTCGCGCGAGGATCTGCGCGCGCTCCGCGCGCTCTGCGACGAACACGGGCTCCTGCTGATCCTCGACGAGATCCAGTGCGGCATGGGCCGGACCGGCAAGCTCTTCCACCACGAATGGGCGGGCATCACGCCCGACATCATGACGGTGGCGAAGGGGATCGGTGGCGGCTTCCCGCTCGGCGCCTGCCTCGCGACCGAGAAGGCGGCTTCCGGCATGGGGCTCGGCACGCATGGCTCGACCTATGGCGGCAACCCGCTCGCCTGCGCGATCGGCAACGCGGTGATGGACATCGTCGCGGAGGAGGAATTCCTCGCCGGGGTGAACCGCGCCGCCGGACGGCTGCGCCAGGGGCTCGAAGGGCTCGTCGCCGCGCATCCGGACATCTTCGACTCCGTCCGGGGCGAAGGGCTGATGCTCGGGATCAAGTGCCGCGCGGTGAACGCCGAGGTGGTGAAGGCGGGCTACGCCGAGAAGGTGCTGACCGTCGCGGGCGCCGACAATGTCGTGCGGCTGCTGCCGCCCCTCAACATCTCCGACGCCGAGATCGACGAGGGGCTGCGCCGCCTCGACGCGGCGGCGGTGGCGCTCGAGAGCGCGAAGGCGGCCGCGTCATGAGGCATTTCCTCGACCTGCACACCACCCCCGCGGAGGATCTGCGGGGGATCCTCGATCTCGCGCGCGCGATGAAGAGCGCGCGCGGCGAGGCGCCGAAGGGCCGGCCCGACGCGGAGCAGCCGCTCGCGGGCCGCGTCGTCGCGCTCATCTTCGAGAAGCCCTCGACCCGGACCCGCGTCAGCTTCGACGTCGGCGCGCGGCAGATGGGGGGCGAGACGCTGGTGCTCTCCGGCGGCGAGATGCAGCTCGGCCATGGCGAGACCATCGCCGACACCGCCCGCGTGCTCTCGCGCTTCGTCGACCTGATCATGATCCGCACCTTCGAGGAGACGACGCTGCTCGAACTGGCGGAGAACGCGACGGTGCCGGTCATCAACGGACTGACCGACGCGAGCCATCCCTGCCAGATCATGGCCGACGTGATGACCTACGAGGAGCATCGCGGCCCGATCGCGGGGCGCAAGGTCGTCTGGGTCGGCGACGGCAACAACGTCTGCGCCTCCTTCCTGCACGCGGCCGGCCAGTTCGGCTTCGACCTCACCTTCGCCGGGCCGCGGGAATTCGATCCCGCCCCGGCCGCGGCCGACTTCGCGCGCGGCAAGGGCGTGAAGGTGGAGATCGAGCGCGACCCCGCCCGCGCGGTCAGGGGCGCCGATCTGATCGTCACCGATACCTGGCTCTCGATGCACGACGCCCAGAGCGCGCGGGAGCGGCGCTACAAGCTGCTGCGCCCCTATCAGGTGAACCAGAACCTGATGGACGCGGCCCGGCCCGACACGCTCTTCATGCACTGCCTGCCGGCGCACCGCTCCGAAGAGGTGACGAACAAGGTGATGGACGGGCCGAATTCGGTCGTCTTCGACGAGGCGGAGAACCGGCTGCACGCGCAGAAGGCGATCATGCGCTGGTGCCTCGGCGTCTGAGCCGCGCGGGCCGGGCGGAACGGCCGCCCGCCCCCCGCGTTCTTCCTCCGACGCGCAATGGAGGAATTCACCATGCCAGCCAAGTCCAAGGCCCAGCAGAAGGCGGCCGGCGCCGCCCTCTCGGCCAAGCGCGGCGATACCAGGGTCTCCGACCTCAAGGGCGCCTCGCACGAGATGTACGACTCGATGAGCGAGGACCAGCTCGAGGATTTCGCCTCGACGAAGCGCGAGGGCAAGCCCGAGCACGTCGCCGAGAAGAAGTGACCCCCCGCGAGGCCGGATCCCGCTACCCCGCCATCCGCGCGATGGTGCGGTCGCGCAGGACCGCGTCGTGGAAGATCGCCATCGCGACATGGCCGCCGACGAGGACCAGCAGCGCCCAGGCGAGCGGCCCGTGCAGCGCGCTCGCCGGCGCCACCATCCAGTCGATCCGCGTCCCGGTCGAGGGGATGACCTGCCAGAGGCCGAAGGCGTTCAGCCCCCGCCCCGAGCCATAGGCGCGCAGGAGCGCGAGCGCGGGGACGATCGCCATCAGCGCGTAGAGGGCGAGGTGCCCGGCCCGCGCCGCCCGCCCGAGCAGGTCGGTGCCGTGCGGGCGCCGGAGGCTCCGGCTGAGGAGCGCCCAGCCGCCCCGCGCGAGCAGGAGGACGAAGATCAGCGCGCCGAAGGGCGAATGCGTGGTCTTGAAGGCATCCGCCAGCGCGCTCTTCTCCGCGATGCTTTCCGCGGCGACGCCGAGGAACTGCCAGAGGATCAGCGCCGCCATGCTCCAGTGCAGCGCCCTGCTGACGCGCCCGTAACGTTCCGGGGTATCCTTCAATCCGACTGCCATCTCGCGACTCCCGCCATGTTGCAACGCACACTGGAACGGATGGCATAGGCCGATCCGTCGCCGGACCGGCTTCACGAAGCCGTTGGCGCGGCGTTCCGTCGCGGGGCTAGGCGCCGGCGAACCGGGCCTCGAGTTCCTCGCGCCGCGCATCCTCGACCTTGGCGAAGAGCACGTCGGGCACCGTGAAGGGATGCCCGCCCGCGAGCGTCCCGAGCGTCTCGGCGAGCGTCCCGGGCCAGCTCGCATCGGGATTGAAGAGCGCGGCCAGCATTTTCTCCGACGTGTCGGGCAGGAACGGGCGGCTCAGCACGGCGTAGAGCCGGATCAGGTTGAAGGCGAAGCGGGTGATCGCCGCGGCCCGGTCGGGATCGGTCTTGAACGCCGCCCAGGGCGCGGCGGATTGCAGGTATTCGTTGCCCGTCACCCAGAGCCCGCGCAGTTCCTGCGCCGCCTTGCGCAGCTCGATCGCCTCCATCGCCGCCTCATAGGCCGCGAGCCGCCGCGCGAGCTCCGCGACCACGGTCGCCTCCTCCGGCCCGTAGTCGCCGCCCGCGGGGATGGTCTCGCCGAAGCGGGAGCGGGCGAATTTCGTCACCCGGCTCACGAAATTGCCGAGCACGTCCGCGAGATCCTTGTTCACCCCGCCCTGGAAGCTGTCCCAGGTGAAATTCGCGTCCGATCCCTCGGGCACGTTCGACATCAGCCACCAGCGCCAGTAGTCGGAGGGGAAGATGTCCAGCGCCTGGTCCATGAAGATGCCGCGGCCCTGGCTGGTCGAGAACTTGCCGCCGTCGTAGTTGAGGTAGTTGAAGCTCTTGATGTAGTCGACGAGCTTCCAGGGCTCCGCCCCGTCGTAATTCGCGCCGAGGATCGTCGCGGGGAAGGAGAGCGTGTGGAAGGGCACGTTGTCCTTGCCCATGAATTCGACGTAGCGCACGTCCTCCGCGCCGAGATCCTCGCGCCACCAGCGCTCCCAGGCCTCGTCGTCGAGCCCGTTCGCATCGGCCCATTCGGCGGTCGCCGCGATATACTCGATCGGCGCGTCGAACCAGACGTAGAACACCTTGTCCGCCATGCCGGGCCAGATCACGTTGCCGCGCTTCACCGGAATGCCCCAGTCGAGATCCCGCGTGATGCCCCGATCCTGCAGCCCTTCGCCGTCGTCGAGCCACTTGTGCGCGATCGAGGTGGTCAGGACCGGCCAGTCGGTCTTGGAATCGATCCACTCCCGCAGCCGGTCGCGCAGGAGGCTCTGGCGGAGGTAGAGATGCTTGGTCTCGCGGACTTCGAGATTGGTGGAGCCCGAGATCGCGGAGCGCGGCTCGATGAGATCGGTCGGGTCGAGCTGCTTGGTGCAGTTCTCGCACTGGTCGCCGCGCGCGCGCGGATAGCCGCAGTTCGGGCAGGTGCCCTCGATGTAGCGGTCGGGCAGGAAGCGCCCGTCGTCGATCGAATAGACCTGCCGCTCCGAGACCTCCTCGATCAGCCCGGCGTCGGCGAGGCGGCCCGCCATGTGCTGCGTCAGCCGATGGTTGCGCGCGCTCGACGAGCGGCCGAAATGGTCGAAGGAGAGGCGGAACCCGTCCGCGAGGTCCTTCTGCACCTGCCACATCCGCGCGCAGTAGTCCGCGACCGGCTCGCCCGCCTTGGCGGCGGCGAGTTCGGCCGGCGTCCCGTGCTCGTCGGTCGCGCAGATGAACATGACCTCGTGGCCCCGGCCGCGCATGTAGCGCGCATAGACATCCGCCGGCAGCTGGCTGCCGACCAGGTTGCCGAGATGCTTGACGCCGTTGATATAGGGCAGGGCCGAGGTGACGAGTATGCGGGCCATGGTGATCTCTCGCTGACGACAGGCGTCGAATTAAGGTAATCCGCCCCGGCGGACCAGAGCGGATTGGCGAGAGATCCGCGGATTACCCGGCGGTTTCGTCGGCCTTGGCGGGGGAGGGGCCGGTGAGGCGCGGCGGCTGCGGCTTGCCGCCCTTGGTCAGCGGATCCTCCTCGCGGTGGACCGAGCCCTCGAAATGCGCGCCGCTCTCGATCGCGATCGTCTTGTGCACCACGTCGCCCTCGACCTTCGCCGTGGCGCTGAGGCGGATCTTGACGCCGCGCAGGCGGCCGGTGACGCGGCCGTGCACGATGAGCTCGTCCGCGACCACCTCGCCCTTCACCGTCGCGCTCTCGCCGATGATGAGGGTCTGCGCGCGCACGTCGCCGTCGACGGTGCCCTCGACCTGGATGTCGCCGGTCGAGCGGATGTTGCCGGTGACCATGAGATCCGATGAGAGGACCGAGGCGGCGGGCCGGGGCTTGGCGGCGGCGGAGGGGGCGCTTCCCGCCGGGGCGGCGGGGCGGAGATCGCTCGCGGGCTCCGGGGTCGGCTTCGGCTGCGGCACGGGGTCGCTCGGCCGGGACTTACTGAACATGCTGCGCGGCCTCCAGATAGGGCAGCGGGTTCACGGCTACGCCGTTGAGCCTCACTTCATAGTGCAGGTGGACGCCAGTGCTTCGTCCAGTCGTCCCCATATCACCGATCCGGTCCCCGCGCGAGACCCGCTGACCGAGCTTGACGCGGATCTTCGCCTGATGCGCGTAGATGGTCTCGTAGCCGAGGTCGTGGCGGACGCGGACGACATTGCCGTAGCCGCTCTCCCGCCCGGCCGCCGTGACGACGCCATCCGCCGTCGCATAGATCGCCGTGCCCCGGGGGGAGGCGAGATCGATCCCCTCGTGCATCCGCCGCCCCGCGCCCTTCGGGTCGCGCCGCACGCCGAAGGTGCTGGTCAGGCGGAAGGCGTCATGCACCGGCATCGCGACCGGAACCTTGCCGGCGGCGACGCGCAGCAGGTTCAGCCGGTCGAGATCGTTCATCATCGTGTCGAGGCGCGGATCCGCGACGCCGGGGTCGTAGTTGCGGGTCGAGACCGCGGCGCCGACCGGGCCGCCCTCGCCGGAATAGTTCGAGCGCACCGCGTCGATGAGCGCGTCCACGTCGATGTCGACGCTCGACATGGCCGCGCTGAGCGGGCCGAAGGACATGGCCACCGCCTGTTCCACCCGGTCGATCATCTGGTCCCGGCGCTTGTCCGCGATCTCGGCGCTCAGCTTCATGCGCGAGACCTCGCGGCTGAGCGTGGCCGTCCGCTCAGCCGCGGCGTCGCGCGCGGCCGCGGTGTCGCGAAGCTCGGCCGAGAGGACGCGGATCGTGTCGTCGAGATCGCCCGCCGGCGTGGCCGCGGCGACCACTGCCTCCGCCCCGTCCTCCGGAGCGGTCTCGCGCGCGGCGGTCGCGTCGCGCAGCCGGGCGCGCATCGCGTCGAGCGCGGCGGAAAGCTCGCGCTTCTCGCTCTCGGCGGCGAGCAGGTCGCTCTGCTGGCGGCTGATCTGGTCCATCGCGAGCTGGAAGCGCCCCTGCGCCGAGCTCGCCTCATGGGCGCGGCGGTCGCGTTCGGCGGCGAGGTCGTCGAGGCGCTGCTCGTAGGCGGCGCGGAGCGGATCGACCTCGGCCGCGCCCCGGGGCGCCACGGCGCCGCTCAGCAGCGCGGCGGTCGAGAAGGTCATCCAGCCGAGCACCGCGGCGCCGCCAAGGCCGAGCAGAAGCTGGGAGAGCGGGCTGATCGTGACATGGCGGGCTGCGCCATCGCGGTGGACCGTGAGGCGCTTTTCCGGCAGGACCGCGGACAGGCCCCTGGTCTGCCGGCGTTCGGAACCCGCCATGCGTTTACCCCGTCATTGTTTCGATCTTGGAGGCTTCGCCCCTGTTAACGGGTGATTAGGAACACCGTAAACGAATGGCAATGCGACCGCCGCCCCGTCGGCGGAGTTCCGCCGTCGCCGTCGGCGCGCGGAGCTGTGTTCCCGGGGGCCCGCGGGCTCACGAAACCGGCGGAGCCCCGTGATTCCCTTGGCCGTTTGGCAGGCCCCGAACCCCTCCCCGCCCTCCCGCGGCCCGGGATCGGCCGCGGGGGGATTGTAACGCATCTGTAACTTTTCGTGATGGCTCAGAGCGCGCGGAGCGCCGCGAGCACCTCCGCCACATGGCCCGCGACCTTCACCTTCGGCCAGACGCGGGCGATCTTCCCGTCGGCGCCGATCAGGAAGGTCGCGCGGGTCACGCCCAGGAAGGTCTTGCCGTACATCGACTTCTCGCCCCAGACGCCGTAGCGCTCGCAGGTGTCGGACCCCTCGTCGGAGGCGAGGATCACGCCGAGCCGGTGCTTGTCGCGGAACTTCTCATGGCTCGCCACGCTGTCCTTCGAGATGCCGATCACCGGCGCGCCCAGCGCGGCGAAGGCCTCGATCCCGGCGGAGAATTCCACCGCCTCGGTCGTGCAGCCCGGCGTGTCGTCGCGCGGGTAGAAATAGACCACCGCCGGCCCGCCCGCGAAATCGGCGAGCGAGACCGCGCCGCCGCCGTCGCGGGGCAGGGTGAAGGCGGGGGCGGTGTCGCCGGGTTCGAGCATGGCATCCTCCCTTGGGGCTCGCGCGATCTGACCGGGCGGCGGCGCGCGGCGCAAGGGGCCGGTTGTCGCCGGGCCGGGGCGGGCATAAGAGGCGGCCCGCGCGCTGGATCGGGGGAGAGGGAATGCGGCTCGACGATTTCGATTTCGACCTGCCGGAGGACCTGATCGCGCTCCGGCCGCTCCGCCCCCGCCCGGCCTCGCGCCTCTTGGTCGCGGAGCCGGCGCGGATCACCGATTCGACCGTCGCGGCGCTGGGCGACTGGCTCCGGCCGGGCGACCTGCTGGTGCTCAACGACACGAAGGTGATCCCCGCCCGGCTCTCCGGCGTCCGGCGCCGCGCGAACGGCGGCGAGGCGCGGATCGAGGCGACGCTGATCGCGGCCGGCACGGACGGGACCTGGCGCGCGCTGGCGCGGCCGGGCAAGCGGCTCGCGGTCGGCGACCGGATCGCCTTCGGCGAGATCCTCTCGGCGGAGGTGCGCGAGAAGGACGGGGCGGAGGTGGTGCTCGCCTTCGACCAGGCCGGCGAAGGCCTCGACGCCGCCTTGGAGACGGTGGGCGAGATGCCGCTTCCCCCCTACATCGCCGCCCGCCGCGCGCCCGACGCGGCCGACCGCGAGGATTACCAGACCGTCTTCGCGACCCGCCCCGGCGCGGTCGCCGCGCCCACCGCCTCGCTCCATTTCGACGAGGATCTGCTCGGCGCGCTCGCCGCGAAGGGGGTGGGGCAGGCGCGCGTCACGCTCCATGTCGGCGCGGGCACCTTCCTGCCGGTCAAGGTCGAGAACATCGAGACGCACCGGATGCACGCCGAATGGGGCGAGATCGGCGCGGAGACGGCGGCGGCGATCGAGGCGACGCTCGCCGCCGGGGGGCGGGTGATTCCCGTCGGCACCACCGCGCTCCGGCTGATCGAGACGGCGGCGACCGCGCCGGGCCGGATCGCGCCCTGGCGCGGCGACACCGACATCTTCATCCGCCCGGGCTTCGAGTTCCGCGTGACCCGCGGGCTGATGACGAATTTCCACCTGCCCAAATCGACGCTGCTCATGCTCGTCTCGGCGTTGATGGGGGTGGAGCGGATCCGCGAGATCTACGCCCATGCGATCGCCGCGCGCTACCGGTTCTTCTCCTACGGCGATTCGTCGCTGCTGCTGCCCCGCGGGTGACACACCGCCTTTCTTGCCGATTCGTCGTGCTTTCCGGTGAACGCCGCCCCTGTCGCGCGGGGCCGGAATTGCGATAAGGTCACCGCGCCGGGGTCTCGCGGAGGCCCGGGGAAGAAAACGGACGGCCGGGCATATGACGAGCGTGTTGACGAACTCCTGGGCGCTGCTGCTCGGGATGATGTTCCTGATGACCGGGAACGGGATGCAGGGAACGCTGCTCGGCATCCGGGGCGGAATCGAAGGCTTCTCCCCCGCGACCATGGCCTGGGTGATGAGCGCCTATTACGCCGGCTTCCTGCTCGGCACGCGCGTCGTCGCGAACCTGATCCGCCGCGTCGGCCATGTCCGCGTCTTCTCCGCGCTCGCCTCGCTGGTCGCGGCCGCCTTCATCCTCTACGCCGCCGACGCCAACATGGTGCTCTGGGCGGCGATGCGGCTCCTGGTCGGCTTCTGCTACGCCGGGATCTACGTCGTCGCGGAGAGCTGGCTGAACGAGGGGTCGAGCAACGAGAACCGCGGCAAGGCGCTCTCGCTCTACATGATCGTCCAGATGGTCGGGATCATCTCCGCGCAGGGGCTGCTCAACGTCGCCGATCCGGCGGGCTACACGCTCTTCATCATCATGTCGGTGCTGGTCTCGGTCTCCTTCTCGCCGATCCTGCTCTCGGTCAGCCCGGCGCCGCCCTATGCGACCACGAAGCGCATGACGCTGGGCGAACTCTTCCGGATCTCGCCGCTCGGCTGCGTCGGCACCTTCGCGCTCGGCGGCGTCTACGCGGCGACCTTCGGCATGGCCTCGGTCTTCGGCACCGAGAAGGGGCTGAGCGTCAGCGAGATCTCCGCCTTCGTCGCCACGATCTATCTCGGCGGGCTGGTCTGCCAGATGCCGATCGGCTGGGCCTCCGACCGGATGGACCGGCGGATCATGATCGCGGCGCTGACCGCCTTCGGGGCGGCGCTGACCCTGCTCGCGACGATCGCGCCGCCGAATGCCTGGACGCTGCTGCTCGTGGGCTTCCTGATCGGCGGCGTCGCCAATCCGCTCTACGCGCTGCTCATCGCCTATACGAACGACTTCCTCGAATCGGGCGACATGGCCGCCGCCTCGGGCGGGCTGCTCTTCATCAACGGGCTCGGCGCGATCTCGGGGCCCTTCGTGATCGGCTGGCTGATGACGGCGATGGGATCGGGGGGGTTCTTCTTCTATCTCGCCGCGCTCTTCGGGCTCGTCGCGGTCTACGCCGTCTACCGGATGACGCGCCGCGCCTCGCCGGCGGCGGGCGTGGCGGCGAGCTATCCGACCGTCCTGCCGCAGGCCTCGCCCGTCGCGGTCGAGGTGGCGCAGGCCGTGGCCTCCGAGCGGCGGCAGGAGGCCCAGGAGGCCCAGGAGGCCCAGGAGGCGGAGCAGGAGTGAGGGGAGGGCGCGGCGGAGGCATGCCGCGTCTGTGCGAGGAAGGAGAAGGAAGATGGATCATCGCGCGGAGGAGATCCTCGAATTCTGGCTCAGGGACGTGGGGCCGGAGGGATGGTTCACGCCGCCCCCGGGGCTCGACGACGACATCAGGGCGCGTTTCGCCGGTCTCTGGGCCGACGCGCGCGCCGGGCGGCTCGACTGCTGGGCGGTGGAGCCCCGCGGCACGCTGGCGCTCCTGATCCTGCTCGACCAGTTTCCGCGCAACATGTTCCGGGACGAGGCGGGCGCCTTCGCCAGCGACCCGGAGGCGCGCGCGGTGGCCAAGCGCGCGATCGAGAAGGGTCAGGACCGGCGCGTTCCGGAGGCGGAGCGGTCGTTCTTCTACCTGCCGCTCGAACATTCCGAGGCCGGCGCCGATCAGGCGCGCTCGGTCCGGCTCTTCATGACCGTCGCCGATCCGGAACTTCTCGTGCATGCGCGCGCGCATCGCGACGTGATCCGGACCTTCGGCCGCTTCCCGACGCGCAACGCGGCGCTCGGCCGGGTCTCGACCCCGGGCGAGCAGGCCTATCTCGACGAGGGCGGCTACGCCGGGGCGCTCGCCCGCGCCCGCGCGGCCTGAACCGGCTTTCCCCGCGTCACGGTTGACAGCGGGGGACGGCTATACGACGAAAGTCGCGGGTCGGACTGGCCCGCGACGTTCAGATCCGTTAACAGCGCGGGAACACGCGTTTTTCCCCGGGGGTGTGAGATTATGGCCGGCAAGACCTACGACGTGGTGGTGATCGGAAGCGGGCCCGGCGGCTATGTCGCGGCGATCCGTTGCGCGCAGCTCGGGCTCAAGACCTGCGTCATCGAGCGCGAGAATCTCGGCGGCATCTGCCTCAACTGGGGCTGCATCCCGACGAAGGCGCTGCTCCGGACCTCCGAGATCTTCCACCTGATGCACCGCGCGAAGGAATTCGGGCTCAAGGCGGAAAACGTCGGCTACGATCTCGACGCGGTGGTGAAGCGTTCGCGCGGCGTCGCGAAGCAGCTCAATTCCGGCGTCGGCTTCCTGATGAAGAAGAACAAGATCGACGTGGTGATGGGCACGGCGACGCTGGCCGGCGCGAAGAAGGTCTCGGTCACCGGCGAGAAGGGAACCGAGGAGATCACCGCCTCGAAGGCCGTGATCCTCGCCACCGGCGCGCGCGCGCGCGACCTGCCGGGGCTCGAGGCCGACGGCAAGCGCGTCTGGTCCTACCGCCACGCGCTGGTGCCGCCGCACATGCCGAAGAAGCTGCTCGTGATCGGCTCGGGCGCCATCGGCATCGAATTCGCGAGCTTCTACAACACGCTCGGCGCCAAGACGACCGTGGTCGAGGTGCTCGACCGCGTGCTGCCCGTGGAGGACGCCGAGATCTCCGCCTTCGCGAAGAAGCAGTTCCAGAAGCAGGGGATGACGATCCTCGAGAAGTCGACCGTGAAGAAACTCGACCGGAGCGCCGACAAGGTCGTCGCCACGATCGAGACCGGCGGCAAGGAGACGACGGAGGAGTTCGACACGGTCATCTCCGCCGTCGGCATCGTCGGCAATGTCGAGAACCTCGGGCTGGAGGCGGCCGGCGTGAAGGTCGACCGGACGCATGTCGTGGTGGACGAGTTCTGCCGCACCGGGGTCGACGGGCTCTATGCGATCGGCGATCTCGCCGGCGCGCCCTGGCTCGCGCACAAGGCGATGCACGAGGGGGTGATGGTGGCCGAGATGATCGCGGGCGGCCATCCGCATGCGACCCGGCCCGAGACGATCGCCGGCTGCACCTACTGCCAGCCGCAGGTGGCGAGCGTCGGCTACACCGAGGCGAAGGCGAAGGAGCTCGGCTATCAGGTCAAGGTCGGCCACTTCCCCTTCATCGGCAACGGCAAGGCGATCGCGCTCGGCGAGCCGGAGGGGATGATCAAGACGGTGTTCGACGCCAAGACCGGCGAGCTTCTCGGCGCGCACATGGTCGGGGCGGAAGTCACCGAGCTGATCCAGGGCTACGTGATCGGGCGCAAGCTCGAGACGACCGAGGCCGAGCTCATGGACACCGTCTTCCCGCATCCGACGCTCTCGGAGATGATGCACGAGGCCGTGCTCGACGCCTACGGCAAGATGCTCCACATGTGAGACAGGACCGGGGAATATGCATATGCATATTCCCCGTTGTCCCTCGCGGTTTGGCGGATATGCATATGCATATTGGCGGTAGGAAGCGGCGATGACGCGCGATTTTCCGGCGGCCTATCAGGCGGACGAAGGCTCCGCCCTTTCGGTGGACCGCGACTTCTACACCCGTGTCGCAAACGCCGGGCGGAGCCTCGCCGAGAGCTTCGTGGTCCCGATCCGGACCGGGCGCGCCTGGCGGGTGAAGGCGGGGCAGGTGTTCCGGATCGTCGCGCCCGAGGGGCCGCAGGTCGGGGATCTCAACATCTGGAACGCCCACAACCCGCGCGAAAGGCTCTGGGCTTCCCGGACGCGCCAGCTGCAGGCGGCGCATGTGAGCGTCTTCGACAGGCTGTGGTCGACGCTGCCCTATCTCCGTCCGCTGGTCACGATCACGGCGGATTCGCTGGCGGGATACGGGGTGGACGAATACGGCGGCCGGGTGCACGACCTGCTCGGCACGCGCTGCGACCCTTACGTGAACCGGCTGCTGACCGGCGAGGATTTCGACCATCACTGCCATTCGAACCTCGTGCGCGCGGTCGCGCCCTTCGGGCTGACCGAGTTCGACGTGCATGACGTGCTGAACGTGTTCCAGTGCACCGGGCTCAATCACGCGGACCGGTACTTCATGCGCGACTGCCCGGCGAAGGCGGGTGACTATCTCGAGATGTTCGCGGAGCAGGACCTGCTCTGCGCGCTCTCGACCTGTCCGGGCGGCGATCTCTCGATCCGGCTCTGGGGGCCGGACGCGCGCGATCCGCTCGAGGTCTGCCGGCCGCTCGGGATCGAGGTCTACGATCTCGCGGAGGGCACGCTCGACGGGTGGGAGGAGCCGCGCTCGCCGGATTATCGCGGGGCGCATGGGATGAAGCCGCCGACGCCCCCTTGGGGGGAGGCTTGAGGGGAGCGGCTCCGGGGCCGCTGGCCGCCGTCGCGGCCATCCGGAGCGCGCGGGTCGCGTGCGAGTCTTTTTCGAGTGGAGCCGGGCCTGTTGGCCCGGCTCTGACTGCTCTCCAGGTTAGCAAACCTGTACGAGACCGCCGGTCATTTCACGATCAGGTGGTCGGGGCCGTAGGGGAAGCCGGTGATGTTCCGGTTGCCGTCCTCGGTGATGACGAGGATGTCGTGCTCGCGGTAGCCGCCGGCGCCCGGCATGCCCTCCGGGATGGTGATCATCGGCTCCATCGAGATGACCATGCCGGGTTCGAGCACCGTCTCGCAATCCTCGCGCAGTTCCAGCCCCGCCTCGCGGCCGTAGTAGTGGCAGAGCACGCCGAAGGAATGGCCGTAGCCGAAGCTTCGGTAGCGGAGCAGGTCGTGGGAGGCGTAGATCTCGTTCAGTTCCCGCGCGATCTCGGCGCAGGACCTGCCGGGGACGAGCAGTTCCTTGCCGCGGTCGTGAACGGCGCAGTTGACCTCCCAGAGGCGGATGTTCTCGGCGGTCGCGGTCTCGGCGAAGAGCGTCCGTTCGAGCGCGACGTAGTAGCCCGCGACCATCGGGAAGCAGTTGAGCGAGAGGATGTCGCCGCGCTCGATCCGGCGCGAGGTGACGGGGTTGTGCGCGCCGTCGGTGTTGAGGCCGGACTGGAACCAGGTCCAGGTGTCGAGCAGTTCCGCGTGGGGCCAAGTCTTGGCGATCTCGCGCACCATCGTCGCGGTGGAATGGAGCGCCACCTCGTGCTCCGGTGTCCCGACCCGCGCCGCCTCGACGCAGGCCGCGCCGCCGAGATCGGCGATCCGCGCCATCCCGGTGATATGCGCGATCTCCTCCGCCGATTTGACCATCCGGAGCCGCATCGCGGGCGCGGCGATGTCGACGAAGTCGATCTCCGGGAACTCGGCGCGCAGGAGCGCGAAGGTCTCGAGGCTCACATGGTCGAATTCGATTCCGAGCCGCTTCACGCCGGAGGTCAGCTGGCGCACCGCGTGAAACCAGTTGTCCTTCCGCCAGTCGGTATAGGTGACATTGCCGCCGAACGTCCTCCGCGCGGGCTGGCCGCCGTCGATCCCCGCCGAGATCGAGGTGGAGGTGTCATGCGTCACGACGAGGCCGTAGCGGCGGCCGAAGGCGCAGTGGAGGAAGTCCGAGTAGTAGTTGATGTTATGGTAGGAGGTGAGCAGCGCCGCGTCGATCCCGGCCTCCGCCATCCGGCCGCGGAGCGCGGCGAGCCGCCGCGTCATCTCGGCGTCCGAGAAGGTCGGGACCGCCTTCGGGCCGTTCGCGGTGAAATCCTGAAGCCTGTCGCGGGTGAGCATCGCGCCGTCCATGTTCCTCTCTCCGTGCTCGGGTGTGGCGCGAGGATCGGGCCGGAGCGGGCTCTTGTCAAAGGAGGGTTTCTCGGCGCAGCATGAGCGAAATTCATGGAGAGATGCGATGTCGCAGGCTCCGCTCGGCGCGCTGCGCGTCTTCGAGGCGGTGGCGCGCCAGGGTTCCTTCAGCCGGGCGGCGGACGAGCTCTGCGTCACGCAGTCGGCCGTCAGCCATCAGGTGCGCGGGCTCGAGGCATGGCTCGGCGGGCCGCTGTTCGCGCGGCGTGGCAACCGGGCGGACCTGCTGCCGCATGGGGTGGAACTGGCCGCGGCGCTCGGCCGCGCCTTCGGCGAGGTCGAGGCGGCCTGCCGCCGGGCGCGGCGCGCGGGCGGGCCGCCGGCGCTCACGGTCGCGGCCATCCCCTCGATCGCGATCTGCTGGCTGATCCCGCGGCTCGGCGCCTTCCGCGCGCTGGCGCCGGGGATCGAGACGCGGCTCGTCTACGCGTTCCACGGTCAGGCGATCGACTTCGGCGGGATCGACCTGGCCATCGTCTTCGCCGAGACGCCGCCCCGGCCCGCGGGAATGGCGGTGACGCGCCTGCTGCCCGGGCTGACGGTGCCGGTCGCGGCGCCGGGGCTGGGCGGGGAGGGCGATCCCGCCGCGATCCTCCGCGCGGGACTGCTGCACGATTCCGACGAGCGCGGCTGGCGCGCCTGGCTCGACGCGGCGGGCGAGCCGGGGCGCGCGGTGCCGCCGGGGCCGGTCTTCGAGGATTTCAACCTGCTCCGCGCCGCGGCGCTGGCGGGGCAGGGGGTGGCGCTCTGCCCGCTCGCGGTGATCGCGGAGGATCTGCGCGCGGGGCGGCTCGCGCGGCTGCCGGGGCCGGCGATCCGCGCGGAAACGGCCTATTACGCGCTGACCGCCGCCCGGCCGGAACCGGCGCGGGCGGCGGCGGTGGAGCGCTTCCGCCACTGGCTGCTGGCGGCGGCGGCCGAGGGCTGAGGCTTTCGCCGGTTGGCCCGTGCAAACTCCGGCCGGGGGCTCTATATCTGCGGTGAGACACAGACGAAGGTCCCGGTTCGCGCCCGGCGCGGTCCGGCCAATGAGGAGGCCAGAGAGATGGACGACACGACGCTGAGCCAGGACCGCGCCGCCGCGACCGGGGCGAGCCGGCTCGACCAGTTGCGCGACATGACGGTGGTCGTCGCCGATACGGGTGATCTCGCGGCGGTGGCGAAGCTGAAGCCGATCGACTGCACGACCAATCCGTCGATCGTGCTGAAGGCGCTCCAGACCGAGGAATTCGCCGATCACGTCGATCGCGTGGTGAAGGACCATGCCGGCGGCTCGGCCGCCGAGATCGCCGACGCGCTGACGGTCGAGGTCGGGGCCGAGCTCGTGAAGCTCGTGCCCGGCCGGGTCTCGACCGAGGTCGACGCGCGGCTCTCCTTCGACACGCCCGCCTCGATCGAGAAGGCCAGGGCGCTGATCGCGGCCTATGAGGCGAAGGGGATCGGGCGGGAGCGGATCCTGATCAAGCTCGCCTCCACCTGGGAGGGGATCCGCGCCGCCGAGCAGCTGGAAAAGGACGGGATCAACTGCAATCTGACGCTGATCTTCAGCCTCGCCCAGGCGGTGGCCTGCGCCAACGCGGGCGTGTTCCTGATCTCGCCCTTCGTCGGCCGGATCACCGACTGGTACAAGAAGGCGCAGGGCGTTTCCGGTTTCGACCCGGAGGAGGATCCCGGCGTGCTCTCGGTGCGCCAGATCTATGACTACTACAAGTCGAACGGGATCGGCACGGTGGTGATGGGCGCCTCGTTCCGGAACGCCGAGCAGATCGCCGCGCTCGCGGGCTGCGACCGGCTGACGATCGCGCCGGCGCTGCTGACCGAGCTTTCCGAGGATACCCGGCCGCTCTCCCGCGTGCTCTCCGCCGACCAGGCGACCGGCGTGACGCCGATCCCGATGGAGGAGGCGGATTTCCGCTGGATGATGAACGAGGATCCGATGGCGACCGAGAAGCTCGCCGAGGGCATCCGCGGCTTCCACAAGGACAGCGAGACGCTGCTCGGGATCATCGGCAAGCGGCTCGGCTGAATGCGCCCCGCCCCGCCGGTGGCGGGGCGGCTCCACCCGGAGGAGGGATATTCGTGGAAATCATCAGGGCCGGTTCGCGGCCGTCGGGCAAGGGGCCGGCGGAGTGGTTCACCGGAACGGTACGGATCGATCCGCTGCTCAACCCCTTCGATCCCGCGCGGGTCCAGGGCGCGAGCGTGACCTTCGAGCCCGGCGCGCGCACCGCCTGGCACACGCATCCGCTCGGCCAGACGCTGATCGTGACCTCGGGCCTCGGCCGGGTCCAGCGCGCGGGCGGGCCGGTCGAGGAGATCCGGCCGGGCGACGTGGTCTGGTTCGCGCCGGGCGAGAAGCACTGGCACGGCGCCGCGCCGGAGACGGCGATGACGCATATGGCGATCCAGGAAGTGTCGGAAGGACGGGCGGTCGACTGGCTCGACCATGTGAGCGACGCCGAATACGGCGGCTGACCCGGGCGCGGCGGCCTTCCCCGGACGCGCCCCCCACGGTCGCGCCGGGATCCGGGTCCCGCTCATGGTCCGGAAAGGAACCGATCCGCCGGGGCAGTCCGGGCGGAGCGGTCCTCTCAGGCGGCGCCGCGCGTGGTGAGCGCGCGGGCGCCGGGAAGCTCGATGTTGATCTCGAGCGTCGAGAGTTCATCCCCCCGCTCGAGCTTGATGTCCACGTGGTCGTCGCCGACGCGCATGTAGCGCTCGATGACGGCCAGGATCTCCTTCTGCAGCTGCGGCAGGCAATCGGGCGTCGCCCGGTCGCCGCGCTCGTGCTGCAGCAGGATCTGGAGCCGCTCCTTCGCGGCGTCGGCTGTGCTGCCCTGCGGCCGGGTCCGGCGGAACAGGCTCAGCATCTCAGGCCGTCCTGCGCAGCAGCCGCGAGAAGAGGCCCGGCTTTTCCAGCGCCTGCATCTTCATCTCGACCTGCTCGCCGATCAGGCGGGAGACCGCGTCCTCGTAGGCGCGGCCGGCGTTCGACTTGGTGTCGAAGGTGACGGGCGTGCCGAGGTTGGAGGCCTTCAGGACCGCGGGGCTTTCCGGGATGATGCCCAGCAGCGGGATCGAGAGGATCTCGAGGATGTCCTCCATCTTCATCATCTCGCCGCGCGCGACCCGGGCCGGGTCGTAGCGGGAGAGGAGCAGATGCGCGGGCACGCCGCCGTCGCCCTTCTCGGCCCGCCTGGTCTTGGAGGCGAGCAGCCCGAGCACGCGGTCGGAATCGCGTACCGAGGAGACTTCGGGGTTGGTCACCACCACCGCCTCGTCGGCGTAGTACATCGCGAGATGCGCGCCGCGCTCGATGCCGGCGGGGCTGTCGCAGATGATGTAGTCGAAATCCTTGCGGAGCTCGTCGAGCACCTTGCCCACGCCTTCCTGCGTCAGCGCGTCCTTGTCGCGCGTCTGGCTGGTCGGCAGCACCGCGAGGTTCTCGAGCCGGCGGTCGGTGATCAGCGCCTGCTTCAGCTTCGCGTCGCCCTGGATCACGTTGATGAAGTCGAAGACCACGCGGCGCTCGCAGCCCATGATCATGTCGAGGTTGCGCAGACCCACGTCGAAATCGATGACCACGGTCTTCTTGCCCCGCATCGCGAGGCCCGCGCCTATGGCGGCCGTGGAGGTCGTCTTGCCGACGCCCCCCTTGCCGGATGTGACTACGATGATCTTGGCCAAGCGATACTCCTCTTCTTGACGGGGGTTACTTGAGGGGCTCGAAACAGAGGGTGTCGTCGCGCAGGAAGGCCTGCACGCGGCCGCGGCGGACTGAGGGGTCGAGGTCGTCGCTGGTCTGGTAGAGGCCGGCGATGGCGACCAGTTCGGCCTCGAGGCTCTGGACGAAGATCCGCGCGGTCTTGTCGCCGTTCACGCCGGCGAGCGCGCGGCCGCGCAGGGGGCCGTAGACATGGATGTTGCCATGGGCGATCAGTTCGGCGCCCGAACTGACCGGCGCCATCACGATGAGGTCGCCGCGGTCGGCGAAGATGCGCTGGCCGGACCGGACCGGCTCGGTGACGACGATGGTGGCGGAGGCCGCCTCGGGTTCCGGCTGCGCCGGTTCGGGCGCCCTGGCCTTCGGGCCGCGGGTCTCCTCGGCGGCGTCCTCGGCCTTGCTCGGCTGGCCGCCGCGCGGCACCTGGGCGTCGCGCCCACCCTGCAGGCAGACGAGCCCGGCGCCGAAGGCCGCGATGTCCTGATCCGCCGTGCCGTTCTGCACCCCGATCACCGAGAGGCGGCGCGCGCGCATGTCGCGCACGAGCTTCACGAAATCGGCCTTCTCGGTGAGCCCGGGCGCCTCGGCGAGATCGATGACGAGCGGCGCGTTGACGAAGAAATGCGGCGCCTGCCGCATGAGCGATTCGAGCGCGCCGTAGAAACCGGCGTCGGCCGCGCCATTGAGCTTGAGAACGACGGCGGTGAAGGAGCGCCCGCGTACCTGGAGGGGGCGGTCCGCGACGGATACAGGGCTTCCGTCAACCTCGGGGTTCAATGATCGCACCTGCAAGCCTGTCTGCTCCGACATCCCGGGCGGATGTTCTTGTGCGGTCATAATATTGTGTTTGCCCGATCCCGCAACCCTATATCGGCGCGTTCAACCGGGAGACGACAAGAAATCCGCCCGGAAATCGCACCCTGGTTGACGCTCCACGAGCAGCGCCGGCGCCGTGCCGGAGGCGGGAATAATCGTTATACGATTAGGGCCGCGCGGCTTCCGGCGCCGGAAGTTCGTCCGGCATTCATCTGATGTTCTGGCGGAAATCGTTCTTGACCCGTGCGCCGGAAGCCACAGTTCACGCTCCTCCGCGGGGGCGGCGCGGGGCTGAGCGGCGGAGTTCGGCCGACCGGCTCATCGCAGGCGCGCGCCGGCGAGGAAGGCCGCGTTGTCGCGGATCGACTCGGCCGCGGCCGCGAAGACCGGGGCGTCGCGGCCGCCGAGCCGCGCGGCCGCGTCGAGCGCGGCGGCGGCGCGTCGGGGCCGGCGGCTCACCCCGGCGATCCGGGCGCGCGCGAGCGTCAGGCGGCGCCGCGCGCCCCCGGCAAGCTCCGCCTCCGCGATCCGCGCGTCGAGCCGGCCGACCGCCTGGCCGAGCCGGAGCAGCGCGAGCCCCTCGGCGGCGGCCGCGCCGGCGCCCGCGCCCGTCCGGTCGCTCCAGCGGATCAGCCGCAGCAGCCGGTGGCGCAGCCGCGCCCGCCAGACCGGCAGCCGCGAGGCGGCGCCGGGGCGCGCGGCCATCGCCTCGACCTCGAGCACCATCGCCCGGGCGAGCGCGTCCCGCCGCCGCGCCGCGCTCGGCGGATGGATGTAGCGGAAGGCGAGCCAGGCGAGGAGCGGCGCGGCGACGACGGCCGCGCCGGAGAGGACGGAATGGCCGGGGCTTCCGGTGAGCGGCCAGAGCGGCTGCGAGAGGAGCAGCACGACCATGTTGTAGTCGAAGGCCTGCGCCTGGGTCCGGCGGTGCCCGGTGAGAAGGCCGCCGAGCAGGATGAAGGGCAGGAGCGAGAGCACGAGCCCCGCCTCGCCGCCCATATGCGGCCAGACCAGCCAGCGGCAGGCGATGGCGCCCGCCGCGCCCAGCGCCTGGCCGACCGCGACCTTCGGCAGGATCGCGAGCGGATTCTCGAAGGTCGAGAAGACGGAGGTCATGATCGAGGCGCCGAGCATCACGAGGGCGAAGGGCGTCCAGCCGGTCACGACCCAGAGGAAGCCGATCGCGAGGATCGCGGCGCCGGCCCGCGTGCCCGCCTCGCGCGCCAGCGCCCAGTCGCGGTGGAGGATCAGCGGCTCCGGCCTCCGGTCGGGTTCCGGCGGCTCGCCCTGGCGGGGGAGCGCGGCGCCGAGATCCGCGAGCACCTTGCGCAGCTCCGGATCGGGCTGACGCGCGGCGCGGGCGAGGGCGACGCGCCGCTCCGCCGCCGGGGCATGCGCCTCGAAGCGCGCGGCGATCGCATCGATCGCCCCGGCCCGCTCCGGATCCGGCGCGGCGGTGGGCGCGCGGAGCCAGAGGATCGCCGCGACCTGGGCCATCAGCATCACGCGGCGGTTGCGCGCCTCGCGCCGGGCGGCGAGCGAGCCCGCGCCGTCGCCGTCGATCTCGTCGTCGATCACCGCGAGGTCGGAGAGGGTGCGCGTCAGCGCGGCGTTGTCGACCGTCGCCGGGTCGCGCAGCGCGGCGGCGATCTGGCGCAGGATCGTCGCGTTGGCAAGCCGCAGCCGGCGCGGGATCTCGGCCTCCACGCCCGCGGGCGTGAGAAGGCCCACGACCAGCGCCACCGCGACGCCGAGGAGCACGGTCGCGGCGCGGTCGAGCCCGAGCGCCGCGACATCCTCGGGATGGGCGCTGTCGAGCACCGCGACCATCACCGCCGAATAGCCGGCGAGCAGCGCGCCATAGGAGGCGAAGCCGCGCAGCAGGTTTCCGGCCCCGGCGCAGATCCCGACCCAGAGCGCGAGGCCGAGCACGATCAGCGGCGCGCCGCCGAGGCGGAGCGAGAGCGCCGTCAGCGCGACGCCGAAGACGACGCCGACGAGCGTGCCCGCGCCCCGGAAGAGGCTCTTCTCGACGAGATGGGCGCGGACCGGCTGGGAGGCGGCCCAGACGGTCATCGCCGCCCATTGCGGATGTTCGAGGCCGAGCAGCCAGGAGAGGATCAGCGCGACGCAGGCGCCGAGCGCCACGCGCAGGCCATAGGCGAGCCTTCCGGCGTCGAATCCGTACCGGTCCATGCGCGTCGAACGCTCCTTCTGGCAGCCGTCCCGATGCTAGACCGCGAAGCGGCGCGGCCTGTCAATGCCCGGCCCCGGCAGGCGGCGGCGCGCGCCGCCGGGGCCGGAAGGATGCCGGGACGAGGCGGCGGAGCGGGTTCACGCACCCCCTGAGTCGGCCCGCCATCGCGCTCGCATTGGCGCGATCACGTGACATAAAACTTTCGGATGTGTGGCACCCGGCCCGATCCGTGCGAAGCCGGCCGGCAATCCGTGGCGAGTCAACATACTGATATATAATAATAAATTGGCCGCTTTGGCCCGCCGGCGCGTTTCTTTCGCATCTTGAAGAAACTGTCACAAGGCTGACACCGAACTGTCGCAATCGGGTGGCAGTTTCCGCGCCGAACCATTGTGACCCCTCAATCGAGAGTCCTCCCATGCGCAAGCTTCTCGCCGCCCTCGCCGCGGCCGCCACCGTGGCGGTCGCCGCCGGCGCGCCCGCCCATGCCGAAACCCGCCTCACCGGTTCCGGTGCCAGCTTCCCGTTCCCGATCTACGCCGCCTGGTTCAAGGACTTCAGCTCCAAGTCCGACGGCGTGACGGTCGACTACCAGTCGAAGGGTTCGGGCGCGGGCATCCAGGACCTGATCAACGGCGTCGTCGATTTCGCGGCCTCCGACGCGGCGATGAGCGACGAGGAGATCTCCAAGGTCTCGAACGGCGTCGTGCTGCTGCCGATGACCGCCGGCGAGATCGTCCTCGCCTACAACCTGCCGGGTGTTTCCGAACTGAAGCTGCCGCGCGACGTCTATCCCGAGATCTTCGCGGGCAAGATCCAGAGCTGGAACGACCCGAAGATCGCCGAGGCGAACCCGGGCGTCGAACTGCCCGACACGCCGATCACCGTCGTGGTCCGCTCCGACAGCTCGGGCACGACCTTCAACTTCACCAACCACCTTGCCGCGGTCGACCCGGTCTTCAAGGAAGAGGTCGGCGCCGACAAGTCGGTGCAGTGGCCGACGCTGAGCACCCTCGTGAAGGCGCCGAAGAACGACGGCGTGACCGCGACCATCCTGCAGACCCCGGGCGCGATCGGCTATGTCGAATACGGCTATGCCAAGATGACCGGCGCGCCGATGGCCTCGCTCGAGAACGCCAAGGGCGAGTTCGTCGCGCCGGGCGGCGAGGGCGGCCCGAACGCGCTCGCCTCGGCCGAGTTCGACACGAACATGCGCGCCTTCATCGTCGATCCGCAGGGCGAGGGCGCCTATCCGATGGCGACCTTCACCTGGATGCTCTTCTACAAGTCCGGCCAGGACGACGAGAAGGTCAAGGCGATCAAGGAGATGGTCGAATACGGCCTGACCGACGGCCAGGCGATGGCCGACGATCTCGGCTACATCCCGATGCCGGAAGCGGTCATCGAGAAGGTCCGCGCCGCCGCGGAGCAGATCGGCGCCTCCTCGTAAGAGGCCCCGACCCATCGAACGCGCGGGCGGCGTGAGGACACGCCGCCCGTTCCTGTCGCGGACGCCGGAGTGGAACTGGAAAATGAGCGCCGAAGGTTTTGATCTGAAGGGCGACAATTCGATCTCCCGCCCCCCCTCGCGGGGCGAGATCCTCGCCGACCGGGCCTTCCGGGGCATCGCCTATGCCTCCGGCGGTCTCGTCGTCGCGATGCTCGCCTACATCCTGTGGGAAATCGGCGGCCAGGCGGCGCCCGCGATCGCGCGCGACGGGCTCGGCTTCCTGACCCGCGCGGTCTGGAACCCGCAGGAGCATGACTTCGGCATCCTCGCCGAGATCTGGGGCACGCTCTACAGCTCGATCCTCGCGCTCCTCATCGCCGGGTTCTTCGGCGTCGCGGTGGCGATCTTCCTGACCCAGGACTTCCTCGACGCGCGGCTGGCGCGGGTGTTCCGCACCGTCATCGAGATGCTCGCAGCCATCCCCTCGGTCGTCTTCGGCCTCTGGGGCATCTATGTCGTGATCCCGGCGATCCGGCCGGTCGCGAACTGGCTCCACGAATTCCTCGGCTTCATCCCGCTCTTCTCGACGCCGATGGCCGGCCCCGGCATGGCGCCCGCGGTGATCGTGCTCGCGATCATGGTGCTGCCGACGGTGGCCGCGATCAGCCAGGACGCGTTCCAGCTCATCCCCTACAAGGTCAAGGAAGCCGCCTACGGCATGGGCACGACCCGGTGGGAGGCGATCCAGAAGGTGATGCTGCCGACCGCCTCGAGCGGCATCGCCGCCTCGCTCGTGCTCGGCTTCGGCCGCGCGCTCGGCGAGACGATGGCGCTAGCCATGCTCATCGGCAATTCGGGCCAGATCAGCCTGTCGCTCTTCTCGCCCGCCAACACGCTCGCCTCGCTTCTCGCCTCGCAATTCCCCGAGGCCGGGGCGCTGGAAGTCGAGCAGCTGATGTACGCGGCGCTCGCGCTGCTCGGCATCGCGCTGGTCGTGAACATCATCGGCACGCTCATCATGGCGATGTCGTCCAAGCAGACGGTGAGCTGAGCCATGACCGTGATCGAAGCAGACATGAACCGCAAACCGGACGTCCCGAGCCTCGACCATTCCTTCTCGGACCCCCGGGCGCTGCGCAACACGATCCAGACCGTGCTGCTCTGGATCGTCGCGCTCCTCGCCTCGGTGCCACTCTTCTCGGTGCTCTACATGCTGATCACCCGGGGCGGCGCGCGGCTCGGCTGGGAGGCGATCACCGCGCTGCCGCCGGCCGGGCTCGAGATGGGCGGCGGCTTCGGCAACGCGATCGTCGGCACCGTCGTCATGGTCGGGATCGGCGCGCTGATCTCGGTCCCGCTCGGCGTGCTCGGCGGGCTGCTGCTCGGCGCGATCGCCCCCTCGAGCCGGATGTCGGACGCGGTGCGCTTCGTCGCCAAGGTGCTGACCGGCTTTCCCTCGATCCTCGCCGGCGTCTTTGTCTACGCCTGGCTCGTGCTCGGCATGGGCACCTACTCGGCCTTCGCGGGCGGCGTCGCGCTCGCGGTCCGCATGATCCCGACCGTGATGCTCACGGCCGAGCAGGCGGTGCGCATGGTGCCGCAGCGGATGAAGGACGCGGCCTTCGGCATGGGCTGCACGCAGACCCAGGTGGCGCTCCGCGTCACGCTGCCGACCGCGATGCCGGGCGTGCTGACCGGTGTCATGCTCGCCGTCGCGGGCGCGGCCGGTGAATCGGCGCCGCTCCTCTTCACCGCGCTCTTCTCGAACTACTGGATCGGAAGCCTGACCGAGCCGACGGCCTCGCTCTCGATCCTCATCTACAACTTCTCGGGCATGCCTTTCCCCAACCAGATCGAACTCGCCTGGGCCGCGTCACTGGTGCTTGTCCTCATCGTGCTCGTCTTCAACATCCTGAGCCGCCTCATCGGCGCGCGTCGGGTCTGATCCAAGGAACAACCGCCATGGTTTCCCTCAACACCGTCGCCCCCGCCGCCGCCAGCCCGCGCCCGGGCCTTTCCGAGACCGGCGTCGCCATCGATGCCAGGGTCGAGAAGATCTATTACGGCGACTTCCTCGCCGTCCGCGACAGCCATGTCGCGGTCGAGAAGGGCCAGATCACCGGCTTCATCGGCCCGTCGGGCTGCGGCAAGTCCACCGTGCTGCGTTCGCTGAACCGGATGAACGACCTGATCCCGAGCTTCCGGCTCATGGGCTCGGTCACCTTCCTCGGCCAGGACATCTACGCGAAGTCGGTCGATCCGGTCGTGGTGCGCCGCCACATCGGCATGGTGTTCCAGCAGCCGAACCCGTTCTCGATGTCGATCTACGAGAACGTCGCCTTCGGCCTCAGGCTCAACCGCTTCAAGGGCGATTACGACGAGAAGGTCGAGACGGCGCTCCGGAAGGCCGGCCTCTGGAACGAGGTGAAGGACAAGCTCAGGCAGAACGGTCTCGCGCTTTCGGGCGGCCAGCAGCAGCGGCTCTGCATCGCCCGCGCGATCGCGACCAACCCGACCGTGCTGCTGATGGACGAGCCCTGCTCGGCGCTCGACCCGATCGCGACGCGGATCATCGAGGAGCTGATGCTCGAACTGAAGCAGGAATATTCGGTCGCCATCGTCACGCACAACATGCAGCAGGCGATGCGCGTGGCCGACAAGACCGCCTTCTTCTCGGTCGACATCTCGAAGGGCGGCCGCACCGGCTTCCTCGTCGAGCAGGGCGACACGCGGCAGATCTTCCACGACCCGCGCGAGAAGCTGACCAAGGACTATATCTCCGGCGAGTTCAGCTGATAGAGACGCGCCGCCGGAACCGGAACCTGCCCGGGCGGCTTTGGTCCGGGAAGGGGGACGGCTCATGGAGTGGCGCAGGCTCAACATTGCCAGGATCGAGGCGACGCTCGACGGGCTGCTCGCGCGGAGCGTCGCGCCCGAAACCTGGGAGCGGCTCCGCGAGGAGCCGCTGACGCGGGACGCGACGCGGCGGCTGGGCCTCGCCTACCGCGCCGTCGACCGGCTTCTCGGCGCGCGGATCGACATCTTCGAATACGGCGAGAGCCGGCGCATCCTCGAACTCAACCACCTCGTGCTCTGCGGCGACACACCCGAGCGCCGCGCGCAGTACGCCGATCACCTCGCGGCGACCGAGCACCGGTTCTACGACGATCCGCGCGGCGGCGTCGCGGCGCTGATGGACCGCTACGCCCGCTCCCGCCGCCACGCGCCGGAGGTGCTGGCGGCCGAGATCTACGTCCAGACCGTGAGCGGGCCGCAGCTCTTCCTCGAAGGGAACAGCCGCGCCGCCGCGGTCCTCGCGAGCTACTGCCTCGCGCGCGCGGGCCTTCCGCCGCTGGTGGTGACGGCGGAGACGATGCCCGAATACCATGGCCTCGTGGAGCGGAGCGTCGCGGTCGACCGCGACGGGATCACCGGCATGCTGAGCTTCGGGACCGCGGTGCGCCGGCTCGCCCATTTCATCCGCGAAACCGGCGACGCGGATTTCCTCCTGCCCTCCGAGATGCGGATCGTGGCGGGCGGCGAGGCGTGACCGGGCGCCGCAGGGCTCGCCACCGGGGCCTCTTGGCACTACCTTCGGGATCACGGGCGCGGTAAGGCTCGACTGTCCGCGAATTGTCATGAAGCGTTGATAAGGGCGGCGGAGAAATTTTCAGGCGCGGGAGATTCCCATGAAGATCGCGGTTCTTGGTGGCGACGGCTTCGTCGGTTGGCCGACTTCGCTGCATCTCTCCGACCAGGGGCACGAGGTCCACATTCTCGACAACCTCAGCCGCCGCTGGATCGACACCGAACTGGGCGTGCAGTCGCTCACGCCGATGGATTCGATCCAGGAGCGCACCCGGGTCTGGCACGCGGAGACCGGGCGGCGGATCCATTTCCACCTGATCGACCTCGCCACCGACTACGAGATCCTGAAGGGCTGGCTGGCGAAGGAACGCCCCGACGCGGTGATCCATTTCGCCGAGCAGCGCGCCGCGCCCTATTCGATGAAGTCGGACCGGCACAAGAACTACACCGTCTCCAACAACGTCAACGCGACGCACAACCTGCTGAACGCGCTCGTCGAGATCGAGCTCGACGCGCATCTCGTGCATCTCGGCACGATGGGCGTCTACGGCTATTCCACCATCGGCGCGGCGATCCCCGAGGGCTATCTGCCGGTCGAGATCGAGACGCTCTCGGGCGATAAGAAGCGCCAGGAGATCCTCTACCCGACCCGGCCCGGCTCGATCTACCACATGACGAAGAGCCTCGATCAGATCCTGTTCCAGTTCTACGCGCAGAACGACGGGCTCCGGATCACCGACCTGCACCAGGGCATCGTCTGGGGCACGCATACCGAGCAGACGCGGCGCAATGTCCAGCTGATCAACCGGTTCGACTACGACGGCGACTACGGCACCGTGCTGAACCGCTTCCTGATCCAGGCGGCGATCGACTATCCGCTGACGGTGCACGGCACCGGCGGCCAGACGCGGGCCTTCATCCACATCCAGGATTCGGTGCGCTGCGTCGAACTCGCGCTGCGCGAGGCGCCGAGGCGGGGCGAGCGGGTGAAGGTCTTCAACCAGATGACCGAGACGCACCGGGTGCGCGATCTCGCCGAACTGGTGGCGAAGCTCACCGGGGCGAAGATCGCCTGGCTGCCCAATCCGCGCAAGGAAGCGGCGGAGAACGATCTGGTGGTGCGGAACGACCAGTTCCTCGACCTCGGGCTGGAGCCGATCACGCTGGCCGAGGGGCTGCTCTCGGAGGTCGTCGAGGTGGCGAAACGCTACGCCTATCGCGTCGACCGCGCGCGCGTGCCGGCCGTCTCGGCCTGGACGCGCGAGATCGGCAAGATCGTCGAGCGCGATCCCGAGGGCCGCGCGCTCAGATCGGTCTCGTGATGGAGGCGGGCGCGCCGGCGGCGGACCACGCGCCGGTCAGCACCCACGCCTATGCGACGCTGGTGACGAACGCCGATTACGCGCTCGGCGCCCGCGCGCTCTGCCGCTCGATCCGCGCGAGCGGAAGCGAGGCGGACATCGTCGTGCTCCATACCGGCGGGGTCGGGGCGGCGGCGCTCGATCCGCTCCACGAATTCGGCGTGCGCCTCGCGCGGGCCGACCTGCTCCCGACCTCGGACGCGTTCAACGCCGCCCATGCCCGCGACCGCATCCACGGGCTCGCCCCCTTCACCAAGGGCGAGAAGCCGGCCTTCCACACGCCGCTCGACAATTTCGTCAAGCTCAGGCTGTGGCAGATGGAGGAATACGAGCGCGTCGTCTTCATCGACGCCGACGCGCTGGTGCTGAGAAACATTGACATCCTGTTCCGCTATCCGGAATTCTCTGCCGCGCCCAATGTCTACGAGAGCCTCGGGGATTTCACCCGGCTCAATTCCGGCGTCTTCGTGGCCCGGCCCGCGCGCGAGACCTTCGCCGCGATGCTGGCGCGGCTCGACGCGCCGGGGGCCTTCTGGCGGCGGACCGACCAGAGCTTCCTGCAGGAGTTCTTCCCAGGCTGGCACGGGCTGCCGGTCTATTGCAACCTGCTGCAATACGTCTGGTTCAACATGCCCGATCTCTGGGACTGGGCCTCGATCCGCGTGCTGCACTACCAGTACGAGAAGCCTTGGGCCGAGCATGCGAAGGCGGACCGGCTCGGGCCGCTGATCGATCTCTGGCGGGCCTATCTCACCGGCGAGAACTTGCCCGCCGACATCGCGGCCCTGGCCGGTCCGGAGGCCGCGGCATGCGTGTCCTGATCACCGGGGCGGGCGGCCGCGTCGGGCGGTTCATCCTGGCCGACCTCATCGCCGCGGGGCACGAGGTCGTCACGCTCGGCCGCGCGCCGGTCGACGGGGCGGAGCATCTGCCGTGGGAGCTTGGCGCGCCGGTCACGCTGCCCGCGGCGGCGGCGCTCGTCCACGCGGCCTTCGATCATCTGCCCGGGCTCTACCGGGGCGGCGAGGGCGAGGATCCGGAAGGCTTCTGGCGGCGCAACGTCGAAGGCTCGCGCCAGCTCTTCGAGGCGGCGCTCGCCCGCGGCGTCGCCCGCCTCGTCTTCCTGTCGAGCCGCGCGGCCTATGGCGATCCCGCGCCGGGCGAGAGGCTTCTGGAGACGGACCCGCCGGCGGCGGGGAGCACGCTCTACGGCCAGGCGAAACATGCGACGGAGCGGATGCTGGACGCGCTCGCCGATCAGGGCGCGCGGCCGGTCTCGCTCCGCGCCACCGGGGTCTTCGGCCAGCCGCCGGGCGGGCCGGAACACAAATGGGCCGATCTCTTCCGCGCCTGGCTCGGCGGCGAGCGGGTCGCGCCGCGCGTCGCGACCGAGGTGCATGGCGCCGATCTGGCCGCGGCGGTCCGGCTGATGCTCGAGACGCCGGAGACGGAGCGGCTCTACAACGTCTCCGACATCGTGCTCGACCGGCGCGACCTGCTGGCGCGGGTCGCGGCGCTCACGGGCGCCGCGCATCCGCCGCCCGAGCGCGCCGACGCCTCGGCGCTCGCGGTGATGGCGACGGATCGGCTCCGCGCGCTCGGCTGGCGGCCGGCGGGCCTCGCGCGGCTCGAGGCGGATCTGCCGGACCTCGTCGCGCGCGCTCAGGCGCCGCTTTCGGTCTCGGAGAGCACCCAGTCGCGGTAATCCTCCGTCACCATCGTCGCGGGATGGGCGAGGATGCAGGGCAGGTCGTAGGGGTGGAGGTGACGCGCGAGCGCCGCGAGCGGGCGGAAGAGCGTCGCGCGGGTCTTGAGGAAGAGCGGCGTTTCGGAGGCGCATTCGCGCATGCCCTGCCAGGTGTAATGGCTGGTGACGCCCGCGCCGATATTGGCGCAGGCGGCCAGCCGGCGGTCGAGCGCGGCGCCGGCGATCCGCGTCGCGGTCTCGGTGTCGGGGCAGAGGATCTCGACGGTGACGATCTCGGTCATGGCACCTCCCGGGGGGCCGCGCGGACGCGCGCGGTGGAATGCGTTGCGCGCCCGATTATGCTTCGTTACGCCTGAGCTTGCACCCCGCGCGCGACGCGGGGAGAGAGAGACCAGGGGGGAACGGAATGAAGACCCGGACCGTGATGTGCTACGGCGACAGCAACACGCATGGCACGATGCCGATGGCGAGCCTCCAGGACATGGGCCGGTTCGGGCCGGAGACGCGCTGGCCGGGCGTTCTCGCCGCCGCGCTGGGCGATCGCTGGCGCGTGGTGGAGGAGGGGCTGCCGGGGCGGACCACGGTCTTCCCCGATCCGATCGGCGGCGCGCACCGCGACGGGCTCGCGGTGCTGCCGGCGCTGCTGGAGAGCCATCGTCCGCTCGATCTGGTCGCGATCATGCTCGGCACCAACGACATGAAGCAGCGCTTCCAGATGCCGGTGGTGGAGGCGGCCGACGCCGTTCTGGCGCTGGTCGCGGCGGTCCGGACCAGCACGGCGGGAGTCGATGGCGGGGCGCCGGCGGTCCTGCTGATCGCGCCGCCGCCGGTCCTCGAGGCGGGATGCCTCGGCGAGATCTTCACGGGCGGCGCGGAGAAGTCGAAGCGGCTCGGCGCGATCTACGCGGAGGCGGCGAAGCGGGCCGGCGTCGCCTTCCTCGACGCGGGCGAGGTCATCGGGTCGAGCCCGGTCGACGGCGTGCATTTCGACGCGGAGGCCCATGCCCGGCTTGGCCAGGCGGTGGCCGAGGCGATCGCGGGTCTCGCGGACTGAGGAGCGGCGCATGGCGGGCAGGGTTGTCGTCCTCGGCGTCTTCAACGCCGACACCACCTATCGCGCGGAGCGGATGCCGCGGATCGGCGAGACGCTGCGCGGGCTCGGCTTCGCGCTCGGCCCCGGCGGCAAGGGGTCCAACCAGGCGGTGGCCGCGGGGCGGCTGGGGGCGGAGGTGACGATCATCACCCGGCTCGGAAAGGACGCCTTCGCCGAGATGGCGCTCGACCTCTGGCGCGGGGCGGGGGTCACGCCCGCCGTGACGCGCTCCCCCGAGGGGCATACCGGCGCGGCCTTCATCTTCGTCGAGGCGGCGACGGGCGACAATGCGATCATCATCGCGCCGGGCGCGGCGGCCGAGCTTTCGCCCGCCGATCTCGATGCCAACGCGGCCACGATCCGAGCCGCCGACGTCTTCCTGACCCAGCTCGAACAGCCGCTCGCGGCGGCGGCCCGCGGCCTCGCGCTCGCGCGGGAGGCGGGGGTCGCCACGATCCTCAACCCGGCGCCGGGGCGTGAACTGCCCGCCGACCTGCTCCGGCTCTGCGACTACGTGACGCCGAACGAGACCGAGGCGGAGGCGATGACGGGAATCGCCGTCGCGGATGCCGAGGGCGCGCGCGCCGCCGCCGACGCGCTGCTCGGCCTCGGCGCCGGGGCGGCGGTGATCACGCTCGGGGAGCGCGGCGTCTTCTGGCGCGCGCCGGGCATCGCCGAGCTCGTCCCGGCGATGGCGCCGGGCCCGGTCGCGGAGACGGTGGGCGCCGGCGACGCCTTCAACGGCGGTTTCGCCACCGGGCTGGCGCGCGGGCTGGCGCCGCGCGAGGCGTTGCGTTTCGCGAGCGCGGTCGCGGGCATTTCCGTGACGCGGCCGGGCGCCGCCGCCTCGATGCCGGTGCTCGCGGAGGTCGAGGCGCTGCTGGCGCGCGGCTAGTCCGGATCCCTCGGCGTCTCCGGGGCCTCGGGCGGGCGCTGGGACGGATGGTTCTCCGGATGGAAGTCGAAGAAGAAGGCGTAGACGCAGTAGACGCCGAGCCCGAGGAAGATCATCGCCCAGAACGGGCCGCCGGTCATCAGTTCGACGACACCCCAGACGAGGCAGACGAGCGTCGTGAGCACCCTCAGCCAGAGGGGCCGGAACGCCGGGTGATCGGTGTCGATGAACTTCTTCATCCATATTCCATAGCCCGCTCCGCGCGCGCGCGGAAGCCGAAAGGAAGCCGAAAGGATGCCGCGGCGCGCGGGCGAATCGCCACGCCCGGCCACCGTTCCCCGGCCGCTCCCGCGCGCGTCCCGTCGGGTCCGGCCCGGGCGGGAAACCGGCGGGAATCGGCCTCCGGCCGCGCCGGAACCGCGTCCTGCGGCCCGCGGGCGGCGCTTCCGGGGCCGCGCGGGGAATCGTCGCGGAATGCCAGTTCGGCCTTGACGGCGGATCCTGAAATGGAATAAATATTCTGTCATAATATAAATCGGCGCATTCGTTCCACGAGGGCGGGGCGTAACGAAAATCCGGATGGTCCGGAGGCGGCGGCGACGAGACCGCCGAGAGGTGGAGGACGATACTGATGAAAAAGCTGATGGTTGGCGTCGCGGCGATGGCCCTGATGGGGCAGGCGGCGATGGCGGCGAATGTCGGGGTGTCGATGGCGGTGTTCGACGACAACTTCCTGACCGTGCTGCGCAACGGCATGATCAATCACGCGGCCGAGCTCGACGACGTGACGCTCCAGGTCGAGGATGCGACGAACGACGTCGGCAAGCAACTCAGCCAGATCGAGAATTTCGTCGCCTCCGGCGTCGATGCGATCATCGTGAACCCGGTCGACACCGACGCGACCGTGGCGATGAGCGCCGCCGCCGCCGCCGCCGGCATTCCGCTCGTCTACGTCAACCGTCAGCCGGTCAATGTCGACGCGCTGCCCGAGAACCAGGCCTTCGTCGCCTCCGACGAGCGTGAGAGCGGCACGCTCGAGACCCAGGAGGTCTGCCGGCTGCTGAAGGAACAGGGCAAGTCCGAGGCCAATATCGTCGTGATGATGGGCGAGCTTTCGAACCAGGCGGCCCGCCAGCGCACGCAGGACGTGCACGACGTGATCGCGACCGACGAATGCTCCTTCATGAAGATCGTCGAGGAGCAGACCGCGAACTGGCAGCGCACCACCGGCACCGACCTGATGGCGAACTGGCTCTCCGCCGGTGTGAAGTTCGACGCGGTCGTCTCCAACAACGACGAGATGGCGATCGGCGCGATCCAGGCGATGAAGGCGGCGGGCATCCCGATGGATTCGGTCATCGTGGCCGGCGTCGACGCGACGCAGGACGCGCTCTCGGCGATGCAGGCGGGCGATCTCGACGTGACCGTCTACCAGAACGCCAAGGGCCAGGGCGAAGGCGCGCTCGACACCGCCCTCGCGCTCGCCAAGGGCGAGAAGACCGAGACGAAGGTCTACATCCCCTTCGAACTCGTGACGCCCGACAACATGAAGGACTATCAGGTCTCCAACTGAGGCCGCCGCTCCGGCGGCGCCGCGCGGCCCCGCCGGAGCGATCCCGCATCCCCCGACTCGAATTTGGTGGTAACCCTCGGGAGAGGGGTCCGCTCCGCGCGCGGTCACCGGGGGCGCAAGCTCCGCGAAAGAAGGTGCGCGGTCCGGCCAGTCCCTCGCGAATGGCCCTTGGGAGGAAATCGATGTCTCTTGGATTTGACCGTCTGCTGGCCGCGGCCGCCGTGGCCGCCGCGCTCGCGGGACCAGCCTCGGCGCAGGAGATCGGCGTCGCCGTCTCCAATTTCGACGACAACTTCCTGACGCTGCTGCGCGAGGCGATGGCGAGCCGCGCGGAGGAGAAGGGCGCGTCGCTGCAGTTCGAGGACGCGCAGCGCGACGTCGGGCGCCAGCTCAGCCAGATCGAGAACTTCACCGCCTCGGGGCTCGCCGGGCTGATCGTGGCGCCGGTCGACAGCGACTCGACGCCGGCGATGACGGCGGCGGCGTCGAACGCGGGGCTCCCGCTCGTCTACGTGAACAATCTGCCCGCCAATCTCGACAGCCTGCCCGACAACGAGGCCTTCGTCGGCTCGAAGGAGATCGAGGCGGGCCAGATCCAGGGCAAGCAGGTCTGCGAACTCCTGAAGGCCGCGGGCAAGAGCGAGGCGAACATCCTCATCATGCTCGGCGACCTGTCGAACCAGGCCACGCGGCTCCGGACGCAGGGCGTGAAGGACGTGCTCGCCACGCCGGACTGCGCCTTCATCAAGGTCGCGGACGAGCAGACGGCGACCTGGCAGCGGACGCAGGCGGTCGACCTGATGACCAACTGGCTCTCCTCGGGCATCGAGTTCGACGCGGTGGTGGCGAACAACGACGAGATGGCGCTGGGCGCGGTGCAGGCGATGAAGTCCTCGGGCGTCGCGATGGACCAGGTGATCGTGGCGGGCGTCGATGCGACGCCGGACGCGCTCGCCTCGATCGCGGCGGGCGATCTCGACTTTACCGTCTACCAGAGCGCGCCCGGCCAGGGCGCCGGCTCGGTCGACGCGATCCTCGATCTCATCGCCGGCAAGGACGTTCCGCGCGAGGTCTACGTGCCTTTCGAGCTCGTGACCGCCGAGAACTACAAGGACTACATGCCGAAGTGACCAGGACCGGGCCGCGCGCGGCGCGCGCGGCCCGGCGAACAGAGCGAAGCGCGGCCGGTGGCGCCGCCGATCGGACCGGAGGCCAAGGACCATGTCAGTATCCCCGCAGGTGCGCGCGGCGATCCACCGTCACAAGTCGAAGGCGGGGGAGTCCCTGCTGGAGATCGAGGGTATCCGGAAGGAGTTCCCGGGCGTGGTGGCGCTCGATGACGTGCAATTCCGG
>NZ_VFRP01000039.1 GCF_006385685.1 Amaricoccus solimangrovi | reverse complement strand
CGGTCAATTGGGTGGCACGATCGCCTACCGCTGGCGGCATGACGGACTCGAAGTCACCCTCACGCTTCCACTGCGCCACCTCGAACACTGACCATCCGCCGCGCCCCCGCGGGCGCATGTTCCTCCGGACATGTCACCCCATCGGCGGGTTGATCGGGCGACGCGGTCCTGCGCGGAATGGGATTGACCGGAACAGGCGAGATCGACCCATGTTTACCAGCAACGGGCCGTCGGGAGAATTTCCGCGCACCCCTGGCTCAGCTGCGAGAATCCCGAGGACCTCCGCATGCGCGCATCCCCACCCGCTGTTCTCGTCGTCGAAGACGACCCTCTCCTGCGCCTGGCAGCCGTTGACTTCGTCGAAGACGCTGGCTTCCCGGCGTCCCCGTTAGACGATTTCGCCGCCCACACGGTGGAGGCCCGCCTCGTCGGGATTACGAAGAAGAAGAAGAAGAAACGCCGCCCCGGGCGGGCGGGCTGGTGATCCCCGCGCACGGAACCGTGGGAACCTTTTCCCCCTTCATCTCCTTGAAACGGCACTTCTCAGCCCGAAGGCGCTGGCACGGCCGGCGCCGCCGGGACCTCCGATGGAGACCGAATTGACCCTGGATGCAAGAGATCCCGCCGGACGCTCCCGCCCTGGCACGAACGCGGTCGTTCCCCTGCCCGATGTCGCCGCCACCGTCCCCGTGGTCGCGATCCCGGCGCGAAACGAGGCGGCTCTGCTGCCCCGGCTGATCGCGGCGCTCGCCCGGCAGACGGTGACGCGGCGCCTGTCCGGGCCGCTCGAGGTGGTGATCGTTCTCAACAACACGACCGACGGCTCGCGCGAGGCGCTGCGGAGGGCCGCGGAGCTCGCGCCGGGCCTCGAGCTGATCGTCGAGGACGTCACCTATCCCGCGGGGCGCGCGCATGTCGGGACCGCGCGGCGGCGCGCGATGGAGATCGCCGCCAGCCTCCGGCCGAGCGGGGCGCTCATCACCACCGACGCGGACGCGGTGCCGGCGGACGACTGGATCGAGGCGAACCTCCGCGCGATCGCCGGCGGCGCCGACCTCGTCGGAGGATGGATCTCCGGCGATCCGGAGGAGGAGGCGCGGCTCGGCCCCGGCTTCCAGCGGCGCGCGCGGCTCCACGCGCGCTACGACGCGCTGCGCGACGAACTGGCCGCGCTGCTCGATCCGCTGCCGCACGATCCCTGGCCGCGGCACCAGGACCACACGGGGGCGAGCCTCGCCACGCGGGCGGAGGTGCACGACGCGCTCGGCGGGCTCGACCCGCTGCCGTTCCGCGAGGATCTCGCCTTCGTCGCGAAGGCGCGCGCGGCGGGCTTCCGGCTCGCGCATCCGCTCGATGTCCGCGTCATGGTTTCCGCGCGCACCTTCGGCCGGGCGCCGGGCGGGATGGCCGATTGCCTGAAGGCCTGGCTTCGCGCGGAGGAACAGGGATCGCCGGTTCTCGTCCGCTGTCCCGAGGCGCTGGAGGCGCGGCTTCGCCTGCGCCGCGCGGTTCGGGACGGAAGCTGGACCGGCGCGGAGACGTGCCTCGATCTTTCCCCCGCCGCGCTGGTGGAGCTTCTGGCGCCGGACGATCCCGACGCGCCGGCGACCGTGCCGGCGGAATGCGCGATCGCAAGGCTGGAGGCGCGGATCGCCGAACTCCGCGGGCGCAGCGATGCGGCCTGAGCGCGCGCGCGCGGCGGCGCGCGGCTCCTCGCCGCTCGCCGAGGCGATCGGCGCCTCGGCGGCGGCGCACGACGCCGACGGTTCCTTCCCCGCGGAAGCCTTCGCGGTGCTTCGGCGCCAGGGTCTCGTGGCCGCGCCACCGATCGCGCCGGCGGAGATCGCCGCCCTCCTCCGCCTGCTGGCCGAGGTCGGCCGGGGGGATCTCAGCGTCGCCCGGATCTTCGAGGGCCACGTGAACGCCCGCCTGCTCGTCGACCAGTTCGGGACCGCGGCGCAGCGGCGGCGCTTCGCCGGCCCGGAGGCCGACGCGCTGCTCGGCGTCTGGAACACCGACGCGCCCGGCGATCCGCTCCGGCTGGTCGGCGGGGAACTCGTCGGCAGGAAGAACTTCGCCTCCGGCGTGGACGGGCTCGACCACGCGATCGTCACCGTGGACGGCGACGGCGAAGCCCCGGCGCGGCGCATGATCCTCGTCCCGCTCGCGGGGCTTCCGGTCGACCGCTCCTGGTGGACGCCGATGGGCATGCGCGCCTCCGGCAGCCATGTCGTCGACTTCTCCGGCCTACGCGTCGAGGAAGACTGGCATCTCGGCCAGCCCGGCGACTACCTCCGCGAGCCATGGTTTTCGGCGGGCGCGATCCGCTTCCTCGCGGCGCAGGTGGGGGGGACGCACGCGCTCCTCGACATCGCGGCGGAGCACCTCGGCCAGGCCGGTCGCGCGGCAAATCCCCATCAGGCGCATCGGCTGGCGCGGATGGGTATGGCGGTCGAGACCGGCTATCTCTGGCTGGCGCGCGCGGGCGCGGACTGGGCGCGGGCGGCGCGGACACCCGACTCCGAGCCGGCGCGGCGCCTGCTCGCCGCGGCGAACGGCGCCCGCCTCGCGGTCGAGACGGCGGCGCTCGCGGTGCTCGAGGACGCGGAACGCGCGATCGGCGCGCAGGGGATGCTCGCGCCCCATCCGTTCGAGCGGCGGATGCGCGACCTCCGCGTCTACCTGCGGCAGCCGAACCCCGACGGCGCGGCCGCCGCCTTCGGCGCCGCCATCGCGGCGGGCGACTGGGCGCCCGGGCAGGGCGCCGGGGAATGATCCGCCCCGCCCCGCTCACGCTCCCCGATGGTCCGGTGCTCGTCGTGGCCCCCCATCCCGACGACGAGACGCTCGGCTGCGGCGGGCTGATCGCCGCGGCGGTCGCGCGGGGCTTGGCCACGCACGTGCTCTTCGTGACCGACGGCGGCGCGTCGCATCCGGGGTCCCGCGCCTGGCCCCGCGCCCGGCTCGCACGGCGCCGCGAGGCCGAGGCGGAGGAGGCGCTGCGGCGGCTCGGCGCGGGCGGCGCGCCCCGCACCTTCCTGCGCCTGCCCGACGCGGGAATGCCGCCCAGGGGCAGCCCGGCGCATGCCGAGGCGCTCGGGACCGTGACGCGCCTCGTCCGCGACCTGGGGCCGGCGCTCGTCCTGCTGCCGTGGCGGCGCGACCCGCACCGCGACCACCGCGACGCCTGGGCGCTCGCGACGGAGGCGCTTGCGCGCGCTCCCGCGCGGCCGGAGGTCCTCGAATACGCGATCTGGCTCGACGAGCTCGGCGCGCCGGAGGACCATCCGGCCGCGACCGAGATGGAGCCCGTCTCCCTCCGTGTCTCCCCGGAGGTCAAGCGCGGCGCCCTGCGGGCGCATGCCTCGCAACTCGGCCTGCTCGTCGAGGACGACCCGACCGGCTTCGTGCTCGGACCCGCGACGATCGACCGGCTGACCGGTCCCGAGGAAATCTACTGGCGGCCATGCGAGAGGTGATCGACGCGGCCGGGTTCGAGCGGAAGTACCGCGAGAACATCGACCCCTGGGACTACGCGACCTCCCCGTTCGAGGTCTTCAAGCGGAGGGCGCTGCTCCGGGCCTGCGGTTCGGGGCCATTCGGCCGCGCGCTGGAGCTCGCCTGCGGCACCGGCGTCACCAGCCGCGCGCTCGCGCCCCGCTGCCTGCGGCTCGTCGCGACCGATGCCTCGCCGACCGCGATCGCCGAGGCGCGCCGCCATGCCGGACCCTGGCCGGGCCTGCGGCACCGCCATGGCCTGCTGCCGCGGGATTTTCCGCCCGGCCCTTTCGATCTGATCGTCGCGTCGGAGATCCTCTACTATCTCGGCCGGCGCGACCTCGCGCTGCTTGTCGCGCGGATGGATCGGGCGCTCGCGCCGGGCGGACGGATCGTCCTGCTGCACCATGTCGTCGATTTCGACGACGCCGCCACCCGGCCGCGCGACGCGCAACGCCTCGCGGTCATGGCGCTCCGCCGCCGGATGCGTGTCGTCTTCCGGCTCGACACGGGCCGGTTCGAGGTTGTCTCTCTCGTCGCGCGGTCCTGTCCGAACTGGCGCCGTGAACGGTTCCTGAACGTGGAGAAGGCTCTCAGGCCACGCAGGAGTTTCCTTGAAGAAGCGACTCTTTGCCATCGATTTCAAATGAGCCTCTGAACCGCCCCGGGTTTGCCGGAACGTTTTGGTTTGAGTCCTACGCCGCCACGGCGGGTGTCTCCAGTCCGGCGAAGTAGTTCGCCTCGGCCTCGGCGGGCGGGATGTTCCCGATCGGCTCGAGGAGGCGGCGCTCGTTGAACCAGTGGACCATTCGAGGGTGGCGCGAAAACCGCTTCCGGACGCTGTTCCACAGGCAGAACCGCTCCGGCAACGCCAGCCGTCTGATGTTGTGAACCGCGAAGAAGTGCGGCGCCTCCAGAAACAGCCGGTCGCTCCGCGCTTTGGCCCCGCGCGCCGGCCGGCAGGCCCGGAACACCTCGACCGCCATCACTCAGTCCGCTTCGCTCATCTTCGTGGACATCGCCAACCCCTCCCAAGGTCGGCTCTCCATGAATCAACCGAGCCGCGCGGATCTCCATCCTGGCCCCGCCCCCTCAGGCGACCGGGTGGGGATTCAGGGCCGAATTCTCGATAGGAGCGGGACGGGGGCGGCTGCGAGCACGCTCGCGAAGTAGTCCGCGAGTTTCCCGCGCACCTCGGTGACGTAATGGTCCGGAGGGACCACCGCAACGTCCCTCGACGCTAACCCGGATGCTACGTTCCCAAGGGGATCGATTTCATCCTGACAACGGCGCCTATTGCTCCGTGGCGCGGGGGATCGGCTTTCCGCGCTCGGCGCCAACGGTCAGGTCCGGATTAGGTCTGACCGAGCGGCGGTTATCCTTGGAATTTCATCGCAAAACCGCCGCGCCATTCCCGCACCGCTCACATCCGGTAATCCGGAGACGTCAGCCCGGCCAATGATCGTCCAGCAGCCGTGCGAGCGCCGCCTCGACTTCCGCGCGATCGCCTCCTTCCTTCGGGAGCAGCGTCACCGTCACACCCTTGCGATCCCTCCTGTCCAGCCGATAGAGCGGCTTTCCCGCCGCGTTCCTCACCACCTCCCCCTCCGTTCCTGTCTTCTTGGGGGCGCCCGTCACCCCGGAGGGGCGCCGCGCGGCGGCGGTGAGCGCGCGGATGACATCGGGCGGCGTGAGCGGAACGCCTCCCCTGCCCTGCTCGCGCGCGCGCCGCAGCCGAAGCGCCTCCGCCAGAACCGCCGAGCGGCTCTGTTCCGGCTTCAGCAGCGGCTTCAGCGCGCCGATATGCGAGATCCTGAGCTCGAACGGATCCGCGAAGGCGCCCACTAGTTCTTCCGGCAGCCGCGCGAGATCGAGATAGCGGCTGAGCCAGGCCTCCGACTGGTTGAGCCGCCGCGCCATGTCCTTCTGCCGGCCGCCGTAGTAGAGGCCGAGCGCCCGAAGATAGTCACGCGCCCGCTCGATGTCGCTCAGATCCTCGCGCGCGCGGTTCTCGAGATCGGAGATCCGGAACGCCTGCTCGTCGGTCAGGTCGCGGATCTCGACGAGATAACGGATCTCCGGGTGGTTGTTCGCGCGCAGCCAGGCCACGCTCCAGTGCCTTCGGGCGCCGCAGATTACCTCGAAATCATGCTCGGGGTCGCCCGCGACGCGGCGCACGATGGCCGGAACCTCCTGCCGCCCCTGGGCGAGGATGCTTTCGATCAGATCCTCGCAGCGATCGCGGGAAAGCGCCGCGTAATCGCGGTTGTGCCGCTCCCAGATTCGGCAGCGCGCCGGATCGACCAGTTCCTGCGGGCTGTTGACGACGGCGCCGGAGGCGAGCTCCGCGAGCCGGTTGTGGCGCCCGCCGAGCACGCCGATGCCGAGTCTCGGCGCGCGCTCCGCTGGCTCCACCGAAGCCGTCAGCCCGTCCACGAAGCTCTTGTTCTTCGAGCTCATCCCCGGCCCTCCCGAACCCGAATTGCAGCCCTGCAATTTCTCACGCGTGACCCTCTTTGCGGAGCCGGCCGAGATGGCTGGGCCAGGTCTGGCGGATGTCGAGTTCGATCTCGCCGCACACGCCGTCGAGATAGGTCAGGCAGCGGTCGCGCACCTGCTTGCTGGTCATCGGCCCGTCGAGTTCGTAGACGGTCATCAGCCGCGCGGTCGCATTGTCGATCTCGGCGGAATCCTTCAGCGGCGTCCGGATCATCGCATTGCCGTAGATCTGCCGCATCAGGTCGAGAAGGCCCCGCTGCATCGACTTGTTTTCGTCAACCTTGGTCGCGACGAAGCGCACGAAGGAAAGTTCGGGCGCGAGTTCGTGGTCCGCCAGGCTCCGGATCGTCTCGTCGAGCATGGCGAGGAAGGCGGCGGTCGAGGAGAAGTCCATCACCGTCGGCGGAACCGGCACGACGAGCGCGTTCGCCGCGCGCAGCACCGAGAGCGAGATCGCCCCGAGCGCGGGCGGGGGGTCGATCACCACCACGTCGTAGAGCTCCTCGACCGAGGCGATTCCCTCCGCCAGCCGCCCGAGCAGCGCGCCCTGCCCCCGCGCCATCCGCGCGGCGAGTTCGTATTCGGACTGGAACAGCCGCAGGTTCGCCGGAATGAGATCGAGCCCGTCGAAATGCGTCTTGCGGATCGCATAGTCGAGCGAGCGGCGCTCTCCCTCGCGCAGATAGGGATAGAGCGTCTCCTCCTCGGTCAGGTCGAGATCGGGCACATAGCCGAACAGCGTCGTCGCCGAAGCCTGGCTGTCGCAATCGACGAGGAGCACGCGATAGCCCCGGATCGCGAGATACTGCGCGAGATGAACCGACACGGTCGACTTGCCGACGCCGCCCTTGAAGTTCTGCACGGCGACCACCGCGCAGGGATCGGAGGCCGCGCGCCAGGGCCGGGTGCCGAAGGTGCCGCGCATGTCGTTGAGCTGCGCGAGCGTGTAGCCGACGCGCCGGTTGTTGTCGCCCCGCGGCGGGCTCGCCAGACGGCCGTCGCTCTCGGCCTCGCGGATCGCAGCGGTCGTGCGGCCGACCAGCTCGGCGGCCTTGCCGATCGGAAAGGTCGGCTCCCGCCGCTCCTCCGACCGCGCGCTCCGCGCGGACGTCCTCAGCTTCTCCAGCACGGCGGACGATCGATCCGCCAGGGCGGCGACATCGAGCCGCTCGCTCAGGCGGACTTCATCGATCGAGGAAGCCATGGACTCTCCTTTCAAAATATCCGGGGGACGCGGCGAACTTGCGAACTTCGCCCGCAACAATGCCTGTTTTCGAAAACCGGACAAGCCGGAATCAGGGTTAACCCACCTGGCAAGGGGTGAAACCTGTCCGATCGGGGGCGTATCGCTCTGCCGGGTACCGGGGCAGGGGAGCCGCGTCGACGGATTGATCCTGGAAAATTGCAGCCCTGCAATTTTCCGCCGCTTCCCCGCCCGCGGCGCCGTCAGGGCCTTCCCCGCCGGGCGAAGAATGCCTCGCAGAACCCCCGCCAGGATCTCTCCAGCTTGGCGCCGCTCAGCCGCCCGAGCCGGTCGCCCATATGCGCGCGATAGGCTTCCGCGATCAGGTCGACATCCCAACCGCCGCCATGCCGCTGCCCGATCAGCCGCGCCGCCGCCTCGGTCTCTCCGAACCGCAACCGGCCGGACGGGAACCGTTCCCACAACCCGTCCGACGTCGCTGGCACGGGAGAGGGCGCCGCCACGGCGGCGGGGGAGGGGGAGGGGGTCACCACCTGCTCGACGATGGCCTCCCGCCGCGCCCTCCGCCCGGCGCCGTGGCGGGCGTTTTCCTCGACGGTGGCGAGTTGCGCGGGCGCGCCCTTGGGCGTGAAGCGGAACTCCAGTTCGCTGACGGCGCGCCCGCGCCTGAACTCCTCCCAGTCGCAGGTGAAATGCGCCAGCTGCCCGATCTCGTCGCGGGCCACGTTCAGCACCTTGCGCCTCAGTTGCGCGAAGTCCCCGTACTTCTCCGGATCGATGCCGAGCGCCGCGCGCAGGCCGATCAAGTCGACCTTCCAGACCGGCTGCCGCCGGTGCAGCCGGAGCGCCCCTTCCTCGTAGAGCTTCAGCGCATAGGCCGAGCGGAAGCCAAGCACAGCCTGCCGGTTCATCACCGCGTAGGTTTCCGATTCCTGGATGAGCCGCCGCGCATCGGGCGTGAACTGCCATTCGAGCCAACCCGTCTCCCGCCCGTTCCCCTCCACCTCCTCCCAGGAGGCCTGGATGAGGCTGAACCGCTTCGTCGCCCGCCGACCGCGCCAGGAGAGATCGTCTTCCGCGAAGAGCGTCCGGTGCAATTCCTCCAGCATGTCGCCGATACGCTCGTTCCCCTTGTGGCCGCGCCGGATGTCGGCCTTGCGCATCCGGTGGGTCACGTCGCGCCAGGCATCGCCGCCAGCGGTCAGGATCATCAGCGCCAGCAACCGCGAGGCGGTGAGGCTCAGCGACTGGCCTTTCACGAAACGGACCTCGACCAGCCCACCCGGCTTGACGAACTCCTCGCCCGCCTTCCGGGTAACGGTCTCGGCGACGCGCATCGCGCGTCCGACCTCATCCGCCATCGCCTGATTCCGTGCCACGCGTCAGCCCCCGGGATTTTCGGCCACCCTGCCGTTCCTGACCTCACCCGTCAATGGAGGTCAGGCAAGAGCCGCGCCCCCGCGCGGTCAGGTTGACGCCCCCGCGCGGTCAGGTTCGATCCCCCATCCGGTCAGGCCGGATCCCCCGGGAGGACAGGTTTCCCGCGCCATCCCCCTGAATCCGAGCCATTTTCCGGTCCTGAATCTTGAATCCCTGAATCAAGGAATCCCGGCGAAGCCGGTTGATTGAAGATTCAGAGGATCAGAGCCCGGCCGCGACGGTGAGGTTCACCCGGAACCGGTCCCGGCGGCGCTGGTAGCGGCGGGTCATCTCGGCGGAGGCGTGGCCGAGATGACGCTGGACATGCGCCTCATCGACCTCGGCGTGGCTTGCGAGCCCGGCGCGCAGCGAATGGCCGGAATAGAGCGCGAGCATCTCCGCCTCGGGCAGGTCGGGACGCAGACCAGCGGCGGCCGCCGTCCGCTTCACCAGCCGTGCGACATGCCGGTCCGACAGCCGCGCGGGAAGCGCGCGGCTCCCGTCGCGCGAGACCCGGCGAAAGACCGCGCCCTTCTCGAGCGCGGCGAAGGAGAGCCAGGTCTCCAGCGCCTTGACCGGGCAGGAGCGTTCGGACGATCCGCGTCCGACCTCGATCTCGCGCCAGCCGGTCTTGCCGCGCACAACGAGCAGGACGCCCCGGCTCTCGACCTCGATCCAGCCGTCGCCATCTGGCGTATCGTCGCGGCCGAGATCGAGGCCCACCAGTTCCGAACGCCGGGCCCCCGCGGCGAAGCCGAGCAGGAGCAGCGCCCGGTCGCGCAACCCGCGCAGGTCATAGGGCAGGGTGGCGGCCATCGCGAGCACCTCCTCCGCGGAGAGCGCGGCCTTCACCCGAGGCGGGGCGGCGTGGCGGCGCCGGATTCCCGCAAGGACGCTTGCGATGTGCCGATCGCCGCGGTCGAGCAAGAGGCCGCGCTGGCGGAAGTTCCAGACCAGCCCCGAGAGACGCCGTTCGAGGCTCGTCACCGCGAGGGCGGGGCCGCCGCCCGAAGGCGCGGCCCGGTCCGTGAGATAGAGCCCGATCAGCCGCGGGTCCGGGGGCAGGGGGCTCGCACCCCGCAGCCGGCACCAGCGGGTATAGTCGGCCCAGTCGCGGGCATAGGCGCGCCGGGTGTTCTCCGCCGCCGCCCCCCGCGCATAGTCGCGCGCACTCGCGACCAGCCGGTCGATCTCGCCGGATCCTGCGAGAGTCTCGGGCAGCGTGTCCTCATCCGCGCGCGGACTGCCAGAGGCGGACGGATCGGGGTCCGGTCCGGGGCGCGCGGGAGGGAAGGGAGGGCGATCCGCCAAGTCAGCAGCCTGATCCGATGACATCCGATGACGAGACCTTGCCCAAGGGAACGCATCGCGGCAAGTCCCGTCGCATCCTGCGAGCCCCGGCTCAGGCGAGCCAGTTCTCCACGGCGAGCGCGGGCAGCCGTGAGAATTCACCCAGGTTCGCCGTGACCAGCACAGCCCCGAGCGCGAGGGCATGGGCGGCGATGAGGAGGTCGTTCGGCCCGATCGGCTTGCCCGCCGCCTCGAGCCCGGCGCGGATCGCGCCATAGCGGGCATCCGCCGGAAGATCGAGCGCCACTACCCGGGTCGCGCCGAGGATCGCGTCGATCTGGGCGGTGAGCCGGGCGGAGCCCTTCTTCGCGCAGCCGTAGCGCAGTTCCGCCGCCGTGACGATGCTGACGCGGATCGCCTCCGGCCCGACCGCCGCGATCTTCGTGGCCACCGGTCCCCTCGGGTTCCGGGCGAGTTCGGAGACGATGTTCGTGTCGAGCATGTAGAGGGTGCTCAAAGCTCCACGTCCCGCGCGGGGAGCAGGCTGGCATCGACGTCGGGAAAGGCATCCTCCGGCCCAAGCGGTTCGAGCCCGGCCAGAACCTCGACGAGCGTCGGGCGCCGGGCCGGCTCGATGATCAGCCGGTCGCCGTCCTTGCGGATCAGCACGCGGTCGCCCGGCATCTCGAAATCGGCCGGGATCCGGACCGCCTGGCTGCGGTTGTTGCGGAAGAGCTTCGCCTCGCGGGGCGGGGGACGGTCGTCGGGCTCGGTCCGGGGCATGGCATGCTCCTGCGCATATGCCAGAGCATATGCGCGGCCGCGCCCGGATTTCAAGCGCCGCGCGGCGCTCCGGGGTCAGAACAGGTAGCTGATCCCGACGAGCGGCCCCTGCACGGTGAGGTCGAGCTTCACCCGGTCGCTGGCCTGATAGAGGATAGAGAGGTAGCGGTATCCGAAGGCCGCCTCCCAGTGCCGGTTGAAGGCATAGGCGCCGCCGCCATAGACCTGCCAGCTCAGATCGTCGGAACCGTCGAAACCGCCCACGTCGGCGAAGCCGCGCAGCGACCAGTTCTCGCCGAAGCTCATCCCGCCGCGCAGCCCGACGATGGGATCGCTCCAGGAGAGATCGGCGGAAACCTCGCGCCCCCGCCGGTCGGTCGCGATGCCGAAATCGAGGCCGGTGTCGAAATAGCGTCCGCCCGCGTAGACGTCGGCGAAGGAGCTGGTGTTCTCGTAGGCGCGATAGGTCGCGGCGAGCGTATACATGCCGATGCGCGTGTTGGTCGACGTCCGGATCCGATCCTGCACCCAGTTCGCATCGTTCGAGAGATCGACATAGACCGCGTCGAGCAGCAGGCCCCAGCGGTCCTTGCGCAGTTCGAAATCCGTCATCAGCACCGTGTCGAGACGGGACAGCACGTCGTTGGTGTCGAGATCGACCAGCGGTTCGCCGTCCGGCCCCTCCTGCGCGCCGTTGATCACGGGCAGCCAGCCGTAGAGCGTCGCCCGCCCGCTCCAGCCACTCGCCCAGTCGGGCAAGGCTTCCGCCGAGGCCCCGCCCACCGAAGCCAGAACCGCGGCCCCCGCCACGCATCCCGCCAGCCACGCCCGCATCGCACCCTCCCTGATGGATGGAAAGGAGCAAGCAACCCGCCGCGCCGAAGGTCAAGCGGGACACGCGCCCGCGCGCCAGATCCCGCGCCAGCGTTCCCGCCCCGCCACATCCGCGCGAATATGCAAATGCATATTCGCCGTCGAGCTATGCGTCTTCCCGCGTGGCGAGCGCGGCCTCACGCATCTGGGTGAGCGTCTGGCGAGGCGTCAGCGCCTCGGGGGAGACGGCGAGGTCGAGCACGGCGCCGGATCCCGATTTCAGCGCGCGGGCGAAGGCGGCGGGGAAGTCGGCGGTCGTCTCGACACGCTCGGCATGGAAGCCGTAGGCGCGGGCGAGGGCGGAGAAGTCCGGATTGACCATCGTCGTGCCGGAGACCCGGCCGGGATAGTTCCGTTCCTGATGCGCCCGGATCGTGCCATAGACGCCGTTGTTCACGATGAGCACGATCGGGCAGGCCCCCGCCTGCGCCGCCGTCGCGAGTTCCTGGCAGTTCATCTGGAAATCGCCGTCGCCGGCGAAGCAGACCACCACCCGTTCCGGGCAGGCGATCTTCGCCGCCACCGCCGCGGGCAGGCCGTAGCCCATGGCGCCCGACTGCGGCGCGAGCAGCCGCGCCTTCGGTCCGTACTTGAAGAACTTGTTCGGCCAGATGGTGAAGTTCCCCGCGCCGTTCGTCAGGATCACATCCTCGGGCAGGACTTCGCGCAGATGCGCCGTCACCTTCACCATGTCGACGGGCGAGGGCTGGTCCGGCGCGTCGAACCCGGCCTCCCAGGCGGCGCGCGCCTCCGCGCGCCAGCCGGACCAGCCGCCCCGGACCTTCCGGAGCGCGGCGGCGAAGGCGTTCGGCCCGGCGTGAATGCCGAGCGCGGGCTGGTAGATCTTGCCGATCTCGCGGTCGGACGGGTGGACGTGGATCAGCGTCTGCGCGGGGCAGGGGACCGAGAGCAGCGTATAGGCGTCGGTCGTCATCTCGCCGAAGCGGGTGTTGATCGCGAGGATCACGTCGGCGTCGCGGATGAGCCGTTTCACATGCGCGGGCATGGCCACGCCCGCCTCACCGCAGAAGACCGGCGAGAAATTGTCGAACTGGTCCTGATAGCGGAAGGACGCGATCACGGGCATGTCGGAGGCCTCCGCGAAGGACTGGAGCGCGCGCCGTCCCCCCCCGGTCCAGCCGGTGCCGGCGACGAGGACGAGCGGGCGCGCGGCGCCGGAGAGGAGCGCCAGCGCCTCCTCCACCGCCGCGGGGGCCGGGGCGGGCTCGTGGATCCGCGGCGGCCCGGCGAGGGGCGCGGCCCCGGTCTTGGAGGTCAGCATGTCCTCGGGCAGCGCGATGACCACCGGGCCGGGGCGGCCGGTGGTCGCGGTGGTCCAGGCGCGGCCGAGGATTTCCGGAAGGCGGTCGGCATCGTCGATCTCCACCGCCCATTTCGCCATGGTGCCGAAGACCGCGCGGTAGTCGATCTCCTGGAACGCCTCCCGGCCCCGCATGTCGGTGCCCACCTGCCCGACGAAGAGCAGCATCGGCGCGCTGTCCTGCATGGCGGTGTGCACGCCGATCGAGGCATTGGCGACGCCCGGGCCGCGGGTGACGAAGCAGATCCCCGGGGCGCCGGTCAGCTTGCCCCAGGCGGCGGCCATGAAGGCCGCGCCGCCTTCGTTGCGGCAGAGCACGAAATCGAGCACCCCGGCGGTATCATGCAGCGCGTCGAGCACCGCGAGATAGCTCTCGCCCGGGACGCCGAATCCCTTCGTCGCTCCCAGCGCGACCAGGCTATCGACCAGCAGTTGACCCCCGTCGCGCATCCGTCGCTTCCTTCCGAGCCGATGGCGGGGCTCGCGTGCCCCGTCCGGAAATCGTACACTAATATATCAATTCTCGGTGTCAACGACGCGCCGGAAGGGATCACTCGTCGCCGGGCACGCCGTAGCTTGGCGCCGCGCGGGGATCGCGGGCGCGGGTCACGTAATCGTCGAGCTGGGGCGCGTAGCGCGACCAGAGCGCGGCGAGCTCGGCCAGCGGATCGCCTTCGGTCCAGTCGACGCGGAGATCGGCGACGGGCCAAGCGACCTCGCGCGCGAGCATCATCCCCGCCGAATGGATCGGCCCGGCCTCGCCCCCGGCGGCCAGGCCCGCGCGCATCGCGGCGAGCAGCCGGTCGCCCAGCGGGCCCGTCGCGGCGGCGAAGCCCGCCACCATCGCTTCGGGTACCTCGGCGCGGGCGAGGAGATTGCCGCCGCAGGCGACATCGGCGCCCCGCGCCTCGGCCCAGATGCCGAGCGCGTTCGGGCCGGAATGGACCGCGCTTTCCCCCGCCGCGTCGACGGCGAGGATCTGGCGGTATTCGGCATGGGGCGCGCGCCGGATCACCGCGACGGCCTCGGGGGCCGAGGCGCCGAGTGCCATCAGGTCGAGCGCGCGCGTGCCGAGCGCGGGATCGGTGACGTTCTGGCTCGCCACCGCGCCGACGCCGGCGCGCACATGCGCGCAGCGCGCGGCGACGGCGGGGGAGGAGGAGGCGACGGCCACGCCGAACATGCCCGTCTCGCGGCAGCGGGCGACGATCGAGAAGGTCATCGCGCCCTCACGCGTCGGGAATGACGGCGGTCGCGTCGATCTCGACCAGCCATTCCGGCCGGGCGAGCGCGGTCACGACGAGCCCGGTCGAGACCGGATGCACGCCCCGGATGTACTCGCCCATCGTGCGGTAGACCGCCTCGCGGTGGCGCACGTCGGTGATGTAGACGACGACCTTGCACAGATGCTCCATCGTTCCGCCGGCCTCCTCGATCAGCTGGCGGATGTTGCGCATCACCTTGTGCGTCTGCTCCACCGGATCGTGGCTCTCGATGTTCCTCGCGGTGTCGAGATCCTGCGGGCACTGGCCGCGCAGGAAGATCGTCGCCCCACGCGCGACCACCGCCTGGGCGAGGTCGTTGTCGAGGTTCTGCTCGGGATAGGTGTCGCGCGTGTTGAACTTCCGGATGCGGGTATGGGCCATCGGGGGCGCTCCGTCTGATTGTCTGGTCCTGGGTCAGCCCGCCTTCGCCGCCGGGGCGGGCGCGGGCGGGTCGTAGGCGAGATAGCCGCGCATCTTCTCGATATGGTCGGCGACGAATTTCGCGTCGTGCCAGACACCCCAGATGAAGGAGGAGCCGCGGCGCGATTGCCAGGGCAGGCCGAGGAAATACACGCCCGGCTCGGTCGAGACGCCGCGCTGATGCGCGGGCCGGCCGGTCGCGTCGAAGGCATCGACCCTGAGCCAGCCGAAATCGAGCGCGTAGCCGGTCGCCCAGACGATCGAGGTGATCCCCTCCGCGGCGAGATCGAGCGCGCGGATCGGGTGGGTCACGCAGTCCGGATCGGGCGGGATCACCCGCGCCTCCGGCTCCTCCGGCAGGTCGAGCCCGTTGCGTGCGACATAGGCGTCGGCCTCGTCGAGCACGGAGAGGTAGTTGGCATCGCCGGTGGCGAGGTTCCCGGCGAGGCCCGGCTCGAAGGTCATCACGCCCTGTGCGAAGGATTCCGCCCGGCCGAGCAGCACCATGCCGCGCGCGGCGAGGCGGCGGAAGTCGACGGTCTGGCCGCCATGGGCGCCGCTGACGGCGAAGGTCACGTGTTTCGTGGTCGGCGGCGCCTCCATGTCCCACTTGTTGAGCACGCCGAGCCACCAGACATTGTCGCGTCCGCGATAGCGGCGGGGCGGCCGGTCGTGCGGGCCGATCGCGATGAAGACCCGGCGCCCGGACTCGAGGAGCTCCTCGGCGATCTGCGCGCCCGAGGCGCCGGCGCCGACGACCAGCACCGCGCCCCCGGGCAGTTGCGCGGGCTCGCGGTAGTCGGCGGAGTGGATCTGCGCGATCTTGGCGCTGTCGGGCACGATGCGCGGGAAGACCGGGCGCTGGAACGGGCCGGTGGCGGCGATCAGGTAATCGGCCTCGATCACGCCCTGCGAGGTCTCGACCCGGAAGCCCCGGCGCCCCTCCAGCCGGCGCGCCTCGCGCACTTCTACGCCGCAGCGGATCGGGGCGGCGAACTTCTCGGCATAGGCGACGAAATAGTCGGCGACCTGTTCCTTCGGGGCGAAGGCCTCGGGGTCGCCGGGGAAGTCGAGCCCCGGGAAGCGGTCGTGCCAGGCCGGCCCGTTGGCGACGAGCGAGTTCCAGCGGCCGCTGCGCCAGCGCTCGGCGATCCGGCCGCGCTCCAGCACCAGATGCGGCACGCCCCGCGCGCTCAGATGCTCGCTCATCGCGACCCCGGCCTGCCCGGCGCCGACGACCAGCGCCTCGACCTTCTCGACTGCCATCTTCCGAACCTCTCCGCCGCCGTTCCCGTCTGCGCGCGCAGATTGCCCCCCGCGGAGCTTCGGATAAAGAAACATAAACCGGCGTCTGGCTTCGGGAAATCCGAAGTCAGTACCGGAGTCGCGCGTAATAAGACGCCTCCGCCGCCCGGAGGGCCTGGCCGAGCGTGACGATGCCGCGGGCGCGCAGGAGCGGGAAAAGCTTGAGGAAGACCTGCGCCGTCGTCAGCGCGTCCCCGGCGGCGGAATGGCGGGCCGTGACGGCGACGCCGAGCCGCGTGGCGATGGCCTCCAGCGAATGGGACTCCTCGGCCGGCTGGGCGACACTTGCGAGCAGCAGCGTGTCGAGCACCGGCTGGTCGAAGCGGATCCCCGTCGCCCCCTCCTTCATCTGCAGGAAGCGCATGTCGAAGGCGACGTTGTGGCCGACGAGCACGGTATCGGCGGCGAAGGCGTGGAAGGCGGGCAGCACCTCGGCGATCCGGGGCTGGCCGCGCACCATCTCGGGCCGGATGCCGTGGAACGGGATCGAAGCCTCGGGGATGCTCCGCCCCGGATCGACCAGCTGGTCGAAGCGTTCGCCGCGCAGCAGCTTGCCGTTCACGACGCGGACCGCGCCCATCTGGATGATCTCGTCGCCGCCCGCGGGATCGAGCCCGGTCGTCTCGGTGTCGAACACGGTATAGGAGAGGGTCTCAAGCGCACGGTCGTCGAGGGCGCGGGCCGCGTCGCTCGCCGCGAAGAGGTCGAAATCGTAGTATTCCGGCCGTTCCCCGGTCGCCGGCTCGGTCTCGAGGCCGGAGGCGAGCGGCAGCAGGAAGCGGAAGAAGCTGAGGCCCCGGGTCCGCTCGTGGGCGAGCCAGATCTCGCCGCCGTGCCGCTCCGCCACGTCGCGCGCGGAAAGCGGGGAGACGCCGTCCTCCAGGCGCATCGGCTCGGTCCGCCAGCCGCGGGGCCCGCGGGCGGCGCCGTCTCCGGTGGGCCAGACCAGATCGAGATGGCCCCAGCCGCCGGCGGCCGGCGCGAGGCGGAGCGTCAGCGGCGGCTGATCCTGTTCCCGCGTCAGCCGGTCGGCGAGGAAGGCGAGCGCCTGGGTCAGCGCGAAACTGTCGACGTTGAGCCAGAGCGTCTCGTCCACCTCGCCGACCGCGACGGCGCGGCCCGTCACCGCCTCGATCCGCTGCGCCGCCGCCGTCACGAGATCCGCGCCGAGCATCTCCTGCAACGGCCAGCGGGTCAGCAGATCCTCCGAAGTCTCGGAGGCGAGCGTGGCGAGGCGCGCGCTGAGCGCGCCGACCTCGTCGCGGACCACGCGCTGGAAACTCTCGCGCTCGGCCGGTTCGAGGTCGGGGAAATCGAGCATTTCGAGCGCCGCCCGCATCGCGGCGAGCGACGCGCGGCTCGCCTCGGTCAGCCGCGTCAGCGACTGGTCGCGCCGGGACTGCGCGGCGATCTCGTCGGTGATGTCGTCGACGAGCAGGACATAGCCGCTCAGCGCCGCGGCCCCCTCCGATCGAACCGGCGCGAGGCTGACCCGGAGCAGGTGGCCGGCCGGGGTCGTGGTCACGAACTGGCTCGACGCGGCCGCCTCGCCCCGGGCGCGGCGGCGGTCGATCGTCTCGAGCGCGTGGGTGACGAGCGCCCTGTCGATCACCGAATGGATCGACCGTCCGAGCCCGATGAGCTCCGCGCCGCCCGCGCTTTCGGGGGCCCGGGACAAGCGGCGGAAGAGCACGCGGGCCTGGCCGTTGTAGAGCAGGATCCGCCCGTCGAGATTGCAGACCAGCACGCTCTGGCTCAGTTCCGCCATCAGCGCGCCGAGCTGGTCGCGCTCGAGCGCCACCGCGCGGCTCGCCTCCTCGACGCGCCGGGCCATCTCGGCCTCGAGCCTGCGTCGCTCGTCGGCGAGCGCGTTGATCGCCTCGGTCAGCAGCCGCTCCCGCCCCGCGCCATGGGGCATGATCGAGGGCGCCGAGGGATCGCCCGCGAGCAGCCGCGTCGCATCGGCGAGCCGACCCGTGGCGCCGACATGCGCCTCGTAGAAGCGCGCCGCGAGCCACGCGCCGGCCGCCGCGGCGAGGAACCACCATCCCGCGATGAGCGTGGCCGTCCCGGTGAGCAGCGGCCCGAGCGCCGCCCGCGCCTCGGGGGAGAGCGTCGCGCCGAGCAGGAGCGCGCCTCCCAGCAGCCAGAGCGCCAGCGCGGCGCCCGGCGCCAGCGCGGCGAGGATCCGGCGGGGATCGGGCTTCATGCCAGCATGTCCCGGACCCTGGCCGCGAGATCGCGCGTCGAGAAGGGCTTGGTCACATAGGCGTCCGCGCCGGCGCCGAGGCCGCGGGCGATGTCGGAATCGCGCCCCTTCGCAGTCAGCATCAGGATCCGCGTGTCGCGCACGTTCTCGTCGGCCCGCACCGCCTCGCAGACGTCGAATCCCGTCAGCCTCGGCATCATCGCGTCGAGCAGGACGAGGCGCGGCCTCTCGGCCCGGATCGTCTCGAGCGCCTCGACGCCGTCGCGGGCGACCAGCACGTCGTAGCCCTCGCGCTTCATCAGGAAGCTGAGCGAGACGACGATGTTGGGTTCGTCATCGGCGATCAGCACCTTCGTGCCCATTTTCTTTCCCCCCTGGCCCGGTTGCCGGAGCGAGCGGCAGACGGAAGGCGAAGCATGCCCCCTGGCCCGGTTCCGAATCCAGCCACATTGTTCCGCCGAAATGATCCACGATCCGTCGGCTGATCGGAAGCCCGAGGCCGGTGCCGGGCGGGCGGCTCGCGGCGTCGCCGCCCTGGCGGAACTTCTCGAAGACGCTCGCCCGCTCCGCCGGCGGGACGCCGGGACCGTTGTCGCGGACCGAGACGACGAGGTTCCCCCCTTCCTCGGCGAGCGTCACCTCGACCCGGCCCTTCTCGGCGGGGACGAATTTCGCGGCGTTGGAGAGCAGGTTCAGCATGACCTGGGTCAGCCGGTCGGGATCGGCCCAGAGCGGCGGTACCGACGCGGGCAGGTCGAGGACGAGTTCGGCCCCGCGTTCGCGGAAGAGTTCCGCGACGCCCCGCGCCGCGTCGAGGATCAGCGCGCGCAGGTCGACGCTCGCATTGTGCCATTCGCCATGGCCCGCCTCGATCTTCGCGAGGTCGAGCACCTGGTTGACGAGCCGCGTCAGCCGCTCGCTCTCCGAGACGATGATGCCGAGGAATTCGCCGCGCTGCTCCGCCTCCATCTCCGGATCGTCGAGCATCAGTTCGGAGAGCGCCCGGATCGAGGTGAGCGGCGTCCGGAGCTCGTGCGTGACCGAGGACATGAAGTCGTCCTTCAGATGATCCAGGCTCAGCAGCTGCTCGTTGGCGGCGCGGAGTTCCGCCGTCGCCGTCTCGAGCGAGCGCGACTTCTCCTCCAGCGCGTGGGCGTAGGCGCGCAGCTGCGAGGCCTGGTCGAGGATCTCCAGCACATCCTCGACCGAAAGCGGTTCCTCGCGCGTGACGGAGGCGACCATGACGCGGGCGGAGGCGGTGCCGACGGCGCCGGCGATCCGCCGCTCGACCCGGTCGACGAGGCGGGCGTCGGGTCTCAGTTCCGCCGGCGGCACGCCGAGTTCGGCGGCGTAGTCCGCGAAGATCGCGCCGGCGCGCTCCGGGCCGATGAAGCGGGTGGCGAGCGCGCGCAGGTCGTCGAGCCGCGCGCGGCCGCGCCAGAAGACGGGCTCGGCGCCGCCCCGGCGGAAGACGTCGACGAAGAGCAGCGCCTGGCTCGCCTCCCGCGCCGAGGGGGCGCGGGCGAGGGAGAGACCGACATAGAGCGCGACGTTGACGCCGAGGCTCCAGAACAGCGAATGGGTGAGGTTGTCGAGCCCGGTCAGGCCGAAGAGTCGCTCCGGGGCGAGCAGCGCGATCCCGAAGGGGCCGCGCGCGAGGAAGTCGCCGCCGATCCAGCCCGATTTCGCGAGCGAGGGCAGCATCAGCGTATAGGTCCAGAGCGCGAAACCGGCGATCAGCCCGCCGAAGGCCCCGGCCCGCGTGCCGTCGCGCCAGTAGATGCCGCCGAGCAGCGCCGGGGCGAACTGGGCGACGGCGGCGAAGCTGATGAGCCCGATCGAGACCAGCGCGTAGGCCTCGCCCGCGACGCGGTAGTAGAGATAGCCGAGCATCAGCACGCCGACGATCGCGCCGCGCCGGATGCTGAGCAGCACCCGCGTCAGATCGCTCCCCCGCGGCGCGCCGAGGACGCCGAGACGCAGCAGCGCGGGCATGACGAGGTCGTTGCAGACCATCGTGGAGACCGCGACCGTCTCCACCACGAGCATGCCGGTGATGGCGGAGAGGCCGCCGACATAGGCGAGGAGCGCGAGCGCCGGCGCGCCATGGCCGAGCGGCAGGGACAGGACGAAGGTCTCCGCGTCGGCGGATCCGTTGCCCGGGAGCAGCAGCCCGCCGATCGCGATCGGCAGGACGAAGATGTTGATGAGCAGCAGGTAGAGCGGGAAGAGCCATGCCGCGCGGCGGATGTGACGCTCGTCCACGCATTCGACGACCATCACCTGGAACTGCCGGGGCAGCAGCAGGACCGAGAGCATCGAGAGCAGGGTGAGCGCGAACCACTGGGCATGCCCGAACCCGCCGCCGCCCCGGTCGAGCCGGAGGAGCGCGCCCAGTTCCGGCACGGCCCGGGCGCGGTGCCAGATGTCGCCGAACCCGTCGAAGAGCCCCCAGGTGACGAAGGCGCCGACCGCGAGGAAGGCGCCGAGCTTGACCGCGGATTCGAAGGCGATGGCCGCGACCATGCCTTCGTGGCGCTCGGCGAGGTCGAGGTGGCGGGTGCCGAAGGCGATCGCGAAGGCGGCGAGGGTCAGCGCGACGAAGAGCGTCTTGTCCGTCCACCACGCGGCCGCCCCCGCGGCCTCCGCGCCGGTCATCACCTGATAGCCCGCGGCCACGGCCTTCAGCTGGAGCGCGATGTAGGGGACGATGCCGACCACGGTGATGAGCGTGACGAGCGCGGCGAGCGCCGGGCTCTTGCCGTAGCGGCTGGCGATGAAGTCGGCGATCGAGGTGACGCGGTAGGTCCGGGCGATCCGGACCATCTTGCGCAGCACGATCCAGGCGAGGAGCATCGCGAGCATCGGCCCGAGATAGATCGGCAGGAACCAGACCCCACCCGAGGCGGCGCGGCCGACGCTGCCGAAATAGGTCCAGGCGGTGCAGTAGACGCCCCAGGACAGCGCGTAGACCCCCGGATTGTCGATCAGGGATCGGCCTTGCGCGGCGCGGCGGTCGGCATGGGCGGCGATCAGGAAGAGCAGCAGCAGATAGCCGAAGGACGCGGCCAGCACGACGGCGGGCGGGATCATTCCCCGTCGTCCCGGCCGCCGCCCCGCTCGCTCGCGAGCGCGAGCGCGGCGATCAGCCCGGCCCAGATCGCGAAGAGCGCGACCGGCAGCGGCGGCAGGCCGAGGATCGTGCCGGGCCGGTCCCAGACGACCAGAAGCGGGAAGTTGAAGAGCGCGAAGCCGGCCGCGCAGAGCGCGACGAGCACCCGTGCCCCGGGACCGCGCCCGCCCGTCACAGCGCGTCCAGCCGGTAATGGCTCCGCAGCCAGTCCTTGAACCGGCGCACGATCGCGAGCGCCTCCCGCAGCGCCTCGCGGTCGAGCGTGCCGAGTTCGGAGAGCCGGACCGCGTTGTCGGGCGCCCGGCCGGCGTCCAGCTGGCGCAGGTTGTTGCCGAGCTTCAGCCCCATCAGCAGATGGAGCGCGTCCACGAGGTCGCGCGCCAGCGGCGCGTCGATCCGCCCGGCCGCCGAGAGCGCGGCGATCCGCTCGGCGGTGCCGAGCCCGGTAACCCCGTATTGCAGCGCGAGCGTGCGCACGCCGTGGACGAGGGGGAAGATCCCGAGCTTCTTGAGGTCGATCTCCGCCGCCTCGCGGCCGCTCAGCCCCGGCAGGCGGCGCCACCAGCCGCCACCGCCGCCGAACTGCTCGATCGCGGCGGCGAAGCGGGCGAAGAACGCGTCGCTTCCCGCGAGCAGTCCCCGCAGATAGGTCTCGAGCTCGTCGAGCAGCGCCGCGTCCCCGGCCACCGCGGCCGCGTCGAGGAAAATCGCGAGGTTCATCGGCCCTTCCGGGGCGCTGCCATGGGTCCAGTCACGCAGCGCCGCGCGGAAACCGCCGACCGGCTGGCGCCAGAGCGGACGGTTTACCATGATGCCGCCGGGGCAGGGCGGATAGCCGAAATCTATGAGCGCGGCGGTGAAGGTCTCGGTCACCGCCTCGAGCCCGTCGAAGGCGAAGCCGTCGCGCAGGATGAGCGCGTTGTCCTGGTCGGTCTTGATGATCTGCTCGCCCCGGCCCTCGCTGCCCATCACGACGAGGCAGGAATTGGCTCGCAGCGTCTCGGGGGCCACGAGCGTCCAGAGCCGTTCGAAGATCCGCCGGTTCAGCCCGCCGACCAGCCCCGCGATGATCTCGACCCGCACCCCGTCCTCGGAGAGCAAGCGGATCATGCCGTCGATCTGGCGCGCGGCCGCGCCGAGTTCGGCGATCGTGTCGGCCTGCGCGGCCTCGAGCGCGATCAGCTGCGAGTGGTTGGCGACATAGGCCATCAGGTCGAGCTGGGTGAGCACGCCGGTGATCTCGCCCTTCTCGCGCACGATCACCCGGTGGAACCCGTGGCGCAGCATCACGATCAGCGCCTCGAAGAGCTCGTCGTCGGCGGAGACCGAGAGCGGCTCGAAGATCGCGACCTCGCGGACCGCGACGGTCTCGGGCGGGCGCCCCAGCGCCAGCGCGTCGCGCAGGTCGGTGGTGGTGAAGATGCCGAGCCGTTCGCCGTCGCGCACCAGCGCGCCGGTGCGGCCATGCGCCTTCAGGTCGCGGCAGAGCGTGACGAGATCGGTTCCGCCCTCGGCGAAGAAGGGCTTGCGGAGCGGCGCGTCGCGCACCCGCGCGGTCATGAGCGAGATGAACTCGCGCCGCTCGCGCCCGCCGACGAAATCGGCCCGCCCCGGGGGGGGCGAGCCGGCCTTGCTCGGGTTGCGCGGATCCGTTCCGGACATGATCCGCGCTCCTCGTCAGTGCGCGGAGGCTTCCGAGGCGCCGATGCCGGTTTCCGAACGCACCTGCTGCGGCAGGAACCCGGCCCGGTCGATCCGCGCCCGCGCGCTGTTGTCCATCTTCGAGACGATCCAGATGCCGAGGAAGGCGAGGACCATCGAGAAGAGCGCCGGCGAGGTGTAGGGGAAGGGAGCCGAGCCCTTCGGATAGCCGAGCGTCGCCTCCCAGACCGAGGGCGAGAGCACCGTCAGCACCACCGAGGAGATGAGGCCGAGGAAGCCGCCGACGACCGCGCCCTTGGTCGTGCAGTCCTTCCAGAGCACCGACATGAACAGGACGGGGAAGTTCGCCGAGGCCGCGACCGCGAAGGCGAGCGAGACCATGAAGGCGATGTTCTGCTTCTGGAAGGCGATGCCGAGGATGACCGCGACGATGCCGAGGCAGATCGTGGTGATGCGCGACACGCGCAGTTCCGAGGCGCTGTCGGCCTTGCCGCCCTTGATCACCGTCGCATAGAGGTCGTGGCTGACCGCCGAGGCGCCCGAGAGCGTCAGGCCGGCGACGACCGCGAGGATGGTCGCGAAGGCCACCGCCGAGATGAAGCCGAGGAAGACGTTGCCGCCGACCGCCTTGGCGAGATGCACGGCCGCCATGTTGTTGCCGCCGACGAGCAGCCCGTCCGCGCCGAGGAAGCCCGGATTCGTCAGCACGAAGGTGATGGCGCCGAAGCCGATGATGAAGGTCAGCAGGTAGAAGTAGCCGATCCAGGTGGTCGCCCACATCACCGACTTCCGCGCTTCCTTGGCCGAGGGCACGGTGAAGAAGCGCATCAGGATGTGCGGCAGGCCGGCGGTGCCGAACATCAGCGCCATGCCGAAGCTGATCGCCGAGATCGGATCCTTGATGAAGGTGCCGGGGCCCATGATCGCCTGGCCGGCGGCGGCCGCGGCCTCGGGGGTGGTGTCGGGCTTCGCGGCGGCGAGGTCGGTCTTGACCCGGACCGCGTCGGCGAACATCGCCTCGGGGCTGAAGCCGTAGTGGTACATCACCATGAAGGCCATGAAGGTCGCGCCGGCGAGCAGCAGGCAGGCCTTGATGATCTGCACCCAGGTAGTCGCGGTCATGCCGCCGAAGAGCACGTATACCATCATGAGCACGCCCACGACGACGACCGCGATCCAGTAGTCGAGGCCGAAGAGGAGCTCGATCAGCGAGCCCGCGCCGACCATCTGCGCGATCAGGTAGAAGGCGACGACGATCAGCGTGCCGGAGGCGGCGAAGACGCGGATCGGGGTCTGGGCGAAGCGGAAGGCCGCGACGTCGGCAAAGGTGAACTTGCCGAGGTTGCGGAGCCGCTCCGCCATCAGGAAGGTCAGGATCGGCCAGCCGACGAGGAAGCCGATCGAATAGATGAGCCCGTCATAGCCCGAGACCATGACCGCGGCCGAGATGCCGAGGAAGGAGGCGGCCGACATGTAGTCGCCTGCGATGGCGAGCCCGTTCTGGAAGCCGGTGATGCCGCCGCCCGCGGTGTAGAAATCCGAGGCGGACTTGGTCTTGGCCGCCGCCCATTTGGTGATGAAGAGGGTGAGGATCACGAAGCCCGCGAACATCACGATCGCGGTCCAGTTGGTCGCCTGTTTCTCGCCCGCCTCGATCACGTCGGCGGCGAAGCCCTGGACGGGCGCGGCGAGGAACGCGGCGAGCGCGCCGGCGCGCAGGATGGGGGTCTTCACTTCAGCGCCTCCCGCTTGATCTTCTCGGAGAGCTCGTCGAACTCGCTGTTCGCGCGGCGCACGTAGATGCCGGTGACGAGGATGGTGAAGATGATCACGCCGAAGCCGATCGGGATGCCCCAGGTCATCACGCCCGACCCCATCCGCGCGGCGAGCACGTCCTTGTCGAAGGCGATGAGCAGAACGAAACCGTAATAGACGACGAGCATCGCGATGGTGAGCGTCCAGCCGAACCTCGATCGCTCCGATTTCAATTTCTGGTAGTTCGGATCGGCGGCGATCCGCTCCGCTAGCGATGCTTCCATCTTCATCTCCCTCTCGTGTTTCTTTGATCGTGAAGGTCCGGCGGGCGAGCCGCGTCCGCGGCCACCCGGGGTGTTCCTCGGGGAGGCGCGACGGGCGTCGCGCCTCCGGAGCCGCGCCTCAGGCGCGGTTCATGCGGTTGTCGATGAGGTCCTCGACGACGGTTGGATCGGCGAGGGTGGAGGTGTCGCCGAGGGCGGCGTAGTCGT
>NZ_VFRP01000038.1 GCF_006385685.1 Amaricoccus solimangrovi | reverse complement strand
GTGGTAGTCGAACACGTACTGGTGCGTCATCGCCGCGTAGACGAGATAGCCGCCGGTGGTGTGCAGCACGCCCTTCGGCTTGCCGGTCGAGCCCGAAGTATAGAGGATGAAGAGCGGATCCTCGGCGCCCATCGGCTCGGGGTCGCACTCGGGCGCCACGCCCGCCATCGCCTCGTGCAGCCAGGTGTCACGGCCCTCGGTCCAGCCGATCGCGCCGCCGGTGCGCCGCACGACGAGCTGTTTCACGCCGTCGAGCCCCTCGAGCGCGCGGTCGGCGTTGCTCTTCAGCGGCGTGTTGCGGCCGCCGCGCGGCGCTTCGTCGGCGGTGACGAGGAGCTTGGCGCCGGAATCCTCGACGCGCGAGCGCAAGGCGTCGGGCGAGAAGCCGGCGAAGACGATCGAATGGATCGCGCCGATCCGCGCGCAGGCCAGCATCGCATAGGCCGCCTCCGGGATCATCGGCAGGTAGAGCACGACGCGGTCGCCCTTCGTCACGCCGAGCGATTTCAGCACATTGGCGAGCTTGCAGACTTCCGAATGCAACTCACGATAGCTGATCGCCTTCGAGACCTCCGGATCGTCGCTCTCCCACAGGATCGCGGTCTGATCGCCGCGCGTCGCGAGATGCCGGTCGACGCAGTTCGCCGAGACGTTCAGCACGCCGTCCTCGAACCAGTTGATCGACACCTCGTGGTAGTCGAACGAGGTGTTCTTCACCTTCGTGTACGGCTTGATCCAGTCGAGACGCTTCCCCTGCTCGCCCCAGAAGCCCTCCGGATCGGCCATCGAGGCCGCGTACATCGCCGCGTACTGCTCCGCGTCGACCAGCGCGCGCGCAACGGTTTCCGTCGAAGGCTGGTGGAGTTGGTCAAGCATCGGCGTCTCCCTCCTTGTTTGCGCGGACCGCGACGATTTTTCGCCTTCGGTCCCCGGTCAGGGTCTGGGACTTCCGTGGTCTCCGCCTTGACTTGGCGCAACCTCCGACCGGACGCGGCCAGGATGCGAGATCGCGGGCCGCGTCTTCCGAATTACTCGGCGAGGATGGCGCGGGGCAATGCAGACCATCGTCGGGAAGGGGGGCTATCGCCTCTCCGTCAGGCGAGGCCGGGTGCGATCGGGACGACGATCCGGCCCCGGACCCGGCCCTCGAGGAATTCCGGCGCGGTCGCGACCACGTCCTCCAGCGCGACCTCGGAGACCATCGTCTCGAGCTTCGCCATGTCGAGGTCGCGCGCGAGACGGTTCCAGGCCTCGATCCGCTCGGTCCGCGGGCACATCACGCTGTCGATGCCCGCGAGTGTCACGCCGCGCAGGATGAAGGGGGCGACGCTGGTGGGCAGCTCCATGCCGCCGGCGAGGCCGCAGGCGGCGACCACGCCGCGATAGCGGATCATCGAGAGCACATTGGCGAGAACCGCGCCGCCGACCGCGTCGATCGCGCCGGCCCAGCGTTCCTTGCCGAGCGGGCGGGCCTTTCCGGTCAGTTCCGCCCGGTCGATGATCGTGGTGGCTCCGAGCGCCCTGAGGTAATCCGCCTCGGCGGGCCGGCCCGTCACGGCGGCGACGTCGTAGCCGCGGGCCGCGAGCAGCGCGACGGCGACGCTTCCGACCCCGCCCATGGCGCCGGTCACGACGATCTCGCCGCGCGCGGGCGTCAGGCCGTGGGCTTCGAGCGCCATGACGCAGAGCATCGCGGTATAGCCCGCCGTGCCGATCGCCATCGCCTGGCGGAGCGAGACGCCGCCGGGCAGCGGCACCAGCCAGTCGCCGCGCAACTGGGCGCGTTCGGCCAGCCCGCCCCAATGCGTCTCGCCCACGCCCCAGCCGTTCAGCACGACCCGGTCGCCGGGTTTCAGCTCGGGATGGCGGCTTTCGCGCACGATGCCGGAGAAATCGACGCCCGGCACCATCGGAAAGCTCCGCACCACCGGCGCCGCGCCGGTGAGCGCGAGCGCGTCCTTGTAGTTCAGCGTCGACCAGGCGACATCGACCGCGACCTCTCCCTCCGCCACCGGCGCGAAGGTGACATCGGCGAGGCCGGCGGTCTGTCCTTCCTCGGTCTTCTCGATCAGGATGGCTCTCGTCATGGGATTTCCTTTCGTCCGGGAGCGCGCGGGGATCAGGCGCGCCGCTCGATCAGCCCGTCTTCCTCGGCCATCTCCGCGTCGGGCAGGTCGCGCAAACTCTCCAGGTCGAAGGCGGCGAGGAACCCCTCGGTGGTGACGAAGGTATGCGGCGCCCCGGGGCGGGGGCTGCGCGGGCCGGCGGCGATGAAGTCGCGATCGCGCAGCCGGCCGATCAGGTCGCGGCTGATCTCGCGGCCGAAGATCTCGGCGAGGCCGGCGCGGGTGATCGGCTGGTTCCAGGCGATCGCCGCGAGCACGGCGGTCTCGAAGGCGTTGAGCGCGAGCCGCTCGGAACCCAGATCCGCCGCCGTCCGGATCGCCGGCGCGTAGGCGGGCCGGGTGCGGATCAGGAAGGCGTCGGCCACCGCGACGATCTCGTAGGGCCGCTCCGCGAGATCCTCCCGCAGGTCGGCGATCAGCAGGTCCACGCTCGCCGCCTCGCCGACGACGCGGGCGAGGTCGCCGCGCCGGACCGGCTTCGCGGAGGCGAAGAGCACCGCTTCGACCCGGCGCATCCATTCGCGCCAGCGCGGTCCCGGCGGCAGGGCCGTGAGCTCGCGGTCGAAACCCTCCTCCGCGCCGCGCTTCGCCATCGTCAGAGCCCGTAGATCCGGAAGCTCGGCCGGCCGGTCAGCTCCCGGACCAGCCCGAGCGTCACCAGCCGGTCGCAGAGCCGCCGCGCGGCGCGATCGGTCATCCGCGCGGCGCTGAGCCGGATGACCGGCGAGAGGGCGATCCCCGGCGCGAGCGCGTCCTCGCTCAGGAAGAGCCGCGCGGCCTCCTGCGCGCCCTTCGCGCGCAGTTTCGGCGTCGCGGCGCGAAGGCGCGCGGCGCGGCGGGCGAGTTCGCTCGCGAGCGAGAGCGCGTCGAGCGCGGCCAGCGCGGCGGCGCGGTGGCAGGCGCGCTCCAGCCCGGCGCCGCCCGCTCGGAGATCGGCGCGTTTCAAGCCGGTGGCGAGCAGCGGAACCGCGTGATCCCAGCCGAGCGCGCGCGTGAGCACCGCGTCGGCGAGGATGAGGGCCGGCGTCTCGTCGCGTGGCGCGGCCTCGAGCGCGGCCTCGAGCGCGCGGAACGCGGCGGTCACCGGCCCCGCCGCCGCGCCCGCTTCCGCGAGGATCGGCGCCTGGGCTTCGGGCAGCAGCCCGCCGAGCCGATCCCGCCAGCGTCCGTCGAGCCGGATCCGGACCGCGCGCCGCCAGAGGTCGAAGACCGCGCCGGCGGGGCCGGGCCGGTCGCCCGGTCGTGCCAGATGGATCTCGTCGCGCAGCTCCGCCGCCCGCTCCGGCCGTCCCGCGAACCGCGCCGAGGCCTCGGCCGCGGCGAGCGCGAGGCGGTCGCGCAGCAGCGCCGCGGGCATGTCCTCGCGCGGCCGGGCCACCAGCGGATGCAGCGCGGCGAGCGCGCCGCCAGCGCGGAAGGCCAGCGTCTCCAGGTCTTCCGACGGCTCCGGCCGCGACCAGCGCGGCGCTGCGACGCCGGTCTCGGCGAGATCCAGGGGCTCTATCGATCCTTCCATGCGCGGAGCCTAGGCGATCCCGGCGCTTCGCGCCAGCGCCTCCGCGCGAAACCGCCGCTGGACCCGGCGCGGCCTCAGCGCAGGCCGTTCGCGGCGAGAAAGCTGTCGAGCCGGCTGCGCTGCGCCTCGCTGAGCGGCCAGGCCGAGGGCGGGCGCGTGGGGCCGCAGTCCTGGCCGAGCGCGATCAGCGCCGCCTTGACGCCGGTGACATTGGTACCGTTCATCTCCTCGGCGCGGATGTCCTCGAAAGCCTTCATCGCGGCGATGAGTCTGTTCGCCTCCGCGTAGTCGCCGGCCTCGAGCGCGGCGTGGATGGCGACGGAGCGTTCGGGCCAGACGTTGATCAGGCCGGAGGTGAAGCCCCGGGCGCCGACCGCGTAGAAGCAGGGCGCCCAGATCTCGGCGAGCCCGCCGACCCAGACGATCTCCGGATGGCAGGCGGCCTTCGCCTCGGCCAGGCGCATCGGATTGGGCGTCGCCCATTTGACGCCCTTCACGCCCGGCACGGCGCAGAAATCGGCGATGGCCCGCGTCCCGACCGCGTCGTTGCGCAGATAGAGCATCATCGGCAGCCCGCCCGACGCGTCGGCGATGGCCTCGAGATAGGCGACCACCCCGCGCGGGGCCACGAAGGGGTCGGGCGGCTGGTGGACCATCAGCGCGGTCGCGCCGGCCTCCGCCGCCGCCCTCGCGACGGCGCGCGCGTCGTGGACGCCGCGGCCCACTCCGGCGAGAACCGGGGCGCGGCCATCGACCAGGGCGACGACCTCGCGGACCATCACCGAGGCCTCGTCGGTCGTCAGCGCGTAGAACTCGCCGGTATTGCCGTTCACGACCGGCATGTGCAGCCCCGCCGCCAGCGCGCGGTCGAGGATCGGCGCGAGCCTGGCCGGGGCGATCTCGCCGTCGCCGTCATATGGGGTCACGAGAATGCCCGAGATTCCGGTCAGGGCTCTGTCCAGTGTCAGCATCGCGTGCCGCTCCTTCGGAAGATGTGATGCGTCCGGCCGCGGGGAGGCGCGCTCCCCGCGTCGAGGCCGCCTCGGCGGCGGCGATCGGATCGGGCGCCCGCGCGCCCGGGTCAGGCGTCGGAGGTCAGGTCGCCGGGCAGGATTTCCTCGGGCAGGTTCTGGTAGCTGACCGGCCGCAGGAAGCGCCGGATCGAGAGCGTGCCGACCGAGGTGGCGCCGAAATTGGTCGAGGCCGGATAGGGTCCGCCGTGCACCATCGCGTCGCAGACCTCGACCCCGGTCGGGAAGCCGTTCACCAGCACCCGGCCGGCCTTGCGCTCCAGCACCGGCACGAGCCTGCGCGCCAGATCCGCGTCGCCCGCGTCCATGTGCAGCGTCGCGGTGAGCTGGCCCTCGAAGCCCTTCGCAAGCGCCACCATCCGCTCGGCGTCGGGGACGCGCACCACGAGGCCGAGCGGGCCGAACACCTCCTCGGTGAGCGCGTGGTCCTCGAGGAAGGCCTCCGCCGAGACCTCGTAGAGGTTCGGGCTCGCCTCGCGGCCCGCGCTCTCGGTGGTCAGGACCGGCCGGACGGAATTGCGCGTGTCGAAGCGCTCCTTGCCGTCGCGGTAGGCCTTCGCGATGCCGTCGGTCAGCATCATCTGCGGCCCGACCTTGCCGAGCGCCTCCGCCGCCGCCGCCACCACCGCGTCGCCCTCCGGGCCTTCCGCGATCACGGCGATGCCGGGATTGGTGCAGAACTGCCCCGCGCCCATCGTGAGCGAGCCGGCCCAACCCTCGCCGATCGCGGTACCACGCGCCCTCACCGCCTCGGGCAGCAGGAACATCGGGTTGACCGAGCCGAGCTCGCCGAAGAACGGGATCGGCTCGGGCCGCGCCGCGCAGAGGTCGAAGAGCGCGCGCCCGCCGCCGAGCGAGCCGGTGAAGCCCACGGCCTTGATCCGCGGGTGCCGCACCAGCGCCTCGCCCACCTTCCGGCTGCCGCCCTGGATCAGCGAGAAGACGCCGGGGTGGAGCCCGAGCCGCGCGCGCGCGGCGTTCACCGCCTCGGCGACGATCTCGCCGGTGCCGGGATGGGCGGAATGGCCCTTCACCACCACCGGGCAGCCGGCGGCGAGCGCCGCCGCCGTGTCGCCGCCCGCCGTCGAGAAGGCGAGCGGGAAGTTCGAGGCGCCGAAGACCGCGACGGGGCCGATCGGCCGCTCGATCATCCGGATGTCGAGCCGGGGCAAGGGCGCGCGGTCGGGCAGCGCCTTGTCGCGGCGCCGGTCGAGGTAGTCGCCGGCGCGGATGTGGGACGCGAAGAGCCGGAGCTGGCCCGTGGTGCGCCCGCGCTCGCCCTCGAGCCGCGCGGCGGGCAGTCCCGTCTCCTGTGTGCCGATCTCGGTGATCGCGGCGGCGCGGGCGTCGATCTCGTCCGCGATCGCTTCGAGGAAGGCGGCGCGGTCCGCGCGGGCGGAATAGCCGTAGGACCAGAACGCCTCCTCGGCCGCCTCGCAGGCCCGGTCGACCAGCGCGGGCGATCCGGCGGAGAAGTCATGCGCCGGGCCGCTCGCCGGTTCGGAGCGGAAGGTTTCGTCGGAACCGACCCAGTCGCCGGCGATCAGATGCCTGCCATGGGGGGTGAAGGTTTCCACCTCGGCCACGTTCATCGTCCTGTCCTCTCGCGCCATTCGTCGTATTTCGCCTGGTTCTCCTCGCGGGTGCAAGGATAGAGCCCGATGATCCCGGCGCCGGCCTTCACCTGCTCCAGGACGAAATCCTCGAAGCTTTCCATGCCGAGGCATTCCTCCGCGATCTCGTCGGCGAGATGGGCGGGGATCACCATCACCCCGTCCTTGTCGCCGACCATGATGTCACCCGGGAAGACCGGCGCGTCGCCGCAGGAGATCGGCACATTGAGGTCGAGCGCCTCGTGATGCGTGAGGTTGGTGGGGGCGGATGGTTTGGCGTAGTAGGCCGGCATGTCGAGCGCGCCGATCCCCTCGGCGTCGCGCATGCCGCCGTCGGAGACCACGCCCGCGGCGCCCCGGAGCGCGAGCCGGGTGATCAGGATGGAGCCCGCCGTCGCCGCCCGCGCGTCCTTGCGCGCGTCCATCACCAGCACATGGCCCGGGGGGCAGCTTTCCATCGCGACGCGCTGCGGATGGTCGGGATTGCGGAAGACCGTGATCGGATTGCGGTCCTCGCGCGCGGGAATGTAGCGCAGCGTGAAGGCCGGGCCGACCATGTTCTTGTCCTTCGGGCTGACCGGTACGACGCCCTGGATGAACTGGTTGCGCAGTCCGCGCTTGAAGAGCGCGGTGGCGATCGAGGCGGTGGAGACGCGCTCGAGCTTGGCGCGGGTTTCCTCCGAGAGGCCGGCGGGCTTGTCGAGGGTGGATTGATCGGACATGGCGGTTTCCCCTTCCGTCAGTTGATGACGGGTTCGTCGACCGGACGGCCGAACTCGGTTTTCAGGAAGTCGAAGTCGCAGCCCTTGTCGGCCTGCTCGATATGCCGGGTGAACATGTAGCCGTAGCCGCGCTCGTAGCGGGGCTCGGGCGCGACCCAGGCGGCGCGGCGTTCGGCGAGCTCGGCGTCGGAGACATCCATGTCGAGCCGCCGGTTCGGAATGTCGAGCGTCACCATGTCGCCGGTCCTGAGCAGCGCGAGCGGCCCGCCGACGAAGGCCTCGGGCGAGGCGTGCAGCACGCAGGCGCCGAAGCTCGTCCCGGACATGCGGGCGTCGGAAATCCGGACCATGTCGCGCAGGCCGAGTTTCAGCAGCGCCTTCGGCATCGGGATCATGCCCCACTCCGGCATCCCCGGCCCGCCCTGGGGCCCGGCGTTGCGGAGCACCAGCACGGTGTCGGGCGTCATCGGATGGTCCGGGTCGTCGATGATCTTCTTCAACTCCGGATAGCTGTCCGCGACCAGCGCCGGGCCGGTATGGGTGTGGAACTTCGGATCGCAGGCGGCGGGCTTGATGACCGCGCCGTCGGGGCAGAGGTTGCCCTTCAGCACGGCGAGCGAACCCTCGTGATAGACCGGATTCGAGAGCGGACGGATCACGTCCTCGTTCCAGATTTTCACCTCGCCGAGCCCGTCGGTCAGCGGCTTGCCGGTGACGGTGATCGCGGAGGAATCGAGTTTGTCGCCGAGCTGCTTCATCAGCGCGCGGAGGCCGCCGGCGTAGTAGAAATCCTCCATCAGATAGGTGGTGCCGGAGGGCCGGATATTGGCGATGACCGGCGTGGTTCGCCCGATCCGGTCGAGGTCGTCGAGTTCGAGCGGCACCCCGGCGCGGCGGGCCATGGCGATCAGATGGATGATCGCATTGGTCGAGCAGCCGGTCGCCATCGCCACGGTCACCGCGTTCCTCACCGCCACCGGTGTGATGATCCTGTCAGGCGTCAGGTCTTCCCAGACCATGTCGACGACGCGCCGGCCGCATTGCGTGGACATGCGCTGATGGCCCGCGTCCGCCGCCGGGATCGAGGAGGCGCCGGGCAGGGTCAGCCCCAGCGCCTCGGCGATCGCGGTCATCGTGGAGGCGGTGCCCATCGTCATGCAATGGCCGTAGCTCCGGGCGATGCCGCCCTCGATCCCCTGCCATTCCTCCTTCGAGATCGTCCCCGCGCGCCGCTCGTCCCAGTACTTGAACCCGTCGGTGCCGGAGCCGAGGTATTTGCCGGCGTAGTTGCCGCGCAGCATCGGCCCCGCGGGCAGGAAGACGAAGGGAAGGCCCATCGAGACCGCGCCCATCACGAGGCCCGGCGTGGTCTTGTCGCAGCCGCCCATCAGCACCGCGCCGTCCACGGGATGCGAGCGCAGCAGTTCCTCGGTCTCCATCGCCAGCATGTTGCGATAGAGCATCGTGGTGGGCTTCACGAAATTCTCGGAGAGCGAGAGCGCCGGCAGTTCCATCGGGAAGCCGCCCGCCTGCAGCACGCCGCGCTTCACCCATTCCACGCGGTCCTTGAAATGCATGTGGCAGGGCTGGGCGTCGGACCAGGTGTTGAGGATCGCGATGATCGGCCGGCCTTCCCAGTCCGCGGGGTCGTAACCCATCTGCATCGTGCGCGAGCGATGTCCGAAGGATCGCTGGTCATCGGGCACCATCCAGCGCGCGGAGCGGAGTTCGGCGTAGGTCTTCGTCATTGGTCGATCCATTCAGCTCGCGGGAAACTCCCGGCCTGTGCAGGCGCGGCGGCGGAGATCGTCATCCGCCGCTCCCGCCCGGCCGCGGCGGAGCTCCGCGTTTCAGGACATGTTGGTACACTAATATATGAGTTTGATCCTGGCAATTCCAAACTGCCCCTCACCGGACCAACGGCGCCACGCCGAGCTTCGCCGTCAGCTGATCGACGACGTTGTCGGCCATCGCCTGCCGGGTTTCCTCGGTCCCCGAGCCGATATGCGGCGTGAGGATCACGCGGCGATCCTCGATCAGCGCGGCGGGAACCTCGGGCTCCCTCTCGAAGACGTCGAGCGCGGCGCCCGCGATGGCATCGCGCGCGAGGGCGTCGATCAGCGCCGCCTCGTCGACGATCCGGCCCCGGGAGATGTTCACGAGGTATCCGCGCGGCCCGAGCGCCTCCAGCACCTCCGCCGAGATCGCCCCGCGCGTCTCCGGCAGGAGCGGGCAGGTGACGACGAGAAGATCGCTCGCCGCCGCCATCTCGCGGAGATCGGCGTAATAGCGCAGATCCACCGGCTTGGGCCGTGGTCCGCCGTAGACCACGCTCGCGCCGAGGGCGGCGAGACGTTCGGCGAGGGCGCTTCCGATCGCGCCGAGGCCGAGCACGCCGATGGTCATCGCGGTGACCGAGCGGGTCAGCCGGTACTGCGGCTGGCCCGGCCACGCGCCCGCGCGGACGAAGGCGTCGGCGTTCGGGATGTCGCGGGTGAGCGCGAGCACGAGCCCGGTCGCGAGGTTGGCCACATCCCTTGCGAGAATGTGCGAGCTGTTGGTGACCGTGATCCCGCGCGCCGCCGTCTCGGCGGTATCGAGGTTCTCGAGCCCCGCGCTGTAGCTCGCGATGATCTCGAGCGCGGGGAGCGCGTCGAGCATGGCGCGGTCGACGATGGTCTTGCGCAGCGTCATGCCGCGCACCTCGCCGCCCCGGGCGCGCAGCAGCGCCTCCGCCGCCTCCTTCTCGGGAGGCAGCCGCAGCAGTTCGAAGGCCGAGTCCAGCTCCTCCATCGTCCGATCGGGCAGCTTCGCCGCGTTCAGCACGACCGGCTTCGCGAAATCCCTCATCCTCCGACCCTTTCCGTCGCGGCGCGTTCCGCCGGCCGCGCGGCGCCCGGCTCCACCTCCCATTTGGGTTTCGGCGCCGCGTTCACCAGCATGCGCGTGTAGTCCTCGCGGGGCCGGCGGAAGAGCGCCTCGGTCTCCTGCTCCTCCACCAGCCGGCCGGATTTCATGACCAGGACGCGGTCGGCGAAGTCGCGCACGATCGGCAGGTCGTGGGTGATGAAGATGTAGGAGAGTCCGAGCCTCTCGCGCAGGTCGGCGAGCAGTTCGATCACCTGCATCTGGATCGACACGTCGAGCGCGGAGACGGCCTCGTCGCAGACGATGAGCTCCGGATCGCAGGCGAGCGCGCGGGCGATGGCGATGCGCTGCCGCTGCCCGCCGGAGAACTGGTGCGGGTGGCGGTCGGCATGTTCGGGCCGGAGCCCGACCAGGCCCAGCAGTTCCGCCACGCGGTCGCGCCATTTCGCCTTCGGCAGGATGTCGGGATGGATGATCCAGGGCTCCGAGATGATCCGGAACACGCTCATGCGCGGGTTCATCGACGAATAGGGATCCTGGAACACCATCTGCGCGCGGCGCCGGTAGGCGAGAAGCCGGCGCCGGTCCATCGCCAGCACGTCCTCGCCATGAAAGAGCACCTCGCCCGAGGTGGTCGGGGTCAGCCGCAGCAGCATGCGCGCGATGGTCGACTTGCCCGAGCCGGATTCGCCGACGATCCCGATCGTCTGCCCCTTGCGCAGCGTGAAGGAGACGTCGCCCACGGCGGGTTTCATCGCGGGCCGCGGCTCCGCGCCGGCGGGCAGGCCGTAGTATTTCGTCAGCCGGCGCACCTCGAGGATCGGCTCGGCCGTGCTCTCGGGCCGCTCCGCCTTGGCGTCGTGATCGGGCAGGGCGCTCATCAGCCGCCGGGTATAGGCGTGCCGGGGCCGGGCGAAGACCTGGCGCGCCTCGCCCCGCTCGACGATGTTGCCCTGGTTCATCACCACGATCCGGTCGGCCATGCTGGCGGCGACCTCGAGATCGTGGGTGATCATGATGATCGCGAGCCCGTCCTCGCGCTGGAGCTTCCTCATCAGTTCGAGCACCTGGCCCTGGACCGACACGTCGAGCGCGGTCGTCGGCTCGTCGGCGATCAGCACCTTCGGGTCGAGCGCGATCGCCATGCCGATCATGATGCGCTGGCGCTGGCCGCCGGAGAACTGGTGCGGGTACCAGTCGATCCGGGTCTCCGGATCGGGAATGCCGACGCGGCGCAGCACCTCGACGGAGCGCCGCCGCGCCTCGGCGCGGTCACACTTGCCATGCGCGGTATAGACCTCGGCGAGCTGCCAGCCGATGGTGAAGACCGGATTGAGATGGCTGAGCGGATCCTGGAAGATCATCGCGATCTTCGAGCCGTTGAACGCGGCGCGCTCGGCCTCGGTCAGATGCGTGATGTCGCGTCCCTCGTAGAGGATCCGGCCGGTGACGATCTCGCCGGGCGGCATGTCGATCAGGCCCATGATGGCCGAGGAACTGACCGACTTGCCCGAACCGGATTCGCCGAGGATCACCAGCGTCTCGCCCGGATCGACGTGGAAGCTCACCCCCTCCACCGCGCGGAAGCTGCCGGCGCCGGAGTGGAAATCGACGGTGAGGTTCTCGACCGCGACGAGCGGCGTCCGTGCCCCGGTCATGAGCGTTTCTCCTTCGTCCCGCGGCCGCCGCGCGGCAGTTCCAGGCGCCAGCGCTGGTGCGGATCGGAATAGGTGCGCCACCAGCTCGACAGAATGTTGAGCGAGAGCGTGGTCAGCAGGATGGCGAGCCCCGGCCAGAAGGCGATCCACCAGGCATTGGCGAGATAGCCCCGTCCGGTCGCGACCATCGAGCCCCAGGTGAAGGCCGGCGCCTGCACGCCGAGGCCGAGGAAGGAGAGCGAGGATTCCGCGAGGACCACGGTCGCGAAGTCGATGGCGCCGATGGTCAGCAGGGTCGGGATCACGATCGGCGCGATATGGCGGAAGATGATCCGCGTGTCGCTGGCGCCGAGCGCCTCGGCGGCGGAGACGAACATGCGCTGGCGCACCTCCAGCACCTCGGCGCGCGTGGTGCGCAGGTAGATCGGGATCCGGGTGACGGCGAGCACGATCACGAGGTTCAGGACCGACGGCCCGAGGCTGTAGAGCACGATCAGGGCGAGGAGCAGCGAGGGGAAGCTCATCACGATGTCTGTCACGCGCAGGATCGCCGCGCTGAGCCAGCCCCGGCCGTAGCCCGCGACGAGGCCGAGGAGCCCCCCGAGGACGAGCGAGCACATGACGGCGCAGACCGCGATGCCGAGCGTGGTCCGCGCGGCGACCACGAGCCGGGCGAGCAGGCTCCGGCCGAGCGTGTCGGCCCCGAGCACGAAGGCCCAGCCCTGTTCGAGCGTGAAGGGGGCGAGGTTGCGCGCGCGGAAGTTCGGCTTCGCCGCGAGATCGGCCATGAACATCGGCCCGAGGATCGCGACGAGCGCGATCAGGATCAGATAGCCGAGCGCGAGCGCCGTCATCGGATCGCGCAGCAGCAGGAGCGGAGCCGAGGGCGCGCGCTTTCTCTTCGGCGGGGCGAGGGTGATTTCCGGTGTCATGGCCTATCCCGCCTGATGGCTGATGCGCGGATCGAGCGCCGCGTAGATGAGATCGATCACGATGTTGAGGACGAAGATCGCGACCGCGGTCACCAGCACCGTGGCCTGGATGAGGGCGAAGTCGCGGCGGATGATCGCGTCGATCATCAGCTTGCCGATGCCGGGCCAGCCGAAGATGCTCTCGACCACGACCGCGCCGTTGACGAGGCCGGCCGCGAGGTCGCCCGCGACGGTGACGACGGGGAGCATCGCGTTGCGCAGCGCGTGGACGAAGAGGATCTTGCGCCTCGCGATGCCCTTGGCGCGGGCGGTCTTCACATAGGGTGAGGTCAGCACGCCGAGCATCGTGCCCCGCACGACCTGGGTCAGAAGCCCGAAGGGCCGCAGCGTCAGGACCGCGATCGGCATGATCCAGTGCAGGGGAGAGCCGGTGCCCGAGGTCGGCAGCAGGCCGAGATTGACCGAGAAGACGAGGATCGCGACGATGGCGACCCAGAAGTCCGGCGCGCTGGCCCCGGCGAGCGAGGCGGTGGTGCCGAGGCGGTCGAAGGCGCCGCCCGGCCGCGCGGCGGCGAGCACGCCGACCACGATCGAGAGCGAGAGCGCGAGCGTCATCGCGACGACCGCGAGTTGCAGCGTCCGCGGGAAGGCTTCGAGCGCGACCTGCATCGCGGGCAGGTTGCGGCTCAGCGACATGCCGAAGTCGAGGCGCAGGATGTCGCCGAGATAGCGCAGGAACTGGACGATCAGCGGATCGTCGAAACCGTGCAGCTGGTTGAAGGCCGCGCGCTGCGCCTCGGTCGAATCGAGCGGCAGGTAGAGATAGGCCGGATCGCCGGTGAGGCGGGCGAGGAAGAACACCAGCACCAGGAGCCCCATGAGGGCGATGAGGCTCTGGAGGCCACGCCTCGCGACATAGCTGAGCACTTCGACTCCTCCCAAACAGGATGGCCGGGGGCGGCGCGGCGGGAGCGCGCCACCCCCGGAGGGATCATTCGCGGAACTTGATCTTCGAGATCTGGATCTCGCCGTTCGTCTTCAGATCCGGCTTCCAGTCGAGGCGCGGATTAACCCGCACGTAGCCGATCATGTGGAACATCGGCACGTCGGCGATGATGTCGTCATGAACCATCGCGGCCGCCTTCTGGAACTGCGCCGCGCGCTCCTCCCCCGTCGCCGTCATCGCATCGAGGATGATCTTGTCGAGATCGGGATTCTCGACCGTCGAATACTGGCCGTTGGAGGTGTACATCACCGGAATGGTGAAGCCGGCGTCGCCGGTGTTGTTGTCATGCTGCTGCTGGAACAGCGTCGGCCCGCGGCCCTCCGGGAAGGGCTTGTCGAGATAGCGCACCCAGTCAGAGGCTTCGAGCGCGCGGATCTCGATATTGAGACCGATCTCGCTCCAGAGCGCCTGCATCGCCTCGAGCGATTCGTTCGAATTGGGGAAGAAGCCGTTGCGCCCGATCAGCGTGATCGGGGTGTCGACCGGCACGCCGTCGGCGCGGGCCTCGTCGACGAGTTGCTTCGCGCGCTCGGGATCGTAGGTCCAGGGCTTGATGTCGGGATTGTAGCCGACGATGCCGGGCACGACCATCTGCGAGGCGCGCAGCACGTCGGAGCCGAACAGCGCCTCGCCCATCCCGTCCCAGTCGATCGCGATGTTGAGCGCCTCGCGCACCCGCCTGTCGTCGAGCGGCGGGATCTGCATGTCGATGCGCATCCGCGTCGTCTCGGAATTGAGATAGGCGAAATCCGTTTCGGGATCCGTCGCGTCCTGCACGGCGATCGCCGGCGTCATGTCCGCCTCGCCCGTCTCGACCATCGCCGCGCGGATCGCGCTCTCGCCGCGCCAGACGAAGGTCGCGTTCTCGACGGCGGGCTGGTCGCCCCAGTAGTCCGGATTGCGCGCCAGCACGACATGCTCGGCCGTCGCTTCCCCGAGCACGTAGGGACCGGTGCCGACCGGGGAATTGGTTTCCTGGTCGAAGGGCAGGTTGGGCGAGACGATCTGCACCGTGCTCATCAGCGTCGGCATGATCGGATTGGGGATCGAGGAGGCGATCTCGACGGTATGCGCGTCGATCGCCTTCGCGGTCAGCTTCTGGTCTCCGAACTTGGAGCGGCTGTCGCAGGTCAGCGCGGGGTTCATCAGCCGGTCGATCGAATGGGCGACCGCCGCGGCGTCGAAGGCGGCGCCGTCCTGGAATTTCACGCCGTCGCGCAGTGTGAAGCGCCAGGTCCGCGGATCGACCTGGGTCCAGTCCGTGGCGAGGAAGGGCAGCACCTTGCCGGTCGCGGTATCGGTCACCGTCAGGGTCTCGGTGATGTTCATGTTGATCACGCGGCCGATGTCGGCGCGGATCGAGCGGCAGGGCTCCAGGTTGGCCGGCTGCTCGGGCAGGACGATGGTGACATCCTGGGCCAGGACGGCCGCGGCGGACGTTCCGAGGAACGCGGCCGCGGTCAGCGACGTGAACAAGGCTCTCTGCATTGGGGGGGATTCCCTCCTCATCCGCGCTCCGTCCGTGCCGGAGCGTCGCCCCTTCCGGGGCTCCCGTTGGCGCGACCGCCGGAGTCGCTCGTTCTTTTTTATGGCATAGGCATTAGCGCACTAATACATTAGAGTGTCAACAGGCTTCGCGGCGAGCGTCCCGGGGAGGGATTTCCCCGGCCGCCGGCGATGAACTAGCATGGATCCGGCCGCGCCGGATCCTGCCCGGACCAGAGAGGAGTGATGCCCGATGCCCGTAGATCTCTCTCCCGCGCATCCGCGGCGCTCGGGCGCGCCGTCGCCGCTGCGCCGGACCTCGGCCTCGCTGCAACTGCATGATCTGCTGCGGGGCCGGATCATCTCGCTCGACCTCGCGCCGGGCGCGCCGCTTTCGCGCGTCGAACTGGCCGAGGAATACGGCGTGAGCCAGACCCCGGTGCGCGACGCGCTGCGGAAGCTGGAACAGGAGGGGCTCGTCTTCGTCTATCCGCAGTCGCGCACCGAAGTGACGCGGATCGATCTCGATCAGGCGCGGGAGACGCAGTTCCTGCGGCTCTCGCTCGAGCTCGAGATCGCCCGGCGGCTGGCGACGTCGCCCGATCGCGGCTTCGTGCCCGTCGTCGCGCGGATCCTGCGCCAGCAGAAGGCGGCGCTGGAACTCGACGCCGATCTGGCGCGGTTCAAGGTGCTCGATCTCGAATTCCACCAGGCGTTCTTCACCGCGGCCGGCGTCGCCAATCTCTGGCCGGTGGTGCAGGAGCGCTCGGGCCATATCGACCGGCTGCGGACGCTGAACCTGCCCGACCCGGGAAAGGCGCTCGACATCCTCGCGGTACATTCGCGGATCTTCGACGCGATCACCGCGGGCGAGGCCGGCGCGGCGGAGGCGGCGGTCCGCGAGCATCTCTCGGGCACGCTCGCGGCGGCGGAGGCGATCCGGGAGAAGTATCCCGAATATTTCTGAACCGCCGTCCGCCCGCTCAGAGCGCCACGGCGACGACCGCGGCGCAGTCTCCGGCCTTGACGAGGCCGGGGAAGTGGCGCGCGACCAGGAGGCCGTCGAGGCGGGCGCGCAACTCGACCGGCGCGAGCCCGGCGCGGGTGACCGGGTGGATCCGGGCCACGACATCCCCCGCGGCGACCGCGCCGCCCAGATCGACCATCGGCTCCATGAGCCCTTCGTCCTCGGAGAGGACGAAACAGTCGCCGGAGGGCATGTCGAGCCAGCGCGTCGGCTCGGGCGCGGGCTCGGCTTCGCCGGAAAGGATGCCGAGATGGGCGAGGACGTTGCGCGTGCCCCGTTTCGCGATCGCGACGGTGGCGGCGCGGGCGGTGCCGCCGCCGCCAAGTTCGGTGGTCACGAAGACCTTGCCCATCTCCTCGGCGGCGGTGTCGAACATGCCGACGTTGTCGATCTCGAGCATGCGGACCGAGAAGGGCGCCGCGAAGGCCTCGACCGCGGCGAAGGCGCGCGCCTCCTGCTCCGGGTTCGGCAGCAGATGGGCGGCGCAGAAGGGCAGGAAGTCGAGCGTCCGGCCCCCCGAATGGAAGTCGAGCACGAGATCGGCCATCGGCAGCAGCGCGCGCTGGACATAGTCCGCGATCTTCTGCGTCACGGTTCCGTCGGGCGCGCCGGGAAAGGCGCGGTTGAGGTTGACCTTGTCGATCGGCGAGGTCCGGGTCGCCGCGCGGAAGGCCGGATAATTGAGCGCCGGCACGATGATCACGGTCCCGGAGACCGTCGCGGGATCGAGCGTGCGCGCGAGGTCGAAGAGCGCGATCGGCCCCTCGTATTCGTCGCCGTGATTGCCCCCGGTCAGGAGCGCGGTCGGGCCGGATCCGTTGCGGATCACCGTGATCGGGATCATCACGCTGCCCCAGGCGCTGTCGTCGCGGCTGTATGGCAGGCGCAGGAAGCCGTGCCGCGCCCCGTCCGCGGCGAAGTCTATGGTGGCGACGATGGGCGAGGGGATCAGGGCGCGGGTCATGGTCAGTCGATCACGGTGAGTTTCCGGGGAACGTTGGCGAGGCACTCGACCCCGGTCTCGGTGATGAGGATCGATTCGGTGATCTCGAGGCCCATGGTCTCGAGCCAGAGCCCGGTCATGAAGTGGAAGGTCATGCCGGGCTCGAGCACCGTGCGGTCGCCCGAGCGCAGGCTCATCGTCCGTTCGCCCCAGTCGGGCGGGTAGCTGAGGCCGATGGAATAGCCGGTCCGGTTGTCCTTCACGATGCCGCGTTTCGCCAGCACGCCGAAGAAGGCGGTCGCGATGTCCTCACAGGTATTGCCGGGCCGCGCGGCGGCGAGACCGGCCTCCATTCCCTCGAGCGTGGCGGCCTCGGCGTCGCGGAATGCTTGCGTCGGCCTGCCGAGGAAGACGGTGCGCGACAGCGGACAGTGATAGCGGTGATGGCAGCCCGCGATCTCGAAGAACGTGCCCTCGCCGGCCTTCATCGGCTGGTCATCCCAAGTCAGATGCGGCGCGGCCGCGTCGGCGCCCGAGGGCAGGAGCGGCGCGATGGCCGGATAGTCGCCGCCGAATTCCGGCGTGCCGCGCGCGCCGGCGGCGAGGATCTCGGCCACGAGGTCGCATTTGCGGATGCCTGGCCGGGCGAGTTCGGCGATGCGCGCGTGCATCGCCTCCACGATCCGCGCGGCCTTGCGCATGTAGCCGATCTCGGCCGGGCTCTTGATCGCGCGCCGCCAGTTCACGAGGCCGGTCGCGTCCGAGAACCGGGCATCCGGCAGGCCCTTTCGGAGCGCGGCGAAGGCGGCGGCGGTGAACCAGTAGTTGTCCATCTCGACGCCGAGGCGAAGCCTGCCGAGGCCGCGGGCGGCGAGGATCCCGGCGAGGAAATCCATCGGATGGCGCTCGGTCGACTGCACGTAGTGATCCGGATAGCCGACGATGTCGGCGTCGGGCAGCCAGGCGGTGCGCTCGGCGCCGGCGGCGTCCTGGCCGCGGCCGAACCAGACCGGGTTGCCGGCCGGCGGCACGATCACCGCCTGATGCACGTAGAAGGACCAGCCGTCGTAGCCGGTCAGCCAGTGCATGTTGGAGGGATCGGACACGATCAGGCAGTCGATGCCGCTGGCCTCCATCGCGGCGCGCGTCCGGGCGAGGCGGTCAGCATATTCGGCCGGGGTGAAGCGGGGGTCTGGATTGGGCACTTGCTTCCTCCGGGCTGGCGGGCGGGCCTTTCTCCGCAGGAGGCACGATCCTCCGGCGTCTGGCAAGCGATCCCGGGGCCGCGCGCGAAAGCTCGCGCGGACGTGTCGGCCGCGCCGCGCGGGTTTTCTCTCGCCCGGAGTTCAAGTTCCCGGCGATTCGGTCTAAACAGCGCCCATGACGCGGCGCCGGCTCGGAGCGCCCGGGAGATGAAAGGCGCGACGAGATGCCAGCTTATCGTTCGAGAACGACCACCCACGGCCGCAACATGGCCGGTGCCCGCGGCCTCTGGCGCGCGACCGGCGTCAAGGACGGCGACTTCGGCAAGCCGATCATCGCGGTGGTCAATTCCTTCACCCAGTTCGTGCCCGGCCATGTCCATCTGAAGGATCTCGGCCAGCTCGTCGCGCGCGAGATCGAGTCGGCGGGCGGGATCGCGAAGGAGTTCAATACCATCGCCGTCGACGACGGGATCGCGATGGGCCATGACGGGATGCTCTATTCGCTGCCCTCGCGCGAGATCATCGCCGACAGCGTCGAATACATGGTGAACGCGCATTGCGCCGATGCGATGGTCTGCATCTCGAACTGCGACAAGATCACGCCGGGCATGCTGAACGCGGCCATGCGGCTCAACATCCCGGCGGTCTTCGTCTCGGGCGGGCCGATGGAGGCGGGCAAGGTCGTGCTCCACGGCAAGACCCAGGCGCTCGACCTCGTCGATGCGATGGTCGCTGCCGCGGACGAGCGTGTGTCGGACGAGGACGTGAAGGTGATCGAGCGGTCGGCCTGCCCGACCTGCGGCTCCTGCTCGGGCATGTTCACGGCGAATTCGATGAACTGCCTGACCGAGGCGCTCGGCCTGTCGCTGCCGGGCAACGGCTCCACCCTCGCCACCCATGCCGACCGCCGGCGCCTCTTCGTCGAGGCCGGGCATCTCGTCGTCGATCTCGCGCGCCGCTACTACGAGCAGGAGGACGCCTCGGTCCTGCCGCGCAACGTCGCCAACAAGCGGGCCTTCGAGAATGCGATGTCGCTCGACATCGCGATGGGGGGCTCGACCAACACCGTGCTGCACATCCTCGCCGCCGCCTACGAGGGCGGGATCGACTTCACGATGGAGGATATCGACGCACTGTCGCGCAAGGTGCCCTGCCTCTCGAAGGTGGCCCCGGCCAAGCAGGACGTCCACATGGAGGACGTCCACCGCGCCGGCGGCATCATGGCGATCCTCGGCCAGCTCGAGGCGGGCGGGCTGATCCACCGCGACACGCCGACGGTTCACACACCCACGCTCGGCGAGGCGATCGACCGCTGGGACGTCAGCCGCGGCCAGAGCGAGTCGGTGCGCGACTTCTACCGCGCGGCGCCCGGCGGCGTGCCGACGCAGGTGGCCTTCAGCCAGAGCGCGCGCTGGGACGAACTCGATCTCGACCGTGAGAAGGGCGTGATCCGCTCGGTCGAGCATCCGTTCTCGAAGGATGGCGGGCTCGCGGTGCTCAAGGGCAACATCGCGCTCGACGGCTGCATCGTGAAGACGGCGGGCGTGGACGAGTCGATCCTGAAGTTCACCGGCCCCGCCGTCGTCTTCGAGAGCCAGGACGCGGCGGTGAAGGGCATCCTCGGCAAGCAGGTCAAGGCCGGCGACGTGGTGGTGATCCGCTACGAAGGGCCGAAGGGTGGCCCCGGCATGCAGGAAATGCTCTATCCGACCAGCTACCTGAAATCGCGGGGCCTCGGGAAGGCCTGCGCCCTCGTGACCGACGGGCGGTTCTCGGGCGGAACCTCGGGCCTCTCGATCGGTCATGCCTCACCCGAGGCGGCGCAGGGGGGCGCGATCGGGCTGGTGCGCGACGGCGACATCATCGAGATCGACATCCCGAACCGCTCGATCAACCTGCGGGTGCCGGAGGCGGAACTGGCGACCCGGCGGACGCAGCAGGACAAGCTCGGCTGGAAGCCCGCCGCGCCGCGCCCGCGCAACGTCACCACCGCGCTCAAGGCCTACGCGGCCTTCGCCGCCTCGGCCGACAAGGGCGCGGTCCGCATCCTGCCGGAGTGATCCGGCGCGCGGGCACGCCGCGAGGCAACCCGCCGGCACTGGCGCGGCCGGAAGGTCTCCCGGACCTTCCGGCCGCGCGTCCTTTCCGTCAGGCCGCGCCGAGGGCGGATTCGATCTCCGGGACCGGCAGGCGGGCGAGATCCTTGTTGATCTCCGCCTCGAGCCGGCTTTCGACCTCCTTGTGCAGGAGCGGCCGGAGCACGCCGAGCGTGCGCGGGTCGGCGACCAGCACGAGCGCGCGGAAGCGTCCCTCGAGCGCCCAGAGTCGCAACTGCTCCGCGAGATCCTTGGCGAAGCGCTCCTTCTCGAGCCGCTTCCAGTCCGTCTCCTCCGCCGCGCTGCGTCCGGGGCCGGGATCGTCGAACCGGCCTGGCCGGTCCGTGCCCTGCTCCCGCGTCGGCGGGTTGTCCAGTTCCTCGTGCCCGATCACCCGCAGGTCGGGCAGGTCGGCGTCGCCGTGGTTGCGCAGCAGGAGATACTTCTCCCCGTCGGCGACCAGAACCCAGGTTCCGTTCTGAATGCGCATGGTGTCCTCCCTCGCGGCGCGTCCCGGTCAGTAGTTCCCCGGCGGATCGCTCGCGGGGAAGGACTCGTCGCTCTCCTCGTCGGTCTTGCTCCAGTTCCGGACCGGAAGATCCATCTCCTTCGTCCCGGCGGGCCGGACGTTCTCGCCCGGCGCGGTGTCGTGCTCCAGATCCTGACCGGGCTGGGCCTGCTCCCGGTGCGGTCCCGCGTCGGTCTGGGGGCGTTCGTCCTTCGTGTCGGCCATATCGCATGTCCTCTCGGTCAAGGTGGTCATCGCGGAGGAAACCCTGAACGGGGCGGGGTGTTCCATGCAGTCAGGGGGCGGGGGCGGCGCCCGCCTGCCCGAGCAGCCAGACCCGCAGCGCCTCGACATGGCGTGGGTTTCGGGGGTTCGGGGCACGCAGGAAATGATAGGCCTCCTCCAGCGCGACGACGGGGCCGAGCGCGACGAGCTGGCCCGAGGCCAGCGCGGCCTCGACGTAGCGCGCGTCGGTCAGCGCGACGCCCGCGCCCGCGCGCGCCGCTTCGAGCGCCTGGGCGCGGTTCTCGACGAGGATGCCCGCCTCCGCCGGCGCCCCGCCCTGTCCGGTCGCGCGCCACCATCGCTCCCAGTCTCCGAACCGCGCCCGGGCCCGGATGACCGGCCAGCCGGCGGCGGGGCCGCGCGCCGCGCCGGGCATTGCCACCGGCACAAGTGTTTCGCGAAAGAGAGGGTCGGCGGCGAGGCCGGGCCAGCCGCCCCGGCCATGCCGGATCGCACAGTCGATGTCCTCCGTCGCCAGATCGACCGCCCGGCGGGTGGTGAGGATGGTGATCGCGATCTCGGGATGGGCGCGCCGGAAGGCGGGCAGGCGCGGCAGCAGCCAGTTCGAGGCGAGCGTGTCCACCGTGCTCAGCCGGACCTCCTGCCGCCGGCGGCGGAGCGGGGCCGCCGCCGCCTCGATCCGGTCGAGCGCGTCGCCGGTCGCGGCGAGGAGCGCCGCGCCCTCCTCGGTCAGGGCGCTGGCGCGCCCGCGCGGGGCGATGAGGGCGGTTCCGAGTTCCGTCTCCAGATCGGCGATCCGGTGGGAGAGCGCGGAGCGCGTTATGCCGAGCGCCTCCGCCGCCGCGCGCTGGCCGCCGTGACGCGCCAGCGCGCGAAGCGCGGCGAGACCGCGCAGAGACGGCAGATAAGCGGTCATCAGGGCACCTCCCGACGGTTCGATGGCTCCACCTGTGAGATTAATTCACCCCTCGCCGTCTGGGAACGCGGTATTCTCCGCGCCGAGCCCATGGCAGGAGACACGAGAATGACCGCGCAGCCGCGAACCCCGCTCGACGCGCTGGACGCGCCGCCGCGAATGAGGCCGTCGAACTATCCCGCCCCCTTCGCGGCCAAAGTCGCCGGGCGGGTCAAGCGCCCGCTCGGCGACGCCTTCGGCCTCACGAAATTCGGTGTCAATCTCACGACGCTGCCCCCCGGCGGGCAGTCCGCGCTGCTGCACCGGCATTCGCGGCAGGAGGAATTCGTCTACGTGCTCGAAGGCGCTCCGACGCTCCGGACCGACGCGGGGGAATTTCCGCTCGGCCCCGGAATGTGCGTGGGCTTCCCCGCGAACGGCGTGGCGCATCACCTGATCAACCGCACCGAGGCCGAGGTGCGCTATCTCGAGATCGGCGACCGCGATCCGGAGGACCGGGGCGACTATCCCGAGGACGATCTCGTCGCGGTCTTCTCGGCGGAGGGCTGGCGCTTCACGCGCAAGGACGGGACGCCGTGGTAGGTCTCAGCCCGGGCCGGGCGCGTCGGCGCCGGTGGCGGGGACCCTGAGGTTGGGCAGCCGGTCGGCGCCGATCGCTCCCCGGGCATGTTCGACGAAGGCGCGGATCGCGCGGATGTTGCGCGCCCCCTCGGCGAGGAGCAGCCCCATGCGCAGCGTGCGCGCCGGACCGACCAGCGGGGAGAAGCGGAGCCGGTTGCCGTCGGGCGCGACATCGGTCAGCGGACGGAGATTGGCGAGCGAATAGCCGAAGCCGTTCGCGACCAGAGAGCGCATCACCGCCACGTCGCGCGTGCGCTCGACGATCCGGGGGGCGATCCCGCTCTCGCGGAAAAAGGAGAGGAAATAGTCCGCGCTCATCGGCAGGTCGAGCAGGATCATCGGATGGTCGGCCAGCTCCGCCGGGGTCACGCTCGGCCGGCCCGCGAGCGGATGATCCTCGGGCAGGAGCGCGAAGGGCGGCAGGTCCATCAGCGGCAGGAATTCGAGATCGCCCGGGATCTCGAGGTCGTAAGTCAGCGCCGCGTCGAGCCGGGCCGCGCGCAGCGCGTCGAAGAGCTCGGCCTGATCGCATTCGTACTGGCGGAACTCGACCTCGGGATAGCGATCGACGAAGCCGCGGCGCAGCCGGGGCAGGATGATCTGGGCGAAGGTGACGAGGCAGCCGATGTGGAGGGGGCCGCGCACGCTGCCGGTGATGTCGTTGGCAAGGTCATGGAGCCCGCCGGCCCGATCGAGCAGTTCGCGGGCGCGGTCGAGAAACCGCGCGCCGCCCCGCGTCAGCGCGAGGCCATGGGCGTGGCGGCGGATGAAGAGCGTGAGGCCGAATTCCGCCTCCAGTTGGGCGATGGCGGCCGAGATCGAGGGCGAGGATATGCGGAGCCGCTCCGCGGCCTGCGCGATCGAGCCGCATTCGCCGACGGCCACGAAATATTCGAGCTGGCGCAGCGTGAATCGAAGGGGCATGTCCCTGCCGTCGCGGTCCTCCGCGCGGATGCTGCCGCGCGCGGGCCGCGCGGTCAACGGCGCGGTGCTTGAACTCGGGCCGGGGCACGGCGATACCTGACCGGGCAATCCGCGCGGCTGACGCGCTCCGGACGGACTTGTCCGGGAAGTTCGGGAGGACATCGCATGGCCGAGGCGACCGCGTTCAGGTGGGACGATCCCTTTCTGCTCGAGGACCAGCTCACCGGGGAAGAGCGCATGATGCGCGACACCGCGGCCGCCTACGCGGCGGACAAGCTCGCGCCGCGCGTGCGCGAGGCGTTCCGGAACGAGCACACCGATCCGGCGATCTTCACGGAGATGGGCGGGCTGGGCCTGCTCGGCGTGACCATTCCGGAGGAATACGGCGGTCTCGGCGCGGGCTATGTCGCCTACGGGCTGATCGCGCGCGAGGTGGAGCGGATCGACTCGGGCTATCGTTCGATGATGAGCGTGCAGTCCTCGCTCGTGATGCACCCGATCAACGCATACGGTTCGGAGGAGCAGAAGAGGAAGTACCTTCCCCGGCTCGCCACCGGCGAGTGGATCGGCTGTTTCGGCCTGACCGAGCCCGACGCGGGCTCCGATCCCGGCGGCATGAAGACCCGCGCGACGAGGACGGAGGGCGGCTACGTCCTGAACGGCGCGAAGATGTGGATCACCAACTCCCCCATCGCCGATGTCTTCGTCCTCTGGGCGAAGTCCGAGGCGCATGGCGGCAAGATCCGGGGCTTCGTGCTCGAGAAGGGGATGAAGGGCCTCTCGGCGCCGAAGATAGAGGGCAAGCTCTCCCTGCGCGCCTCGGTGACGGGCGAGATCGTGCTCGACAACGTCGAGGTGGGGGAGGAGGCGCTGCTGCCGGAGGCCGAGGGGCTCGGCGGTCCGTTCGGTTGCCTCAACCGCGCCCGCTACGGCATTGCCTGGGGCACGATGGGCGCGGCGGAGGCCTGCTGGCACGCCGCGCGCCGGTACGGGCTCGACCGGCGGCAGTTCGGCCGGCCGCTCGCGCAAACCCAGCTCTTCCAGAAGAAGCTCGCCGACATGCAGACGGAGATCGCCCTCGGCCTGCAGGCCTGCCTGCGCGTCGGGCGGTTGTTCGAGGCCGGGAACTGGGCGCCGGAGATGATATCGGTCATCAAGCGCAACAACTGCGGCAAGGCGCTCGATATCGCCCGCATGGCCCGCGACATGCACGGCGGCAACGGCATCTCGGACGAATTTCCGGTCATGCGCCACATGGTCAACCTCGAGACGGTCAATACCTACGAGGGCGCGCATGACGTGCACAGCCTGATCCTCGGGCGGGCGCAGACGGGGTTGCAGGCCTTCTTCTGACGTTCCTTCCGGCGCGACCTCCGCGGTTTTGATCGCCGCCCGCCGTCGGTCCCGGGGGCCGAGGATTTTTCCCTGCTTTCAGCGCGACTCCGACGGGAACCGGCGCCGACGCGCCGTCGCCCGTGGCGGCCGCCGTTTTTTCCTCACGGGGGCTTGCAAAGTTTATGCTGCGGTGCAATATGGAATTGTGCGGTGCAGCAAAATCACCCGATCGCAAAGGATGAGTATCATGTTCGACCCCAAGACCTACGCCATCGACTCCGCCAAGTTCGTCGAGGCGTTCAAGCCCTTCACGCCCGAGGCGTTCAAGGCCTCGCTCGAGCGGTTCCCGAGCTTCGACGCGACCCTCGCCACGCAGAAGAAGGCCGCCGACGCGCTGATGCGCGACGCGCAGGCCGCCGCCGACGCCTGGGCGAAGCTCGTCTCCAACCAGGTGGCCATCGCCGAGGAAGCGCTGAACGGCACGTTCAAGGCCGCCGCCGCTCCGAAGGCCGCGAAGGCCCGCGCCTGATTCCGGTCAAGGCCCGGTCCAGGCGATTCCTCCCTGCCTGGACCGGTCACTGGACGGCCAGCACCCCCCAGGGGCGCTGGCCGTTTTTGTCTGGATGAGGGCAGAGCGCCGTGGCGCGCGGGTCATCGTATAACCAGGGTTATGATGCCGGATCCTCTTCCGGTTCAGAGCAGCTTCTTGAGGTTGACGCCGGGATCTGCGAGCGCCTCGGGATCCGGCTTCGCGCGTTTCGCGATCATCATCTCGGCGAGGCGGA
>NZ_VFRP01000037.1 GCF_006385685.1 Amaricoccus solimangrovi | reverse complement strand
TCCGGAGAACGCGAAGACCGGCTTCCTCTTCAACTACACCTGGTGGGCCGATCACCGCGACGAACTCGACGGCCGCTTCCAGTCCTGGCTGGCCCAGTAACGGGCGTCACGGGGGGAGGGCGCTCCCCCCGAACACTCCCGGCTCGGCCCGGGCGGATGCGCGGGCCCGAGCCATCGCGCGCCTAGCGGATGATGAAGTGAAGCCGCGCCTGATCGGAGCGGTGATAGGCGGTGTAATACTCGACCATCAGCCCGCCCGCGATGCTCGAGAGCGATTCGATGCGCAGGACCGGCGCACCGGGCGCGACCTCGAGCAGTTCGGCCACCTCCTTCGTCGCCGCCGCCGCCTCGATCCACCGCTCGGCCCGGTCGAGCACGACGCCGTATTGGCGGCGCAGCGTGTCGTAGAGCGGCTTGTTCTGCATCGGCAGCCCCTCCATCCCCGGCACGACCGAGGGGCGGAGCACGGTATAGACCATCATGCGCGGCGTGTTGTCGACGGTGAGCAGCCGGTCGATCTCCACGACCGCGGTCTCGTCGGGCTCGAGCCGCAGCATCCGCGCCTCGCGTTCGCTCGGCGGGCGCAGGCGCTGCGACAGGACGCGGCGGCTCACGACGTGGTTCTTGCCGATGAAATCACCGCTGAACGAGATCTTCGACCCGGCGAAGTCCTGATCCTCGCGCGCGTCGGCGACGAAGGATCCCTTGCCCTGCATCTTGTAGACCCGGCGCTCGACCACGAGCTGGTTCAGCGCCTCGCGGACCACGGTGCGCGAGACGCCGAACTCGGCGCAGAGCTCCGCCTCCGAGGGCAGGCGCGCATGGGGCGGCAGGCCGCCCGCGGCGATGCGGTCGATCAGGCTCTGGCGGAGCTGGGCCCAGAGCGGCTGGCCGCGCGGCACCCGCGCGGGGCGCGCGCCGCCGGCGGGCGCCGCCGTCGGGGGCGCGTCAGCCAAGGGCGTACCGGGCATGGTCTTCGGCGTCTGGCTCATCCACGCTTACATGATGGCGCCGCGCGAGCAGCGTCAAGGTCCGCGCGACCTCCGCCTCCCGCCGCTCCGCGCTCCAACCGAGGCTCTCGGCCATGATCCGGGCCAGCGCGCGGACCGAAACCGCGCTCGCGAGCCCGTCGAAACCGATCAGCGTCCGGCGCAGCACGAGGTCGTCGAGCCGCGCCGCGCGTTCCTCGGCGAGGATCCAGCGTATCTCCTCGACCGAGTAGCCCGCCGCGCCCTCGAGCGGGGTGAAACGCCCCCCGGACGCCGCGGCGACCGCGCGCGCGGTGGTGCCGTAGCGGCGCAGCAGCAGCGCGGCCCTGGCCGGGGAAAGCCCCGATTGCGCGGCGATGTCCCGCGCGAGCCGGTCGAAGGCCCCGGTCTCGCGCGGGAAATCCGCGCCGCCGCCGATCGGCAGCGCCCTGGTGTCCTCGCGCCGGGACGCGCCGATCTCGGCGAGCACCGCGTCCGCGATCTGCGCGGCGCAGGCGCGGTAGGTGGTCCATTTGCCGCCGACCAGCGTCAGGATCGGGAAGGGGCGCCCCGGCGCGGGATCGAAGCGGCGCAGGCTGTGGTCGCGGCTGATCGCGCCGGTCGCGCCCCCGGCGCTGCGGGGCAGAGGGCGGACGCCCGCGACCGCGAAGACGATCTCCTCCCGCCTCGGAGCCGAGCCCGGCAGCACCTCCTCGAGCACGGCGAAGAGATAGTCGATCTCCTCCTCCGAGCAGCGCGCACCATCGGGTTCCTCGGTGCGCAGGTCGGTGGTTCCCAGCATCACCTTGCCGCCATCGAGCCGGTAGACGAGGCAGGCGCGGTGGTCGTGGGTCTCGAAATAGAGCATCGCCTCGCCGAGCGCGGCGGCGAGATCCGGGCGGTCGAGTACCAGATGCGACCCCTTGGTCCCGCCGGTCAGCCGCTCGGGGACGCCGAGGGTCTCGCCCACCGGATCGACCCAGGCCCCGGCGCAGTTGACGACGAGCCGGGGCCGGACCGTCAGCGTCTCGCCGGAGATCGTGTCGCGAAGCCGCACGCCGGCGCCTTCGCCCCCCTCGACCGCGAGATAGGGGATCGCCATCGCCTCCGGGCAGTCCCGCTCGGCGTCGCCGACGAGTTCGAGCGTCAGCCGTTCGGGCGAGGAGATGCGCGCGTCGTAATATTCGAGCACCGCCCTGACCTTCGGCGCGAGGCGCGGGAAGCGGGCCCGCGCCTCGGCGATCGGGATCGCGCGGTGGCGTGGCATGGTGCGCCGGAACTCGCCGAAACGGTCGAAGACGCCGAGGCCGAGGCGCACCACGGCCGCGCCCTTCGGCCCCGGAGAGCGTCGCAGCCGCAGGAAGCGCAGCCCGGCGGCGAGCGCGCCGCCGGTCCAGGAGAAGGTCGGGATCCAGACCGGCAGCGGGCGAACCTGATGCGGCGCGTTCAGGAGCAGGAGGTTGCGCTCCTCGACCGATTCGCGGACGAGCGCGAACTCGCCGGTCTCGAGATAGCGCAGCCCGCCGTGGATGAGCCGCGAGGGCGCCGCGGAGGTGCCCGAGGCGAAGTCGCCTCGCTCGACGAGCAGGCTCGGCACGCCCTGCCGGGCGAGGTCGCGAAACACGCCCACGCCGTTGATCCCCCCTCCGACGATCAGCACGGCGCCCTCGGCCGCGCCGGCGCGCACCTTCCCGAGCAGGTCTTCTCTTGGGCGCATCTTCATCCTCCGAATGCCTTTTCCCGCACCATAGGCACGCTCCACATGTCATTACAAGATAGGACTCAACGGGCGCAGAAATGCTGCGATGCGTCATATATTACCGCGCCGCAGCGAAAAAAAAGGGAATTTGCTGCGGAAAATACCTGCTTGACAGAAAGGATCGAACCAGGCTTGTTTCAACTTATCATGACAACCAGAGGACGGTCCCGACAAGAAGGACCAGCCTCGCAGGCGGCATCGGGAACCTGCCCGGCGCCGGTCACGGGAGGATTCATGTCCGAACTGCTCCTCGGCATCGACGCCGGCGGTACAATGGTGAAGGTCACGCTGTTCGACGCGGCGGGCGAGGAGGTCGCGTGCGAGCACCGGCCGAACCGGATGTCCTTCCCCCATCCTGGCTGGACGGAGCGCGATCCGGACGCCATGTGGCGCGGCGCCGCCGAGGCGGTGAAGGCGCTGCTCGGGCGGAGCGGGATCGATCCGGCCAAGATCGCCGCCGTCACCCCCTCGGGCTATGGCGCCGGTCTCTTTCTCGTCGACGGGACGGGCGCGGTGGCGCGCCCCGGCCTCGGCTCCACCGACAGCCGCGCCCTCGGCCTGATCGAGGACTGGCGCCGCTCGGGCGTCGCGCCCGCCCTTTCCGACGCGATCCAGCAGGCGATCTGGCCCGGCCAGACCTCCGCGCTTCTCGGCTGGTTCCAGCGCCACGAGCCGGAGACGCTGGCCCGGACCGCGCATGTCCTGCCCTGCAAGGACTTCCTCAGGTTCCGCCTGACCGGCGACATCTCGACCGACCCGACCGACGCCGGCTGCGCGGGCACGCTCGACGTGGCACGCGGAGCCTACGCGGTCGATGCGCTGCGCGAGGCGGGGCTCGGCGCCTGGATCCCGCGCCTGCCCGAGATCGGCCCGGCGACCGGGATCGCGGGCCGGGTCACGGCCGAGGCCGCGGCGCTGACCGGCCTTCTCGCGGGCACCCCGGTCGCGCGCGGCGTCTACGACGTCGTCGGCTGCTCGCTCGCCTCCGGGTTGCGCCATACCGACGAGCTCGGCGTCGTCGCCGGCACGTTCAGCATCAATTCGACGCTGCACCGGACGCCCTGCCTCGATCCCCGGCCGACGCTGCAATGTCCCTATCCGGTCGATGGCCTCTATCTCGCGACGATCGCGACCCCGACCTCGGCCAGCAATCTCGAATGGCTCTGCAAGACCATGCTCCAGGCCGAGGCGGAACGGGCGCTCGCCGCCGGACGCTCGATCTACGAGGTCTGCAGCGATCTGGTCGAGCAGGCGCTCGACCGGGAGAGCGGCGCGATGTTCCTGCCCTATCTCTTCGGCGGCCCCGACGGGATGCCGGGCGCGCTCGTCGGGCTCACCGCGGGGGCGAGCCTCGCCGACGTGCTGCGCGCGGTCTTCGAAGGGATCACCCTCGCGCATCGGACCGACATCGACTTCCTGCTCGGCGGGGCGCGGTCCGCGCGGCCGACGCGGGCCCTGCTCGCGGGCGGACCGTCGAAGAGCAACGTCTGGTCGCAGATGTTCGCCGATGCGATCGGCCTGCCGATGACGGTCGCGAACGGTTCCGAATTCGGCGCGAAGGGCGCGGCGATGTGCGGCGCGGTCGCGGTCGGGCTCCAGCCCGATCTCGGGACGGCGATGACGGCGATGACGCGCGTCGCGCGAAGCTACCGCCCGGATGCGCGGCGTTCCGAACGGCTGGCCCGTCAGCACGACCGCTATCTCACCATGTCGCGGCGGCTCGCGGGCGGCTGGGCGCCGGTGCCGGAGCCCGCGGCGGCGAGCTTCGCGGGGGCGCCGGCATGACGCTCCGGATCGAGGCCGTTTCGCGGCGGGTCGAGGGCGAGGCCTGGCTCTCGGACATCGACCTGACCCTGGAGCCGGGCCGGCTCTACGTGCTCCTCGGGCGGACCGGGGCGGGCAAGACCTCGCTGATGCGCGTGCTCGCAGGGCTCGACCGGCCGACGCGGGGCCGCGTCACCGAGGACGGGCGCGATCTCGCGGGCGTACCGGTCAACCGGCGCAACCTCGCCTTCGTCTACCAGCAGTTCGTGAACTACCCCGCCTTCAGCGTCTACGACAACATCGCCGCGCCGCTGCGCCGGCGGGGAGGGACCCGGGCCGGGATCGACGCGCGGGTGCGGGAGGTGGCGCGGGCCGTGCGGATCGACGCCTTCCTCGACCGGCGTCCCGGCGCGCTCTCGGGCGGCCAGCAGCAGCGCCTCGCCATCGCCCGCGCGCTCGCCAAGGGAGCCTCGCTGATGCTCTTCGACGAGCCGCTCGTCAATCTCGACTACAAGCTGCGCGAGGAACTGCGGAGCGAACTGCGCGCGCTCTTCCACGAGGGCGGGCAGACGGTCGTCTACGCGACGACGGAGCCCGACGAGGCGCTGCAGATGGGCGGCGAGACCATCGTGATGCACGAGGGCCGCGTGCTGCAGACCGGCTCGGCCCATCACGTCTACCGCCACCCGGCCTCGGTCCGCGTCGCCGACATCTTCTCGGAGCCGCCGATGAACGTGGCCGAGGCGCGGATCGCGGGCGCGCGGATGACGCTCGGCGGCGTCGAACTCGCGACGCCCGCCCGGGCGCGGGGCCGGATCGAGGGCCCGTGCCGCGTCGGCCTGATGCCGCACCGGATCGAGCGCGCGCCGGGGGAGGGCCGGGTGGCGCTCCGGGGACCGGTCCTGCTCGCCGAGGTCGACGGCTCCTCGACCTTCACCCATTTCGAGGCCGGCGGTTCCGCCTGGATCGCGCGGAGCGAGGGGGTGCATCTGATGCCGCTCGGCGCCGCCTTCGAGGGGTTCGTGAACCCGGAGGACTTCTACGTCTTCGATACGGCCGGCGATCTCGTCGCCGCGCCCGCCGCCCTGGAGAGCGCCTATGGCTGAGATCACCGTTTCCAACCTGCGCCATTCCTACGACGGCGATCTGTCGGACCCGGCGCGGCTCGCGCTGAAGGGCATCGACCATGTCTGGCGCGACGGCGGCGCCTACGCGCTGCTCGGCCCCTCGGGCTGCGGCAAGTCCTCGATGCTCAACATCATCTCGGGGCTCGTCCGGCCGACGGCGGGGCGCGTGCTCTTCGACGGGCGCGACGTGACCGAACTCGGCCCCGAACAGCGCAACATCGCCCAGGTGTTCCAGTTCCCGGTGCTCTACGACACGATGACGGTCGAGCAGAACCTGGCCTTCCCGCTCCGCAACCGGCGCGTCGACCCGGGCCGGATCACCCGGCGCGTGCGCGAGGTGGCCGAGATGCTCGACCTCGGACCGATGCTGGGGCGCCGCGCGGCCGGGCTCGGCGCGGCGGAGAAGCAGAAGATCTCGCTCGGCCGGGGCCTCGTGCGCGAGGACGTGGCGGCGATCCTGTTCGACGAGCCGCTGACCGTGATCGACCCGCAGGTGAAGTTCGACCTGCGCCGCAAGCTCAGGCTCGTCCACGAGACGCTGGGCCTCACCCTCGTCTACGTGACCCACGACCAGAGCGAGGCGCTGACCTTCGCCGACCAGGTCGTCGTCATGTCCGAGGGCGAGGTGGTCCAGGTCGGCACGCCCGAGGAACTCTACGAACGGCCGGGCCACACCTTCGTCGGGCATTTCATCGGCTCGCCGGGCATGAACTTCCTGCCCTGCGCGCTCGAGGGAGGGCGGATCGTCTTCGACGGCGGCAGCCTGCCCGCGCCGCGGGGGCTCGCCGCGCGACCGGGCGGCGCGCTCGTGCTCGGCATCCGTCCCCACGGCCTCGGCCCGGCGACGGACGAGGCGGAGGCCGTGCCCGCGCGGCTGATCGACGTCGAGGACCGGGGCGCCTTCCGGATCGCCGAGATCGCGATCGGCGGCAACCGGCTCCGGATGCGCGTCGGCGAGCGCGACTGGCTGCCCGCCGACGGCCTCAGGGTCGCCTTCCGGCCCGAGGCGACCCTGCTTTACGCCAACGACCGCCTGCTGGAGGACGCCCATGCTTAAGATCGAGGACAACCGCGCCTGGTTCCTGATCCTGCCTGTCTTCCTGCTCGTCGCCTTCAACGCGGTGATCCCGCTGATGACGGTGGTGAACTATTCGCTGCAGGACATCTTCGGACCCGGCCAGCGCGCCTTCATCGGCGTCGAATGGTTCCGCGAGACGCTGCGCGACCCGGCCATCCACGCCGCCTTCCTGCGCCAGATCCTCTTCTCGGGGCTGGTGCTCGCGATCGAGATCCCGCTCGGGGTCGCGATCGCGCTCACGCTGCCGCGCGGCGGCTGGAAGGCCTCGGCCGCGATCGTGCTGGTGGCGATCCCGCTGCTCATCCCGTTCAACGTGGTCGGCATGATCTGGCAGGTCTACGCCCGGCCCGAGATCGGCTTCCTCGGCCAGGTGGTGAACGCGCTCGGCATTCCGTTCAACTACACCGGCGACCCGCTCTCCGCCTGGGTCACGATCCTGATGATGGACGCCTGGCACTGGACGCCGCTCGTGATCCTGCTCGCCTATGCCGGGCTCTGCTCGATCCCCGAACCCTACTACCAGGCGGCGCGCATCGACGGCGCCTCCCGCTGGGCGGTGTTCCGCTACATCGAACTGCCCAAGCTCAACGGCGTGCTCACCATCGCCTTCCTGCTCCGCTTCATGGACAGCTTCATGATCTATACCGAGCCCTACGTGGTGACGGGCGGGGGACCGGGCAGCTCGACCACCTTCCTGTCGATCCGGCTCGTCAACATGGCCGTGGGCCAGTTCGACCTCGGACCCGCCGCCGCCTTCTCGCTCGTCTACTTCCTCGTCATCCTGCTCTTCTCCTACGTCTTCTACACCATCCTGCAGCGGGCCGGACGCGCGTGACCCGGGAGGACCGATCCATGACCATCGCCGACGCGGCGCTCGCCGCGCCCACCGAGGGGCGGGCACGCCCCGCCAGCCGGAGCCGCGCCCTCGGCCGCCTCGTTCCCGCCCTGGGCCTCGGGCTGTTCCTCACCTTCCAGATGCTGCCGATCTACTGGATCACGCGGATGTCCTTCATGACGCCGCGAACGATCATGAGCCGGTCGGACTTCCTGCCGGTCGCGCCGACGCTCGACAATTACCGCGTCATCCTCGGTGATCCGACCTGGTACATGTCCTACGTGAACTCGCTCACCTACGTGCTCATCAACATGGCGATCTCGCTCGCCGTGTCGCTGCCCGCGGCCTATGCCTTCTCGCGCTACCGCTTCCTCGGCGACAAGCATGTGTTCTTCTGGCTCTTCACCAACCGGATGGCGCCGGCGGCGGTGTTCCTGCTGCCCTTCTTCCAGCTCTATTCCGCGGTCGGCCTCTTCGACACGCCCTGGGCGGTCGCGCTCGCGCATACGCTCTTCGTCGTGCCGCTCGCGGTCTGGATCCTCGAGGGCTTCATGTCCGGCGTCCCGCGCGAGATCGACGAGACGGCCTATATCGACGGCTATTCGATGCCGCGGTTCTTCCTCACCGTCTTCCTGCCGCTCATCAGGAGCGGGATCGGGGTCACCGCCTTCTTCTGCTTCATGTTCTCCTGGATCGAGCTGCTGCTCGCCCGGACGCTGACCTCGGTCGACGCGCGGCCGATCGTGGTGACCATGACGCGCACCGCCTCGGCCTCGGGGCTCGACTGGGGCCTGCTCGCGGCCGCGGGCGTGCTCACGATCCTGCCCGGCGTCGCCGTCATCTGGTTCGTGCGCAACTACATCGCCAAGGGCTTCGCCCTGGGCCGCGTCTGAGGAGCGGAACATGATCGATCTCGAATGGATGGCCTGGACCACGCCGACCGCGGTCTTCTTCGCCTGCGTCGCGCTGCTGCTCGCCGGAATGACCCTGCTCCAGATCGTCCGGCCCACCTTCGAGCGGAAGGGCTTCCTGCCCATCCCCACCACCCGGGGCGACCGGCTCTTCATCGCGCTGATGCTCGCGGCCTTCGTCCACCTCGGCTTCGTCTACGCGACCGAACTGGAAAGCTTCTGGCTTCCGCTCGGCCTGTCGGCGGCGCTGGGTCTCATCATCCTGCGCCGGGGCTGAACCCCGGCCACGCCTGACCACGAGATCCGGCGGAGAGCGCTCCGCCGGCAACGGAGAAGCCTTGCCCGAAGGGCGGGCGACAACGGGAGGACCTGACCCAATGACAGCCTTTACCCCCGGCCCCTGGCGCCACGCGCGCCGCGCGCTGCTCGCCGCGGGCATCAGCGCCATCGGCCTGGCCGCGCACGCGCGGAGCGAGGGCGCGATCGAGAAATGGATCGACGGCGAGTTCCAGCCCTCGACCCTGACCCGCGACCAGCAGATCTCCGAGATGGAGTGGTTCCGGAAGGCGGCGGAGCCGTTCAAGGGCATGACGATCAACGTCGTCTCCGAGAACATCCCGACCCACACCTATGAATCGCAGGTGCTGACGAAGGCCTTCGAGGAGATCACCGGGATCCGGGTCACCCACGACCTGCTCCAGGAAGGCGACGTGATCGAGAAGCTGCAGACGCAGCTCCAGTCCGGCCAGAACGTCTACGACGCCTATGTGAACGACTCCGACCTGATCGGCACCCACTACCGCTACGGCTGGGCGGTTCCGCTCAGCGACTACATGGTCGGCGAGGGCAAGGACGTGACCTCGCCCACGCTCGACATCGACGACTTCATGGGCAAGTCCTTCACGACCGCGCCCGACGGCAAGCTCTACATGCTGCCCGACCAGCAGTTCGCGAACCTCTACTGGTTCCGCTACGACCTCTTCACGGATCCCGAACTCAAGGCGCGGTTCAGGGAGAAATACGGCTACGATCTCGGCGTGCCGGTGAACTGGTCGGCCTACGAGGACATCAGCGCCTTCTTCACCGACGACGTGAAGGAGATCGACGGCAAGCCGATCTACGGCCACATGGACTACGGCAAGAAGGACGCCTCGCTCGGCTGGCGCTATACCGACGCCTGGTTCTCGATGGCCGGCTCCGGCGACAAGGGTCTGCCGAACGGGCTGCCGGTCGACGAATGGGGCATCCGGGTCGAGGACTGCCACCCGGTCGGCTCCTCGATCGAGCGCGGCGGCGACATCAACGGCCCGGCCGCGGTCTACGCGCTCGACACCTCGATCCGCTGGCTGAAGGATTACGCGCCCCCCGAGGCGCAGGGCATGACCTTCTACGAATACTCGCCCGTCACCTCGAGCGGCGTCATCGCGCAGCAGGCCTTCTGGTACACCGCCTTCGTCGCCGATTACGCGAAACAGGGCATGCCGGTCGTGAACCCGGACGGCACCCCGAAGTGGCGCGTCGCGCCCTCGCCCCATGGCGCCTACTGGCACGAGGGGATGAAGCTCGGCTACCAGGACGCCGGCTCCTGGCTCCTGCTCAACACCACGCCCGAGGACCGGCGCAAGGCGGCCTGGCTCTACGCGCAGTTCGTGACCTCCAAGACCGTCGACGTGAAGAAGAGCCATGTCGGCCTCACCTTCGTGCGCGACTCCACCGTGCGCCACGAGAGCTTCACCGAGCGCGCGCCGATGCTGGGGGGCCTGATCGAGTTCTACCGTTCGCCGGCCCGCGTCGCCTGGACGCCGACCGGGACCAACGTGCCCGACTATCCGAAGCTGGCGCAGCTCTGGTGGCAGAACATCGCGACCGCTCTCTCCGGCGAGACCACGGTCCAGGAGTCGCTCGACAACCTCGCCAACGCCCAGGACAAGGTGATGGAACGCATCGAGCGCGCGGGTGTGCAGAAGGTCTGCGCGCCGAAGCTGAACCCGAAGACCTCCGCCGAGGAATGGTTCGCCAGGGCCGAGGCCCAGGGCACGCTCGCGCCCCAGCGCAAGCTCGAGAACGAGAAGCCCCAGGGCGAGACCGTCGATTACGACCTGCTGCTGCGGGCCTGGAACGACGGCAAGGCGATGCCCGAGACGATGTGAGCTGAAACCGGGGGCGGCGTGCGTCGCCGCCCCCTTCCCACGCGCGCCCGTCCGGGCGCCGAACGAGAGGACGGAGAATTCGATGCCCCATATGGGAGACCTTGTCGCGGAGATGCTCGCGGCTTCGGGCGTGGAGGTTGTGTTCGGGATGCCCGGGGGGCAGACGACGGCGCTGCACGACGGGATGTCGCGGCGTTCGAACCGGATCCGGCACGTGCTGATGCGCGACGAGCGCAACGCGGCCTACGCGGCGGACGCCTATGCGCGGCTGACCGGCAAGCCGGGCGTCTGCGACGTCACGGTGGGGCCGGGGGCGAACCTGCTGCCGGCCGGGCTGCTCGAGGCGCTGAACGCGTCGATCCCGATGGTGGCGATCGTGGGCGAGCTGCCGCTCGACTGGCTGCAGCTCAGAGACAAGGGGATCGCGAGCCAGGGGTTCGACCAGCTCTCCTTCTTCAAGACCTGCTCGAAGGAGAGCTGGCTGGTCCCCTCGGTCGCGGCGCTGCCCGACATCCTGCGCACCGCCTTCCGGGTGGCGACGTCGCCCCGGCCGGGACCGGTGGTGGTGATCGTGCCCCATGACATCTTCGACGCCGAATGGGACGGCGTGACCCCGGCGGCGATGACCGACGACCGGACGATGCGCGCGCCCTATCTGCGCTCGGGCGCGCCGGCGGCGGCGATCGCCGAGGCGGCGGCGCTGATCGCCCGCGCGGAGCGGCCGGCGCTCGTCTGCGGCGGCGGCGTGCACGGGTCGGACGCGGCCGGGACGGTGACGGACTTCGCGGACCGGCTGAACGGGCTCGCCGTGACCTCGCTCTCGGGCAAGGGCGCCGTGCCGGAGACGCGCCCCTACGCGGCCGGCGTGCTGAACCCGCTCGGCTCCTGGGCGGCGATCGAACTGATCCAGGAGGCCGACCTGGTGATCTGGTGCGGCTCCAAGGTCAGCCAGAACACCGGGATGAACTGGACGCTGCCCCGGCCCGACCAGGCGACGATCACCATCGACTGCGACCCGCTGGAGCATGGCCGCACCTTCCGCCCGACAGTGCCGCTGCTCGGCGACGTGCGCGAGATCATGACCGCGCTCGGCGCGGCGCTCGGCGCGCAGCCGGCGCGGGCGGACTGGGTGGCGCGCATCGCCGAGGTGAAGGCCGAGGGCGATCGCGTCAAGGCCGGGGAGATGGCGGCCGCGACCCGGCCGGTCCAGCCGCCCCGCGTGATGGCCGAGCTCGCGAAACGGCTCGGCGAGGAGGATATCGTCGTCTCCGACGCTTCCTTCGCGGCGGGCTGGATCTCGGGCTACATCCCGGCGACGAAGCCGGGACGGCGGTTCCTCTTCGCGCGCGGGCAGGGCGGGCTCGGCTATTCGGTGCCGGGCGCGATCGGCGCGGCGGCGACGCTGCCGGGGCGGCGCGTCGTCACGGTCGCGGGCGACGGCGCCTTCTCCTACACGGTCGGCGAGCTCGCGACCCAGGCGCAGTTCAACCAGCGCATCGTGAACGTCGTGATCAACAACGGCCGGCTCGGCTGGATCCAGCTCTGGCAGGAGATCTTCTTCAAGAACGTGCAGTCGGCGATGCTCGAGGCGCCCGGCGTCACGCCCGGCTTCGCGGCGGCCGCGCAGGCGCTGGGGCTGAGGGGCTTCTACGTCGAGGATTCCGAGGAGATCGGCGCGGCGCTCGACGCGGCCTTCGCCCATGACGGCCCCTCGGTCGTCGAGGTCCGCGTCGACGACCGCGCCACGCCGATCCACTCGTTCAAGCGCCGCATGCGCGAGGGCGCCGACAAGCCGAGGCCCCGCCCCGGCACGGTCTACAAGCTCCGCGACTGGAAGGTCTCCCCCGACCTGCCCGGGCCGGCGTCCGGCGAAGGAGTCGGGAACGCGGCCGTCGAGAAGGCGCCTGTGGAATAAGGCGCGGGAGGTCCCCTGCCGCCCGCGGCCTTTCCCGAGCGCGGAAGGCCGCGGGCGAAGGCCCCGGTCAGCGGACGGCGTGGCGGTCGAGGAAATCCAGAATGGCCCCGGCCATCCGCGGCGCCACCCCGGCGTCGAGATGGAAATGGTGATCCCCGGCCAGCTCCATCATTTCGTAGTCCGCGATCAGCTCCCCGGCCCGCCGCGCCATTTCCCCGGCGCTTTTCCGGCGGCGCCGGATACCCTCCTCGGCCCAGATGTTGAGCACGGGACAGGCGATCGCGCGAAGCACCGCCTCCACCTGCGCGCGTGTCAGCCTGACGGCGGAACTTGCGAAGAGCCGCGGGTCGGCGCGCAGCCGCAATCCCTCCGGCGCCGCGCTCAGCGCGCGCTCCGCGAGCGCCTCGGAGGTCCGCCTCGAATTGCCCTGCGCCCGGCGGCGGCGGACATAGTCCTCCCGGCTCGCGAAGATTCGCGGCGGCCGGGCCTTCCCCGCGCGCGTCTGCTCGATGAAGGCGCGCAGCGTCGCGACGAAATCCGCCTCCGACGGCTCGGGCACGAGCGAGTCGAGCGCGACGAGCGCGCGGACCCGCGCCGGCTGCGCGGCGGCGAAGAGCGCGGAGATGTTCGCGCCCCTCGAATGACCGAGCAGCACGCAATCCGCCCATTCCAGCTGGTCGAGCAGCGCGGCGATCTGCGGCAGGTCGTCCCAGATGTTGTAGGTCGCATGGGCCGCGCGATGCGCGCTCAGGCCCTGGCCGCTGAGGTCGAGCGCCACGACGCGGCATCCGGCGAGCCGCGGCGCGAGTTCCCGGAAGCTTTCCGCGTGGTCCATCCAGCCGTGCAGCGCCAGCACCGGCCGTCCCGTCTCCGGTCCCCAGGCGAGCCCCGCGAGGCGCAGCCCGTCAACCTCCCATCCGCATTCCTTCGGATCCGCCGTGCCAGTCGCTGTCATTCCCGTCCCCCGCCGGTCATCCCGTCGGCGCGGGTGATAGCGCATCCCGCCGCGCGCCGCACGGGGGGGCCGGCCCTCGCCCGGAAGAGTTGACGGCCGGTCGGACATCATAACTACTCTTACCCGCGACGCGCTGGCGTCCGGCGTTCGCGGACAGTCCCTCTCCACCGTTCAGTCCATGCCGCGCGACCAGGCGCTGCCGAACTGGATGTAGACGATCGGCCCCTCCGGTCCGACGGCGACATCCAGCCCCGCGTCGATGCCGAGCGCGCTCGCGATCCGGTAGCGGAACCCGCCGCCGCCGGTGACGATCCCGCCCGAATCCGAGAAGAAGGTCTTGTCCCCCGCCCAGGCCTCGCCGAAGCCCGCGAAGGCGTCGAGCGCCCAGCGGTCGCTCAGCTGACGCGTCAGCTGCGCCTCGGCGCTGAGGGCGCGCTGGCCCTGGACGCGGTTCGCCTCGACGCCGCGCAGGTCGACCGAGGGAGCGAGGTAGAACGGCACGCCGGAATCCGCCGTGCTGAGCTTGCCCATCAGGCCGAACCTCAGCTTCTCGCTCAGCGGGCGGAAATAGTAGCCGGCGGCGGTGTAGAGTTCGAAGTCGCGGTCGCTCCCGAAGGCGGAATTGTACATGTCCGCGTTCACATAGGCGTTGAGGCCGCGCGTGGGCGTGACGGGATTGTCGCGGTCGTCGAAATGCAGTCCGAACCCCGCCGCGCCGAGCGTCGTGGTCCTGCCGATGTCGCGCCCCAGCGCGGGAAAGACCTCCGACGTGTCGAGCCGGGTCTCCAGCCGCCGGAAATTGATCCTGGGTCCGGCCGAGAACCGCGTGTCGACCGGCAGGTGCCAGTAGGCCGAGCCGACGATCGCGTAGTCATAGGCGCTCGTATAGGTCAGCGCCCGGTCGCCGTCGCCCGGATAGGTCGCGATCGTCAGATCGCCGCGGCCGATCCCGATCTGGTATCTGACCTGATGATCGAGCATGTGGCCGGTCTGCATGTAGCCGTAGCCGTAGGAGCCGTTGCCCGTCTTCGCACCGCCCAGCATCCGCCGCGTCGCATAGCGCGGATCGCCGTCCGGGAAGGTGACGAACTGCGCCACCATGCCGAAACCGCCATCGACCGCCGGTTCGGTGATGATCACCGGCACCGGAACGAATCCGCCGCGCTGGAGCAGGTTCGAGAGGTCGAAGGCGCCATCCTCCCGGTCGAAGAACAGGTCGCGCCAGCCGAAGGCGGGTTCGGGCGCGGGAACCGGCGCCGGGGCGGGCGGCGTTTCCTCGGCCCCGGCCGTCCAGGCGGTGAGCAGGCCGGCGAGCGCGACGGCGGCGCCAAGGCGGGAAGTCTGCGACGATCGCGTCATGCCTCGGCTCCCTCGCCGTGATCGGGGGGTACGCCCGGGGCGCGCCCGCGAAAGGATTCCACCTACGCGGGCGGATTGAGCCCCGGCAGGGCCGCGGCCCGGCCAGCATCGCCCGCGCCGCGGGCGGTTTCAAGCTCCGCGCGAAGCCTCTGGCGCGCCGCGCGTTCCTCGCCCGCGCGCTCCCCCCCGGCGCCCGGCGGGCCATAGGCGGGACGTTCGAGCGCACGGAGCGCCGCCTCGATCCCGGGCGAGGCCAGCGGCGCGGGAAGCCGTGCTTCCCATTCCGTGAGCCGCCGGCGGATCTCCCCGGACGGCGCCGACCGCGCCGCCCGCGCCAGCGCCCGGTAGAGCCGCGCCTCCGACGGCGCGGCGCGCGGACGGCGCCGACGCCGGAGGAAAAGCGTCGCCGCGCCCAGAGCCAGCCCGGCGAGGACGAGGAGCGCGGCGCGGGGGATGCTCCAGTTCCCCCCGATATCGGGCGGGGCCGGAACGGTGAAGGCGACCGGCGCGGTGGCCGCGCTCTCCCGCGTCCCGGTCGCGGTATTCCACCAGCCGAGCGCCACGCCCGGCAGCGCGTAGCCGCCCGGCTTCTCGATCACGTAGGTCACCGCCTCGACACGGGTCGCCCTCGGCGGGCCTCCGCGTTCGCCGGGCCTCTCCGAGACCCGGGGCGCCTTCGGATAGGCGTTGAGCCCGGGGGGCGTGGCGAGTCCGGCGAGCAGTGGCGGCAGCAGGATCGCGGGCGGCCCCTCGGCGGTCAGGGTCAGCGTCAGCGTGAAGGCGTCGCCGGGCTTCGGCGCGTCGGGGAGCCCGTCGACCTGCGCCGCGAGCGTGAGCGCCGTCGCGGGCAGGAAGGGATCCATCCCCTCCGCGCCCGCCGGCAGCCGGGCCGAGAAGGCGATCTCGGGGAGGGCGAGGGTCGTTTCAACCGGCCGGCTCGTCGCGGGATCGGCGTAGGTGACGGTGATCTCCGGCTGGCCGAGGTCGTAGTCGGCGGCGCGCTGGGGCACGATCTGCCAGCTTCGCGTGAGGCCGGACCAGCTTTCCTGCCCGACGCGGGCGGTGGTGGGCCAGGTCTCGGGCGGGCGGGTCAGCGCGTCGGCGATCTGGAGGTCGGGCCAGTCCGGCGGCTTCGGCAGGAAGCTCGGCACCAAGAGGGTCGCCGTCACCTCGACCGGGGTTCCGACCGTGACCGGCCCCTCCGGATCGAGCGTGACCGTCACCCGCGGCCCCTCCTGCGCGGCGGCCGCCGAGCCGAGCAGCGCCGCGCAAACAAGCAAAATAAGCATATGCATATTCACCCGGGCGGGCTTCCCGGCGGCCCCGCGGTGGGAAATATGCATTGACATATTCGCCCCTCCCCTCACGGCGACCCGGCCGGCGGGGGCGCGGCCTCGATCGCGAAGCGGGACTTCAGGAAATCGGCGGGCCTGGTCTCGACCGAGCGCATCCATTCCTCGGCCGCCGCCTCGGACAGCTGCGCGCGCGCGTCGATCCGGGCGGGCTTGCCCTCGTCGCCGGAGAGATCGCTCACGACCTCGTCGGGGGTTTCGGCGCCTTCCTCGGTATCCTCCTGCTCGCGGACCTCGCTCAGATACGCGATGATCCGCTTCGTGGTCGCGAGGTTGTCGGCGGCCTCCGCGTTGCCCGGATCGAGCCTCAGCGCCGCCTCGAAGGCGGCTTGGCCGCCGGCGTAGTCGCGGCTCCGGACCAGCGCGATGCCCCGGTTGTACTGCGCCGCGGAGGTCTGGATCGGCGCGAGCAGGGCGGCGGCGTCGGTGTACTTGCCGTCCTTCATCAGCGCCAGCGCACGCCATTCGGGATCGGCGAAGGCCTCCGCCGCCTCCGGGTAGTCATGCGCGGCGTAGAAGCGCGCGCCGCGCTGGTCGGGGGTCCAGAACCAGCCCGAGAGCGTCTCGCCGAAGCCCGCCGCGCGGGCCGGCGACGGGGGCGCGGCGAGGGCGAGGCCGATCAGGACCGCGCCGAGGCGGAGCGCGGTGCCGCGGCGGAACCAGAACAGCATCAGGAGCCCGGCCGGGACCGCGAGCATCCAGCCGTCGTCGGCACGCCTGCCCTCCCGCGCCGCGGCGCGGGCGAGCGAGGAGGCGAGCGCGCGTTCGACGGCGCGCAGGTCGGAGGCGTCGATCGAGACCGGGACGGTCCGAACCCCGGCGCGGCGCGACCAGTCGGCGATCTCGGCGCCGGGATCGGGGCTCACGACCAGCGCGGCGCGGGCGGGGCCGCCTTCGGGGAAGTTCGCGATGTCGGAGGGATCGATGCCGTCGGTGACGAAGAGGACCGAGCCGGGGCTTTCCTCCTGGCCGAGCAGCGTGCCGGCGAGGGTGAGCGCGGCGGAGGCGGCGCGGCCCTCGTCGGGCATGATCGCGGGGCTCAGCGCCTCGAGGAAGGGCAGGAGCACGGTCGGGTCGTCGGTCAGCGGCATCACCAGATGCGCGGTGCCGGAATAGGCGACGAGCCCGACCCGGCCGCCGGCGCGGCGCGCGATCAGGTCGCGGATCTTCTGCTTCGCGCGTTCGAGCCGCGTGGGCGCCACGTCGCCCATGTCCATGCTCGGCGAGAGGTCGAGCGCGATCACGAGGGGCGCGGTCTCGGTCACGAAGGGCGAGGGCGCGGCGCGCCAGGCGGGACCGGCGGCGGCGAGCGTCATCAGCGCCGCGGCGGCGAAGAGCAGATCGGCGGCGCGCGCCTTCGCCCGCGCGGTCGCGCCGATCGTGAGCGCCGCGAGCAGATGCGGCGCGATATGGCCGACGCCGGGCGCCTCGGCCTCGGAGGGGCGGCGGAGCGGGAGCCAGAGCGCCGCGAGCGGGATCAGCGCTAGCAGGAGCCAAGGGCGGAGGAAGGTGAAGCCGAGCACCGCGCTCATGACAGCGCCTCCCGGCGATGGCGCACGCGGAGGCGGAGCAACGCGGCCCCGCCGCCGAGCAGGACGAGGAGCACGAAGGCTCCGGCCGGAATCGCGGAGAGCGGCCAGCGCGGGCGCCAGGAGGTGGTGGCACCCTCGCGCGCGCCGGCGGCGTCGATCTCGGCGTAGATCGCGGCGAGGCCGGTCGCATCCCCGGCGCGGTGGAAGGTGCCGCCGGTCGCCCGCGCCATCGCCTGGAGGGTCGGGATGTCGACCTTGTCGCCCTCGGAACTCGCGTCCGGGTCGCCGACCGCGATCGTGTGGATCACCACGCCGTTGCGCGCCGCGATGCCGGCGGCCTTGTCGGGGGCCATCCGGCTGCCGGTGTCGGTGCCGTCCGAGAGCAGGATCAGGATCCGGGTCTCGACCTTCGACGCCTCGAAGGAGCGGATCGCGAGCCCGACCGCGTCGCCGAGCATCGTGTTCGGCCCGGCCATCCCCGGTTCGAGCGTGGCAAGCAGCGTGCGCGCGGCCGCGGCGTCGCGGGTGAAGGGCACCAGAACATAGGGCGCGCTCCCGAAGGCGATGAGCCCGATCCGATCGTCGCGGCGGTCGGCGATGAAGCCGTCGAGCACCGATTTCACCCCGTCGAGCCGCGAGCCGCGCGCGCCATCCGGACCGAGGAAGTCGCGGGTTTGCATCGAGCCCGAGATGTCAACCGCGAGCATCACGTCGCGCGCCGCCTCGCTGCGCTCGATCGGGTCGCCCACCCATTGCGGCCGGGCGAGGGTCAGCACGACCAGCGTCCAGAGCGCCCAGGCGAAGAGCATCTGGACGCGCGAGCGGGACGGGACGACCGCCCCCTCGCCCTTGTCGAAGCCGGCGCTGGTCGCCTCGAAGAACGGGATGCGGACCGCGCGCACCGCCTCGCGCCGGGGCGGGGCGAGCCAGAGCACGAGGAGCGGCAGCGGCAGCGCGAGGAAGGCCCACGGAAAGGCGAATTCAAGCATGGCGCGGCCCTCCCGGGAGCCGCTGGCGGCGGATCCAGGCGCGGGCGGCGGCGAGCGCCGCGGCGCCGTCGTAGGGGCCGGCCGGGCGGTAGGGCGCGAGGCCAAGCGCCGGGCCGAGCGCGCCGAAGTCGCCGCCCGTCTCCTCGAGCCAGTCGCTCCAGCCCGCGCCGGTCAGGCTCGCCACCTCGGGCCGCGGCGCGGTGACGAGCGCCACGCGGCGGAGCAGCGTCTGGAGGGCCGCGAGCGCGCCGGGCTCGCCCGCCTCCAAGGCGGGGGCGAGCGCGTCGAGTTCGGAGAGCGCCGCGCGGCGCCAGGCGGTGGCGCGGCGGTGGCGGAGGAAGGCGATGGTTCCGGCGACGAGCAGCGCGAGCAGGAGCGCGGCCAGGATCGCCCAGGCCCAGGTCGCGGGCCACATCGGGACGGGCGGCGGCTCCGCGACGTCGTGGAGCTGGTTCAGCAGCCCGATCAGACTGTCGCCCTTCGGCTCCATCAGCGCCTCCGGGCCGGCGCGCCGAAGAGGCGGAGCAGCTGCGGGATGACCGGCTCGGCGGCGCTCACCGGCAGGATCGCCGCGTCGAGCCGTTCCTGCCAGGCGACGAGCCGGGCGATCCGGTCGCCGCCGACCGCGGCGAGGTTCTCGCGCACGCGGGCGTCGGCGAAGTCGAGCTCGACCTGAAGCCGACCGTCGCCGACCACGATCCGGCCCTTCTCGGGGATCTCGTGCGCGGAAGGGTCGTGGACGATGGCGAGCACGATGTCGTTGCCGCGCGAGATCCGCGTGAGCGTCTCGAGCGTCGCATCGCCCGCGCCGTCGAAATCGGAGACGACGACGAGGAGCCAGTCGTGCGTGACGATGCGCGCCGCCTCCTCGAGCGCCGCGTCGAGGAGCGCGGGGGCGCCGGGGACCCCCGGCGCCTCGGCCGAGAGCGCCGCGTCGCGCTCGGCCACGAGATCGAGCAGGCGCAGGACCGCCCCGCGCGAGCGGCGGGCGGGGACGGTGGCGACGCCCCGGTCGGAGAGCACGAGCCCGCCCACCCGGTCGCCCTGCCCCAGGATGCGCCAGGCGGCGAGCGCGGCGATCTCGGCGGCGGTGACGGATTTCATGGCGAGCACGGTGCCGAAGAACATCGCCTGGCGCTGGTCGACGAGGATCAGCGCCGGGCGGTCGCGTTCCTCCCGCGTCACGCGGACATGGGGGGAGCCGGTGCGCGCGGTCACCTTCCAGTCGATCGCGCGCACGTCGTCGCCGGGCAGGTAGCCGCGGAGTTCCTCGAACTCGAGCCCGCGGCCCCTGAGGCGCGAGGCGCGCCGCCCCGAGAGGGCGCTTCCGACCGGCTGGCGCGGCAGGAAGTCGAAGCCGCGCGCGCGGGCCTCGAGCCCGACGAGATGGGCGAAGCTCGCATGGATGCGGGGATCGGTTTCTTTGGGGTCGGGCTGCATCGCGCGCGCCTCAGGCGGGGGCGACGCGCTTCAGGAGGTCGCCGAGCACCGCGTCGGCGTCACGGCCCTTGCCGCGGGCCTCGTAGGAGAGCGCGACCCGGTGGCGCAGCACGTCGGGCGCGATCGCCAGCACGTCGCCCGGCGAGACGAAATCGGCGCCCTTGAGCCAGGCATGGGCGCGGGCGGCGCGGTCGAGCGCGAGCCCCGCGCGCGGGCTGGCGCCGAGCTCGATCTCGCGGGCGAGATCCTCGGAATATTTCCCCGGATGCCGCGTCGCGTTCACGAGGTCGATGATATAGGTCTCGATCGCCTCGGCGACGTGGAGCCGCGCGATCTCGCGGCGGGCGGCGAAGACATCCTCGATCGCGATCGGTCGGGCCTCGGGCGCGGGCGGGGCCCCGGACGCGGCGGCCTTCGGCGCGAGCCTCGCCTGTTCCTCGGCGCGCAAGAGGCGCAGCACGCCGAGCTCGTCCGCGGGGGCGGGATACTCGACCAGCACCTTCATCAGGAAACGGTCGGTCTGCGCCTCGGGCAGCGGATAGGTGCCTTCCTGCTCGATCGGGTTCTGCGTCGCCATGACGATGAAGAGATCGGGCAGCCTGTGGGTTTCCTCGCCCACCGTCACCTGCCGCTCCTCCATCGCCTCGAGGAGGGCGGCCTGCACCTTGGCCGGGGCCCGGTTGATCTCGTCGGCGAGCAGGATGTTGCCGAAGACCGGACCGGGCTGGAAGCGGAACGCGCCCTCGCCGCCCTCGGAATAGTAGATGTCGGTGCCGGTCACGTCGGAGGGCAGCAGGTCGGGCGTGAACTGCACGCGGGAGAAATCGGCCGCGAGATGCGTCGCCATCGCCTTCACGGCGCGGGTCTTGGCGAGGCCGGGCAGGCCCTCGATCAGCAGGTGGCCGTCGGCGAGCAGGCCGATCACCATGCGCTCGACCACGAGGGGCTGGCCGAGCACCTCGGCGTTCATCGCGGACTGGAGCGCGAGGATCGCGTCGCGGGCGGCCATCAGCGGGCCGCGCCCGGCGTCACAAGGATGTTCACGGCATCGAACCTTCGGTATCGCAAGTCCGGAGGCCGCCCGCGCGGGACGGCCTCCGGGAGCGGCGGCGCTACTGCGCGGCGGTGGCGTTGAGCTGGTTCATCAGGTTCTCCTCGATCTGGTCGAGCGAGAAGCTCGCCGCGCGCTGCGCCGGCGGGTAGTCCTTGAACGTGCCGAGGAAGTTCGCGACATAGGCCTGCGCGGGCACCACCAGATAGGCGCGGTCGAGCAGCCAGTCGTAGTAGGTGTTCGAGGTGATGTCGGCCCGCTCGTAGGGGTCGGAGCGCAGGTCGAATATCTTCGGCAGGCGAAGCTTGGTGAAGGGCTCGGCCCAGATCGCGAGGTGGCCTGTCTCGCGCTGCTCTTCGAAGACCAGCTTCCAGTTCTCGTAGCGCAGCCCGACGATGTCGTTGTCGTCGTTGAAGTAGAAGAACTCCTTGCGCGCGCTCGTATCCGTCTTTCCGGTCAGGTAGTCGAGCTGGTTGTAGCCGTCGAGGTGGTTCTTGTATTCCTTGCCGTCGATCGTGGCGCCGTCGAGAAGCTGCTGCGTGATGTCCGCGTTGCCGGCGGCGGCGAGCAGGGTCGGGAACCAGTCGAGGCCCGAGAAGATGCCGTTGTACCAGGTGCCGGGCTCGATATGGCCAGGCCAGCGGATCAGCGCGGGCACGCGGTAGGCGCCTTCCCAGTTGGTGTTCTTCTCCGAGCGGAACGGCGTGGTGCCGGCGTCGGGCCAGGAGTTCTGGTGCGGGCCGTTGTCGGTCGTGTAGATCACGATCGTGTCGTCGGCGATGCCCATGTCGTCGAGCGACTTCAGGATCTCGCCCACGACATTGTCGGTCTCGACCATGCCGTCGGCGTATTCGGTCGGCGCGGTCAGGCCCGGCTGGCTGCGGTGCTCCGGCCGCACATGGGTGCGGAAATGCATCCGCGTCGTGTTCATCCAGGTGAAGAAGGGCGTGCCGGCGTCGTGCTGGCGCTTCATGAAGTCGATGGCCGCCGCGGAGGTCTCGTCGTCGATCGTCTCCATCCGCTTCTTCGTAAGCGGCCCGGTATCCTCGACCCGGCCGTCGGCGTAGGAATGGATCACGCCGCGCGGCCCGAACTTCTTCCGGAATTCCGGATCGGTCGGGTAGTTGAAGTTCTCCGGCTCCTCCTCGGCGTTCAGATGGTAGAGGTTGCCGAAGAATTCGTCGAAGCCGTGGTTGGTCGGCAGGAACTCGTCGCGGTCGCCGAGGTGGTTCTTGCCGAACTGGCCGGTGGCGTAGCCGAGATCCTTCAGCGCCGAGGCCATGGTGGCGTCGCTCTCCTGCAGGCCGACATCGGCGCCGGGGAGGCCCACCTTGGACATGCCGGTGCGGAGCGTCACCTGGCCGGTGATGAAGGTCGAGCGGCCGGCGGTGCAGCTCTGCTCGGCGTAGTAGTCGGTGAAGGCGCCGCCTTCCGTCCCGATCCGGTCGATGTTGGGCGTGCGATAGCCCATCAGGCCGTTCGAATAGATCGACAGGTTGGTCTGGCCGATGTCGTCGCCGAAGATGACGAGGATGTTCGGCTTCTGGGCCGCGTCCTGCGCGAGCGCGAGGCCGCTCGCGCTCATCGCGAGCGTGGCGGCGAGGCCGAGGGTTCTCAGCATGTCAGTCTTCCTGTGATTGGGACGGAGAGCGGCGCGGCCCCGCGACGCCGGCGGAAACCGGCGGGGCGCGCGGCCGGCGGAACGGCGGCCGGGGGTCGCGACCTGGGCATGGCATCTCCGGCGAAGGGTCCGATCCGCGGAGTTTCCCACCCCGCCGGCCGGGTCGATAGTTGGACCAAAGACCTACCCCGCGCGCGGGCGCGCGCTCAGTCCGGCCGGCCGATCAGCGTGGCGAGGTCGTCGCGCCGGATCGGCTTCGTGACATAGGCCGCGGCCCCGGCGCCGAGACAGAGTTCGCGCGATCCGGGCCGGTCGAGCCCGGTCATCACCACGATCCGCGCACCAATGCCCCGCCGGCGCAGCGCGGCGATCACGTCCGGGCCGCGCAGGCCCGGCAGGTGCAGGTCGAGCAGCACCTCGTCGGGCCGCGCCCCCCCCGGTGCGAGCCCGGAGAGCAGTGCCTCGCCCGAGGGATAGGTCGCGGCGTCGAAGCCGAGCGAACGCGCGAGCCGGGCGAGCGCGCGGCACACGCCCGGGTCGTCGTCCACGATCGCAACGAGGCGCCTGGCGGTTTCCATGCGCCCGACTCTAGCGTGGCGCGAGTCTTCCGCACAGTTGGCCTCGGGGCCAATGGTTGATCACCCGGCGCCCATCATCAGGCGCACCAGTTCCGCGAGCCCCCTGGCGTCGAGCTTGCGCATCACCCGCGCGCGGTGGACCTTGATCGTCTTCTCGGCGATGCCGAGTTCGGCCGCGATCTGCTTGTTGAGCCGCCCCTCCACGACGAGGTCGAGCACCTCGCGCTCGCGCGGGGTGAGGAGCGCGAGGCGCCGCGCGACATCCGCCTCCGCGTCGCGGCTCCGGCGCGCGTCGGCGTCGCGGGCGAGCGCGACCGCGATCGCCCCGATCAGCGCGCCGGGCTCCACCGGCTTGGTCAGGAAGTCGACGGCGCCCCCCTTCATCGCGCGCACGCCCGTCGCGAGATCGCCGCGGCCGGTCAGGAAGATCACCGGCGGCGCCGTCCCGCGCCCGGCGAGCCGGTCCTGCAGTTCGAGCCCGTCCGCGCCGGGAAGGCCGAGATCGACGACGACGCATCCGGGCGCCTCCGGCAGCGGCCGGGCCAGGAATTCCTCGGCGCTGCGATAGGTCTCGCTCGCATGGCCGGCGGCGGCCAGCAGCCGGCGGAGCGCGCGGAGCACCGAGGGGTCGTCGTCCACGAGATGGACGACGGGCGCCTCCGCGCTCACGGCGCCGGCAGCGCGAGCACGGCGCGCGCGCCGCCCCCCGTCCCGCCCCCCGCCCCCGGATCCTCGAAGCGGAGGGTCCCGCCATGCGCCTCCGCGATGGTCTGGCAGATCGAGAGCCCGAGCCCGAGCCCGTGCGTCTTCGTCGTCGCGAAGGGCCGGAACGGGTCCGCCGCAACCTCGGCCGCCAGTCCCGGACCCCGGTCGCGGACCGAGAGTTCGCGCCAGCCGTCGGCGCGCGCGCGGGTCGCGATCGTGATCACGCGCCGCGGCGCCGGCAGGTCCGCCATCGCATCGGCGGCGTTGAGCATCAGGTTCAGCAGCACCTGCCGCAGCTGGATCCGGTTCGCCCGGACCGGCAACTCGCCCCGGGCGAGCATCGTCTCCACCGCCACCTCCCGTACCAGCAGCTCGCTTCGCGACAGGCGAAGCGTATCCGCCACGACCGTGTTGAGCTCGAGCGGCTCGAATTCCGTCTCGCCCTTGGCCATCAACTGGCGCAGGGCGACGATCATCTCCGCCGCGCGCCGATCGTCCTCCGCGATGTCGGCGAAGATCTCGGCGATCTCCGCGAGATCGACCGGAGACTCCCCCGCCCCGCGCGCGACAAGTTGCGCCCCCGCCTCGGCATTGGCAAGGATCGCCGTCAGCGGCTGGTTCAGCTCGTGCGCCATCGCGCCCGAGAGTTCGCCGAGCTGGGCGACCCGCGACATGTGCGCGAGTTCGGCGCGATGGCTCGCCGTCTCGCGCTCGGCGGCGCGGCGGCGCCGGTCCTGAAGGACCAGCCCCGCGATCGTGAGCGACTGGGCGAGGATGATCGCCCCCGCGACCAGAACCTGGGTCCTGTAGCGGTCCCAGAACGGCGGGTCGTAGAATTCGAGCATCGTGCCGGGAGGCAGCGCGGCCTCCGCGAGCCCGAAGCGGCGGAGCGCGCGCCAGTCCACCACCGGGCGCGACGGCGTTGGCGCGAGGCGCGGCGCCGGCTCTCCCCGGACGAGGCGCAGCGCCTGCTCCGCCATGGCGGCGCCGACGTCGCGGAAGCGCTGGACCTCGCCGCCGACGACGCCCCGGCCGATATAGGTGTCATAGACGCCGTAGGCGGGCGCGGCGGAGCGCGCGGCGATGATCTCGGCGGCGTTCGCCGGCGTGAACCGCGCGCCGGCCGCGTCGCGGTAGATGGTCAGAATGATCAGGATCGCGCGGTCGTCGAGGCCGGCGGCGACCTCCGCGAAACCCTCCATCGTCAGGCCGGAGACGTAGGTGACGGGGATGTCGGTCACACCCGCGAGGCTCGCGCGCGCCCGCCCCTCCCAGGATCGGTCGAATTCGCCCGATCCGGAAAGGACCACGACGCGATCCGCCCCGGGTTGGAGCGCCCGGGCGAGGGCGAGGGTGCCGGGCACGGAGTATTCGGCGGCGACCCCGTGGATGCCCGGGGGAGGATCGAGGGCGGCGAGGTCCTCGGGACCGACGCCGCCGAAGACGACGGGGGTGGCGGGACCGATCGTGTCGCGATTTCCAGCCGCGTAGCGCAGCGCCCAGGCTCCGAAGGCGAGCACGGCGTCGAAACGCTCGCCCCGGTACTTGCGGGCCAGTTCCCCGGCGAAGGCGCCGTCGGCCCCCGCGCCCGGAAAGCGCTGGTCGTCGCGGTATTCGGCGTAGATCTCGTAATCGGCCCCGAGCCCGCGGTCGAGAACCGCCGCCACGCCCCGGGAAGCCTCCATATTCGCCGCGAGCGTGCTGTGCGCCGAATAGATCAGCAGGAAACGCCGCGACGGCGCCCCGCTCGCGCGCGCCCGGGGCGCGGCCACGGAGACGGCGGCCGCGACCGCCGCGAGCCCCCCCAGCCCGAGGAGCAGGCGGCGCCGCGTCGGCGCGATCCCCCGCGGCCGGCGGCCGGGGCCGGGTCTCGGGGCGGGACTGTCCAGGCGGCGACCGGAAACCATGTGGTTTCCTTAGCCTGTCGTATCGCGAATGCCAACGCGCCGCTGGGCCGCGCGGCCCCGCCGTCAGAGCCCGGCGGCGATTTCGCGGTTGGCGAGGGCGATCAGCGCCTCGATATGGGGGAGGAAGGAGCGCCAGACGGTGAGGTGGAAGCGGTCGTCGGCCTCGCGGGTCAGCACGATCTGGACGGTGTCGAAGATCGTGCGCGC
>NZ_VFRP01000036.1 GCF_006385685.1 Amaricoccus solimangrovi | reverse complement strand
CTCGTTCCGCTCGAGCTTTTCGCCGACCGCGCCTTCGCCGGCGCCAACCTGCTGACGCTCGCGCTCTACGGCGCGCTTTCGGGGATCCTCTTCATGGCGGCGGAAGAATAAAGCATCCCACTTTCGCTGCTCGCGTGGCGCTCGCCGCGACTGGCCAGCTCCTCCACGGCCGAGGCTACGAATCCAGCGCGTTCGACCTCGACGCGGCGAGTGCCATGCTTGGCCTCCGTTGCGACCTGCGGATTTTGATGAAGGGGATGAGGGCGTGGGAGGATCCGCCCCCCTGCCCTTCCGGTTCAGACGAGCCCATGCCGGATCAGGAAGCGGCAACTGACGCCGAAGCGATCGCCCCCGGCGCCGCTCGCGCCGAGTTTTAGTTTGTGAGAATCTCTTTGTCGTGCCATTGATGGCGTTGACGGTCAGAAGGGCTATTGCTCCGGTCCAGCGTCAACAACACACGTAGAGCCCGAACGGCCAAGTGGACGAGGCAGTGATGAACGAAGCGGTGAAGGGCGGCGTTGGCGCCCTAGGTGTCGATGTCAATACCATAAGCCGGTATTCGGACATCCTCGCAGCGTCCCTCGACCATGAGATGCGGCGCATTTATAGCCCAAGCGAGCAGAAGTTTCTGCGGAAATTCAGTGCTGGAGAGGTCTCGGAAGTCACTGGTATCACCGCTTCCAACCTTCGAACCCGCCATAAGGACGGATCGTTCCCGGACGTGGCCACCGATGCCCGAGGTCATCGCCTCTACTCTGCCGAGGAGATCAACCAGATCCGGGACATCATGTTGCGGACAGGTAAGAACGGGGAATTCTATCGTCCGGGGCGCCGTCCCGGAGATGAGATGCAGGTTATCTCCGTCGTGAATTTCAAAGGTGGTTCCAGCAAAACTACCACGACCATCCATCTTGCTCACCGCTACGCGCTTCGCGGCTATCGCGTGCTGGCGATCGACATGGACGCGCAGGGCAGCCTGACCACCTTCTTTGGCTTTCGCCCCGAACTCGATTTCGAGAAGGAAGGCGAACTGACGATCTATGATGCTCTCTGCTATGAGTCCCCGGCCCAGGGTATTCGTCGGGCGGATTTACGGCGAGTGATCCGCCAGAGCTACTTTCCCAATCTCGATGTCGCGCCCGCGAGTCTGATCCTCGCCGAGTACGAGACGGAAACCGCCAACGCCCTCAGCCAGAACGCCTTGGGACGATCGGCTCATTCACTCTTCGCGGTCAGACTTACCGAGGCGTTGATGGGGGTGAAGGACGATTACGACTTGGTGCTCATCGACTGCCCCCCGCAGCTTGGCTTCACAACGTTGACCGCGCTCGCCGCCTCGAACGGGCTACTCGTGACGGTCGTGCCCGGGATGCTCGACATTGCAAGCATGAGCCAGTTTCTCAAGCTCGCCGCCGAGACGATGGGCACGATCAACCAGAGCACCGGGCGGTCACAGGAATGGGACTATCTTAGGTTCCTCATCACTCGCTATGAGCCCTCTGACGGGCCGCAGACGCAGATGGCGAGCTACCTGCGCCACCTGCTCGGCGGCGCGGTCATGGTCAATCCAATGCTGAAATCGACTGCGATCAGCGATGCGGGGATGACCCACCAGACGATCTACGAAGTCGAGCCAAAGCAGCTCATTCGTAAGACGCTCGACCGTGCGTTGAACAGCGTCAACTCGGTGGCCAACGAACTGGAAGCCGTCATCCAGCGCGCGTGGGGTCGGTAGATGGCACGCAAGCTCTTCGACACGATCAAAGCGAGCGAGGCTGGCGCGGCCTCCGTCGCTGCTAATCCGGGAGCGAGCGAGATGCTCGACCCGCCTGCGGATCTCTCGCCGCAAGCGCTCCCCCGAATTCGATCGGCCAGGGCACTGCGCGGCGGGTTGATGGAAATCAGCGCCAATTCGGTGCGTGACATTGACCCCGACGCGATTGTCTCGGAAGGCCCGCGCGATCGACTCGATGTTGAGGATGAAGGAATCGCGGCTCTCGCCGAGAGCATCCGGCAGCATGGTCAGCAAGTGCCGATCATGGTCCGCCCGGCCGAGGAGCCCGACCGGTATCGGATCGTCTACGGACGTCGGCGGTTGGCGGCCGCGCGACGCCTTGGAGTGTCGGTCAAAGCGCTCGTGCGATCGATGGACGATACCGCGTCCGTCGTCGCGCAAGGGCAAGAGAACAGTCTGCGCCTTGATCCGTCCTTCATTGAGAAGGCTGTTTTCGTTGGCGCGCTGCGAGAGGCTGGGTACTCGAGCGGGACAATCCAGGACGCGCTTGCGATCTCCCGTCAAGCTCTGTCTCTGCTTGCTATCGTTCACCAGTCCATTCCGGCCGAAGTAATCGAGGCGATCGGACCCGCGCACGACGTCGGCCGACGGCGCTGGATGGATCTGACCGACCTCGTCCGTAAGGCCGGTGTGGACCTGGCCGCTATCGTCGAGGAGCATCGCCAGGAGCTCGTCGACACAGCGAGTTCAGAGGCTCGGTTCGACCTTGTGTTCCGCGCCGCAGCAGCTCGGCCCGGCACGGCGCGCAACGCCGCCGAGCCCCTGCGCGGTCCGGATGGCAAAGAGATTGGCTCGGTCCGGCGTAGCAGAAAAGAAGTGATCCTCTCGATCTCGTCCAAGGACGACGCAGATTTCGCCGACTGGATCCAGCGTTCCGCCGCCATGCTCGTGGAAGAGATGCGTCAAAGATGGCGCCGCGAGCAGAGCGAAACCAGTTTTCCAAATGAAATCAATGTGAAAGGAGGGCCAACGGACACCTAGAGCGAGAAGAGCTCCCCAGATTTCTCCGGAGAGCCCTGCAAAGTCGTCGTTGTGGTGACACGAATTTAGCAGGTCCTCCCTCGACAGGTCAAGATCCGCCATTTTGGCGGGCGCTGTGGTTTTGACCATTCCCGATCGAGAGATCGCGGCGTGGCGGGAAGTTCTTTTGTCGTGTGATGGTCGACGGCAACAACATGGAACAACCGAGATCTGCTATAGTTGCGCCCCGCGCGAAATGCCCCGAAGGCGATGCCGGCTGGTGGCCGCTATTCCGTGCTCTGAAAGGCATTCGCGAGCAATTCGGGCTAGGTCCACAGCACTTGAATACTCTGGCCGCTCTGCTCTCCTTTTTGCGCCCCGGTTCAGGCACAGTAGTTTTCGCGTCGAACCGTTCAATCATCGAACGACTAAACGGGGTCAGCGAACGGACCCTACAACGCCATATCCACCGCCTCGCTGAAGCGGGCCTTCTATGCAGAGCGGACAGCCCTAACCGCAAGCGCTACAGGGTCACGTGCGCGCACGACGAGGTCGCATTCGGTCTCTGTCTCTCGCCGCTCCTGGCCCACGCTGATGAAATCCTCAAACGTGCCGAACAGGCACAGGAAGACCTCAGGCGCTGTAGGCTCCTCAGGCAACGTTTGCTAGCCCTCCTCGCCAGACTGCGGGAGGTCGGCGCCCCCTGCCCCGAGGAGCCGCGCATTCGTCTCCTGCTGCGCCGACGGCTTGCCGCAGCGCAACTCGAAGAGTTGCTCGACGGCCTCTCGGCAGACACCTCCCCTGCCCTACCCATCCCCGATGCACATGTCACCACTGACAATGTGTCGGCCAGCGACACGCAGAATGTCGTGCATTATCAGAAGTCAGAATACAGACACTCTAAGAATGACTCGCCCCGTCGAACGCCGGCCTCTCCTCACGTGGACGAGCTCGTAGAACCTTCAAATTTTCTGCGAAAAATGACCCGAGCCTGCCCGGATGCACTGGTCTGGCTAGGGGAATGCCCAAGAGATTGGCGAAGTATAGGTTACAAAGCGAGGGAAATCGCAGGTTGGATAGGCATCTCGCCGGCCTCCTATGATGCCGCCGCAGGGGTCTTGGGACCCGAACGTACCGCAGCGACCCTGCTATGCGTCTTGCAGTCCGGTCCTACAATTCGTCGACCCGCAGCTTACTTCCACAGCATCACGCGCGGGCCTCGATCGCAGGACTTCAGCATTGAGGCTTGGCTCATGCGCTTAGCGAAGAGAGTTGGCGGCGCCGCCGGTTAGCCCCGCTGGCCTTAGGACGCATGAGGCTGCTGCACGCCTCGCATCGTCTTTATCTCTTGTCGAAACGATTCTCGCGAAAGGGAGCCGAAGCTACCGCGATGTAATCCGCGGATTACATCGCGGTGCTCGGTTTGGCCGTTCATTGTCGACAGCTCGGTGTCATCCGCGGATGACACGACCGGCAGAGGATGCCAGGAAGCTAACCATTGCCGCGTCAAGGCTCCCTCACAAGCCGGCCGTGTTGTAAGGTTGACCCGGAGCCGTTTGCTCCAGCGCTGCTTTGGCGACCACTGACCACTCATCTCGGCCAACACGTGACCGATGTGACGCTTGACATGGGCTTCCACACCTCGGCGTGGCTTACCAGCCCGGAGCGCCGAATGCCCGACGTAAAACGCAAGCCGGTAATGAGCACGGCGCGCTTCACCAGACGCGCCACGCACCTGAGGTGCAGCGGGTCGTCGAGTGGGCGCTGGCCATCGCGCGAGACGGCACGGAACACAGGGGGGGCGGTCGATACGGCCAAACTCAAGCGAGGTCTCCCGCCATCGCGCCGGGCAGTTGCGGTCACTCGAGCCCCGACCGGCTTCGATCTCGCGCCGGCCGGATTGGGACCGGGGCGCCGCGATCATCAATCTCCGGAAGCTCCCTCATTGCTGCTATCGCGGTCGCCCAAGAGTGGACAGTCGCGAGCGGATAGCGCGGCCTTTCGAGCCGACTGGCGTCGCTGCTCGATCCGGCTCTGCGGTGAGAGGCGGAAGATGGGGTGGGGCAGCGGGCCGCTTGATGTGCCCCAAGTGGGCGCGGCCTTGGGCTGCGCGATAGCGGGGCAGGGGCCTCCGCGCCGTTGCTCAGCCCCGTTTCACCGGGATCAGGAGAAGCGCCGATTTGCCCTCCGTGACGGCCTCGGTCGAGAGCTTGCGGTCGAAGGTCGCGAGCTGTCCGCCGCGAAGCCGCGCCAGCGCGAGAAGATATGCATCCGTAACTTGCGCCGAGGTCAGGATCTTGCCGGCATCGACATGCGCGGCCGCGACGACGCTGAAATCCTCGCTCCAGAACTCATGGCCGGGCAGCGCCCGCAGGCCTTCCAGGATCCCGGCGACCCGCGCCGGAGCGCCCGGGGAGTTCGGATACTTCGGGTTGCCGAGAATGCGCAGCACGCCGTTCTCCGTCATCGGGCAGGTCGCCCATGCGCGCCGGCCGATCTCGGAAAACCAGGCGTGGACATCGTCATGCGCGACATGGCCCGGATCGACCAGGGCGATCAGCACATTAACGTCGAGCAGGAAGGTCACGGCGTGTCGTCGCGCAGCCGATTGACCAGCTCCAGAGTGATGGGTGGTGCATCGGGACGTGGCGAGAGAAGCGGGATCCCGTTGCGTTCACCCTGGGGCAGGGGAGGATGGAGAGAGCGCCGCGCGAGATCGGAGATGACCTCGCCGATGCTCCGGCGCTGCTGCGCGGCGAGCGCGCGGGCGGCGTTCAGCACATCCTCGTCGATGGAAAGCGTCGTGCGCATGGCGTCGCTCCGGGTTGGCGCATCAGACATCACGCATCATCTAGCGAGTGCGAAGGTATGTTTCAACGGAACGTTTGCCCGCCGCTCTTTATGCTCGGTAACCCACGATCCCGGTTCGGGACCCCACGAGCGGATGTCTGGTCCAGCCTAATATGACCAGGTATGATTTCTGTGACCCATTTTTTCAGGAGGCACTCATGAAACAGTTTGATGTCCCGATTCAAGAAAACGGACGCATGATCCTGCCCGCCGAACTTCGCCGCGCCCTGGGAGTAGGGAAGGGCGATCGCATCCTCATTCAGGCCGACGGGGACCGGATCGAAATCACCACCACCCGGCGCGCGCGCCAGCGGGCACAGGAACGCTTTCGCGAACTCGTGCCGGAGGGCGAGCCGGTCGTCGATACCTTCCTCGCCGAAAAGCGCGCGGAGACCGCGCGTGAAGATGAAGAGCCGCGACTGAGACGGGACCCGAAGGCCAGCGCGAGATGACCGGCGTGGCCGCTGTCGTCGATACCTCCGCGCTGCTGGCCTATCTCAATCACGAAACGGGATGGGACATCGTCGAGAGCTGGCTCGACCGAGGGGTCGCGGTCTCCGCGCTGAACGCTCAGGAACTCACGAAGAAGATCGTCGAGCGAGGCGGCACGCGGGAGGACGCGACCCGGATCATCGCGGATCTCGCTCTCGATGTCCGCGACCTGACATTGGCGCTCGCGATCGAGGCGGGTACTCTGGTCACCCTCACACGCCCCAAGGGGTTGAGCGAAGGTGACCGAGCCTGCCTTGCGTTGGCGAGCCTCCTGGGCGTGCCCGCGGTGACGGCGGACCGTCCCTGGGCCGATATCGCCGACCTCCTTGGCGTACGTGTGCAGTTAGTCCGATAATCCGGACTTACCGGACAAATTTGCGAAGATCGGAGGGCGGCGATTTTCCCTGGAAGTCACCCAAGAAACCGCCGGACCGTCAGCTGCGCGGCATGCGGCTGGCGGGCGGGGTGAGACGGAAGACGCGCGCAGTGGCGGCGGACGTCCTGGGCTCCGCGAGCGCCCCATCGCCACCGACACGCTCGGCCTCGTGCTCAGGATCGAGGTCCACTCCGCCGGCTGCGGGATCGCGACGGAGCATCGCTCGCCGTTGTCCTGCAGGATCGCGCGCTACAGGGACCTTTGAGTCAGGCTCTCGGGCGGTGGAAGGCCCTCCACGCGTTCTCGGCGACGCGTCCGACCGCGTCACGGGCCTCGGCGTCGGCTTTCACGCGTCTCTCTGTCGATGATCGCTCGCGAGACAGGGCTCAGGCGGCGGTCGGCGAAGACAGCAGCCAGAGGCCGAAGACGGTGTAGAGCACCATCAAAGCCACCATCGGCGCATGGGCGATGGGACGATGGCTGGCGAGACGAAGCGCGAGTATCACGGCGAGGATATGGGCGAGGAGGATGAGCGCCACCTGGGTGATCCAGACGAGAGTGACGTCGGCGCGGTCCGTCAGGAAGCCGAAGGAGACCCAGTTCTCCGGCAGGCCGAGGAGGTTCCAGCCGCGACCGAGGGGGTCGTCGAGGGAGGCGACGAGGTATTGCCCGTCGGTGAGCAGCGCCACGAGATGATGGGCGGCGTGGTATCCCGCGGCGATCGGCAGGAAGGAGAGGAACCACGCGCCCGCGTCGCCCCCGAAGGCGCCGCGCGCGCCGGTGAAGCGGCGGCCGCACCAGATCGCGCCAAGGATCGAGGCGAAGGTGACGACCCAGGCCGCCAGCAAGCCGAGCGTGTTTGGCAGGATCACCGCCGAGCGGCCGGGGAACTCAAGCGGGTTGATGCCCAGCAAGGCCAGCCATCGGAACGTGAGGGCGAGGCCGTCGAAGCTGACGGCGGCGAGCATAAGCGCGACGAAGGCCGCGCCCGAGGGCGGGAGCGGCGGCATTGCCAGAATCTGGGCCCCCGGCGGGCCGAGCATGTGGCGAACCCGTGCGGTGGTGGTCTCGGTCCAGAGCGGAGCGACACGGCCGATGAAGCCGAGGTAGCCCCGGACCGCTTCGCCATGCGCGAGCCATGTCTCGCCCTCGAGGATCGCGAGGATGAAGATGACGAGCCAGTACCCGAGCACCGCGCGCGCCAGCACGGCGGGATCGGAGGGCGCGAGAGAAACGAGCTCGAACCAGGCGATCAGGAGATAGCCGGCCACCGCCGGCCAGGCGCCGAGACGGGACAGGCCGATGCCACCGGCGAGGCCAATCGCCCGCCTCAGCGCGACGACCGGGCCGCTCCAGGGACAGATCGCGCGGCCCAGGTCGCCGAGGACGAGGCAGACGAGGGGAAGGACGATCCAGACGAAGGTCCAGATCGTCAGGCTGAGCGGATTGGTCAGCGGGTCGCGGTCGCCGAGAAAGCCGGCGGCGATCAGCGCGAAGAGCGTGAGGGCCGAGAGCCAGCTCGGAAGATACCTCGGCACGGCGCGGCGGCGCTCGAGCAACAGCCGCGGGCTGGGCCAGGGCAGCGAGGGCCCGAGGATCCCGAGGACGCCGGTCAGCGCGACCGCCGCGGCGGCTCCGAGGATGTACTGGCCGGTGGGAAGCGTCAGGATCACCATCCGGCCGCCAGCGTGGGCGAGGGCCGCGCGAGGCGTCAGCGCGAGCGACACCACGGCGATCCCGCGCCAGACCCCAGCCAGGCGGGCGCGGCGCCCGGCGACGCGACCCGCGGGGCGGCGCTCGCTCGAAGTCTTCTCGGACGATCGGCTCATTCCCGCGAGGCTATCGCCGCCGCTGGCCGAGATGCAATCCTCGGCTCCGTCGCGCGAACTACGACCTTCCAAGGTCGAGAAGGTCGCGGACCGCGGCGTTCTGGGTGGCGTACAGGCGGTTGATCTCATCCTGCCGCGCGCGGATGTCGGCGGGCCAGGTCGACTTGATGTAGGAGAGCACGTCGACGATGTCGCGATCACTCAGCGCCGTCGCAAAGCGTGGCATGGCGGCGGGGTCGAGGGCGCCGCAGGCCGCGCTTGTCTCCCCGATTTGGTCAGCTGGACCAGCGCGAAGTCCGGGTGCTGCCAGGTGTGGCCGCTCGCATCGTGCGGCGGAGCGGGCGTTACCGTGGCGCCCGCGGTCGGGTCGCCTCCCGAAGCGGCGGACTGGCCTTCCCCGAGCGCGCCGTGACAGCCGGCGCATCGCGCGACGTAGAGGGTTCGCCCGCGCGCCACGACGTTGGCATCGTCCCAGGCGAGGAGGACCGGCTCCTCCCGTGTCGACCAGGAGCGCCAGGCGGACATGCCGCCGATCAGAACTGCCGCCACGATCAGAGCGACCGCGGCCGCGCGGAGGTCTCTTCTCATCAGGCCCCTGTCCCCGGATCCAACAATGCCGGATCGATAGTTCTCTTCCTCGCCACGAGGTCAAGGCACGCGACCGCCGACGATTGAAGGGCACGGCCACTGGAGCCGTTCTGGCTCAATCGCAGCAGATCCACCCCGCGTCGATCCCGGGGACTAGGCCCGAGGGCGCGTCGCTGAAACGTGAAGGCGGACAATGGACATCCGCCCCATCGCTCTTGATCCGCCCGATGGCGCCGGCCGCGGTTTGTGCTATCGCGAGGCCAGAAACTCCGGACAAGGCTGCGCGGCCGCGTCCCGAGATCTGGTGGAATATGGCGGAGCGGACATGCGCAAGCTTACGCTCGCGGCGGGGGTGCTGGTCGCCGCGGTTCTCGCGATCGCCTGGCTCGGGGGCTGGATCGACTGGCTGACCTACGCCGCGATCAATGCGCAGCGCGAGTTCCAGACCGCGCTCGCCGGCGCGATCGATCGGCTGAGGGCGGCCGAGCCCGGCGCCACGCTCGGCCTCGTCGGGCTCTGCTTCGGCTATGGCGTGCTCCACGCGGCGGGACCGGGCCACGGCAAGTTGCTGGTCGGCGGCTATGCCCTTGCCAACCGGGCGCGGGCGGCGCGGCTGGTGGCGATCGCGCTGGCGGCGAGCCTCGCCCAGGCGGCGACGGCGGTGGTCCTCGTCTATGCCGGCGTGCTGCTCTTTTCCTGGACCTCGAGGCAAATGGTCGGCATGGCCGAACAGTCGATGACCGTTGCGAGCTACGCCGCGATCGGCGCGATCGGACTTTTCGTCGGGATCCGCGGTCTGAAGGCGCTCGCGGCCGCGCCGGATCACGCGCACGCGGGAGGCCATTCGCACTCGGAGCACGGACCGTATAGGGGGCACGGCGATCATGCCTGCGCTTGCGGTCATTCCCACGGCCCCGATCTGGCCAGCGTCGAGCGGGTCCGTACCCTGCGCGACGCGCTGCCGGTGATCGCCGCCGTGGCGGTGCGACCCTGCACCGGGGCGATCTTCCTGCTCATTCTCTGCTGGCGGATCGGCGCCGACGCCGCCGGCATCGCCGGGACCTTCGCCATGGGCCTCGGCACCGCGCTGGTGACGGTCGGCGCGGCCTTTCTCGCCATGACGATGCGCGAGGGCGCTTGGGCGAGCGGGCTCGACACGGACACGATGCGGCGGGTGATGGGCGGGGCCGGGGTCCTCGTCGGGCTGATCCTCGTCTCGACCTCGGCGCTGATGCTGCGGGTGTATTTGTGACCGGCCGGGGTCTTGCCCTCGTCCTCGCCGCGGGCCTCATCGCCGGCTCACCGGCGGCGGCGCATCCGCATATCTTCATCGACGGCGGGGTGGATTTCCTGTTCGACGGCGAGGGCCGGCTGACACGCCTGCGCATCACATGGGACTATGATCCGATGACCTCGCTCTTCATGCTCGAGGATCTCGGCATCGACGGGTCGAAGCCCCTGTCCGACGAGGACCGCGCGCGGCTCGCCGGCTACGACACGGCGTGGGACGAGGGCTACGCCGGCGACACCTACCTCTGGAACGGCGAGCAGGCGATCGGGCTCTCGAACCCCATCGCTCCCGAGGCTGAGATCCGCGACGGCCGGGTCGTGCTGCGCTTCCTGCGCGACCTCGACAAACCGTTCCGGCCGCGAAGTGATGCCCGGGTCGAGATGTACGACCCGGAATACTACTATTCCTACACCCTGGTCGGCACCCCGGGGCTGGAAGGAACGCACGACCGCTGTCGTGCGACGATCGAGCCCTACGAACCCACCTCGAAGCTCACCTTCCTCCAGAAGACGCTCTCCGCCATTCCCGTCGATCAGACGCCCGATCAGGCCAACGTCGGCGAGCTCTTCACCGACAAGGCGCGGCTCCGCTGCGACTGAGCGTCCCGACCGCGAGAGGCCGGGACGGTCCGGGTCAGACATCGCCCGATGCTAGACGCGCATGTCAGCCGTGGCAGGCGCAGCCGGCATGATGACAGCCCGCGCCGCTCTTGTGGTGGTCGGCGCATTCGTCGTTGCAATAGATGCGGCCGTCGCGCTTGACCCCCTTGTCCGCTGGAATGACGCAGACGCAATCGGGGCAGGCGCATTTCACGAGTTCAACGGTGTCAGTCATGGTTCAGCTTCCTCGCTCATGAGTTCATTGGCCGCGCCACGCGGCTCGACCATGTGTTCGATCATGTTGGTCAGCATTTCCCGGACGTGGCAGTCCGGGATCGCGTAGAACACCTGCTTGCCGCTGCGCTCCGCCCGCAGCAGGCGCGCGGCCCGCAGGAGGCGCAGGTGGTGCGATACGAGCGACTGACTCAGCCCGCTCCGCCGGGTGAGCTCGCCCACGCTGAGCGGACCCTCCAGGCAATGCGTCACCAGCGTGAGCCGGCTCGTCTCCCCGAGCAGGCGAAACATCTCCGCGAGTTGGTTGCTCTGATCGGCCGTCAGCATGTGATTCCCACAAAACATGTGAACACATATTCATACATCGAGGATGAAGTTCCCGCGCAAGCAAGATCGACGCCGCGCGCCGCCGGCGGAGCGGGTGCGGCACGGGCGGCGTTCGACGGATGGAAGGCCGGGCGGGATCAGCAGGGATGATCGTCCACAGGATCGACGACCAGGAGGAGGCGCGTCTCTCCGGGCCGCGCCGGGGGAGAGCGGTGGACAATCCCGGGGATCTCCCGCCCCGGCCAGAGCAGGCCGCGGAAGAGTGCCGCCGCGCCGGTGGGGAGGCGATGGACGGCGGCGGGCGTGCCGTCCGGCCGGGCCGGGCCGAATTCGGTGCCGGGGCCGCGCAACGGGCAAAGGAGCCGCGCGGGGACCGTGTCGAGGTGCCATTTCGGGCAGGGTTGGCCATCGGTCACGTCGAGGCGCAGTTCGACGAGGAGCGAGGCGAGGATCTCCGAGGCGAGGCCCGCGAGGGTGGCCACGCGGTCGATCAGGTGGTCGCAATGCGGGCTCGCCGGCGTCCCCGCCCGGCCGCAGGCGGTGGTGATCGCCGCCCGGGCATCCCGCGCGGGCAGGATGGCGCGCAGCCGGGGCAATTGTCCGGTGGGAAGCGCCTCGATCCAGTCCTGGAACCCTTCCGGAGGCTCAGCCGTCCAGAGCGCGAGCGCGACGCCGGGCAGGCCGATGGTCCTGAGCACATCCGGATCGGGGCCGGAGTTCATCGCGGTAGCAAGCCGGGGCAGGGCGGTCATGACGCGGTCCTCCCCGTGAGGCGCGACGCGGCGAGCCTGCGCTCCTGAAGCCGATCGAGTTCGGCGAGCGCCGCCGTCCGGTCGCCGCGGCGGCGCGCGAGCGCCCGGCCGAAGGCGCGGGATACCGAGCGCGGGCTCCAGGGCAGCGCGGCCTGGGCGAGCCAGGCGCGCAGGTCGGCCGGCAGCCGGTCATAGTCGGCCATCGGCGTGGCGGAGCCGCGCCGCCGCCTGAGGCCGGTCCGGCCGAGATTGCCGCTCACGCCGCCGACCCCCAGCGTGGAAACGGGTCGGAGATGCCCACCCATCGGCGCGGCGTGAAGGCGAGCGCCGGGACGAGGCAGGCGTCGAGCGCGGCGGTGATCGCCGCCCGGTCGAGATCGATCCCGATGAAGACCAGCTCCTGCCGCCGGTCGCCGAAGGCCGCGTCCCAATGCGCCTCGACCTGCGCCAGGAGCTCGGGATCGCGGGGCCAGCGCGTCCGGGGCACCGCGCTCCACCAGCGGCCGAGGCCCGATGTCTGGGCGATCGCGCCCGCGAGGCTGAATTCGCCGACCCAGTCGGGCCGCGTCGCGATCCAGAAATGCCCCTTCGCCCGCAGCACGCCCGGCAGGGGGCCGGTCAGGAACGCCTGGAGCCGCGCCGGGTGGAACGGCTGGCGGGCGCGGTAGACGAAGGAGGAGATGCCGTATTCCTCCGTTTCCGGCACATGATGCGCGAAGCCGTGCAGCTCCTTCGCCCAGAGCGGATGTTCATGCGCGCGGTCGAAGTCGAAGCGGCCGGTGTCGAGCACCTCTCCGAGCGGCACCTCGGCGTAGTCGGCCTCGATCAGCCTCGCATCGGCGTTGAGGCTCCGGATGATCCTGCGCGCGGTCTCCGTCAGGACCGGCCCCGCGTCGGTGACCTTGTTGAGCACGATCACGTCGGCGAATTCGATCTGCTCGACGAGCAGGCTCACGATCGTCCGCTCGTCCTCCTCTCCGAGCGATTCCGCCGTGTCGCGCAGAAAGTCGTGGCTCGAATACTGGCGGAGCAGACTCGCCGCGTCGACCACGGTCACCATCGTGTCGAGCCGGGCGACATCGGAGAGGCTCGCGCCTTCCTCGTCGCGGAAGGCGAAGGTCGCGGCCACCGGGAGCGGCTCGGCGATGCCGGTCGAATCGATCACGAGGTAATCGAACCGCCCCTCCGCCGCGAGTCTCCGGACCTCGAGCAGCAGGTCGTCGCGCAGCGTGCAGCAGATGCAGCCGTTCGTCATCTCGACCAGCTTCTCCTCGGTGTGGCTGAGACCGGCCCCGCCGGCGCGCACCAGATCGGCGTCGATGTTGACCTCCGACATGTCGTTGACGATGACCGCGACCCGGCGGCCCTCGCGGTTGGTCAGGATGCGGTTCAGGAGCGTCGTCTTGCCCGCGCCGAGGAAGCCGGAAAGCACGGTGACGGGAAGGCGGTCGGTCGGTCTGGCTGTCGCGAGCATGGCGCGCCTTTGGTGCTTGAAGGGGACATCGGGCTTCCCGGCCTCGCAGGCCGGGTCGCGTTTGAAACAGAGGTCGCGCTCAATGCGCGTTCATCTCGGCGACGATTTCTCCCGCGTCGAGCGCGGCCGGATAGTAGGTGGGCCAGTTGGTGAGCTCCTTGAGCACCGCCGCCCGATCGTCGCCCCAGTAGAGGTGATAATGGTCGGCCGCCGCCGGTGCGATCCGGTGGTCGCTGAACTGGATGAAGCGGGGCGCGGCGGCGTCGCCCGCGACCTTCTCGAAGATGAACCGCACGCCGCGATTGCCCTTCTCGTAGGTCAGGATCTCGGAGCCGTCGCTTTCGTAGCTTGCCGCGATGGGCTGGCCGTCGCGGTAGAAGGTGACGATGTCGCCGTCGATGGTGATCCGTTCGACATCGGTGCGATAGCCCACCTCGTAATAGGCCTTGTAGTCCCCGGCGCTCTTGTCGCCGTGCTCGGCCTTGTGGGCCATCACAGGGTCGAGCGCGCCCGCGCGGAGCAAGGGATAGACCGACTGCCAGTCCCCCTGCCAATCGGTAAGCGTCCGCTCGGCGATCTGGGAATCCTCGAAATAGCCCTTGTAGATCTGGGCGTCGCCATGGTCGTGGTCATGATCATGGTCGTGCGACCCGCTGGTGGCCTGGGCCAGGATGATCTCCGCCTTGGTGTGACCCGCGGGAAAGGCCCGATCCGCCGTGACTTCGGCGCCGAAGGCACTCCCGGCGGTGACCAAGAGCAGCGCGGCCATGGTTGCCTTCAGGTTCATCATTTCCGTCTCCTTCTCGCCTCGCACGGCGAATGGATGCCACATCGTCGCTGTTCGTCCGGCGGCGAGGATTACCAGCACCGGATCAAATTGTTACAAAGTAACAAATCTGGCGAATCGTTACATTATAACTCTGCGGGAAGGCAAGGCTCCTTGGCATGACCGCGACGACGGCCCTGGGATCGACGCGGAGCGGTCGCGAGGTCGGGTCACGCCTGATCCCCGGCCGGGCTTCGTGCTCGACACGCTCGCGGTGTCGGACCGCGCGCTGACCGCCCATGAGCTCCTCGACCGGATGCGCGAGGCCGGGCTCGGGAAGGAGCCGCCGATCGTCTATCGCGCGCTCGACTTCCTGATGGCCCAGGGTCTCGTCCACCGCGTCGAGCGGCTGTCGGCCTATGTCGCCTGCGCCTCGGTCGCGACCTGCCGCCAGCCCTCGGCCTTCCTGATCTGCTGCGACTGCCGGCGGGTGACCGAGGTGCCGATCGACCTCGCGGCGAGCCATCTCGATGCGGCGGCGCGCGGGGCGGGGTTCACCGTGGGCCATGTGTTCGTCGAAGTGGAGGGCCGGTGTGAGACCTGCCGCCCCACGCCGGCCGGATGGGAGGAGGCCGGCCCGACCCGGCATGGAGACGCTTCGCATGAATGATCGATCGACCGCCCGCGTCGTCCGGAAGGACACGATCCCGGTCACGCTGCTGACCGGCTTCCTCGGCGCGGGCAAGACCACGCTCCTGAACCGGCTCCTCGCCGATGCGCGGTTTCGCGACACCGCGCTCGTCATCAACGAATTCGGCCTCGTGCCGGTGGACCACGATCTGGTCGTGGCGGGGCGCGAGCAGCCGATGGTGACGACGTCGGGCTGCGTCTGCTGCGTCGCGGGCAGCGATGTCCGCGAGTCGCTCGACGAGTTGCTCCGGCTGCGCCGGGCTGGGGCGCCGGCCTTTTCGCGGGTCATCATGGAGACCACCGGGCTCGCCGATCCCGCGCCGCTTATCAGCAGCCTGGTCCCGGGCGGCGCCCCGGCCTTCGCGCTGCGCGATCACGCGGTCGCGCGCGCCTTCCATCTGGCCAACGTCGTGACGGTCGTCGATGTGTCCCGGATCGAAGCGGTGCTCGGCGCTCATCCCGAGGCGCTCCGCCAGATCGCCTTCGCCGATCAGATCGTGCTCTCGGGCATCCCGGGCGCCGACCCTTCGGGAGCACTCGGCGCGGTGGAGCGCATCAATCCGCGCGCCCGGGTGATCGACGGCGGCGTCGAGGGGTTCGATGGCGCGGGGCTGCTCGGGACCGGGGATTATTCCACCTTCGGCAAGAGCGCGGAGATCGCCGGCTGGCTCGCGGCGGAGGAGCGCCATGCCCATGCCCCGGGGTTCGGGGACCTCAACCGGCACGGCGATGTGGTGGCGGTGCCGCTCACTCGCGACGCGCCGATGCCGGAAGCGGCGCCGCGCCGCTTTCTCGCGCGGCTGATGCCGACGCCGAGGCTTCTGCGCGTCAAGGGCGTGGTCGCGCGGGCCTGTCCCGATCCGTCAGCGCTGGTGCATGGGGTCGGCCATGACCTGCATCCGATCCGCTGGCCCGGGGAGCGGGCGGCGGAGTCCCGGGACACGCGGCTCGTCGTCATCGGCGTGGCGCTCGACGAGGCGGCGATCCGGAGCGCCTGGGACGCGGCGACCGAGGCGGGCGCCCGCGCGCTGCCCGCCGCGCTCGCCGGCACGGCGCGGCTGGCCGGGCGCCTCCCCTTCGGCGGGGAGGGGCGGCGATGAAATCCGTCCGCGACCTGCTGCTGACCGGCGCGATGCTCCGCCTCGGATGCGCGCTCGCCGTCATCGCGGTTCTCTGGACCCTCTACGCGATCGTCACCTCATGATAACCCTCTCCAATCTCACGCTTGGCTACGACCGGCACCCGGCGGTTCACCACCTCGATGCCGAGATCGCCGCGGGAAGCCTGACCGCCGTGGTCGGCCCGAACGGCGCGGGCAAGTCGACGCTGACGCGCGCCATCGCCGGCGATCTGGCTCCCTTCTCCGGGCGGGTCGAGCGAGCGCCCGGCCGGCTCGCGTGGCTGCCGCAGCAGGCCGAGGTGGACCGGAGCTTCCCGCTCGCGGTCGAAGCCTTCGTCGCCATGGGCCTCTGGGCCGAGATCGGTGCCTTCGGGCGCGTCGGGCCGCGCGAGAGGGCCCGCGTCGCGCAGGCGATCGCGGCCGTGGGGCTCGAAGGGTTCGAGCGGCGATCGCTCGCCGCGCTCTCCGGCGGGCAGATGCAGCGCGTGCCCTCGATCACCGACAAGGCGGCCTGGGCGCTCGGGCATACCAAGGCGCTGGAGGATCCCGCCTTCCGCACCGGCACCGAGGAGACCGACCGCGCCTTCCTGCGCGACCTGATCGCCTTCTACGTCGTCTTCGAAGGCATGTGGTTCTACACCGGCTTCGCGCAGATCCTCTCGCTCGGCCGGCGCAACCGCATGGTCGGGATCGCCAAGGCCGGGCCGAAGCTCCTCGTCACCAGCTATTTCGGCGCGCTCGGGCCCAATCTCGATCTCGCGGCGAAGCTGCCGGTGGCGGGGCTGCACATCGACCTCGTCCGCGCCCCCGATCAGCTCGACGCGGTGCTCGACGCGCTCCCGGCGGGCAAGCTGCTCTCGCTCGGCGTGATCGACGGGCGCAACATCTGGCGCGCGAATCTCGACGCCGCGCTCGCGCCCGTCGCCCGCGCAGTGGCGCGGCTCGGCGCGGAGCGGGTGGAAGTGGCGCCCTCCTGCTCGCTCCTGCATACGCCCTATGACCTCGATCTCGAAACCGGGCTCGACGCGGAACTCAGGGGCTGGCTCGCCTTCGCCCACCAGAAGCTCGACGAGACCGACGCGATCGCGGCGGCGGCGCGGGGCGAGCGGGACTCGGTGGCGGCTCCTTCCCGCAGACCAAGGAGGTTCGCCACGCCCGCGCCAAGCATCGCAAGGGCCGGCTGAGCGATGTCGACTATCAGCGCTTCCTCGAAGCCGAGACCGAGAAATGTGTGCGCTTCCAGGAGGAGGCCGGGCTCGATGTGCTGGTGCATGGAAAATTCGAGCGCAACGACATGGTCGAGTATTTCGGCGAGCAGCTCTCGGGCTTCGCCTTCACGCGCAACGGCTGGGTGCAGTCCTACGGCTCGCTCTGCGTGAAGCCGCCGGTGATCTTCGGCGACGTGTCGCGGCCCGAGGCGATGACGGTCGGCTGGTCGCGCTTCGCCCAGGGGCTCACCGAGCGGCCGTTGAAGGGGATGCTGACCGGGCCGGTGACGATCCTGCAATGGTCCTTCGTGCGAGACGACCAGCCCCGCGCGGAGACCTGCCGCCAGATCGGACTTGCGATCCGCGACGAGGTGGTGGACCTCGAAGCCGCCGGCCTGCCCGCGATCCAGACCGACGAGCCGGCGCTGCGCGAGGGCCTGCCGGTCCGGCGCGCCGACTGGGCGGCCTATCTCCGCTGGGCGGTCGATGCCTTCCGGATCTCGGCGGCGGGCGTGCGGGCCGAGACGCAGATCCACACCCATATGTGCTATTCCGAGTTCAACGACATCATGCCGGCGATCGCCGAGATGGACGCCGACGTGATCTCGATCGAGACTTCGCGCTCGGACATGGAACTGCTCAACTTCTTCGCCGATTTCGCCTATCCGAACGAGAGCGGGCCGGGCGTCTGGGACATCCACAGCCCGCGTGTCCCCTCCGAGGAGGAGATGGTCAGCCTGCTCAGGAACGCGCTCGCGGTGATTCCGGCGGAGCGGCTCTGGGTGAACCCGGACTGCGGGTTGAAGACCCGGGGCTGGCCGGAGGTCGAGCAGGCGACGCGCGCGCTCGTCGCCGCCGCCCGCGCGCTCCGCGCGGAGGTCGCCGCGCCCGAGGCCGTGGGCTGAGCGCCCCCTCATGATCTCGTTGACACACCCCGTCGCGCCGGTCCATCTGGCGCGGCCGGTGTCCCGTCAGGGACGAAGAGGGAATCCGGAGGTCCGCGCGACGCGGGCCGAACCGGAGCCGCCCCCGCGACTGTAAGCGGCGAGCGACCCGCCAGGATGCCACTGGGGAGATACCCGGGAAGGCGGCGGGAAGCGCGAGAGCCGTTAGCCAGGAGACCTGCCGGCGCATGAACCGACAACCCGGGCGGGGTGGCCCGGAGGGGGATGGGATGCGCGATGCGTGCCTGCCGCTGGCGATTTCCGACCGCTCCCCGGGCGGGCGGAAGCCGCGCGGCCTCTCCGGGCCTCGACCGGCCAGTTCCCAGGAGAGACCATGCGCGCCTTCTACGCCCTCGCGGCCCTGACCGCCTTCGCGACCGCCGCGGAAGCGGAAGCGACGAAATATCCGCTGACGCTCGAGAACTGCGGCGTGGAGGTGACCTTCGACAAGGCGCCGGCCTCGACCGTCTCGCTCGGGCAGGCGGCGACGGAGATCCTCTATTCGCTCGATCTCGCGGACAAGGTGGCGGGCACCGGCGTCTGGTTCTCTGACGTGCTGCCCCGGTTCGCCGAGGTGAATGCGAAGGTCGAGCGGCTCGCGGACAACGACCCCTCCTTCGAGAGCATCGTCGCCAAGCGCCCCGACGTGGTCATCGCGCAATACGAATGGCACGTCGGGCCGCAGGGCATCGTCGGCACACGCGAACAGTTCAGGGATCTCGGGATCAATACCTACATCCTGCCGACCGATTGCGTCGGCAAGGACAATTCCAAGGGCAGCGACGGCACGCGGATCGAGCCCTTCACCACCGAGACGCTCTACGAGACCATTACCGAACTCGGTCAGATCTTCGACGATCAGGACAAGGCGGCGGCGCTCGTCGCCGATCTGCGCGCTCGCGAGGCGGCGGCGAAGGAAAAGGTCGCCGCGATGAAGATCGACGACATCTCGGCGGTGTTCTGGTTCTCGAGCCCCGAGCTCGACCTCGATCCCTACGTCGCCGGGCGCAAGGGCGCGCCGGGCTATATCATGAGCGTGCTCGGGGTGAAGAACGTGGTCGAATCCGACGAGGAATGGCCGACGGTCGGCTGGGAGACGATCGCGCGCGCCAATTCGACCGTGATCGTCGCGGCCGAGATGACCCGGCGCCGGTTCGAGGCGGATGACATCGAGAAGAAGAAGGCCTTCCTCGCCTCCGACCCGGTCGCGAGCCAGATGGAGGCGGTGAAGAAGAACCGCGTCGTCACGCTGACCTCCGACTCGATGGAACCCGGCATCCGGGTGATCTCCGGCATCGAAGAGCTCGCCAACGCGCTCGCCTCCTATGGCCTCGCCCAATGAGGCCCCTCGCTTGAGGCCGCTCGTCGCCGTGCCCGCGGCGGCGCTCGCGATCCTGGTCGCGCTCGCCTGCGGCGCGGCCTTCGGCGAAACGGCGATCCCGCTCTCGACGGTCGCGAAGACGGCGGCGAACCATCTCTTCGGCGCGGGTTTCGCGGTCGATCCGATCGACGCGGGCATCGTCTGGAACTACCGGCTCGCCCGCGCGGTGGTGGCGGCCTGCTGCGGCGTGGCGCTGGCGCTTTCGGGCGTGGTCCTGCAAGCCCTGCTCCGCAACGCGCTGGCCGATCCTTACGTGCTCGGCATCTCGGCGGGCGCCTCGACCGGCGCGGTGGCGGTGGCGATCCTCGGGGTCGGCGGCGGGCTCGTCTCGCTCTCGGCGGGCGCCTTCGCGGGCGCGCTGACCGCCTTCGGCACCGTCGCGCTGCTTGCCCGCGCGGCGGGCAGCGGCGCCTCGGCCGTGATCCTCGCGGGCATCGCCGGATCGCAGCTCTTCAACGCGCTGACCTCCTTCATCGTCGCACGCTCGGCCAATGCCGAACAGGCGCGCGGCATCATGTTCTGGCTGCTCGGCAATCTCTCCGGCGCGCGCTGGCCTGATGTGACGCTGGCCTTGCCGGTGGCCGTCGCGGGAACGCTGCTTTGCCTCTTCCAGACGCGCGCGCTCGACGCCTTCACCTTCGGCGCGGAGTCTGCCGCCTCGCTCGGCGTGCCGGTCCGGGCCACGCAGGCGGTCCTGATCGGAACCACCGCGCTCATGACGGCGGTGATGGTCTCGCTCGTCGGCTCGATCGGCTTCGTCGGGCTCGTCATCCCGCACGGGGCGCGCTTCCTCGTGGGCTCCAGGCACGGGCGGCTCGTCCCGGTTTCCGCCGTGACGGGGGCGGTCTTCCTGATCGCCTGCGACATCGCGAGCCGGATGATCGTGCCGAAACAGGTGGTGCCCATCGGCGTCGTCACCGCGCTGATCGGCGCGCCCGCCTTCGCGCTAATCCTCATTCGCGCGCGGCGGATGACATGAGCCTCGCCGCCGAGAATCTCGGCCGCGACGCGGGCGGACGCGCGATCCTGGACGGCGTGAGTCTCGTGGTGACGCCCGGCGAACGGCTCGGGATCATCGGGCCGAACGGCTCGGGCAAATCGACGCTGCTGCGCCTGCTCGCCGGGATCGACCGGCCCTCGCGTGGCGAGGTGACGCTGGAAGGCGCGTCCATGCGGCGCCTCACGCGCCGCGCCATCGCCCGCCGCCTCGCCTTCGTCGAGCAGCAGGCGGAGACCGCCGAGCGGCTGACGGTGCGCGACGCGGTGGAACTCGGTCGCACGCCGCATCTCGACGCGCTCCGCCCATTCGGCCCCGGGGACACGGCGATCGTGAACGCGGCGCTGGCGCGGGTCGACATGAGCCCGCTCGCGGACCGGCTCTGGCACACGCTCTCGGGCGGCGAGCGGCAGCGGGCGCATATCGCGCGAGCCTTGGCGCAGGAGCCCGGGGTGCTGCTGCTCGACGAGCCGACCAACCACCTCGACATCCGCCACCAGATCGCGCTCCTCGCGCTCATCCGCCGCCTCCCCGTGACGGCGGTGATGGCGCTGCACGACCTGAACCACGCCTCGCTCTACTGCGACCGCGTGCTGCTGCTCCGCTCCGGCCGCGTGGCTGCGCTCGGGCCCCCGGCCGAGGTGCTGACGCCCGCGACGATCCGGGCCGTCTTCGGCGTCGAGGTCGCGGTTCATATCGATCCCGAGGACGGGGCGCGAAGCCTCCTCGTCAAGGGCCACATTCCGTTCGAGGAGACCCAGCCATGAAATACGCGCTCGCCGCGCTCCTCATCGCCCCCCCTTTGATCACCCCTGGCCCCGCGGCCGCCGAGACCTTCGAGGTCCGGATGCTGAACCGGGGCGAGGCCGGGCCGATGGTCTACGAGCCCGATTTCCTCCGGATCGCGCCCGGTGACAGCGTGAAGTTCATCGCCGCGACCACCGGGCATAACGCGGCGAGCATCGAGGGGATGGCACCCGAGGGCGCGGAGCCGTTCAAGGGCCAGATCAACCAGGAGATCGAGATCGCGCCCGCCGTGCCCGGCCTCTACGGCGTCAAATGCTCGCCGCATTATGCCATGGGGATGGTGATGCTGATCGCCGTGGGGGACGCGGACCCGGCCGGCCTCGTCGTGCCCGAGACCGTGCCGGCGCGGGCGAAGCAGCGGTTCGGCGAGATCCTCGCTCGGTCGTCGAAGTAGGGGCCGGCCCGCGCGCGGCCGGCACCGGCGCGCTCAGGAGACCAGCCGCCTCATGGCCGGAACCCGGGAGAGCACGAGGAAGTCGAGCGCCAGCGCGACGAGGATGGCGAGGCCCGCCATCGGGAAAGCCACCGCGAGCACGAGACCAACAACCACCGCGCCCTTCCACACGCCCATTTCGCGCGGCGCGGGCGGGGCGGCGAGGCGGAAGGCGCCCGCGGGCCGCCGCTTCCACCACATCACCACGCCCGAGACGCAGAGGAAGATCACGCCGAGGCAGAAGACCGTGTTGAGCGCCACGTTCCAGAGGCCCATGTCGCCCTCGTGCAGTGCGATCCCGACCGCCATCGCCTTGCCATAGGGGGGAATAGTCGGCGAAGCGCACGTCGGCGAGGATGTTTCCGGTGTAGCGATCGACATGCACCGTCCGGTCGGTGGTGGGGGTCGGATCGTCGTTGCTCATCGAATCGCGCGAGAGCGTCCAGACGCCCTCAGTGCCCGCCGGCGCCGCGAGTTGGAAGCGGCCGTCGAAGCCGAGCGAGCGGGCGAGCGCGACCACGCCTTCGAAGGTCACCGGCGTGTCTTCCGGAGCCTCCTCCGCTATTCCCGGCATGTCCTTCATCCCCGGCATCCCGGCCATCGAGCCCGAGGCGGGCATCGGCGTCTGTTCGAGCGCCCAGGGCACTTCCTTCGCATCGCCGTGGTTCATGCTGGCGTGGGTCTCGTCGGAGAGCGGCACGTTGTCCCATTTCGCGGACGGGAAGCTGCTCCAGGCCTGGACGTATTTCTCGCCCCAGACCCCGGCCCAGGAGAGGCCCGAGACGAGGAAGGCGAGGAGCACGACCGACCCCCAGAGCCCGGTGGTCGCATGGAGCGACTTCCAGAGCGACCGCCCGCGCGCGCGGACATTGGGGACGAGCGCCCCCCGCAGGCCGCCGCGCCGGGGCCACCAGAGATAGAGCCCGGTCGCGATCAGCACGATCCCGAGCGAGGCGGCGATCTCGATGAGCCGGTCGCCGAGCGTGCCGATCATGAGCGTGCCGTGGATCGTGTCGAAGGTGTCGTACCAGCCTTCGCGGTAGGGGTACTGGGTGAGGACGGCGCCGGTGAAGGGATCGACGGCGACGAGCGTCACCGTGTCCTCGCCGGAACTGATCTTGAAGAGCGCGGCGCGGTCAGGCGCCGAGGGCGCGATATAGCCGCCGAGCGCGCCGCCCGGCACGGCGCCGACCGCCGCCTCGGCCTGCGCGGAGAGGGCGACCGCGGCGGGTCCGGGGGTCACGGCGATGTTCTCGCCGTCGCGCCCGGCCAGCACGCTGGTCCAGAGCATCAGCAGGCCGGTCAGCGCGAGCATGAACAGAAAGGGGATCACGTAGAGCCCGGCGTAGAAATGCCAGCGCCAGGCGGCGAAATAGAACTTGTCGGACCGCCGCGCGCGCCCGCGCGTCTCGGCTTCCGAGGGGGAAGTGGCAACCATCGGTTCGCTCCATGTCTGGGGTAACGCGCCCGCCGGTGGCGGCGCGCGAGATCGCGCCCGGCGCCGGTGGCGCTAGGCGGTCAAGGACCTCAGACGAGCGGAGGGGCGCGGGGCGGTGGCCGGGGGGCCGTGGTTCCGCTCGCGCGGATGAGCGCGCCGCCGGCCCGCGGTGTCGCATCCACCACGCGGGCGAGCGGCGCCGCCACCTCGGCCCGCGTGGCGGTATCGGTGGCATGGGCGAACAGGCAGTGGTCGGGGTGGTCGATGACCGGGACGGGCTTGCCCGCGTCGCCGAACCGGATCGTCGTGAGCCCCTGCCCGGTGCAGATGACGATCGTTACCATGCCCGGCACGGCCGAGGCGACGACGCCCGAGACCCGCGGCATCAGCAAGCCGAGGATCGTGAGGACGAGCAGCGCGCGGCGGATCAGGGGCCCTGACATGGCTCTAAATGCCGCGATCCGCCCTCGCCGCCAAGTGCCGATTGGTCGGATGACGGCTCACCCGCCGGAATAGGGGGCGAAGCGGCTGACGCCGGGATCGGCGGCGAGGGGGCGACCGGCGGGCGGGAAGGCGCGTTGCGGGCAGGCGGGGCGCTCGCAGACCTTGCAGCCCGCGCCGATCGGCGTCGCCGCCGCCGGATCGCGCAGGTCGAGGCCGCGCGCGTAGACGAGCCGCCCAGCGTGGCGCAGGTCGCAGCCCATGGCGAGCGCGAAGGTCTTCGCGGGCGCACCATAGCCGCCGGAGCCGCGCGTGGTGGTGCGCGCGATCCAGAGATGGCGCCGCCCGTCCGGCATCTCGGGGATCTGCGTCAGGATCTGGCCCGGCCGGGCGAAGGCCTCGTAGATCGTCCAGAGCGGGCAGGTGCCGCCGATCCGGCTGAAGTGGAAATCGCTCGCCGACTGGCGCTTCGAGATATTGCCCGCCCGGTCGGTGCGGATGAAGAAGAACGGCACGCCGCGCGCCTCGGGCTTCTGGAGCATGGAGAGCCGGTGGCAGACCGTCTCGAAGCCGACGCCGAAGCGGCGGGCGAGCAGGTCGATGTCGTAGCTCTCCGCCTCCGCCGCCGCGAGAAAGGGCGCGTAGGGCATGAGGAGGGCGCCCGCGAAGTAATTGGCGATGCCGGTGCGCGCCAGCCGCTCCGCCTCGGCGCTGCGGAAATCGCCCTCCGCCGCGAGGGCGGCGATCTGGTCCCCGAGTTCGAGGAGGGCGAGCTGGGTCGCGAGCTGGAAGGCGCGCTGGCCGGGCGAGATGCGCGGCGAGAGCCGGAGCACCCGGGCGGCGGCGTCGAAGGCGCGGAGCGTGCCGCGCTCCGCTTCCTCGATCCGTATGCCATGGCGATCGCGGAGCCGCCCGGCGATCCCCTCGGCCATCCGCCCGACCGGCAGCGCCGCCTCCGCCGCCAGCCGCCCGGCAGCGGCGTCGATTTCGGGGAGGTAGTTGTGGCGGGCGAAGAAGAAGTCGCGCACCTCGGCCGGCTTGGCGCTCGGGGTTCCGCGCGTGGAAGTCGAGCGTGCCGATCCGTGTCTCGACCCTCTCGGGTGTCGAGATGGAGCGTAGCCTCTCGTCGGTGACCTGCGCCCGCCGCGAGCAGGGTGATGCATCGGATGCCGATGTTGCGTGTCGAGAAATCCTGTCGATTTTTTCGCCATCTCAAGTCCTCGGTCTTATCCGAGGCTCCCGCGCAAGGGCTTCGGGAGTCACGCCGGCGCAGGGGGCTCGCTAAATCTTCTCGCGGGACACGCGCGCGGCGCTGATCGGGACTTATGTTGCTCTCCGGGTGTAGGTGGTCGCACCTGCCCGGAAAGCACACCGTTTTGGACGAAGTCCGCCGCCGCGGCTCACGCTTCTCCGGGGCGGGCCGGAGCCGATACCGTGGACGGCCGATCTCCCCACGTGCTGATCAAAATACTCAGAAACCGGTCCGCCGCTGGGGAGAGCATCGCGCCTCTCCGACGGACGACGCCGATCGTGCGCGAGATTTCGGGGTCTTTGATTGGACGGGTGATCAGAAACGGGTGCTCGCCCTGGGGCGTGGCCATGCGTGGAAGGACCGAGATGCCCAGGCCGGCCTCGACGAGGCCGAGCGAGGTCGAGAGGTGCGTGACCTCATAGGACCACCGAAGGGCGAGGTTCGAGCGCGCGAGCATTGAATCGAGCAGGATCCGGTTGGCGCTGGATCGGTGGACGGTGATCAGCTGATAGGGACTTAGGTCGGCCCAGGTAAGGCTCGATCGCTCCGAAAGCGGATGGTCCTTCCTGGCGGCCAGAACGAAGGGGTCCTCCACCAGCCGGTCAAAAACGAGGTCGGGATCGGAAGAGCCCATGATGTTGATCCCGAACTCCACCTCGCCGCGGGAGACCGCCTGCAGGCCCTCCGTGGCGGGCAGGTCCAGAATCCGGAACCGGATGTTCCGATAGCGCGCGTTGAACTCGCGGATGACGGAAGGCAGGAAATAGAACGCGGCCGTGGGGAGACAGGCGATGGTGACCAGGCCGCCGCGGCGTTCCGCCGAGTCCTGAGAGGCGAACAGCGATCCATCGAATTCCTCCAGCATCCGCCGCACGAGTGGCACCAGTTCCTCGCCCATGGCCGTCGCCGCGACATGCCGGGTAGTGCGCTCGAGAAGCGGAGCGCCGATCGAGGCCTCAAGCTTCTGAATGCGCCGGCTGAGCGCGGGCTGCGACAGGTTCAGCGCCTCGGCGGCGCGGTGGAAGCTCTCCAATTCGACGACGAGCAGAAAGGCCCGAAGGTCCAGAATCTCGCAATTGATGCTCATAACGCATTAGTTTCCTCGATATCGGCATTTCAAAAATAAATTTCTTCGCCGTAGAACGCAAGAAAGAACGGGATTGAGTTACCTGTCGCATCAAAGGGAGAGAAATCATGAACGATCTGCTCCGCATCCCTTGCGTGCTCATGCGGGGCGGGACTTCGAAGGGTCCCTTCTTCCTCTCCTCCGACCTTCCCGCCGAACCGGCCGAGCGCGACCAGATCCTCCTGTCCATCATGGGTTCCGGTCATCCGCTGCAGATCGACGGCATCGGGGGAGGCAACCCGGTCACGAGCAAGGTCGCCATCGTGGGCCCTTCCACGGTGCCGGGCGCGGATGTGGACTATCTCTTCGCCCAGGTCTGGATCGAACCGCGCCGCGTCGACACCTCGCCCAATTGCGGCAACATGCTCGCCGCGGTCGGCCCCTTCGCGATCGAGGCCGGCCTCGTTCCGGCCACGGGGACCACGACCCTGGTTCGCATCCACAACGTCAACACGTCGAAGATCATCGAAGCCGAGGTCCCGACGAGGGATGGCCAGGTCTGCTATCTTGGCGACGCGTCGATCGACGGCGTGCCCGGCAGCGCGGCGCCGATCGCGCTGTCCTTCTTCGACGCCGCGGGCGCGCGCACGGGCAAGCTGCTTCCAACGGGGAAGGCCATCGACCGGATCGACGGAATCGAAGTGACCTGCATCGACTGCGCGATGCCGATGATGTTGCTCGAAGCGGCGGCGCTCGGCGTCTCCGGCACCGAGGAGGCCGCGGCGCTCAACGCGGACGCGGACCTGCTGGCCCGGCTCGAAACTCTCCGGCTCAAGGCGGGGCGGCTCATGGGCATGGGCGACGTGAGCGCCCAGGTCACCCCGAAGCCGGTGCTGATCGCGCCGCCCATCCACGGCGGCGATCTGAGCGCGCGTTATTTCATGCCCCAGCAGTGCCACCCTTCGCTCGCGACGACGGGGGCGGTCGGCATCGCCACCGCTTGCATCACCCGGGGGACCCTGGCGGAGCGTATCGTCGGCCATCGCGAGCTTCCCACGACGCTCACGCTGGAACACCCGAGCGGCCGTCTCGACGTGCGGCTCGCGCTTCGCGACGGCAAGGTGGCGGCGGGACTCCTGCGTACGGCCCGCCGACTCTTCGAAGGCCATGTCTTTGCGAAACCAACCAGGGCGGTCGAACGCGCTGCCTGATCAAGAGCGGAGGCTCTGGCCGAGCCCCGCGATAAACGGAGGAAATACCAATGCGCAAATACCTGCTCGCGGCGACCGCCGCTCTGGCGCTCGCGACGGCGGCCGATGCTCAGGAAGTCCGGATCAGCATGGGCTCCTACAACCTCAACAACCTGCCGTTCATGGTGGCGGAGGGTCTCGACCTCTACGCGAAGACGGGGCTCGACGTGACGGTCGAGAACTTCGCCTCGGGTGGCTCGAAGACGCTGCAGGCACTGGTCGCGGGATCGACGGATATCGCGGTCGGCTTCTACGACCACACGATCCAGATGCAGTCGCAGAACAAGGACGTCGTGGCGATCGTCGATCTCGCGCGCAACTCGGGCCTCGTTCTCGCCGGCGGCCCGGAGTCGAGCTTCGATCCGGCCAAGCCCGAAACGATCAAGGGCGCGAAGATCGGCATCACCGCGCCGGGCTCCTCCTCGGACTTCTTCGTGCGCTACTACCTGAAGCGCCACGACATTCCCGAGGATTCGGTCTCGCTGATCGGGGTCGGCTCCGGCTCCACCGCGGTCGCCGCCCTGCAGCAGGGGAAGGTCGACCTTCTCGTCAACTACGACCCCGCCGCGACCTTCCTCGAGGAGAAGGGCGTCGGCAAGGTGCTGATCGACGGGCGCGGCGACGAAGGGGCGAAGGCGATCTACGGCGGGATCTATCCCACCTCCGTCCTCTACACGCGCGCGGATTTCATCGAGGACAATCCCGAGACGGTGCAGAAGGTCGTCGATGCCACCGTGGAGGCGCTCGACTGGATCCAGCACCATTCGGCCAAGGAGATCGTCGCCGCGCTTCCCGAGGATTTCATCTCCGGTGACAAGGAGACCTATACCAGGGCGGTCGAGAACGCCCGGCCGATCTTCTCGCCGGACGGGCGCTTCGACGAGACCGACGTGCGGACACCGCTCGCCGTGCTCAAGAGTTTCAACGAAAAGGTCGCGGGCGCCGACATCGACCTGTCGAAGACCTACACCAACGCCTTCGTCGACAAGGCGCACGTGGCCGTGAACAACTAAAAGGGGGGAAGAGGAATGGCTGTGACCGCCGTGCGTAACATGCCGCCACCGCGTGTCGAGCAGGCCGGGGCGATGGTGGCGATCGACAACGTGACGATGGCCTTCGGCAATTTCGTCGCGGTCGAGAACGTCAATCTCACGGTCGCCGACGGAGAGTTCCTGGCGATCGTCGGCCCCACGGGCTGTGGCAAGAGCACGATCCTCAATGCGATCGCGGGCCTTCTCAAGCCCGCCAAGGGGACGGTGTCGATCGACGGCGCGCCGGTGCGCGACGTCCAGAACGACATCGGGTATCTCTTCCAGCAGGACGCGCTCCTGCCCTGGAAGACCGCGATCGAGAACGTCGAGCTCGGCCCGCTGTTTCGCGGCGTTCCCGCGGCGGAACGTCGGGAAAGGGCGCTCGGCTGGCTCGCGAAGGTGGGACTGCGCGGCTTCGAGCAGCGTTATCCGCACCAGCTCTCGGGCGGACAGCGCAAGCGCGTGCAGATGGCGCAGGCGCTGATCACCGGACCGAAGGTGATCCTGATGGACGAGCCCTTCTCGGCGCTCGACATCCACACCCGGCACCTGATGCAG
>NZ_VFRP01000035.1 GCF_006385685.1 Amaricoccus solimangrovi | reverse complement strand
TTCTTCATGAAGCCCGGCATCGGCCAGTTCGGGATTTTCATCCGCCCGCCCTTCCCGAGCAGGTAGAACCGGTCGTCGCTGACCTCGGTCGTGTCCGGGGCGCCCCTGTCGCGCCAGTCGGGGATCAGCGCGTCGAGCCCGGCGGGATCGAGCACCGCGCCCGAGAGGATATGCGCGCCGACCTCCGACCCCTTCTCGAGCACGACGACCGAGAGATCGGGATCGAGCTGTTTCAGCCGGATCGCCGCCGACAGGCCGGCCGGGCCCGCCCCCACGATGACCACGTCGTATTCCATCGACTCGCGTGACATAGCTGTGCTCCCTCGACTGGGTGGCGGCCGTCCGGCCATCGAAAAAGGAGCCTCGGCGAAGCGGCCGCTCCGCCGAGGCCAAGGCCCTCGTCGTCCGGCCGGGAGGAGGAGGCCGGACCAGGGATTTCGGAATCTGGTCCCCCGTCCGGGAGGCGCGGGAGCGGTGGTCTCCCGGCCCCTCTGGCCGGTCCGGTCACGCCGCCGGAATAAGGGCGCCGGTCGTGACCGAGGCCACGACCTCGCGCACATCCCTCGCCGTGTCGAGCCCGCTCCAGGCCGCCAGCGCCGCCTCGACCGCCCCGGGCGGGAGGGCGCGGGCCGCGTTGCGGCGGAACTTCTCCGCCACGAGCGCGTCGGTGTCGAGGCCACGCACCCGTTCGGTGCTCTGACGAAGCTCCCGCCCGTCGCGAAGCTTCACGATCACCGGCAGCCGGTCGTCGGCCTTCGCGCGGCGCTCGCCCCGCATCGTCCCTTCCCATTGCGAGGTGACGTTGATCCGGATCTTCGCGGCGGTCTCGGCGTATTCGGGCCGCGAAAGCTTCGCGTCGTCGAAGCTGTCGAGATCGAGCCTCCCGTCGATCAGGATGGTCGCGACCGCGTAGGGCAGCGAGAACTTGCCCTGATAGCCGGAGGCCGGGTTCGGGTACATGAGCACCATCGAATCGTAAGGCGCGCTCACCCGGACCTCGGCCACGTCCCCGGCGGTGAAACCATGCTCGCGGATCAGCGTGAGCAGCGACGTCGCCGGACCGTGGATGAGGCCGCAGCAGGGGAATTCCTTGATGAGCGGCGTACGCGTCGCCGTGCGCCATTCGGTGCCGAGCCCGCTCGCCATCGCATCATAGCGGTAGTGGCGGATGAAGGCCTTGGCCCAGCCGGCCGGGCCGCCGAGGATGTCCTCGCTTCCCGTCCAGCCTTCCGCGGCGAGCAGCGCGGCGGTGACCGCGTTCTTCGCCGCCATGCCGGAATGCAGCGGCTTGGTGAACGTGCCGAAGCTCTGGCAGAGGCCGCCCGAGACCGCGCCCGCCGTTCCCATCGCCATCATCGTCTGGCGAACGTCGAGCCCGAGAAGCCGCGCGGCGGTCGCGGTCGCGGCCATCGTCCCGAAGAGCGAAGTGCGGTGGAAGCCGCCCTCCTTCTGCTCGAAATCGCAGGCGTCGCCGATATGGGTGATGACCTCGAGCCCGATCGCATAGGCGGTTAGAAGGTCACGGCCCGAGGCGCCGACCGGCTCGGCGATGGCGAGCGCCGCCGGCAGCAGCATGCCCGAGGCATGGCCGGTGCTGGTTCGCCCATCGTCGTAGTCGAGCCCATGCGCGAGCGTCCCGTTGGCAAGCGCCGCCATCGACCGGCTGGTCCGGAGCGGGCCGCCGATGACCGAGGCCGGGCCATCGTGACCGCCCTCGGCGCGGGCGAAACCGGCGATGGTCCGGCCCTGGGGCTCGACCGAGGCCGCGAGCACGCAGCCCACGCAGTCGAGCGCCGAGCGATGCGCCGAGGCGATGGCGGCGGCGGGCACCTCCGAGGCCGGCGTGTTGACGATGAAATCGGCGATGCGTTCCTCGACCTTGCCCATGGCATTCCCTTCCTTCGGATCGGCGTGGATGGCCCGCGCGGCCGGAAGAGAGCGCGCGGGCCGGGCGGGTCAGGACAGCGCGACGAGCTCGATCCAGTTCGGGTTTTCCAGCGTCGAGAGGCTCGCGACCTTGGTGAGCGCGCCGGTCTCCCGGTCGATCGCATAGGTGACGGCGGTGCTGGTCATCAGCCCGTTCACGACCAGGAAACGGCCGAGCGGATCGACGTTGAAGCCGCGCGGCTCCTTGTCGACCGCCGTCATCCCGAGCGAAGTGAGCAGGCCCGTCTCGGGGTCGATCCGGAACCCCATGAGCCCGCACTGCCCGCGAACGGCGCCGTAGAGCCACTTACCGTCGGGCGTGATGTGGAGGTCGCCCCCCCGCACGTTGCCCTCGGGGTCCATTCCCTCCGGGCGGCCGCTGATGAACTGGACCTCGGACATCGATCCGTCCTTCGGATCGAATGAATAGACGTAGATGTCGCCGTCGTATTCGTTGTTCATGTAGACCATCCGGTTGTTCGGATGCCAGACGTAGTGCCTTGGCCCCGAATTGGGCCGCGTGGTGAGGGGCGAGAACACGTCGGGATCGAGCAGCCCGGTGGCCTCGTCGAAGGTATACCGCGTCACGACATCCGCGTCGCAGCAGGGTGCCATGACATAGCGGTTGGAGCCGTGCGGCAGGATCGCATGCGTCTTGCTCGGCGTCCGGATGATCTGATGCGGCGGCTGCACGTATCCTTCGCAGATCGAAGCGACCGTCACGAAGCCCGTCCGGCGCTTGCGATCGGGCGGATTGTGCGCGGCGAGCAGGAAGCGGCCGGTCCGGTCGGTCGAGAGATAGGGCGAGCTATCGACCGTCGGGGCGTCGCCGAGATAGGTCAGCGTGCCGTCGTCGCGGTTGATCGCCCAGCTCCGGATCTTGTAGGGCGCGGTCCGGTTCGAGGCGAAGAGGAAGCGGCGGTCTGGGCTGACGCAGAGCGCGGTGAACCGGCCCTCGCGCACGTCCTCGGGCGTGTCCGCCTCGTTGATCGGCACTTCCTGGATCTGGCTGAGCTCTCCCTCGGGCGACATCGCGAGAACCGATAGCCGCCGGGAGCCGTGTGCGAGATAGCCGTAGATGCGACCTACCATATGCGTTTCCTTCCAGTCGTTTGCTTGGCCGTTGGGCTCGGAGCGTTTTCGAGAATGGGCGATCACTTCGGCGTGGCGCCGAGCGCGGCGGCGCCCGCGACCCGTCCGGAAACGAAGGCCTCGCCGTAGTTCACGCCGCCGGGGTAGAGCGTGTTGAAGATCGAACCGAGTTCGCCCGCGCCGAAGAGGCCGGGGATCGGCGCGCCCCAGGGATCGACGATCTCGCCCCGGGCGGTGCGGCGGGGCCCCCCTTGGGTGTTGTAGAGCGTCGGCCAGACCGCGACGCCGTAGAACGGGCCTTTCTCGATGGGGGCCGCGTTCGCCGCGCCGCGGCCGAACGGGTCCGCGCCGGTCTCGATGCCGCGATTGTAGGAGTCGATCGTCTCGGCAAGCGCGTCGGCGGGAAGGTCGAGTTTCGCCGCGAGTTCGGCGATCGAGGAAGCCGAGGTGATCCACCCCTTCTCGATCGGCATCGAATTGTCCTCCGACCAGCCCGCGTCGGTGTTGAAGCCGCGCTCCGTAGCGATGATCGGGCCGGCGAGACGGGTAGCCTCGTCGAAGATCACATAGCTCGGCAGGCGGCGGCGGAGCGCCGCGTGGTGGTCCCGGCCGTCGAGCAGCAGGCCGCCAGAATGGCCGGCGAGCTTCGACTCGTCGCAGAACCGCTTGCCGAGGCGGTCGACCATGATGAAGCCGCGCTCCTTGATGTGGAAGGAGAAGGTCGCCTCGTACTCCGGGACCGCGATGCCCATCGACATCACGACGCCCGACATGTGCCAGAGCGCCGCGCCGACCGCCTGGGCCATCACGATCCCCTCGCCGGTGTTGCGGTGGGGCGGCGCGGCGGAATGGACCGCGACGCCGAGCCACTGGCGCATCAGCTCGGGGTTCCAGGAGAACCCGCCGGAGGAGAGGACGATGCCCTGTTTCGCGCGGACCTCGATCTCCTTGCCGCCCTGCTCGGCGACGAGCCCGGTGACGCGGCCGGAGAAGCCGTCGCGGTTCAGGCGCTTGACCGCCGTTTCGGTGATGACGTCGATCTTGCGGCTGCCGACGTTTTCCGCGAGCATCGCCCAGGCGGCCGCGCCGCGCGAGAGGCCGTTGCGCGGGTTCTTCGGCCAGCGGTAGCGGAGCCCGATGCCGTCCGCGCCGACCACACCCGGAAAACCGGTGCCCGGCGTCGCGCCCGGATAGGGCGGGCCGGACTTGCGCGGCGCGCCGAGCTTCTCGGACGGATCGGACCGCATCAGGCCGCCGCGGCGTTCGATCCAGTCGGGCAGGCGCGCCAGTCCCTCGACATGGGCGACGACGGACTCCCGGTCGGTGGTTCCATCGCAGAGCGCGTGGAAATGGTCGATCATCTTCTCGGCGTCGAGCACGCTGCGGATGTTGCCGCCGGCCATCCGCGTCGTGCCGCCGCCATCGCCAAACTTCTCGATGACCAGGACGCTACCGCCCGCGTCGGCCGCCTCGATAGCCGCCGCGGCGCCCGCGCCGCCATAGCCGACGATGACCACATCGTACTCGTTCTCCGCCATGCTCCGGCTCCTCCCATGCTTCGCTTCGCGGCGGACCCGCCTTCGGGCCCGCGTTTTCGGTGCGCCCGGGCTACCCGGCCCGGCCCCGGGCGCGGATCGTCAGACCTTCCCGATCAGTTCCGGGACCGCCGTGAAGAGGTCGGCGACCAGGCCGATGTCGGCCACCTGGAAGATCGGCGCCTCCTCGTCCTTGTTGATCGCGACGATCACCTTCGAGTCCTTCATCCCGGCGAGGTGCTGGATCGCCCCCGAGATGCCGATCGCGATGTAGAGATCGGGCGCCACCACCTTGCCCGTCTGGCCGACCTGTCGATCGTTGGGCGCGTAACCACTGTCCACCGCCGCGCGCGAGGCGCCGACCGCCGCGCCGAGCTTGTCGGCGAGATGCTCGACCAGCGCGAAATTCTCCTCGGAGCCGATGCCCCGCCCACCCGAGACGACGATCTTCGCCGAGCCGAGATCGGGACGGTCGCTGGCGGCGACGCGGTCCTCGGTCCAGCTGGAGAGGCCGGGGGCCTCGGGGACGATCACCTTCTCGACCGGCGCCGCGGCCTGCGATCCGGCGGCGGCGAAACTCGAGGGACGCACGGTCAGCACCATCTTCGGATCGTCGCTGCGCACCGTCTGGAGCGCATTCCCGGCGTAAATAGGCCGCTGGAAGGTCTTCGCGTCGATGATCGCCGTTACGTCCGGGATGATCATCACGTCGAGCAGCGCGGCGACGCGGGGGAGGACGTTCTTCGCATCCGAGGTGGTGGGCGCCACGACATGATCGTACTGGCTTGCCAAGGCGACGATCAGCGCGGCCGTCGGCTCGGCCAGTTGATGGTCCACCGCGGTGTCGTCGGCCACGAGCACCTTGGCGACGCCCGCGATGGCAGCCGCCTCGGAGGCCGCGGCCTCGGCGCCCGTGCCGACGCAGAGAACCGTCACCGCGCCGAGCGCGCCGGCCGCCGTCACCGTCTTGGCCGTCGCATCGGCGCCGAGCGCCCCTTCCGCCATGGCCGCGAGAACGAGTACCGCCATCACATCACCCCCATTTCCTTGAGCCGCGACACGAGGGTGGCCACATCTGGCACGCGCTCGCCCGCCTGTCGCGTCGCCGGCTCGACCGTTTCCAGCACCTTGAGACGCGGCGTCACGTCCACGCCCAGATCCTGGGCGGTCTTCTCCTCGAGAGGCTTCTTCTTCGCCTTCATGATGTTGGCGAGGCTCGCATAGCGCGGCTCGTTCAGGCGAAGGTCCACGCTGACGATGGCGGGCAGCCTGACGCTGATCGTCTGGAGGCCGCCGTCCACCTCCCGGCTGACGGTCGCGTGATCGCCCTCGATCACCAGTTCGCTGGCGAAGGTCGCCTGGCTCCAGCCGAGCAGGGCGGCGAGCATCTGGCCGGTGGCGTTCATGTCGTTGTCGATCGCCTGCTTGCCACACAGGACGAGGTCCGGCTTCTCGCTCTCGATCACCGCGCGAAGCAGCTTGGCGACGGCGAGCGGCTCGATGTCGGTCGCCACCTCGTCGGCGGCGACGATCAGGATCGCGCGGTCCGCGCCCATGGCGAGGGCAGTGCGCAGCGTCTCCTGCGCCTGCCGGACGCCGATCGAGACCGCGACCACCTCGTTCGCGATCCCCTTCTCCCGCAGGCGGACGGCTTCCTCCACCGCGATCTCATCGAAGGGGTTCATCGACATCTTGACGTTCGCGAGATCGACGCCGGCGCCGTCGGTCCTGACCCGGACCTTGACATTGTAGTCGATGACCCGCTTCACGGCCACGAGTACCTTCAGCGACATGGATTGTGATCCTCCTTGTCCTGGTCGAGCGGCGGCGTGACAGGTCCGACCGCGCGACCAACTCCGCCGACGCGTGCTCGGACCGGGTCCGGGACAGGAGGAAGTGGCGTCCACTTCCGGGTCCCGGCCGCGCCGGTCGGCTCCGTTTCACCTAATTTTGGATGCAATATAGCATGCATTTTTTTCGCGTCCAGAGGGACCTGAGCTTTCATGGACGAATTCGCCTAGGCAGGTTCGACGAAAATCTCTTCCCCACGCGCGACGAACTTCGCGCCCATCGCCGCGCTGCGCTCACGGAGCGGGCGCAGCGTCGCCTCTTCGCGCTCGGGATCGGTCACATAGGTCTCGTTGGCGTCGTTGTGGCGCACGAGCTTGAAACCCGTCCGGGCGATGCGCCTGTCCTCCACCTCGAGCCTCGCCATCAGACCGACCCAGTCGCCATGCTGCTTGCCGCCGTGGCCGGTGTGAAAGCAGAAGCTGCCGAGCCCGTAGTAGATCGGCTTTTCCTTGTAGATCTCGATCGGCAGCGAGACATGGGGCCCGTGGCCCATCACCAGATCGGCGCCGGCGTCGATCGAGAGATGGGCGATCTCGGTCATGTAATCGAGGATCTCGTGCCGCAGTCCCCAGTGATAGGAGACGATGACCACATCCACCTCCTCGCGCAGCCGCGCGATGTCCTCCCGAAGCCGGTCCCGATAGACGGGATCGACCCAGGTCAGGATGATCGGGGCGATCCCCGGACGGTTGGCCGGCTGCATGTCGGCGCGCATCTTTCCCACCGGCACCTGATAGGCCGTGTGGCATTTCACCGTGGCGACGCCGCCATCGGTCGCCGTCGCCTCGTGGTTCATCGGCCAGTAAACGGTGGTGCGCTGGAGGATCCCGAACCGCGTGCCGGACCGCTCGAGGATCGCGGGGGCGCGGGCCGCGTCGGAGTTCGCGCCGGCGCCGGTATGGGCGATGCCGAGCGCGTCGAGCCGGGCGACCGAGGCCTTGATCGCCTCGGTCCCGTAGTTGACGTTGTTGGCGATGCCGACCGCCTGGACACTCCCGGCCCGCAGGGTCTCGCCCCCGGCCTTCGGATCGGCGTAGAAGCCCTCGCGCAGCCGCTCCCGGTCGATGTCCGGTCCGCCCGGCGGCTCGTAGAGGCAGCTCTCGAGATTCCCGAACACGACATCGGCGGCCTTCAATTCCGCCGCGACGCGGCGGAACGGTACTTCGGGATCGCCGACCTGCATCATGTTGAGGTCGCCGGTCAGGATGACGTTCAGGGCCATGATAATCTTCCATCGCGCGCGCCGTGCTGCAAGCCGACGGCGGTGCCGAGTGACGCGGAACGCCCGCTCAGGCGTGGGCGCGTGGGTGTTCACGCCCGTTCCGGAACGGGTACGAGCTCTATGAGATGCCTGGACCGAAGGCCTGACTAGACCGCCTCGCGGACGTTCACCTCCGGATCAACGCGGATGTCGAGCAGGGTCGGCCCCGGCGTCGAGAAGTCGATCGTCCTGAGCTGCTCGATGCTGGTCACGAGATGGCCGGTGCCGCCATAGACCGCCGCGAGCGCCACCAGATCCGGAAGCGGCTGGTAGAGCACCGTGTCGGGAAGCCCGTGCCGGCGGAGGTATTTCAGATCCGAACCGTAGAGCTGGTCGTTGATGATCGCGATCGTCACGTTGTCGAGCGAGGCCTGGCGGATCGCGTCGAGTTCGTGCATCGCCATCGCGAAGCCGCCGTCCCCGGTCATGAGCAGCACGGGGCGGTCGCGGTGCGCCGTCGCGGCGCCGATCGCCGCGCCGAGGCCGAGCCCGACCGAGCCATAGGCGTTCCCGACGATCCAGCTCCGCGCGTCGCGCGCGTCGAGCAGCGATGGGATCGTCGCGATGAAGCGCCCATTGTCGGTCACCACGATCCGATCCGCCGGAGCGACCTCGTCGAGCGCCACGTAGACCTCGCGCGGATCGAGCCCGCGCGCCGGATCGTGGCGCAGGTCGATGCCGAGGAAGGTGTCGCGGACCGAGGCGCGGGACGGCGCCGGCCCCGGCGCGGGCTTCGTCGGAAGGTCGCGTCGCTTCCATTCCGCGAGCAGCGCGTCGGCCGCGATCCGCGCGTCGCCGAACAGGAACAGGTCCGGAGAGGACGCGAAGAACTTGGCGTTCTCGTCGGTCTCGCACTGGGCGAGCTTGGCGCCGCCGAAGATCGCCCCCGCCTCGGTCGTGTGCTTGCTGAGCGAGGCGCCGAAGGACAGGACAAGATCCGCGTCGTTGATGATCTCGCGCACCGACTGCGGCGACCAGCTGCCGCAGAGGCCGAGGTCGCGTGGATGCCCCGAGAAGAACCGGTTCGCACGGAGGGAGTTGGCAAGCCGCGCGCCGGAAAGCTCGGCGAGCTCGACGAGCTGGTCGTGGCAGCCGGAGAGCACCGCGCCCCAGCCCGCGAGGATGATCGGCCGCTCGGCCCGGGCGAGTTCGTCGATGGTCGCGGTGATCGAGTCGAGATCGGGCGCGAGATCGGGGCGCGGATCGGGGCTCGCGGAGCTGAGATCCACCGTCTCGTCGAGCCAGCGGTCGGACACACTCAGGATCTGCGGCTGGCCGCTTCGGAGCGCCGCGCGCGCCGCGGTCCAGAACGTCTCCTCGAGTTCGGAAGCCTCGCGTACGGTGAAGTAGCCGACGCCCATGATCCCGGCCAACCCCTCCTGATCCACCTCCTGCGAGGAGCCAAGCGCCTTGGCCTTGGAGATCCTGCTCTCGCCGGTGATGTGAAGGAGCGGCACATGGCCCCGGGTCGCCGCGATCAGCGCGTTGATCGAATTGGTGAAGCCCGGGCCCTTGGTGGTTGTGCAGACGCCGAGGCGCCCGGTGGCCCGGCTGTAGCCGGCCGCCGCCGTGACGGCCGTCTCCTCGTGACGCGTGCGGATGAACTCGATGTGGCCCGCTTCCACGCCCTGCGCGACCCAGGCGGTGTTGGAACCGCCCAGAAGTCCGAAGACGGTGTCCACGCCCGCTCTGCGCAGCAGTTCCGGAATTGCCTCGAAGCCTCGCAATGCGATGGCGGTCTGAATGGTCATCGTTGGACTCCCGATCTTCGAAAGGAGCTTGAATGTCGTCAGGTCCGCCCCGGAGCGGGCGAACCTGAGCCACGCCACGCTGCCTAGCGCCTGGCGAGAAACTGGACGTCGCGGGGCTCGACCGACATCCAGGCGGTCGAGCCCTCCGGCAGCGGAATTCCGCCGCCATGGGTCAGCACCCGGAAAGCGCGCTCGCCGACCTTCACGCTGAACTCGGTCTGCGACCCGTGGAACTTCGCCACCTCGATCGCGCATTTCCAGCGGTTGGGCGAGGTCGGCTCCTCCGCTCCGAGCCGGGCGACCTCGGGCCGCCAGATCGCGACGAGATCCGCCGCGGCCTCCGCGCGCAGAAGGCCGTGGATGGGTCCGAGCGGCGACTGCCCGACGGCCTCGCCCGCCTGCCCGGTGATCTCGCGCGCCGACAGGTCGAGTTCGTTCACGGGCCCGACGAAGCGCGCGACGAATTCGTCGGCGGGATGGAGATACGTATCCGTCGGCCCGTCGAACTGCCGGACCACGCCGCCGTTCAGCACCGCGACCCGGTCGGCGAGGACCATCGCCTCGTGCCGGTCATGGGTGACGAAGAGCGAGGCGAAACCGAACGCGCGCTGCATCTCCATCAGCTCGTCGCGCAGCTTCTCGCGGATCTGCGCGTCGACGTTGGAGAGCGGTTCGTCGAACAGCACCATGTTGGTGCCCGCGATCAGCGCCCGGCAGAGCGCCACGCGCTGCTGCTGCCCGCCGCTGATCGTGTTCGGATACTGCGACTCGAGCCCGCCGATCCCGACCTTCCTCATGATGTCGGTGACGCGCGCGGCGATCTCCTTCCGCCCGGGCCGCGAGCCCGCGGGCAGGCAATGGAGCGGATAGGCAATGTTCTCGAGAATCGTCATGTGCGGCCAGAGCGCGTAGGACTGGAACACCATCGCCATCTGCCGCAGTTCGGCCCGAAGGTTTATCCCGGCTTCCGACGAGAAGACGGTGTTGCCGTTGAACTCGATCACCCCGCCATCGGGATCCTCGAGCCCCGCGATGCAGCGCAAGAGCGTCGTCTTGCCGCAACCGCTCGGTCCGAGCAGGACGACCGACTCTCCCGGATAGACATCGAAGGAGATGTTGTTGATCGCCGTCACAATCGACCCGTCGTTGCGCCGGAACCGTTTCATCAGGTTCTTCACGCGCATCACGGGTTCGCGAACCGGTGTCGCGGCGGCCGGCGCCGCCTGCCAGCTGGTCATCCGGTGCTCCTGTGGCCGGGATCGGGATCGTTCATTGGTCGGTCCTCCAAGGGGTGCCCAGTTTCTCATGCCCATTTCCTCCCCCGGCTCAGGACGAACACCGTTGTCACCGTCGTCGTCGACATCAGGACGACGAGGAGCGCGAGCGCGGCGACGGCCGGATAGTCTCCGTTCTCGCCGAGCCGCAGCATCTGCGATCCGATGGTGGGGTTGTGGACGCTCGCGACGAGCGCCGAGGTGTCGAGGTCGCCGATCACATGGACGAACAGCAGCGCCCAGGCCACGATCGTTCCGGGCAGCATCAGCGGGAAGTGGACCTTCCAGAAGGTGCGGAACCCGGAGGCGCCGCTGACCTGCGAGGCCTCGGTCAGCTCGCGGCCGACCTGGGCCGCGATCGGATCGGTGGTGAGCGTGCCCTTCGGCACCTGTTCGAGCAGGAAGGCGATCACGAGGATCAGGAAGGTGCCGCCGAGATCGAACGGCCGCCCGGCATAGGCGAGCACGAAGCCGATGGCGAGCACGAGACCGGGAAGGATCGTGGGGAGCTTCATCACGCCGTCCGCGACCGTCACGAGCTTGCTTTTGCGCGAGGTGACGAAGACCGAGAAGATGGCGGCGATCACGCTGCCGATTGTCGCCACGATCAGCGCGGCCTTCACGCTGTTGAGGAGCGAGATCAGGTTGAGGCTGCCCGGCTCGAACACCGAGAGGATATGCGCGACGCTCATGTTGTCGAGCCTGAGGTGCCCGGCCCAGTAGCCGTTCAGCGCGACGAGGGCGAGGCAGGTCAGGGGCACGAGCACGACGATGGTGGCCCAGAGGAGGATGAACCCGCGCGCGACCCATTTCCAGCGGCCGAGCGATCGGCGCGCCGCGACTCGGGTCTTGCCCCCCACCGTGCCGTGACGGCCGAGCTTGCGGATCCGCGCGGCGGCGAGCCAGACCGCGCCGATGATGCCGACCATGATGAACGCCATCACGAGGGCGGGACCGTACTGCGGTGGATAGTCGAACTGGAGGAAGCGCAGGATCTGCACCGACATGATCGGAATGCCGGCGGGCTGCGCCATCGCGGCGGGGACCGCGAGACCGCCCATGGTCGTCCAGATGACGAGGAGCACGGCGGCGGCGATGCTCGGCAGCATGGCGGGCAGCACGACGCGGGTGAGCGTGCGACCGCGGCTCGCGCCGCAGAGGCGCGACTGTTCCTCGAGCGACGGATCGAGGTTCCTGAGCGCCGCCGAGATGATGAGGAAGGCGAAGGTCGTGCCGTGAATCGAATAGACGAAGATCAGCGCCGGTACGCTGAAGGCGTTGAACGGCCCGGCCGTGCCGAAGATCGCCATCCAGAGCTGGTTCACGTAGCCGATCCGGGGTGAGAGCGCGAGCACCCAGCCGAAAGCGCCGGCGATCGAGGGCATGAGCAGCGGGATGAACGGGATCATGTCGGTGAAGAGCCCCATCCGGGCGTCGGTCCGCTCGTTGAGATAGGCGAGCACGAGGCCCATCGTCGTCGCGACCAGGCTCGCGCAGCCGACGATGAGCAGCGTGACTGGCACGGAGCGCATCGCGTCGTCGTTGGCCGCGAATTGGCCGAAGGCCGACAGGTCCCAGGACCCGTCGCTGTAGAAGGCCCAGACGAGCGCCTTCGCGATCGGATAGAGCAGGCCGATGATGAAGACGGCGAGCAGGCCGACGTTGAACATCATGAAGGGCGAGATCCGTCGCGCCCTCAGCCTGGGCGCCCGGCCACCGAGGGCGATGCCGCCCGGGCCCGATGGTGACATCTGGATTGTGGAGCTCATCTTGTCACGCGGTGAACCGGGCATGTGACGCCCCGGCCACCGATTTCCCCCTCTTTGCAGGAACCTGTTGGATCGAACCTTCGGGCCTCGGGCGCGCCTTGGCGCCCCCTCGGCTCAGGGCCTTGTCTGCCCGGCTCAGAGGCCGAGCAGTTCCTTGATGCGCGCGATCTCGTCGTCGGGGACGGCTTCGATCTGCACGAATTCCTTGCTGCCGTAGGTGTTGTAGGCGACGCTCGAGGCGAGCGCGGCGCAGCTCGTGACCCACTGTCCCTCCGGCGAATAGAGCCAGTAGGCGAAGAGCTTGGCCGCGTTCGGATGCGGCGCGGTCGAGGAGACCGCGTAGGTGTATTGCGTCCCGGTGGTGGATTCGGGCATCACCACCTCGACCGGCGCGCCATTGGCCTTCATCGTCGCGGCGACGTTCGCACCCATCTCCATGATGACCATGCCGCCGCCAGCGCCGAGCGCCTGCGCCGCCGGCTGGATGTCGGAATAGAGCGGCGTCTTGATCATGTTGTCGCCGATCTTGCGCATCGTCTCCTCGCCCACGACGTCGAGGATCTGCTTCCAGACGCGCGCGTAGGTGATGGCCCCCTCGGGATCCATCGCGATCAGCTGGTCCTTGAATTCCGGGCGCGCCAGATCCTCGTAGCTCGTCGGAACGAGGTCGCCCGACACCAGATCCGTGTTGTAGGCGATCCCGAGCGAGCGCTGGAAGGCCGGCGCGACCTTCCCGTTGGGCGTCTCCCAGGTCCAGGACCCGCCGGGCCAGATGTCGAAGAAGCCGGGGATGGTGTCATCGATCGGAAGGACCGCCTCTTCCTTCAGTGCCTCGCTGACCCAGGCGAGCTTATTCGAGATCGCGGCGTCGACGCGGTTGCTTCCCGCCGCGTGGTCGGCGAGGAAGCGCTCCTCGAAGGCGGCGCTTCCCCCGGCGGCCACCGTCATCTGGATGCCCGGATAGCGCATGGCGAAGGCGGCCTTGTAGGCTTCCACCGAGGGCTTGTCGGAGATCCCGGAGTTCAGGACCAGTTCGCCCTCCTTGACCGCCGCGTCGATCAGATCCTGAGGCGGCGCGGGAATGGCCTTGTAGGAAGCCTCGGGAGGCGTGGCCGAACTCGGGAGGCACTGCTCGGAGATCTTGCCTTCCGTCACCGCGGCCTCCGCCCGGGCGGTGTATTCCGCGTCGGAAGTGTCGAAGCCGCCGGCGGCGCTGGCCGCGCCGGACGACGCGACGAGCGCGAGGGTCGCGGCGATCCCGGCGAGCCCCCTGCCCCGGGAGGGACGAATTCTGATCGGCGCGGCGTACTGGATCATGGTTTTTCTCCCTGTTGCGCTCTTGCGAGCGCTGTTGGCTTGCTTGCCCGAATGCCTCCGACGCATGTCCGTCGCGCCTTCGATATTCGGATCCACAGTTTCGCCTTTCCGGATTCGTAGCAGAATTTGCCAGCGCAGCCAATGAAATCTTGCATCCCGAACTGCATCCAATATTAAATGCGTGAGTTCTTCCCGTTTCCACAGCGAAAACAACGCGGGCTTGAAGCGGGCCCGGCGGATCAGGTCACGCGCCGAGTGGGGCCGGGAGAATCACCATGCTCCCGCGACCGGCAAGCCCCGCCGCCCTCGAGCGGCGGGGCTAGGTTCAGAGCCCGAGCAGCTCCCTGATCCGGGTCATTTCCTCCGGAGCCACGGCGGTCACCGGCGCGAAGTGCTCGGCGCCGTGCTCGGGATAGGCGACGGTGCCGGCGAGCGCGGAGCAGCTCATGACCCACTGGCCCTCGGCCGAGTAAAGCCAGTAGGCGAACAGGGCGGCCGCGTTCGGGTGCGGCGCCTGCGATGAGACCGCGTACGCGTATTGCGACCCCGTCGCATCCTCCGGGATCACGACTTCGACCGAAGCGCCGTTGCTCCGCATCGTCTGCGCGATGTTTCCGCCCATCTCCATGATGACCATGCCCGCCCCGGCGCCAAGCGCCTGCGCCGCCGGCTGGATATCGGCGTAGAGCGGTGTCTTGATCAGGTTCTCTCCCAAAGCGCGCATCGTGTCCTCACCCGCGCTGTCGAGGATATGCTTCCAGACACCGGCGTAGATGCCGGCGGCCTGCGGGTCGAGGCCCAACAACTGATCCTTGAACTCGGGACGAGTCAGGTCCTGATAGGATCGGGGCGCGAGTTCCTCCGTCACGAGGTCGCTGTTATAGGCGATGCCGATCGGCCGGTAGAACGCGGTCGCCGTGCGGCCCGCCCCGGTGTCGAGCACCCAGAAGTCGCCCGGCCAGGCGTCGAAGAAGCCCGGGATGGTGTTGTCGAGCGGCAGGATCGCCCCCTCCTTCATCGCCTTGGCGACCCAGCTCGGGCGGACCGAGATCACGGCGTCGACCGCGCTGGACCCCGCGGCGTGGTCGGCCATGAAGCGTTCCTCCATGTTCGGACCGCCGCCGTAGCTGATGCTCATCCTGATCTCGGGATAGCGCATCTGGAACGCCGCCTGGTATGCGTCAACCGAAGGCTTGTCCGAGATCCCCGAATTGAGCACGAAGCTACCCTCGGCGCGCGCCGCCTCGACCAGTTCGGCCGACGGGGCGGGGATGGGGCGATAGGCCGGATCAACGGCGGTGGCCGCGCTCGGAAGGCACTCGGCCTTGATCCTGCCGGCCGCCACGGCGTCGGCCGCGCGCTCCGCGTAGACGCTCTCCGTCGTGTCGAACGCGCCCGCGGCATTGGCGGCCGCGCCGCAGGCGACCGCCAGCGCCGCCGCGCCGACGGTTCCGCGGAAAGGCACCGAGCGCGCCTTTCCTCGGGATGCTCCAGCCGATCGTGTCATTCCGGTTTCTCCCCTGATCTGGTTGTCGACGAACCCCGGGCGGGGGTCCGCCTCGGCGCGCCCCGCGCCCGGATCACGCCAGGCCGCCGGCCGCGGGCCGGACGACCGCCGCCGTGGCCACGAGCGGCAGGGAGACGACGCCGGACCCAGGCGTGGACTCCTTGCCCGCCCCGTTGCGAATGCCGAGATCGAACGTGACGAGGCCGTGGTCCGCGCCGGAGCTCAGATCCTTCACCTCCGCCCACGCCGTCAGCGTCTCGCCCACCACGTTCATCGCCCTGAACTGGAAGCTCGCGGAAACGAGCCAGCCGGCCGATCCCGCCCAGCGGCTGAGCAGCTGCACGATGAATTGCTGCTTCAGCGAGCCACTGATGAGCAGGCCGGGAAGCTTTTCGTGGCCGACGGAGAACGGGTGGTCATAGTGGATCCTGTGCCAGTTCTCCATCGCGGCGGACCACCGCATCAGATGGGCCTCCGTCAGCGGACCTTTCGTGAGTTCGATCCGGTCTCCGACAGCGACGCTGTCGAACAGCCGCGGCGCGGTCATGTCGTTCATCGGTAGATGCCTGTGTTCTGGACCCGCAGCAGCGGCCTGTCGTCCGAGGTGTAGTAATCAGTGTCGATCAGCACGAGCAGCATCGCCCCCTTGCTGCCTTCGCGCTCCGTGATGCTAGCGTAGCGCGACTTCATGCGCACGCGCTCTCCGAGACGGGCATGGTCGAAGAAATCGACCTTCACGCCGCCGTTCAGGCGCACGAGGTTGCGCGTCGGCAGATCAGGCAGGCCGCGGCTCGAGAGCGCCACGCCGCCGTCGAAATCGGGATCCTCCGCGCGCGCGCTCAGCACGTCGGGCGAACCGAAGGCGGCGCGGAACATGTGCGTCGGAAAGAGCAGCGGCGCGATCGGCGCCTCGCCGCCCTCCCCCGCCACGTAGCGCGGGTCGTCGTCCATGATCGCCTGAGCGTAGCGCCGGACCTCGCTCGACTCGACCGGATTGGGCGCCTCGACCTCCGGGCTTTCGACGCCCACGAAACTCAGGATCTCGTCGTTCAGCAGTGTCAAGTCTTCACCTCCTTCATGGCTTGGTGAGGGGGAACAGGGTCTGCTCCTCGGGGCTGTCGCCGAGGAGTCCGATGACGCCGGCCTGCCTCCGGCCGAGGAAGACGATCTCGCCGTCACAGAGGATCATCGGGAGATCATGGCCGGGAACGAGGATGTTGCCGGCGCGCGCGCTCCAGAGCGCCCAGATCCGCTCGATCGTGGCCCGGCTGCGCGCGGAGTCGATCGTTAGATCGGTGTCGCGCGAGACCATCTCCGCCTTGTTCTTCGCCGCGTCCTGGACGAAGACCACGTCGCGATCCTCGCCGCTCAGGATGAAGATCAGGTGCCCCGGCGTGTGGCCCGGACCGGCTTCGACCCGGATGCCCGGAAAGACCTCGGAACCGACTTCGAGATACGAGAGCCGCGGTTCCCGCGCCAGTTCCCGCGCATAGGGCTCGGCGACCGCGTAGACATCGGCGGCGCCGGAATTGGCCCAGTCGAGATCGACCTTTCCGATATACAGGTTCGCCGCCGTGAACAGCGGGTAGTTCATGACGTGGTCCCAGTGGGAATGGGTGAGCAGGACATCCGTGATGTCGGTCGGCGCCAGCCCGAGTTGCTTGAGCCGATGGAGCAGCGGGGTCCGGATTCCGATCGCGCCGGTGTCGATCAGGATCACCCGGTCATGGCCGCGCAGCAGCGCCACCGTGCTCCAGCCGAGACCGCCATTATGGGCGGACTTGCCCGGATAGCCCTGGAAGAGCAGGTCGATCCGGTAGCCGCCGACCCGGATCGGGAATTCGGGCGTCTCGGTGTCCATGGCAGATCCCTGTTGCGCGATGCGTTACGGCATGCATTATTGGATCCAAAATATCATTCGCAGCGCTTGATGCAAGCCCGATCCGTTGATAGACAGAAGGGAAGCTTCGTTTTGGATGCAGACCTTCGAGGAGCCGCCGTGGAAACCCAAGCCGAGCCCAAAGCGCTCCGCAAGGCCGGAGATCTGAACGAGGCGGTCTATTCGGCGCTGAAGGAAATGATCATGTCGGGAAAGCTGCGTCCCGGCGTGCGGCTGGTCCATCAGGATCTCGCCGACCAGCTTTCGGTCTCGCGGACTCCCGTGCGGGAATCACTCGAGCGCCTCTATCAGGAAGGTTACGCCGGTCGGCGCGCGCGGCGCGGCTATTTCGTCGCCGAGGTCGGCTCCGGCGAGGTGCGCGATCTCTACGGCACGCGCGAGGCGCTGGAGACCCACGCGCTGCGCACGGTCTGCGCCCGCGGCTTCACCCAGCAGGAAGTCGAGAGGCTCGAGCAGATCAATGCCGAATACGCGAAGATGTTCCCGGCCTCGGTGAACCGGGCGCGGCTTCTCGTCGACCAGAACTTCCACCAGACGCTGGCCTCGTTTTCCGGCAACGAGCATCTCTGCAAGACGCTGATGGCGGTCAACGAGAAGATCGAGCTGAAGCGGCGGCTGGATGGGCATGGCCTGACGGTCGGCAACCAGCCGCTCGAGGAGCACCAGGACCTCGTCGCGGCGATCCGGAGCGGCGACTGCGAGAAGGCAGAGAACGTGCTTCGCGCCCATATCCGGCACGCGAGCGACCGCCTGCGCGACCATCTCGAAGCCAACGCCTGACCGGCGTCAGCGCAGTTCCTTCACCCCGGCGGTCGCGGCCTGGATCAGCAGCGCCACGTCGGCCTGCGTGGTGACGAAGCGCACGCCCTCGGCGATGTAGCGGCGCTGGCGCTCCCGGTTCCGGTCGCCGCCGAAGCCGCAGGCCTTGCCCGCCTCCCTGCAATGGCCGATCACCGCGCGCACCGCCTCGGCGATCTCGGGGCCGTCGAACTGGCCGGGAAGCCCCATGTCCATGAGCAGGTCGCCGCAGCCGATGTGGAGCACGTCGACGCCATCCACCCGCGCGATCTCGCCCGCGTTCGCGAGGCCCTCGCGGGTCTCGATCATGCAGATGACCAGGATTTCCTCGTTCGCCCGGCCGATCGCCTCGGCGGGAGAGGCGCCCGAATAGCCGAGGCCGATCATCGGCCCGGCATAGGAGCGCGCGCCCTCGGGCGCGTATTTGCAGGCGCGCACGACCCGCCGCGCCTGCTCGGCCGTCGCCACGTCGGGGACGATCACCCCCATGACCCCGGCGTCGAGCAGGATCGAGAGGTCCGGGTCGTCGTAGCCCCGCGCCCGAACGAGCGGCGTGATGCCCGCGGCGGTCGCGGCGATCGCGAGGCTCGTGATCGTCTGGAGGTCGAACGCGGCGTGCTGGGTGTCGATGAAGATGAAATCATGGCCCGACTGCCGGGCCACCAACACGATCTCGGCCGACCGGACCACCCGGACGATCAGCCCGAGCGCGAGTTCGTCACAGCGCAGCAGCGCCTTCACGCGATTGCAGGTTTCCGGTGGGCTTTCCATGGCGTCCTCCGTCCCTATTCCGCCGCGAAGGCCAGCGCGTCCGGCCGCCCGCCCACGTCGAGATCCGGCCCGACGCTCGGCGCGCCGGTCGCCGGGTCGATCCCGACCACGCGCACGACGTTCTGCGGCGTACAGGAGACGAAGACCCGGTGCCCGACCTCGTCCGCGAGCAGCCCCGCGCCCTGACAGCCGATCCGGATGTCGCCGACCCTGGTCCGCGCGGCCGCGTCCCAGACCTGCAGGCGGCCGAGCTTCTCCGGCGCGTCGTTGTCCGGCGTCCCGTCGTTCTCGAGGATGCTGACCACGACCACGTACTTGCCGCCCTCCGCGAAGGTCAGCCGATGCGCGCCCTTCGGCCCATCCGGCAGCTTCGCGGCCTCGGTCGCGCCCGCGATGTCGACCACATGGATGGTCCCCTCGAGATCGGCGGTCCAGGCCTCCGTGAAATCCGGGGATACCGCCAGCCCCTCCACGCCGAGGCCGAGCGGGATGACCGTCTGCGTCCAGTCGGCGCCGGTCTCGCGCGGCTTCGCATTGGTTGGCAGGTAATGGGGCGGATGCGCGTCGGTCAGGCGGAAGACGCTCATCGACCCGGTCGGGCTGCCAGGTCCGGCATCGACGTTCATGGTCACAATCGTCTTCTCGTCCGGGCTCACCTTCAGGAAATGGGTGAAGGTCATGCCCGTGCCGAGGATCCAGTCGACCTTGTTCAGCTTCGGATCGTAGCGCCCGAGCGCCTTCGAGGCCTGGGCGGTGAAGTAGAGCTTGCCGCCCGCCCAACTGAGCCCGTGCGGACCGAGCAGCGGCGCGGTGTCGAACCGCTCGATCACTTCCTGGCTCCGCGCGTCGATCACGTCGATCTCGCTCAGGAGCGTGTCGGGATAGCCGCCGGGGCCGCCGCCGTAGTTCGAGACGTAGACGGTCCGGCCGTCCGGCGACAGCAGCTCGTGCGGATCGGGACCGGTCGGCACCTTGGCGAGAATGGCCAGCGTCGCCGGGTCGATGACCGAGAGCGTCGCATCGGCCTTCGAGAGCGCCAGCAATACGCGATCCGGCGTCTTCACCGTCTCCGCCCGCGCGGGCGCGAGCGCGCCGAGGAGCATCGCGGCCGCGCCCAGCGCGGCCGATCCGTGTCTCTTCATGTCGTTTCCTCCCCAGGAAAGGCTCAGACGGCGATCGGTGTCGCCTCGGTCAGCCCGGTCTCCGCTCCGATGACGGGGCGGCTGTTCCCTTGCGTCAGGAACACCCGGAACCCCTCGGCGATGCGCCGCTCCAGATAGGCGGTGTCCACCATGCCCTTGCCGCCCGCGCCCTTGGGCGGCGTCGGCGCGAGCGAGGTCCCCGCCGCGATGCCGTTCTTCTGGCAGGCGGCGAGCATCCTGTTGCGGAAATGGACTAGATCGGGATCCTCGAGGTCGATCTTGCCGGTCTTGGCGAAGGCGTGGAATGCGTGCTTCGCCCCGAACATCATCCCGCTGAGGCCGGGCACCGAGGCGATCTCCTCGATGTTCTCCAGCGCCTTCGGCGTCGCCACGATCGCGATGAGCGCGAGCTCGCCCGAAGGATTGCGGGGCCAGAGGTCGGCCATGTCGCGGTATTCCTCGAACTTGTCATAGCCCCAGTAGCGCATCGCGAGCTTCGGCCAGACCCTCCGCTCGCCGGTGATCCGCCCCTCCGCGTCCTTGCGCGAATAGCTGATCGCCTCGACCATATGCGCGAGATCGTCGGCGCTCTCGGTATAGGGCAGCACGATGCCGAGCGCGCCGTAGTCGAGCACCTGGCTCGCGATCCAGCTGATCCGCTCGTTGCCATGGTGCGGCAGGCGCACCAGCGGCGTCGGCGAGGGGAAGGGCTCGCCGGTCGCGGCGAGGCGGCGGCGGCTGATCATCCATTGCAGCGTGTCACCGAGCCTAGGCATGTCGAAGCCCTCGTGCTCGAGGTCGACCATCACATAGTCGAGGTTCGAGTCGCCGTAGGTCCGGGCGCTCGAGATGTCGCCTGAATGCATCGTGCCGCCGAAGACGGGCTTGCCCGCGCGCAGGCGCTCGATCATCCGGTTCCGAGGCAGCTGTGCCATGTTCCGCCCTCCCGCGCTCAGGCCGATTTCAGGTCGTGGTAGATCCGGCCCTTGCCGTCCGGCGTCTGCTCGAAGGCGGCGGTGAGGCTCACGCCCTCGGTCTTGGCGAGGATGATGGTGAAATGCGACTTCTCCAGATGCGAGCGGATGAAGGTGCCCGGCATCAGATGGCCGCAGATCGTGTAGTCGGCCGAGGTGACGACGACATGGACATGGACATAGGGCTCGCCGTCCTTGTACTCGCCGATGCCGCCGGATCCCTCGGTCATGCCGATGATGCCGTGGCCGGTCATCTCGAGCGGACCGTCGATCTCGACCACCTCGATGCGCACGGCGGCGTCGTTGGTCTTGCCGGGGAACTTCTGCACCCGCGCCTTGGTGACGCTGCCGGTGATGTCGAGCACCGCGCCCGTCTTGATGTCGTGCTCCACCGCCGCGTCCTTGATCGCCTGGAGCAGATCTTCGCCCTTGTCGAGACGCACATAGATCAGCTCCGCGAGCTTGCCCTTGACCGAATAGCTCATGTCTCTTGTCCTAACCTTGCTTGACCTGACCGGATGGGAACCGGTGGTTGATCATTTCACGATCGCCATCGCGTCCCGGCAGACGTTGCGGAAGATCGAGGTGTCGGTGCCGTAGCTGATGCCGCCGAACCCCATTTCCAGCAACTCGCGGCAATAGTCGTGCGTATGTACCGGGGAGGACGGCGCCAGCAGCACCTTGCCCGCCGCCCTGGTCTTCGCGATCGCTTCACGCGCGACCGAGAGCAGCGGCTCCTTGTTCATCGGCGCGCCCGGCACACCATAGGATTGCGCGAGATCGCCGATCCCGAGCCAGAGCACGTCGACGCCGTCGACGGCGAGGATCTCGTCGAGGTTCTCGATCCCCTCGCGCTCCTCGACCAGCGGCATGATGACGACGCTGTCGTTCTTCTTCTTCCAGAACTCGGACCAGGGCACGCCGTCCGCGCCGTAATGGCTGCCGCGCACCTGCCCGCATTTGCCGCGGTCACCTTCCGGGGCGAAGCGCGCCGAGGCGAGCGCCTTCCTGAGATCGGCGGCGGTCTGGATATGCGGGACGATGACGCCGACCGCGCCGGCGTCGAGCGCCTTTGCGATCAGGAGCGGCTCGTTCTCGGCGACGCGCACCATCGGGATCATCCCGCTGACCTCGGCCGCGCGCGTCAGGTTCTCGACATCGGCGAAACTGATCGTCGTGTGCTCCATGTCGATGGAGACCCAGTCGAAGCCGGAGAAGCCCATGATCTCGACCAGCGCCGCCGAGCCGGTGAAGCACTGCATTCCGATGATGGATTTCTTGGTCTTCAGTCGTTCCAGCAGCGCGTTCGGCATCCGCCTTCCCCCCATTTCATGACATCCGGCACGGCGGATGATTTCGCAATTGATACTGAGCCCGCCGGGCCTCGCGGCCCGGGAGCGCGTTCCTAGGACGCTCGCCGCGTCTCGCCGCCCCCGCTCAGGCGTTCTATTTCCTGTTCGGAGCACCCGACCGATCGAAGCACCTCGTCCGTATGCTCCCCCAGCCGGGGCGGGGGAAGCGCCACATCCGGAAGGTCGCCGCGAAGCGTGAAGCCGAGGCGCGACACGCTGAACGGCCTCCCGATCGCGCTCGCGTCGAAGGTCTTGATCATCTCGCGCGCCGCGATCTGCGGATGCGCCATGGCACCCGCGAGATCGAGGATCGGCCCGGCCGGGACGTTCGCCCGGGTCAGGATCTCGACCCAGTCCCCGGCGGTCCGGCTGGCGAGCTTCTCCTCCAGGAGCGCGCGCAGCTCGCGCCGGTTGACCACGCGCGCCGGCCGGTCGTGGAACCGGGGATCCGATTTCAGTTCCGGCGCGCCGAGAGCGTCGCAAAGCCCGTGGTACTGCTTCTGGTCGTTGGCGACGATGTTGACGAGCCCATCCGCCGCGCGGAACGCCCCCGAGGGCGAGGAGGCGGCGTTCTCGTTGCCCATTGGCTTCGGAACCTTGCCCGCGTTCAGGAGGCCCGACGCCGGCCAGGAGGTCAGGCTCGCGAGCGAGGAGTCGAGCATCGAGACGTCGATGAACTCGCCCTCGCCGGTCCGCTGGCGATTGTAGAGCGCGGCGCAGATCGCGAAGGCGGCGGTGATCGCCGCGAGCGTGTCGCAGACCTGGAAGCCCGAGCGCATCGGCGCGGTCTCCTGGTCGCCGGTGAGGCTCATCAGCCCGCAATAGCCCTGGATGATCTGGTCATAGGCCTGCCGCTCCGCCAGCGGGCCGGACTGGCCGAAGCCGGAGATCGAGCACCAGACGAGATCGGGCCGGATCGCCCGCGCGCGGTCGTAGTCGAATTTGAGCCGGGCCATGGTTCCGGGCCGGAAGTTCTCGATGAGTACGTCCGAGGCCGCGACGAGCCGTTCGAGCGCCGCGATCCCCGCCTCGGTCTTGAGGTCGAGCGCGACGGATTTCTTGCCGGCGTTGGTTGCGAGGAAGGACACGCCCATCCCCTCGGCGTTCAGCCGCGCGTCGGCGCCGAGGCTCCGCGCCAGATCGCCCCGCGCGGGCGGCTCGACCTTGATGACCTCGGCCCCCAGCATCGCGAATTGATAAGAGCAGAGCGGCCCCGAGATGACCGCGCTCAGGTCGAGAACGGTCACGCCTTCAAGCAATCCAGCCACGCCCCGTCCTCCTCACGCATACCACGAAGTCAGCGCGCCACCGCTCTTGACCGAGCCCGGCAGCGGGTGCCCCACGATGTCCTCGGCGAGCGCGGCCACCTCGATCAGCGCGTCGAGGTCGATCCCCGTCTCGATCCCGAGATCGCGACAGAGGAATACCAGATCCTCGGTGCAGACATTGCCCGCCGCCGCGCGGTTGCCCGCGAAGGGGCAGCCGCCGAGCCCGCCGACGCAGGCGTCGAAATGCGCCACGCCCATTTCCAGCCCCGCGCAGGCGTTGGCGATGCCCATGCCACGCGTGTCGTGCAGGTGCAGCGACATCTCGAGCTCGGGATAGCGCTCGCGCACCGCGCCCACCACCTCGCGGATGCCGCGCGGCGTCGCCCAGCCCATCGTGTCGGACAGGTTCAGGAGCGTGATCCGCTCTTCCTGCTCCTCGGCGACCGCCAGGATGTCCCCAACCTGCGAGACCACGCGCTCGACCGGAATGCGCCCCTCGAAGTTGCAACCGAAGGCGGCCATCACCGAGCCCCGGGTGATCGGAATGCCGGCCGTCTTGTAGGCCGCCGCCATCTCGCGCTGCTGCGCGAGGTTGTCGGCGAAGGTGCGCTTCTGGTTGCGCACGAGGAACGTCTCCGAGGCGGTCAGCGCGATCGAGCCTTCGAGATGGAGCTTGCCCGTCGCCATCGCGCGCTCCAGCCCCCGGACGTTGAGCCAGAGCCCGATGAACTCCACGCCCTCCCGCGGCGCGATGCCCGCGACCACCGCCTCGGCGTCGGCCATCTGCGGCACCGCCTTCGGATGGACGAAGGAGACCACCTGGATCTGCCCGATCCCGGTCGTCGACAGCGCGTCGATCAGCTCGATCTTGCGCGCGGTCGGAATTTCCCCCTTCTCGAACTGGAACCCCTCGCGCGGTCCCTCCTCGGTGATATGGACGCGGCTCGGCAGGTCACTCATGGCAGTCGTCCCGCGCCGGTCAGAGGTTCACGCCGGCGTCGGAGAGCAGGCTCCGGGCCAGCAGGTGCCGCTGGATCTCGCTCGTCCCGCCGCCGATCTGCGCGTGCCGGAGATACTTGTAGAAGTTGGTCAGCGGCAGTTCCGAGGATTCCCCCATCGCGCCATGGATCTGGATCGCCTGGTCGACGCAACGCGCGCCCCATTCGGTGCCGCAAAGCTTCACCAGCGCCGCCTCGGAGCGCATGTCCTCGCCGGCGTCCGCCCGCGCCGCCGCCTCGTAGGTCATCGAGCGCAGCGCCTTGAAGTCGACGTACATGTCGACGAGCTTCCACTGGATCGCCTGGCGCTCGGAGATCGGCTTGCCGAAGGTCTTGCGCTGCTTGGCCCAATCGATCGACATCTCGATCGCGCGGCGCATCTTGCCGAGCGCGAGCGGGCCACGCATCAGCCGGTCGTGGATCGTCAGCCATTTCTGGCCAAGCCGGAAGCCGTTGCCGACCTCGCCGAGCACGTCCTCCGCCGGCACGCGGCAATCCTCGAAATGCACGATGTACTGTCCCGCGCGCGGGCTGAGCCAGGTCTGGATGCCCGGGGTGTCGATCTTCACGCCGGGGTTCTTCCGGTCGACGAGGAACATGGTGATGCCACCGCGCTGACGCTTGTCGGGATCGGTGACCGCCTGGACCATGAGCAGGTCGCATTCATTGGCGCTCGAGATCCACATCTTGGTGCCGTTGATGACCCAGTCGTCGCCATCCCTGACCGCCTTGGTTTTCATCATGCCGCCGGGGTCCGAACCAGCGTCGGGTTCCGTCTGGGCGAACGCGGTGGTCTTCTCGCCGTTGATGACGGGTTTCAGATACCTGTCGATCTGATTTCCGGCACAGTCGTAGAGGATGTTCGGCACGTTCGCGAATGGGAACGGCACCGCCGTGTACATGAACTCCTCGAGCACGGCGACCTGCGCCAGCGTCGAGAGCCCCGCCCCGCCATGCTCCTCGGGCACGAGCAGGTAGAAGAGCCCGGTCTCCTTCGAGATCTTCTCCAGCCGGTCGGCCGTCGAAGCGTCGAAGACATAGCGCAGATTGAGCGTCTCCTTCACCCCGTGCGCGTAGTTCGGACTGAGCAGGAACTGCTTCTCCAGTGGAAGGAGTTCGTTCCGCACGATGTCCCGCGCAACCTTCTGGATTTGCAGGACGTCGTCGGGAAGCCTGAACATCCCCGTGTCCTCCGGCAGCGAATCTTTCATGTCGTTCGATCTCCAATTTTGGATGCAATATAGCATGCATTTTTGTTTCCGTCACCCCCCCGCAGTTCGTTACGCCGAACATTTCGGGGGGGCGATGGTCAGAAGCGCGACATCTTCCGCAACGTCGGAAAGAGCTGGAACCACAGGCCGGTGGCGGCCAGCGTCACCAAACCACCGATCGCCACGGCGGCCGGCGTCCCGACCACCCCGGCCATCAGCCCCGCCCGGAGATCGCCGAGCTGCGTCGAGCCGCCGGCGGAGAAGGAATGGACCGCGCCCACGCGGCCGCGGAGATCATCCGGAGTATCGAGCTGGATCAGCGTCTGGCGCACGTAGATGCTGACCATGTCGGCGGCGCCATAGGCGGCGAGGGCCGCCAGCGAGAGCGGGAAGCTTCTCGAAACGCTGAAGATGAGAATTGCCAGGCTGAAGACGGTCAGCGAGGCGAAGAACGACTTGCCGACCGGCCAGGGCAGGCGATGCGAGGCGAGGATCGCTCCGATCGTGAAGGCGCCGATCGCCGGCGCCGCGCGCATCATGCCGAGCCCTTCGGACCCGACATGAAGAATGTCGGCGGCATAGACCGGCAGGATGCCGATGACACCGCCGAACAGCACCGCGATGAGGTCGATCGTCATCGCGGCGAAGACCACCGGCGTCTCCCAGACGAACTTGAAGCCGCCGAAAAGCGCGCTCCAGCCGATCTCGTCCGGATCCTCGATCCTGAGGTTGAGCCGGATCAGCAGCGCGCAGAGGGCGGCGAGGAAGAACCCGGTCGCGGTGACGGTATAGGCGATCGGCCAGTCCGCGCCGAGAAGGAAGCCCGCCGCGACCGGACCCGCGAGCTGCGCCACCTTGTTGACCGACGATGAGGCCGCGATCGCGTTCGAGAAGAGCTCGCGCGGAACCAGTCTCGGCAGGGTCGAGGACAGCGCGGGATTGAGAAACGAATGCGCCGACCCGCTGACGAGGAGCAGCGCGAAGATCGGCGTCACCGAAGGGCCACCGAACTGGAACCAGCATCCGATCAGCGCCGCGGTGATCGACTGCGTCACCAGTCCCGCCGCGAGCACGATCCTGCGGTCGTAGCGATCCGCGACGATCCCGGCGGGAATGGTGAAGAGGAAGATCGGCAGGGCCATGCAGAGGCCGATGAGACCGAGGTCGACCACGTTCGAGGTCCGCTCGTAGACATCCCATCCGACCGCCACCGCGAGCGTCTGCCGGGCCACCACCATGAGGCCCCTGCAACTGGCAAGAAGAACGAAGCCCCGGTTCTGCCTCAGTTTGTCAGGGAGGCCGCCGGGCGCGCGCGTGTCCTGGCGCGTCGCCGTCATGGTTCCGCCCGCCCCGCACCGATCTTGGCGCGGAGCAGGCCGGACGAGTCGCGATGCGAACATGAGGATGAACCACCGAACATCTCACACCTCCCCGGCGCGGCCTCCGTCATGACGCGGAGTTTACTGGAATGCAATATTGCATCCAGTTTTTTCTACGAGTATCCGATTCGTCCGGGTTTGGCAATGGCCTGTTCCCGGCCGCGGCGACGACGAAAATCCTTGCTTTTCATTCCAGCGATGGTACTAACCACGACGTGGGAATATTGCACACAAAATTGCATCCCGTTTGGGCGCGTCGACCGTGATAGGATCCCCGCCCAGTCAATCACACTGGGAGATGTCCGAATGAGCGAAACCACTCTCCGCGCCGTGTTCCAGCGACGCCCCTACACCTCTCCCATCGCGGACGGCGAGATCCCCGTGCCCGGCGCGAAGATCGACTTCACGGAGGTCGATCTGATCAGCAAGGCGATGCCCGCCGTCTGTAACCTCGCGTACGACATCGGCGAGATCACCTTCACCGACTATCTCCAGGCCCGCGACCTCGGAAAGCCGCTCGTCGGGCTGCCGGTCTTCGTCACGCGGAACTTCCTGCACAACCGGATCTGGTACCACACGCGGTCGGGCATCGCGCATCCGAAGGACCTGGAAGGCAAGACGGTAGGGATCAAATCCTATCCCCAGACCGCGACCTTCTGGAACCGCGCGGTGCTCGCTTCCGAATACGGCGTCGACGTCTCGCGAATCCGTTGGGTCTATCTCGAGGGCGCCCACAACGCGGAATACACGCCACCGACCAATGTCGTTCCCGCGCCGGAAGGCGCCACCCTGGCGGACCTGCTCGAATCAGGAGAGATCGACGCGGCGGACGATCCCGCGCGGCCGTTCACCGACGCGGGTGTAAGCTGGGAGCACGATCCGGAGACGATCAAGCCGCTTCTTTCCGATACGAAGGCCGCCGAGGCGGAGTGGTATGCGCGCACGGGCGTCTATCCGATCCTGCACATGATCGTACTCAGGCGCGCGGCGCTGGAGCGCCTCCCCTCGCTGGCCGGCGACCTCTTCGCCGCCTTCACTCAGGCGCGCGACGCGTGGATGCCGCGGATCACCAACCCGGACGTGTTCCGGCAGCGGGGCCGCGACATCGTCGGCCGGGACTTCCTGCCCTATGGCGTGGACGCGAACCTGCCGACCATCGAGTTCGCCTGCCGCGCGGCGCACGAGCAGGGCGTCACGTCGCGGCGGCTGTCAGCGATCGAGCTGTTCGACCGCGAACTCTTCGCGCTCCCCGCCTGACGCGGGCGCGCTCCAGCCACCACAGGAGCAGGGGGAAACCATGCCTCAAAAGATCAGGCTCGGCTTCATCGGGGCGAATATCCGCTCCAACTGGGCATCGGAGTCACACTTCCCCGCCATCGCCGCCAGCCCCGATGTGGAGCTGACCGCCGTGTGCACGACGAACCCCGTCAGCGCGGAGGAAGCCCGGCAGGCTCTCGGCGCCCGGCTTGCTTTCAGCGACTATCGCGAGATGGTCCGGTCGGACGCGATCGACGCGGTGGTGGTGGTCGTCCGCGTGCCCTCGCACTACGAGACCACCATGGCGGCGATCGAGGCGGGCAAGCACGTCTATACCGAATGGCCGCTCGGCGCGACGACGGCGCAAGCCGAGGAACTGGCGAACGCCGCCGCGGCCCGCGGCCTCGTCACTGCCACCGGCCTTCAGGCACGCGTCACTCCGGAACTCATGCACATGCGCCGCCTGATCGACGATGGCGCGATCGGGTCGGTCCTCGCCTGCCACGTCTCCTGCTTTCGTCCCGGGCCGCTTGAGCGGCTGGCGAAACGAACCTGGACCCGCGACGTAACCCTGGGGGCCAACCCGCTGACCATCCAGGCGGGGCACATCCTCGATACGTTGCGCTTTGTCGCGGGAGAGCCAGTGGGACTTCAGGCGGTCGTCACCACCCAGTCGAAACAATGGTACCAGACCGACACCCAGAAGATGGTAGACGTCACCGCGCCCGACAACATCCTCGTCAACGCGCGCCTGACCGGCGGCGCGATTGCTTCGATGCACGTGGCCAACGTACCCTTCGCTCCTTCCGGCTACCGGATGGAGGTCTATGGTTCGAAGGGATCCCTCATCGTCGCGCATCCGATCTCGTCCAACCACGGCAATATCCTGCTCAAGGGAACCGCGGGCGGGAAAACCCTCGAGGCGCTGGCGGTGCCCGCCGGATTCGCGGAGGTTCCGGCAGAGTTCCCGGGGGGGCCGCCGCACGCGGTTGGCCAGATGTACGCGCTATTCGCCCGAGCGATCCGCGGCGGAAGGATTCCCGCCCGCCTTCCGACCTTCGCGACGGCGGTGGAACTGCACCATCTGCTCGATGTCATCCGCGCAGCTTCCGCGACTGGCGGTATCGTCGACGTACCGGCCTCAGCGCTCCGCGCCTAGGCTTGGCCGAGACGGTTCCCGGGCCTTGTAGAGCTTTTGGGCCAGATGTTCTCGAGCGAGGCTGAGCGCAATGCTCGTCCGCAAGGGACGCCGGGGAAGCGGCTCCGCCTTCCCGGCGCTTCTTTCAGAGCAGCTTCTTGAGGTTGACGCCGGGATCTGCGAGCGCCTCGGGATCCGGCTTCGCGCGTTTCGCGATCATCATCTCGGCGAGGCGGA
>NZ_VFRP01000034.1 GCF_006385685.1 Amaricoccus solimangrovi | reverse complement strand
CATCGCAAAATACGCCGACGCCTTCTTCAGGATCTCGTTCGCCTGGCGCAGTTCACGGACCTCGCGGCGGAGCCGGGCAAGCTCCTCCTTCTCGGCGCTCGTGACGCCAGGGCGCGCACCGTCGTCGCGCTCGGTCTGTCGCACCCAGCCGCGCAGCGTTTCACCGGAACAACCGATCCTCGACGCGATCGACTGGATCGCGGCCCACTGCGAGCCGTGCTCCTCCTGATGGTCCAGAACCATCCGGACGGCGCGGGCGCGCACCTCGGGGCTATAGGGTGGGCTTCTCTTCGTCATGGCTCCACTCTCTCAAGAGTTGGAGCCTCCGGGCAACCCGGCGCGGTTCAATACCTCGCGGTTAAGGTGGCCCGAGCTGAGGATCATCGGAGCATCTTCGAAGAGAGGTCCGAGACGCGAGAGGCGACAACGGAGGCGACCTGCGGCACAAGGCCTAACACCTTCCCCACGAGGTCCACGTCATCGACAGAACCCAGCTGGTCGACCCGCAGATTGAGCGCTTTCCAATCTTCCTCGGTCGAGAGGGCCTCGATACCCGAGAGGTCAAGGCTGGCGAACCAGGCCGCGACGTCGAAGGGGGTCGTTCGACGTTCCACTTCGGCGAAGGCTCCTCTGCCGATCGCAGAGAGATCGCCCCATTTTCGCGCGCGATGGCAGCGATCACGGCCGCGCCGTTCCCAGCGCCCGGTCCCAACCCCGCCCATTTCACTTGCACCTCGCCCGGACGGAACTTCGCCCCTCGCGCGGACCACAGCGCTCCGCCAGAGCCAAGGCGCCAGGACTGCCGCCGGTGGCGTCGTGGAGGCTCATAAGGATCTTCAGCCATCGGTCGTAGCCTCCGTCGTCAGGATCGATGTGTCCCACCAGAGCCTCGAGTTGGTCCAAGTTCACTGGGGGACGGGATCCGGGCGAGGGTGTGGACATGCTAGGGCGGGCGTCGGTCTTCTCGAGCCAGGCCGGCGCGTCGGCCGGCATGCCGCTGTTTGGAACCCACCGGTAGGTACCTTCGCATCCCGCACGTCTCGACCAAGCGACGGAAGGCGGCGCTAGGACGTATCCGTTATTTTTGATGTCGACGCCGTCACAGAGCTTTCCCTTGTACCTCGCACCGGGTCGAGCTCTAAAATAGTAATATATCCCGCCGCTGGGCGTGATCACTTGGGTCGTTCGGGGAAAAGTCCGTCCACGATCAGAAAGAACCTTGCTGAATGCCTCGACATCGTCGACGTCGACCACCACGAGGCCGCTCGCCGCGCAGGCTACGCCGATCTGAGGGTCATCGAGGGTGGCTGCCCATTGCTCGATCGTGTCGGGGCTGGTGGTGGCGTCCTTGTGCCCGTTACGGGTCATCGGTTCCTTGGTCCGGAAGCAAGGAAAGACGTGCATGCCCGACTTGGCGAAAGCAAGAGCATTTGCGGTGAACTTTTCGGGACGGGTGCGAAGATCGGTCATGGGGTCCTTGGAAATCTTCGAGGTGAGGGGGGGGGAATGTGCGCCTTCCCTCCGGCGCGCCACCGGCTGCGAAGGCACGAACGGGGGGCGCCGACAGCGCGCCTAGTCGGCGGCGCGGGCGGCCTTGCGCGCTTCGATGAAGGCTGCGACCTCCGAAGCCGGCCAGCGCGAGGCGTTGCCGCACTTTACGGGCCTCGGAAACGCGCCGGAGGGGATCAAACGGTAGATGGTCGCCGCGCTGAGCGACGTGCGCTCCAAGATCTCGTGAAGGGGGAGCAAGCGCTCCGACGCGGCGGGCGAGGTAGTGAGATAGGTCATTCAGGCTACTCCAGGTTGAACGTGGAGCTCTCTACTAATTGCCCGAATCATCGCCGGTCGTCCCCGTCCAACACGATATCGCGCCCAGCCCGGTTTGCGAGATATGCCATAGAGTCAGCCTTTTCAGCGTCTTAAAGCCTGCGGCGCGTCGCCGCCGGCGCATGTGGGCCGCGCAGCTCGCGCGACGCCGGGGGCTCCGCGCGGGGTGTCCTTCACCAAGCTCGGCGCACGAACCTGCTAGGCAAGCTCGGCAGGGGCGACGTGGTGCATCCAGCGGCGGCGGCGGTCGCCCAGGTCGCGTTCCTCACCCGACGGGCGCACTCCGGCCGACCCGCTGGCGATCGGGATCCCACGGTCTCGACCAGGGCGGCGGCAGCGCGGCGGGTCGCGTGGGCGCCCGCGATCCTGCTCGGACGGGTCCAGGGGGCGTTCACCGGCGCCGGGCTCCGCCCAGCCCACAGCCCGTTCGCGACAACGGCAACTAAAGGTTGAGCCGAGCCGCGTTTTCCTGTCAGTCTCGGGCCAAGTCGACGACCCGAACAGGCCAGACATGCAGTTTTTCGAACGACCGATACTGAACTCGCCCTACGAAATTCCCCGGGCGCATTGGGAACTCGACGGGGATGGTCGGCCGACCGACACGATCCTTGATCGCCGCAGAAGGGCCGAACTGGTCTCGCCGATCCCCGCCCCGAAGCGGCGCGGCGGCCGGGGGCGCCAGACCGAGATGGTGCTCGACACCGGGCACGGGCTGTCCACCGAAGGGCAGGAATACAACCCGTCGCCCATCATCAACGAGTTGAGGCAGGAGATCGAGCGCTGGCGCGCGCTGCCGAACCCCGAGCAGTGGCAGGTCACGCCGGCAACGGCGACGCTGCTCCGGCACTGGCGGGCGCTCCAGGGCGACCCCACCCAGAGGTTCCGGCCGTTCTTCTGTCAGGTCGAGGCGGTCGAGGCCGCGATCTGGCTCGCCGAGGTCGCGCCGAAATCGGGCGCGCGCGGCCGGCGCTTTCTCGATTACCTGAAGCTCGCCAACGCGGGGGCGAACCCCGACCTGTTCCGCGTGGCCCTGAAGCTCGCCACGGGCGCCGGCAAGACGACCGTCATGGCGATGCTGATCGCATGGCAGGCGATCAACGCGGCCCGAAGCCCGAACAGCAAGGCGTTCTCGCGCGCCTTCCTCATCATCGCCCCCGGCATCACGATCCGCGACCGGCTGCGCGTCCTGCTGCCGAGCGACGAGAGCTATTACCGCGACCGGGGGCTGGTCCCCTCGGACCTGCTGCCCGACCTCGGGCGGGCCAAGGTGGTGATCACCAACTACCACGCCTTCAAGCTCCGCGAGCAGCTGCCGCTGGCGAGCGGCACCCGCGCCGCGCTGACGGGCCACGGGCCGAAGATCGAGACACTGGAGACCGAGGGCCAGATGCTGCGGCGGGTGATCCCCGACCTGATGGCGCTCAAAAACGTGGTGGTGATCAACGACGAGGCGCACCACTGCTACCGCGAGCGGCCGGACGCCGAGGCCGCGAAGCTGACCGGGGACGAGCGCAAGGAGGCCGAGGAGAACGCCGAGGCCGCGCGCCTCTGGATCTCGGGCATCGAGGCGGTGAAGCGCCACCTCGACCTTGCCGCGGTCTACGACCTCTCGGCCACGCCGTTCTTCCTCAGCGGCTCGGGCTGGACCGAGGGGACGCTCTTCCCCTGGGTCGTCAGCGACTTCTCGCTGATGGACGCGATCGAATGCGGCATCGTGAAGCTGCCGCGCGTGCCCGTGGCCGACAACCTCCCCTCGGCCCAGACCCCGCTCTACCGCGACCTCTGGCCCACGATCCGGAGCCGCATGCCCAGGAAGAACCGGGGCGAGACGAAGCCGGACCCGGCCAAGCTGCCGATCGAGCTCCAGACGGCGCTCGACGCGCTCTATGGCCATTACGTCAAGACCTTCGAGGAATGGGACCACGCCGAGGTCGGCGTGCCGCCGGTCTTCATCGTCGTCTGCAACAACACCACGAACTCCGAGCTCGTCGCCGAGTACATCTCGGGCTACGAGCGCGAGACGGCCGAGGGCGAGCTCGATTTCCACCAGGGGCGCCTCGAGCTCTTCCGGAACTTCACCGACGACGGCCACCGGCTGCCCCGGCCGCGCACGCTGCTGATCGACAGCCAGCGCATCGACAGCGGCGAGGCGATCGACAAGGCCTTCCGCGACGTCTACGCCGCCGAGATCGACGCCTTCCGCCGCGAGAAGGCGCACCGCGAGGGCGCCGAGGCGGCCAAGGCGATCACCGACGAGGACATCCTGCGCGAGGTGATGAACACCGTCGGCCGCAAGGGCAAGCTCGGCGAGCACGTCCGCTGCGTCGTCTCGGTCTCGATGCTGACCGAGGGCTGGGATGCCAATACCGTGACCCACATCTTCGGGCTGCGCGCCTTCGGCACCAAGCTGATCTGCGAGCAGGTCATCGGCCGCGCGCTGCGCCGTCTCTCCTACGACCCCGACCCCGAGACGGGCCTCTTCGGCGTCGAATACGCCGACATCATGGGGATCGACGGGTTGAACTTCTCGGCCCAGGCGATCAGCGCCCCCGTGAAGACGCCGCGCGAGGTGGTCCACGTCCACGCCGTCCGCCCGGACCGCGACGCGCTCGAGATCACCTTCCCCCGCGTCGAGGGCTACCGCGTCGAACTGCCGGACGAGCGGCTGGAGGCCGACTTCTCGAAGCTCGAACCCTACGTCCTCGACCCCCACAAGGTCGGCGCCACCCAGGTCACGATGCAGGGCATCGTCGGCATGCCGGAGCAGATCAGCCTCGACTACCTCAAGGCGATGCGCCCCTCGGAGCTCGTCTTCAAGCTGGCCTCGCACCTGATCTCCCACACATTGCGCGACGCGAACGAGCGCCCGAAGCTCCACCTCTTCGGCCAGGCGCGCACCGTGACGCGGCAGTGGCTCGACAGCGGCCTCCTGGTCTGCAAGGGCGACACCGTGCCGGCGCAGCTTTGCTACAAGCAGCTCGCGGACGAGGTCTGCGACCTCATCGCCGGCGCGATCAACACCAACCCCTCGGGCGGGCAGATCATCCGCGCCGTCCTCGACCCCTACAACCCGGAGGGCTCGACCGCCGACGTCGGCTTCACGACCAGCCAGACCGACCGCTACGACCCGCGCGCCGACCGCAGCCACGTGAACTGGATCCTGCTCGACAATAGCGGATGGGAAATGCAGCTCGCACAGGCCATCGAGAGCCACCCGCGCGTCCGGGCCTATGCCAAGAACAACAACCTCGGCTTCGAGGTCCCCTATCTCTACGAGGGCGAGCCGAGGCGCTACCTGCCGGACTACCTCGTGCGCCTCGACGACGGCACGACGCTGGTGCTGGAGGTGAAGGGCTTCCGGGGACATGACGCGGCGATCAAGGCCGCGACGATGCGCGACAAATGGATCCCCGCCGTCAATCGCCTCGGTCGCTTCGGCGCCTGGGCCTTCGCCGAACTTCGTGATCCCTTTACCATGGCCGAGGAACTTGAGCGGCTCATCGTCAGCTTGAGTTCAAAGGACAACGCAGCATGACCGACGTCAGCTTCGACCGCCTGCGCGACGTGGCCCTTCGCGAGGCCTGGGCGCACGAGTCGCTCGCCTTCACGCCCTGGCTCGCCCGGAACATCGAGCATATCGCCGATGCCGTCGGCATTCCGCTCGAGATCACCGGGACCGAGGTCTCAGTCGGCAGCTTCTACGCCGACATCCTCGGCCAGACACCGGACGGCGGGGTGGTTCTGATCGAGAACCAGCTCGAACAGACAGACCATACGCACCTCGGCCAGATCATGACCTACCTCGCAGGCCTGGAGGCGAAGATGGTGATCTGGATCGCGCCCTCCTTCCGGGAACCGCATCTCTCCGCGATCCGCTGGCTGAACCTGAACACGGCCGACGGCTTCTCCTTCTTCGCGCTTCGGCTGCGGGTGGTGCGGATCGGCGACAGCCCCTACGCCCCGATCTTCGAGGTCGTCGAGAAGCCGAACGGCTGGGAGCGGGACGTTCATGCGAAGGTCGAGGCGACGGCGAGCGCGGCGAATGACCGCTACGCGGCCTTCTGGTCCGCTTTTCTGGACCGACATCCGGAGGCGGCGCGGCGCGGGCTCAAGGTCATCAGGGACTCGAACCTGTGGCTTCCGTCACCGCCCCAAGGCACCATTCTCGGTCTGTTCATCACCCGGAAGGACTGCGGCGTCTATCTGCGCGGCCCATCCAAGAGCAACTTCGACGAGATCGTCGCCCGGTTCGAACCCTGCCGGGACGCCCTGGAGGAGCGCCTCGGCGTGCCGGCCGCCCCTCGCGCCGACCTGAACTGGCTCTACGTCTCCCAGATCGCTCGGTCCTATACCGACGAGGCCAACTGGCCCGAGATGATCGACTTCATGGAAGAGCGCTCCAAGCTCTACCTCGCCACCCTCACCGAGCTCTTCGGAAACCCAGACCCATGACCGACAAGACCCCCGTCGAGACCATCACCCATGCCGAGCGGCGCGCGAACATCCCCTCGGCGGAGCTAGAGCCCGTCCTGCCGAGGGCCGAGCGCGAGCCGATCCGCACGGCCTGGGAACGCCGCGACCCGGATCTCGACCCGCAGCTCGTCTGGCGCGGCAAGGATCTCGCCGACTGGTCCGACCTCGTCGTGCAGGCGCCGCCCGTCTACCTTCAGGAGCAGATCCACCCGAAGGCGCTGATCGAGAACCTGCGCGCCTCGCTCCGCGACGGCAGGCGCGGCGAGGCGGGCGGGGGGCCCGACCTCTTCGACCATTTCGGGCTCGCGGACGAGGACCGCGAGGCCGAGGTCGAGTTCTATCGCCACTCCCGCAAGTGGTCCAACCGGATGATCCTCGGCGACAGCCTCGCCGTCATGGCCTCCCTCGCCGAGCGCGAGGGCCTGCGCGGGAGCGTGCAGGCGATCTACATCGACCCGCCCTACGGCATCCGCTTCAACTCGAACTTCCAGTGGTCGACCACCTCGCGCGACGTCAAGGACGGCAACCTCGACCACCTGACCCGCGAGCCCGAGCAGGTGAAGGCCTTCCGCGACACCTGGCGCGACGGCATCCACTTGATCGACGGAAGATGTCGGGCAACATAGCGCGCCCACACCGCGAGCCGCATCATGCCCGATCTCTACGTCGCCAATACAGACAACGCTTGGTTTGATTTCCTCCGGGAGAGAAGACCATGGCAAGAAGTAAATTTTTGGAAGCCTTCCCAACAAATTTTTAAGGCGATCGACGAAGGTGGTCTGTTCGTATTCCGCCTGAAGTCTCCGCGTAATGTCATTGGCGGCTACGGCATTCTTTCCAGCGCCATAAACGTCCCGATCAAATTCGCGTGGGAAAGCCTCGGTCAGGGAAACGGTGTCGAGAGCCTCGAAACAATGGTTCGGGCTATCGGCCGATACCGCAAGCGTGACACGGATGCGCACTCTCTGATCGGCTGCCGAGTGCTCGTCAATCCGGTCTTTTTCGACGAGCATGAGTGGTTTCCGATTCCCGAGGATTGGTCGCAGAACATCGTGACAGGCAAAGTATACCGCCCACTTTCGCGGGAGGGGGGCCGCTTGCTTGAGCAACTTCAATCGCGCACCGCCCCGTCAGTTATCTTCGAACGGGATAGACGCGATTTTGAAGGATTCGAGGAGCGTCAGGCAAGATTTGGCGCTCCTACTACGGTAATTCCAAGACTGGGCCAGGGAGCTTTCCGAATAAAGGTTGCTGGAACCTATCAGTTTTCATGCGCAATCTCGGAAACTCGTGTACTTCCTGCATTGGATGCCGCACACATCCGGCCCTATCGCGAGGGAGGGTCACACAGCATTACTAACGGCATAATGCTTCGTAAGGATATTCACAGCGTCTTTGATGAAGGATTTGCGACGATCGACAACGATGGCCGCTTCGTGGTCAGCTCTCAAGTCAAGGAACGCTTTAATAACGGCTCTGAATATCGGCGCCTTCACGGCAAGGCGATCTGGCTTCCCGCCTCCGCTAGCGAACGGCCTTCACTCGATAGCTTGGAATGGCACCAGAACAACAAATTTGTCGGTGCCTGATGGCCGCAAACGCGTCCGCTCCGCCGGTCCCCTCACCGTCGCGAGCCTGTCGCCGCCTCCGTAAGCGCGAAGGCTTCGTCTATGAGCGCGTCCCCCACATCACGCTGAAGTCCATCGCCAACAACGCCGAGATCGACGTGATCTGGGAGGCCCGCCAGCCCGCCGTCGAGGCCGCCCGCGCCGATCTCAACGCCGCCCTCGCCGGTGAGACGGAGCCCTTCGAGGTCACCACCGGCGGCCGCGCCGGGCAGGCGATCGACTTCACCGCGACGGGCGAGACCACGCTGCCCTCCGGCGAGCCCGCCCCGCGCGGCGGCTTCATGGAATGGGAGATCCCGCGCGAGCCCGGCACGCCCTGGCCGAAGCCGCAGCGGGACTGGCACGCCGAGGCTCGCCTCTGGAGCGCCGACGCCACCCCCGCGACGCGCCAGAAGGCGGAGCGGGCGCTGGCCGCGCTCAACGCCGCGCGCAAGGCCGGCTGGACCTTCGAGACGCTGCCGCAGCGGCCGGTGACGCCCTGGCCCGAGGAAGCCCGCGCCGCTCACGCCCGCTTCTGGGAGGCGCGCATCGCCCGCCAGAAGGAGATCGACGCCTCGATCGCCGCCCGCGCCGAGTTCGAGTACCTCTACGACAAGCCCTACGAGGCGAGGGGCCGCATCCGCGTCGCCGGCCCCTTCACCGTCGAGAGCCTGTCGCCGCATCGCGCCGCCACCGTCGGCGCGGATGGCGAGCTGATCGACGAGCTCGACGCCGCGCGCGGCGCCCATGCGCGCGAGACCGAGGCCGAGAGCTATGTCGAGGCCATCCTCGAGAACCTCCGCCGCGCCGGCGTCCACCAGAAGGACAAGGGCGACCGGATCGAGTTCACCTCGTTGAAGCCCTGGCCCGGCGAGATGATCTGCGCCGAGGGCCGCTACCCCGAGGGCGCCCCGGAGGCGCCGGTGGAGCGGCGCGCGGGCATCTTCATCGGCCCCGAATACGGCACCGTGCAGCGCGCCGACCTCGTCGCCGCCGCGCGCGAGGCCGCCGAGGCCGGGCTCGACGTGGTGATCGCCTGCGCCTTCAACTTCGACGCCCAAGCCTCGGAGTTCCACAGGCTAGGCCGTGTCCCGGTGCTCCAGGCCCGGATGAACCCCGACCTGCACATGGCGGGCGAGCTCAAGGCCGGCGGCGGCAACCTCTTCACGATCTTCGGCGAGCCCGACATCGAGATCGTCCAGGAGGGCGCCACGCTCCGCGTCCGCCTGCGCGGCGTCGACATCTTCAAGCCCGCGCTCGGCCGGGTGGATTCCTCGGACGCGGACGAGATCGCCTGCTGGTTCATCGACACCGACTACAACGAGGAAAGCTTCTTCGTCCGCCACGCCTACTTCCCGGCCGCCGACATCCCCTACAAGGCGATCCGCACGACCCTGAAGGCCGAGATCGACGAGGAGGCCTGGGAGAGCCTGAAGGCCACGGTCTCCCGCCCGTTCCCGAGGCCGAGGTCGGGCCGGATCGCGGTGAAGGTCATCAACCACCTCGGAGATGAGGTGATGAAGGTGTTCGGGGTGTAGATATGGGACGGGGCAGCTACCACGGCGGATCAACTATTATCCGAACCTATCCGAATTCGGGCTCGCTCTCGCGCGCAGAGCGAAGGATCCCTAGCGCGCTCGAGATTGCGGCGGGTGAGTTCCACGCGGCGGCGGAGCCCGGGCTTCTAAAAAGGGAGGAGATGTCCGAGGCCGATTTGAGAGATCGGTCTCGTAACCATAAGAAATCTCTCGAATCGCGCCGCGCGAAACACGCCCGGAAGCTGGCGGCAGCAAGGAAGCGTAAGGAACTGAAATCAGCAAAAGAGAAACGGCGACGAGAATCCGAAAAACTCAAACGCGAACTTGATGAGGTTCGCACGGCAGGGCAGGCCGTCACGCTCCTTGGCGCCTCGGCCGACAACGCCCAAGGGCATGGCGGCGCCGAGATCGCTATCACGCCGGCGATGGCCACCCGTGACGACATCCGCCAAGGGGTCATCGACCACCTCGGGGACGAGGTGATGAACGCGTTCAGGAGCTTAGTAATGGCACGGAAGGTGGGAAGCTACTTGGGCGGCTCAACCATCATCCGAGCCGATCCGGTGATGTCCTCAGGTGGACCCAAAAGCGAGCCGAAACGCGATAGGAGATTGCAGGACGTCGACCTCAGCGCCTTCAGCTCTGCGGAACGAGCGGAAATCCTTGAACGCATACGGCAATCTCGGGAGGCGGCGAGAAAGAGGGCCAAGGTCAAGGAGAGGGCCGAGCGGAAACGGAAGGCAGCCGCGATGTCAGCCCTAAAGAAAGCGGCTGGTGCGGTGCCTCGGAAACCGACAATTGAGGTCCCTCGTACTCCGCAACACAATGAGGGGGCACCAAGTCGCCGCAAGGCCCAACTTACGATCCAGGGCCGCAGAGTCGATCATGAGGGAGAAGGCGATTGATCATCCCCGTAGATCATCGACCAAGAAGGCCGGAGCGGCCCGGACGCCGGGTCGAAGGTCCAGGTAACTGGGACGGCTCGGACAATGGTGCCCTTCGCAAGACTTCCCCTCGATGACCCTCCGCATCGCCGACACCTTCACCGCCGCGCTGACCCGGCTGACCGCGCAGGAGCAGGCGGCGGCGAAACAGGCCGCCTTCGACCTCCAGGTCGATCCCAGCGCCCCGGGCCTCTCGCTCCACCGCGTCGATCGTTCGCGCGACCGGGATTTCTGGACCGCCCGCGTCACCCGCGACCTCCGGATCGTGCTGCACAAGCGCGGCCCCGACACGCTGCTCGCCTGGGTCGGCCATCACGACGACGCCTATGACTGGGCCGCGCGGCGACGGCTCGAGGTCCATCCCACCACCGGCGCCGCGCAGCTGGTCGAGGTCCGGGAGCGGGTCGAGGAGATCCGCGTGCACGCCACGCCGTCCACCCCCGCCGCCGTCGCGCCGCCCGCGCTCTTCGCCCGGACGCCCGAGGAGACGCTGCTCCGCTGCGGCGTGCCCCCGGACTGGCTCGCCGACGTCCGGGCGGCGACCGAGGACACGCTCTTCGACCTCACGGACCACCTGCCCGCCGAGGCCATGGAGGCGCTCCTGAACCTCGCGGTCGGCATCGAGCCCGCCACGCCCGCGCCGCCCGCCGACCCCTTCGCCCACCCCGACGCGCAGCGCCGCTTCCGCCCGCTGGTGGACGAGGAAGAGCTCCGCCGCGCGCTCGACGCGCCCTGGGAGCGGTGGACGATCTTCCTCCACCCCGCGCAGCGCGAGTTCGTCACCCGCGACTTCGCGGGGCCCGCGCGCGTCACGGGGAGCGCGGGCACAGGCAAGACCGTGGTGGCGCTGCACCGGGCCGTGCGGCTGGCCCGCGACGATCCCTCGGCGCGCGTGCTGCTCACCACCTACAACGCGCTCCTCGCCGAGGGCCTGCGCCGCAAGCTCGCGCTGCTCGGCGCGCCGCCGAACCTCACGGCGAGCGACCTGCGCGCCGTCGCGCTGACCGAGCACGAGCGCCTGCTCGGCCCGGTCCGGATCGCGACGGAGGCCGAGGTCCACGAGGTCCTGGCGAGCGCCGCCGACGGCCAGCCGGTGGACGCGGGCTTCCTGCGCGACGAGTGGCGCCTGGTCGTGGACGCCCGCGACATCCGGGACCCGGCCATCTACCGTGACCTCCCCCGCCACGGCCGCAAGACGCGCCTCACCGGGGACCGCCGCGAGGCGCTCTGGGCGATCTTCGACCGGGTTAGGGGCCTACTCGCCGAGCGCGGCCTGAAGACCTACGCCGGCGCCCTGCACGACACGGCCCGCGCGCTCGTCGAGGCAGGGGCGCGGCCCTTCGACCACATCGTCGTGGACGAGGCGCAGGACCTGAGCCTCGCCGAGCTCCGCTTCCTGCACGCGGCCTGCGCGCGGGAGGCCAATGGCCTCTTCTTCGCCGGCGACATCGGCCAGCGCATCTTTCGCCCTGCTTTCGCCTGGTCCGCCGAGGGCGTCGAGATCCGGGGACGCTCGCGCAGCCTGAAGGTCAACTATCGCACCTCGCACCAGATCCGCCGCCGGTCCGACCACCTGCTCCCCGCCAGGCTCCTTGAGCTTGACGGCGGCGAGGAGGACCGGACCGGGGTCCAGTCCGTCTTCGAGGGCCCCGCGCCCTCCGTCCGGGTCTTCCAGAGCGCGGAGGAGGAGGCCTCGGCGGTGGCACGCTGGATCGGAGAGGCCATCGACGCGGGCATCGCGCCGGAGGAGATCGGCGTCCTCGTCCGCTCGCCGGACGAACTCGACCGGGCGCTGAAGGCCACGCGGCTGGCCGGGCGGCCCGGCGAGAAGCTCGTCGGCCGCGCGGCGCCCCCCTCGGGCCAGATCGCCCTCGCGCCGATGCATCTCGCGAAGGGCCTCGAGTTCCGCGCGGTCGCCGTCATGGCCTGCGACGCCGGCGTCATCCCCTCCGAGGCGCGGCTCCTGGAGGCGAACGACGAGCGGGCGCTGGAGGAGGTCTATGCGACCGAGCGCCACCTCCTCTACGTCGCCTGCACCCGCGCCCGGGAGCGCCTGATGGTGTCGGGGGTGACGCCGGTGTCGGAATACCTGGAGGACCTGCTCGACGAGGGTCCCGCCTGACCAGCCCCGCGTAGGGCCGCGCGGTCAGGGACCGGTGAGCCGCCTGGGTCATGGCGCTGGCCTTCCCTGGCCTGAACGGCCAGATCATCCTCGTCGGCCCGGCCGATCGAGCGCAGAGGGTGCCGAGCCTCAGGCTCCGGGGCCGTTGGCCTCGCCACCGGTTGCCAGAGTGCCGCCCCCTCGGCGAGATGCCGCGCGCCGGCCGCCGTGCCCGTGCTCCGGGTCGCGGGCCCCGAAGTTGGGGGGCAATTCGGGGACGCACTTGTCGAGCAGCGCCGCGAAGAGCCGGGACTGGGTCGGTGTCCACTGGACCTCGCCCATCACCACGCGGTGCGCCAGCGGGATCTGCGCGCGCAGGAGCCCGAGGACATGGGCCCTGAGCCGCGCCCGCTGAGCCGGCGTCAGGAGCGCCTGGCGGGCCAGCGCCCCCAGTTGCGCGGTCCGCGCCCCGGACGCCCGCTGCCGGGCCTGGACGGCCTCTCCGGCGTCCCTGGCCCGCGCCACGACCTCGGCCGAGCGCGGCGCGCCCATGCAGTGCCGGGAACAAAACCGCCGGGGACTTACCCCGCGCGCGTCGTGGACGGGCTTGGCCCGGAAATGGTGTCCACAGTGCTCGCAGCAAAAAATCCTCCGCGCGCGTCTCCCTCCGGCCGGGCCTGGCGCCTTGGTAATGGAGGGGCGAGCCTCGGGGACGCTTTCTCCGGACGTTTTCATTTTTTGCCTCGCATCATCTCGGCCCCGGGGAGGTACGCGCTCGTCCGGGCAGCCGGCGGCACCCCTCCCCCCCCCCGGGGGGAGGGGGAGGGGCAGGTCAGCATGGCACGCCCGCGCGCGATCGATCGTCCCGCCCACGTCATCCGCGCGTCCCCGCGCAGCGCGCGGGCGTCTCCTGAAAGGAGCTTCTGGGGTGACGAGACAGATCACCGTCATCGGCGATCCGGCATCCTCGTCTCATCCAACGGAGATCGACCATGCCTGCTTACATTCTGCGCTACGAAGGAACGAAGCTTCTGGCCGGCATCCACGCCGCCCGGAGCGAGCGAGAGCTCGCGCTGCTCGTGGACGAGGAGACCACTCCCGGCGACTTCGAGTATGCCGAGCTCAGAGAGCGCTTCGGTATCGAGTTCCGTACGAAGGACGGCGCGGCCGTTCCGTACGAAATCGGCACGGAACCCGCGTCGCCCGCTGGCGCGCTCGCCACGGCGGACTACGTCTACATGACCGGGACCCTCAGCATGGCCCTCTTCACCGGAGAAGGCCTCACATGGAGGCGCTTCTTCGAGCACTGACGCCGAGCGCGGCCTGCGGCTTGCCTCCTAGGCCGGGCCGGGCTCTATAATGGGGTCACGCAGCCGCTCCGACCGTGGGAGGAGCGGCTGCGTGATGATCCTCCGGGTAAGAAATCCCTGACCAGCGGACGGCGCTCCCCCACGCTCTCCGCGACCGGGGTCGCGCCGTTGAACGTCAGCGGCCTACGCGGGACCATTTCAACAATGAGGGCCGAAATGAGGGCCGGATCTGCACCAGACACTGAAAACAGCATTAAATTCAGCATCTTACATGAGGGAAGTGGCGGAGAGACAGGCAGCCATTCGGCCATCGTGCGGCGTGGTAAATTGCTACGAAACCTACGATTTCCTAAGAGGTCTCGTTATCTTCAGTGTCGCATTTCATTGCCCGGCGTCGCTTCTCGATGTACCTGTTTAGGGGGGTAAGAGCGAGGGTATGGCATGCCTCGGGTCGCAAGAACGCTGTCGGCGGTTGAGGTGAAAAGATTACGACATCCGGGCCGAGGTGGAAACGTCACCGTGGCCGTGGGAGAGGTCTCGGGGCTCCTGCTGCAGATCACTCCGAACGAAGGTCGAACCTGGCTGCTGCGAGCCACGGTTGGTGGCAAGCGGAGAGAGATCGGCCTTGGCGGCTACCCCGACGTCACCCTCGCCGGCGCGCGGGAACGGGCCCGTGAGGCGAAGGACAAGATCCGGCGGGGGATCGATCCCGTAGAGGAGCGGAAAGCGGCGAAGGCCGCGCTTGCCGCCGCGCGGAGCAGAGGCCTCACCTTCGCGGAGGCGGTCGATCGCTGCCTAGCGGCCAGGATCGATGCGTTTCGGAATGAAAAGCACCGGGACCAGTGGCGTAACACACTGCGAACCTATGCGATGCCCGAACTCGGCGCGATACAGGTGCACGAGATCGCGGTGCAGGACATCGCGCGGGTGCTGGAGCCGATCTGGCAGACCAAGACGGAAACCGCGTCGCGTCTGCGCGGGCGGATCGAGGCCGTGCTGTCGTGGGCGACCGTGGCCGGGCATCGCGCCGGAGACAATCCCGCCCGCTGGAAGGGCAACCTGAAGGAACTGCTGCCTCCGCCGTCGAAGGTTGCGAGGCAGATCAACCATCCCGCCTTGCGCATCGACGACGCGCCCCGCTGGTTCGCCGCGCTGCGGTCGCGCGAGGGAATGGGCAGTAGGGCCTTGGAGTTCGCCACGCTGACCGCCGGGCGCTCGCAGGAAGTCCGCGGGGCGCGTTGGGACGAGATAGATCTGGTGAACCGCATCTGGATCGTCCCCGCGTCGCGCATGAAAATGGACCGGGAGCATCGGGTTCCCTTAGCGGAAGCCGCCATCGCGCTTCTCGAAGCGCTGCCGCGGTTCGCGGGCAACCCGCTGGTCTTTCCCGCCGCGCGTGGGGGGCAACTTTCAGACATGACCCTCAGCGCGACCATGAAGCGCCTGCATGAGGCGGATCTCGCCGTCGAGGGCGCGGGATTCACGGATCGCACCAGCAAGCGACCCGCAGTCCCCCATGGTCTGAGGTCGACCTTTCGAGACTGGGTGGCTGAGCGCACGAACTTTCCCGGCGACATGGCGGAGGTCGCCTTGGCTCACAAGCTGCCAAACGCGACGGAGGCGGCGTACCGGCGCAGCGACATGATCGAGAAGCGCCGAACGATGATGGAGGATTGGGTGGCCTTCCTTGTGTTAGCGATGCGAGTTTCAAAATGAGCGAGAACGTAAAGAAATTTCTCAAGCTTTATAAGAACGTAACACTAGAGGATGCGTCCATACTGATTTGCGGAGGAGATCCGTCAGAAATGGAAAGAATATTTGATACTTTCGGTGAATATTACTATGATCGCAAGGTAACAGAGGGTCATCATGGATTCTCAATGGTTTTTAATGCACTGAAACTGGCTGTCTTGGGAGGAGATCTAAGGGCAATATTTACATATAAGGTCGAATCAGATGTAAATAAAAATAAAGATGACTCAGAGGCTTGGGTCATATCGGCGGAAAATTTAGGCGCATTGACACAACAAGAAGATTATCCATTCTCGGACCTACTACCTTTCCATAGTGTCCGAGTTTTTCGGGAGCCGGATTGGGATCGCACTGTAGTGAGCGTGGCGGATCTCAAATCATGGCTCGCTTCCGCTGGGTACACGGACTGCATCTTCTTCGAGCAAGACGCGGCCGCATCAGGATCGGGATCCATCGCTGATCTTGCCGATCGGGACCATCCTCACTTTTCGCAAGAACTAGCGCTTGCAGTGGCGGCATGGCAGGCGTTGACGGACGTCACGCCTTCGAAGCGCAGCCCCAAACAGATCATTAAGGATTGGATTCTCAGCGAACCTGAGGGCAGGCAGCTTTCCGAGAAGGCCTTGGAGCGACTAGCCACCGTCGTGAATTGGCAGGCGGCCGGAGGCGCGCCTAGGACGAGCGGTTGACCCGCAGCCCGTTCGCATTACTCCGTTAAAACATAGGCATCTATTTTATTGATAATTATCAGATATTTATCTCGGAGCCCTATTGAGCTTCGGAGCGCCTCGCGTCCAAGTTGCTGTAGCGTAGGAGCTCAGTTTTCATAACCTCGCTGGCTATTCGAGCGGTACCCCGGCGCGTCATCTTGCGTTCCATCGCAATTCATTGGAGCGCTGCTTATGCCCGAACACTACCTAGCCGACGTCCAGCCTGCCGCCCGCTATGGTGTCCATCGCTCGACCCCTTGGCGCTGGACCAAGACGGATCCGACGTTTCCGCAGCCGATCATTCTCTCACCGGGGTGCACTCGCTGGAAGCTCTCCGACATCGAGGCATGGGAGGAGCAGAAAGCCGCGCCCGTCGGTCGCGAAACTGCGCTCCGCAGCAGCCGTTGAGGCGATGAAAGAGCGCGAAATGGCCCGGAACCTGTTGGCGCAGGGACCGGGCCGGGGTCGTCACCATCCGAACGCGGTGGACGTCTCCATTATAGCACCAGGAGATCCCTCCCGCCATCGGCGCGAAGGTGATCGTGAAACCAACAGCGTCCTTATGCGGCCCGCGAGTATCGGGCACGACGGGATGATCCAGTGGTTCACCGATCCGCCTCTCCGGGAGGCCCTCACACCGGACACAGCGTTCAGAATGGCAGCGATCAGCACCAATGATGCAGCCCGCCACCCCGTCGAAGTCCACTGTACGGTCTTCGCTTCAGACCATTGCAAGTTGAGGAAACGTGAGATTTTGCGCGGTCGCATGGGAAGGCACTCCTCATGAGCACGACGATCTCGACATCGTGGCCAACGCCCGACTTCGACCTGTTGGCAAGCGAGACACTCCCCGCGCCGTCGTTGCCACTTAGCGAGTTGTTCGCTCCCCGCCTCGGGGATTGGATCGGGGGGACAGCGACCGCCGCGTCCGTACCCGCCGATTACATCGTCGCGGCGGTTCTGGCCACGGTCGGCTCCATTATCGGGAACGCGCGGTGGGTGAGCCCTCGGCGGGGCTGGGCCGAGCCTCCCATCATCTGGGCGGTCACCATCGGCGCGCCCTCGGCCGGCAAGTCTCCGGCGATCGGCGCGGTGCTCGGGCCACTTCGGACCATGCAAATGGAACTCGAGAGCGCATGCGCCTCCGCGCGCGCCCAATGGACCGAGAAGGCAGCGCTGGCGAAGCTCGCGGATGAGGAATGGAAGAAGGCGGCGCGGAACGCCTTGCAGGGCGACGCCTCGCCTCCGAAGCGATCGACCTTGGCCGATCCGGGACCGGAACCGTATGCGCGATGCCTGTTCGTCAACGACGCGACGATCGAGCACCTCGCCGTGCTCCTGCGACGCCAAACGCACAGCGTCCTCGCTTACCGCGACGAACTTGCAGGCTGGTTGCAGGGAATGACGCGGTACGCCAATGGCGGTACCGATCGTCCGTTCTGGTTGGAAGCTTACGGCGGGGGAGCATACAGCGCCGAACGCATGGGGCGCCCTTCCACACTGGTCACGCGCCTCTCAGTCGGCGTGCTCGGTGGTATCCAGCCGGATCCGCTCAAGCGCCTGCTTACCAGGGGCGGCGATGAGGATGGTCTCCTTGCCCGTTTTTTGCCGTTCTGGCCCGACCCAGCTCCCATGGAGGCGCTTCAGGATGCCCCTGCGACAGCGATCCTCACCAAGATGCTTCGACGGCTGATGGCGCTTCAGCCCGAGCCAAACCAAGGGGATACCGCCCCACGGTACGTCGGCTTCGACGCCCAAGCGCTGTGCCAGTTGGAGCAATTCCGACGCGATGTCCGGGCCCGAGAGGGAGAGGTCGACGGTCGCACGCAGGCATTCCTTGGCAAGTTCCCGGGCATGGCCATCCGTCTCTCTCTGATCCTCGGTTTTGCTGACTGGGCCATTGGCGATGGATCGGAACCATCGGAGATCAGAGGCGAGCATTTCGATCGCGCCGCGCATTTCTTGATGACCTATGCGCTGCCGATGGCCAAGCGCACCTATGGCGACGCCGCCTTGTCGGACACCGATCGCGCCGCGCGAGCGCTGCTCGCGCTGATCCGCCGACGGGCCTGGCGGCGATTTTCCAGCCGAGATGTTTGTCGTGAACGTCTCCGAGGGCTGAGCAAGGCAACATCCGAGGTCAACCCGGCCCTGTCATTGCTCGAGGAAGCTGGCTGGATTCGCGCCGTTCCTGATCTGCGAAAGGGCAGCGGCAGGCGGCGGCGCGACTATGAGGTGAATCCGATGCTTCCGATGGGAGCCAACCATTTCGGCTAATGACAAATTCTACATTTCGACACAACTGGAGCCGCAGCCGCTGCATCACGCTGGAAATGCTCGCGCCGTTCTGCGATGATCTGCCGCGCTGGGCGACTGACCAGCTCGGTCCGTCAGTGAACGCGAGGCCGGCCGTGAGCTACACCAAATGGGGCACGATCGAGGGGAATCGTCGCAGCGTCGGTGCCGGTATGCGAGGAACCGTCGTGATGGCCCAGCGCGCCTTCTGCCTAGGCCAGATTGTGAGGTGGCAGATTGGGTAAGCAACCAGCCCTCAAGAACAATTCGGTCCGCCTGGAAGAGCTGCTCCGGCACTGGGGGACGGGTAAGGTTCGGCTGCCGAACCATTCCATCCCGCAGCCGATGCCGTGCGTAGGGGAGGTTGGGAAGCGCGGCAAGATGCCGAAGGGTTTTCATTTTTCTGTGCTCGGCCCCCTTGGGGAGCCCGATGCGCAACGGGCTGCCTGAATGGAACCCGTTCGCAAGGGGCTCGTTGTCCGCGAGCCATGGATCGATCTACTGCTGTCGGGAGAGAAGACTTGGGAGATGCGCGGCCAGCGACCGAGCTACCGCGGCTGGATTGGCCTGATCCGCAAAGGAAGCGGCCTCGTTTCCGGCATCGCTCATCTCATCGATGTGGGCTATCCCCTTTCACCCGATCAGATGATCAAGACCTTTGAGAAGCATCGGATCCCTGAGAGGATGATCCAAGGCGGAGAAGTCGCCAAATGGACGACGCCATGGAAGCTGTCCGACATCCGCGCGCTGCGCGAGCCCGTTCCCTACCGGCATCCGAATGGCGCGATCACCCTTTTCTCGCTCGCCCAAGACGTGAGCGCCAAAGTTTCCGCACAACTACGAGAAGCAAGGGCCGATCAGCCGGGTGCCATCGTGCATCGAGTTCCCCCACTGTCAGCGAGCGCCAGCGTCGAGGCCCCCTGGTCGCCGCCTGGAAATGCCCGCTCCCGGGCGGGGCAGGCGGTTCTACTCGGCGAAACCGTGGTTACGGCGGGAAACCTCAACAACGGCCATATATACCTGAGGCCCTTTCTGCATCGTTTCCCGATTGATCTGGTTGGAGGTCGCGACCAACATCCGCAAGTGATGTCCCATGTCGAAGCCGATGGCATGCCGCCGACGTCGACCGACATCTGCCCCCGCCACCGGTTCTTTCGAGACCGGTCATGGACGCGAGCCTTCCTGACGTACTCAGACGCCGAACCGGGAGACGTGGTCCAGGTCCACGAGCTTGCGCCATATCGCTACAAGGTCTCGATAGGCAGAATGGGACGCGCGTAGGAGGACATCAGTGTCGGGTAGCGGTCAGGTCATCGCGTAGGAACCATCCGATCGAGCTGGAGGGCATGGTTCCTCGTCCCGCGCGAACATCCCCCTCATCGCGTCGCTGAGCGGGTGCCCGGAAGCATGCTCAACCCCGTTCCGGAGCATCTCCTGAAGCTGAGAGGCATCACCGGCAGTATCGCCCATCGGCCAGAGGGCAGATCGGGCGAGTCGCCGTTTCCGCTGCATCAGATTGTTGAGCAGGCAGTCGAACGAGTCCTCTCGATAACCGGGATGGACGGCCATTGGAACGTGGATGGTTACAGGATGCGCTTGGCCGATGCGATGGACCCGGTCGTTGCATTGCTCCTCGACGGCGGGATTCCACCACCTTGAAAGGTGGATCACATGCGTCGCGGCGGTGAGGGTCAGCCCGACACCAGCCGCCTTCGGCCCAAGCACCAGCAGATCAAAGCCGCCGGCCTCTGTGAGATGCCTCTGGAATCTGTTCACGACGGCCTGACGCTGCGGGATAGGCGTGTCACCGTTGATGAGATCGATGCGAGGCAAGCCGAAAGCGGCCCGTGCGAGCTCGATGAAGCGGTGCTGCATCTGACGGTGCTCGATGAAGACAAGCGCCCGCTCCTCGCGGTTCGCAATGGCGCGCAGAATGTCGAATGTCGCTGCGAGCCGGCCGGAGGCTTCGATGAAGTCGGGGCCTTCGCGACCATCGCTGATCGAGGGGTGTACCGACACACTCCGAATATGATGAAGCATCTTGAGCGCCGCCCCGGCTCCGCCACCTGCTAGCCGAACTCTGGCCTCCTCGTAGACCTGGGCCTGGTGCTCCGGCATGAGTCGCGGATGCAGGAAGCGCCTCTTGGGGGGCAGGTCGCTGGCGACCTCGTCCTTGAGTCTGCGAAGAGCCAGCGGCGGTTCCCCCGCGTTGGACGCGAAGACGCGATCGTAAAGCGCTCCGAGCATGTCGGGGGACGTATCGTCGTACGCCTCGCGAAACTCGGCTAGGGTACCCAACGCGCCTGGGACGAGTTGATCCATGACAGCCCATAGGTCAACTAAGCTGTTCTCGATCGGCGTTCCGGTCAGTCCGATGCGAAAGTCGGCGTTCAAGGCCCGAGCAGCCACCGCCCGAAGCGAGATCGGGTTCTTGAGGTTCTGGATCTCATCGAACACAACCGCCGATAGCGGTAATCGGGCCAGGGAATGCTGGTAGTTCGCGAGCGTGCTATAGGTCGTGAGGATCCACGTACGCTGCCCGCGCCCCTCGGCCGTATCTTCGCGCAGTCGAGCGAGATCGAGCATCTCCTCGCCCTCGCGCGTCTCAAAACCATGCGCCTTTCGTTTCACGCTGCCGATCCCGCTGCCGTAGAGACGCAGCAGGTGACCCAAACCGGACGCGTCGAGGTGGCGATCGGCCTCCTCTTCCCAATTCCGCAAAAGCGAAGTAGGCGCCACCACGAGGATTGGCCCGCCCCGACGCTCCTCGGTTAACCGCCGGCGCAGCCACGACAGGAAGGCGAGCGTCTGAAGCGTCTTGCCAAGACCCTGTTCGTCAGCATTGAGAACGCCGGCGGCGCCGGTACGCCATGCCGAGATTTGCCAGTCGAGGCTCTCAAGCTGGTGGGGCTGGAGCCGAGTCGCAATACCCTCGAGCCGGTCCTCACCCCCTGCGGCCGAGCGCGGCTTCTTCCGAGGTTGCCAAGCGGCGCCTTCGTAGTTTTCTTCCGTTGTGACGACGATCGGTCCAACGGCGGGATCCCCGGTCTCGGACGGTGCCGCCCGCTCGGTATCCCGCTCGCGGCGCGCAGTCTCGACTGCGCGGATCGCCGCGACGGTTTCCGCGGATGCCGAAACGCGTTCGTTCCCAATCGGCACGCTGGCTTCGCCTCTCTCGGCCGCGGCCTCCACAGCCTCCCGGAGCGCGGCGAGCTCTTCGGATGGCAGACCTTGGAGAACGCGGATCACTTGCGCGGAGAAGACCTCGGGCAGCCACGTCGTTCCGCTCGCGCGTGCGATGTCGATCGGCGGAACCTCGTACACTGCGACGCCTCGCACACGTTCGGAGAACTCCTGCGTCTCGACGAACAGCGGGCCGGCCGCTTCTTCGACCAACTCGGCCTCGGCATCGGGATCGAGGCCATCAAGCTGGCCGGATGCTCGCAGCGATCGCTCGATCGCCGCTGTCAGACGGGCTCGAGGGTTGGCAATGAACAGGCGTCGCTCGCGCTCGGCGGCGCGCTGCACCTCGGCCATGACTTTGAGTGCGGGCATGGCGGCCCTGTCCACGACGAGGAAACTGCCGCGTCCCAACCGGTATGCCGGCAATGCTCCGCGATCGCGGACGCGCTCCTGAAACGCGCGGAGGCTCGAGCCCTCCAACTCGGCGGCAGTTTCCGATGCCGTTTCAGCCGACGGCAATTCATCGAGGTGGCGCCTTGAGAAAGGGACTGGCTCGAAATCATTCGCAGATTCATTTACCGTGATCGAGAAGCTATCGGCGAGACGCACCTCGAGACCGGCAAGGAAATCTGACATCGAAGCCCGAGCGACCCGCGTGTCCCGGACTTGAACCCCCGGATCAAGCGCCTCGCGAAACCGTGCGAGGGCCTCCCAATGCGCGGCGTCGTCCCGCGCCGGCGCACATCCATCCGCGACTTCGATGGCGCCGAGCAGCCAAGCCGGTAGCCGGCGGAGGCCATCCGGTGTGTTGACGAATGCACCCTGACGGTGGACGGCCTGCGGACGACCCGCTCTCGCCCATTCGTAGCGCAGGCGGAAACTGGAAGAACCGGGGACTCCCTCCGCGTCGGTTCGCAACACTAAGTCGATGAGCGGCGGGAAACCGAGAGCTTGCGCCGCGTCGGCATCGAGGCCGGCGGCGATCCGGTGCGTCATCCGGATGGTGTCTCTAGAGATTTCGAGTTCGCCGGGAAATTCGTCCCCAAGCGTACGAAGATCGGCTACTGCCAAGCTAAGCGCACGTGCCTCCGGCCCCAAACGATCTAGACCACGCTGCTTGTGCTTGCCAAGCAGCCGGCCGATAGCTCCGACCCGCTCGGGCCGAAGACGCAGTGTAACGCCTTGCGGGTTGTGATCGAAATCGAAGCTCATGCGCAGTTCCTGATCGCCTCCCGCACCCGGTACTCCCAGCCCGAGTGGTGTGAAATGGCCTCTACATGCGGAAGGTACCGAATTGCCTCACAATCATAGCGAGACTGGTGAAGCCGTGGCGTTTTTGGATTATCCTTTTTAAACACATGCACTTTGTAGCTGTGCGACCCTTCGACGATTACGCAGCGATCCAGCTCGAGGATCAGCAGGGAGGTGTCTGATCGGCTTCCGCCCGCGACCTGGCTGCCGAACCATTGCCCCGATGGGACGGCCTCCCGCACCGCGCGTCGACGCGCCACTAATTCGCCCGCTGGGCAGAAGGCGGCCCAAGCATCCTTGATCCATTTTCGTTCATAGAGCTCAAGCCAGAACCTGCGGCGAGGCTCCCACATGTGGCTCGGCTCCGACTCTGAAACGACGTCGAGGAAGGCGCGGATACTGACACCAGTCAGCCAGCGCAACATGACCGATCTCGCTGGTTCGCCTACCTCACCCCATACCGCCTGCGGACCCAGCCGGGGATGCCCATAGAAGTCTCGGATGGTGTGCATCAGGTAGGCTCGGAGGTCCTCGTCTGGCATACGGTCGCTCCACGGACGCAGGAGAGCGTCGATTGCCGCGCCCGCCCCGGCGGTGCGGGCGGACGCTTGCCCATCGGGCTTCAACCACCGGAACAACCGCTCAACCTGTGGTCGTTCATGCAACTGCGGGGCAATCGCCGCCACGAAAGACAGATGGGCGGCGTCCATGAGACCGGTTCCAAGTGGTTGCAAACCAATCCGCTTGAGCTCGCTCCAGGGATCACTCATGTTGATCATCAGAGCTGCTATATCTTGGTGGGCGCGGCTGGCATCGAACAATGTGGGAATCCACGGTAGCACTCGCCGCCAGCGATCGCCCAAGCGAGCCTGGGCCTCGGCGAGCGCTTCGCCAAGTTCCCGGCTATGAGAGGCGCCGCGGGCATAGGTATCAACGTAGACGGAGGCCATTCCGTTCAGGAGGCTGCTCCGCGTCGATGCCCTGATTTCCGCGGGAAAGAATTTTCTAAGCCTAGCGAAATCTGGCCGATCGCGAAGATCAGGCGTGTAAAGCGCCCGGGCCGCCGTCGTCAGGTCAGAGACGGAGAAGCCCTCCCAGCGACCCGCAGCTTCGCGATCTCTCAATTCGACGACACATGCTTCCCGGTCCTGTTCCGACGGAAGCTTCACCCCTGCCCAGCGCGCGAGCACGCGGTTCACCGAGGATCTAAGGCGGCCGAGATCAGGCAACGCTGGATGGTGTATGGCGGGGCTACGGCCAATCACATTGTTCAGGGAGATCATGGACGTGTCTCTGGGAGCCGGGCCGCGAGGCGTTCTCTGATCCGGTCAATTTCATCGGAACCCCGAGGCACATACATGATGATCCGGATATCGATCCGTCGATTCGTCGCCTTGCTCGCTGGAGTGTCGTTCTGGGCGACCGGCCGCATTTCGCCATAGCCAGCAACGGAGATCACCGGCTGATCGCGCATGTTAAGATAGGCCACAAGGCCCGGTTCCCTCGCGGTCATCACGACGAATGTTTCGTTGGCGCGCGCCGTCGAGAGCCGAAGGTTGCTGATCGCGTCGCCATCGGAATCGGTATGACCTTCGATCTGGAGGGCCTCTATGATCGCTCCGGCCGGATTGCATTCTCGTGACCAACTCGCCGCCGCTCCAAGCGTGTAACAGGGGAGAATGAGTTCCAGTTCCTCTGCAACCAGATCAACGATGCCGCGCTTAGCAGGCTGAAGCAGCGCCTGCCCTCGGTCGAATAGACCATCGCCCTGGAAACGAAGGGCGTCCGATTCTTCGCTTATGACGACCTGCAGCTCAGGAAAGCGCAGCTTCAGCTGATCGCGCAGAGCTTCTAGGATCCGTCGGCGCGCTTCGGAGCCTTGCGAGATGTAGGCCTCCAGCGGGTCTCGAACCTCGAGCCGACGGATCATCTCCTGCAGTCGCTCGATCTCCGCCTCCAGTTTCCCGATCTTTGCATTCGCCGTTTCGACCTCCGCTCTCAGCCGGGTGTTTTCGGCCCGCAGAGCCGCTATTTCATCCTGCAGTACGTCAATCTGCTTTTGAGCATCCTCCAGTTTCACTCGGGCCTCGTCCAACCATGCCTTCGGAACCTTCTCCGACGCGTCGTCGAACTGACTGGCGAAGAAGGCGAGCAGGACCATGAGGATGAAGAGGAAGCTCACCGTCATGTCCGTCATCGAGACGAACGCGGATTCCTCCTCATCATCGGCACGTCCTCGACGCGCAGCGCCCCGCATCAGGCCCGCCGTGCCTGCTGGGGCTGGAACTCCTCGGCCTGCTCGAGGACGCCGCGCATGACGTCGAGCGCGGTGTTCATCTCGCCAGTCATCTCTCGGACGTACCCGCCGATGGCAACGATCGTGCCCTCCACCTGTTCGCGGTACTTCTCGAAGGCCGCGCCCAGTTTCTCGTCCATCTCGTCGAGACGATCGCCTTGGCCCTTCTGCGCCTCGAGCACGCGCGCGACGCCCCCGAGCGCCGCCTCGATGGCTTTCCGCTCGCCTCCGATCGCCGCGCTCGCCGCCTCGAGTGTACCGGCGGCGGATCGCGCCGTCTGTTCAGCGCTCCGCGAGACTGTGCTCGAGGCTGTTTCGACACTTGCGGACAGACCGCGCAAGGATTCGTCGATCCGCTCGACCGACTGGCGAACCGGAGTCGCGGCCTCGGTCAGCGCCTGGGACGCGGTGCGGAAGGCTCCGGCGGCCGTTTCGCCAGCCTCGGCCCCCGATCGGATCGAGTCCGAAAGGCGTCGCATCTCCATGGTGCCTCCGGCCAATTCGGCCACGACGTCCTGAATCCGCTGCGCGATCGCGTCGACGGGTTCGATCAGATCGCGACCTATGGTCGAAGAAAGGTCACCAGCGCGGGCCACTATCTCTTCCGCGGTTCGGCCGAAGGCCTTGGTGATCTCTGTCCCCACGTCGGCGCTTGCGGCCACAAGGCTCTCGCGCGCCGCCGCGGCGCCGCTCGCCGATGCACTCTCGAGCTCGGCGCGGAACCCGAGCGCAGCCTCCCGCATCTCCGCCGCTGCGGCGCTCATGGCACGCGCGCCATCCCCGGTATTGTCTCGGATGCCTTGCAACGTCTCGTTCATCGCGGCGAGCAACTGCTCGCCGCCTTGGGTCAGGGCGCTGGCGGTTGTCGCCGCTGCTGCCCCCATGGAACTCCTCAGATCGTCGATCGCCTGGCCTAAGCGCGCCACCGCGTGCTCCATCTCCGTGCCCATCCGCCCGGAGCTTTGATCCAGGCGGCCGGCGAGTTCGCCGATCTTCGCGCCGGCCTCCGCCAGGCGGTCGGAAGCCGCCCCGAGCGCTCGGCTGACATCGCGCGAAAAGCGATCCGACAGATCCGCAACCATCGTTCCCATGCCGTCGCTGCCCATCTTGCTCACCTGGTCGATAAGGGGCGCCATCTCTCCCCTGATCGAGGCGGAGATCGCCCGCGGCAGCTCTTCCCGAAGCGGCCGACCCAGCTCTGCGACCAGCTCGTAACCGAGTTCACGCCACTGGTCGCGCTGCTCGCGAGTCGCGCGAAGCTGTTCGATAGCGAGTTCTTCAAGGCTGACGTAGCTGAGGCGCATCTCCAAGTCGTGGCAAAGCTGATGCAACGCGTTTTCAACGGTGGCTGATCTCCAGCGCATCACGATCGTGAAAATGATCGAACAAGCCAGGCCCGTCAGCGACATGATGAATTTGGCGGAGGCAATGGTTAGCAGCTCATTCAGCGACGCGGTCGCGTTCCCGTCTGTGAGATTCATCCTTCCAAGCGCCGCGATCAGGCCAAGGAACGTCAAGAACAAGCCAACGCTCACGAAAAGACCTGGAATATATCGAGAGAAACCAGGGCCGAACCCAAGATCATCTGCGTTAAAAAAGAAAATTGGTCGAATGGTATTCCGAATGATATTCTCCCCGTCGACTTCTTGATCGATCAGGGTGTCCATGTATTCCCGCCACGTGTCTGCCAGTTGGCTTCTCGACGGATCGGATCGCCTGGAGCCTACGGTGACCTTTTGAGCAATCTCGTGAAAATCGGCCGTAGTGGAGGCGGCTTTGACAAGACCGTGTAGCCGTCGCACGGAAGCGATGCGCTGGCTGGTGAGGCGAAGGAACCTCCATGAGACGTAGAGGAGAAGCACGAGAAGTGCCAGAGTGACCCAGCCCGGAGCTGCCTCGTTTCGAAGCAATCCCGCCAGACCAAGTACGAGCTCGCGGACTTCGAAACCCAGGTTCATATCCATCCTCCCAATGCGCGACACGTTCATGAAGGCGCCGAGAACCGGAAAACGCGCGCGTTGCCTCTGCCCTCAGCCGCAGTGAATGTGGCACCCAAGGGAAGACCGTGAGGATTATCTGTCGCATAATCCTCAGACCCGCAACAATATTCGCCCTCAGGAAGAGTGTCGCAGCAGTTCGCGAAGCTCTGCATGGCGCCGCGCGTGCAGATGCCAGACAAATGTCCCCGGCAGCCCATGGAACTGTTAGAGGGCCAGCATAAGGTGCTTCGAAACGAGGTCGAGCTACCCGGCTTCGGCTGCCGGGCCAACAACCGCCGATTGGTTCAAGGATCGCACGCTCGCGAGGAGCTGCTCAACCTTAGCATCCTCGAAAAGACCATCCGGCCCGTCCGGAGTGCGATCCGTGAATGGACTGACATAGAGCAGCCCGGGATCCATGACGCCATTCCGCGTGAGGTGCTCGATCACCATCCCCACAAACTCGATCTGGTCGGCGGTGGCTCCGTCAGCGATGAAGTCCGCGAAATGCGTCTGCGCGGCGCCGCGATCGAGTCCGACCAGCGAGCGTATGAACACGCCGAGTCCGCGGACCTGTGCGGCTTCGACGTTTCTCGCCCTCTCGAGATCACCGTCGGAACCAATCCCGGCTTCCAGCAGCATCTTCTCCAGCTCCGAGATGTCGAGTTGCGTCAATGCCTTGCCGGTCCTCAACTTGCGCAGGGCAACGTGGTTCTCATGCTCTGCGAGGAACGAGCGCGCCTTCTTCTTGAAGGCGGCGAAATCCGCCGCGGGATTGACAGGCACGACCGACGGCACACCGAGCTCGTCCTCGAAATCGGTGTAGAGGATCGTCCTGGAGGTCTGGTCGATCAGATGCACGATCTCGCGCAGGCGAAGCCGTGCACGCTCGACGATTGGTACCCTCAGTCCCTGCCACCAGCTCTCCGACAACATCTCCTCGATCAGCTCGGCGTGCCGCGCAACGGCGGGGATCTCGAATTTCGCCGAAAGCGCCATCACGATCTCCATGATCTTGCGCTGGCACAGCTCCATCTTCGCGGAGCAACCCAACAAGCAGAGCTGGAGTTCGAACATCAGGAGGTCGAACCTCTTGGCTTCCTCGCCGCCGAGGTTGGTGACGCTCGGCAGCGCCGCGAGCCCAGCGAGTTCTTCGGCGGCCTGATCTGTCAGGTGCGACCACGGCGCGTCGTCGGCCTGCCAAGTTTCCACCGCCCGAAGATGCCCCCGCACGATGAAGGACGCGACATCGAGCCCCAGGACGAACCACCGAACCTCGTCGACGATACCGGCGCGGGCCGCCGCCATCTCCTCGGCCGACGCGGGTGCACGGCCATCATCCGGTTTTGAGGCGGCTGTCCCGCCTGCCTGATCGATCGCCCGGGCCAGCCTCAGCCGGGCCTCGATAAGGCGTTCCGTCAGCGATTTTGGCACGGCGGGATCGGAGAGTTCCGGATTGGAGCCGAAGAACTCCAGGTTGCCGCAAACATCGAAGATCCGGAACTCGGTCTTGCGGGTGCCGGGGCCGAAGAGATCGGGGCACAGACGCGTGCCGCGGCCGATCATCTGCCAGAACTTCGTCTTGGACCGGACGAGCTTGAAGAACACCAGATTGACCACCTCGGGCACGTCGACTCCGGTGTCGAGCATGTCGACCGAGATAGCGACCTGTGGTTCCTTCCGGGCAACGGAGAAGGCGTCGATGAGGCTTTGGGCGTAGCTCTCGCCATGCACGACACGGCGGGCGAAGGTGCCGCCGTAATTCGGCCAGCCGGCGTTGAACCGCTCCTCGATGAACTTCGCATGCGACTTGTTGGCGGCGAAGATGATCGTCTTGCCGATCCGGTCTCCGCCGTTCACGCGGATGCCGTGCGCCATGACATGGGCCAGCACCTGGTCGACGGTATCCGCGTTAAAGAGATACTTGTTGATCTCCCCGGCCGTGATCTCGTCCCGACGGCCGCTTTCTCCCCAGTCAAGTTCGTCCCACTGGTCCTTTTCCTCGTCTGACAGGTCGTCGTAGCGGATGCCCTCGCGCATGAAGCGGGTGGGCAGCGCGATCGGGACGAAGGGGACGAGGAAATCGTCCTCGATCGCCTCTTCCAGCCCGTAGAAATCGGTAGGATGGCCCGGATCAAGGTCGAACATCCGGTAGGTGTCGCGATCGACCTCGTCGCGCGGGGTCGCGGTCAGGCCGACTAGGTAGCTGTCGAACCATTCGAAGATCGCGCGGTAGCGCTTGTAGATCGAGCGGTGGGCCTCGTCGATGATCACCAGATCGAAATAGCCGGGGCCGAAGCGGCGCCCGCCGGCGTCGGCGCGGTCGATCAGGTTCATCATCGTGGGATAGGTCGAGACGTAAACCCGCCCGGTGCCGGCGGGATCGCTGATCAGGTTCACCGGCGAGCTGTCGGGCAGATGCGCGGCGAAGGCGTTGCGGGCCTGCCGGACCAGGCTGATCCGGTCGGCGAGGAACAGGGCCCGCTTCACGAGGCCCGCGCGGATCATCATGTCCACCAGGCGACGACGGTGCGCGTCTTGCCGGTGCCCGTCGCCATTACCAGCAGCGCCTTGCGCGCCCCGCCGTCGAAATGCTCGGCGATGCGGGTGAGCGCGCGGGTCTGATACGGGCGCCCCGCGATCGCGGCCTTCGGCTTCTGCTCGGCGAGCGGCTTCGCCTCGGCGCGCCGCGCGATCATCTCGCCAAGTTCGGTCGCGGTCTTGAACCCTCCGAGGCGCCGGGGCGGGATCTTGCGCGCGTCGTCCCAGATCCAGTGCTCGTAGCCGTTGGTGTAGAAGATCACCGGGCGCCGGCCGTGCATCTTCTCCAGCGCGTCGGCGTAGAGCTCGGCCTGGCGCTTGCCGTCGCTCGGATCGCGGCGGGTGCGCTTGGCCTCGATCACGGCGAGCGGCAGACCATCGGCGCCCCAGAGGAGGTAGTCGACGAAACCGAAGCCTTGGTCATTTGGCATGGGCTCGACGCGATACTCGAGGTCGCGGCCATCCTTCAGGTCGGTCCACCCAGCCTCGGCCAGCAAGAGGTCGATGAACCGGGTCCGGGTCTCGGCCTCGTGATAGTCGTGCGGATCGGCGGTCAGCGCGAGACGGGCCGAGGCGACCTCGGCACGGCGGGCGGCGAGTTCGGCGTCGAGGCTCGCGTAGCGCGCGCGCAGATCCTCGAGTTCCCCGGTCCGCGTCTCGAGCTCCCGGTCGGTAGCTTCGATCCGGCGGCGGGCCTCGCCGAGCAGGGCGGCGCGGGCGTTCAGGAGCGCCGGGTCGAAGGGGTTCGGTTCGGGCGGCTTCTGGCGCCTGCCATAGGCGCGGCCGAACCAGTGCAGGACGTGGTGCAGTTCCTCCACCGCCTGCCGGGCGCCCTGAACCTTCAGCGTCGCGCCCTCGTGGGCGGCCTTGTTGCGGACGAGGTTCACGAACCGGGCCTTGGCATGGACCGAGGTGCCCATGATCGCCTTCAGGTCGGGATCGTTGATCATCCGGCTTGCGCCGGACTGCGCCGGCGGGGTCAGGCCCGCGTCATAGGCGAAGGCCCAGGCGAGCGCCAGCTCCACCGCCTTGCCTGCCAGGATCGCCGCCGCCTCGGGCTCCGAGAGCGCCAGCCGCTCGGCCGAGGCGGCGGCGGCGTGGACGGCGGGGAAGTCGGGTTCGAGATGGGCGAAGTTGCTGGCGGGCATGGGCGGGATTCTCGCGGTCAGAGTTCTCCGGCGAAGGCGCGCGACTGGAGCGAGGCGAAGAGGGTGTCGAGTCCAGATTGGTAATCAGATGCCTGTCCACGTAGACCTTTTGCTACCCTTAGAGCCGGACCCGAAATGAGTTGAGCGATATCATAGGGTTGTGATTCACGTCGGTTTGCGAAGACTGACGGAGATCCGATGCCCTGGACTGAT
>NZ_VFRP01000033.1 GCF_006385685.1 Amaricoccus solimangrovi | reverse complement strand
CTTCGGGCCCGGCGCCTTTTCCCCGGCCTGAGGAGAGGATGATGGGCAGCACGACACCGACTGACGGCCACCTGCGCGCGGCGCTGCTCGACCAGGCGCGCGACGCGGTGACCCGCGACAGGGCCGCGACGCACGGGCGGGCGGAGGACAGTTTCGCCAGCATCGCCGCGCTCTGGTCGGCGCACCTGGGGATCGCCATCTCGGCGCCCGACGTCGCGCAGCTGATGGTCCTTCTCAAGCTCGCGCGGGCGAAGGGCAATCCGGGCCACGCGGACAACTGGATCGACATGGCCGGCTACGCGGCGATCGGCGGCGAGCTCGGCGGCGCGGCGGTGCCGGGGCGCGAGATCACGCTGCGTCTCGGCGTCGAGATCGACAGCCGGGGCTGGCCGGTTGCGCGAGTTCTGGCCGATCCGCCGGAAGTTCGCGAGGACGTGGCTCCGGCTGGCGACGAGCGAGTTATCGTGAACAGGGACCCGGGCGTGGCGGACGCGCCGCCCGCGCCGGGCCCTGCAGGGGGGGGGCGGTGCGATGGATAGCGCGCCCGTCTTCCCGGACCAGGACGAAACCGGATCCTCCGGCGCGGCGGGCGAATCCGCGACGGAGGGGAGTGGCGCGGCGGCGGCGGAGGTTCCCGTATCGCCTCCGTCCTCCGCCGCCGCGCCGCGCAAATCCGCGCCCGGGATCGAGCCCGAGAGCTGGGAGCCGCTCGTCGCCCGCGTGCTGGCGGGCGAGAAGGAGAGCGACGTCGCCCACGACACCGGCGTGAAGTTCGCGCGGCTGCGCGGCAAGGTGATGGCGGCGAAGAACCTGGCGCGGAAAGCGGCCAGCGCCGCTCCGGAGCCCGCCGACGAGCCGGAACCGCCCGCGCCCTCCGGAGCGGTCGAGGAGGCCGAGGCGCAGGCCATCGACGCCATTCCGCAAAATTCCGAGCCGGAATCCTCGATAATGCCGAGTGGCCTCGCGGGGCCCGATGTCGCGCCCGCGTCCTCCGCGCCGGCGAAGGTGGTCGATCCGCACACCTATGCCGAGACGCAGCGCCGCGCGGCGCTCGGGGACGGCGGCTGGTCGCCGGCGGAGGACGTCACGATCCTGCGCGGCCTCGCCCTCGGCGAGAACACCTGGAAGATCAGCCAGAAGCTCCCGGGCCGGAAACCGGCCGACATCGTGAACCGATTCAACACCCTCGTGCCCGTGCGCGGTTCGGCCGCGCAGGCCGAGGCGCTGCGGCGCGCGGAAGCGCGGCTCGCCGAGGCGGGCCGGACGGCGGCGGAGTAAGGAGGAAGGCCATGGCGAGACGCCAGAAAGTCAGAGGAAACACCGTTGTCGCCGGCCAGCTGCGGGCGTTCGTCGAGCGACTCGAGCGCCTGGCGGAGCAACGCGCCGCGCTGTCGGACGATACGAAAGCCGTCATGGCTGAGGCCAAGGCGCAAGGCTACGACACGAAGATCATCCGGATGCTGCTGCGCGAGCGCCAGCGGGAGTGGTCGGAGATCTCCGAGGAACAGGAGATGCTCGCCCTCTATCGCGACGCGATGGGGATGGAAGGCACGCCACTGGCGGGCTGGGCCTTCCAGCGGGCGTCGGGCGCCGCCGAGGAAAGTGAGAGCGCGCCGGCATGACCCAGAATACCAGCGCCGCGGTCATGGCGCGCCGCGCCGAGCCACACGACAGCCTCGACTATTTCCCCACTCCGCCCTGGGCGACCCGGGCGCTCTGCGAATGGCTCCTCGCTCAGGGGCTGATCGAACACGGCCTCGGGACCGTCTGGGAGCCGGCCGCCGGCGAGGGCCACATGGCGCGGCCGCTGGCGGAGTATTTCGCGGAGGTCTGGGCCAGCGACGTGCACGACTACGGCGTCGGCCTCCCGACTTGCGATTTCCTCATCGCCAACACGGGGCCGCGCTGCCCGACGCGGCCGGACTGGGTGATCACCAATCCGCCGTTCCGGCTCGCGCAGGCCTTCATCGAACGCGCCGGCAGGGTGGCGCTCGACGGCTTCGCGATGCTCGTGCGCACCTCGTTCATCGAAGGGGTGGAGCGGTTCAACGCGATCTATCGCGTGAACCCGCCCGCCTACGTCCTCCAGTTCAGCGAGCGGGTGCCGATGCACAAGGGGCGCCTCACCGCGACGGGCTCGACCGCGACGGCCTATTGCTGGCTGGTCTGGCTCGACGCGTCGAAATGGACCGGTCTCGGCTGGATCCCGCCCTGCAGGCGCCGGCTGGAACGCGATGGCGACTATCCGCGCGAGGTCGCGTCATGACGAGCGTGGCGCGCATGCCCTCGCGCGGCGGCGCGGGGGAGGTGGATCTCTGGGGGGCCGTCCTCTGGCAGGTGCTGACCGACCTGGCCCTCTCCCAGCCCGCGTTGCGCCGGGACGCGGAGCGCTGGATCGGCCCCCGGCCCTCGCACGACTTTGCCCTGGTCTGCGCTCTCTGCGGCCTCGAGCCCGACCCGGCACATGCCTTCTTCGCCGGCGTCTGCGCGCTGCCGTGGGAGGCGCGCCGGATCTTCTCCAGCGGCAATACGGGTCGATCCGGGCGCGGGATGCGGAGGGCGGGGCCATGAGCGCGGCGGAGCGGTCGCCGGGCCTGCTCATGGTCGCCGGCGAGGACGAGCTTCCGGTCTATCCCCTCCATACCGAGTGCCGTCTCGGCGGGCTCGACTATTTCCCGTTCCACCACGCGCGCTTTTTCGGGTCGACGATGTTCGCGACCGCGACCAACGAGGAGATCGGCGCCTCGCTCGCGCTGTGGACCTACGCGCTCGGCACGCAGGCGCCGGGCGGGACGCTTCCCACCGCCGACGTCGAACTCGCCCACGCGGCGCGCTGCTGGCGCGACATGGCGAGCTGGGAGCGCCTCAGGACGGGCGTGCTGCGCGGCTGGACACGGGTGCGCGTCCTCGATCAGGACGGCGCGCCCGCCGGCGTCAGGCTCGCGCATCCGGTCGTCACCGAGGTGGCGGCGGACATGTGGAAGCTCGTCGAGAGGGCGCGGGGCAAGCGGCAGGGCAATCTCGACCGGCAGCGCCTCGGCCGGCTGCGGGCGACGCTCAGCGAGCTCGGTTTCCAGCAGATCGCCAGGGACGAGGACAAGGTCCTGCGGGTCCGCGCATGGCTGGCGGAGCGCGCGTTGCCGCAGTCGAAGCCGGATGTGCGCGCGGCGGTTCAGAGGATTTTCGGCATGATCACATAGGGATACGGCATGAAGCACTGTCACGCGTGACAGTGCGTGACAGTAACGCGCACTGTCACGCTTCAGCGCGCGACAGTCACACGGGAGAGCGCCGTCGCGGCGCCGCCACCATTTTCGCCGGTCGCTGTCACGCTCCTAGAACAGACTAGAATAGAATCCCCTAACCCCCATGACAGCGCCCATGTGGATAACCGCCGAAACTGTGGAAAACCCACGGCCGGCGAGTGAACCAAGGATCCAGATGCAGAGAGACGCGGAGGACGAAGCGGACCGTGCCGAGAGCGGGCGCATGCGGGTGCGCAGGGTGCTGATCGAGCCCTTGTGCCGGCTGGGGCTCAGGCGGCGGCCCCGGATCAGCGCGGAGGACCACGACGCGATGCTGCGCCGCCTGGAGGAGCGGTTCGCCTATCTCGACGAGCCGAGCCTTTCAGTGCTCTGCGAGGGGGTGGAGCGCGCCGCCGGCGGCGATGCGCGGAACCTCTGGCCCGACGAGGTCAGCATCCGGAACTGGGCCGAGCAGCTGTGCCGTCCGCCGGGCGGAGAGAGCCGGCTCGTCAGGTCCTGGCTCGCGAGCGCGGCCGGCCGGGCGGCTTGGGACGAGGGGCAGGAGGTCGCGGTCGCCCTGCGCAAATACCTGCGCCGGCACGGGCGGCCTCCCCATGACTTCGATCTGGTGCGGATCCGGCGCGAAGCCGATGCCTGGAGGCACAAGCGCGCCGTGATCGCCGAGCGGGTCGACGCGGGAAGCGCGGGCCAGTCCGATCTCGACTGGGAGCGCAGGTTCGCCGAGGCGGTCGATCTGGTCCGCGGTCTCGTGTTCTCGGGAGAGGAAGGCGCCGCGTGAAGGATCTCGCTCCCCATGACCTCGCCCAGATCGACGAGGCGATCCGCGACACCGAGGAGGTGATCCTCGACAGCAGCCGGCGCCTCGAGGCGCTGCGCGCGCGCCGGGAAGAAATCTCCGCGACGCGCGGCCATGCGATCGGACTGGCGGACGAATGACCATGACCAAGGAAGGAAGCCGCATGAAGATCGCCGCCGCCGAGGAATTCGAGGCCCCGGCCGAGCGCGCCGCGACCTGGTTCGCGCTTCGCGTCGATCCGCGCCGGACGTCGGTCGGGAACGCGCAGCTCTCGATGGTCCGGAGGTCCGCCAGGCCGGCGGTGCCGGTGGACGGGGCGAGTGGCGCGCCCGAGCCGCACCATCCCAACCGGGCCGAGTTCCTGGTTCAGGAGATCCTCCTGCGCGCTGGGATCGATGCCTGGGTGCCGGTCCGGTCGAAGTGGGTCCGCTCGAACAAGTACCGGCGCCACGAGAAGCGTGTGGTGTATCAGCCTATCCTGCCTGGCTACGTACTCGCGGCGCCGCTCGCGTCGGCCGACGGGAAGGCCGTGAGCTGGGCGCGGGTTCTCCGGTGCCCGATGGTGCGCGGGGTCATGGGCTTCGGAGGCGCTCCGGCCGCGATCCCCCAGCGTGAGATCGGTCGTCTCCACGACGTCGAGCATGAGGATCAGGCCAGGACCATCCAGCGCCTGATGCCGACGGGGCGTGCCTTCAAGGTCGGAGAAGCGGTGGAGGTGCTCGAGGGGCCGCTCGGCTGGTCGCGCGGCAAGGTGATCGAGATCACGCCGACGGAGGCCAAGGTCATCTTCGAGATGTTCGGCTCGGAGCGACCTGTCCGCGTGGATCTTGCAAACCTCGGCTCGGTGGAATCGGCGATATGAGCTGGCGCCGCGCGGGCTCTTGTTTAACGCGAAGGGTTAGGCTAGTGGTAAGGGCGGCGACAGTGGAACCGTTGGCAGCCCGAGGCCTTGGCCTCGCGACAAGCAGAGCCGCGCACTGACCAGCTGGCAGGGATACTAGCCAGCCCGACAGCGAAGCTATGACCGCACGGCGCGGCGCCTCGATAAAGGCGCGACGCCTTTTCTTTTCAATGGGTTAGCCAGAGCCTGAGGCCGCATCCGCCTGCGCGGTGCCCCGGCCCCCGGAGGCGTCGGCGCCCGGGCGGCGTTCGGCGGGTCCTTCCCGGCGCGTGGAACGTATGCGGGCCGGCGGGGCGCGTAACTTTTTGTAAGCTAAACCAGACAGTTAGCCTTAACCAAGCGGGGGCGAGACAGCGAAACGGCGATGACGGGGCTCAACACGACCGAACTCGCGCGGGCGTTCGGCGTTTCGAAGGCCCGGATCAGCCAGCTCGTCTCGGAAGGCAAGCTCGACGGCTGCTACCACGGCGAGCGTCGCCAGCGCCGGTTCGATCCCGTTGCCTGCGCCGAGGCTCTCGGTCGCCGGATCGATCCGGGCCAGCGCCTCGGCAACGGCGCCGGGACCCAGCGCGCGGCGGCGCGGATCATGGCGGGCAGCCCGGTCGGAACCGACGAGCAGGCACCGCGCTCGGTGGCCCCGGCGCTTCCAGTGGCCGGGCCGACCGAGACGCCCTACGAGGCCGCCCGGACGCTGAAGGCGCAGGAGGATGCGCGCCGGGCACGGCGGCAGAACCTCGAGGAAGAGCGCGCGTTCGTGCTCGCGTCCGAGGTCGAGCGCCAGGCGCAACGGCAGATGGCCCGGGAACTCGGCGAGGTCCTCGCATTCCTGCGCGGCCTTGCCCGCAGCGTCGCCGACGCGCACCAGCTCGACGCCCGCGTCGTCCGCAAGCTGATCCTCGACGAGTGGCGCCGGCACCGGGGCGACCGCGCGGACGCGGCCGAGCTCGTCGAGCGCGACGCGCTGTTGTCGGACGCCGAGAGCGAGGAGGATTTCTGATGGGCTTCCTCGCGCCCGCCGAGGCGGCGGTGGCGCGCGGCTTCGCCGCGGCGCTGCGGCCGCCGCCCCCGCCGGACATCACGCGCTGGTGCGAGGAGAACGTCATCTTCGACGAGCGGTCCCCGTTCCCGGGACCGTTCGACATCACGCGCTTTCCGTTCCTGCGCGGGGTCCACGAGGTGCTCTCGCCGGAACACCCGGCGCGCGAGGTGACGGTCAAGGGATCGGCCCAGTGGGGCAAGACGGTGTCGGTGGTGAATCCGACCCTCGGCGCCTGGTTCGAATACGGCCCGCTCGACGCCCTGGTGGTGCACCCGACGATGAGCGCGGCGGCCGACTGGACGCGCACGAAGTGGCTGCCGCTCAGACGACAGGCGCCGAGCCTCCGGCGGATCTTCGGGGATGGTCGCGGCGAGCAGACCGACACGACGCAGAACCAGGAGACGCTGGCGCGCGACGGATCGCTGAAGGTCGCCTCGGCCGGATCGCCGGCCGACCTGACCGGAACGACCCGGCGCCTGGTGATCATGGACGATGTCGCGAAATACGAGATGAGCGACAAGGGCGATCCGGAGAGCCTCGCGGAGAGCCGCGCCTCCGCGTTCGAGGATGCCAAGATCCTCCGGGTCTCGACCTCGCTCATCAAGGGCACCTGCCGGATCGGCAAGGCGTTCGCCCGGAGCGACCAGCGGCTCTACCACGTGCCCTGTCCGCACTGCGGAAACATGGCGCCGCTGACCTGGGAGAACTTCAAGGCCTCGATCGATCCGGAGCGGCTGCACGCCGCGCATTTCACCTGCGAGGCCTGCGGCGCGGCGATCCACCACGGCCACAAGGAGGCCATGGTGAGCGCCGGGCGGTGGGTCGCGACGAACCCCGCCGGTGATCATCCAGGGTTCTTCCTCTGGCGCGCCTACGCGCCCCAGCGCGACTGGGCGTCGATCGCCGTGGAATACGCCCGCGTGATGGGATGGAGCACGCTGGCGGCGGGCGAGGCCCGCGAGGCGGACACGGAGCCGGAGGCCGAGACCGAGCAGACGTTCTTCAATGACGTGCTCGGCCTCGAATACGAGCAGGCGAGCGGCGGGCAGGACTGGACCAGGCTGCGCGACCGGGTCGAGAAGAGCGAGGAAGGAGCCTACCTGGCGCGCGGCCGCGTGCCGGCGCGGGGCGTGATGCTGACCGGCGGGGTCGATTGCCAGGGCGACCGGATCGAACTGCAGATCGTCGCCTGGGGCCGCGACCGGCGCAGCTGGGTGATCGACCACGTCGTGATCCCGCATCATATCGGCGAGGAGGCCGGCCGCGACGCGCTCGACGCCCACCTGCGGGCGAAATGGCGGACCACCGCCGGGCTCGAACTGGGGCTCGACGCGCTGGCGATCGACTCGAGCGCCTATACCGACGACGTCTGGACCTGGGTGAAGCGCTACCCGCGCCACCGGGTGATCGCGATCAAGGGATCGAGTTCGCAGAACGGCCCGATCATGATGCCGATGCAGGAGCGCAGGCGGGACGGGAAGCCGAACAAGGCCCGGACCAAGCAGGGCTTCATGCTCAACGTGAGCCAGATGAAGGCGGACTTCTACGCGCGGCTCGAGCGCGAGGATCCGGATGCGCGGGGCTTCGTCGCCTTCGCGACGGGGCTCGGAGACGAGTTCTACCGGCAGATCACGGCGGAAGTCCGGGTGCTGCGCCGGCAGCGCAGCGGCGTCGTGACCTCCCAGTGGGAGCTCGTCGAGGCGACCAGACGGAATGAGGCCCTCGACGCGCATCTCTACGCCGAGGCGGCGGCTCGCCGGGCCGGCTGGGCGGCGATGACCGAACTGCAATGGGACGCGCTCGACGCCGAGCGCGGAGTGGCCCCGCCCGAGGCGCAGCGCGAGCTGTTCGACATGCTGGCCCCCACCGTGGCGCCAGTCGCGCCGCCGGCGGCCGAGGAGCGGCGCCAGCGCGTGAGGATGATGCCGTGAGGAGGCGTGGATGGCTGATCTCGAAACCCTGAAGACGCGCCTCGAGGAGGCGGAGGCGGCCAGGCACAGGCTGATGACGACGGGCGCCGCGATCGAGATCCAGTACGATGGCCGCGTGACTCGTTACGCCCGCGCCGACGCGCCCGCGCTGGAGACCTACATCCGCGGTCTGCGCGACCAGATCGCCGCCGCCGAGGGCGGAACGACGCGGCGTCGCCGAGCGATCAGGGTGACCTTCTGATGTTCGACCGGCTGAGATCTCTGCTTCCGTCGCGTCCGCGCGCCGGCGCCGTCGCGGTCGGCGGGCAGGGCGCGGCCTACCTCGCCGGAGACCGGACCAGCGAGGCCATGGTCAACTGGCATGCCCCGCTGCGCGCGCCGGACGCGGAATATCTCCGCGACCGCGACCAGATCGTCGCCCGCGCGCGCGACATCACCCGCAACAACGGTTGGGCGGCCGGCGCGGCGGTGCGCGAGGTCGACGCGGTCATCGGTTCAGCCTTCCGGCCACTCTCGAAGCCGAACTGGCGCGCGCTTGGCCTCGACGAGGGCTGGGCGAGGGACTGGAAAGAGGCGGTCGAGGCGCACTGGCAGCTCGACGCGGAGGATCCGCGCCGGTATCTCGACGCCTCGCGACAGCTCTCGATCTCTCAACTCTTCGGCATGGCCTACCGGAGCTACATGATCGACGGTGACGCGGTCGGCGTGATCGGCTGGGAGGAGGACCGGCCGGTCCGGACCACGCTGCGGGTGGTCGATCCGGACCTCCTCTGCAATCCGATGGGCCTGGCGGACGATGCGACGCTGCGCGGTGGCGTGGAAATCGACGCGAATGGCGCCTCGATGGCCTATCACCTGAGGAACGCGCACCCGGGAACCAGCTGGGCCAGCACGGAAGCGCTGTCATGGACCCGGTTCGCGCGCGAGCACGCCTGGGGCCGCCCGATCGTGCTCCACTATTTCGACAAGCACCGCGACGGGCAGACGCGCGGGGTCTCGCGGCTCGCTCCGATCATGGAAAAGCTCCGGATGGAGGACCAGTACGGCCGCGTCGAGCTGCAGGCGGCGGTGCTGAATGCCATCCTGGCGGTATTCGTGAAATCGCCGATGGATCCGGAGGCGATCACGGACCTCCTGAGCGAGAACGGCGGCGCCTGGGACGCCTACAACGCGGAACGCTCCGCGTACTACGACGACAAGGGCGCCGTGCGCATGGGCGGGGCCAAGATCCCGCACCTCTATCCCGGGGAAGAGATCGGGGTGGTGGATTCGGCGCGCCCCTCGGCCCAGTTCGGTGAGTTCCAGAGCGCCGTCCTGCGCCATATCGCGGCTGGGACCGGGCAGTCCTACGAGCAGGTCGCCCAGGACTGGAGCAAGGTCAACTACAGCTCGGCCCGGGCCGCGCTGATCGAGATATGGCGCGGCCTGACGGCCCGCCGGGCCAATTTCTCGGGAGGTTTCTGCCAGCCGTTCTTCATGGCCTGGCTCGAGGAGAAGTGGGACGCCGGCCTGCTGCCGATGCCGCGCCGGGCGCCCGATTTCCACGAAGCCTGGGCGGCTTATGCCCGGGCAAAATGGATCGGGCCGGGAAAGGGCTTCGTCGATCCCGTGAAGGAGGCGCAGGCCGCCGCGATGCGCGTCGCGCTCGGCCTCTCCACCCTCGAGGATGAGGCGGCCGAGCTCGGCGGCGCGGATCTGACCGAGAACCTGGCTCAGATCCGGCGCGAGATCGCCGCGATGCCGGACGGCTGCCTCCACCCGATGCAGGAAAGCTTCGCGAAGCTGCTCGGGACGCCGGAGCAGCGCGCCCCCGAACCGGAAAGGACACCGGATGCCTGATCATTTCGTGAGTCACGAGGATGATTTCCTCGGGGTGCCGCGTCACTCGTTCGACATCGACCCCGCCGAGAGTGAGGCCCTGCCCTTCGTCACGCGATCGATCTGGGTCGGGAACGGGGGCACCATGGTGGTGCGCCACGTGGGCGACACCGAGGACAGGACGATGCTCAATGTGCCGTCGGGCGTCGAGTTCCTCGGCTGCTTCACCCATGTCCGCGCCACGTCGACGGCCTCGGATCTCGTCGGCCGCTACTGAGGCCCGCGCATGCTCCCTCACATCGCCGCGCGCGCCTTCAACGCGCCCCTGCTCGTCGAGCCACGCAAGGCTGTCGCCTTCGCGCACGGGCTCGGCGCCCGGGTTCTCGGCCAGCCGATGGCCTTCCTCGATGACGACGAAGACGACGTGCCCGCTGCGAAGCGCCCGCTCGCCTCGCTGCTCGGCAACGAGCTCGCGGAGTGGGTCGAGCCCGGCTATGGCTACGGCCTGGTCGACGGCGTGGCGATCGTGCCGATCGCGGGCGTCCTGGTGCATCGCGGCGCCTGGGTCGGGAAGTCGAGCGGGCAGACGAGCTACGAGGGCATCCGGGCGCAGCTGGACGCGGCGGCCGACAACCCCGCGGTTCGAGCGATCGCACTCGAGATCGACAGCTTTGGCGGCGAGGTCGCCGGCTGCTTCGGCCTCGCCGATCGCGTCCGGGAGATCGGCGCGCTCAAGCCGGTCCGGGCCTTCATCGCCGAGCATGCGTTCTCGGCCGCCTATGCGCTGGCGTCGCAGGCGGGCGAGATCGTCGTGCCGCGCACCGGGGGGCTCGGCTCGATCGGCGTGCTCTGCATGCATGTCGACATGTCCCGCGCGCTCGACACGGCGGGTCTCGGCGTGACGCTGATCCACGCCGGCAAGCACAAGGTCGATGGAAATCCCTACGCCCCGCTGCCCGAGGCGGTGCGCGCGGATTTCGAGGCGGAGATGGAAAGTCTGCGCCAGCTCTTCGCCTGGACGGTCGCGGCGGGGCGCGGGGATCGGCTGAGCGCCGACGCCGCGCTCGCGACCGAGGCGCGATGCCTGACCGGCGCCGACGCCGTCGCAGCCGGCCTCGCCGACGCCGTCGGAGAACCGCGCGAGGCCTTCCTGGAGTTCGTCGCCGAGATGAATGGCGGCGGATCAACCTTCAACGGAGGACAGATCCTCATGACGAAACAGACCGCGGCGAAGCTCTCGGCCGAGCCGGAAGATCCGAAGACGCCCGAGGAAGAGGCCGCCTCGACCGAGGATGAAACCGGGGGCGAGGAGGAGACCACTCCGCCGCCCGCCGAGGACGAGGGCGACGGCGGTGTCGAGGAGGATGAGCCCGCCGAAGCGACGGCCCGGAATTCCGAGCGCAAGCGCATCGCCGCGATCCTGACCTCCGAGGCGGCCGCCGGTCGCGAGGATCTGGCCCGCCACCTCGCGCTCGAGACCGACATGGCGCCCAAGGCCGCGATCGCGGCCCTCGAGAAGGCCGCGGTCGGAGGTGCGACCACCGGGCGCCTCGCGCAGGCGATGCGCGCCCAGGGCGGCGTGCCCTCGCCCGCCGTGCCCGGCGCCAGCGGTGCCCGGGAGCGCGTGAGCGCCGCCGAGCGCATGCGGGCGTCCGCCGCCGGCCGCTGACCCGGCTCGGCCCGCTCCGGCGGGCCCGGCCACATCCGCTTCACGCCCGCGTCTTCCCGCGGGCTTTTTCATGCGAGGAGCCCGTCGATGGCAACGCTGACCGAAGGAAACTATCTCGGCGATCTGATCCGCTACGAGGCGGACAATCGCTACAGCCGCGAGGAGATCACCGTCGCCTCCGGCGCCGATCTCACGGTCGGCGCCGTGCTCGGCATCGTGACCGCGAGCGGCAAGTACGCCCTCTCCGCGCCCGGGGCTTCGGATGGGTCCGAGACGCCCGTCGCGGTCCTGGTGACGACGGCGGCCGCCGCCTCGGCCGATGCCCGGGCGGTCGCGCTGGTGCGCGAGGCGAAGCTCAACCGCTCCGCCCTGATCTTCCATTCCTCGATCGATACCGTCGGCGAGCGCAACGCCGCCGTCACCGCGCTCAGGGCGGTCGGCATCGTCGCCGACTGACCGTTCTTCCTCCTCGGCGGCCATGCCGCGTCCCATTCCCGAAAACGGAGACTAAATCGCCATGGCGACCATGGACATCTTTCGCGACAGCGCATTCCACACCCGCGAACTCAGCGAGGCGATCAACGTCGTGCCGAACCAGTTCGGCCTGATCGGCGAACTCGGCCTGTTCCAGGACAAGTCGATCCGGACGCCGGCGTTCCAGATCGAGAGCCAGAACGGCGTCCTGTCCCTGATCACCTCGAGCCAGCGCGGCGCCCCGATGCCCGGCCTGCGCAATGGCAAGCGCGAGATGCGCGACTTCTCGACCCGGCGCTTCGCCCAGGAGTCCCGGATCACCGCCGACGAGATCGAGGGCATCCGCGCTTTCGGCTCGGAGAGCGAGCTGAAGCAGGCGGTCGACGAGGTCAACGGCCGGATCATCACCCTGCGGGCGAATACCGACATCACGCGCGAATACCTGCGCGCTGGCGCGCTGCGGGGCGTGGTGCTCGACGCGGACGGGTCGACGATCGTCGATCTCTACTCGGCCTTCGGCGTCACCCAGAAGGCGGTCGACTTCACCTTCGGCACGACCGGGACCGACTGGGCCGCGAAGTCGCGCGAGATCTCGCGCCACATCGAGATCAACCTCAAGGGCGACATGATGACCGGTGTGACGGCGCTCTGCTCGCCCGGCTTCTGGGACAGGCTCATGGAGCAGGAGGACTTCCAGAAGGCCTACACGTACTACGCCACCACCGTCTCGCCGCTCCGGGAGGACACCCGCAAGGAGGGTATCCGGTGGATGGGGATCACCTGGATGGAATATCTCGGCTCGGCCGACACGCCGAACGAGGACGGCACCTGGACCACGCGCAAGTTCATCCCGGACAACGAGGCGCGGTTCTTCCCGACCGGGACCCGGAGCACCTTCCGGCAGTTCAACGCCCCGGCGGACTATCTCGAGACCGTCAACACCCCCGGCCAGCCGTTCTACGCCAAGATCGCGCCGGATGAGAAGTGGGGCCAGTTCGTCGACGTTCAGGCGCAGATGAACACGCTGCCGATCTGCATGCGGCCCGCGGTCCTGGTGCGCGGTCACTCGAGCAACTGATCCGCCTGAGCACCGGCGGGCCAGCGACGCGCCGGCCCGCCATCAATTCCGACAGGGAGGTTTCGGGGAAGATGCGCTGTGTCGTGATCGAGCGCAGGCTCGAGTTGCCGCTGACCGAGGGCGAGATCCTCGTCTATCCCCCAGGATGGACCGGCCTGGTCGAGGACGATCGGGCGGCGGCCATCGTCGCCTCGGGCGCGGGCCGCGTCGACGAGGAGCGGGAAGCCGGCCGCCCCGCCCTCGCAGCCGCTGGCCGCAAGAGCCGCTCCAGGGCCTGATCTCACATGTTCGATCCCGCGCTTGCGATCGACCCGGTCTTCGATGCGTTCGGGGTCCCCGTGATCGTGCAGGAAACCGTGCCTCGCGCCATCCTGGCGATCCGGCGCGCCCCTGACGAAGAGATCCAGCTCCGCCTGAGCCGCGACGTCGTCGCGACCTCGGTGATCCTCGAAATCCGGCGCGCGGACATGGAGGGCATCGTCGCCGGCGCGGAGATCCTCGTCGATGGAGAGACCCGGACGGTCCGGGGCACACCGCGATACCGCGATGCCGACCGGCTGATCGCGATCGTCAACACGGTCCCCGCCTGATGGAGATCAAGTTCACCGCGACCGGCGCGCCGCTGGCGGCGATGGCCGAGGAATATCTCAAGGTTCAGGTCGCCGTGACGCGCGGCATCGGTCGCGCCGGTGTCGGCCTGCAGGCGGGTCTGCGCCGCCAGACCCTCTCGGGAGGGCTGGGGCGCAAGCTCGCCAACGCCTGGCGGCTGGACCTATACCCCAAGGGGAAGGCATCCGCGAACGCCGCGGCGCTGGTCACGTCGAAGTCGCCCAAGCTGATCGACGCCTTCGATCGCGGCGCCATGATCAAGAGCGAGGCGGGCTTCTGGCTCGCGATCCCCACGGCCGACGCGCCGAAGCGGGGCGTCGGCGGCAAGCGGATCAACCCCTCCAACTTCCCGGAGTCCCGCTACGGGCCGCTCCGCTTCATCTTCCGCAGGCACGGGCCCAGCTTTCTTGTCGTGGACAACCTGCGAAGGGGCAAGCGTGGGTATCTGCGGGCCCGCACGAAGAAGCAGCTGATCGCCGCGCATTCCAACCCGGACGCCACAGTCGTGATGTTCCTGCTCTACCCGAGAGTGAAGCTTCGCAAGCGCCTCGATGTCGCCCGCGAACACGGCGACTGGTCCGGCAGGCTTCCCGCGCTGATCGAGGCCGAGCTCGAGGCGATCGACTGATGGCGACGGTGCACGAGACCATCGCCGCGCGGATTCATGCCGCCCTGCTGCTCTGCTTCGCGGAGGAAGGCGATCCGCCGGTCAGCCGCGCCGCCGTCCTGCCCGAGGACTGCCCATCCGAGGGCCTGGTGAACCTGCGGCTCGAGGATCCCGTTGAGGAAGGCAGGGTCTTCGGCGTTCCCGCGCGCGAGTGGAGCCGGGTCGCGGCGGTCGAGATCGTCGCCCAGCCCGGCGACGAGGCGGGAGCCCGCGCGCTCTTCGACGCGCTCGCCGCGAAGGTCGGCGGGCTGCGCGGGCAGGCGATCGAGGGCGTCGACTATCTCGACCTGTCCGCGCCGGGCGACGTCGAGGATCCGCCCATCCTGGGCGACGCGCCGGTTCGCGCCGGCATCGTTCAGATCACGCTCTACTACGAGACGGGCGACAACCCCCTGGAGGAGATCTAGATGGCAACCGCGCGCGGCGACCAGGCCGCCTTCCTGATGCGTGAGCAGGCCGATTTCGAGACGCCCGCGGCGGCGGCGGATGGCGATTTCCGGCTGCTCCCCTTCTACTCGATCAGCATGGCCCCGACCGAGGACGTGACCGAGGACGATGCGATCGTCGGCGACGCCTTCCCCGGCGAGGCCGTCGCGGGGCTGCGCAACCTCACCGGCGACATCACCGTGCCGCTGGGCCTCCAGTCGATCGGCTGGCACCTGCGCGGGCTCTTCGGCGACCCGGTGACCACGGGCGGCGCGCCGAACTACACCCACGTCTTCAAGATGGCGGCGATCCCGGTGCCGCTGCTCTTCACCGCCGGCATCTCGCACCGGGGCATCGATCGGCATTTCCGCCAGGCCCCGGTCGCCTATTCCGGGATGTCGCTCTCCGCGCAGAAGGACGGCCAGCGTTCGCGAACGGCGTTCAAGATGCTCGGATCCGTCGAGGACAAGCTCGCCGACACGCTCGACGCCGCGCCGGTCGCCTTCGCCACCGATACGGTGCCGGTCGGGTTCCAGGCGGCGATCTGGAAGGACGGCGCCAATGTCGCCGGCGTGACCGGCTTCGAATTCGAGGCGTCGCTCGGCATCACGCCGGACCAGGAGGAGCTGAACCAGCTGCCGACGGCGGCTTCGTTCCTCGACGGCAACTGGTCGCTCACGGGCAAGATCAGCGCGCGGTTCCGCGACACGTCCTGGTATGACCTGGGGTCCGCCGGCACGCTCTCGGACATGGAGCTGCGCTACGAGCTGAGCGCCACGCTCTCGATCGTCTTCGCCCTGCACAACCTCCGCTTCGAACGCGTCGGCGTGCCCGTTCCGAATGGCGACATCCTCACCGCCGAGTTCGGTTTCCGGGCCTCCCGTCCGGACAGCGGCGAGTCGCCGCTCACCGTGACGCTGAAGAACCAGACCGCCAGCTACGGGAACCCCTGATGGCCCTCCGACTCGCCGACCTGACCCAGCCCCGCGAGATCGCGCTCGGCTATGGGGTCACCGTGACGATGACCGGCATCGGCTTCGTCGACCTGCGCTCCGCCGAGGCGATGGCGTTCCAGCAGGCCCGTCGCGAGATCGAGGCGGCGCTCGACGCGACCGCCCTGACCTCGGGCGACGCGACGGCCCGCGCGGAGCGCGATGCCCGGATCGCCGCGCGTTCCGAGGAGATCATCTTCGACCGCCTCGCCGCGCGGCACATCACGGGCTGGTCGGGCGTCCTGGAGGAGGACGGGCGGACGCCCGCGCCCTTCACGCCCGACACCTGGGCCACCTTCCGGGACATGGCGCCCTGGCTGGCTGACCGGATCCGGACCGAAATGCGGATGCCCGCCCTGCTGCTGGTCGCCGAGGGAAACGTCTCGCCGCCCTGATCACCTGGCGCTGGCGGGGCGGGGAGGCGCAGTGCGCGGGCTGCGCCGATGATCCCGCCTTCGCCTGCGACCGGTACGGTGGTCAGGGCGTCTGCCCAAGAGACGAGCATGCGCTCGAAACAGAGGAGGCCCGCGATCTCTTCGAGGTCTTCAGGCTGCTCGGCCGTCAGCTCCGCGTCTCGTTCGCGGGCGTGACCGGGCTCGACATTCCCGCCTGCCTCGACGTGCTCGAGGCCTACGGGATCGATCGCCGCGTCGCGGCGCTGCTGCTGCCGTATGCCGAGGCCGGACTGCTCCGCGCCATCCGGCCATCGGACGACTGAACAGACCAGGGACACCCAGATATGGTGAAGAGCGTGGCGCTCCGCCTCGCCGCCGAGGGCGGCAAGGCGGTCGAACAGGATTTCGATCGCGTCGGCCGAAGCGCCGAGGCGGCGATGAAGCGCGTCGAGGCCGCGACGCGTCCGGCCTCGCAGCAGCTCAAGCTGTTCACCCAGGCGGCCGCGCAGAGCGGCGGCTCGTCCAACCTCAGCCAGCAGCTCGACAGCCTCTTCAGCGTCGGCGCCGAGTCGCGGGACCGCGCGGCCGATGTCGCGGCCTACGGGGCCGAACTCGACCGGCTACGCGCGAAGTTCAATCCGCTCTTCGCGGTCTCGCGCCAGTACGAACAGGAACTCGAGGAGATCGCCCGCGCCGAGAAGCTGGGGGCGATCACCGCGATGGAGGCGGGTCAGGCGCGCGAGCGCGCGGCCGAGCGCATGCGCCCGATGTCGAACGCCACCGAGGAGCTGCGCCGCGGTTTCGCGGGGCTCAACTCCGGCGCCATCCAGAATGCCTCCTACCAGATCGGCGACTTCGCGGTTCAGGTCGCCAACGGGACCTCGCCCGTGACCGCGTTCGCTCAGCAGCTGCCCCAGCTCCTCGGCGGCCTTGGGGTCTGGGGCGCGGTGGCGGGCGCCGCCGTCGCCGTCGGCGTGCCGCTCGCGGCCGCGTTCCTCTCTTCCGGCGAAGAAGCCCTGACGCTGTCCGAGCGCATCAAGGAACTCGACGAGTCGATGGACCATGCCCGCGAGACGGCGGATCTCGTGAAGCTCGGCCAGGACGAGTTGCGGGAGAAGTTCGCGGGGACGTCCGAGCAGGTCGCCGCGCTGGTGGCCTCGATGCGGGCGCGAGAGATCGACGAGCTCGGCAAATCCATCGAATCCGTCGGAGAGGGAGCCTTCTCCGGGCTCAGCGAGGAGATCGAGCGGATCCGCGCCGAATTCCAGGCGCTGGGACTCGAATTCTCGGATGACAACGCACTCGCCCAGATCAGCGGGTCCCTGGGCCTCAGCCTCGAGCAGACCCAGCATCTGGTCGATGCGATGGAGCGGTTCAACGCCGCCGCCGGGTCCGAGGACCGCAATGCGATCATGCTCGACACTCGTCAGATGATCGAGGAGTGGGGCCTCAGCGCCGAGGACCTTCCCCCGGCGATGCAGGAGTTCACGTCCGGGGTGGAGACCGCGTCGGAGAAGATCTCCGAGGCCGCCGCGCTGATGCGAGACCTGACGGGGGCGGCGAATGGCGCTGCGGGCGCCAGCGATCAGCTCGCCGCGTCGATGGCGGCGGCGGCGCGCAACGCCGCCGACGCGCATGCCGAGTTCCAGAAGTTGATGGCGGCCGAGGCGGACCATTCGAAGGCGCGCCTCGACGCGAAGACCGCGCCGCTCGCCGCGACCGAGGATTCGCGGACCGGGCAGGCGCGCGACTCGCAGACCATCCCCTACGAGACGCGCCTCGCCCTGCAGCGAGAGGCGGAGGCGGAGGCGCGCGCGGCGGCGAACAAGGCACGCAGCGCCGGAGAGTCGGAAGCGGCCAAGGCGGCGCGCGAGCTCGAGCAGGAACAGGAGACCCGTGAGCGCGTGATCGAGGGGCTCGAATTCGAACGGCAGCAGGTCGAACGCACCGATGTGGCGCGGCGCATCGCTCAGGCCACGCGCCAGGCTGGCGTGGATCTCTACTCGGCCGAGGGGCAGCACATCTCCCAGCTCATCACTGAGATGGAGGCGCTGCGCGCCGAAACGGAGCGCGTCGACGCGGTGAACCAGTTCGCCGCGCGCTCGCTCAGCGGCCTTTTCAAGGGGGCGATGGAAGGCGCGGACGGCTTCCGGAGCGCCCTGTCCGACCTCACCGGCCGCCTCGCCGACATGGCGCTCTCGACCGCCTTCCAGAGCTTCGTCGGAGGCGTGGGTGGTGGGGGTGGCTTCGGCGCGACCGCCGCCGGCGGGGTCTTCACCCAGATCTTCGGCATCGGCGCCCGCGCCCGGGGCGGCCCGGTCCGCGCGGGTCAGCCCTATGTCGTCGGCGAGAACCAGGCGGAACTCTTCGTGCCGGACCAGTCCGGCTATGTCTATCCGGAGGTGCCGCGCGCCGGCGGCGGCGGCGCCACGCAGGACGTGCGGGTCTCGGTCGGGGTTTCGGTCGACGATGCCGGGGCGCTGCGCGCCTACGTCCAGAGCGTGACCTCCAACACGGTCAACACCGCGATGGACGGCGCCCGCGCCTCGTTCCGCGACGGCGTCGGCCGCGCGATCGCCGATCCCAGGCTCAAGGGAGCCCGCTGATGGCACTGGAATTTCCGCTCGGCCGGGATGTCTTTGCCAGGAAGCTCCGCGTGCGCGAGATGACCTTCTGGCGTCGGGATTTCGTCGAGACCTCGGGCACGGGGCGCGGCGACATCATCGTCTCGGAGATCGCTCCGCCGAAATGGATCGCCGACGTGACGCTCGCGCGCTACAACAACCGCGACGCCGACGAGCTGCAGGCGCTGTTCGAAGCGATCCTGCCGCATCGCCTCTTCCACCTCTATAACATTCGCCGCCCCTTTCCGGCGGCGGACCCGGATGGCTCGGAACTCGGCAACAGCGCGCCGCTGCTGCATGCGATCGGGTCGGACAACGTCTCCCTGCGCATTTCCGGGCTGCCCTCGGGCTACACGCTGACCCGAGGCGACATGCTCGCGTTCAACCGCGGCGACCGCCGCTCGCTCCACAGGATTATCGACACGGTGTCCGCGAACAGCTCGGGCCTGACGCCCTCCATCACGGTGACGCCGGCGCTCAAGACCGGCACGGTGACCGGGGTCCGCGTCTTCCTCGAGCGCCCGACCGCGCTGATGATGATCGCCCCGGGCAGCTTCGCCGCCGGCGTCACGCGCAAGATGCTCTCCGACGGCTGCTCGTTCCAGGCGATCGAGGCTTCCGTCTGATGCGCGCCGTCAATGCCCGCGCGCAAGGCCAGCGGGAGCGCCGGGGCGCGCTCGTCGAGGCCCAGATGATCTGGATCGAGGCCCGCGACCGCGAGAGCGGCGATATTCACGGGCTGGGCATCTGGCAGGGAGAGACCACGGAGCAGATCCGGGTGACCGACATGTTTTCGGGAGCGACCGAGACGCGGACCTTCTTCAACCTCGGCCTCATCTCGATCAGTTCGATCCGGTACGAGACCGGCCTCGACATCCGGCCGGTCTCGGTCACGCTTTCCGCGCTCAGCGAGCCCGTCCAGGCGGCGTTCCGGCTCTACGACGCGCGCGGCGCGCGCGCCCAGATCTGGCGCCGCTCCTACGACCCGGACAGTCGACTCCCGATCGGTGATCCCGAGCCGCGCTTCAAGGGGTTCGTCAACACGGCCCCGATCGAGCGCCCGGCGGCGGGCGGCGAGGCAACGATCGAGGTGCAGCTGGTCTCAACCGCGCGGATGCTGACCTTCACCTCGGAGCGCAAGAAATCGGACGAGGCGCAGCGTCGTCGCGAGGATGACCGGTTCCGGCGGTACAAGGGCACAGCGCGCGCCTGGGACGTGCCCTGGGGCACCAAGGACGTGCGGTCATGACGGCGATCAGGCGCCGGCCGGACTGGCGCGCCCGGCTCGGCTGCTATGTCGAGCGCGTGCGGCGGTCGCCTTTCGCCTACGGCGGCCTCGACTGCGCCCTCTTCGCCGCCGGCGCCGTCGCCGCGATGACCGGCACCGACCTCGCGGCGGAGTTTCGCGACTCCTACACGACGCTCACCGGGGGCGTCCGAGCGCTGCGCCGGGAGGGCTATATGGATCACGTCGACATGGCGCGCGCCCATTTCGCGGAGATCCCGCCGTCGCTCGCGCAGGTCGGCGATCTCGCGGTGGTCCAGGTCGAGGACGGCCTCGCCCTCGGCGTGGTCCAGGGCGCGCGGATCTTCCTGATGAGCGTGGACGGGCTGGTCACGGTCGACCTGCTCGCCGCGCGGGTCGCATTGAAGGTCTGACGCCATGCCCCCCGTCGCAGCAGCGGCCGTCATCGCCGGCGGCGCCTTCGTCACGCTCGCGCCCGCCGCCACGACGCTCGCCATCGGCGCGAGCGTCGGCCTCACGGCGGCCGGAACCGCGACGGCGATCGGCATCATCCAGCAGCTCGCCGTCGGCGTCGCCTTCTCGGCCCTGTCGCAGGCGCTCGCGCCGAAACAGGGTCAGGGACCGACCGGCACGAAGATCTCGATGGGCTTCGGCGAGAACCAGTCCGGCACGCGGCTCATGGGCCGGTTCTGCACCGCCGGCGACCTGGTCTTCCACGGGTCCCACGGCGCGCCGAGCGTGAGCGCCGCCAACGCCTTCTACACGCAGGTGATCGAACTGGCCGACTGGCCCGCCCGGCTCTCCCGGGTCTGGATCAACGGCGAATGGGCGAAGCTCAAGCCGGCCGCGCATCCGGATTACGGCTGGCCGGTCGAAGGCTACGAGAAGGACGGAAAGGATTTCCTGTGGGTCAAGTTCTACGACGGCACCCAGACCTCGGCCGACCCGATGCTCGCCGCGAAATACCAGGCCCCGGCGACCTACCCATGGCTCGCGGACATGATCGGGCTCGGCGTGCCGTACCTCATCGTCACCGCCCGCTACAGCCCGGAAGTGCACCGCGGCGGCAAGCCGCAGGTCATGGTCGAGCTCGACGACTACGGCCTCTACGACCCCAGGCGCGACAGCACCGCCGGCGGCAGCGGGGCGCAGCGCTGGAACAACTGGCGGACCTGGGAGCCGACGAACAACCCGCAGGTGATGATCTACAACATCAAGCGCGGCCTCCACGACCCGATCACCGGCGAATTCCTGTGGGGTGGCCAGGGGATCGCCGCGCGCGACCTGCCGGCCAGCACCTGGTTCGCGGCGATGAACGAGTGCGACCTGCCGATCGACAGGAAGAACGGCGGCGCGGAGCCGCAGTATCGGGCCGGGCTCGAGATCAAGCTCAGCGATGAGCCGGCCTCCGTGATCGAGGAGCTGCTCAAGGCCTGCCAGGGCGTGGTCGCGGAAGTCGCGGGCACATGGCTGACGCGCTGCGGGGCGCCCGGGCTGCCCGTCTACGCCTATGACGACGACGACGTGATCGTTACCTCCTCCGATCAGTTCGATCCCTTCCCCTCCCTCGACGCGACCTACAATGGCGTCGGGGCGCAGTACCCGGAGCCCGAGTCCGGATGGGAGGCGAAGGACGCGCCGCTCCGGCATAGCCTCGCCTATCAAGCCGAGGATGGCGGACGCCGGTCGATCGCGAACCTCAGCCTGCCCGTCGTGCCGTACAAGCACCAGGTGCAACGGCTCATCCGCTCGGCGCTCGAGGACAACCGGCGCTTCCGAAATCACGTCCATTCCCTGCCCCCGGAGGCGCAGAAGCTGAGCCCGATCGACACGGTCGCCTGGACGAGCGCCCGGAACGGCTATGTCGCAAAGTCGTTCGAGCTGCGTCGGGTCGAAGATCTTCCGTCCGGCTGCGTCGCGATCGCGCTCCGGGAATGGGATCCGTCCGACTACGACTGGGACAAGGACTTCGAAGTCCCGGTGGTGATCGAGCCGCCCCGGCGGCCGGGCAGAACCCCGCGCATCGGGGCCTTCACCGTCGAGCCCGCCACGGTGAAGGATGGCTCGGGATCGGCGCGCAAGCCCGCGATCCGGCTGCGCTGGACCGAGACCGAGAATGTCGACGCGGTGCGCTATCGGGTGCGGCTGGCGAGCGACGGAACGCACCTGCCGGCGGCGAGCGTCGCCCCGGCTCCGGACAGCACCGGAGCGACCCTCGCCCTGACATTGGGAGGCGAGCCGGTCACGCTGTCCGGCGTCGCCGTGACCTATTCCGTCTTCAACGACGTCGAGGCTCTGAGGCTGATCATCTCGGAGGGCATCGTCGCCGGCGAGGACTATGAGGTTCAGGCGATCTTCGCGCCGACCGAGGGCCGGGCGTGGTCGGACTGGCTGCCGGTCACCGCGCCGGATGTCCGGATCAAGGAAGCCGATCTCGAGGACACGATCCGCGCCAGGATCGACGATGCCTTCGATCGGGCGAACGAGGCCGCCGACGATGCGACGGCGGCGCTCACCAAGGCGAACGAGGTCGAGGCCACCGTCTCCGGGCTATCCGAGGAAACGCTCGACCGCCTCGACGCGCTGACGACCGCGCTCGGCGAGTTCGACGAGGCCGCGCTGGCGAACCTCACCGGCATCGCGCTGGCCGGGATGAAGCGAGGCTGGTCGGCGGACCCGACCTTCCACACCTGGGAGGCCGGCGCCCCGACCCATTGGGCAAACGGCGGCATCGCGACCTACGGCTCGCAGGAGACCTCGGAAGCGTTCTACGGCTCCGGCCTGCTGATCGACGTGCCGACCGGCACCGGTCAGGCCTGGGTCCGCGCCTCCTCGGATGTTGCCGGCCAGCTTCCGGCGGCGGACGCGGAGGCGGAATACGTGGTCGTGTCCGCCATGCTGCGCGGCCTTTCCGGCGATCTCTCCAGCGGCCGCCTGCGCGCCGAGTGGAAATCGAGCGGCGGATCGTGGATCCGGGGGGACGCCTTCGGCGCGGCCAACGCCTACGGCCGCCTGGTCGAGGACTGGGGCTTCGTCATCGATCCGGACCGGACGCAGTCGCGGGAGATCGTCTGGAAGCGCCCGGTCGAGGCGAGCGCGGTGCAGCTGGTCTGCTATGCCAAGCAGGCCTCCGAGACTCCCGCGGCCTCGCTGCGCCTCGACTATCTCGACATCCGCGCGGCGACGGAGGCCGAGGTCAAGGCCTACCTCGCCAACAGCTACGCCGACGCCTCGATCGAAGACATGCGCCTCACGATCGTCGGCCCGGGCGGCGCGATCGCGGCCGCGCAGGAGACGCTGCGGGCGGAATTCGGGGCGGCCGACGCGGCGATCTCCACCAGTCTGGTCGCCGTCAGCGACGCGACCTCCGCGCTCGCGGGGCGGGTCTCGACGGTCGAGGCCACGTTCGGCGGCACCAACTGGGTGCGCAACCCCACGCTGTCCCTCGACGGCGCCGCGCTCGCCGCCGGAGTTCGTCCGAAGTGGTGGACGGTCTGGCCGGCGGGATGGTCCGTCAGGGCCCGCTCCTCCGCCGTCACGGCGCTCGCCTCCGCGCCGACCGCCTTCACGGGCTACGCGGAGACCGACGCCACGGCCAGGGCATTCGAAGGCGTGCCGGTGAAGCCCGGCGACGTAATGTCCCTGTCCCTCAAGGCGGCGGGGGCGGGATCGGGGACGATCAATCTCGACCTGCAGATGCGGCTCGCGTGGCGGGACGCGGACGGCGTCGTGCTCACGACCAGCACGCGCACCCTCAACATCACCGGCCGGAGCTGGGTCGACAGCGCCTTCTCCACGGTCACGGCCCCCGCCCGGGCCGCGACGGCCCAGCTCGAGATCCGCAAGACGGGCACCGGCGTCGGCGTATTCACGGCGGTCGAGGCCCGCCTGGTCGATGGCGTCGCCCACGCGCTCGCCCAGACCGCGATGGCGGCGGCGACGAACGCCGAGACCGCCGTGGCGACGATGCGCAGCGAGGTCGCGGCCGAATTCGACGACTTCGCGGCGATGGTCACGATGACCGCGACGGCCGTCGCCTCGGCGGGTCACGCCTCCTCGGCGCTGGTGATGCGCGCGGTGGCCGGCGGCGGTTCCGCCGGGATCCGGCTCGTCGCCTGGGACGACGAGGATGGCGCCGGCGGCGCGGTGCTGCTCGATGGGCGCAACGTGATCGCCCCGGGCACGCTGTCAGCCGGCGAGGTCGTCGTGACCGACCTCGGCTTCAACATGGTGCCGGACGATCAGCTGCAGTCGCGCACAGCCTGGAGCAATTCGGACTACTTCACGGTCATCCCCGAGACCAGCTCGGGAAGCGCGGATTCGCTCGGCGAGATCCGATCGGTGGCCGGCGCGAGCAACCGGCGGTGCGATGGCAGGGATTTCCCGGTCCGCCCCGGCATGCGGCTCGTGTGCTCGGCGCAGATCGGCCGGATCGGCGGCTCCTCGATGACGGCGCGCGCGCGCATCGTGTTCACGAAGAGCAACGGCGACGCCGTCTCCGACATTGTCATCGGCGCGGTCTCGGGCAATGACGCCGCGCCGCAGGACATCTCGAATACCATCGTCGTGCCCGGCGAGGCGCGGCGCGCCAGATGGCGCTGGGAGGTGGCGACCACCAACGGACAGGTGCGCTTCTTCGCGCCGAGCGTCGTGCGCCAGAGCAAGGGATCGACCCTGATCGAGCCCGAGGGAATCGCGACGCCGCAGCTCGCCGCGCGCGCGATCACCGCCGAGAAGGCCGACCTGATCGACTTCGCCGCGGTGAACGGCTGGGTCGAGACGCTCACCATCGCAGGCGAGGCGGTGACCGTGCCGGTCTTCGCCCGCCGCCTCGCCGACTACAACGTCACAGGCGACTATGCCTCGGTGCTCGACTTCAACGTGGCAATGGGCCTCGGGGGCACGATCATGGCGCAGGGCGTGATGCGCGTCACCACCTCGAGCACCTCGGGCGGATGGGGTTACAGGATCCGCATCGGCGGAACGACCGTGGATGAAATCGAAGGGACCGGCGCCCATACCCTTCAGGTGCTGCTCGGCGCCCGGGCGGTCGGAGCCGGGACGCATACCGTCAGCCTGCAGGCCCGCAGGGATGCGGGCATTCTGCTCACCGTCCTGGATGCGACCGCGTTCGCCATGGGGGTCAAGCGTTGAAAGCGGTCGTATTCGAGCTGGCTACCGGCCGGATCCGTTACGCGATCGAGGCCAGCGAGGCCCAGGTCGCGGCGCAGGAGGTCGCGGGAGAGACTGGCGTCGTCGAGGGGGAAGGCGGGCCGCGCACGCACTGGGTCTCCGGTGGCGCGCTCCAGCGCCGGCCCTCGAGCGGATTGCCGGACCAGGCCCGGGTTGCCCTCGGGGCGGTCTGGAGCGTGCCCGGCGTTCCGTCCGGCGCGCTGGTCCTGGTCGACGGCCTGGAGATGGGAGAGGTGCCCGGAGCGGGGTTCGAGATGCGCTTCGAGGAGCCGGGGGAGTATCTCGTCGAGATCCGGCCGTCGTTCCCTTTCCTGGGCGCGCTCTGCGCCGTCGACGTGGCCCCGTGATGTTCGTCGTCTCCGGAGCGGCCAAGCTCGCGGCCCGGCGGGCGGAGATGCGTCTGACGCCCCCGCAGCTGTTCATCGGACTGGCGCGCGCCGGGGTCGTCACGGCCGACGAGGCCGTGGCCGCCGCCTGCTCCGGCGCCATTCCGGCGGCGATCGAGGCCGTGATCGCGCGTCTGCCCGATGAAGCCCAGGTTGCCGCGCGCATCACCTGGGCGCGCATGTCCGTCATCGAGCGGGCTGACCCGCTCGTCGACCTGCTCGCGGCGGCGGCCGGCAAGTCGCCGGCCGAGATCGACGCCTTCTTCGAGGCAAGCTCCCAGATCTGAGGTTCCCATGATGACGACGCAGATGCCGGGCGCGCACGCGCCCGGTCCGGCTTCCTGCGCGGGGCGAGGTGCCGACCCGTGCCTGAGCTGACAGATGCCCCGGTCGTACCCGTCGGCGACGCCGGGTTCCTCGTCGCGCTCAACGGCGACCCGGAGACGCCTCAATTCCAGCAGATCGCCGCGTCGGAACTCGCGGCGACGGCGGCCAAGGCCGAGACGGCGGTTCAGCCCACGCAACTGGGCAGCGCCGCCTACGCCGATACCGACTCCTTCGTATCGCCCGAGCAGCACGCCGCCGCGGTGGCCGACCTCCAAACCCAGATCGACGCCCTGGTCGAAATGATCCGCGTCGGAGCGACGCCAGGCGCCGACGTCCTCCCCGCCACCCTCCCCTTCACAGTCAGCGAGTGATCCCCATGGACGTGACCTATCCGGACAAGATGCCCGGCTCCAGCGTGACCTCGGCGGACCTGAACCAGATCAAGGCCGTCGTGAACTCGAAAGTCGGGTCGGAACAGGTCGGGGCCCCGAACGGCATCCTGTCCGCCGACGACCAGGGCCGCCTGCCGGCCGACGCGCTGCCCTCCGGAGAGGAGATCGCCGCGCAGATCCCGATGGAATCGATCATCTCCGGTCTCAGCGATCGCCCCGCCGGCTCGCGGCTTCCCGCCGCCGCGCTCGATCCCGACAGCGGATTCGCCATCGTTCAGGTCGCCACCGCCACCCTGTCCGAGGGAGCGCGGTTCCGCCTCGTCGCGTCCTCGCTCGGCGAGGGGGTGCTGTTCGCCGTGCCCGAGATCGACGAGACAAACCCGGATCTGCCCGAGCAGATGGTCGCGGGCACCCACTTCTCGACGCCGGTGCAATACGAGGACGGCTATCGCATCGACCTGAACATCATCGAGGCGCCGGCCTCGGTGGAGGCGGTCACGAGCTATCAGGTGGTTTTCGACGGCGCCGCGACCGTCCTCTCCATCCCCGCGTCCGCCCCGATGCCGTTCTCGGTGGTGTTCACCCCGGAAAGCTACGCCGACATCTGGCAGTGGGGCGTCCCGACCTGGAACGCCACGTTCCGGATTCGCGCGATCTCGGCCGCCGGACCCGGCGGCTTCAGCGACGCGGTCATCATTCCGATCGACCAGGACGACAGCTATTTCATCACCGGCGACGACTGGGGCTTCGTGGAAGAACGCGACACGGTGGAGGCCGGAGGGGTGGTCGGCCTCCCGCGCACCACGGTCGCGCCCTCGCGGGTCGTTCCCGCCGGCGTGGAGCTGCGCTGCTACATGGGCTCCCTGCCCTATGCGCCCGCGAACTACGACGCGATCCACGCCGCCACGGTCGCGGCCGCGCCGGGCGATAGCCTCCTCGGGTCGGAGGCGTCATCGGCCGGCGAAACGGTGTTCGGGATCCTGCTCTATCGGGAGGCCGACGCCCTCCGCTGGCATCCCGCCAGCGGCCAGAAGTCCTTCACGACGCAGGGCCTGGTGCAGAGCGGGGCCCCGGCGTTGGTTACCGCGCCGGAGATCGCCGGCCCGGGCAAGATCGGCTCGGCTCACACGGCTTCGAGCGGCGTCTGGACGAACAGCCCGACCGCCTACGACTTCCAGGCCCTCCGCGATGGCGCGGACATCCCTGGCGCGGAGACGAGCAGCTACACGCCGACCGCCGAGGACGATCTGACGTCGCTCTCGTACCGGGTCACCGCGCGCAACGGCGCCGGTGAGACGAGCGTCTACACGGCCGGGATCCCGATCACCTACCCGACGCCGGCGCTCGTCGGCTCGCTCGCCGACCAGTCGTTCGAGCAGCGGAGCGGCGCCTACGAGAGCGTGTCGGTCGCCGGCCTGTTCTCCGGCTCCGACCTTACGATCGAGGTCAATGGACCGACCGCCGGCGGCGTCTCCCTGGTCACCTACAGCGCCGAGACCGACACCCTCTCGATCGCGCTGTCCTCCATCGTCTCGGACGCCGAGGTCGTCGTGCGGGCACGCAACAGCGGGGGCTTCGACGAGACGTCGTTCCAGCTCGATATCCACAACGTCACGCCCGCGACCGTTCCCGAGGTCCGCGGCGTGGGCGGGTCGAACACCGCCGGCTCCGCGGATTTCACGAACTATCTCACGGACGACATGATCCTGGCGGCGGTGCGCCGGAACAGCAACGACGCCTTTCCGGTGCCGGATCTGAGCGGAACGTTCGCCGGCCAGTACCTCTGGAACGTGCTCTTCCTCGGGGGCAGCAGCGGCCAGTACATGGCGGTGTGCTGGCGCCGCGCCGACAGCGATGGCGAGGACGGCGATCTCGGGGACTGGGGAGACGGCCGGCCGACCTATATCTCGATCCCGGGCGTCGACTGGTCCAATCCGCTCGGAGCCAATACCCTCGAGGGGACGCCCGATGCGCTGACCTGGCAGTCCTTTGCCAAGCGCCTCGATCACCCCGGGCTCACCCTCGAAGGTGCCAATTCGATCGTCCTCGATCTCGCATTCATCGCCTCGGCGCAGACGAGCCAAGCGCCCGGGCTTCGGCCGGATGCGACGCTCGTGGTGCAGAACGCCGCGGGCGGCATTCGCAAGACCATCTCCAGATCGACCGCGGCCCCCGCGACCGCCTGGGCGGCGGCCGACGACGTCGACCACACCTACACGGGCGCGGCGTCCGGAGCGCAGTTCGTGGCGGCGATCGAGATCAGGGGCCCCGAGACCGCCTCGGGCCTGTCGTGGCCGGACGACGTGCCGAAGGCGGACTGGAACGTCGTCGAAGTCACGGACCTCACCGAGGCCTCCGCGCAGGGCTTCGCGGACGAAAGCGGGCACCTGAAGTTCACCACGGCGGCGGGCATCACCGTCGCGACCACCGTCGCGGGAGAGGATTTCACGCTCATCCGCGAGATCATGGGCGACGAGGTAGCGGCGCCGAGCGCCACCGCCGCCGCCGTCACGGCGGGCCTCACCTGGTATTCCTCCGGCCGGCGCCCGGTCGGTGGCCGCGCCTATCCACGCCTCTGGTGGCTCCACGGCGCGAGCGGCCAGATGCGGCTCGCGGGGTCGATCGCTCCGTTCGACATCGTCGGTCTGGACGATCCCGGCGTCACGGCCCTGCCGATCCCGTTCGCGACCGGCACTGGCACGAACCAGGCGAGGTCGTCCTTCTATGACCCGAAGTCGCAGTTCGCCGCCATCCGCGCGGGCTACAGCGGCAACATCGGGACGCGCGGTTCGATAGGGCCGGTCGCGTCCTACGCCGCGCTCGCGGGGGACAGCGCGCTGCGGAGCCTCGGACTCGGCTGGCTGCGCTCGTGCCTCACCGGCGCGGCATGCCCGGCGATGGTCGCGAGCTACGCGGCCCAGCACGAGAGCGCGTTTCCCACCGCCGCGTTGTTCGCCAAGCTGGACGCCAATCAATGGGGAGACCTCAGCAGCGCCGACAAGAACAAGGTCACCCTCCTCACCAAGGCCGGCATGATCGCCGGCGCCACCGTCGGCAAGGAAGGCTCCGACACGCTCCGCGACATGTTGGGCTATGCGAACCCGACCAATCTCACGAGCATGCCGAATTTCCGGTGCCCGCCGCGCTTCCTCGTCACGATCGGCGCGTGCTTCTTCGGGTCGGCGCAGGCAGGCGACGCGGTGCTCAAGTCGATGAGCAACACGGCGGCGGTGCAGGACTTCTACGACGAGCTCGTCGACGCGGGCCTCACCAATACCGCGGGCAGCTTCAAGCCGGCGCGCCCCAGCGGGGCGCCGACCTATGCCGACATCGTGCGCAAGTGCAGCAACTGGGCCACGGGAGACGCCTCGACCGGCGGCGCGCTGTCCCTTCTCGACCTGACCGGCATCGTCTGCCGCGAGGTCGACTACATGTTCAGCCGGGTCTGCAAGACGGCGGCGGCGACCAAGAACGGGCTGAATTACAACGGGCGCGGCAAGATCAAGGGGAGTGCGACGGCCGCGCTCAACGCGCTGGTCGGGCAGATCGGCATGGGCGTGGAGCTGGAGGGGCAGGACGCCGAAGGGCTGAGATCGTCCATGGAATACATGATGGGCGCGGTGCGAGCGGGGGTCTACGCCTTCATGGCCGGCCTCGCCTCGGGCGTGATGTCCCGCACCGACCCTCGCGTCATCGCGACCGCGGCGCGCCTGAAGGTCGCGGTCGCGTGGATGCGGGAGATCACGCGCGACAAGGTGGGCTGGCTCGATTTCGCGCACGACACCCGCAACGACGGCGACGGCTCGAATTCGAAGGACTGGACCTGGAGCCAGCGGGTGGTGGGGTCGAGCTACCTCTATGGCGTCCTGCCGTGGTTCGCGCTGGCCGACTGCGCCGTCTGCTACGTCGAGGGCACCGCGCCCGTGGACGTGCCTGCCAGCTACTACACCAGCTGAAACCAGGCGATCAGGGCTGGGGGTTTCGTTCAACACCCATGTCGTGATGCTGCTTCAGGAGGCGGCGGGGAACAAGCCAGCAAGCAACATCCCCGCCGCCGAAGACGACAAAGTCGCCTTGCCGGGCGGCTCCATCTAACACCAAAGGGAAAGGGTCTCCCGAAGATGCCTGAGGTTGAGAATAGCGGGGTGGCGCGCGCGATGGTAGCCGCATTCAGCGCGGACCAGCCGCTCACCATGTCGAGCCGCGAGATCGCCGAGCTGTGCGAGAAGCGCCATGATCACGTGATGCGGGATATCAAGAAGATGCTCGACAAGCTCGGAGAGGTAGCCCCCAAATTTGGGGGGAACTACATCGCGGAGAACGGGAAGGAGAACCCGTGCTTCCTCCTTCCCAAGGATCTGACGTTGACGCTGGTCGCGGGCTACAACGTCAAGCTCCGCAAGCGGATCATCGATCGCTGGCTGGAGTTGGAGGGGCAACCGCCAGCTGATCCGCTCAGGGCGCTGAACGATCCCGCGACGATGCGCGGTCTGCTGCTGACCTATAGCGAGAAGGTGCTCGTCCTCGAAGGGCGCGTCGACGAGATGCAGCCCCAGGTCCAGGCGCTGGAGCGCATCGCGACCTCCGACGGCAGTCTCTGCATCACCGACACCGCAAAGACACTGCAGGTCCGGCCGAAGACTCTCTTCGAGTTCCTGCGCTCGCACGGTTGGATCTACTCCCGCGGCGGGGGCGGGGAGGTCGCCTATCAGGATAAGCTCGCCTCCGGCCTCCTCGAGCACAAGACGATGACCGTCTACCGGTCGGATGGCTCGGAGAAGACCGCGACCCAGGTGCGGGTGACGCCGAAGGGGCTGACACGGCTGGCGCAGCTGTTGCCGCCCGTGGCGAAGCTCGTCTGACCCGGCGGCCCCCGGCGGCGTTGCGCCCTGCCAACCGAGGGCCTGACCGCTCCCCGATCCCGCAAATGCGATCGAGAAACGGCTGAGTATCAGCATACAATCCCGCGTGCCTTCCTGAAAGCCGCGCGGGTACCCCCTCCCGTCCATCATCGAAAGACTACGATTTGGCCAGCCCAAGAGCCGGTGCATTCGAAACGTGCGCCACTGGCTTCGATTCGAGGCGGCGCGGGAAGCCTGAACCGACCTCAGTTCAGGTGGGACGGGAGACCTTCTCTCGTTCTTGCCGGGACATGACCTTGCTCCGCGAGGATCTCGATCAGCCAGCGGCGGACCTCGAGGAGTTCGCCCAGGGGTACATTCCCTCCGGCGCCTGCCATGCGCTCCACGATCACCTCCTCGATGACCGCGAGGAGGTGCAGCGCCGGCGGCGCGTCGGGAGGCGGGATGCACATATGTCGCCGCCGCTCAGACCAGGTCGTCGATCGTCACGCCGAGCGCCTCGGCGGTCGCCTTGAAGGTGGCGACGGAGCCGCCCTTCCTCCCGGCCTCGACGTCGGCGATGACGACGCGGTTGATGCCCGACCGCCTTGCGAGCTCCGCCTGCGACAGGCCGCGGTATTCCCGCCAGACGCGCAGCGGGGACTCGCCGTCGAGGATGCGATCGGCGAACTCGGCGGGCATGAGCTCCTCTTCTCCGGCCTCGAGCCGGGCACGGAAATCGGCGACGGCGCGGAGATCCTCGGCATCCTCCGCGAGCGCGACGAGTCGATCGTATTCCGCGCGGTCGATGGTAATGGTCTCGGACATGGTGGCTCTCCCCTTCAATATGCTCCGCCACGCGCGGCGACCCTGATCACCGCTATGACAGCTGTCTCTTCCATGATGACGCGCCAGTCTCCAACACGGAGGCGGATGGTATTCTCGGCGCCCTGGAGTGCCTTCACGTTGTTGGCCTGAGAGGCGGGATCAGCGGCGTAGGCTTCGATCTTCTCGCGAATTCGGCCCGAGGTGTTCGCCGGCATCCGGCGAAGCGTCTTCAAAGCTTCCTTGCTGTAGCTGATCGGTTTCATGTCACATGTGTAGCGGAAAGCTACGCATGAAGTCAATAGCTACACATGCCGGCGACAGCACCGCCCCCCGATGCCTTTCACGCCCAAGGAGAAGCGCCCTTGCCCAGACCGGAGATCAACTGGACCGTCAACATCTGGTCGATCCTCGGGAGCGTGCTCTCGGGGGTCATCGCGATCTTCGCGGCTGGCGTGCTCTGGGCCGGGCTGAACAGCGCGGTGAACCAGCAGCGCATCGATCTCACGAACCTGCGCTCCTACGTCGATACCCAGCTCGCCGACGTGCGGGCGGACATTCGCGACAACACCGCCGCGTCGAGGGCCAACGCCGACCGGCTCAACAAGGCCGACGTCGCCGCCGCGCAGTTCGGGCAGCGCCTCGAGGGTTTCGAGACGCTGCTCCGGGAGGTCCGCGACGAGCTCCGGGCCTTCAATTCCCGAAAGCCATAGCCTCCAGCGCGGGCCGGGCGCGGATCCGGCTGACCCCTGACATCGGAACCTCCATGAAACGCGTCATCCTTCACTGGACGGCGGGCACCAATGTCGTGTCCGCGCTCGACCGCCAGCACTATCACCGGATTGTCGACGGCGAGGGCTCGGTCTTCGCCGGCGTCTGGCCCATCGAGGCGAACGAGTCGATCGATCCGAACGGGCCGGTCGCCTACGCCGCGCACACGCTGAATTGCAACACCGGCTCGATCGGCGTCGCGCTCTGCGGCATGGTCGGCGCGGTCGAGGCGCCGTTCTCGCCCGGGCTCCACCCGATCAACGAGCTCCAGCTCCGCGCGGCG
>NZ_VFRP01000032.1 GCF_006385685.1 Amaricoccus solimangrovi | reverse complement strand
CGGCGCACGTTGGTTCCCAGCCAGCGTATCAGCCGTTTCAATCCAGCTTTGTCGTTGCCAAAAGCAGCCGTCTCTCCATCCGGCAGACGGTGGGCGTCCAGACGGTCTTTCGAGACGTCGATCCCGATGGTAACTTCGGTCATCTTTCGCATACCCCATGCTTGTCGTCCGAGGCTCGCTCCTCGGGTATCCGTTCGGGTCAAAGCGAAAGACGGATGCGATCACACTCTAGGGCCTGTTGAGATTCATCGCGAGGCTATGATTGTTGCCGCGACGTAGATCATGGCGGCGAAGCTTTCGTCGGTCTTGCAGGCGCGTAGGGCGATGCGCTTGAACTCCTTGAGCTTGCCGAAGAAGTTCTCGATGAGGTGACGCCATTTGTAGATTTCGGTGTCGATCTGACGGGGTTCGAGCCGGTGCGGACGCTGTGAGATCACTACCTGCGCGCCACGAGCGTCGAGCTCGGCGATGATCCAGTTGGCGTCGAAGGCCTTGTCGGCGATCAGACCCTCGAAAGCGATGCCCTCGATCAGCGGCGCCACGCCCACCGTGTCGTAGCGCTGGCCGGGGAGCAGTTCGAAGCGCACCAGGTTGCCGAGGGCGTCGGTCAGCGCGAGGATCTTGGTGGTCCAGCCGCCTCGGGACTTGCCGATTGCCTGGCTTTGAGTCCCCCTTTATGGATGGCCCGCCCCTCCCGCCGACGTCTGTGTAGGATGTCGGTGTTCAAAGGAAGAAGGAGCGGACCATGAGCATAGTGATCCTTGGCATCGATCTGGGCAAGAACAGCTGTAGCATCGTCGGTCTCAATACGAATGGGTCGGTGATCGTGCGGCGGCGGATGCGCCGCGACGGCGTGATCGCCTTCGCCGCGAAGCTGCCACCCTGCACGATGGCGATGGAAGCGTGCCGCGGCGCCCATCACATGGGGCGGTCGCTGGCGGCGCTGGGTCACGAGGTTCGGCTTATGTCGCCGGAATATGTGCGGCCCTATGTGAAGGCCCAGAAGAACGATGACCGCGATGCCGAGGCGATCGCCGAAGCGGCGACCCGGCCCACCATGCGCTTCGTCGAACTCAAGAGCGAGGAGCAACTCGACGTGCAGACGCTGCATCGGGTGCGCGACCGTCTGGTCGGCGAGCGCACTTCCCTGACCAACCAGATCAGGAGCCTTCTGCTGGAGCGCGGGCATGTTGTGGCGCAGGGGCACGCCCGCCTGCGCCGCCTGCTCGGCGAATTGCTGGAGCCCGGCGCGGGCGCCTTGAGCCCGCGCATGGCGTTTCTGCTCGCGGATATGCGGATCCGCTGGGAGGAACTGGACCGCCGTATCGCCGCCTTTGATGCCGAGTTTGCAACCATGGCAAGAACTGACGACCGCGCTCGGCGACTGACAAGCATTCCCGGCATCGGCGCGCTGAATGCCACCGCGCTGGTGGCGGCGGTCGGCGACGCGGCGACCTTCGACAAGGGGCGCGACCTCGCCGCGTGGTTGGGTCTCGTGCCGCGCCAGGCCACCACCGGGGGCAGGCCGAAGCTTCTCGGAATCACGAAGCGCGGCAGCCGGTATCTTCGCAAGATGCTGATCCAGGGGGCTCGGTCCGCCATGCCGTCGCTGGCCAGGAGCGACACGGCGGTCGGCTCCTGGCTGCGAGCACTTCTCGCCCGAACCCATCCCAACGTCGCCGTCGTCGCCTTGGCGGCGAAGATGGCCCGCACGGTGTGGGCGCTGCTTCGCCACGAACGGATTTATGAGACCGTGTCGATGCCGGCATGACGAATACGCGGCCGGCGAACACCTTGCCGGACGCGCCAAGCTGCGAGTGGTGAAAGAAAGATGGCCTGACAGTCGATCGGTGTTTCGAAAGCCTCCGGCGCAAAATGGCCCCCCGAGGCCGGCCCCTTTATGAGGATCGGAACGCGCGGATCTCCATCTTGGCGGAGGCCATCGTGCCGACATGCCGGATACGTTTGTGCAGACTGCTCACGTCCTCACCCAATCGCCGCTTGCAACCGGGGCGGGCCATACGTTTGCGCCCTGGCCGTGGCGGTGGACCTTGACGATTGTGCCGTCGATCATGGCGAACTCCAGGTCGGGATCACCAGAGAGCGCATCGAAAATCCGCTTGAATACGTCGGCCTTTACCCAGTGCCGGAACCGCTTGAACACCGTGTTCCAGTTCCCGAAGATCTCCGGCAGGTCACGCCACGGGCTTCCCGTCCGCGCGATCCACAGCACAGCCTCGAGGAAAAGCCGCGCATCCCCTCCCGTCCTACCCGGGTCCGAAGCCTTCCCCAGGCAATGCGGCTCGATCCGCGACCATTGCGCGTCCGTCAGGATCATTCGCGTCATTCACCGCTCCCTTTTGGGAGCTTGAATCAGAACCGAAACCGCATGGGAATCCTGAATCTCAACAGAACCTAGCACGGCCCTGCGACGGCCTGCATTTTTACGACCCGCACCCGCCGCTGGAGACCTGCAGTAAACAGATCTCCAGCGGCCTCGTTTTCACTCGAAGCCGTCGAAAACCATAAGACAAGCATTTCCCGATCAATCTGCATCATACCCCGCTGCGGCGAAGTAGTTGGCGCATTCCTGGGGAGAGAAGACGTCGACGAGGCGGCCGATGGTGTTCCAGAGGCCGTCGACGGTTCGCTCGGCCGCCTTGCGCAGCAACGCCTTCAGCTTCGCGAAGGCCATTTCGATGGGGTTGAAGTCGGGACTGTAGGGAGGAAGGAAAGTGAGCCGCGCACCCTTGGCCTCGATCGCCGCCCTGACCGAGGCGCGCTTGTGGCTGGAAAGATTGTCCATGACGACGATGTCGCCGGGGCGAAGCGTCGGCGCCAGCACCTTCGCGACATAGGCCTCGAACCAGTCGCCGTTGACCGGACCGTCGAGAACCATCGGGGCGACCATGCCGTCGAGGCGGAGGCCGGCGATGAGCGTCGTGGTCTTTCAATGGCCGTGAGGAAACCCCATCCGCAGTCGTTCGCCCCGACGGCAGCGCCCATGGGTGCGGGCCATGTTCGTCGCCGTCCAGGTCTCGTCGATGAACACGAGCTTGCCGGGATCGAGATCGGGCTGCGCCTCGAACCAGGCGCGGCACTTGCTCGAGGCAAGTCCGCGCGCTCCTGCTCGACCGCGTGCCCGGTCTTTTTTCCTCGTCAGCCCATGACGTTGGAAGAAGCGCGACAGGGCTGAGCTCGACGCGGCGATGCCGCGCTCGGCCAGGCGGGCACGCAGTTCCTCGAGGCTCTGGTCGCGCTCCTCCTCGAACGCCGCCATGACATCCGCGTGCCGCGCCTCGATCCGCCGTGACCGCGTATCCCCACCCCGCTGCTTCGGCTCAAAGCTCCCCGTCGTGCGTCGTTGCGCGTCCCAGCGGATCACCGAGGAAACCGAAACCCCGAAGCGACCCGCCGCCGCCCGACGGCTCACCCCGGCGTCAACCGCCGCCAGCGCCCGTCGCCTCAGATCCATCGACAGTGTTTTGCTCATCCCGCCGCTCCGACACCTGCCTCGCGAAGCAAAGAGTCAGAAACGGGCCGCCTTGGGAATCCCCAATCGATTCAAACCGAAAGGGCGCCGCTCTAGCGGAAGCGCTCCACGGCCCTTGCGATTACCGTGAGCTTCTCCTCGGCCAGTCCGCCACCGCAGATCGGGTTGTCCGCGAAGGTCGCGAAACCGCAGTCGGGGTGGAGGAGCACCCGCTCGCGCCCGAAAAGGTCGATCGCCCGGGAGATCCGCGCCGCCACCGCCTCGACGGCCTCGGCGGTCTGGATCTTCTGGTTGACGACCCCGACGCCGATCCGCGCCTCCTCCGGAAGCGCGGCGAGCACCTCCATCTCGCCCGCGCGGGGCGTGCACATCTCGAGGAGATAGGCGCCGGTCCGCACCGCCGCGAGCGTCTCAACAAGCGGCGCGTAGCCGCCGGCGAGCGCAACCGCCTCGTCGGGCGTCCAGTTTCCGCGGCAGACATGCAGCGCCGTCCGGTCGCGCGACGCGCCGTCGAGCACGGCGTTCAGTAGATCGCGCGCGAAGCCGAGCTCATGCTCCGGCCCGAGCGATTCCGATAGCGCGCCGCACATGAAGGAGCGCTTGCTCTTCGGGCCGGAGAAGACGACTTCCGAGAGCACCGGCTCGTCGAACTGGACAATCGCCGCGCCCGCGTCCATGAGCTCCGCGAGTTCCTCGCGCAGCACCCGGACGATGTCCTCGGCGAGGGCTTCGCGGCTCGGATAGGCGTGGTCGGAGATGCATTCCATCCACATCGTCCGCGTGAGCAGATAGGGGCCGGGCAGGGCGACCTTGACCGGCGCGCGCGTCACCGTGCGCGCGAAGTCGACCTCGTGCGCCACCAAGGGCCGCGACCGGCGGAGCGGGCCGAAGACCGCCGGATGCCTTACATCGCCCGCCGGGATGTCGAGCGCGCGTAGCTCAGCCTCGAATTCCTCGGCGTGATCGACGAGGGGCAGCAGATCGGTCAGCGGGATGAGCTGGCAATTGTCGAGCCGGCTCGCGACGAAGCTCGCGTAGCTGTCGCGCCGCTGCTCGCCATCGGTCACGAGATCGACGCCCGCGCGTTCCTGCGCCGCGATGGCGAGGCGAACGGCGTCGTTCGCGGTCTCCTGGAATTCCGCCTCGCCGAGCCGCCCCTCGACATGGGCGTGCATGGCCTCGATCATCCAGCGCGGCCGCGGCCAAGAGCCCATGCCGGTCACAGCGAGCGGCGGGACCGGCGGCGGGGCCACCGGCACGCGGGCGCGCGGCGCCTCGGCCGGAACCGGCTCGGGCGCGCGAGCGGTGGGGGGTCGCCGCGCCTCGCGCTCGTCCAGCCGCCCCTTGCAGACGAGGAAGGCGCGCTGCTTCGCCACCTTGGTCCAGGAGACGAGCTCGTTGCCGGTCAGCCGGCACCAGGCGGGCAGGTCCTCGTCGACAGAGATCTCGGTCGAGCGGATCTCGAGGAGCCCGCCGCGCGGCAGCGGGTCGATGTGACGGCGGATCAGCAGGAGCAGCCCGTTGCCGCAATCGAGATCGCCGCCGTCGAAGGACACATCGGGCTGGTGGTCGTGGCGGGCGACGGGATCCATCGCCGCCTCACTTCCCGCGCCGGGCGACTTCGTAGCCGACCGCGCCCGAGGCCAGCGCGAGAACCGCGCAGGCGAGGCCGAGCGCGGGGGTCAGTCCGGCCGCGGGCGCGACCGCGGCCTCCGAGACCGGCGGCTCCGAGACCGGCGCCGCGGCCGGCGCACCTTCGGGCGCGGCCGCGTTCTGAAGCGCGACCTCGGCGCCATAGGCGCGGGTGAGCATGGCGCGGCCGATGTCCTTCAGGATCGCCTGACCCGCGACCCGGCCCTGACCGAGCACGAGATCGACATTGGCGACTTCCGGCCCGCCGAGATTGATCGAGCGGTTCCCGTCGCGGTCCTCGACATGCCAGGCGGTGACGGCCGCGCCGTCGGCGGCGTCGACCACGACCTTGAAATAGCCTTCCGGACCCGCGTAGGCCTCTCCCGGGCGGAGGCGGATCTCGTCCTTGTTGGTGAGCATGTAGCCGAAGGAATGGCCGGTCGGGCAGCCGACGGGCCAGCTCGCGAACCGGGGATCGCGCGCGTAATCCGCGCCGTAGCCGAGCGCGAAGGCGCCGCCGTAGACCTTGAGGCTCGCCTTGCCACCGTCGAAGCCCTTCGGCCAGGGCGACAGGAAGGCGACCATGTCGCCATCCTCGAAGACCAGCGCCTTGCGCGCCGTGTCGTCCTCGATCAGTCGGTCGGCCTGGACCGGCCCGAGCACGCGGGTCACCGTCACCTTGCTGTCCGCGAGAAGCTCCAGCGTCACGGTTCCCGCGGTCTCGTCCACCGCCGCGACCCGGAGCTCGCGGCCGCCGACCTTCCAGCTGTCACCCGCACCCGCGAGCCCGGCGAAGAGCGGGTCGGTCGCGTAGAGCATCCGGTCCATGCGCACGCCCGAGAGCCAGTCGAAAGTGATCGCCTCGCGCTTGATCTCGCGCGCCTGACCCTGGTTGTAGAGCTGGGCGAAGCGGTCGCCCCACCAGCCGGTCTCGCCCGCCGAGAGCACCGGGGAACCGAAGGCCCATTCCCAGTCTGTGCCCGCGATCGTCTTCACATGCAGCGTGTTGTTGGCCATCTGCTCGTGGCCCACGGTGGCGTAGTACTGATAGACCGTGCCTCCGACCGCGACCGCCTGGCCGGCGGGGATCGTCACGTCATGCTTCACCACGATCGACATGTCGTAATCGACATAGGTCACGTCGCGGCCGAGCATCGGCACCTTCTCGCCGCGCAGCGCCACCTCGCCGCCCCAGGTGTCCTCGAGATAGGCGAGGCCGCCCGGCGGGATCACCACCTCGCCATTCTCGACCCGGCTGCCGCGGATGAAGACGCCATCGTACTTGAGCGTCTCGCGGCCGAAGTCGTCGGTCATCTTGCGCCCCTGCGGCAGGCCGGGCAGGGAGGCGACATAGGCCGGCTTCACGCCGCGCTCCGTCGGGAGCGAGAAGGGCGGGGTGGGAATGTCGGCGGTCGCGATCGGATGGGCGAGCGGCCAGCCGGGCTTCGCCGGGGTGAGCAGCGCCGCGTCATCCGCGTAGGCGGGGGCGAAAGCGGGGCCCGCGAGGAGCGCGGCGCAGGCGAGCAGCAGCGATTTCATCGGTCAGGCCCTCGATGCGGCGGGGGAGCAGGTGGCGAGGCGGCGGGAGAGGTAGAGCGTGCCCCAGCCGGTGAGCGCGAGCGTGTTGAGGAAGAGGAGCGCCTTGGGCACCCCGGCGAAGAGGCTCCCGAGCACGCCGAGCCCGACGACCGAGAGCGCCGGCGCGAGGCAGCCGACGCAGACCGCGCCGAGCGCCATCAGCCCGCCTCCGGCCGCCGCCCCCGCGGAGGCCGCGCCGCCGCGCCGGCCGGCGGTGAGCGCGAAGGCGAGGAAGGCCCCGGCGAGGCCGAGCGACGCGGCGGTGAGATATTCCTGCTTGCGAACGAAGCTCACCGCGAAGGCCTCGGTCCTGCCGAAGGTGAGCTCGCCCGCCGAGACGAACTCGCCGGGGAGGAAGCCGCAATCCGCGGCCGCGGTCTCGGTCGCGGGCATCTCGAAGAGCGCGAAGGAGAGCGCGACATAGCTGAGGGCAACGAGCAGGAAGGTCGCGAGCATCAGGCGGACCGGGATCATCGCGCGCCTCAGTAGCTGACCGAGGAGACGCCGTCGCTCATGAACTCGACCAGTTTCGCGCCGCCGACCACCTTCGCGCCCGAGACGAGATTGTCCTCGTCGAGCCCGCGCTTCTTGAAGCAGGGCGAGCACACATAGATGACGCCGCCCGCCTCGGCGAAGCTCGCCATCAGCTCGCCGAGCGGCGCGAAGCCTTCCTCGTGGATGTCATCGGCGTACCCCTTCTGTGACAGGCGCGTGCCCTCGGTCGAGAGGAAGACGACCGTGTCCTTGTCCGAGGCGGCGGCGGCGTTCGCGACGACGAAGCCCACCGTCGCCTTGTCAGTGTCGTCCTTGGCGCAGGTGATCGAGACGACGAATTTTCCGGGCATTCTTCCCTCCGGTACCAGTGTTGTTCTCAGTTCCAGTCAGACTTCGAGCGGATCCAGAAGCTCGCAGTCGCCGGGTCGTGACGTTCGAGCGTGTTGGCGGTCATCCGGCACCAGGCAGGCAGGTCCTCGGCGGCCCCGGTGTCCCGGGCGATCAGGTGGAGTATCCGGCCCGGCATCCGCCGCAGGCGCATCCGGAGCAGCACGACGAGCTCGCCGCAGCCAAGCTCCCCCGCGTCCCAGCGCTCCTCACTCTCCCCGTTCATCCGCGGCTCCCCTGGGCTGTCCGGCGCGTCCGCCCGCGAAAAGAAGCGGCCGCCCGGCAGGCGCCGGGCAGCCCAGTCCGGGGAGGAAGTCCTTGGCCGGGACCATAGGCGGTATTCTCGCCGCCGTGCGATCGAACGCTGTTACACAGCCGTGAGAAAAGCTGAGGGGGGTCACGCCAGGTGAGGGCCGGACAACAACTCGGCAGGGCGCGGCGGGAGAGACCGGGCTATGACACACCCGAGCCTGAAAGGAGGTTCCAAATGTACGACGTCGAGGCGGTGCGCGCTGATTTTCCCATCCTGTCGCGCGAGGTGGACGGCCATCCGCTCGTCTATCTCGACACCGCCTCCTCGGCGCAGAAGCCCCGCGCGGTGATCGAGGCGATCGCGGAGACCTATGAAAACGAATACGCGAATGTCCATCGCGGCCTTCACTACCTGTCCAGTCTTGCGACGGAACGATACGAATCGACCCGCGAGATCGTCGCCCGCTTCCTCGGAGCCGCTTCGGAGGAGGAGATCATCTTCACCTCCGGGGCGACCGACGCGATCAATCTCGTTTCCTACGCCTGGGCGGCGCCCCGGCTTCGGGAGGGCGACGAGATCGTGCTCTCGGCCCTGGAGCATCACGCGAACATCGTTCCCTGGCACTTCCTGCGCGAACGTCAGGGGGTGAGGCTGCGGTGGGTCGATCTCGGGGAGGGCGGCACGCTCGACCCGGGCGCGGTGCTCGACGCGATCGGGCCGCGCACCCGGCTGGTGGCGGTCTCGCACATGTCGAACGTGCTCGGAGGTCTCGTCGATGTCGCGGCGATCTGCCGGGGCGCGGCGGAGCGCGGGGTGCCGGTGCTGGTCGACGGCTCGCAGACGGCCGCGCATACATCCGTCGATGTCGCGGCGATCGGGTGCGATTTCTATGCGATCACCGGCCACAAGCTCTATGGCCCGAGCGGATCGGGCGCCCTCTACGCGCGGCGGGAGCGGATGGCGGAAACGCGGCCGTTCCGGGGCGGCGGCGACATGATCCGCGACGTCACGCGCGAGGGCGTAGTCTATGCCGGCCTCCCGCTCCGGTTCGAGGCCGGCACGCCGGCCATCGTCCCGCAGATCGGCCTCGGCGTGGCGCTGCGATACCTCACGCGGCTGGGAATGGAGCAGGTGGCCGCGCACGAGCGGGGGCTGCGCGCCCATGCCCGGCGCCGGCTCTCCGGGATCGAGGGCGTCAGCGTGTGGGGTGCCGACGATTCCGGCCCGATCCTCTCCTTCGAGATCGCCGGACTGGATGCCCGGAAGATCGCGGTCGAACTCGACCGCCTCGGCATCGCGACGCGCGCTGGGAGCTTCTGCTCGCGCCCGCTCCTGCGGACGCTTGGCGTGGGGGCGCTCTGCCGCGCGAGCTTCGGCCTCTACACGACCCAGGCGGAGGTCGAGCTCTTCTGCGACGCGGTCAGGGATCTCGCGCGGGCGGCGGTCGCCCGCGAGGCGCTGCCCGGAGGCTCCGTATAACGGGCCGCTCCGCGCCGCCCCGTCAGTCAGTCCGGTGGAGGCCGGTATCAAGAAGACTGCCGCGGGACCGCGGCGGCTTCCTCGTTCGGGAGACCGGCGCGCGAGCGCGCCCGTCCCGTGACTGCCCCGCTTCTCAGGCGAGCTCGGCGATCTTCTCCGTCTCGCCCGACAGAAGCCGGTCCCAATCGGCCGGCAGGGTCACGCGCTTCGTTACCGGGAAGCCGATGTAGCCATTGCTCGAGCCGATCATCACATGGTCGCGCGCCGGGTCTCCCGCGATGACGATGAGGAAATCCTCGGGTTTCGAGACCATCTGGATGTCGCGCTCCACATCCATCGAGGTGCCGAGCTGCTCGGGCCAGTTCCTGTCGTTGATGCCCTTGTAGAAGCGGTTGAGGATCATCCCCGAGAGCCGCGAGACCCGGAGCTTGGCGTTTTCGTAGAGGTGGCGGCGCACCGCTTCCTTGGTCCAGCCCTTCGCGGCCAGCTGGCGCATGATGAGCGGCGTCAGGATCACGGTCGGCCGCGTCACCATGCCCCGGAAGAAGAACTGGATGAACATGTTGTTGTCGGCCATGCGGGCCTCGATGTTCTTCAGGATCTGCTCGGGCTCCGGGTCGCCCACCTCGATCGCTTGGGTCATCTCGGTGCAGGCGGTGATCGTGACCGCGTTCTCGCCGCGCCTCAGCCCCTCGTCCTCGCCGTGGGTCGGCCAGCTCACTTCCGCGCAGGCGGCCTCGTCCTCGGCGACGACGATGCGGAAGTTGCCGCCATAGCAGCCCTTGTCCGCCTTGCCGGGCAGGAAGCCGCCGATGTTGCGCAGGTACATCCGCCAGAACCGCGCGATCGAGGTATTGGCTTGGAAGCCCGGACGCAGGAGGCCCTGACCGTGGTTGAACTTCAGATCCTTGATTATCTTGCCCAAGACGATGATCAGCGTCTCGGTGCCGGGCGTCTGGCCGAGGTGCTCCACGCCGAAGGTCGGATCGACCATCGCGTCGACGAGGGCGAGGAGAACCGGCATGTATTCCGGCCGGCAGCCGGAGATCACGCCGTTCACCGCGATGTTCCAGACCGTCGCCTCGCGGTTGTCGGGCAGCACCAGTCCGAGAACCTCGTCCGGGTCGCGATCGGTGAACCGCAGGAATTCCTCGACGGCCTCGCGCGTCGGCGGCACCACCGGCAGGCCCTCGCTCCATTCGTTCTTCAGGAACTCCTGCTGCACCGCGTTGTAGTTGCCGCGGAAGACGACATCGGTCGCGCCGGGTTCGGTGCTCAGCGCCTCCTCGGTGGGTTGGACGGTCAGGCCGCGGATCACCTGGTCGAGCATGACGCCCGCCGCGATGCGATCAAGCTCCTCGTCGGTGGCGAAGTTCACATGGCCCGGATGAACCGTATAGGGCAGGTTCGGCATCTGGAGGCCCTTGGCCGTCATCTTGCCCTGCATCTCGAAGCCCGAGCAGATCATCGAGACCGTGGGAATGCCCATCTTCTCGATATGGATCGCCGCGGGCGTCACGCCGGCGGTGCAGCTTCCGCAGCAGCCGACGCCGACCAGCGCCGCATCGACGCCGAAGCGGGCGAATTTCTCCGGAAGCGACTCGAGCACCTTGCGCTCGTTATGCCCGTGGATCTCGCCGAACTCCCGCCAGTCGACGAAGCTCACCCCCGGGTAGCGCTTTTTCAGTTCGCGCTCCCAGACCTCGAACATCTTGTCGCCCTTGAAGATCCAGTCCCAGAGCTGGGCGATCGTCTTGCCTTCGAGCGTCTGGAGGCGCCGTGCGAGGCGGGATCCGTCCTTGAACTGACGGCCGCGCGGCCAGACAACTTCATAGCTATTAAGATCCATAATTTCCTCCATTATTTCAGAAAACAAGAAAAATAATATGGATTGACGAGAACAGTGCATGCCTGTCTTCCCATTTTTTCAGCGGACTGGGGTTATTTGTCTCGCTGGGCCTCAGTTAGTCTGGGTGGTCCGTTCGTCACAATGCCTGCGATGTCGCTCGGTCTTGCATTGTTGTGATGCCCAAGGTTCTGGCATCCATCGCCCACGGGCCGCGCCGTGGTGAGACGGAACCGCGACACGTCGAATAACCATCTGAGATGGCGACGAATTTATCGTCGCGGCGGCGCTGCCAAGCCCAGCGACCTAGCCTTCGTGGCTGGTATCGACGGTCCATCTCTGTCGCCGGACCTTGCGATTTGGTGATGCGAGATAGGCCAGCGGCGACCTTTGCCCTATGGGTCGAGGCATGGGGCGCACTCCGCGACCCCGATATGGACGGCGGTGCCGAACGAGCCCGCGCCAGCATCAAGCGCGTTCACCAAGGAGGAAACCCATGCAATACGACGCGGCGGCCATTGAGGCCCTGAGGAACGACCAGCGGCTCGACATCCAGATCCTGGGTGAGCACGGTCTCGTGAAGGATCTCTCTCGCGACAATGTCATCGTCCATGTCGGCAAGCCCGCGGGTTCGATCACCGGCTGGGTGGGGCCGGTCTTCTGGCAGGTCTGGGTCGAGTCCGGCGACGCGCCGGGCAGCGTCCATGCCCGCGTCGATCGCGGCGAGGCGCAGGTCTGGCAGTTCCACGAGAGCCACGCCAAGGAGGAACTGCTCGCCGCTGCCAAGGACAGCGCGATCGCGCTCGCCAAGGAGCAGCTGGCCGCGCAGCTCGACGCCGCCCGCGAGCGCCTCAGCGCGCTCGAGAGCGCCGACGCCTGAGAGAGGACGCCGCGCGCGCCTGGGCCTCGCGCCGGGGCGGCCGGTGCCAGAGCGCCATGCACGACTTCGATCTCATCGTGATCGGCCAGGGCTACGCCGGACTCCGCGCGGCGCGGGCCGCACGGGACCGGGGTCTCACGGTCGCGACCTGCGAGGCGGTGATGGCGGGCGGCGCGGTCGCGACCGTGCTCCGGCTCGACCCCTCGCCGGTCCCCTTCACCGGCTCCGGCCCCGATCTCGGCGCGATCGTCGCGATGGAGAACATGGATGGGGGCATCGTCCCCTATTTCGAAGCCGCCACCCACCTCTCGCCCGAGCCGCGCGGCGGATGGCGGATGAGCCTGCCCTCCGGCAGCCACCACGCGCGTCACGTCATCCTCGCGACGGGCACCCGCCCCCGCGCGCTTGGTGTTCCGGGCGAGGCGGAATTCGCGGGAAGCGGCGTCTCCCGCTGCGCGGATTGCGACGGCCCGCGAGTCCGGGACCGCGACGCGCTCGTGGTCGGCGGCGGCGACGCGGCCTTCCAGGAGGCCGCGATCCTCGCGCGCTTCGCCCGCTCGGTCACCATCGTCCTGCGCGGAGCCCGCCCGCGCGCCCGCGCGGCGCTCGTGGAGCCGGTGCTCGCCGCCACCAATGTCCACCTCCTGCGCGAGAGCCGCCTCGGCGCCATCCATGGCACGTCGGAGGAGGGCGTGACGGGCGCGACGCTCCTCACCCCGTCCGGACCCGCGACGCGCGCCTGCGCCGGTGTCTTCATCCTCGCGGGCGGCGCGGCGGATACGCGGCTCGTACCCCCGTCGCTGCCACGCGGCGCCGATGGCGGCCTCGTCGCGGAGGAGGGCGGCCGGCTTGGGCTGCCCGGCCTCTGGGCGGCGGGTTCCGTCCGCTCGGGATTCCGGGGCGGGCTCAGGGAAGCCGGGGAGGATGGCGCGCGTGTCGCCGCCGCGCTTGGCTGACGCGCCCGCCGCCCGGGCCGAGTCCTCGCCCTAGGACGTCGCGGAGCAGCTCTTTCTTCATCTGCGCGCGCTGCGATCGTCGCGGGTGTCGCGGCGCATGGCGCGATGACCGGCGCGGCACGAACCCTCTACAAATTGGTGTCGTCCGTCACCCGCGGGGTCTCCGAGGCGGAAGCGGCGGCCGGCGTCGCGCTTTTCGAGCGTACCGCCGGCGGCCTCCGCGCCAATGCCTATGGGCGAACGCTTCTCGCGCGCCTGGCTCGCATCGAGGAGGAGGTGACGGCCGCGACTGCCGATCTCGCCCGATCCGGGCAGGGCTCACCGACCGCGCCGCGCCACCTGCTCCACGACGGCCGCAAGCTCCTGCTCCTGCTCACGCTCGCGGACACGCGCGCCGTTTCCTCGGCCGCGGCGGCGCTCGGCATCGGCCAGGCCGGGGCCAGTATGGCCCTCGCCCGGATCGAGGCGGCGCTCGGCTTCCGGCTGTTTCACCGCGGTCTGCAGGGCATGACACCGACCGATCCCGCGTCGCGGCTGCTCCTGCGCGCGCGCCGCATCCGCGCCGAACTCCGGCACGCGGCCTCCGAGCTCGCTTCCGCCGAGGGCGCCGTCGTCGGCGCGGCGGTGATCGGCACGCTGCCGATGGCGCGGGCGGATCTCCTGCCGCGCGCGATCGGAACCTGCCTCGCCCGCGCGCCCGGCATCCAGGCGCAGATGGTCGAGGCCCCGGCCGAGATCCTTGTCGCTCGGCTCCGCTCCGGCGAGATCGACGCCGTGGTCACGGTGCCGGGCCCGGGCTTCGAGCCCAAGGGGCTCGTGGTCGAGCCCTTGCTGCGCGACGAGATGGCGGTGCTCGGCTGCGCGGGCCACCCTCTGGCCAGTGCTGGACCGCTGACCCTGCGCGAGGTGTCGGCGCTTCGCTGGATCCTGCCCTGGCGCAGTTCGATGAACCGTGCGCTCTTCGAGGCACGGTTCATCGAGGAGAAGTTGCCTCCACCACGACCCGCGGTGCAGGCCGCCGACCTGAGCATGATCCGCGGGCTCCTCGCGGCATCCGACATGGTCGCCTTCATCTCGCTCAGGCTTTTCCAATTCGAAATCGACGCCGGACTTCTCGCCCCCCTCGACCTAGGCCGGCTCTCGATCGAGCGCGAGGTGGCCCTCGTGCGCCGCGAGGGCGCCAGCCTCTCGTTGGCCGCCGAGGCGCTCATCGCCGAAATCAGGGGTTGGGGGACTGGGTGACCGCTTTGACGATTTCGACGCGACGGATCACGCTTGTCTGCACCGCCCCGGGTTGCCCAGAGGCTCCAACTCTTGAGAGACTGGAGCCATGACGAAGAGAATCCCGCCCTTGTCTCCTGGTGATCTGCGATACTGTTCCTGACGGACGAGACCCCGACCCGCCCTTGGGAGATCAACCCCGTACTATAGCGCGGGGCTCGTCCGCCGTCTGCGCTTGAACCTGAACAGTTGCATGGGGCGCCGTGTCATCGGCCGACCCCGCAGATCAAGGACAGGCTCCTCATGACCTTGCCACAGGATGTCTTCGGCGTCGATGTCGCCAAGGACTGGATCGACGTCTTCTCGCTTTCGTCGGGTAGCCGGCAGCGTATAGCCACGACAAAGGCTGCCCTCGCTCGCTTCGCCAAGATCGCTGCCGGCCATTTTGTGGTCTTTGAAGCCTCCGGCGGTTATGAACGCACTCTCGCCGCCGCGCTGGTCCGGGCCGGGGTTGCCTTCGCTCGGGTAAACCCTCGGCAGGCGCGAGACTTCGCTCGAGCAACCGGCAGGCTCGCCAAGACCGACCGGGTCGACGCGGAGGTTCTCGCACGCATGGGCCAAGCGCTCGATCTCGCCCCGACCCATCCCGAGGATCCCGACCGCGCCCGACTCGCCGATCTCATTGCCCGCCGCGACGACCTCGGCGGCATGATCCGGGCCGAGAAGAGCCGCGGCGCCACGGCGCGCGATCCTTGGATCGCCCGCGAAATCGCTCGGATCGTCCGGGTCCTGGAGCGCCATCTCGCCGTGCTCGGAGCGGAGATCGCCGGACTTCTCGGCGCCTGCGAACGGTTGGACGTGGTGGCTCGCCGCCTGCGCTCGGTACCCGGCGTCGGGCCGCTCGTCTCAGCGACGCTGGTGGCGCGCTTGCCGGAACTCGGTTGCCTCGACCATCGCAGGATCGCCGCGCTGGCGGGGCTCGCGCCCCATGCCTGCGACAGCGGCCTTTCCCGCGGCAAGCGCCACGTCTGGGGCGGAAGGGCGGAAGTCCGCCGTGCGCTCTATCTCGCCGCTTTCGTCGCAAGCTGCCGCGACCCGCGCTTCAAGGCTTTCCGTCACCGCCTCCAGGCCGCGGGAAAGCCCTTCAAGGTCGCCATCACCGCCTGCGCCAGAAAGCTCCTGACCATCCTCAATGCGATGGTCCGCTCAGGTCAAGACTACCGCGGGTCGGAGGTCTGAAAGACAGTTGCTTGAAGCGATGAAGGCGTTCATCGACGCGCACCGAGAGGTCTATGGAGTCGACGGGCCGAGGCTCCGGCCGGCGTCGACGCGGAGCGCGCGCCTCCGGCGAGGTCGCAATCCCGTCCACGCTCGGGATGCGCTTCGACCGGTTCGCCCCCATCCGGGAGCGCCTCGCCTCGCGGAGCGATCCGGCCTTCCGGAGCTCGTCCATTGGCGGAGCGACGCGGGAGGGGGGAAACAGGCCTACCGCCCACAGGCCTGCCCCTGCCAGTTCCGGACGTAGTACTGCTGGTTCCTCGCCGCCCGGGCGGCGCTGGAATTGAGCTTGTCGTCGAAGATCGCGCCGGTGAAGCCGGTGTCGTCGCCGGCGCGGCGGTAGGTCAGCCGGGGCCCGCTGCTGTCCGCGCCGATCAGCCGGCCGGCGGCGTCGTAGAGGCTGATGCCGGCGGCGTCGCGATCGGCGCCGGGGCTGTCGAGCGCGAGTTCGAGCACCACGGTGATCCACTGGTCGCGCGGCAGCCGCGCGGTCACCTTCGCGGCGCCCTGGCCCCATTGCTTCGTGACGCCGCGATCGACCGCGCCGCTCGAGCTGCGGTCGAAGTTGTAGCTGTAGATGCCGAGCGTGCCGCCATTGTCGGGCCAGACATGGAGCCGGATGCTGGAGCCGGACTGACGGGCGCCGGTCTTGCCGCCCGAGGTCCAGGGGCCGACGTTGATGCCGAGCGGCAGCCGGCCGGCATAGGTCCAGTCGTAGCTCGACGGGATGTAGAACTCCGCCGAGAGCCGGACGACCTCGGCCGCCTTCATCGCCTCGGGGAAGGCATGGCGGCCGATGCTCATCAGCGAGACCTCGGCGCCGGCGTACTGACGCACCGCCATCGCGGTCCCGCCATCCGGGCCGGGGCCGCAGCTGACGCGCTCCATCCGGGGATCGCTCAGGTCGTAGTCGTGCAGGTTGGCGCGGGCGAGCGGAAAGGCGAAGTCGCAGAACTCGGTCGCGGGCGGGCTCCAGGCCGGGACGCAGTCTTCGAACGCCGGGGGAACGCCCTCGTCCCCGCCGCCGACCACCGCGACATCGCCGCCCCCGCAGGGCGTCTCGTAGCGCGCGGGTGGCGCGACCTCGGTCTCGATGACGGTCTCGGGCGCGGCCCATTCGGCGTCGGTGCCGGGCTCGACGGTCAGCTCGGCCCGGAACTGGCGGAACGTGGCGGCGGTGATGCCGCGATAGCTGTCGACGCAGAGCCCGTTCGGCTGGATGACCGGCGCGATGGTCTGGTAGCAGAAGGCGGTGACCGGCGCGCCGGCCTCGAGATGGAGCCGGGTTCCGGCCGGGCAGGAGTATGAGCTCGCCGCCCCGCGATATCCGATTGCGTAGTCGAGGTCGTAGCCGTCATAGCTCCTGCCATCGGCCATCGAACAGACTCCGAATGGCGATTTCGGCGGATGATCGGTGATCCGGTCGATCATGTAGTCATAGGCGCGGTCGCATTCCGCGACCGCCGGGAAGCCGCCGGCCATGCAGAGGATAACCGCGCAGTCCATGTCGTAGGTTCCGTCCTGCGCGGTGGCGGGACGCGCGAGCGGACCGGGAAACGCCAGCGCGGTGAGGGCTAACAGCGGAGAGAGGAACCGGAGCATTCGCGAATCCTTCGTGAGATCAGGGAACGGAGATTGGCGGAGAGATCGAGCGATCCTTCGCCGGCGCGGCTGACGAGCGCGCGCATCCAGGCGGCCGGGCAACGGATGTGTTCGGCCCCGGCCGCGAGCGTGAGCAGCGCCGCGTTATGCCGTCCCAGCGTGGCGACCGCCGCGTCCCAGGTCGCCCGGGGCACGCCGAGCGCGATGGACCGCGCATGGGCGGTGGCAATGAAGCCGGTCCAGCTCCACGGACCGCCGCGCGCCAGTTCGGCGTGCCAGGCAGGGGGAAGAGTATCGGCGACGGCGCCCACGTCGAGGTCCGGCGTAACAAGCTTTCTTCCCTCTTCGAGAAGGTCAGGTCGGCGGTATTCGTCCGACTGGTCGGACGGTTTCGGGCACGGCGGCTCGACTGGCGACGCTCCCGGCACCGCCTCGTCGCATTCGATCGGAGTGGCCGCCGCGACCAACTGAATCAGGCGATCGCGCAACGCGGAGAGCGCGGCGCCGGGCAGGTGTCCGTAGCGCCGGGGCAGCGCGGCGAAGGCCTCGAGGATGCGCGCGCAAGCGGTCGCGGCGCTTTTCCGGAAGCGGTGGCGCAGCGCGGAGATCTCGGCGCGGAGCCGGAGGCGCTCCTCCTGTCCGAGCCGGATCGCCGCCGCTTCGGCGCGCAACGCGTCGGCGCGCGCCAGCATCGGCGCGAAGTCGATGCCGCGCAGCGCGACGATCCGGCCGGACCGGCGGTGGATCACGCGATGCCCGCCGCCGAGCGAGGTATCCTCGACGAGACCGAGTGCGATCAGCCGGCGGATATGCGCGCGCACCGTGCGGGGATCGACGTCGCGCTGCTCGGCGAGGTCCTGGACCCGGATCGGGCTCACCGGCACCGGCGCGTCCGACGGGATGAACCGGATCAGGACCTGCGCGGTGCGCTGGACGCCGTCCGGCAAGCCAAGGGCGAGCACGGCGTCGTCGAGGAGTCGAAACAACTCCTTATGCGAGTATCGCCCAGCGTGTGAGCTTGGCGCGCCTGATATCGCGTCGGGCATGGGTCTTCTCTCCGGGTAAACCGGCGGGACGGGAAGGACAGGGCGGTCCTGTTCGCCGAAGCGGCGTTTTTCCTTGTCATATCATGGGGAAGATCCTAGGCTTGGGCTGTCACTTCCAAGACTTTGGACTGCTTCTCCTCGGTGGCCCGTGCCGCCGGGGGGTTACTCTTTTGGCCGGGCGTTATCGCCAGCCGATGCACAATTCTCTCCGTCGTTGAGGTTGACGCGGTAGCTATCGCAACCTATCCGATAGAGCCAACCCCGAAAGCGGCCTTAAACTGAATTTTTGTGCATGTTTGATTTTTTTTCGTATCGCGTATTGAAACAAGGATGATGCCGCGAGAATGTTGGGTTGTGACCCATCGGCCATGTAGCGCCACGATGGCACGTTGGATAATGTTCTGATCCGCCAACGAGGATCAGGGCAGGGCATGGATCAGAAAAAATCGCGGGTATTGACCAGTGACGGCTTGCGCAACTTCATTGCGAACGGAGGACGACTCCGCTTCAAGCCCTTCGTCGGCGACGACGACAAGCTGTTCTGGGAGATGCATGGCATCGGTCCCGATGGCGAGGAGCAACCCGTCTACGAGGGACGCACCGGCGAGGTCCGCGTCGTCAAGTCCACGCGGGGCATCGTCGGCTACTGGCGGATCTACCACCCCGAGGATCTCGAAGTCCCGGTCCCGGTGCTCCCGGACGGGGCCGGCAAGCTCTGAGCGCGCGACCGCGCGGACCGGCCAGGTCATCCCGTTCCCGAGGACGGGGGAAGTCCCGGAGTTCGGCGGCGGCGACGTCTTCCTCCGCTGGAAACTCTCGCATCTCGACCTGATCGCGGCCGCGGTGCTCGCCACGCTGGTGGCGACGCCGCGTCTCTGGATCGGCGGCGCGTTCGAGGTCGGTGGGCTCATCGCCGGCACCGTCGCGACGCTGCTGGGCGGCTTCGTCGCGCTGGTGGCGCTCGGCCTGTTGTCGACGCGCTGGCGCCTCGCGCCTCATATGGCGCTTGCGGCGCTGATCCTCGGCGCCTGGTTCGTGCCGGAGCCGCGGGCCTCGGCGCTGCTGTTCGCAGTCGTCGCCTGGATCCAATGGGACCTGCGATGAACCGGCGCCGCGACATCGCCGCCAAGGGTCTGCTGGCGCTGGGACTGCTCCTCACGCAAGGCACGGCTTCGGCGCGCGCCGAGGTGTGGGAATTCGACCGGAACGGGATGATGCTGGCGCGCGGGGCGACGTCGCGGAGTTTAGCCGAGAATAGAACTTATGATGTAGAACAATTTCCGGGCACGCACCGTACGCGCGGCGCGGGGCGTCTCGCGGCGGTCTACCGGCCGATGGCCGAGGGCGTGGCGCGCGCCTTCGCGGGCCACCCGGGCGTGGTCGTGGCCGGGCTCGACACCGACGCCTTCGCCCGGCTCTTCGTCGCGCTGATCGACCAGGAGTCGCGCTTCAATCCCGACGCGGTGTCGCCGAAAGGCGCGCGGGGCTTGGGCCAGCTGATGCCCGAGACGGCGACCGCGCTCGGCGTCGCCGACGCCTTCGAGCCGCTGGCGAACCTGCGCGGCGCCGCGCGCTATCTCACCGCGCAGCTCGAGGCCTTCGGCCGCGTCGACCTCGCGCTCGCCGCCTATAACGCCGGACCGCATCGCGTGACCCGCTATGCCGGCGTGCCGCCGTTCCGCGAGACCCGGGAGTATGTCGCCCGGATCACCGCCGCCGCTGGTCTCCGCCGAGCGGGTTCCGCAGAGACGGATGGCAGGCTCGCACCCGAAAGTTCCGTAACTCTCTCCACGCGGAACGCGCCCGCCGATACGCCGGAGCCCACGCGCGTGTCCCGCGCCGGCGATGAGCCCATCCTTCTCACCCGCGCCGAGAGCTTCGACGAACGCGCCGACACACCCGTTTCCCACCCCCGACAAGGAACCGTCCTCGAATGGCCAAACTGATCACCTCCGCCCGCGCGTCCCTCCATCGGTGCCTGCGCCCCTTCGCACCGCGCGCGCTCGCCGCGCTGGCGATGTCCCTGCTGACGACGGCGCCCGCCCGCGCCCAGGACCTGTCGCCGATCGACACCTTCTTCACCACGCTCGGCACCGCCTTGACCGGGACGACGGGCCGCGCGATCGGGCTCGTGGCGCTCGCCGCCGTCGGCATCGCCTTCCTGTTCGGCCGGATGAACCTCGGCCTCGCGGTCTCGATCTGCGTCGGCCTCGTCATCCTGTTCGGCTCGGCGACGATCCTCGGCGGCTTCGCGTGACGCCCGGGTCCCCGACCCCCTGCTTCCAGGCGCTGACCCGGCCGGTGGCGCTGATGGGGCTGCCGCTCACCTATGTCATCGTGCTCGGCATGACGGTGCTCGGCGGCTTCATCGCCACGCTGTCATTCCTCTGGTTCGGGCTCAGCGCGGTGGTGGGCTACGCCTCCTTACGCGCGCTCGCCGCCTGGGACGCGCGGATCTTCGACGTGATCTTCACCAGCTTGACGAAGACGCCGCTCCCCGCCGCCTGGTTCAAGGGCAAGGGGATCATCTACCGTGCCTGACGCCGTCCGGAGCCTCGGCCGCCGCCGGCTCGAGCCGCGCGACATCGGCGAGGACGTGAGCCTCGCCGCGCACCTGCCCTATGTCACAGCCTTGCGCGACGACGTGCTGATGCTGCGCGACGGCGAGCTGATGGCGAGCTTCGCGGTGGCGGGGCTCGGCGCCGCCACCGCCGAGAGCGCGCTGGTCGAGGATGTCGCCGAGGCGGTCCAGTCGGTGATCGCCCAGGCGAGCCTCGATCTCGGCTTCACGCTGCACCGGGTCTCGAGCCGCGCCGCGCCACAGCCGCGCGCGCTGCTCTGGGTCGACGGCTTCTCGCACGCGGTCGAGTCCCGCTGGCAGGCGGCGCTCGGCGCGAAGGAGCTGCGCGAGCGCCGGAGCTTCGTCACCGTGACGCTGCGGCCGGCGAAGCTCACCGGTGTCGCGGCCAGGCTCTTCGGCATGGGTGCCGGTCCCGCCGCCGAGCGCGACCGGATCGCGCGCAGGATCGAGCGGCTCGACGAGGTCGTGGCCTTCCTGATGGAAACGCTCGCCGTCACTCGTCCCGAACGGCTCACGCTCTCGGGCGGCCACTGGCTCGAACTGCTCGGCGCGCTCGTTACCGGCCGCGCCGAACCGATGCCGGCTGCGAGAGGCTTCCGGCCGCTCGCCGATCTCGTCGCAAGCACGAGCGTCCGCTTCGAGGGCGACCAGTTCGTGGTGCCGGGCGCCTCGACCGACGACCTGCGCTTCGGCGCGGTGTTCTCGCTCAAGGCCTATCCCGCCGCGACGTCGCCCGGGATCTTCGACGGCTTCGATCTCGATTGCGACGGCGTCGTCACCCACTCCTTCACGCCGATCGAGCAGGTCGAGGCGCTGGCGCGGATCCGCCGCACCGTGCGCCAGATGGGCGCGGCCGACGACGCGGCGGCGAGCTTGCGCGCCCAGCTGATCGACGCGGCCGACGATCTCGCCTCGGGCCGGATCGCCTTCGGCCTGCATCACGCGACCGTCGTGCTCTTCGCCCGGAGCCCGGCCGAGCTCGACGCGGCGGCGAGCCAGGCCCGCGCCGCCGGCAGCCGCGCCGGCTGCGTGATGGTGCGCGAGGAGATCGGCGCCCGGGCGGGGTATTTCGCGCAGCATCCGGGCAATGCCGGCTTCCGCGCCCGCGCCGCGATGATCTCGTCGAAGAACTTCGCCCATCTCGCCGCGCTCCACGCCAATCCGCGCGGGCTCGGGGCTTCCGAGACCCCTTGGGGCCAGCCGATCACCACGCTGCCGACCGCCGCCGGCGGCGCGTTCCGCTTCAGCTTCCACCTGCGCGGCCGGCCGGGCGAGCGGAGTGTCGGCCATACGCTGGTGCTGGGCCGCACCGGCTCGGGCAAGACGCTCGGCACCGCGTTCCTGATCGCTCAGGCGAGGCGCACCGGCGCCCGGATCATCGTCTTCGACAAGGACCGCGGCCTCGAGACGCCGCTCCGCGCCATGGGCGGGAGCTATTCCGCCGTGCGGCTCGGCGAGGCGACCGGCTTCAATCCCTTCGCCGCCGAGACCGACGAGCGCGGCCAGGCCTGGCTCACCGACTGGCTCTCGGCGCTGCTCTCGCGCGAGGGTCCGCTCAGCGCGACCCAGGCCCAGGCGCTGGCGCAGGCGGTCCGGGTCAATGCCGAGACCGATCCCGCCTTGCGCGGCCTGCGCGCCTTCCGCCGCCAGTTCCGCGCCGTCGACGACGAGGGCGCGCTCTTCGAGCGCATGGGCGAATGGGACGCCGAGGGCGCCTTCGGCTGGCTCTTCGCCGGCGACGGCGTCGACACGCTCGGCTTCGACGCCACGGTCACCGGCTTCGATCTTTCGGAGATCTTCGACACGCCCGCCGTGCGCACCGCCTGGCTCTCCTACGTGTTCCGCCGGATCGAGCGGCTCGTCGAGGACGGGCGACCGACGCTGCTCGTGCTCGACGAGGCCTGGAAGCTGCTCGACGACGCATACTTCGAGCGGCGGCTGAAGGACTGGATGCTGACGATGCGCAAGAAGAACGTCGCCGTCGTCCTGCTCACCCAGCGTGTCGCGCATATCCGCGAGAGCCGCGCCGGCGGCTCGATCCTCGAATCCGCCGCCACCACCATCCTCTATCCGAACGCGCGCAACACCGCCGAGGAGCTCGCCCCCCTCGGGCTCACCGATCGCGAGCTCGGCTTCGCCTGCGCCAGCGCGCTCGAGAGTCGGCTCGCGCTGATCCGCTCCGGCGACATGAGCGTGATCGCCGACATGGACCTCGGCGCGCTCGGGCCGCTCGCCAAGGTGCTCGGCGGTGGCCCGGGCGGCGATTGGCTGCTCGAGGGCTGGCGCGATCGACCCGACTTCTGGAAGGAACTGATCTGATGCCCCGGCTCAAACTCATGCTTGTCCCCGCGCTCACCCTCGCCTTGGCCGCGATCGTTCTCGCCGGCTGCGCGAGCACCACCGGGAAGACTTCTCCTTGCGTCTGCGACTGGACCCCGGTCCGCGCGGCGGAGCTGGCGGTCGTATGAGGCGTCAAAGTAAAAGTGGGGCGGCGACTTTCCGCGCCGCCGCCGTCCTCGCGACGCTGGTCGGCACTTTGCCGATCTCCGGACCCGCCTCGGCGCAGGGCGTCCCCGTCTTCGATGCCTCGAACGTCGCGCAGGCGATCGAGCAGGTACGTCAGGGCGTCGAGATGATCGAGCGCGCGCAGCAGCAGATCAACGCGCTGACCGGGCCGCGCGGCATGAGCCTGCTCATGAATTCCGCGACCGACGTCGCCGCGCGCGGCGCGGCCGACAGCTTCCCCGATCTGGTCGAGGGCGCGGCGACCGGGCGCGACATCCTCGGCAACACCACCCGCATCGTCGCCTCGATCAACCGGATCAAGGCGAACTTCGATCTTGGGGGATTGGGGGACTTCGCCTCCTCCGATCTCGCGCAGTACCGCTCGCTCGCCACGCTTGGCGGATCCTCGCTCGCGGCGATGGCGACAGGCGAGGATTCCTACGCCCGCGCCAACGAGGCGATGGCCCGCGTCACCGCGCTCGTGCCCCGGATCGACGCCAACACCGACGTGAAGGCCGCGATCGACTTCAACACCCGGGTCCAGATCGAGCAGATCCAGATGACCAACGAACTGCTGCGCGTGCTCGCGGCCCAGGCCAACGCGCAGGGCGCCCAGTCGTTGTTCTACACCCGCCAGGAAATGGCCTCGCGCGCCTTCATGCGCGGCGTCGGAGAGGGAGAGACCCGATGAAAACTATGACCGCCACCACGGGGATCGCCCTCACCCTGATTGGCGCCGCGCCCGCCTTCGCTGTGGGCGGGTCGTTTCACTGCGATCGGCCGCCTATGATGGAGGTGATGGAGCAGGTCGACGGAAGTTCGGCCCTCCAGAGCATCGTCAATCAATACCTGGTGCGGTGGGAAGCACGGAATGCGACCGAACAGTGCCAGGCATACGCCGACGGTCGTCCCTACGACATCGGATGTATGAACGGCCGCCGCGACTGGCCAGCCATCTTGGCGAGTGTGCCGGAGGACTACTTCGGGCGCTCGAACGAAAGCCTCGCCGCGACAGTGCGCGAAGAGAAGCGCAAAGGAAACGGCCTGCGCGAGGCCCTTGCCTATTGCCGATCGGTCGGCGCCATCAAGTGAAGGATGTATGAGGCATGGCGACCTTCATCGTGGATACGCTGGCGATGGTCGACGCGACCGTAGCCGCCTACGCCGAGACAGTGTTCGTCGACTTTGGCGGAGCGGTCACAACGACGATCCGACTTGCCGGCATCGTCGCCCTCGCCTTTCTCGGCGCCAATGTCGTCTTTCAGTGGGCGCCGATCCGGGCCACAGACTTCGCCAAGTGGGGCATGCGCTACGTGATGGTGCTCGCCATCGCCACGAGTTGGGCGCAGTTCGCGCCGATCTACGACATCCTCACCAACGTGCCCGGGTCGATCGGCGCGCGGCTACTCGACGCCTCCGGGGATGTCACCTTGAATGAGGCGCTGGACGAGATGGTGACCTCGATCTTCGACTTCTCGGACCGGGCTGCCGACGAAAGCGGCTACTTCTCGATCAGCCTGCTCTCGGTTCTGCTCGCAGTCGTCGGCGCCCTGATGGCCTGCGTCGCCATCGTGGTCGCCGGAATCGGCAAGATCGGGCTGGCGATGGCAATCTCGCTCGCGCCGGTGTTCATCGGCACCCTGCTGTTCAAGGCGACCAGCGACCTGTTCTCTTCCTGGGCGAAGTTCACCTTGGGGTTTGCGATGATCCCCCTCGTGCTCGCTGGCGTCATGGGAGCGATCGTCAGGATCGGCGAGGATCTCTTGCTGAGTGTTGATACGGCCTCCACCCTGACCGAGGCCGCTGGGTTCCTGATCGTGGCGATGGCGGCGATCTTCCTGATGAGCCAGGTGCCGAGCATGGTGAACGGGCTCGCCGGGACCGTGGTCGCGACCGCGAGCGGCGTTCGCGAAGCCTCGATGATGGCGGCCGGCGCGGTCGCGACGGGTGGGCTCGGCGCCGCCGCCTATCGCGCCGGCAAGCCGATGGTCGCGGCGACGGCCGGGGCGGCGCGCGCCGGGGCCGCCGCGCCCGCCGGCCAGCGCGGCACCGCCTTCGGCCAGGAGCTGATCGCGAGCTACCAGGCGGCCCAGATCGGCAAGCAGCGCTACCAGCAGCGCCTCGCCAGCCTGGGCAAGCGATCGACGATGGGCGGCGAGTTCGAGGCCGGCCAGGCCGCGATGATGCAATACGTCCGCGACAGCCGCGCCCGGGCGGCGCGGGTCGCCGCCGCCATGCCGCCGACGCCGTCGCCAACCGGGACCGGGACCAGCTCCGGAGCCGGAGCCGGCTCCTCCACGCCCCCGACCTCCAAACCCTGACCTCCCCGCAACCTCGCACACGATCCGCCGCGCGACGCACCCCAGCCGCGCGGCCCGGGAAAGGAGTCCCCTTGATGCCGAGCCAGGCCGATCCGATCCACCGTTTCGAGGACGAGGTGTTCTTCGGCCTGCGCCGCCGCGCGACGCTCCTGGGCTGGATGGCCGGAACTTCGATCGCCATCGCCGCCTGCGCCACCGGCGCGCTCCTGCTCGCGCTGCCCTTGAAGGAAGTGCGGCCCTATGTGGTGATGGTCGACCGCGCCACCGGAGAGTCCGAGCTCGTCGTCTCCACCCTGCCCGGCGACCTCGCCGAGCGCGACGCGGTGCGCCAGGCCGAGCTGGTGCGCTACGTCACCGAGCGCGAGACCTACGACAACGCCGACAACGCGACCCGCATCCCCGAGGTGCTGGCGGGCTCAGAAGGCCAGGCGGCGGACTCGTTGCGAGGGCTCTGGAGCAGCGGCGCCGACCAGTATCCGCCCGCGCTCTACGGCGCCGAGACGCTGATCCGCGTCGTCGTGCGCTCGGTCACCGTCTTGAACGACGCCACCGCGCAGATCCGCTTCACCCGCAAGCTCGAGCAGCCTGGCCTGCCCCCGGTCAGCCGCGCCTTCGTCGCCACGGTCGGATTCGCCTTCCGGCCGAGGACCGAGCGCACGCTCGAGGCGGTCTGGCAGAACCCGCTCGGCTTCACCGTCACGAGCTAACGCGTCGACGCCGAGACGCTCGACGCACCCGGAAAGTAAGTCATCATGCGCCCCCTGCCCTGCCCGTTCCGCGCCGTTTGCCGGCTCGCCGCCTCCGCGCTCGCCGCGCTCATCGTGCTTTCACCCACGTTTGGAGCTGGCCCCGCCCGCGCCGAGACCGGGCCGCGTTCGATCGGCGCCGATCCCCGGATCAAGGCCTATACCTATGCCCCGACCACGGTGTACCGGCTCGACGTGGCGCTGAAGATCATCACCTCGATCGAGTTCGCGCCGGGCGAGAGCGTCGACTCGGTCCTGATGGGCGACAGCGAGAGCTGGGAGGTGATCCGGCTCCAGCAGGGCGACGTGCTCGCGATCAAACCGCTGATCGCGGGCGCGCGCACCAACATGACGGTCTATACCAGAGAGCGCAGCTACACCTTCGAGCTCCGCGCGGTGCCGGCGCGCGCGGGCTCGGCGAGCCTCAATTACCGCGTCGGCTTCCGCTACCCCGAGCAGGACCGGGCCAAGGCGGCGCGGCGGAGCGCCGAGGCCGGCCGGGCGCGCGATCCGAACTACTATGTCGCGGGCCCGAAGGCGGATTTCCGACCGGTCTCGGTCTGGGACGACGGCAGGACCACCACCTTCCTCTTCGCCCCCGACACGCCGCGACCCGCGATCTTCAAGGTCGACGCCCAGGGTCGCGAGAGCATCGTCAACACCCGCGCGCTCGAGAACGGCGCGGTGATCATGGGCACCTCGGATCGCTGGACGCTCCGGATCGGCGACGCGGAGCTCTGCGTCGCCCATGCCCGCGTGATCGCCACCGTCCCCGGCGGCCGCGCGCCGGTGATGCCGAGGAGCGCGCTCGCCAACGCCCGGGTCTCCGGCGCCAGCGCCACTCCCGCCTCCGCCCAACCCCGGGGCCTCCCGAAATGACCGAGCCGCGCGACGAGGAACACGGCCCAGACAGACGCGACCCTGAGAAGCTCGACCAAGCGGATCTCCGTGGCGGCGGCCTCGACAAGGCCGACCAGATGGAGCGGCTCGACCGGATCAGCGCGCGCGTCGGCGCTCGGCCGCGCGGTCGCGCGCCACGCCGCGTCGCCGGCGCCGGCTTTGCGCTGCTCTTCGCCGGGGCGGCGGTCTGGGCCCTCGCGCCCGGCCCGGCGCGGAGCCTGCTCGGGCTGGGCACCTCCGAGGCCGAGAAGATGCAGCGCGAGACCCCGCCCGGCCTCGGCATCTCGACCGAGATCCCGCGCGGCGCGGCGCCGACAGCACCCCCGCCGCTCGAGACCGCGATCCCGGCGCGCACCCCGCCGCGCGCGGGCCTGAGCGAGGCCGACGCGGCCCGGCTCGCCGCGCTCGAGACCGAGCTCGCCACGCTCCGGAGCCGCGAGCCCGGACCCTCGCGCGCCGAGCTGCAGTCGATGCTCGACGCCAACGCCGCCGCGATCCGCGCCGACGTCACCCGTCAGCTGCTGTCGCGCCAGCAGCCGGTCACCGCCGGCATCGATCCGGGCGCGAAGCAAGAGCAGGCCGAGCTTGCGCGGGCGGCGGAGATCGAGGCGGCCCAGGTGAAGTCACGCGGGTTGGTGCTCGATGGCGCCGCCGGTGGGGTTCCGGGCGGCGGCGCGGCTGGCGGTGGTGGGCGCCGTTCGGGCGACCAGGCCTTTCTCGCCTCGGCCGGCGCCGGCGGCGTCGAGACCGCGCGCGCCACCGCGCTCGCCGCGCCCGACCGGATGATCGTCCAGGGCACCATTCTCGAAGCCGTGCTCGAAACCGCGCTCTCGACCGACCTGCCCGGCGCGGTCCGCGCCGTCCTCAGCGAGGACGTGCTCTCCTACGACGGCTCCGCCACGCTCTTGCCGCGCGGCACCCGGCTGATCGGCAGCTACAATTCCGAGGTCCGCATCGCGCAGCGCCGCGCGCTCATCGCCTGGACCCGGGCGATCACGCCCGAGGGCACAAGCGTGGCCCTCGGCGGGCTCGGCGCCGACGCGCTCGGCCGCTCCGGCCAGCCGGGTCAGGTCGACACGCATTTCTGGGAGCGCTTCGGCTCGGCCGCGCTGATCTCTGTCTTCGGCCTCGCGCCGCAGGTGATCATCGACGACAAAACCAATGGCGACGCGGCCGACGCGATCGAGGATATCGGCGATGATCTGCGCGCCGCCTCCAGCGGCGCGCTCGACGCCTATCTCCGGATCGCGCCCACGATCAACGTCTCCCAGGGCGACCGGCTCACCATCTTCGTTAATAGGGATTTGGTGTTTTAGGATGTACGACACGCCCCTCTCCCCTCGCCATCCTGCCCTGACCTCGACCAGTCCCGCTTCTGCGAGCCACGCCGAACACGAGCTGCGCGACCTCCGCGAGCTGCTCGTCTCCGACGCGGTCAACGAAGTCGTGGTGAATCCCGACGGCGCGGTCTGGATCGAGCGCGCCGAGGCCGAGCACATGGTCGCAACCGCGCACCGCTTCGCGCCCGAGCGGCTGCGCCGGCTCGCCGATCATCTCGCCGGCGAGACCGGCAACCGGATCGGGCCGAGGCATCCGCTGGTCTCGGGCAGCCTGCGCGCCTTCGGCCAGGCGCTTCGCGTACAGGTGGTGGTGCCGCCGGCGGTCGAGGACGGCGCCGCGCTGTCGATCCGCAAATACGTCGCCCGCGTGCTCGATCTCGGCGAGATCGGTTTTCTCGCCGGCCACCAGGTCAGCGTCGAGGGCGAGCGCCGCGCCCGCCTCGCCGGGATCGCCCGGCTTGCGCGCGAGGGCCGGCTCGCCGAGCTCTTCGACCGCGCCATCGGCGAGCGGATGAACATCCTCGTCTCCGGCGGCACCTCCTCGGGCAAGACCACGGTCGCCCGCGCGCTCCTCGCCCGCGCCGATCCCGCCGAGCGGCTCGTCACCATCGAGGACGCGCGCGAGCTGCATCCGCCGCATCCGAACGCCGTCGCGCTCATCGCCGAACGCCTCGGCGACTCCGAGCGTTCGCCCGCGCAGCTCCTGGTCTCCGCCCTCCGGATGCGGCCCGACCGGCTCATCCTCGGCGAGATGCGCGGGCCCGAGGCCCTCGCCTTCCTCGAGGCGATCAACACCGGCCATCCCGGCTCGATCTCGACCATACACGCCGACAGCCCGGTGCTCGCGCTCGAACGCCTCGCGCTCATGGTGATGCGCGCCGGCGCCGGACAGACCCGCGCCGATGTGCTCGACTACGCCACCCGCACCCTCGATCTCATCGTCCAGGTCGGACGCCGCGACGGACGGCGCGGCGTGCTCGAGGTCTTCCTGCCGGCGCTGGCGGACTGAAGCGGCGGCGTGATGTCAAGCGACGCGCCGTTGAAACTAGTGGAGCCAATCCCGAGGGGGTTCGCGATGGGAGGGGGCATTCTCTCCTCGCAGCAGGCTTCGAAGCCAATCCCGCGTCTCCCTCATTTCCGCGATCGAGGCCCGGACGATATCCGGTTGATCGGACGCGGCGGTCCGCTCGGCGATCATCGCGTCGAGTTTCGCCAGCAGGTACTCGACGCAGGCCACCCCGTTCGCGTTCAGGCGCTTCATCGGTTCGGACCGATCGGTGTGACGCGACCGCCCGAGCCGGGATAAGATCCCGCGCCGCCGGCGAAACGCTCAACAGCCATCGTAGTCTTTGTATCCGCTCGCGGTGATCGTGTATGTCCCGCCTCTGGGGCCAACGTAGCACCGGCTCTCGACACGCCGCGCCACTTGGACCGGCGTTCTGGCCGCGTGGATCTCGCGCGGTTTGGTTCCCCACTCGCAGGCGTTCCCGTCGCCATCTCGATCAAGCCCATGCGGGTCGAAGCTCGGTCCCCCCGCCGACAGGAAGAAGCGCTGCGCCGAGGCGACGGGAAGTCCGAACAATTCCGATCGTGGAGTGAGGGCCCTGAGCGCGCGTATCGGTACGCACCGACCGAGGACCTGGAGCGGGACCGAGATAGCGATCGCCGCTCTCGAACTGGCCGCGGGAGCCGAGTTCCGCTTCGACCATCAGGAGTCGCAGCGAATCCGTCGTGGTCGCCCGCGGTTCCCACAGCTTCTCGCTGTCCGCCTCGGCATAGGCCAGGGTCAGCGGCGTGTGGTTTGGCGCGGGTGGAGTCGCGGGCGCGCAGGCGGCCGCGAGCAGACAAGCCGAACGACTGGCTCCGTATCGCATGTCTCACCCTCCCTTGCCTGTCATCAGAGTGACGAGGTTGACTTGGTCGGGTCAATAGCTTGCGCTGAAACCGCTCGCGCTTTGACAGCCGCTTCCATCAGGTACTTGCTACTCCAGACAACCGCCGCGCGTCGTCAGCGGCGCTCAAGTGGCTGGCCCGCGCGCCGCCAGGGTCTGTTTCGTCTCGAAATCACGGCGTGCCCCGCCGTCCCGGATTGCGGCGCCACCTCCCCTCGGTCATCCTCGACGCCCTGAGCGCGGCCCGGAACCCGATGTCCAAGAAGACCCTGAACGCAGCCAATCTGGAACGACTGGGCGCGGAAAAGCTCGCCGCTCTGGTCATGGAGCTTGTCGCGGGCAATGCCGCGCTCCAGCGCCGCGCGCGCATGGAACTCAGCGCGGCGCAGGGACCCGAGGACGTCGCTTCGGATATACGGAAGCGGTTCGCGTCGCTCCGGCGCTCGAGCAGCTTCATGGACTGGCACGGGCAGAAGGCGCTGGTGAAGGACCTCGAGGGTTTGGTCCGCCTGATCGAGGAGGTGGTCGCGCCGCATGACACGGAGGCGGCTTTCGAGCTTCTCTGGAGCTTTCTGCAGCTGGCGCCGTCGATCCACGAACGCGCCGACGACAGCAATGGCGCGATCGGCGGCGTGTTCGACGACGTGATCGAAGCGGTTGCCAGACTTGCGCCCAGGCTTTCCGTCGATCCCGAAGCGCAGGCGGAGCGGATCCTCCCCGCCGTCGCCGACGCCGGTTACGGCGAATTCGACGGGATCATTCCGGCGATGGCGGCGGCGCTCGGCCGGGACGGATTGGAGCACCTCAAGCGGATCACCAACGCCTGGGCGGACGCGCCTCCGACGGAGGGGGAGATCGCGCGATATCGATCCTACGGGTTGTCCTCGCCCGCCGAGGAAGCCGTCCGGCGCAACAAGGAGACGACGCGGTCGATCATCCTCGCCGATGTGGCCGATGCCCAGGGCGACGTCGACGCCTATATGGCGCGTTACTCGGCGGAGCAGCTGACCTTCGGCACGATCGCCCCGGATGTCGCGCGGCGGCTCCTGGACGCGGGACGTGTCGACGAAGCCTTCGATCTGATCACACGCGCTCGCGACGCCGAGAAGGCTGGGGCGGGGCATTTCAGCTTCGCTCTCGACCAGATCCTCGAGGAGTGCCTCGAGAGGCAAGGCAGGACCGAGGAGCTCAAGCGGCATCTGTGGCTCGGGTTCGAGCGGACGCTCGGCGAATCCAGCCTTCGGAAATATCTCAGGCTCCTGCCGGATTTCGAGGACATCGAAGCCGAGGAACGCGCGCTCGGCTTCGCGGAAACCTTCCCCCATCTCGGCGCCGCCATCGCCCTCCTGATCAACTGGCCCGCGTACGACCGCGCCGCGCACATGGTCATGAGCCGGTTCAATGAACTCGACGGCAATGCCTACTATACCCTCACGCCGGCCGCCGCCGCGCTGGATACCAGACATCCGCTGGCCGCGAGCCTCACGCGGCGGGCGATGATCGAGGACACGCTCGACGGAGCGAAATCCAAACGCTACCGGCATGCGGCGCGCCATCTCGCCGAATGCCAGGCGAACGATCGCGCTATCGAAAACTACCACGAGTTCGCGACGCATTCGGATTTCGTCGCGGCTCTCCGGAAAAGGCATGCGCGCAAACATGGCTTCTGGCAGCTCGTCCGGGATTGATGTCGACGACTTGGCAGAGCGCGCTTGGGCCCAATGCCGCGCCGCCTGGGAATGACGGCGCTCGGCCCAAAGCCGACGTTCGCAGACCTTAAGGTCAACGTCCGCCTGTGCCCCGGATCGATCTCCCGCGTTGGCAAGCATGCAGCCCGAAAACTCGCGTTCCTCTGCCACATCAATGGCCCGAGAGCGCTGTGTTCGGTCATGGTGGAGGCTAAGCTGTACCTTGCCCCGCCTTCAAGTCCTCGCTCTGATGTCCCGCCGAGGCGCCAATGTCACGTTCGTCGGGTCGATGAGAAGCTTCAGGTCGCAGGCGGTCGCCTGGTCCATTCCGTATTCTTCGATGTCGTCGACCTTCGGTCGCACATCGAGAGCTTCGAAGCGGGTCGACCAATACTGCCATTCCGGATCATCGGAGCGCTCGAAGAAGACCTTCGCGCTGAAGGTTATGCTGGTGTCGGCAAACGACGCGCTGTTGAAATACAAGCATTCGGGAGGCGACGACGGTTCTTCAATATCGAAGGTCTGGAACTCGAAGCGAGCCTGGGATTTCGGATTGAGCAGAATGTCCACCGCCATACGGGCTTCATTCGCCTCCCAAAACGCATCGAACTTGAATCTCGCGGTGGAGCGAAGGCCTGCGTTCGTGAGAAGCTGAAGCCACCCGTCCAAGAATGCGGAGATCAGCCGAATCTCGTCGAGGTATGGTCCGGTGATGGGTTGATCGACCGGGAAGGTGATCGACGGGATGCGTTCGTTTCCGGCAATCGTCAGGGTCGCTTGCCCCGTCGCCATGAGCGTGAGCGCGCGAAGCAGCTCCGCCCACTCCTCCAGGGAATGCGCCATGTCATCGATCGATCCGACGCTCTCGAACTTGAGCGCCGGCAGTGTCAGCCGGATAATGAAGTCGGCGGTGCGGATGAGAAGCTCTGCTCCATACGGCTCGGCTATTGGCGGCCCGATGAACATTTCGCCGTCGAACCGCGCCGCTTGTCCGAAGCCGGGTCCGCGGATCGAAATCTCGCAGGAACCCAGAGTCGGAGGCGTAAGCCGTAGCTCCTCGATGTCGTCGAACAGCGTGCCTTGATAAGGAAGGCGTATGCCGAACCGGCTGTCGAACACGCGGAGGCGGTGCGGCTTCAAGGGCGCGAGGCCGAGCAACAGACTGTTGAAATGCTCTGGACCCTCAATCTGGATAAGTGCCTCAGCCTCGAACTGGCCGTTCTCATAGCCAAGCTCGGCGAGCTGCCGTTGCTTCTCGATCGTGTAGGCGCCAGGATTTTGTCCGCACGCCGCACTCAGGGCTGCCAATAAGCCGGCGGGAGTCGGCTCGAAGCGCACCCCGACTTTCTCATAGTCGTAGCTGATATCGGTGTGGTTGATGTCGTGGGCCTTGCGGGCCTCCGCCAGTCTCAATCGCCTCAGAACGCGCGCGAGCTCATTCCCGACTAGGTGGACAAGATAGGCGGACTGGAGGTCGCCGTCGGCTCGCAGCCGAAACACGACGATGAGTGCCGGCCGAGGGTCCTTGGCCAAGCGATCGATGGCGGACAGGCTGAGGCGGATACGATTGCCGGTGCGGCCGAGTGTCGATTTCAGCTGAACGCGGGCGGCGTTGGTGGGGCGTTGATCGAGAGGCACCGCTTGGCCGGCCGGCGTCATCGGGAACTCCACGATGAAATCCCAGCCCAGCACGTCGACGACGCTCTTGTTGCAATAGAGGCCTGCGCGCTCGCAGAGCACTTCGAACTACCGTTCGCCGATGCGACCAATGCGATCGGGATCTAATTCGCTGTCCATGTCGTCGTCCGTCCTCATCGATCGAGGCGGACGCGAAGTCGCCGTGCGCGCTCCTTGAAGGCCCGGTCGCCACCTTCGAGGATGTCGCAGACGTGTTTGCGCATCTCCGCGTTTTCGAGGCCGCCCGACAGATAGCGAATGGGCGGCAGCTTGCCGGGCGTGTGCGTGCCGGAAAACGCGACGATGACCTGATCAGCGTCCGTGTTGACGACGAGGTTCGCGTTGTGCGTCACCATAATGACCTGGCGCACATTCTTCGCGGCGATGAAAAGCTCGACCAACTCGTCGAAGATTGACTTAGGATCGAGGTTCTCTTCCGGCTGGTCGATGATCAGGGGGCGATCATCGCTGTCGTCCAAGGCGAGATAGAGCAGCAGCAGGACGATGCCGCGCGTGCCCGGAGAGAGCTTGCGGATATCGACCGCTTCGTAGTCGATACTGTAGCTGATCTCGATATGGCTGGTGCCGTAGAGCCATTTGGCGAACCGTCTCAGCCAAGAGCGATAATCCGCTTGCTGTGATCGGGGAACCTCGGAGAGATCGAGCAACTCGGCCTGATGGGCCTGACGAAATCCCGCCATCGCCTCCGCGACGGCTTTCGGATCGCCCGATTCCCACGCCGGCTTCAGCAACGCGTCGGCCCAGGTCTCCAACGTGCCCACGCCTTTGAAAGGGCCGGTGCGCCGCTTGTCGAACAGGCTTTCGCCCTCCGTCGCCCAGCGATGCACGTCCGCATGGCGAGATACCGAGAAGGACAATTTGCGCAACGTCCCGGACGCCTGCGCGAGCCGATCCATGAGCGGGCGATACAGCGTGTGCAGCACTTGTTCTTCCGCGACGATGGATTCGAAGACCCTCAAATAGGCCTGCTCTCGATCTGTTTGGAGCTGGGTGGTCCGCGCTGCGGCGCCTTCACAATCGGCCAGCGCGTCCTTCAGGCGCTTCAGCGCGGCATTCTCATCTCCGATTTTGGTGGTGATCGTTCTCAGGCGATTGGCGGTGTCCGTATCGATGTTGATCAGGCGCTGAATGCGACCGATCTCGGCCTCCAGTTCGCCCAGCGACAATCGCTTCAGCTCGGCGTCATCGGCCACATAGGGGTTCTGATCGCTCGCCTTACGAGGGTGCTCCCTACCCCGCCATGTAGCTGCCTGCCGTTCGGCCCGTGCCAGCCGCTCGGTCAACGTCCCGTCGACGTTGCCGGCGTAAGTCTGTTGGAACGCCTGCCACGCCTTGTCATCCAGATGCGCGCCGACGAAGGTCTGCTTGCTCGTGCGCAGAGCCATGGGCGCGCGATTGGTTCGGAAATCCGACACGTCGTTCTGCAGAGACCGCAGGACTTGGCATTCCTGCGACCACAACCGGATCTGGGTCCGGACATGATCGGCGGCTTCGATCAGCGCGTTCAGCCGCGCGATACGCTCCGCGCTTCCGGCAGTCACCAACGTGTCTCGGCTTTTGATGTAGCCGGCGATCAGCGCTTCCTTCTGAGTGATTTGCGATTTCAGGCCGACGATCTGGCTTTGCTTCTCGCGCTCGAGCCCGACCTGATCGGAGAGAGCCGCGATGGCCTCCTCGTCGCGAGTGCGGTTGTCGCGCAACACCGTCGTCCGCAGCTCCAGCAGCTCGCCGAAATCCGTCGCGCCATCGCGTTCGAGCGTGCTGTGGGCTTCAAAAATGACCCACTCGATCTCGCTCAGCAATTCGTCCTTCAGCCCATCGGCCGAGCACAGTTCTTCGACGAACTTCTGTGAGAGATAGCGCGCCCGCGGATAGAGCGACGGATCGAAGGCATCGTCGAGCAACGGGCGCATCGACGGATCCCCGGTCTCCCAAGTCAGCCGGACGCCGACGCCGTCGAGATGCTCACGCGCCCGCACGATAAACGACGCGTTGCTCAAGCGGCCTTCCGTGGCGTCGCATCCCGCCGCGATCGCATCCGCGAGAGCGGTCTTGCCCGAGCCCCGCGCGCCGATGATGGCGACCAGACCAGAATTGAGGGCGAGCTTCGGCGTCTGCGCCCAGTCCGCGCCCGTCAATTCTATTTCAGCAATGACACGTGCAGGGGTGGCTCTAAACGGGGGATGGGGGCCAACACAGGCCCGACCGGCGGGATCGATATGGGCTTGGCGCAGCGCATCGAATTCCAACGCGCCCTTGATCCAGGAATAGCGGTCGCCATCGGGCTTGGCGACGGTCGCTTGCTCATGTGCGTCGCTGCCGTGCAGGCAGGGCTTGCAGCCGTCGTATCGCTCGCGCAGCACGTCCTCTCCAACACCGCTTTTTCGTCCCAGCCAGAAATCGCGCTGCGCCGAACTGCTGGCAAAAATAACGTGCGCGAACTTCTCGATTTCCTGGCGCAACGTTGCGTCATTGGCATCGCGGATGCCGGACGTACCATCGGTTTCGGCGCCTGCGACGGCGACCAGGATGTTCTCCTTCGCCCAATCGCTCTTGCCGTATTCTTCGCGCAATTTTCCGAAGTTGACCTTGAACTGTGAAGCGCCGTGGCGGAACGCGGTCCGCTCATCGCTTAGCTCCGGCTTGGATTTTCGTCCCAGCTTGATGAGGTCTTCTCGCGTGCAGGCGAAGTTGTCGCCAAAGGCCTCAAATCTCAGCCGGCCGAGAAATCGTTCCACCTCCGCCACATGCTCCGGATCGTCAGGACAGACGAGCAGGTGGATGTTGGTCCAGCGCTCTTTCACCGTCGCCACATCAAGCCGTAGCTCGACATTGGGGAAAACAAGCGCAACCTGTGGCAGGCGGCCGTTTTCTCTCATCTCTCGGTCGACGCGACGATAGGTTTCGGTGCAATAATAGTCGGTCACCGCGATTGCGCGGATAACGGGCGTCGCCTGTTCGAGGTTGGTCAAATAGTCGCCCCAAGCGTTGGGGCCTTTGAACTGGTTGTTGAACAGGGTGCCGGGCGCATGAATATGCGGCTCCCAACGGTGCCATTCCGAACCGCGGTTGATCATGGGTCCCCCGGATGCTCTTCTTCTGATCTCCTACTCGGAAGCCGGTCATGCAACCAGTAATCTGTGGCCCGCCTTCAAACCGGCCATTCGAGTATGCTTGCGCGAACGACCACATTCCGCCCGCCTGACCCAACTCTATCGGCGCATAGTACGGCTGAGCCTCCGCTCCTTGATCGCTTGGATCATGAGGGTCTGGACGGCTTTCGTGAAGCGAGCGCTGAAGGCTCCCATCTTCGCGCCCGGCTCGAAGTAGTAGCTCTGTTCCGACAGATCTATGTTTGCTTCGTCGACGATGATCCAAAGCGGGACATGCGCGTCTAGGCCCGCGCGCCGGCTCTCAGAGCCGGACTCGAAACTCTACGCGCCGTGCCAATACCTTGCGAGGCGCCTGGTCAGGACGCGGATATGGGCGATGAATATCCACGCCTCGGC
>NZ_VFRP01000031.1 GCF_006385685.1 Amaricoccus solimangrovi | reverse complement strand
CCGGCGCTACGAGACCAGGAGCCTCGCCATCGCCGCCAACCAGCCCTTCAGCGCATGGGACAGCATTTTCCCCGATCAGGCCGTCACCGTCGCCGCCATCGACAGGCTCGTCCATCACGCGACCATCCTGGAGATGAACATCGACAGCTACCGCCGTCGCCCGCGATCAACCGCGGCGCCGCGATGGTCGACGGTGCGACGACAACCACCACCGACAACCTCGGCGACAACAACCAGGTCGGCGCCGACAGCAGGGAGGAAAGCACCGCCTCGTAGCCACCCGCCGCGCTCAGCACCGGCCAACTTGCTTGTCGGTGACCGGACACGAAGGTTGACGCCCTACACTTCGCGGACGGAGGATATGCCGGGCCGAAACTGCGCGGCGCACTCGACAGGAGCGGCGACGGAACGCTCCAGATCGTCAAGCGCTCCGACACTGCGAAAGGCTTCGAAGTCCTGCCGCGCCGATGGGGGGGCGAACGCCCCTTCGCCTGGCTCGGGCGCTGCCGGCGTCTGGCAAAGGACCGGGAGGAATCCGTCGCCTCGGCGGAGGCATGGATCAACGTCGCCCACATCCGCATCACAACCAGACGCCTCGCAAGGTTCTGTTATCGTTGAGTGGATTCCGAGTCCGGCTCTTGGGCGGAAACCCGGCCGACGCGCTCGAGGCTTCGGTGTCGCCGACGGGTCGGCAAGCGGACCCGGCGCGCTGGTTCCGGGACCCGCGCGGGGGGTCCCTTGCTCGTCCTCCTCCGCGATACCTGTCTGGTTCCCCGGGGGGATGACGCGCCGCGCGATGGTTCATGCGGTCCGCGTCGTGTCGGCTTTCCGGACCTTCGCGACGCCGCGATCCGCCGCGGGTGCTGGCCGAGGACAGCGATGATCTCCCGGCGGCGTGGCGAGTGCTGGCGTAGCTCCTCAAGGATTTGGCGCGGGTGGATCGGCGAATTGCGCGGCTGACCCGGGAGATCCCGCGCGGATGCGCGCGGTTCCGCCCCTCGGCTCCGGGTCAATCCAGCATCCGTTTCAGCGCGAGGCCGAGCCAGACCAGGGTCGAGAGGGAGATGGCGGCGGAGGCGAGCAGAAGCACGAGCCGGATCACCCGGTAGCCGTCGATCGGCCGTCGGGTCGGAAGCCCGTCCGTGCGCCCGGCGGGAGGAGTCGGTTGGTCCACGGAATCAGCCCCGATCATGCCTGTATCTCCGCTACGTCAACGCGATCGTAGCATATTCGTTCGCCCGCGCGCCGGCTTCGCCGCTCGCGCCCGGGTGACGAAATGGTGTCCGCCGGGAGGCGGCGCGGCGGGGGCGCGCGCGCCCGTTGGCGGCGGGTTGCAAGGATGTCACAGTCGGGCTCCATCCGCGCGGACCCGGGGAACGGGAGATTGCGGCGGGGCGAAGTCCAATACATGGTCGTTACAGGAAGGCAAGACGACAGTTCGAAGGAGTTCTGTAATCCGGGCAAACGGGGCTCGTGACGGCGCCGGGGAGAGCGTCGACGAGGCCGCGCCGACGGCGGGATGTCCCCGCTTCGGTCACGCCCTTTTCCGCGATTTCCACCGTATCTCGTACCGATTGTTCCTGGACCGGGGTTCGCCCCCGTTCTCCTGGGCGGCTGACGTCCGTCTTTCCTGGTGCCCACCTTGTCAGGCGTGTCAACGGACACGCCTGACTTTTTCTTTGGCGGAAAGTAATCGGAGTGCGCGCATCGCGACATCCGAAGTTCAGTGGAAATCACGGGATTTCGGAAAGGTCCGGTGACTTCGCGGATGACCCGCGCGCGGCGGCGGCGCCTCTGCCAGATCCGTCAGCCGGGAGAGCAGGGCGGAACGGTCCTCGACGCGGGTTCCCATCAGATGCGTCACGCCTTCGGGGCCGCGCTGGACCCGGCCCTCGACCAGCATCAGCCGCGACGCCATCACCGGGCGGCGCATGGTCTCGAAGATCCGCGCCCAGATCAGCACGTTCACGATGCCGGTCTCGTCCTCGATCGTGACGAAGATCGCATTGCCCTTGCCCGGCCGCTGGCGCACCAGCACGATCCCGGCCGCGCGGATCCGCGCGCCGTCGCGGGCGGCGGCCACGCCGGCGGCGTCGAGCACGCCCTCGGCGCGGAAGATGTCGCGCAGGAAGGCCATCGGATGGGCGCGGAGCGAGAGCCGCGTGGTCTGGTAGTCGGTGGCGACCTCCTCCGCCTCCGGCATCGGCGGCAGCGGGAACGCCGGTTCCTCCCCGAGCGCGCGGGCGCGGGCCGCGGCGAAGAGCGGCAGGTCGCTCTCCGGCGCGCGCCGCGCCGCCCAGAGGCCTTCGCGGCGGGAGAGGCCCATCGAGCCGAACGCGTCGGCGTCGGCGAGCAGCCGCGGGACCCGGGCGGGGAGGCCCGCGCGCAGCGACAGCGCCTCGGGATCGACGAACGGTCCCGCCCCCCGCGCCGCGACGAGCCGCCCGGCCCAGTCCTCGCGGAAGCCGTCGATCTGGCGGAAGCCGAGCCGGATCGCCGGGTTCTCCGGCCGGTCGCCCGGTTCCGGCGCGTTGTCCCAGAAGCTCGCGTTCACGTCGATCGGGCGCACCTCGACGCCATGCTCGCGCGCGTCCCTCACGATCTGCGCCGGGGCGTAGAAGCCCATCGGCTGGGAATTGAGCAGCGCGCAGGCGAAGAGGCCGGGGTGGTGGCACTTGATCCAGGCCGAGACATAGACGAGCCGCGCGAAGGAGAGCGCGTGGCTCTCGGGAAAGCCGTAGCTGCCGAACCCCTCGATCTGGCGGAAGCAGCGCTCGGCGAAATCGGGCTGATAGCCGCGCGCCACCATGCCCGCGATCATCTTGTCGCGGAATTCCTCGATGTTGCCGAGGTTCCTGAAGGTCGCCATCGCGCGGCGGAGCCGGTTCGCCTCCGAGGGGGTGAAGCCCGCCGCGACGATCGCGAGCTTCATCGCCTGTTCCTGGAAGAGCGGCACGCCGAAGGTCTTGCCGAGCAGCTCGCGCAGCTCGTTCGGCGGATGCGGCGGGGCGGGCGAGGGGAATTCCACCGGATCGATCCCGGCGCGGCGGCGCAGGTAGGGGTGGACCATCTCGCCCTCGATCGGGCCGGGGCGCACGATCGCCACCTGCACGGTGAGATCGTAGAGGTTCTCCGGCCGGAGCCGGGGCAGCATGTTGATCTGCGCCCGGCTTTCGACCTGGAAGACGCCGATGCTGTCGCCCTTCCGGAGCATCGCATAGACCGCCGGATCGTCGGACCTGAGATCGACCTCGAGCGTGTGGTCGCCGAGCCCCTGGTCGCGGATCAGGTCGAAGGCCTTGCGGACGCAGGTGAGCATGCCGAGCGCCAGCACGTCGACCTTCATCAGGCCGAGCGCCGCGATGTCGTCCTTGTCCCATTCGATGAAGCTCCGGTCCTTCATCGCGGCGTTGTGGACCGGCACCATCTCGTCGAGCCGCCCCCGCGTCAGGACGAAGCCGCCGACATGCTGGGAGAGATGGCGCGGGAAGGGCGTGCCGAGCAGGCGGGAGAGCAGGGTGCGCAGCCGGGCGATCTCGGGATTGTCGAGCGCGAAGCCCGCTTCGGTGATCCTCTGCTCGATCCCGCCCGGGTTCTTGCGCTTCGGCGCGCTGCCCGGATGGCTGCCGCCCGGGGAGCCCCAGACGGTCGCGGTCATCCGCGTCGCCATGTCCGCGCCGAGGCCGAGCGCCTTGCAGGTCTCGCGGATCGCGCTGCGGGAGCGGTAATGGATCACGGTCGCGGCGAGGCCGGCGCGGTGGCGGCCATAGCGGCGGTAGATGTACTGGATCACCTCCTCGCGCCGCTCGTGCTCGAAATCGACGTCGATGTCGGGCGGCTCGCGGCGTTCCTCGGAGACGAAGCGGGAGAAGAGCAGGTCGTGCTCGCGCGGATCGACCGAGGTGACGCCGAGCAGGAAGCAGACGATCGAATTCGCCGCCGATCCCCGGCCCTGGCAGAGGATCCCGCGCCCGCGGGCGAAGCGCACGAGGTCGTAGACGGTCAGGAAGTAATGCGCGTAGCGCTGGTCGCGGATCAGGGCGAATTCCTCCGCGATCAGCCGCCGGACCTTCTCCGGCAGGGGCTCGCCGTAGCGCCTGCCCGCCGCGTCCGTCACCAGATGCTCGAGCCAGTCCTGCGCCTCCCAGCCCGCGGGCACCGGCTCGTCGGGATATTCGTAGCGGAGCTGGTCGAGCGAGAAGCCGATCCGGGCGAGGAAGCGTGGCGTCTCGGCCACCGCCTCGGGATGGGAGCGGAACAGCCGCGCCATTTCGAGCGGGGATTTCAGATGCCGCTCCGCGTTCGGGGCGAGCCGCCGCCCGGCGGCGGAAAGTGCGACGCCCTCGCGCAGGCAGGCCAGCACATCCGCGAGCGGCCGGTGCGCGGGCTCGGCATAGAGCGCGTCGTTGGTCGCGATGAGGGGTACGTTCGCCCCGGCGGCGATCCGGGCGAGCGCGTCGAGCCGCCGGCGGTCGTCGCCCCCGAGCGGCATGGTCGCGCCGAGCCAGACCCGGCCGGGCGCCGCCTCCGCGAGCCGCGAGAGCAGCCGGGGCAGGCCGGGCGGCGGCCCGACCGGAACCGGGATCAGATGCGGCGCGGCGGGGGACGGCTCGCCCGCGTCGTACTCGGGCGGGGCGGGATGGGCGGCCTCCGTCCCGGCGGTGCTCGCGGGCAGGACGATCAGCAGCAGGTCGTCGAGATGGGAGAGGAGGTCGTCGAAGAAGAGCCGGCAGGAGCCCTTGACGGCGCGCATGTTGCCCCGGGTGAGCAGCCGCGTGAGCCGGCCCCAGCCGCGGCGCGTGGCGGGATAGGCGACGATGTCGGGCGTCCCGTCGCAGAAGACCAGCCGCGCGCCGACCACGAGCCGGAGCGGGATGGCGGGGGGCTCCTCCTTCTCCGGGGCGAGGCCGGGCGGTTCGCCCCGGGCGCGCCTCTCCTCCGCGCGCGCGGCGGGGATGCGTTCCGGCGCGTCGCGGAGCGCGACATGGGCGCGCACCACGCCCGCGACCGTGTTGCGGTCGGCGATTCCGATCCCGGCGAGGCCGAGCCTCACCGCCTCGGCGACCATCTCGGCGGGATGCGAGCCGCCGCGCAGGAAGGAATAGCTGGTGGCGGCGACGAGTTCGGCGAAACCGCTCATGCGAAGAACCCGTGCAGGAACCAGCGGGGCGCCCGGTCGGCCGCGGCCAGGCGGTAGAGCCAGAAGCGCCGGCCGCGGCTGTCCTCCACCCGGTAGTAGTCGCGCGTCTCGGCCAGGTCGCCGGGCGCGGCCCACCATTCGGCGGCGATCCGCTCCGGTCCCTCGCGGCGCGCGAGATCATGCGTGGCGCCGCGCCAGAGGAAGCGCGCGGGCGCGCCGTCGGGCGGTTCGGTCACCACCGCGACCGGCTCGGGCCGGGCGAGGAGCGCGAAGGGCCGCGCCGGCGGGCCGGGCTCGGCGGGCGCGGGCCATGGCGGCGCGGCGGCCTCCGCCTCGAGCGCGGGCAGGCTCAGCGCCGCGCGTTCGGGCACATGGCTGTCGCGCGGCAGGAAGCGGCGCACCCGCGCGGCGCCGAACCGGGCGCTGAGCTGGCCGACGAGCTCGGCCACGGCGCGCTCGCGCGAGCCGGGCTCGGGTGGGCCCGCGGCGATCTGCTCGGGCAGGAGCGGATCGGTGGCCGCCACGTCGAGCCGGAGCGCGTCGAAGCCGAAGCCCGGGTCGAGCGGATCGGCGAGCGCCTCGATCCGCGCCGCGATCAGCCGCGAGACCAGTTCCGGATCGCGCGTCGGCAAGCCCGTCGCGACCGCGACGCGGCGGATCCGGCCGTCGCCCCGGTAGAACCGCGCCTCGAAGCGCCGCCCGCCGAGGCCGCGGGTTTCGAGCGCGCGCTCCGCCTCGCCCGCGAGGCCGGAGAGGGCGGCGAGCGCGTCGGCGACGCGGCCGATCGGCTCGGCGAAGCTCCGGACGAAGGAGAGCGGCGGCGGCGGGCGGCGGGGGGTGATGCGCGATTCCTCCCGTCCGAGCAGCCGGTCGAGCCGGGCGGTGGCCTCGGCGCCGAACCGCGCGGTGACCGGCGCGGTCGGCCGGGCGGCGAGATCGCCGATGCTCCGCAGCCCCGCGCGGATCAGCGCGGTCTCCGCCTCGGGCCCGAGGCCGAGCGCGGCGACGGGCAGGCGGGCGATCGCCTCCGCCTCGCCGCGCGCGCCGCCATGGCCGAAGCGGGCGAGCGCGCGCGCCGCCTCGGGCGTGCCGGCGAGGCCGGGGCGAACCCCGAGGCCGAGCCCGGCGAGCCGCGCCACCGCGTCCCGCGCCAGCGCCCGCTCGCCGCCCAGAAGATGCGCGCAGCCGGTGATGTCGAGCAGCAGCGCTCCCTCCGGATCGAGCGCGACCATCGGCGTGTAGCGGCCGCAGAAATCGGCGAGCGCGCCGAGCCAGCGCAGATCCGCCGCCGGGTCGTGGGGCGGCGCCGCGAGCTCCGGCACCCGGGCGCGGGCGTCGGAGAGCGTCATCCCCGGCGCGAGGCCGAGATCGCGCGCGCGCGCGTCGCAGGCGGCGAGACGCGCCGCGCCCCGCCGGATCTCGACCAGCGCGAAGGGCGTCTCAGGCGATCCGGCGCTCGCCCGGATCCGGTCCGCGGAGAGAAGCGGCGGGAACAGCGCCAGGTAGCGCCGCCCCGTCCGGGAGCACCCCGTCCGCGAAGGTGTCGCCGCGGGTTTCTCCGAAGGGGCGCAGGCATCTTTCCGCACGATCCCACTCCATCAGCCAGGGCCCCGCCGGCGGGCCGCCGCGGCGGCGCGGCAATTCGAGCCTCAGGGCCGGCGCGCCGGGCGCCCTTCCGGCGAGCGGAAGGGAGGGCGCGGCGGCGACGCGCCAGCGGGTCCGCGCCGCGCTCGGGCATTCCCGCGCCTCGATCCGGACGAGCAGCACCGTCGCCCCGCTCCGCTCCGCCGCGAGGGCGAGCCGGCGGCTCGCCGCGAGGTCGAGCGCGCGCGATTCGCCCCGCGCCACCGCGACCACCACGCCGACGCCGGGGCAGCGCGCGGCATCCGCCGCCGCGCGCAGCAGCGCGGTCGGATCGGGCAGCGTCGCGAGGATCAGCCGGGCGGGGTCGAGACCGAGCGCGGCGAGGCCGGGGGGATAGGGCACCCCCCGCGCCCCCGCCCGCCGCAGCCAGAGGATCGCGCCGGGAAGCCGCGTCGCCAGCATCGCGGCGAAGCCGCTCGCGGCGGTGGCGTCGGCGGCCTCGCAGGCGAAGATCTCGTGCAGCCGCCCGCGCGCCAGCCCGCCGCCGAGCGCGCCATCGAGCAGCGGCGCGCCGAGCGGCACGCGTTGCTCCGCCTCCGTGTCGATCCAGACGGCGCGCCGCGCCGCGGCGAGGGGGTCGGCTCCATCACTCATCCCATGTTCCTGTTTTGTTCCAGAAAACGCCCGGACGGGACGGAAGTCAAGAGGCGGCCCGCGGGGCGGGCCGCGTCCCGGCGGGAAATCAGGAGAGGGCGGGGTCCGCGCTCAGCCGCGCCTCGGCGAGAAGCGCGGTCAGCACGGCGATGTGGCGCCGGGAACTGTAGGTCGCCAGCCCCGCCGCCCGATACGCCTCGAGCGCGCTTTCCTCGGCGATCAGCGCCCCGAGCCTGATCTGCGAACCGCCCGGACCGGAGGGCCGCGACCGCCGGAGCCGGCTCTCCTCCGCGAGCCCGGCGCGGGCGGCGGCGAGCAGGATCCGGGGGCGGCGGAGCGCGGCGAGAAGCGGGGCGAAATCGGTCATGCGGGGCCTCGGGTCGTTCGTGTTTCCGATGCGCGATCATGGGGCGAGTGGCGCGGGCGTTGCGCCACCATCGCGAGCGGAGCGCGCTGCTCCTGTTAATCCAAATCAGGAAAGCCATGATATTTCCGCGGTTTACAATCGATTCACAAATCAACTTTAAGGAGAGTTATATGAAAATTGTATCGGATGGCGCCCCTTGACGCGGATATGCACCCCTTCCGATCCTGACCGGGATCACCTCTCGCCGCTTCCCGCCCATCCGCCCGGCCGGCTCCGCGAAGGGCTTCCCGAATGGCTTCCCGCGGAGGCCGCGACCTATCTCTCGCATGTCGCGGCGGGACAGTCGCTCCGGGCGCTGGCACGGGCCAGGGGCTGCCACGCCTCGACGGTGATGCGGCAGGTCCGCCGGGTCGAGGCCCGGCGCGAGGATCCGCTCGTCGACGAGGCGCTCGAGCGCGCCGGCCGGTTCTTCACCCGCCCCGATACCCCCGCGACCACGGCTTCAGAGGAGACGACATCCATGCGCGACGCGGCCATCGACCTTGCCCGGACCCCGGGCGCGCCGGAGGAGAAGATCGCCCAGGAGGCGCGGCGGATCCTGCGCCGGCTCTGCGAGAAGGGCGCCTTTCTCGCCGTCGCGCCGAACATGGAGAAGGCGGTGGTGCTGCGCGAGGTGGTCCCGGGCAGGCAGAACCGGATCGCCGTGGTGGAGCGCGAGGTCGCCCATGCCTTCGCGCTCAGGGAATGGATCGCCTGCGAGAAGCCGGGCAAGGTTTCCTGCTATGCGATCACTTCCGTCGGCCGCGCCGCGCTGAAGCGGCTCCTGCTCGAGGATCGCGAGCGGCGGGGCGGCTTCGCGGAGGCGCAATCGGCCTTCCAGGGCCAGCATCGCCTCTTCGCCGAGCGCGCGGTGATGGCCGAGGACGGATCGGGCGAGCGGCGGCTGCGCTTCAATCTCGCCGAGAGCCCGCTGCTCGTGCTCGGCCGCAAGCGCGACAAGGACGGGATCGCCTATCTCACCCCCGAACTGATCGAGGCCGGCGAGCGGCTGCGCGAGGATTTCGAACTCGCGGGGCTGGGGCCGCGGGTCACGCAGAACTGGGAGCGCTTCCTGACCGCCGGGGCGAGCCGGGGCGCGCCCGGTCCGCGCGACGCCGAGGGTTCGCCCGACGCGCGGACGCGGGTCGCGAAGGCGATGGAGGCCCTCGGCCCGGGCCTCTCCGATATCGTGTTCCGGATCTGCTGCTTCCTGGAAGGGATTGAAACGGCGGAGAAAAGGCTCGGATGGTCGGCGCGTTCGGGCAAGGTCGTGCTCAAGATCGCGCTCGAACGCCTCGCCGCCCATTACGGCCTTTCGCCGCGCGGCCAGCGCGCGGCGGGCTGAGGGGGTCGGGGGGCGGCGCGCGGTCCGCCCCCTCGCGCGCCCTACACCGCGGCCGCGATGATCGCGCCGAAATCCTCGGCCTTCAGCGAGGCGCCGCCGACCAGCGCGCCGTCGACATTGTCGACGCCGAAGATCTCCGCCGCGTTGCCGGGCTTCACCGAGCCGCCGTAGAGCAGCCGGATTCCCCGGGCCGCGCCGTTGCCGAAGCGGGTCTCGAGGCTTTCGCGGATGAAGTCATGCACCTCGCCGATCTGCGCGAGGGTCGGAGTGCGGCCGGTGCCGATCGCCCAGACCGGCTCGTAGGCGATCACGAGGTTCTCCGCCGTCGCCTCTTCCGGGATCGAGCCGGCGAGCTGCGCCGCGATCGAGGCGAGGGTCTGGCCCGCGTCGCGCTCGGCCTCGGTCTCGCCGACGCAGACCACCGCGACGAGCCCGGCGCGCCAGGCGGCCAAGGTCTTGCGCGCGACCATCGCGTCGGTCTCGCCGTGATCGGCGCGCCGCTCCGAATGGCCGAGAATCACCGCCTTCGCCCCCGCGTCCGCCAGCATCTCGGCCGCGATGTCGCCGGTATGCGCGCCAAGCTCCTCCCAGTGGCAATCCTGCCCGCCGATGTCGACGCCCCGCCCGGCGAGCCGGGCGATGAGCGTGGCGGGCGGGCAGACGAGCACGTCGCAGGCCGGATCGAGATGCTTGTCCACCAGGGTTTCGAGCACCGCGAGCGAGGATGCCCGGCCGTGCATCTTCCAGTTTCCGGCGATGAGTTTGCGCGGTGCCATGATCTTGAACCTCCCGAGGAAAACCGCCCCCTGCTAGCAGAGGCGCCGGTTCAGGGAAAGGCTCGGGACCGGCGCGGCTCCGGCTCCGCCGCGACGGCTTCGAGCGCGCGGCGCCCCCAGGCGCGGGCGAGGTCCGGATCGTCGAGCGCGGCGTCGGGCAGGGTCCAGTAGTTCATCCGGTCCACCCGCCCGTTCCGGCGCGTGTAGGCGAAGCGCTCCGAACCCTCCGCCGCCAGCGCCTCGGCGAGCGCGCCGCTGGCCTTGAGGAACACCCGCTCGCCCAGCGCGACGAGGCAGAACACCTGCCCGCGCGAATAGACGGCGAGCCCGCCCATCATCGGGCGGGCGCTCACCTCGGGCAGGCCGTCGAAGAGTTCGAGGACGAAGGCGCGGGTCTCCGGAGAGACCGCCATCTCACTGGCTGGCGAACTTGATCGACTCGCCGCAGCCGCAGGCGTCGACCACGTTGGGATTCTTGAACTTGAACCCCGATTCCAGCAGGTCGGTCGCGTAGTCGATCTCGGTGCCGAACAGGAACATCTGCGCCATCGGCGCGATCATCACGCGGGCGCCGTTCTGCTCGACCACCTCGTCATGCGGGTTGATCTCGTCGACATAGTCCATCGTGTATTCCATGCCGGCGCAGCCGCCCTTCCGGACGCCGATCCTGAGGCCCTTCGAGCCGCCCTTTGCCATCAGCCTTGCGATCTGCGCTTCGGCGCGGGGGGTCATGCTGATCGGCGCTTTGCCGGGAATGCCGAACATGTCGCGAAATCCGTCCTTCGGAGAGTGTCGCCCCTAAAATAGGGCGGGGCGGGCCGCGTCTCAAGGGCATCGCTCGGGCGAAGGCCGGCGCCCGGATCACGCGCGAGGTTTCGCGCTCCGGGGCGCCCCCCGGCTTCGGCCCGCCGCCGGCCCCCCGGACCCGCGCTCCGGCGTTAACCCGCCGGAAAACGCGGACCTTCCGACCCGCCGGAGCCGATGCTAGCCCTATCCCTGGGGGGCTTCGCCGTTAACCGGTTTACCACGCGGCGTCAGGCGCCCCGCAACGCCGTGAGCAGCGCGTTCGTCGCATAGGCGGTCGAGATCGCCCAGGCGAAACTCGCCAGCGTGCCGATGATCACGTATTCCGAGGCGCGCCGGTCCCCCTCGCTCACCTCCGAGAAGCGCAGGATCGACTTCGCGGCGATCAGCAGGCCGATCCCGTCGGGCTGGTTCGCGAGCAGGAGCATCAGGATCATCAGCCGCTCCAGCCGCCCGATGATCTGCCCGCCGAGCGGCAGGCTCGTATCACTCTCCGGGTCGGCCGGCAGCTTCAGCCCGGCCATCAGTTCGCGCACCGCGTAGCCGCCGGCCCAGACGGTCGCGATGAGCCCGCCGGCGAGCGCCATTCCCTCGGGCAGCCGGTCGAGGCCCGGCAGAAGCCCGAGGAGCCAGGGCCGTGCCCAGAGCCCGGCCGCCCAGGCGCCGGGCCAGAGGCTCGCGGCGAGCCAGACCGCCGCGAGATGCGCCGCCTGGTCGGTGGCGAAGGCGCCGAAACCGGCCCGCCGGTCACGGGCGCGGCATGTCGCGACATAACGCTGCTTCGCAAGATCGCTCGCGAAATGGCTGATTCCGATAAGAAGTATTGGCCCCGGCATCGGCGCGAAGCCAAGCGCCGCCCAGGTCACGAGCAAAACGAGTCCGACATGGCCGAGCAGCATCGGGAGGCGGGCCTTCCCCGCCACCATGCGGCGCGTCTGGAGGATGAAGTCGCCGAGCAGATGGCCGAGCAGCAGCGCGGTGGCGGTTTCAAGCATCTCCGCCCCCCGCCGTCGCGCCGAAGGAAAGGTCTGTATCGGAGAATACAGGCGTTTTCATCTGTAATCCGGAATACAGCCCCATAAGGCTGTTTCGCGCGCTCATTGCCCCTCCCGCTCGAGCGCCTCGAGCGCCTCCCGCAGCGCCCAGTCGCCGCCGCCGGCGAGATGGGTGGCCACCGTCTGCTGCGTGATGTCGAGCGCGCCGGCCAGCGTCTCCTGGCTCGGCCGCGGCATCCCGACGAGCAGGCGCGCGAACACTCTCGCCTGACCGGGCGTCCAGTTGCGCGAGATCTCGTCGGCGAGGGCGAAGACGGCGCGGATCAGCGGCGCCTCGCGCGGCGGTTTCTCCCAGGCGATGGCGAGCCGCCGGTTCTGCCCGATCGAATCGAGCCCGCGTCCCGAGAGTTCGAAGGCCGGGCCGGAGGCGATCGCCCGCCCATCCTGCTCGGACAGCCATCCCGACCCTATGCCGACGGAAATGCGCGTGTCGAAGGCCCGGCCGAGCGCGCCAAGCCGTGCCCGCAGAATCAGCGCCCAGCGGAGCGCGAAGGCGGGGTCGGGGCCGAGGCACTGCCAGCTGTCGCCGCGAAAGGCGGAGAAGCCGTAATCCGGCGCTTCCGCCGAATTCCCGGCGCCGCCCGGACGCGCGGCCCAGGCGCGGGACACATCCCCGTAGGCCTCCTCCAGCGTTGCCATGGCCTGGCCGAGCTGATCCGGGGACAGTTTGGAGGAGGCGACCAGATCGCCGGTGAAGACGACGATCTCGGCGTAGTCGCGCCGGCGCTGCGACTGGGATTGCGGCATTCGGAAACTCTCGCCCGTGACGCCGCCGACCATGGCGGCCGCGGGCGCGGGCGGCAAGGCTCACATGAAGCCGAGTTCTAGCCGCGCCTCGTCGGACATCATGTCCATGCCCCACTGCGGTTCCCAGACCACCTCGACATTCACCTGCCGCACGCCGGGGATCGGCTCGATCGCCTCCGCGACCCAGCCCGGCATCTCGCCCGCGACCGGACAGCCGGGCGCCGTCAGGCTCATCGCGATCGCGACGTCGCCCTCCTCGGAGATCTCGATCGTGTAGACGAGGCCGAGATCGTAGATGTTGACCGGGATCTCGGGGTCGTAGACGGTCCGGCACGCCTCCACGATCTGGTCGTAGAGGGGATGATCGACCGTCGACGGCTTGATGAGGGGCGTGCCCTCGGCCGGAATGTCCGACTCGTCGTTCATCTGTCTTCCCACGCTTCGCTCATAATTCCCGACAACGAGTATAGGGTTTCGGCCCCGGCGCGTAAAGGCACGCTCCCGCGCGGGCGGTTTGTGGCGCGCCGCGCTTGGGTCTATGGGATCGGCATGGACCGAATCGAGTTTCACATCGCCGCCCGCGACGGCCGCGCCCGGACCGGCGCGCTCCGGACGCCGCGCGGCGAGATCCGCACCCCCGCCTTCATGCCGGTCGGCACCGCCGCCACGGTCAAGGCGATGCTGCCCGAGAGCGTGCGCGCCACCGGGGCCGACATCCTGCTCGGCAATACCTATCACCTGATGCTGCGCCCGGGCGCCGAGCGCGTCGCCCGGCTCGGCGGGCTGCACGCCTTCATGAACTGGGACCGGCCGATCCTGACCGATTCCGGCGGCTTCCAGGTGATGAGCCTCGCCGATCTTCGCAAGCTCACCGAGGAGGGCGTGACCTTCCGCAGCCATGTCGACGGCGCGCGGCACTTCCTCAGCCCCGAGACCTCGATGGAGATCCAGCGCCTGCTCGGCTCGGACATCGTGATGGCCTTCGACGAATGCCCGGCGCTGCCCGCGACCGAGGAGACGGTCGCGAAGTCCATGCGCCTCTCGATGCGTTGGGCCGCCCGCTCGCGCGACGCCTTTGGCGACCGGCCGGGCCACGCGCTCTTCGGCATCCAGCAGGGTGGCGTGACGCGCGAGTTGCGCGAGGAAAGCGCGGAGGCGCTCACCGCCATCGGCTTCGACGGCTACGCGATCGGCGGCCTCGCGGTGGGCGAGGGGCAGGAGGCGATGTTCGGCGTGCTCGACTACGCTCCCGGCTTCCTCCCCGAGGACCGGCCGCGCTACCTGATGGGCGTCGGCAAGCCCGACGACATCGTCGGCGCGGTGATGCGCGGGGTCGACATGTTCGACTGCGTGCTGCCCTCGCGCTCCGGCCGGACGGGGCAGGTCTTCACGCGGCGGGGCGTCGTCAACATCAAGAACGCGCGCCACGCCGACGATCCGCGCCCGCTCGACGAGACCTGCGGCTGCCCGGCCTGCCGGAGCTATTCGCGCGCCTATCTGCACCACGTGTTCAAGTCGGGCGAGATCATCGCCTCGATGCTGCTGACCTGGCACAACCTGCATTACTACCAGGAGCTGATGGCGGGGCTGCGCGGCGCGATCGCGGAAGGCCGGCTCGCCGCCTTCGCGGCCGGTTTCGCCGCGGAGCGCGCGGCGGGCGACCTGCCCCCGCTCTAAGGCGCGCGGGAGGCGCGTCGTCCCGCGCGCGGCCGTCATTCGCCGGAGACGAGCTCGGCGCAGCCCGTCCCGCCCGCCGGGCAGTCGGCCGTCGGGCCGGCGCCGAGCGCGGGTGTCGCGATCGGCACCTGGGCGGCGGCGACGTCGGGGCCGAGCAGATGGCCGCCCCGGGCGGGCCTCGCGCCCGCGATCGGGATCATCGCCGCGGCCACGTCGGGCCCGAGGAGATGCCCGCCGCGCGGGCCGGAGCCGCCGGCCAGGGCCGGGGCGGCGAGCATGACGAGGGCGCAGGCCGAAGCGGCCGCGAAATCGAAGCGGAGCATGTTGGTTTTCCAGTGAATTCGGCGCATCGCTCCCGTCGGGCCCGGCCGGCGGCTGGAGCGACAAGACGCAGGTCAATGAAAATGAATCCGGGCGCGCGAAGGATACTCCCGCCGCCGGAGTCGCGCCAAGCGGAATCGGCTGGCGCGGGGGCGGCGGCCTCGGTCCGGCGCCCCGCCGGGATCCGACCTTGATCGAGGTCGGCTTGCACCCGGCTCCGGCGCGGCGCAAGATGGCCCCTTGAAACCTCGACCGACGGGAGCCATCTCCCACCTCGGGTTCGCCCTGGTCGCCGGAGAGGCCGGGACCGGGCGTTTCGCCAGATAAGGACATACCCATGACAGAATTGAGCAGTTCGTCCTATCCCGTCCTTCCGCTGCGCGATATCGTGGTCTTCCCGCACATGATCGTGCCGCTGTTCGTGGGCCGCGAGAAATCCGTCCGCGCGCTGGAGGCGGTGATGCGGGACGACAAGCAGATCCTGCTTGCGAGCCAGATCGACGCCGCCGAGGACGAACCGAAGGCGGACGGCATCTATCGCACCGGCGTCATCGCCAATGTGCTGCAGCTCCTGAAGCTGCCCGACGGGACGGTGAAGGTGCTCGTCGAGGGCAAGGCGCGGGTGCGGATCGGCGAATTCGTCGAGAACGACGCCTATTTCGAGGCGCGCGCCGAGAAGGTCGAGGAGACCGAGAAGGACGAGGCCGCGATCAAGGCGCTCAGCCACGCCGTGGCCGAGGAATTCGAGCGTTACGCGAAGCTCAACCGCAACATCCCCGAGGAGGCGGTCTCCGCGGTCAGCGAAAGCATGCCCGCCGCCAAGCTCGCCGACACGATCGCGGGCCATCTCGGCGCCAAGCTCGAGGAGAAGCAGAAGCTGCTCGAGGAGCCGGACGTCGGCGAGCGGCTGGAGCGGATCTACGGCCTGATGCAGGGCGAGATGTCGGTCCTGAAGGTCGAGAAGAAGATCAAGAGCCGCGTCAAGACGCAGATGGAGCGCACCCAGCGCGAATACTATCTGAACGAGCAGATGAAGGCGATCCAGCGCGAGCTGGGCGGCGAGGGCGAGGGCCAGGACGACGCGGCCGAGTTCGAGGCGCGCATCAACGCGACCAAGTTCTCGAAGGAGGCGCGCGAGAAGGCGCTGGGCGAGCTGAAGAAGCTCCGCTCCATGTCGCCGATGTCGGCCGAGGCCACCGTGGTGCGCAACTACCTCGACTGGATGCTGTCGATCCCCTGGGGCAAGAAGAGCCGGATCAAGAAGGATCTCGGCCTCGCGCAGAAGGTGCTCGACGCCGATCACTACGGGCTCGAGAAGGTCAAGGAGCGCATCGTCGAGTTCCTCGCGGTCCAGTCGCGCAGCGACAAGCTCAAGGGCCCGATCCTCTGCCTCGTCGGCCCTCCGGGCGTCGGCAAGACCTCGCTTGGCAAGTCGGTCGCGAAGGCGACGGGGCGCGAGTTCATCCGCATCTCGCTCGGCGGCGTCCGGGACGAGGCGGAGATCCGCGGCCACCGGCGCACCTACATCGGCTCGATGCCTGGCAAGATCATCCAGTCGATGAAGAAGGCCAAGACCACGAACCCGCTCATCCTGCTCGACGAGATCGACAAGATGGGCCAGGACTTCCGCGGCGACCCGGCCTCGGCGATGCTCGAAGTGCTCGACCCGGAGCAGAACGCAACCTTCTCGGACCACTATCTCGAGGTGGAGTACGACCTGTCGAACGTGATGTTCATCACCACGTCGAACTCGTACAACATGCCGCGTCCGCTCCTTGACCGGATGGAGATCATCCCGCTCTCGGGCTACACCGAGGACGAGAAGGCCGGCATCGCCCGGATGCACCTGGTCGCGAAGCAGGAGAAGGGCCACGGCCTGAAGCCGGGCGAGTTCGAGCTCACAGACGAGGGTCTGCGCGACATCGTGCGCTACTACACGCGCGAGGCCGGCGTGCGGAACCTCGAGCGCGAGATCGCGAAGCTCTGCCGCAAGGCGGTGACCGAGATCGTGAAGGGCAAGACGAAGAAGGTCACCGTGACCCCGGAGAACCTCGAGGAATTCCTCGGTGTGCGCCGGTTCAAGTACGGCCTCGCGGAGCTGACCGACCAGGTCGGCGTCGTCACGGGCCTCGCCTGGACCGAGGTCGGCGGCGATCTCCTGCAGATCGAGGCGCTCAGACTGCCCGGCAAGGGGCGGATGAAGACGACCGGCAAGCTCGGCGACGTGATGAAGGAGTCGATCGACGCCGCCTCGTCCTTCGTGCGCTCCAAGGCGCCGACGCTCGGCGTGAAGCCGACGCTCTTCGAGAGCGTGGACATCCACGTCCACGTCCCCGAGGGCGCGACGCCGAAGGACGGGCCTTCCGCGGGCATCGCGATGGTCACTTCCATCGTCTCGGTCCTGACCGGCATCCCGGTCCGCCGCGACGTCGCGATGACGGGCGAGGTCACGCTCCGGGGCAACGTGCTGCCGATCGGCGGGCTGAAGGAGAAGCTCCTCGCGGCGCTCAGGGGCGGGATCACCACGGTGATGATCCCGGTCGACAACGTCAAGGATCTCAGGGAGATCCCGGACAATGTGAAGAACGGGCTCGAACTCATCCCGGTCTCGAACGTGATGGATGTCCTCAAGGTCGCGCTGACCCGGATGCCCGAGGCGATCGAATGGGACGAGGAGGCCGAGGCCGCCAAGGCGGCCCAGGCCGCGGCCGCGGCCTCGGGCAACCCGACCGCGTCCCCGGCGCACTGAGCCGCCCGCGCACCGAACCGACAGGAAAGCCCCGGCCCGCGCCGGGGCTTTTCTCGTCTCAGCGCATCCCGGCCCGCAGCACCAGGATGATCGCGACGAGGAAGCCGAGCATCACCGTTCCGCCCAGGATCGCGTCGATCCTGTCCGCCCGCGCCACCCCCCATTTCACCGAAGCCCGTTTCATCGCGATCGAGATCGCGAGCGAGCAGAGGATCGCGCCGAAGATCAGGAAGCCGAGCTGTTCGACCAGCCCGAATTCCGACTTGAACCCGGCCGCGTCGAGCAGCCGGTTGAGGTTCAGCAGCGCCGCGAAGAGCGAGCCGGTCGTCATGCCGATCCGCGTCCCCAGTTCGGAGGAGGGCACGAAATAGATGAGGCCGGTGATGATGAAGGAGAAGATGAAGCCGAGGAAGTCGTCGACGACCACGCGCGTCTGCACCCGCGCCACCTCGACGGAGAGTTCGAGCTGCGAATAGACCCGCGGCCCCGTGTCCTCGAGCCCGTAGCGCACATCGTAGCGGTGATCAGCCGCCGTGAGCCGCGCCCCGCCCACGCGCCAGTCCGCCAGCCGGACGTGATCCGCGATGCCCGGCGCCGTGTCGTCGGGCACGAAGCGGATGGTGTCGGCGGGATCCCCGGCCTCGATGCGCAGCGTCAGAAGCTGCTCGTCGAAGGGGAAGTCGGTCAGGTCGTATTCCTGATCCACCACCGCGCTCACCTCCACCGAGACATAGGCCCGGCCGTCGGCGCCGCGCTCCTCGTAATAGCCGCTGATCGTGGAGGACCGGGCGAGCAGATAGAGGTCGCTCCGGGGATCGAACCGACCCTCGGGATCGATGAACCACAGATAGGCGGAGACGCCGAAACTCCCGTCCGCCGGATCGACCGCCGAGACCGATTCGACGAAGGCGCCCACCCGTACCTCGCGCGCCTCCGCGCGGCCCGCCGGCGCGGCGAGCGCCCAGAGCAGGACGAGGAGAAGCGTCGGGACCGGGATGCGCGAATGTCGCAAGGAACGGCTTCCGGAGGGCGTCGGTTTGACAGCGCATCATTCTATCAAGCATAAGGCGCCGCAAGAAAAATTCGACGGGAACGGCCCCCGCGCCGGCGCGTTGGCGCTCGACGGGGCGGGAGAGCGCCGGATGGCCGGGTCGAGGAAGAGGGCGGCGCGATGATCCCTGTGATCCCGGCGGGCTACGAGGCCCATGCCGCGCTCCTGCTCCTCGCGGGGCTGTTCGCGGCCTTCGTGGCGGAGAAATACCCGCCCGACGTGACGGCGGCGGGCGCCGCCGCGCTCTTCCTGATCCTCGGGCTGACGCCGGCGGAGGCGATCGGCGCCGCCTTCTCCAATCCCGCGCCGATCACCATCGGGGCGATGTTCGTGATCTCGGGCGCGCTGGTGCGGACCGGGCTGCTCGACGCGATGGCAAGCTTCATCGTCGCCCATGGCAGCCGCCGCCCCGGGCTCGCCGTCGCGGGATTTCTCGGCGCCGCCGTCGCCGCCTCGGCCTTCGTCAACAACACCCCCGTCGTGCTGGTGCTGATCCCGGTGGCGATCCGCCTCGCCTCCGCGCTCGGCTTCGCGCCGACGCGGGTGCTGATCCCGCTCTCCTACGCCGCGATCCTCGGCGGCACGCTGACGCTGATCGGCACCTCGACAAACCTGCTGATCGACGGCGTCGCGCGCGCGAACGGGCTCGAACCCTTCGGCATCTTCGAGATCGCCCCGGTCGGCGCGGTGGCGGGGCTGGTCGGGCTGGGGGTGATGGCCGCGCTCGGCTGGCTGCTGCTGCCGAACCGGGGCGGGACGGCCGGGCCCGGCGGCGGCGACGGCGGCGACCAGGAATATCTCTCCGAGGTCATCGTCACCGCCGATTCCCCGCTGATCGGGCGCAAGGTCGGCGAGGTCGCCGAATTCCGTCCCGAGGGCCTGCGCGTCACCGGGTTGCGTCGGGGCGGCCAGGTCACGCGCGGCGGCGTCGCGGAGCGCGTGCTGCGCCGGGGCGACACGCTGGTGATCGTCGCGACGCTGGCCGAGATCCTGACGCTGCTCGGCACCCAGGGGCTGCGCCTCGGCATGAACCGCGCCGCGCCGACGGGCGAGGCCGAACGCACGATCGCGGAGGCGATCGTGACCCCCGGCCGCAACCGGATCGGCGACCGGATCGCGAGCCTGCCGATGATCTGGCGCCACGGCACCCGCGTGCTCGGCGTGCACCGCCACGGCCATGTCGCGGGCACCGACCTCAATTCCGTCCGGCTGCGTCCGGCCGACAAGCTGCTGCTCGAGGGCACGGCCGACGGGTTCCAGGCGCTGGCGCAGTCGGGCGAGCTCGTCTCGATCACCCAGCCGAGCGCGCGCGCCTTCCGCCGGCGGCAGGCGCCCTGGGTGATGCTGGCGCTCGCCGCCGTGGTCGGCCTCTCCGCCCTCGGCGTCGCCGATATCGAGATCCTGTCGATGATCGCGGTGGCGGCGCTGCTGATCCTGCGCTGCATCGACAACGACGAGGCCTGGGGCTCGATCGACGCCTCGATCCTGATCCTGATCGTCTCGATGCTGATGATCGGCGCGGGGCTGGAGGCGACGGGGGCGGTCGATCTCATCCTCGACCGGGTCACGCCCTGGCTCGCCGGGCGGCCGCCCTGGGTGCTGCTGATCTTCGTCTACCTGCTCGCCTCGCTCCTGACCGAGATCGTGACCAACAACGCCGTCGCGGTGGTGCTGACCCCGATCGTGATCGGGCTCGCGAACGGGCTCGGCGTCGATCCGCGCGCCTTCGTCGTGGCCGTCATGTTCGGCGCGAGCGCGAGTTTCGCGACGCCGATCGGCTACCAGACCAACACGCTCGTCTATGGCGCGGGCGACTACCGCTTCACCGATTTCCTGAAGGTCGGCGTGCCGATGAACCTCATCGTCGGCGCCGCGGTGGTCGCGACGATCCCTTTCTTCTTTCCGCTGGGCTGAGCGGTTCCCCGCGCGGGGGTTGACTTCGCGGGGGGCTTTGGCTCTTGGAAGGCGGCTCGCGGCGGTTCGCGGGCGAGGACGAGATGGGATATCCGACGATGCACGACATCCGCTTCATCCGCGAGGCGCCCGAGGCCTTCGACAAGGGGCTGGCGGACCGCGGCCTTTCCCCGGCCTCGGCGGAGATCCTGTCGCTCGACGAGACGCGCCGGGCGCGGATCACCGCCGCCGAGACCGCGCTCGCCGAGCGCAACGCGGCGAGCAAGCAGGTGGGCGCCGCGAAGGCGCGGGGCGACGAGGCGGAATTCGGGCGGCTGCGCGCGCTCGTCGCCGCGAAGAAGGACGAGATCGAGGCGCTGAAGGCCGAGGCGGACGAGGCCGACCGCCGGCTCCAGGCGATGCTGATGGAACTGCCGAACACGCCCCGCCCGGACGTGCCGGTGGGCGCGGACGAGACGGAGAATGTCGAGATCCGCCGCCACGGCACGCCGCCCGCCTTCGATTTCGCGCCCGTCGAGCATTTCGAGCTCGCCGGCGTCCGGTCGGGAATGGATTTCGCCACCGCCGCGAAACTCTCCGGCAGCCGCTTCGTCGTGCTCTCGGGCGCCGTCGCCCGGATCCAGCGCGCGCTGGCGCAGTTCATGCTCGACACGCATATCACCGAAAACGGCCTGACCGAGACCTGGACCCCGGTTCTGGTGAAGGACGAGGCGATGCTCGGCACCGGGCAACTCCCGAAATTCTCCGAGGACAGCTACCAGACCCGCGAGGGCTGGTGGCTGGTGCCGACCGCCGAGGTGACGCTCACGAACATCGTCTCGGGCGAGATCGTCGACGACGCGACCCTGCCGCGGCGCTACGTCGCCCATACCCAGTGCTTCCGCTCCGAGGCGGGCTCGGCGGGCAAGGACACCGCCGGCATGCTGCGCCAGCACCAGTTCGAGAAGGTCGAGATGGTCTCGATCACCCGGCCCGAGGAGAGCGAGGCCGAACACGCCCGCATGACCCGCTGCGCCGAGGGGATCCTCGAGGCGCTGGGGCTCGCCTATCGCACCATCGTGCTCTGCACCGGCGACATGGGCTTCGGCGCGACGCGCACGCATGATCTCGAGGTCTGGCTGCCCGGCCAGGACACCTATCGCGAGATTTCCTCGGTCTCGGTCTGCGGCGACTTCCAGGCCCGCCGGATGAACGCGCGCTTCCGCCGGGGCGAGGGGGCGAAGCCCGAATTCGTCCATACGCTCAATGGCTCCGGCCTCGCGGTCGGGCGCTGCCTGATCGCGGTGCTGGAGAACGGCCAGCGCGCCGACGGCTCGGTCGACCTGCCCGAGGTGCTCGCCCCCTATCTCCGCGGCGCCCGCCGCCTCACCGCCGAGGGAACCCTCGCGTAGGGCGGACCTCGGTCCGCCTTCCCCCCGCCAATATGCAAATGCATATTCGACGCGAAAGGCGGACCGAGGTCCGCCCTACGGTCGATATGCAAATGCATATCCGTCAGGCGGCGGCGGGGTAGAAGGCCTCGTATATCGGGCCGAGCGTGCCGCTGTTGAAGAGCGAGGAGACGCTGGTGCCGTTCGAGATGTTCAGGATCGCCTGACCGAAGAGCGGCGCGATCGGAACCACCCGGATGTTGGGCGCCGCCCGCGTCGCGGCCGAGGGTTCGATCGAATCGGTGACCACGAGGCTCTTCAGCTGCGAGCCGGTCACGCGCTCGATCGCGGGGCCGGAAAGCACGCCGTGGGTGATGTAGGCGTGCACCTCGCGCGCGCCGTGGCCGAGCAGCAGGTCGGCGGCCTTCACCAGCGTTCCGGCGGTGTCGCAGATGTCGTCGACGATCACGCAGACCCGGTCGCGCACGTCGCCGATCACCGTCATCGAGGCGATCTCGCCCGGCGCCGCGCGGCGCTTGTCGACGATGGCGAGATCGGCGTCGATGCGCTCGGCAAGCTCGCGCGCGCGCGCCACGCCGCCGACATCCGGCGAGACCACCGTGACGGCGCCGAGGTCGGGGAAGTGGTGGGCGATGTCGAGCGCGAAGACCGGCGCGGCGTAGAGGTTGTCCACCGGCACGTCGAAGAAGCCCTGGATCTGCGCCGCGTGCAGGTCCATCGTCAGCACCCGCTCGATCCCGGCGACGGTCAGCAGGTTCGCGACCAGCTTCGCCGAGATCGGCGTGCGCGCCTTGGAGCGGCGGTCCTGGCGGGCATAGCCGAAATAGGGCATCACGGCGGTGATCCGCGCCGCCGAGGACCGGCGCAGCGCGTCGCACATGATCATCAGCTCCATCAGGTTGTCATTCGCCGGATTCGACGTCGACTGGATGATGAACATGTCCTCGCCGCGGACGTTCTCGTAGACCTCGACGAAGATTTCCTGATCGTTGAACCGCTCGACGCGGATGTCGACGAGTTCGACCGGCTCGCCCCGGTGGATCGAGATCCGCCGCGCGATCGCCGCGGCGAGCGGCTTGTTGGAATTTCCCGCGATAAGCTTCGGCTTGAACAGCGCATTCATCTTCTGGCCTTTCGCAAGCGCGGCATCTGTCAGGCATTCCCGTATCAAAGCGGCGGCGCGTTGCAAAGTCCCCGATTCGGCCCGGTCCATCCCGTGCCCGCGTGAGGCCCCGGGGCGTTCCGCGCCTCAGCCGAGCGCGGCGAGCAGCGCCGCGACCTCCGCGCCGGTCTTGCTCCAGTCGCAGACGAAGCGCGCGGCGACGGGATCCTCGTCCGGCCCGTCGAGCGTGTCGCGCGGATCCCAGAGGTAGAAGCGCGCGCCCTTGGCCTCGGCGGCGCGCAGCCGCGCCCGGGGCAGGGCGACGAAGACCGCGTTCGCCTCGCAGGGATGAAGCAGCCGCGCCCCCGCGATCCCGGCCAGCCCCTCGGCGAGGAGCCGGGCGGCGGCGTTGGCGCGGGCGGCGAGATCGAGCCAGAGGCCGCCTTCGAGATAGGCCTCCATCTGCGCCGCGAGGAAGCGGTGCTTGGAAAAGAGATGGCCGCCGCGCTTGCGCCGCCGCTCGAATTCCGCGCCCCGGGCCGGGTCGAAGAACACCACCGCCTCGACGCCGAGGCAGCCGTTCTTGGTGCCGCCGAGGCAGAGCACGTCGATCCCCGCGCGCCAGGTGAGATCGGCGGGCGAGCAGCCGAGCGCGGCGAGGGCGTTGGCGAAACGCGCGCCGTCCATGTGGCAGGGCAGGCCCGCCGCCCTGGCGACGCCGGTCAGTTCGCGCACCGCCCCGGGCGTGTAGAGCGTGCCGGCCTCGGTCGCGTTGGTGAGGCTGAGCGCGCCGGCGGCGACGTTCTCGACCCCGCGCCGGGCGGAGATCGCGTCCGAAAGCGCCGCCGGCTCGATCCGGCCGTGCGCGCCGGGCAGCGTCGTCAGCTTCGCGCCATCGGCGAAGAATTCGGGCGCGGCGCATTCGTCCACCTCGACATGCGCCTCATGGTGGCAGAACACCGTCTCCCAGGGCCGGACGAGGCAGGCGAGGGCGAGGGCGTTCGCCGCCGTGCCGGTGCCGACGAGATGGACCATCGCCTCCGGCGCCTCGAAGATCTCGCGGATCCGCGCCGTCACCCGCGCCATCGCCGCCTCGCCGCCATAGCCGGGCGTGAAGCCCTCGTTCGCGCGCGCGACCGCTTCGAGCACGGCCGGATGCGCCGGACCCGCGTTGTCGGAGGTGAACCACATCAGCACTGATCCTCGATGACATGATCTTCGAGGTCATCCTCGTCGACATCGTATTCCGCCGTCATCCGCCCCCGGAGCGAGATCCCGGCCCGGTGCGTCGATTCCGGGTCGCCGGTGATCAGCGGGTGCCAGTCCTCGAGATCGTGGCCGTCGTGGAGCAGCCGGTAGGCGCAGCTCCGCGGCATCCAGTCGATGATCTCCTCGAGATTGTCGCGGTTCATCACCACGCAGCCGGCCACCAGCTGGCGGCGGAGCGGGTAGTTGCCGCAACGGCAGGTCCCGAGGTCGAGCAGCCGGCAGGCGACCGAGGTATAGACGACCTCGCCGGTATCCTCGTCCTCGAGCTTCAGCAGGCAGCATTTGCCGCAGCCGTCGCAGAGCGCCTCCCATTCGCGCCGGGTCAGTTCCTCGAGCGGGAAGCGGCGCCAGAATTCGGGGCGCAGGCCGGAGCGGTCGATCGGGTCGGCCGGGGCGGGATCTTGGCGTTTCATCCGCGGAGAATGCCGCCGGGCGCGGCGCTGGGGAAGGGCCATTGCGATCAACTCGCCGCGCGGCCGGCGGAAACGGCGGTCCAGCGCCCCGCGGTCATCGCGAAGGCGAGCCGGTCGGCGGGGGCCTCGCCGTCGGGATGGACGAAGCCCGGATCGGGCGCGAAGCCGAGGCGGCCGATCACGCGCAGCGAATCCGGATTGCCGGCCCAGGTGAGCGCGACGATCCGTTCGAGCCCGAGCACGCGGAATCCGTGGTCGAGCCAGCCCCGCGCCGCCTCCACCGCGTAGCCCGCGCCCCGGTGGCGCGGACAGAGCGCCCAGCCGATCTCGCAGAGCCGGGGTGCGGCCGGACCGGCGTCGAAGAGCGCGAGGCCCGCCATGCCGAGGAAGGTCCCGTCGCCGCGCCGCTCGATCGCGCCATAGGCGAGATCCTCCTCCCGCCAGCAGGCGAGGTAGAAGTCGAAGAGCGCCTGGCAGTCCTCCCGCGGGATCACCGGCGCCGGCGCGCCCGTGACCGCCGGATCGGTGACGAGCGCGGCGAAATCCGCGCGGTCGCGCTCCTCGAACGGGCGCAGGATCAGCCGCTCCGTCTCGATCCTCATCGCCGGCCCCACGCCTCCCGCGTGACCCGGAAGGAGACATGCGGCCGGAGCGGGCTGCCCTCCGGCACGCCGGGATGCTCGAAGTCGAGCTCCGGCGCCCGCACCATGCCGAGCCGCGTCATCACCGCCTGCGAGCGCAGGTTCGGCCGCGCGGTGAAGGCCACGACCGCGTCGATGCCGAGCGTGGCGAAGCCGCGGGTGATCGCCGCGCTGGCCGCCTCGGTCGCGTAGCCCTGGCCCCAGGCGGAGCGCGCGAGCCGCCAGGCGGCCTCGACCATGCCATGGACCGGCGTTCCCGGCATGTCGTCGATATGCGAGATGCCGACCATGCCGAGGAAGGCGCCGTCGGCGCGCCGCTCCACCGCCTCGATCCCGTAGCCGTCGCGTTGGCGCTGCGTTTCGATCCGGGCCATGAGCGCGTCGCTCCGCTCGCGGTCGAGCGGCTTCGGGAAGTGGCGCATCACCTCCGGATCGGCGTTCATCGCCGCGAAGGGCGCCGCGTCGCGCGCCTCCCAGGGGCGCAGGATCAGCCGGTGCGTCTCGAGCGCCATGGTCTCAGCCGGGAAGCGGCGCGGCGGCCAGCGGCTGGCCCGCCTCGGCGAGACGGCGGCGGGTCTCGGCCACGTCCTCCCACATCTGCGCGACGAGCCCCTCGATCCCGTCGAAGCGCAGTTCGGGGCGGAGATAGGAGACGAGCGCGACGGAAAGCTCCGCGCCGTAGAGGTCGCCGGAGAAATCGAGCAGATAGGCTTCCAGATTCGGCCGCTTGCCGTCGAACATCGGCCGGACGCCGAGCGAGGCGGCGGCGGGATAGCGGCCGCGATGGGGGCCGGTCAGCACGTCGACCGTCGCGGCGTAGACGCCGAATTTCGGCAGGTTCAGCGGTTCGAGCCAGATGTTGGCGGTCGGAAAGCCGAAGTCGCGGCCGCGCTTGTCGCCATGGACCACCGCGCCCTCGATCCGGTGCCAGTGGCCGAGCATCCGCGCCGCGTCCTCCGGCCGGCCCTCGGCGAGGGCGGCGCGGATCGCGGAGGAGGAGAAATCGCCCTCGGCGTCGCGCACGAGTGGCGCGACCGTGACGCCGAAACCGGCGGAGGGCCCGAGCGCGCGCAGCATCGCGACGTCGCCGCGCCGGCCGCGGCCGAAGCGGAAGTCGGCCCCGGCGACGAGGTGGCGCAGGCCGAGCGCCGCGCCGAGCACGCGGGAGATGAATTCCTCCGCCTCGAGCCCGGCCAGGGCCGCGTCGAAGGGGAGCTCATAGAGCTGCTCGACGCCGAGCTTCTCGAGCCGGTGCGCGCGCGCCTCGGCGCTCATGATCCGGAAGGGCGGCGCGTCGGGGTCGAAGAAGGCGCGCGGATGCGGCTCGAAGGTGATGACGCCGAAGGGGGCGCCGATCTCGGCGGCGGCGGCGCGGGCCAGCGCCAGCACCGACTGGTGGCCGAGATGCAGCCCGTCGAAATTTCCGATGGCCGCGGCCGCGCCGCGATCCCCGGCCGCGAGGCCGCGATAGTCGCAATGTCGTCGCATGACCCCTTTCGCCGGATCGGCCGGCGGCGGCCGGATCCGTCAGTCGAACTTGCGGCTCGGCGCCAGAACCGTCGCCTCGCCCTTCAGCACGACCGTATCGCCCACGCGGCAGCGGCAATCAAGCGTGACCCGGCGCTTCGCATGGTCGATTGTCAGAACCGTGACCTCGGCCTCGACCCGGTCGCCGGGCCGGACCGGGGCCATGAAGCGGAGCGTCTGGCCGAGATAGACCGTGCCGTGGCCCGGCAGCTGCTCGCCGATCACGGCGGAGATGAGCCCCGCCGTCAGCATGCCATGCGCGATCCGGCCCTGGAAGATCGTGTCGCGCGCATAGGCGTCGTCGAGATGCACCGGGTTGTGGTCGGAGGAGACCTCGGCGAAGAGCTCGATCTCATGGTCGGTGATGGTCTTGGAAAGCGAGCGGGTCATCCCGATCTCGAGATCCTCGACGCAGATCGTGCCGACCGGCAGGTTGTGCTCGCGCGTGTCCAACATCTCTCTCTCCACCACTGGGGCTCCCGGTCATGTCGCGGCGCTGCAACATGGCTCGGCCGGCGGGCAGGTGCAATATGCATGCGCAACATTCTGATGAAAATCCCGCCATAGGTCGTAACTTTGTTTCGCCCTTATTTCGCGATTGGCAGCCCCGGCCGGGACCGGCTATCACGCGGGCGCGAGCGCGGCCCGGGGGCCGCCCGACCTTCGGAGACTGGAGCGAGACCGACGATGAAACCCGTCAGAAGCCCCGAGCCGCTGATCGATCCGCTGAGCCGGTTCGTGCTCTTCACCAATGCGAAATGCGGCGGGACGACGCTCAAGAGCTGGTTCTTCACCAATCTCGACATGGCGGGGCTGGAGCGGCGGCCCTGGCGGCTCGCCTCGGCCTTCGGCCCGCGCTTCGCGGCGCGCCAGCTGCTCCGGGGCCGCCGGCTGACCCCGCGGGGGCCGGCGCTGCGCGACGGCGAGGCGCTCCGGCGCATGACGAACTATTACCGCGCCAACTACTGCGTCCCGGCGCTTGCCTCCGGGGCGACGGAGGACTTCTTCCGCTTCGCCGTGGTGCGCGATCCGGAATCGCGGCTCGTCAGCGCCTATCTCGACAAGTTCTGCGGCGAGGACGCCGGGCGCCCCTGGGTGCGCGCCGTGGTCGACCAGGCCGGGGGCGGCGAGATCACCTTCGCGCGCTTCCTCGACTACCTCGCCCGGGTGGAGGACGCCGAGTGCAACCCGCACTGGCGCCGGCAGACCTATGTGCTCGAAGGGCACCGGATCGACGCCTGGGTCCGGCTCGAGCGGATCGCGGAGGATTTCGCCGCGATCGGCGACCGGATCGGGCGCGCGCATCTCGACATCTTCGGGGAGCGGATGCAGTCCGCCCCCTCGGCGCGGATCTCCTGGGAGGGCCGGCCGCCCCTGACGGAGGCGCCCGCCTCCGAGATCGCCGCCTGGCGCGCGGAGAACGGCGCCTTCCCGCCGAAGGCGGCCTTCCTCACCGACGAGACCCGCGCCCGGATCCGCGAGATCTACGCCGCCGATTACGCGGCGCTGCCGTACTAGGGGCGCGCTCGCGCCTCCGGACCCGGCGTGGTCACGGCGCGGCCTCGGTTTCGCGGTCGGCCTCGGCTCGCTCCGCGGCCCAGGTTCCCGCGGCCTCGACCGCGACGGCGGAGGCGGTCGGCAGGATCCCCGGATAGCTCTCCACATGCTCCCCCCGCGGAGCCGAGGCCCGGGTCACGCGGTAGAGCGCGTAGAGCGACATGAGGGCGAAGATGCAGGCCAGCACCGGCCAGAACGCGTAGGGGCCGAAGACCTGCATGGCCCATCCCGTCACCATCGGCCCGGCGATGGCGCCGAGCCCGAAGGTGAAGACCAGGCCACCGGAGGCCGCCGGCATGTCCGCGACGGGCAGCGCGTCGTTGGCATAGGCCAGCAACAGCGCGTAGAGCGGGGTCGTCACCCCGCCGGCGAGAAACGCCGCCGCCAGCAGGCCGGGGCCGCTCCCGGCGATCCCGCCGAGGGCGCAGGCCACCGCGCCCAGCGTGGCGGCGCCGAGGATCAGCCGGCGCCGGTCCACGCGGTCGGACAGCCAGCCGATCGGATACTGCAGCGCCAGCGCGCCCGCGAAGAGCATCGCGACGAACAGGGCGATCCGGGACGCCGACATGCCGATCTGCGTTCCGAACACCGCGCCCATTCCCGACTGCGTGGCATAGGCGCCGCCCAGCAGGAAGATCCCCACGGTCCCGAGCGGGGAGGCCGCCAGCAGGCCGCGCAGCGACATGGGCCGGGCGACCTCGACCGCGGGGGCCGGGATGACCGAGAGCAGAATCGGCGCGAACGACACCGACACGAGGATCGAGGCGCCGATGAACAGCGCCGAGGTGCCGGCGTCGCCCAGCGTCAGCAGCCCCTGCGCTCCTATGATTCCGAGCGTCTGCGCGATCATGTAGGCCGACAGCACCTTGCCGCGCGTCTCGTTGGTCGAGGCGGCGTTCAGCCAGCTTTCGGCGGCGACGTAGACGCCCGACATGCAGAACCCCACCAGCAGGCGCAGCAGGATCCATGCCCAGGGCTCGGTCAGCAACGGAAACGCGATCAGCGCCGCCGACATGAAGCTGCCCAGCGCGGCGAAGACGCGCACGTGCCCGACGCGCTGGATCATCAGCGGCGTGAGACGCGCCCCCGACAGGAAGCCCATGAAATAGCCCGAGGTGATGACGGCGAGTTCGAAGGACGAGAATCCTTCGATCGCCCCGCGCAGGCCGATCAGCGTGAAATGCATGCCGTTGCCGAGCATGATGAGCACGATCCCGACAAGCAGCGCCCAGACCCCGAACAGCACAGTGATCATCCGGACGCCCTTTCCGTTGGTGCGCGGCCGGGACAGGAGAACAGTGGCGGGCGGATCTGGCTGGCTCCGCGGCGTCATGAGCGCGGCGTTTTGCGACACGCGCCCGCGCCGCGGCGTCATTCCTCATCCGCCCGCGGCGCGGGGAGGGTTCACCGGCGCGGCCCCGCGCCCCCCCCTCAGCGCAGATAGGCCATCGCAAGCGGCGGGGAGAGCTTCGCGGCGCGCAGCACCGCCTCCAGCTTCTCGGGATCCGGGCCGCCCGCGGGGCTCGTCCCGGTTTCCTCGGCGAGCAGGCCGCCGGCGATGAAGAGCGAATCGAGATCCTCGCCCATCGCGCCGGCGATGTCGGTCGCGAGCCCGTCGCCGAGGCAGAGGATGCCCTCCGGCGGAATGTCGTCCGCGCCGATCTCCGCGAGCCGGCGCCGGGCCAGCGCGTAGATCGGCGGATAGGGCTTGCCGAAATAGAAGCTCTCGCCGCCCATCTCCGTGTAGGCCTGCGCGATCGCCCCGGCGCAGTAGATGCGCTGGTCCCCGACATCGACCATGATGTCGGGATTGGCGCAGAGCAGCTTCATCCCCTTCGTCTTGCCGTAGAGCAGCGTCGCGCGGTAGTCGGCCGGCGTCTCGGTCCGGTCGTCGAAGAGGCCGGTGCAGACGATTCCCTCCGCCTCCTCGAGCGGCACGCGCTCCACGTCGAAGGGCACGCCCTTCGCATCGGCGAAGAAGGACAGGTCGCGCGCCGGGCCGATGTGATAGACGCGGCGGCCGACCATGCCAATCGCGAGCGCGTGCTGGGCCGCGTCGCCGGAGGAGACGATGAGGTCGTAGCTGCCGTCCGGCGCGCCGAGCGCGCGGATCTGGGCCGCGACCTGGGCCGCGGGGCGGGGCGAATTGGTGAGCAGCACCACGGCGCCGCCGCCGGCGCGGAACTTCGCGAGCGCCGCCGCCGCCGCCGGAAAGACCGTCACGCCGTCGTGCAGGCAGCCCCAGAGGTCGCAGTAGAGGACCTGATACCGCCCCGCGATATCGTCGAGCGACTGGATGATCTGGGTCATGGATGTCTCGCTGCTCCGCGGCCGATGCTCGGGCGGTAAGGTCGCCCGAGGCTGGCCTACCCGATCGCCGCCCGGCGCGCAAAGGCGAAGCGCGCGCCGGGCGCGGGGATCGCCGGCCCGGGCGTCGTTCCGATGGAAGAAGGAGGCCTCCATGACAAGCTATCCGGTGACGGGCGGATGCCAGTGCAACGCGGTCCGCTACAGCCTCGGCGCGGAGCCGCTCTTCAGCGAGGTCTGCCATTGCGACTCCTGCCGGCGCGCGACCGGGGCGGAGAGCGTCGGCTGGCTGACCGAGCCCGCGGAATCCTTCCGGATCGAGCATGGCGCGCTTACACTCCACGAATCCTCCCCCGGCGTGACGCGCGGCTTCTGCGGCCGCTGCGGGACGACGCTCACCTACCAGAACGGCGCCGAGACGATCGACGTGACGCTCGCCTCGCTCGACGACCCCGAGCTGTTCCCGCCCCGGGCCGAGATCTGGCTCGAGGAACGGCTGAGCTGGAACCCGGCCAATCCGCGGCTGGAGCAGCACGAGCGCGGCGGCGGCGGGGGCGGCTGATCCCCGCCGCGCGGAGACGCCGAGCGCATCCGGGGCGGGGCGGGACACCGCCGCTCCGCCCCCTTCCGAAAATTCGTCCGCCGTTCTTCCGAAACCGCGACGCGGGGCACTTGACAGGGCCGGGGCGTGGCTCCTACCTATGCCGCGCGGTTAGCACTCATCGGTGGCAAGTGCTAACGACCGGCCGTCCCCCCGGGGCCGGCCAAGCCGCCGCGAAGTTTTGGAACGCAGACTCGAAGGAGCGATTTCCATGCAATTCACCCCCCTGCACGACCGTGTTCTCGTCAAGCGGATCGAGGGCGAAGAGAAGACCAAGGGCGGTCTCATCATCCCCGACACCGCCAAGGAGAAGCCCTCCGAGGGCGAAGTCGTCGCCGTTGGCGAGGGTGCCCGCAAGGATTCGGGCGAGCTCATCCCGATGGCCGTGAAGGCCGGCGACCGCATCCTGTTCGGCAAGTGGTCCGGGACCGAGGTCAAGGTCGATGGCGAAGACCTTCTGATCATGAAGGAAAGCGACATCCTCGGCATCATCACCGCGGGCAAGTCGTCGGCCAAGGCCGCCTGATCACCCCTCCCGTCATTCCAGGATAGACAAGGAGCAGCCGCATGGCCGCCAAACAGGTAAAGTTCAATACCGACGCCCGCAACCGGATGCTGAAGGGTGTCGACATCCTCGCCGACGCGGTGAAGGTGACGCTCGGGCCCAAGGGCCGCAACGTCGTCATCGACAAGTCCTTCGGCGCGCCGCGCATCACGAAGGACGGCGTGACCGTCGCCAAGGAAATCGAACTCGAGGACAAGTTCGAGAACATGGGCGCCCAGATGGTCCGCGAAGTCGCTTCGCGCACCAATGACGAGGCGGGCGACGGCACCACCACCGCCACCGTTCTCGCCCAGGCGATCGTGCGCGAGGGCATGAAGTCCGTCGCCGCCGGCATGAACCCGATGGATCTGAAGCGCGGCATCGACCTCGCGGTCACCACCGTCGTCGAGGCGATCAAGGGCCAGGCCCGCACCGTCTCCGGCTCGGACGAGGTCGCCCAGGTCGGCACCATCTCCGCGAACGGCGAGGTCGAGATCGGCCGCCAGATCGCCGATGCGATGCAGAAGGTCGGCAACGAGGGTGTCATCACCGTCGAGGAGAACAAGGGCTTCGAGACCGAGACCGAGGTCGTCGAGGGCATGCAGTTCGACCGCGGCTACCTCTCGCCCTACTTCATCACCAACGCCGACAAGATGATCGCCGAGCTCGAGGACGCGCTCATCCTGCTGCACGAGAAGAAGCTCTCGTCGCTGCAGCCGATGGTTCCGCTGCTCGAGGCCGTGATCCAGTCGGGCAAGCCGCTGCTGATCATCGCCGAGGACGTGGACGGCGAAGCCCTCGCGACCCTCGTCGTGAACAAGCTTCGCGGTGGCCTGAAGATCGCCGCCGTCAAGGCGCCGGGCTTCGGTGACCGTCGCAAGGCCATGCTGCAGGACATCGCGATCCTGACCGGCGGCCAGGTGATCTCGGAAGACCTCGGCATGAAGCTCGAGAATGTCGGCCTCGACATGCTCGGCAAGGCCCGCAAGGTCTCCATCACCAAGGACGAGACCACGATCGTCGACGGTTTCGGCGAAAAGGCCGAGATCGAGGCGCGCGTCGCGCAGATCCGTCAGCAGATCGAGGAAACCACCTCGGACTACGACAAGGAGAAGCTGCAGGAGCGTCTCGCCAAGCTCGCGGGCGGCGTCGCGGTGATCCGCGTCGGCGGTGCCTCCGAGGTCGAGGTGAAGGAGCGCAAGGACCGCGTCGATGACGCGCTGAACGCCACCCGCGCCGCGGTGCAGGAAGGCGTCGTCGTCGGCGGTGGTGTCGCCCTCGTCCAGGCCTCGAAGAAGCTCGAGGGCATGGAAGGCGCCAACAGCGACCAGAACGCCGGTATCGCGATCGTCCGCCGCGCGCTTCAGGCGCCGCTGCGCCAGATCGCCGAGAACGCGGGCGTCGACGGCGCCGTGGTCGCGGGCAAGATCGTCGAGTCGAACGACGCGGCCTACGGCTTCAACGCGCAGACCGAGGAATATGGCGACATGTTCAAGTTCGGCGTGATCGACCCGGCCAAGGTCGTTCGCACCGCGCTTCAGGACGCTGCCTCGGTCGCCGGCCTGCTCATCACCACCGAGGCGATGATCGCCGAGAAGCCGGAGCCGAAGGGCGCGGCCGGTGGCATGCCGGGCGGCATGGGCGGCATGGGCGGCATGGACGGGATGATGTGATCATCCGTCCTTCCGCTTCGGAAAGACAGGGAACGGGGAGCCTTCGGGCTCCCCGTTTTCGTTCCGGGGCCAAGGCCGGGGCGCGGCGGCTTCGCGCATGAAGAAGGGCCGCGCACCGGCGGGTGCGCGGCCCTTTGCGGAGGAAGCGGCGCTCAGTTGCCCGAGCGCGTCCCGACGAAGAGATGGGCGTCGCGGGCGGCCTGCATCAGCGCCTTCGACTTGTTGACCGATTCCTGCAGCTCCGCCTCCGGGTCGCTGTCGTAGACGACGCCGCCGCCGGCCTGGACGTAGAGCGTGCCGTCCTTCACCACCGCGGTGCGGAGCGCGATGCAGATGTCCATGTCGCCGCCGGCGGAGAAATAGCCCACGCCGCCGCCGTAGACGCCGCGCTTCTCGGTCTCGAGCTCGTCGATGATCTGCATCGCCCGGACCTTCGGCGCGCCCGAGACCGTCCCCGCGGGCAGGCCCGCGAGCAGGGCGGAGAGCGCGTCCTGATCCTCGGCCAGCGCGCCGTTCACGTTCGAGACGATGTGCATCACGTGGCTGTAGCGCTCGATGATGAACTGCTCGTTCGGGTCGACCGTGCCGACCTTCGCCACGCGGCCGACGTCGTTGCGGCCGAGGTCGAGCAGCATCAGATGCTCCGCGCGTTCCTTCGGATCGGCGAGAAGCTCGGCCTCCAGCGCCTGATCCTCCTCGGGCGTGGCGCCGCGGCGGCGGGTGCCGGCGATCGGGCGGATCGTCACCGTGCCGTCCTTGACGCGCACGAGGATCTCGGGGCTCGCGCCGATCACCTGGAAGCCGCCGAAGTTGAAGTAGAACATGTAGGGGCTTGGATTCGTGCGCCGGAGCGCGCGGTAGAGCGCGAAGGGCGGCAGCCGGAACGGCTGCGCCCAGCGCTGGCTCGGCACCACCTGGAAGATGTCGCCGGCGCGGATGTAGTCCTTCGCCCGCTCGACGATGGCGCGGTACTCGGCCGGGGTCGTGTTCGAGACCGGCTCGGCCGGGGGCGCGTCGCCGGAGCCGATGTCGCGGGCGTTGGCCGGGATCCGGTCGAGGTCGCGCACCGCGTCCATCACCCGCTCCGCCGCGCGGGCATAGGCCGCGCGGGCCGAGAGGCCGGAGGTCGCCCAGGCCGGGCTGATGATCGTCACCTCGCCCTTCACCCCGTCGACGACGAGGATGACCGAGGGGCGCATCATCACCGCGTCGGGCAGGTCGAGCGGATCGGGATTGACGTCGGGCAGATGCTCGACGAGGCGCACCATGTCGTAGCCGAGATAGCCGAAGAGCCCCGCGGACATCGCCGGCAGCCCCTCGGGCAGCGCGATCCGGCTCTCGGCGATCAGCGCGCGCAGGCTTTCGAGCGGCGGCTTCGCCTCGTCCTCCCAGCCGTCGGGGTCGAAACGGGCGGAGCGGTTGATCCGCGCCTCGCCGCCCCGGCATTCCCAGATCAGGTCGGGCTTCATCCCCATGATCGAGTAGCGGCCGCGGATCTCGCCGCCGGTGACGCTCTCGAGCAGGAAGCTGTCGCGCCCCGCCTCGGTCAGTTTCAGCATCAGGCTGACCGGCGTGTCGAGATCGGCGACCAGCCGGGTCCAGACCAGTTGGTTCTCCCCGCGCTCGTAGGCTTCGGAAAAGGCTTCGAAGGCGGGAAGGAGCATGGTTTCGTCTTTACGGAATGCGGCTCAGCGCGGCGTCCATCTGGGCCCGGTTCAGCGTGACCCCGGCGGCGTCGCGGACCGCGTTGGTATAGGAGGCGAGCACGTCGTCGGCCACCTGGCCGCGCAGCTGGTTCTCGGCGTTGGCGACGGCGTCCCGGTTCGCCTCGGCGGCGAAATCGAAGGGGGCGACGTCGGTGACCGCGCCGATCAGCACGCCCGCGCCGTCCGCCGTGACGAAGGCCCCGCCCTTGTCGGCGGCGAAACCGTCGCGGAGGAAGGCCGCCGGCGTGCCGGGCAGGGGGCCCGAGCGGGTGACCGGACCGCCGGTCTCGGGCGTCTCGCCGAGGCGGGTGGCGAGCGCGTCGAAGGCGAGCCCGCCCTTCACCTCGTCGGCGTAGCCCTGTGCGAGGGCGACGAGCCGGCGCGAGGCCTCCGCGGCCTTCCAGGCGGCGATCACCTGATCGCGCACCTCGTCGAGCGGGCGGAGCCGGGGCGCGTCCACCGACTCGACCCGGACGGAGGCGACGCCGCCGGAGGCGAGCGAGACGGGATCGCTCTCGATCCCGGTCTCGCCGTTCATGACCGCGTCGTGGAACTTCGGATCGGCGGCGAGCCCTTCGGAGGAAGCGGCGGTCACGTCCATCGTGCCGAGCCTGAGATCGGTCTCCTTCGCGAGATCCTCGAGCGTCGCGCCGCCGGCGAGCATGTCGTCGATCCGCGGGGTCTCGTTCGCGATCCGGTCGGCGGCGAGCTTCAGCGCGCGCTCCTTCCGCAGGTCCGGCTCGGCCTCGGCGAAGGGGACGGTCTTGCCGGCGAGGATCGCGTTCACGCGGTAGATCGAGGGGCCGAGCGGCGAGGGCACCGGGCCGACGATGCCGGGCTCCGCGAGGCCGAAGACCGCCGCGCGCGCGCCGGGGTCGAGCCGGGAGGCGGGCAGGGCGCCCTGGTCGATCTGGCTCGCCGAGAAGCCGCGTTCGGTGGCGAGCGCGTCGAAGGTGATCTCGCCACTGTCGAGCCGCGCCTTCGCCGCCTTCGCCTCGTCCTCGGTGCCGAAGCCGATCCGGTCCATCAGCCGCGTCTCGGGCGTGTTGAACCGGTCGGAAGCGGCCTCGTACATCGCCTTGAGATCGCTCTCGGGCACCTCGATCGCGGGCGCGAGTTCGTCGGGCGTGATCGCGGCGTAGGTGACGTGGCGCGTCTCGGGCGTGGTATAGGCGTCGTGATGGGCGTCGTATTCGGCCTGGATCGCCGCGTCGTCGGGCTCTGGCACCGCTTCGGTGAGCGCCTCGGGGCCGAGGCGGAACCAGGTGAGGCTCCGCTTCTCGCCGAGATAGCCGAGCAGGACCTTCGCCGCCGCGGCCGGCGCCGCGACCGGGGCCTGGACCGCCGAGGCGATCAGGTCGCGCGAGACCTCGTGGCGGATCTGCGCCTCGAACTGGGCGGGCATGAGGCCGACATTCGCGAGCGCGCGGGCATAGGTGTCGCGGTCGAACTTGCCGTCCGGCCCCTTGAAGGCCTGCACGTCGAGCACCTGCCGGGCGACGGTCTCGTCCCCGACCGAGACGCCGAGCCGGCGCGCCTCCTCGTCGAGCGCGGCGTCGTTCACGAGCCGGGCGAGCACGACGTTGTCGATCCCGTACTGCCGCGCCTCCGCCATGGTGAGGCCGCGGCCGAGCCGCTGGGTCAGCGCGCGCATCTCCTGCTGCATCGCGCGCGCGTAATCGTCGGTCGAGATCTCGGTATCGCCGACGGTCGCGACGGCGGAGGAGCGGAAGGCGCCGGTATTGCCGATGCCGAAGCCGGCGAGCCCGACCACGATCAGGACGAGCAGCGTCCAGACCAGCATCCGGGAATGTTTCGCGCGCAGGAAGTCGAGCATGGCCCTCGTCCGGACAGTCGGGTTTCAGGCCCGGGCTTTAAGCGCTGGCCTCCGGGGAGGCAAGGGGCGTGGCAAGCGGCGGGGCGTCGCGGCGCGGCAGGCGGTGGGTGAGCTCCGCGAGCCGGTCGAGCGCGCGGCCGAGCCCGTCGGGATCGGCGTTCGCGAAGGCGATCCGGATCTGGCGCGCCCCCTCCGGATCGGGCGAGAACATCGTGCCGGGCAGGGTCAGGATCGACTGCTCGTCGACGAGGAAGCGGCAGAGCTCGTCCGAGCGCATCGCGAAGGGATGCTCGACATAGGCGAAATAGGCGCCGGCCCCGAGCAGTTTCCAGCCCGGCAGCCGCGCGAGCCCCCGCGTGATCGCCTCGCGCCGGCGCAGGATCTCGGCCCGCTCGCCCGCCACCCAGTCGCCGAGATGGCGCAGCCCCCAGAGCGCCGCCTTCTGGCCGAGGGTCGGCGCGCAGATCGCGACCGAATCCATGAACTTCTCGACCTCGGCGAGCCGTTCGGGGCTCGTGATGATCGCGCCGGTCCGGTGGCCGGTCAGGCGGAAGGCCTTGGAGAAGGAATAGAGGTGGATCAGCACGTCCCGCCAGCCGGGATCGGCGAAGAGGTTGTGCGGCCGCGTCTCGCGCGAGTCGAAGTCGCGGTAGGTCTCGTCGAGGATCAGCGCCGCGCCATGCGCGCGGGCGAGCGCGGCGAAGGCGGCGACGAGCCCGGCGGGATATTCCGCCCCCGTGGGATTGTTCGGCGTGATGAGCACGATCGCCTTCACATGGCCCGACATGAGCGGCCGCGCCGCCTCGATGTCGGGGTTCATCCGCGCGTCGCAGGGCAGCGGGATCGCGTCGATCCCGACCGTGTCGCACCACATCTTGTGGTTGAAGTACCAGGGCACCGGCAGCAGGATCGCGTCGCCCGGGATCGCGAGCGTGGCGAGCGCGGCGCAGAAGGCCATGTTGCAGCCCCCGGTGATCGCGACGTCGGCCGGCTCGATCTCGCCGCCATAGGCCGCGCTCCAGCGCCCCGCGATCTCGGCGCGGAGCGCGGGCAGGCCGAGGACCGGGCCGTAGAGATGGGTGTCGGGCTCGTTCACCACCATCCGCGCCATCTGGGCGCGCAGCGCCTCGGGCGGCGGATCGATCGGCGCGGCCTGGCTCAGGTTGATGAGCGGCCGGTCGGCGGGGAAGGTCTTGCCCTGGATCCAGCGGCGCGCCTCCATCACCGGGGGCGGCGTCGTCGCGCGGATGAACGGGCTGAACGGGGACATCGCGGGCCTCCGGCTGCTGTCACGGGCGCGCGAGACTACCAGCCCCGCCTCCGGGCGCAAGGGCGGCCGGAGGCGGGGCTTCCGGGGGATGCTCAGCGCAGCGCGTAGGTGATGGTGACGTCGGTCCCGAGCTCGACGGAGCCGGCCGAGACCGGGGGCGCGGCCTCCATCTGGGCGCGCATCGGCGCCGGGCCGCCGCCCCGGACGCTCTCGTCGATCGTGAGCACCTCGCCGAGCCCGACGCCCGCGCTGCGCGCCAGCGTCTCGGCCTTGGCGCGGGCATCCTTCACGGCGGTCTCGCGCGCCTTGTCGAGTTGCTCGCGCGGGTCGGCGATGTCGAAGGAGATCCCGTAGATCCGGTTCGCCCCGCCCGCGCTCATCGCATCGATCGCCGCGCCGAGCCGGGCGGTGTCGCGCAGCGTGATCGTCACCATGTTGCCGGCCTCGTAGCCGGTGATCCGGCCCGGCGCCCGGCCGTTCTCGGGCTGGTCCCAGACCGGATCGAGGCTGAGCCGCGTGGTCTGGATGTCGGCCTTCGCCACGCCGAGCCCCTCGAGGGCGGCGAGCACATGGCCCATCGCCTCGGAATTGGCCGAGAGCGCCCCGGCGGCGGTCGGGGCCTGGGTCTCGACCCCGCCGGAGATCGTCGCGATGTCGGGCGCGGCGCTGACCCGGCCCGAGCCGGTGACGGTGACGATCCGCGCGGGCGGCGCGTTCTCCGCGACCGCCGGGGCGGCGGCGAGCGGCGGGAGCAGGGGGGCGGCGAGCAACGCGGCCAGCAGGACGGGGCGCATCGGAGGTATCCTTCTTCACGGATCGCAGTCCGGAACTGGGTGCCGCCGGGAGGCCGGCTTGGCAAGTCAAAGCGGCGGGAGCGCGGAGGTAACGCTGGCTTGGGCGGGCGATTTTCGCTATGATTGAAGGCGGTGCAGGCAATACTCGACAGAGATCGGGGTGAAATGAGCAGTGAGATGTCGCGCCGGCCGGTGTTCCGGCTGACGCTGGGCTATCCGATCCTCGCGGTGGTGGCGGAGTCCCCGGGCGGCGGCGCCCAGGCGCCGACCGAGATCGACCTTTCCGAACCGGGCTATGGCGACCAGCTGCGCGCCCTCGCGGTGGCGATCGCGCGCGCGGGGGGGCGGCTTCGCGTCGCGCTGCCGGAGGGCGAGGTCTGGCGCGGGCTGGTCCCCGCGGGGGAAGGCCGGGCCGCCGCCCGCGCGATGGCCGCCCGCGCGCTCGGCCGCGCGCCCGGGGCGCTGGTTCTCGTCGCGGGCGCGCCGACCCCGGCCGGGGAGCTTCCCGTCGCCGCCGCCGACCGCGCGACGCTGGCCGAGGCGCGGGGCTTCCTGCGCCGCCACGGGCTGCGCCCGGGCGGCTTCACAGGGGCGGGGGCCTTTCCGGGTTTCGCCGCGGCGCCGCGGCTTCCCGCCGGCATCCTGCCCGCGCCGCCCGACCTCGCCGCGCTGGCCCGGCGCCTGGGCGCGCCGCGCCGGGCGCTGTCGGGGCTGGCGGAGTTCCTCCCCGGCTGGCCGCCGAGCGGCGCGATGCTCGCCTGCGCCGGGCTCGGCCTCGCCTGCGCCGCCGTGGCGCTCGTCGCCGGGATGGCGCCGCGCGGGGCCGCGCCGACGCGCCTCGCGGCGCTCGCCCCGGTCGAACAGGCCGCGCCCGCCGCGCAACTCGGCACGCCGACGCCGCGCCTGCCCGCCGCGCTGCCCGAGGCGCGCGCGCCCCGCCCG
>NZ_VFRP01000030.1 GCF_006385685.1 Amaricoccus solimangrovi | reverse complement strand
TGACGCGGGAGGCCGCCGCCGTGCTGCCGGTGAAGGCCCTTGTCACCTACATCGACTCCGGGGCGACGAGTCTCAGAACCGCCCGCGTCCGCCCGCCCGCGCCGATCGCGGCGCTCACTCCGAGCCCCGCCGTCGCGCGCCAGCTCGCGCTCGTCTGGGGCACCTTCCCGATCGTCACCCCGCCCGCCGAGGGGGGGCGCGCCATCGTGGCCATGGCCTGCGGGGCCGCCGCCGACCGCGGCTTCGCAGGCGCGGGTGACATCATCGCCATCGCCGCTGGTGTGCCTTTCGGCGTTCCCGGCAGTACGAACCTGCTTCGCATCGAGCAGTTACCGGTGGAGCTCGACGGAAGCCCGCGCAACGCCGCGCGCGCCGACATGTTCGAAACCGAAAGGGTCTGACCATGTCGGTCATCATCGACGTCGTAGCGCGTGAAATCCTGGACAGCCGGGGCAACCCGACCGTCGAGGTCGATGTCCTGCTCGAGGACGGCGCCATGGGGCGCGCGGCGGTTCCCTCCGGCGCCTCGCCCGGCGCGCACGAGGCGGTGGAGCTGCGCGACGGCAACGCGTCGCGCTTCGGCGGCAAGGGCGTGCTGAAGGCGGTCGAGTCGGTGGACGGCCCGATCGCCGAGGCGATCACCGGCCTCAGCGCCACCGACCAGGTGGCGATCGACAGCCTGTGAAACGGCGCTTCGACGCGCTCGAGCTTTCCGCCGCGCTCAGTTTCGGGTACGGCGACGTCGAGATCACCGAAGCTGGAGGGGCACACCCGTGCCCGCCGACTACGTCCAGTGGTCGACCTCCGGCCAGGTCCGCGCCGCGTACATCCTCGGCGGCGACCGCGCCATGCCTCGCATCGGCCTCGGCTTCGATCATTTCGCCTCGGCGAGCTTCACCGAGGGTGGCGACACCTTCGCGCGGCTCGATGTGAACGCAGAAGGCCGGAACGGCGCCCGCTGAACTCGAAACCAACGCATCATGAACAGGGGTCAGTTCTTCGGTGCGACAACGGGGCGCATTGCCTCATTGAAACTGTTACCGGCGGCTGAGCCGGATAGCGTCGCGCGAGGGAGTGACCTTGTCGCGGAGCACGGATGGTTCGGAGGATCAGCATGGCGACGCGCGCGGAGCTCTTGGCGGCTGTGGGAGATCGGTATCGACGCGGCGATCGTGATGAGCGCGGCCGCATCCTCGACGAGTTCACCGCGCTGACCGGCTATCACCGCAAGCACGCGATCCGACTGCTCGCGCGGGAGCCCGTGCCGAAGGCGAAGCGGCGCGGCCGACGGGCGAGCTATGGCGCCGAGGTGCGGGCGGCGTTGCTCGTGCTCTGGAACCTGTCGGATCGGGTCTGCTCGAAACGGCTCCGGGAGATGATCCCGCTGCTCTTGCCGGCGGCGATCCGTCATGGGGTCATCGACGATGCCAGCGATCTCTCCACCCAACTCCTGAAGGTGAGCCCGGCGACGATCGACCGGCTGCTCGCGGAAGCGCGCATCTCCGCTCAGGCGGGACGCCGACGGAGGGCTGGCATGAGCTCGGCGATCCGGCGCGAGGTTCCGGTCCGAACGTTCAACGACTGGGGCGATCCGGCGCCCGGTTTCGTCGAGGCGGATTTCGTCGCGCATGGAGGCACCGATGTCGCGGGATCCTTCGTCCAGACCCTCGTGCTGACCGATATCGCGACCGGCTGGACGGAGTGCGTGCCGGTGGTGACGCGGAGCGCGCCCCTGGTGGTCAAGGAGCTCGAGGCGGCGATGGCGCTGTTTCCCTTCCCGCTCGGGGGCATCGATTTCGACAACGACGGCAGCTTCATGAACGACCAAGTCGTGCCATGGTGCCGCGCCCATGGCCTGACGGTGACCCGGTCTCGCGCCTACAAGAAGAACGATCAGGCCTGGGTCGAACAGAAGAACGGGGCGATCGTCCGCCGCCTCATCGGATACGGGCGCCTCGAAGGTCTCGATACCGCGCATTCCCTGGGCCGGCTCTACGCCGCTGCCCGCCTGCACGTTAACCTTTACCAGCCCTCGTTCAAGCTCAGATCGAAGGTCCGGATTGGCGCGAAGGTGCGCAAGACCTGGGATCGGCCGACGACGCCGGCGGCGCGCCTCCTGGCGCGTGAGGATCTTTCCCCGGCGACACGGGAGCGCGTGCTCGAGCTACGCGCGGCATCCGACCCGGTGGAGCTCATGCGCCTGATCCGCCAGGCTCAGGACGAGCTGGGACAACGGGTGGATCGGCGCGGGTTGAAGGGCGCGCGAGAAGCCGAAGCCGCGCCCGTGACGGAGCAGGATCGCACGACGGTCGCGAGCATCGCCCGGTCGGAATCGCCTCCCCGGCTTCACCGTCGGGCCTATCGCAGAACGAAGCCGATCCAGCGTCGGCCGTCGCGCCTGGATCCCTATGTCGCCGAAGTCCGCGTCTGGCTCACTGTCGATCCGACGCTGACCGCGGCTGCCATCCAGGAGAGGCTGACCCATCGCAACGGCGGCCATCTGGTCGGGCCCCGCTCGGTCCAGAAACTTGTAAGGCTCCTCCGCGTCGAGCTGCTCGAACAGGAGATCGCGCTCATCGCGCGCTCCCTCAACAGCGCCGCATGATGCGCGAATGGTGAGGCTCGGCTCGGTAACATTCTCACTTGCGGCAATACGCGGGGTCAAATCCCCAGTTCGTTTGACAGACGATGATCGCGACCGTTTCCGTGTCTCGGGTCATGCGGAAGTCCGTGCCGTCCATCCACATGCGGTGAAGAGCCACCCCGATGCGGCGCGCCACCGCGACCGTCGCGCGCTTTTGCCCACGCCGGCCGGCCACCCGCGAACCCCAGGCTTTGAGCCAGCAGGGGCGAGCCCGATGCATCATCACCGTCGCCGCGTTGAAACAGGACGGTTCGCAGCATCGCGTCTCCCGCCTTGGTGATGTGCCCGACGAGATCGCGTTCACCGGACTGATCGCGTCGGGGCGTCAGCCCGACCCAGGGACCGACATCGCGGGACGAACGGAACCTTGCCGGATCATCGATGGCCGCGCGGACGGTCAGCGCGACCACGGCGCCGACGCCGGGCATCGTCATCATCCGCCGGCAGACCTCGTCCCGCCGGGCGAGATCGCGAAGCCGACCCTCGAGGACGGACAACTCCGCTCGCAGCGCCGCGCGAGCCTTCAGGATGGCGGTGGCCGCTGCCTCGAGCATGGCATTGTCCGCCAGAAGTTCGCGGACTCGCGCCTCATAGCGGCTTGGGCTGATCCGACCGAGCTTCAGACCGAAGTTGCGAAGCACACCGCGCAGCGATTGCTCGATGTCCAGCGCGGCTTTCTGGACCGCCCCGCGGGCGCTGAGCAAAGCGCGAAGCTCCTGCGCGGAAACGGATTTGCAGTGGACGGGGCGGATCCAGCCCATGCGGAGCAACTGGGCGATGCCCTCCGCGTCCCGGCGATCTGTCTTCACCGGTATCGCCTTCAGCACCGCCTTGACCTGGCGCGTTTCCATCAAGACCAGTTCGAAGTCGGCTTCGGCGAGCTCGCGATGGAGCCATTGCGAGAGCGGTCCGGCCTCAAGGCCGATCGCCTCGATGGGCCAGGGCAGCTCGCGGAGGAACGCGACGAAGGCCTCGGGCTCGCTGACCACCTGCGCGCGCTTCAGGATGTTTCCGTGCTCGTCGAGCACGCAGAACGCCGAACTCGCGAGCGATACGTCGATGCCGATGAAGGCTTTCATGCCGTCTTCCTCCCCGATGCCGGACGCGCCCAGCGTATCCGCTCCAGGCCGCCCCATGACGACATCTTGAAAGCCTGGCGCGTGTCACCGACAATCCCACCGTCAGGCTGCCCGCCGTGGCCGCCTGAGCAGGCTCGGACCTCTCCGAAGGTCGGCGCTCCTACACCACCTCCGCTGACACGACCCATCGACGCCTACGCCACGCGCGTGGGCGGGCTGCCCGCGCTCGCCAGCGTCCTCCTTCCGATCGGAAGCGGCATGGAGGTAAGTCGCCTGGTCGGGTGAGGGTGACGCGGGGCCCGGCCGACAGCTTCGCCGTCCCGCGGAACCGGCGGCTGAGCCGCGCGGCAATGTCACGGGCCGGCGGCCCAGCCGCGACCGGCAGCGATCTGGAGTGAGACCCAGTCAATTGCGAGGCTGCGCCGGGAGAGGGCGAGGGCGAGGGCCGTGGTTCCGGCCGAGCGTTCGGCATCGAGAAAATCGAGGAAGGTGGTGGTGCCGGCCTCGTAGGTCTGCTGGGAAAGATCACGGGCGCGGCCGTAGTTCTCCGTCGCCGCCCGCTGCGCGGATAGCTCCCGGCGGCCGCGGATCGTGGCTCCCTGCGCGGTCTGCACGTCCTCGACGGCGGAAAGAACGGTCTGGCGCCAGCCGAGCTCGGCCTGCTTCGCCTCCGAGATCGCCTGATCGCGGCTCGCGCGCAGCAGGGGCTGGTTCAGGACCGGAATGACGAGGGCCGGGCCGAAGCTCCAGCTCGACGGGTTCGAGGCTGTGATCGCCCCTGCGAGGTCCAGGCTCGGATAGAGGCTGGCCTCCGCCACGCCCACGTTCGCGACGGCGGCGGCGTAGCTCCGCTCGGCGGCGCGGACATCGGGACGGTTGCGCAAGAGATCGGCGGGGATGCCGGCCCCGGCGCCCGCCGGGGGACGGGGCTGCGCGGCGCCGCGCTGGAGGCTCGTCATCAGGGGGGCCGCCGGCGTCGCGAGCAGCGTCGCCATGGCAAAGACCGAGCTTGCGAAGCCTTGCTCGAACGCGGGCAGGGTCGCTCGTGTCTGATCGAGCAGCGCCTGTGACTGGAGCACATCGAGATCGGTGGCAAGGCCGACGCTTTGCTGGCGTTTCACGAGGTCGCGGGTCTGCTGGCGGCTCTCGATCAGGCCGCGGGTGATCGCGGCGGCTTCCTGATAATAGCGCGCATCGACATAGGCTCCGACAAGGCTGGAGAGGAAGGCGAGCCGCGCGGTCCCGACATCGAGCTCACTGGCCTGGAGTTGAGCCGTCGCCTGTTCCTGGGCGCGGCGCTCGCCGCCGAAGAGATCGATGACGAGATCGGCCGCGGCGGTCGCGGAGGACTCGGTCGCGATGGAACCCTGCTGCTTCGAGCGGCCGGTGCCGGCGGCGATATCACCCGAGACGAGCGCGGGCAGACCGGTGGCGCGCAGGACCGCCTCGGACTGGTTGATCCGCTCCACGGCGGTCAGAATGTCGAGGTTCTGCGCGAGACCCTGATCGGCGAGCGCGTTCAGCGTCGGATCGCCGAAGCCGGTCCACCAGCGTTCCAGGGCAACGTCGCCGTCGCTCGCCGCGCCGCTCTCGGCGAAGCGGGAGGAGAGCGAGATCGAGGGCGCGTGGTAGTCGGGGCCGACGGCGCAGGCGGCGAGCAGGCAGGCGACGGGGACCAGAGCCAGACCCGCGGGCGGGCGTTTCAGGAGGCTGAGCTTCGACGTCATCCGGCGGGTCTCATTCCCTGGCTGGGCGTCGCGCGTTTCCGGCTGCCGAAGGTCCGGCGGACCACGACGTAGAAGGCCGGCACCATGAACACGCCGATGAAGGTGGCGGTCAGGATGCCGCCGAGCACGCCCACGCCGATCGCATTCTGCGCGGCGGCGCCCGCGCCGGTGGCGATCGCGAGCGGAAGCACGCCGAGCGAGAAGGCGAGCGAGGTCATCAGGATTGGGCGAAGCCTCAGATGCGCGGCCTCCACCGTCGCGTCGAGCAGGCTCTCCCCCTGTTTCTCGAGATCGGCCGCGAATTCGACGATCAGGATCGCGTTCTTCGCGGCGAGGCCGATGGTGGTGAGGATGCCGACCTTGAAATAGACGTCGTTCGCCTGGCCGAAGAACAGGGCGGCCGCCAGCGCGCCGAGCACACCGACGGGGACGGCGAGCATCACCGAGAGCGGGATGGTCCAGCTCTCATAAAGCGCGGCCAGGCAGAGGAAGACCACCAGCACCGAGAGCGCGTAGAGATAGGGCGCCTGGTCGCCCGACTGGCGTTCCTGGTAGCTGATGCCGGTCCAGGCGACGGCGTAGCCGCCGGGGAGCTGCGACACCAGCTCCTCCATCGCATCCATCGCCGTGCCCGAGGAGACGCCCGCGCCCGGCTCGCCCGAGATCTGGAGCGCGGTCGAGCCGTTGTATCGGGCGAGGCTGGGCGTGACCGGCGCCCAGCCGGTGGTGACGAACGCGTGGAACGGCACCATCTCGCCCGTGTCGTTGCGCGCGTACCAGTCGTCGATGTCGCCCGGCTGCATCCGGTAGGGCGCGTCGGCCTCGACGATCACGGGCCGGAGCGAGTCGCCGAGCACGAAATCGTTCACCTCGTCGCCGGCGAAGATCACCGAGAGCATCTGGTTGAGGTCGGAGAGGCTGAGCCCGAAGCTCTCCGCCTTCTGCTGATCGATGTTGATGCGGAGCGCGCTTTCCGCGTCGACGCCCTCTGCGACCACGTTCGCGACGCGCGTATCGCCGGCCGCGGTCTGCTCCAGCGTCTTCGCCGCTTCGATCAGCGTGTCGATGCCGGCGCCGGACTGGTCGACGAGATACATCGAGAAGCCGGCGGTATTGCCGAGCCCCGGGATCGCCGGCGGCTGCATGAACAATACCTGGCCCGCGCGATAACCTGCGAAATGCCGGTTGGCCCGGGCCGCGATCGCGCTCGCGGAGAGGTTGAGGTCGGTCCGGTCCGCGAAATCCTTGAGCCTCGCGAACATCATCGCGGTGTTCTGCCCGGTGCCCGCGAAACCGAAGCCGAGCGCGGCGAAGGTGGACGCGAGGCCGTCGGGTTCCGCGCTCTTCAGATACCGCTCCACATCCTCGACCGCGGCGATGGTCTGCGCCTGCGTCGCGCCCTCCCCGAGCTGGATCCGCGCCATGACCGAGCCCTGATCCTCCGAGGGCAGGAAGGACGAGTCTATCCGGCCGTAGAGCTGCCAGGCGCCAAACACCAGGAGTCCGAGGACGAGCAGCATCCAGAAGGGGTGAGCGACGATGCGCCGGACCGCGGCGGCATAACCCCGCGTGAGCGCGTCGAAGCCCAGGTTGAACCAGCGCGCCGGCGCGAAGCCTTCGCCCGCGTGGGGCCTGAGCAGGATCGCGCAGAGCGCGGGGGTGAGGATGACCGCGACCAGCACCGAGAGCAGCATGGCGGTGATGATCGTCGCCGAGAACTGCCGGTAGATCACGCCGGTCGAGCCGCCCATGAAGGCCATCGGAAGGAATACGGCCGAGAGAACCAGGGCGATGCCGATGAGCGCGCCGGTGATCTGGCCCATGCTCTTCTCCGTCGCCTTCATCGGGGAAAGTCCCTCGGTTCGCATCAGCCGCTCCACGTTCTCGACGACGACGATGGCGTCGTCGACGAGCAGGCCGATGGCGAGGACCATCGCGAACATGGTCAGCGTGTTGATCGAATAGCCGAGGCCCCAGAGCACGGCGAAGGTGCCGAGGAGGACGACGGGCACGGCGACGATGGGAATGAGCGTCGCGCGCCAGTTCTGCAGGAAGACGAGGATGACGAGCAGGACGAGGACGATCGCCTCGATCAGCGTGTGGTAGACCTTCTCGATCGAGGCCTCGACGAAGGGCGACGTGTCATGCGCGATCCGGAACTCGACGCCGGAGGGGAGGGAAGGCGCGAGCCTGTCGAGCGTGGCGCGCACCGCCGCGGCGGTGTCGACGGCGTTGGCCCCGGTCGCGAGGTTGACGCCGAAGCCGGCGGCGGGCAGGCCGTCGAAGCGCGAGTTCGAGCCGTAGTTCTCCTGGCCGATCTCGACGCGGGCGACGTCGCCGAGCGTGACCGCGGCGCCGGTCTCGTCCGTCTTGAGCAGGATGTTCTCGAAGTCGGCCACTGTCCGGAGTTGGCTCTGCGCCGTCATCGTCGCGGTGAATTGCTGGCCCCGCGTGCTCGGCAAATCGCCGAGCGAGCCGACCGAGACCGTGGTGTTCTGCGCCTCGACCGCCGAAGTGACGTCGTTCGGCGTCAGCGCGTAGCGCGCCAGTGCGATCGGGTCGAGCCAGATCCGCATCGCATAGCCTGAGCCGAAGACATTGAGGTCGCCGACGCCCGTGGTGCGCAGGACCGTGTCCTCGACCGAGTTGGTCAGGATATCTCCGAGTTCGACCGGACTGCGCTTGCCATCGAGGGAGACCAGGGCGCCGACCATCAGGATCGACGAACTCGAGCGCCGGACGCGGACGCCGCGCTGCTGGACGCTGGTCGGAAGCTGGCTCTCGATCTGGCGGATATTGGTCTGGACTTCGTTCTGCGCTTCGATCGGATCGACGCTCTCGTCGAAGGTCAGCGTGATCGAGGCCGAGCCCTCGCTGGAGGTCGAGACCGTGTAGAGCAGGCCGTCGATGCCGGTCAGCGCGTCCTCGATCGTCGTCGTCACCGAGTTCTGCACCGCCTCCGCCGTCGCGCCGGAATAGGTGGCGGAGACGCGCACGGTCGTCGGCGCGATGTCGGGATATTGCGAGACGGCGAGCCGGGTGATCGCGAAGCCGCCCGCGAGCATCGTCACGATGGCGAGCACCATTGCGAAGATCGGGCGGTGAATGAAGAAGCGGGCCATGCGGTCAGTTACCGGCCTCGGCCGGCGCCGCCTGTGCGTCCGCGGGTGCCGCCGGGGCGTCCTGAACCAGCCCGTCGGCGCCGATCGTCACCTCGGTCGGTTTGATCTTGGCACCCGCGCGCAGGTTCTTCAGGCCGTCGACGATTAACTTGTCGCCCCGGTCCAGCCCTTCGTTTACGATCCAGGCGTTCTCGTAGGATCCAGCGTCGGCCAGCGTCACCTGAACTGCCTCGCCGCTCCGCGCGACGAAGGCCGTCAACACGCCCGTCGAGGAGCGGCTGGTGGCGATCTGCGGGACGAGGATACCTTGGGTGGTACCGAGCATCGCCTGAACGCGGAGGAACTGGCCCGGCAGGATCTGGCGGTCGGGGTTCGGGAAGCGGACGCGGATGTTGAAGGTGCCCGTGGTCTGCGAGACCAGGATGCCGGGGCTGACGATCTCGCCCGTCGCGTCGTAGACCTGCCCGTTCTCGAGCGTCAGCGTCATGCCGATCTTGTCGCCGAGCTTCAGGCTGCCCGCCCGGACCCGCTCCCGAACCCGCAGCATCCTCGCGCTCGATTCCGCCACGTCGACGTAGACCGGATCGAGCCGCGTCACGGTGGTGAGCGCGTCGGTCTGGTTCGCGGTGACGAGCGCGCCGACCGAGACCGCGGCGACGTCGGGGATGCCGTCGATCGGGCTCCGGATCTCGGTCCAGTCGAGTTCGAGCTGGGCGGTCTTTAGCGAGGCCTGCGCGCTCTTCAGCGTCGCCTGCGCCTGCAGGAGCGCGACCCGGGCCGCGTCGACGGTCTCCTTGGTGACACCGGCGCCCTCGAGCTGTGTATAGCGGTCGAGCGTGACCTGGGCCGCCTGCGCCGCGCTGTCCGCCTGCGAGACCGCGGCCTCGGCGGCGGCGAGGTTCGCCTGGTAGCTGTCGTCCTCTATGCGGAACAGCACGTCGCCTACCTTGACCGGGACGCCGGGCCGATACGGGATGTCCTTGATGACGCCCTCAACCCGCGGGCGGATGTCGGCCTGTTCGAACGCGACGGCCCGCCCGGGCAGTTCGACGGTGAAGGGCACCGCCTGTTCGGCGACATCCATCACGCCGACCGGCTTCGGATCGCTGGACTGCCCGCCGCGCCCCTGCGCGAGCGCGCCGCCCGCCGCGACTGCGATGAAGGCGGTAGCCAGGGCAAGCCGCGGAAGCCGGCCCCTCAGCATGCGGATTGTCTCTTCATGAACTGCTCGAACGCTTCGAAATGATGGATCGTTTGACGCGCGAGCGGGCGGGTTCCGTCGCTTCACGCCGCGGTTGCCCCCGCTCCTCGCGTCGAGTTGATGATCTGCCATACGGAAAGATCGAGCCGCGCACCTTGCCCGAAACGCTTCCTTCCCGAAGGGCCGCGCCCGTGCCAGAATCAGGACACGTGTTTCGTAAGCACGAGCGCGTCCCTCGAGACGGCGATCATCGCTTCCTTGACGCTGTCGACGTGACGCCGTAGCGCCGCCTGCGCGGCCTCGGGGTCGCGGCGGCAGATCGCGTCGATGATCTCGAGCCACTGCGGCAGCGAGACCTTCGCGCGGCCCGGGCGGAACGACAGGCGAAAGCGGTGGCGGGCGTTGCGGTCGCGCAGCCGCTCGAGAACTTCCCGTGCGACGACCTGCCCGGAGGCGGCGACGTAGGTCAGGAAGATCCGGTGCGTCGTGCTCGCGAAGCCCGCGACGTCGTTTTCCGCCTCGAACCTCTTGAGGTCCTCGCCGAGCGCGCGGAGCGTCGCCGCCTCGGCGTCCGTGATCCGCTCGGCCGCGAGGGCGACGCAGAGGCTCTCCACGGCCAGCCTCACATCGGCCAGCTGGAGCGCCTCCTCGAGAGTTACCACCCGCACGCGCGCGCCCCGGTTTGCGACGCGCTCGACGAGACCCTCGTGTGCGAGATCCATAAGCGCGATCCTGATCGTGCCGCGGCTGACCTTGAGGAGATCGCAGAGTTCCGCCTCGATGAGGCGCTGTCCGGGCGCGAGGTCATTCTCGAGGATGGCCTGGCGGATGCGGTCGGTGACGGCAGCCTGGGCGAGAGGCTTCGCCGACTTCGACGAATCCACCTTCAACTGCTCCATGCGACAGAACTCTCCCGCGATACTCGTCCCCCGCCGGCACCAGAGCTAGGTCACGATAGCGAGATCGTCAACCAGATCGTCCATCAATGTTGCGGGCGGCGGCGTCTCGGCCCCGTCCGAGCGGACGCCGAACGCGGCGCCCCTGGATGGAGGCGCCGCGGCAAAGGCGGCCTGTGCCCGCCCGATCGCGCTCACTCCTTCGCGGCGCCCGCGCGCTGCAGAACTCCGCGGGCCTGCGCGAGCCGCGGACGGTCGATGAGCCGCGCCCCGACCGCCAGAGATCCCCGCCGCGGCTCGGCCTCGAAGGCGGCGACGATCGCCCGCGCCGCCGCGACCTCCTCGGCGGTCGGCGTGAAGGCCTCGTTGATGACCTCGACCTGGGACGGATCGATCGCGAGCTTGCCGGTGAAGCCCTCGCGCCGCGCGGCCTCGGCCTCACGCCGCAGGCGCTCGACATCGGTGACGTCGCGGAACACGCCGTCGACCGGCTGCGCCCCCGCCGCTCGCGCCGCGGTGAGGCAGAGCGACCGGGCGAGACGATAGGTGAAGCTGAGGCTTCCGTCGGCGTCGAACTTCGACGAGGCGCCGAGCGCGGTCGAGAGGTCGTCGATGCCGCAGCTCATCGTGGTGAGCGAGGCGGCGGCGCCGATGAAGGAGTCCATGCCGAAGAGGCTCGCGGGCGTCGCGCCGACCATCGCGTGCAGCCGCCAGCTGGCCTCCATCACGTCCATGGCCAGACGACGGACCTGCTCGCCTTCCTCGGCCTTCGGCAGCACGAGACCGTCGAGTTCAAGCTCCTCGCAGCAACCGATGTCCGGACCCGAGAACTCGCTCTCGAGCGGATTGATCCGCACCCAGCGCGATGGGCCCCCGGCGGTCCGGGCGCCGAGGCCCCGCAGGATGTCGCGCGCGCGCGCCTTCTCGCTCGCCGCGACGCTGTCCTCCAGATCAAAGATCACGGCGTCGGCGGCGGAGCCGAGCGCGGCGGCGATCTTCTCCTCGTTGTCGGCGGGCACGATCAGCCAGCTTCTCGGGGTCATTGATGCCTCCCTGAAATCATCATTCCGATGTCCGCGCGGGCCATCACAGACCCAGGTCCTCGTTGACGAGGATCACGCAGATCTTGCCCTGCTCGACCGGCTGGTTGCCGTCGATGATCGCGGTGTAGCGCAGCACGCCCCAGCCGAGGCCGTCGTCCTTGCGGTGCTTCAGCCGGTGCCGCCAGGCGTTGACCGGGCCGGCCCAGTCGCGGATGCGGCGCAGCGCGTCGTCGACGTCGGCGCAGATCTTGTTGCAGCCGCAGACGATGATGACCTTCTTCGGGCCGAACATCATCGCACCGACCCGGTTGCCCGAGCCATCGGTCGAGACGATCGTGCCGCCCATGGTGATCGCGTTGGTGCCGGTGAGATAGATGTCCGAGAGCAGCGTCATCCGCTGCATCTTGCGGCGCTCCTCGCGCGGGGGGTTGTAGCCCTGCACGTCGGTCCGGACCGGGTTGATGAACTCGTTCGTGCCCCGTTCGGTCAGCGCCTCGAACACGCCGATCTGGTTCAGCGTGACGGAGTCGCCCCGGCCGAGCTGGGCGCCTTCCGGGATCAGGTCTAGAACCAGCTTGAGCGCGTCCTCGCGGGTCTCGACGAAGTAGCCGTCCATGTACTTCTCGCGCAGGTTCTTCACGACCGTCTCGGCGCGCTCGCGGTTGTACTGCTTGATCTCAGCGCTGAGATCGGTATCGCCCATTGCCATGGCGTATGCTCCTGATTGCAGGGTGAGGCACGCCGCGGTAGCCGTCGCACGGCGCCCCGCGGCGGTCCTCGGAGGGGTTCAGCGCGCGCGTGCCAGATTGCGGTTGTTGAGCCACAGGACCAGAATGACCAGCACGGAGGTGATCACCCAGATGATCAGCGCGAAGGCGGTCATCATCGGGAAGTTGCCCTGGAGCCAGAGGTCAAGCAGCACGCTGCCGACGACGGGATTGGATGTGCCCGCCAGGATCGCCGAGGCTGTCACCTCGCCGAGGATCTTGATGAAGACGAGCACCCATCCGGCCGCGAGGCCGGGCAGCGCCAGCGGAACCAGGATCCTCCACATCGTCGTTCCCTCGGAGGCGCGGAAGATCCGAGAGGATTCCGCGAGTTCCCGGCCGATGAAGCTCGCGGCCGACTTGGCCGAGGCCGAGGCGTAGGGCAGCTCCATCACCGCGTGGGCGAGCAGAAGGATCCAGATGGTGCCATAGAGGTCCAGCGGCCAGCGGCTGAAGGCGAGGATGAAGGCGACGCCCACCATGCTGTGCGGCAGGGTCGCCGGCATCGAGGTCACGAAGTCCACGATGCCGTCGAAGCTGCGGCTGAACAGCCCCTTGCCGGTCTGTCCGGTGGATTGCCGGGCGTAAAGCCGGAGAAAGGCCGCGACCGCCATGAAGATCGTCGCGCCCATGGCGGCGAGGATCAGCGAGTTGACGAGCGCCCGGATGGTGGTCGGGTTCTGGGTCAGGATCCGCGTGTAGTTGGAGAAGGAGAGGCGCTCCCAAGGGACATTGGCGGTCCAGAACGGCTCCAGCGAAACGATGAAGAGACCGATCAGAGGCAGGACCAGCGAGATCAGGATGTAGCCGATCACGATGGCCCGGGCGACGTGGCGGAGCGCGCCGAGGCTCGCCATCGTGCCGCGCACGCCACGACCGCCGATCACCGCCTGCCGTCCGCTCGGCACCAAACGCCACTGGATGCCGCGCAGCAGCAGGACGACCGCGAGCATGCCACCCGCGAGGACGATCGCCGCCTGCTGGTTGGGCGGATACTGCGTGAGATAGGTCCAGATGCTGACCGAGATCACCTCGACGCCGGCGCCGGTGCCGAGGATGACGGGCACGGCGAACATTGCGATCGCGTTGATGACCGACAGCAGCCACGCCTCGAACAGCGCCGGCCGGATCGCGGGCAGGGTCACGCGCCACCAGGTGCGGATCGGACCCGCCCCGAAGATCCGAGACGCTTCCTCGACCGAGGGATCGAGGCTTCGGAGCGCGGCGGCGATGATGAGATAGATCGCCGGCACGAGATGGACGGTGTAGGCAAGCAGCATGCCGCCCCAGGAGTAGACGTTGATGGGCCCTTCGCCCGATCCGGCGGCGAAGCCGAAGACGTCGCGCAGGATCACGTTCACCATGCCGACGCGCGGATCGAAGAGCACGACCCAGCCGAGCACGCCGGTGATGGAGGGAAGCATCAGCGGCGCCACGGGCATGAAGGTGCCGAGGCCCCGGATGCTGCCATCGGTCCGCTCGTTGATGATCGCGAGCAGCGAGCCGAAGGCGAGCGCGAGAATGCTGCTCCCTCCCACGATCAGGAACGTGTTGAGAAGCGTGCCCCAGATGGAGGCGTCGATCCCGAGGCCATCCTCGCCGGGATTGGCGATGACCCGCTCGATGAGCAGGAACACCGGATAGAGGACGAGGAAGCCGACGCCGATCAGGAGCGCGGTGGCCAGCAGCCCGATCGGGTTGGAAAACCAGCCGGGGCGGGCCATTCGCGCCGGACCGCTGGCGACTTGCATGTTCGGCATTCTGGAAAAACCCTTCGATCTTCGGGATCGGAGTTTCTTCGGCGCGCGTCTGCCCGCCGGACTGGCGGCGTCGCCAGCCCGGTTGTATCGCGATGTTTCGCCTCAGAGCCCCATCAGCTGGATGATCTTGTCCTTGTTGGCCGCCGAGGATTCCATGTCCGGCGGTACGAAGCCCGGCTTCAGCTCACCGGTGCCGGGGGTGTTGTTCGGCGAGGCGGTGTGCTCGTTCAGGATCTTCTGCCCCTCCTCGCTCATGACGAAGCTGACGAAGAGCCGGGCGGCGTTCGGGCTCGGCGCGTTGGCCGAGATCGCCACGGGCGACATCACGCCGGTGTAGGGTTCGCCCTCCGGGATGATCGCCTGGACCGGCGCGCCCATGTCGATCATCGACTGGGACTGGGTGGTGGACGCCGGGAAGTACGCCGCCGCGGCGCCCGACGCGAGCTGCTGGATCGCCGACGGGCCGCTGTCGAAGAGCCTCGGGTCCTGCTGCCCGAGCTTGGTGAGGAATTCCTCGCCATAGGTCTTGAGCATCAGATCGTAGGCTGCGAAGGCCACCAGGCCGACGCGCTTGAGATCCACTGTGACGATCTGGCCCTTCAGATCGGGACGCAGCAGATCCTGCCAGCTGGTGATCGGTGCTTTCAGATTGTCGGTGTTGATCGCGACCGTCTGCGGATTGATCGACACGATCACCGAATGGTCGTTCTTGAACTCGGCGGGCCAGGCGTCGAACCCCGGGATCTGGCTGGCATCGATCGGCGCGATCCAGCCCTTGGCCGAGAAATCGTCGATCAGGATCGGATCGCCCGTCAGGATGACGTCCGCCACCGTCTTGCCGGCTTCCGCCTCGGCCGAATAGCGGCCGGCGACGTCGCGGGAGTTCAACCGCTGATATTCCAGCGTGATGCCGTACTTGTCGCTCATCGCCGCGCTCAGCGCGGCGATGATCGACTCCTCGGACGCCGTGTAGAGCATCACGTGACCCTCTTCCTGGGCCGCCGCGATGAGCGCCTCGTCCTGCGCGGCGGCCGGAAGGCCGAGGCCCAGGCCGCCGGAGGCGCCGAGGAGGGCGGCCAGTCCGGCGGCCCGCATCAGGTCGCGACGGCCGAACCCAGCCGCCCTGTCGCTCGGAAGGCCCCCGAGGGCCGTGATTGGTCGCTTCATGTCTGTATCGCTCCCTGTTTCTTCTTGTTCCGGGTTTCCGCCAGCAGTTCGCCCCACTTCTCCGGCAGCGCGATCTTCCTGGTGACGGGAAAGCCGATGTAGCCGTTGCCCGAACCGATCATCGTGTGGTCGCGGTCCGGATCGCCGGCGACGACGATCAGGAAATCCTCGGGCTTCGAGACCATCTGGATGTCGCGTTCCACGTCCATCGAGGTGCCGAGCTGTTCGGGCCAGCACTTCTCGTTGATGCCCCGGTAGAAGCGGTTCAGGATCATGCCGGACAGCCGTGAGACGCGGAGCTTGGCATTCTCGTAGAAGTGCTTGCGCACCCGCTCCTTGGTCCATCCCTGGTCAGTCAGGACCTTGAGGATCGCCGGCGTGATCACGACGAGCGGCCGCGTCACCATCCCCCGGAAGAAGAACTGAATGAACATGTTGTTGTCGGCCATACGGGCCTCGATGTTCTTCAGGATCTGCTCCGCGTTCGGATCGCCCACCTCGATGGCCTGGGTCATCTCGGTGCAGGCGGTAATGGTCACGACGTTCTCGCCGTATTCGTAGCCCTCCTCCTGCGCGTGCGTGGGCCAGCCCATCTCGTGGGTCAGGTCCTCGCTCTCCGCGAGCACGATGCGGAAGTTGCCGCCGAAGCAGCCCTTGTCCGTGCCGTGCGGGATGAAGCCGCAGACGTTGCGCATGTACATGCGCCAGAACCGGCCGACGCTGGTGTTCGCCTGGAAGCCCGGCCGGAGCGCGGCCTGTCCAAAGTTGAACCCCAATTCCTTCAGGATCTTCCCGTTGACGATGATCTGCGTCTCGGTCGCGGGCGTGTGGCCGAGGTGTTCGTGGCCGAACACCGGATCCATCATCGCCTCGACGATGGCGACGAGCACCGGCATGTACTCGGGCCGGCAGCCCGACATGACGCCGTTCACCGCGACGCTCCAGACCGTCGCGTCGCGCGAGTCCGGCAGGGCCTTGCCCAGCACCTCCTCGGGCTTCTTGTCGGTGAAGCGCAGGAATTCCTCGACCCTCTCGAGCGTCGGCGGAACGACCGGCAGGCCCTCGCTCCAGTCCTTCTCCAGGAAGTGCTCGTTGACCTCCTCGAAGGTGCCTTCGAAGATGATGTCGCGCATTCCCGGCTCGCCTGCCATCCGCGCTTCCGGCGGCTGAACGGTCAGGCCCTGGATGACCTGCTCCAGCATCGGACCGGCGACGGTCTTCTCGAGCTGGTCGTCGGGAACCATGTTCACATGACCCTGGTGGATCGTGTGCGGGAGATTGGGCATCCCCAATCCCTTCGCCGTCATCTTGCCCTGGTTCACGAACCCGGAGCAAAGCATGGTGACGGTCGGATAGCCCAGTTTTTCAACAAGTACGCTGGCACGCGTCACGGCGGCCGTGCAGGAGCCTCAACAGCCTACCCCGCAGATCACGGCGTCGACGCCGAAATCCTTGAGCTTCTGCGGCAGTTCCTCGAGCACCTTGTGCTCGTTGGCGCCGTGGATCTCGCCGAACTCGCGCCAGGAGACGAAGGTGATGTTGGGGTAGCGCGCCTTGAGCTCGCGCTCCCAGACGTCGAACATGATGTCGCCCTTGAACACCCAGTCCCAGAGCTCGGCGACCACCTTGCCGTCGAGATCATCGAGGCGTTTCGCGAGCTTGTGGCCTGTGTGCTGGCGCGGGCTGGATGGCCACACGACCTTGTAAGTGCTCTCGTCCGTCACCGGATCGTCTCCTCTTTCATGCATTCACGCGAAGGCGCGGCGCGTCGGACGCGTCCACCCCGCCGATCACCGCCGCCTCGGCGAAGCCGTGGCGGCGGAAGGTTGCGAGCACCGCCTCCGCGGAGGCGGGATCGCAGGTGACGAGCAGGCCGCCGCTGGTCTGCGGGTCGCTCAGGAGCGCCCGGTCCTCCGCCGGGAACCCCGCGGGCAGCACCACCTCGTCGCCGTAGCTCGCCCAGTTGCGGGCGGAAGCGCCGGTCACGAAGCCGCGGCGCGCGAGATCGCGGACCCCGGCGAGCAGGGGCGTGGCCTCCCAGTCGAGCCGGATGTCGCATCCCGAGCCTCGCGCCATCTCGAGTGCGTGGCCGGCGAGCGCGAAGCCCGTCACGTCGGTCATCGCATGCACGCCCTCGATGCCTGCGAGCTCCGGCCCGGGCGTGTTGAGCCTCGTGGTCGTCGCGATCATCTGCGCGTAGCCATCGGCGTCGAGCGCGCCCTTCTTCAGGGCCGCCGACATCACCCCGACGCCGAGCGGCTTGCCGAGGATCAGAACGTCGCCGGGCCGGGCCGCCGCGTTCGCGCGGACCCGGTCGGGATGGACGAGCCCGAGCGCGACCAGGCCGTAGATCGCCTCGACCGAGTCGATCGTGTGCCCGCCGGCCACGGGGATTCCGGCGTCGCGGCAGGCCGCCGCGCCACCGCCGAGGATGGCGCCGATGGTCTCGTGCGACAGCACGTTGATCGGCATGCCGACGATGGCGAGCGCCATGATCGGCGTTCCGCCCATGGCATAGACGTCGGAGAGCGCGTTGGTGGCGGCGATCCGCCCGAAATCGGCCGGATCGTCCACGATCGGCATGAAGAAGTCAGTCGTCGCCACCAGCGCCTGGGTATCGTTGAGCTTCCAGACCGCCGCGTCGTCGGAGGTCTCGATCCCGACGAGCAGCTGCTCGGGCACCGGCATCGCCGCCTCCCCGCGCAGGATGCGCGACAGCACGCTCGGCGCGATCTTGCAGCCGCAGCCGCCGCCATGGGACAGCGACGTCAGCCGCGGCTCCTCCGGCTTCGCCAGCGTATCGGTCGCGATCATCCCTTCCTCCCCGGATCCCCTCGGACCCATGTTCCCGTGAACATAGCGCGTCGGACAGGCCGTTCGAACCTCACATCACAAAGTTGGAACGGTCATCACGCGGCGCGCACGGCTCAGCGCACCCGAGTCACGGCGCCGAGGCGAACGACTCCGACGCCGCTCTCGATCTCGACGTGCGTGCCGAACGGGGCGGAATACGCGGCGAAGTCGGCGAGGATCCGGGCCGCGTCCTCGGGCTCGGGCACGAGCGGGATGCCCATTTGCGAGATCGGCCGCTTCGCCCCGCCGAGGTCGGCGGGGTGGACGCGCACCTCCGTCAACTCTCCGCCGTCGAAATGGCAGGTGACGAGGATCGCGACGTGGCTTGCGGGGTTCTCGAGCTCGTTCTTCGTCTTCCAGTTCTCCATCACGTCGGAGCTCGCGCCATACTGGAGCCCGAACTGGAAGACGAAGTTGGAAAGGCCGTAGAAGATCGGCCGGCCCTTGTAGATCTCCATCCCCGCCAGCGCGTGCACGCCATGGCTCACGAACATGTCCGCGCCCGCGTCGATGCTGGCCCTGGCGATCTCGGCGAGGAAATTCGCCGGATGATGGTCGATCGCCTCCTTCATCCCCTTGACCTTGCCGAAGGCGAGCGTCGGATCGAACCGGCCGGTCTGGTGGGCGTGGATCGTGGCGATCAGGAAATCGGAATAGATCTTTCCGTTCCGCACGCTCGCGAGAATGGCGCCGCGGTCGGCGGGGTCGATGTCGAACTGGATCGCGCCCACGTCCTCGCCCGCCTGGTACCACTGGTCGAAGAAGCGCAGCCGCTCGGGCCGTCCGTCCGCCGCCGGCTCGCTCGCGCCGGGCCGTTCGCCATAGATCTCGTGCGCGAGGCGTTTCATCCGCTCGAGATGATCGGGCGAGACCACGTTGTAGCCGGTGACACGCAGCGGGTTCACGCCCGGCATCCCTCCGATGCTCCCGGTGCGCGCCGTCGCCTCCGTCCTCGCATAGGTCGGGCCGAAATGCCCGGTGTCGGCGATCGAGTAGAAGCTGACCAGGCCCACCCGCCCCTTGGGGGTTTCGCGGAACCGCGCGGCGCGCGCTTCCTGCAGGTTCGCGCCGGTCCCCGCGTGGGTGATCCCGAGCGCGTCGAGCGCGGCGTCGGTCGAGATCATCCCCGCGAGGCCGCAGTCGAAGGTGTGGTTGTTGGCGCGGCTCATCATCGTCACGCCCATGGCCCTGATCGACTCGCCCATCGCGAGCGGGGCCGCCGTGCCCGCCACCGCGCCTCCGGCGAAGCGGGGAAGGTCGATGAGGCTCGATTCCATGTTCGCGAACCCCACGTCGGCGGCGCGGAGGTGACCCACCAGCGCCTCGAAACGCGGGTCGGAGCGCCGGAGCGGCTCCGGCATGATGAGATCCCCGACCGCGGCCACGGTGAAGGGCGCGGTGATCTTCGTCGCGATCTCGACCGACATGTCGCGGGTCAATGGAGCCTCCTTCGCGCCTCTGTGCCATCGCGTGCTCGCCCCTGTCACTACGCCGTCCCGCTAGCCCCGCGACAGCGTGCATCACCAGAATCGAGCCCCGATCACGCCGCCGCCGATCCCTCCCCCTCAGCGACCGGTATAGGGTCGCGCGCTCACCGGGAGGGGGAAGGCATGCTCGTCGCGACGGCCGGACATATCGATCACGGCAAGACCACGCTGGTGCGCGCGCTGACCGGCGTCGAGACCGACCGCCTGCCCGAGGAGAAGTCCCGGGGCATCTCGATCGATCTCGGCTTCGCCTACTGGCGGCCGGAACCCGGGCTGACCATCGGCTTCGTCGACGTGCCCGGTCACGAGAAATTCGTGCGCAACATGCTCGCGGGCGTCACCCGCGTCGATCTGGCCCTTCTCGTGGTCGCCGCGGACGACGGCGTCATGCCGCAGACGCGCGAGCATCTGGCGATCCTCGATCTGCTCGGCGCGCCGCGCGCCGCGGTCGCGATCACCAAGACCGATCGCGTGGACGAGGGACGGGTCGCCGCCGTTCGCGACGAGGTCACGGCCCTGGTCGCCCGGACGGCGCTCGCCGGCGCGCCGGTCTTCGAGGTCGCGGCGACCGTCGGGGCGGGGGTGGAGCCGCTCGCGGCCTTTCTCGTCGAAGCGGCGCGCGCCGAGGCGCCGGCTCCCGACACGGGGAGGACCTTCCGGCTCGCCATCGACCGCGCCTTCTCGGTCACCGGAACCGGCACCGTCGTGACCGGGACGGCGCGGGACGCCGCGCTCGCCCCCGGTGCCCGGCTGATCCTCGCGCCCGAGGGGATCGAGGTCCGCGTCCGCGGGCTCCAGTCCGCCGGGGCGAGCGTCGCCGCGATCGAGCCCAGCCAGCGCGCCGCCATAGCCCTCGCCGGCCTCGATCTCGACCATGTCCATCGCGGCGACTGGCTCGTGGTTCCGGGCATGGATCAGCCGACCCGCCGCCTCGCCGCGCGCCTGCGCATCATTCCCGACGGCGAGGCGCTGCGCCACAACGGCTCCGTTCACCTCCATATCGGGACGGCGGCGATCCCCGCGCGCGTGCTGATCCCCGGCGGCGCGGCGATCGGACCGGGATCCTCGGCCCTCGTCCAGCTGGTGCTCGGCGAACCCACGCTCGCCGTGACGGGCGACCGCTTCGTGATCCGCGACCAGGCGGGCCGGACCACCCTCGGCGGGGGCGTCGTCGTCGACCCGGTCGTGAGCGGAGGACGTCGTCACGTGGCTCAGCGCGAACAGGTATGGGCGGCGCTCGAAAACGCCGATCCGGCCGCCGCGCTCGCCGCGCTGCTCGCGATCCCGGGGCACGAGGTCGACGTGCCGATGTTCGAGCGTCGCTTCAATCTCCGCGCCGATGCCGTCGCAGCGCTCGTTCGCGCGGCCGGCGCGGTCATCATGGGCAAGACCCGGGCGATCGACGCCGCCCGCGTCGAAGCCGCCCGCGCCGAGATCGTCGCGGCGGTCAAGACCTATCACCGCGACCACCCCGAGGCGAACGGCCTGCCCATCGCCGAACTCGACGCCCATCTCGCCACCCCGCTGTCGCCGGCCGCCCGCCAGGCGCTTCGCCGCGAGATGGTCGACCGGCGCGAGATCGCCTCCGGCGGATCCTACGCGCGCATGCCCGGACACATTCCGGCCCGCGGCAACGCCGATGTCGCGCTGTGGCACAAGGTTCTGGCCGCCGCCGACGCGCGCGGCGGCAAGCCGTTCACCACGGCGGAGATCGCGAAGGAGATCGACCTGCCCGAGACCGAGACCCGCGGCCTCTTCGCGCGCATGCGCGGGACCGGCGACATCTGGCGCGTCGGCGCCGAGCGTATGCTTCCCCGCGCCGAGGTTGCCCGCCTCGCCGACGTCGCCGCGTCCCTGACCGAGCGGAAGGGCGAGGCCGGCTTCACCGCCGCCGACATGCGCGACGCCGCGGGAATCGGCCGCAACCTCGTCATCGAGGTGCTCGAGTTCTTCGACCGGGTAGGAGTGACCCGCCGCCGCGGCGATGCCCGCGCCGTCCAGGCAAACCACGGAGTGATCCTGCGCCGCGCGGCCGAGCTCGAGCGCGGCCTGTCCGATCTCGCCTTCGCGGCGAGAACCCCGGCCCGGAGACGGTCACGGCGATGAGGCCGTCAGTCGGGCACGAGCAACTCCATCCGCCGGGGATCGGCCGTCGCCTGCTCGCGGATCGCATCGAGCACCGCGAGCGCGGCCGGCGACAGCATGGCGCCCTCGCGCGTCATCAGCGCGACCTCCCGCTCCGTCCCGCGCAACGCGACCGGCACCTCGAGGAAGAGCCCCGAGCGCAGCTCGTAGCTCAGCTGCCGGGGAGATGCGATCGCCAGCATGTCGCTCGAAAGCAGGAGCTGGCGCATGACCTGAAGGTCGGCCGATTCGACCGAGGCGACCGGCGGCTCCAGCCCCTCGAGCCGGAAGGCCTCCTCGATCAGGCGATGACTGAGCGAGTTCGACCAGGGGAGCACCCAGCGTTCCGCGCCGAGATCAGCGAGCGTGATCGCGCCGCGCTCGAAGATCGGATGGCCCGCGCGGGCGATCACCCGGAGCCCTTCGAGGAAGAGCGGCTCGACGCTCAGACCCTGTCGCTGGCTCTCGTCGCGCGGAACGCCGAGAACGGCGTCGATCTCGCCGCTCCGGAGATCGGTGACGAGTTGCTCAAAGTGATTCTCGATCGTCGTCACGCGGATGCCCGGGTAGCGCTCCAGCGTCGCGGCGATCGCCATCGGCAGCACATAGGTCCGCCCGAGCGGAAGCGTCCCCGCCACCACGCTGCCCGCGAGGCTGCCCGACAGCATCGATATTTCCGAGAGCATGTGCCGGAGTTCGGCGAACACCCGCTTCGCACGCATCACCAAGCCGTCGGCCATCTCGGTCGCGATCATCCCGTGCATTCCGCGGTGAAAGAGCGGCTCGCCGACCGCCGCCTCGATCCGCGACAGCGCCATGCTCGCGCCCGACTGGCTGATGTCGAGGCGGGCCGCCGCGGTCGATATCTTGCGGCTGTCGGCGAGATGGATCAGCAGCCTGAGCTTGCGGCCGTTGAACAGGAAATGGCTGATCGCGCTGGGAGAGGGGGGTGTCCCCTGGCTCCTCGGCGTGGCGAGGTCCTCCGCCGCCTGTCCGAGCTCCGCCTCGATCCGGCGGCTCCGCGCCAGCACGACGTCGCCGTAGGCGTTCGGCAGGATGCCGCGCGAATTGCGCTCGAGCAGCTGGACGCCGACGACCTTCTCGAGCTCCATGATCGACCGGGTGATCGCCGAGGGCGACTTGTAGAGCTGCTTGGCCGCGCCGGCGATGCTCTGCGCGTCGGCGGCGAAGAGGAACATTCGCAGGTTCTGAAGCTGGTCGCCCAGATCCAGCAACGAAGCTCCACGCCCGGTGGGTGCGTGATTGTCCATTGGCCTCCCCCGAGAGGAGATCTGACGGACAGGGAATACGCTGTCAATTCGAAGACCTCCTCGCCGGGTGGGTTTTTCGCTCGACATGTTGAACAAGATTGTCTAACAAAATTGCAAGCGCTGACAGCAAGTCAGCGGACAGGGTAGGGACGCGCATGGGGATTTCACAGCCATTGCTGTGCGTCGGCAACCGGCGCAAGGGTCCTTCTTCCTGGGAGAAGGCTTCTCCGGGCCGCCACGGGCTCGACATTCACCGCTTCGACCCGGACACCGGCGAGCTGGAGCCGATCGGCGCGGCGGCCGGGGAAGTCAGCGTCGGCGCGATCACCTGGGACGCCGAACGCCACCTGCTCTACGTCGTCCACGAGGCATTGACGCTGCCCGGCCACCATCTCGGAGGCGGGGGACAGGTCATCGCCTTCCACCTGGACATGGACTCGGGCGGGATTTCCGAAGCGTCGCGACAGCCGAGCTTCGGCACGCTGCCCGCCTACACCGCCCTTTCGGCGGAGGGCGACTATCTTCTGCTCGCCAATCACACCGGCCATACGCCGGTGACCCGCGCCGAGCGCGGCGACGATGGCCGCTTCCGCGTCGTGCTCGACTATGACGAAGCGGCGACGGTCCTTTTCCCGCTCGACGGGGCCGGCGCCATCGAGCCTCCCTCTGACCTGTTCCGCCACGAGGGGCATGGCGCGCTTCCGGCGCAGACCCACCCGCAGCTCCATTCGGTCGTGCGCGCTCCCGACCGGGATCTGTTCGTGGTCTGCGACAAGGGGGCCGACCGACTCCACCTTTTCGGCATCGACCGCGCGGCCGGCGCGCTCGAGCGGAAGGCGAGCCTGCCCGCGCCACCGGGCAGTTCGCCGCGCTATTGCGTGTTCCATCCCGCGCGACCGCTTCTCTACGTCAATTTCGAGACCGCCCCGATCCTCCACCTCTACCGGGTGGGCGACGACGCTCTGGATCTCGTCCAGGAAACGCGGCTCCCGGAGCACGCGGAGGGGATGCAGTCCGACCTGATCCTCCACCCCGACGGGCGCTTCCTCTACACCCTCGTCCGGGGCGCGGAGGTCGTGGCCATCCACGCCGTCGCCGAGGACGGGACCCTGCGCCCGCTCGCCACCCAGCCGCTCGGCGTCGGCAACGCCAGGGGCGCGGCCATTTCGCCCGATGGCCGTCACTTCCTCGTCGCCGCGGTCACCAGCCGGGAGGTGCGCGTGTTCCCCCTCGGGGCGGACGGCCTGCTGCGCGGCGAGGGCCGAAGCTACCCGCATCCCGCGCCGGGCTGCCTGACCTTCGCCGTGGCGGCGAATACCGGGAAGGGAGGAGCCTCCGGTGTCTGACCTTCGCACGCTTCCCTCCGTCGACGAGGCGCTGCGCACGCCGACGGGCCAGTCGCTCATCGCGCGCCACGGCCAGGCGGCGACGCGCCGCGCGATCCGGACCGAGCTCGACGCGCTGCGCCTGCGGCTGCGGGGCGGCGAGCCCGGACCGGCGCGCGTCGATGCCGGCCTCTTCGTCGCGGAGGCCGCGGGCGCGGCGCTCGCCGGGGCCGAGCGGTCCGGGGCGCGCCGCGTCTTCAACCTGACGGGCACGGTGCTCCACACCAATCTCGGGCGGGCGCTCTACGCCGAGGCGGCGGTCGAGGCGGCCACCACGGCCATGCGCCACCCGCTGTCGCTCGAATACGATCTCGATGCCGGCCGGCGCGGCCAGCGCGACGAGCCGGCGCAGCGGCTGGTCGCCGAGATCACTGGGGCCGAGGACGCCTGCGTCGTCAACAACAACGCCTCCGCCGTGCTGCTCGTGCTCGCCGCGCTCGCCCAGGGACGCGAGACCATCGTCTCGCGCGGCGAGCTGATCGAGATCGGCGGCTCGTTCCGGATGCCGGACGTGATGGCGAGCGCGGGCACGCGGCTGCGCGAGGTCGGCACCACCAACCGGACCCATCCGCGCGATTACCGGGCCGCGATCGGACCGGAAACGGCGCTGATCCTGAAGGTCCACACCTCGAACTACCGCGTCATGGGCTTCACCACCGAGGTCGCGGGGGCCGAGCTCGCGGCGATCGCACGGAACGCGGGGCTCCCGCTCGTCGACGACCTCGGCTCCGGCGTGCTCGTGGATCTCTCGCGCTGGGGCGTCGCGCGCGAGCGCACGGTTCAGGAGGCGCTGGCCGACGGCGCGGATCTCGTCACCTTCTCCGGCGACAAGCTGCTCGGTGGGCCGCAGGCGGGGTTCATCGCCGGCCGCCGCGATCTGGTCCGGGCCTGCGCCGCCCACCCGCTCAAGCGCGCGCTGCGGCTCGACAAGGTGCGCCTCGCCGCGCTGGAAGCGACCCTGCGCCTTTACCGCCATACCGAGCGGCTCGCCGAGACACTGCCGACGATCCGGACCTTCGCGCGGACGGTCGCGGAGCTCCGCGCCCTCGCCGAGGACCTGCGGCCGAGCCTCGCCGCCGCGCTCGGCGCCGAGGTCGCGGTCGTCGACACCGAGGCGCAGGTCGGCTCGGGCGCGCTGCCGCTCGAAACCTTCGAGAGCGTCGCGCTCCGTGCTCCCGCGCCAGGCGGCCGCGCCGAGCGTCTGGCGAGCGCGCTGCGCCGGCTGCCGATCCCCGTGATCGGGCGGATCGAACGCGACGCGGTCGTGCTGGATCTGCGCTGCCTCGACGACGCGGAGGCTTTCCGCGCCCAGCTTCTCGAACTCACCACTATCTTCCCGGAGGTCGACCTGTCATGACCGATGCCTTCATCTGCGACTATGTCCGCACGCCGATCGGCCGCTTCGGCGGCGCTCTCGCCCCCGTGCGCGCCGACGATCTCGGCGCCGTGCCGCTCAGGGCGCTGATGGAGCGCCATTCCGGGCTGGACTGGGAAGGGGTGGACGAGGTGGTCTTCGGCTGCGCCAACCAGGCCGGCGAGGACAACCGCAACGTGGCGCGGATGTCGCTCCTGCTCGCGGGGTTGCCGGTGACCGTACCCGGAACCACCATCAACCGACTGTGCGGCTCCGGCATGGACGCCGTGATGACCGCCGCCCGCGCGATTCGCGCGGGAGAGGCGGAGCTCGTGATCGCGGGCGGCGTCGAGAGCATGTCGCGCGCACCGTTCGTGATGCCCAAAGCCGAGAGCGCCTATTCCCGCGCCAACGAGATCCATGACACCACGATCGGCTGGCGGTTCGTCAACCCGCTGATGAAGGCGCAGTACGGCGTCGATTCCATGCCGGAGACCGGCGAGAACGTCGCCGAGGAATTCCAGGTGTCCCGCGCCGATCAGGACGCCTTCGCGGCGCGCTCGCAGAACAAGGCGGCCGCCGCGCAGGAGAACGGACGCCTCGCGCGCGAGATCACCGCCGTGACGATTCCCCAGCGCAAGGGCGACCCGAAGATCGTCGACCGCGACGAGCACCCGCGCGCCACGACGATCGAGACGCTCGCGAAGCTGCGGGCGCCGTTTCGCGAGGGCGGGAGCGTCACGGCGGGCAATGCGAGCGGCGTCAACGACGGCGCCGCGGCGCTGATCATCGCCTCGGCGGCGGCGGCCGAGCGCCACGGCCTCACGCCGGTCGCGCGCATCCTCGGTGGCGCGACCGCCGGCGTTCCGCCCCGGATCATGGGGATCGGACCCGCGCCCGCCTCCGAGAAGCTGATGGCGCGGCTCGGCCTCAAGCCGCATGATTTCGATGTCATCGAGCTCAACGAGGCCTTCGCGAGCCAGGGGCTCGCGACGCTGCGCCGTCTGGGCGTCGCGGACGACGATCCGAGGGTGAACCCGAATGGCGGCGCGATCGCGCTCGGTCATCCGCTCGGCATGTCGGGGGCGCGGATCACCGGAACCGCGGCGCTCCAGCTGTCGCTGACGGGCGGGCGGCGCTCCCTGTCGACGATGTGCATCGGCGTCGGCCAGGGGATCGCCATCGCGCTGGAGCGCGCCTGACCCATCACGCGAAGGCAGCGCCGCGCCACGAACCGGAAATTGCGGCTTCGCCGCCGCGGATTAAGTTGGCGCCGAACCGCCGCGCGATTTCGCGGCCCAGATTTTCAACGAGGCATCCATGACCACTCGCCATTCCCGCCTGATCATCCTCGGCTCCGGCCCGGCAGGCCACACCGCCGCGATCTACGCCGCCCGCGCCAACCTCCAGCCGCTCGTCATCACCGGCCTCGAGAGCGGGGGCCAGCTCATGACCACGACCGATGTCGACAACTGGCCGGCGGACGCGGACGGCGTGCAGGGGCCCGACCTGATGGAGCGTTTCCAGCGCCACGGCGAGCGGTTCGGCGTCGAATACGCGCTCGACCACATCTCGGAGGCGAAGCTGTCGGAGCGGCCGTTGCGCCTCGTCGGCGATTACGGCGAATACACCTGCGACGCGCTGATCATCGCGACCGGCGCCTCGGCGCAGTATCTCGGCCTGCCCTCGGAGCAGGCGATGATGGGCAAGGGCGTCTCGGCCTGCGCCACCTGCGACGGCTTCTTCTTCAAGGACCAGGACGTCGCGGTGGTGGGCGGCGGCAACACCGCCGTCGAGGAGGCGCTCTATCTCGCCAACATCGCCAACCACGTGACGCTGGTGCATCGGCGCGACTCGCTGCGCGGCGAGAAGATCCTGCACGACAAGCTCTTCGAGAAGGCGAAGGCCGGCAAGGTGACGCTGAAGTGGAACCGCACCGTCGACGAGGTGCTCGGCGACGAGGGCGGCGTTACCGGGCTGCGCCTCGCCGACGTTGCGAACGGCGGAACCGAGGACGTGACGCTGAAGGGCGTCTTCATCGCCATCGGCCACAAGCCGAACACCGACCTTTTCGCGGGGCAGGTCGAGATGGAGAACGGCTACATCATCACTCAAGGCGGGCGGCGCGGCAATGCTACCCAGACCAGCATTCCGGGCGTCTTCGCCGCCGGCGACGTCCAGGACCACATCTACCGCCAGGCGGTAACCAGCGCCGGTTCGGGCTGCGAGGCGGCGCTCGACGCCGAACGCTACCTCGACGGCATCGCGGCCGCCGTTCTTTAAGGAGCCTGCCATGGAAAGCGGACTGGTCGAACTCGAGATCGCGGATGGCGTCGCCACCCTGTTCCTCAACCGCCCCGACAAGCGCAACGCGCTGAACGACGCCCTGCGCGCCGATCTGGTGCACGGGCTCGAGCGCGTCGCCCGCGACGGGTGCGTGCGCGCGCTCGTCCTCGCGGGTCGCGGCAAGAGCTTCTGCGCCGGCGGCGACGTCGCCGGGATGGAGAAGCGGCTGCGCGAGCCGCTCGGCACCGTCGGCTTCGCCGGCTGGCGGCGCCAGCAGCAGGTGCATCACGCGCAGGTCCTGCTGCACACGCTCTCGGTCCCGACCATCGCCGCGGTCCATGGCCCGGCCGCCGGCCTCGGCGCCGACACGGCGCTCGCCTGCGACTTCGTCTTCGCCGCGAAGGACGCGGCCTTCTCCTGGGGCTACATCAAGCGCGGGCTGATCCCGGACGGCGGCGGCATGTACTTCCTGCCGCGGCGGATCGGGCTCGCGAAGGCGAAGGAACTGATCTTCACCGGGCGCCAGGTCGCCGCCGATGAGGCGGTCTCGCTCGGGATCGCCGATCGCCTCTGCGACGACCACGTTGCGGAGGCGCGGGCCTTCGCCGCCGAGATCGCGGCGAATTCGCCGACCGCGCTCGCGCTCGGAAAATCCATCCTCGACCAAAGCTTCGAACTGAGCCTCGAGGACGTCTTCGCCAAGGGCAGCGCCGCGCAGGGCATATGCTACACGAGCGAGGAGCACCAGGCCTCGGTCCGCGCCTTCGCCGCGGCCGCGGAGGCCCGGCGCGCCAAGGCGGGAGCATAAGGGGTGGCCGACGTAGTGCGGGTCGAACCCGAGGGCGACGTCGCGGTCGTGGTGATCGACAATCCGCCGATCAACGCGAGTTCGCTCAGCGTGCGCGCCGGCATTCTCGCGGCGGTCGAAGCCGCCGCTGCGGATCCCGCGGTCAACGCGGTCGTGCTGATCGGCGCGGGGTCCACCTTCATCGCGGGGGCGGACCTGAAAGAGTTCGGCCAGCCGCTCGCCGATCCGCAGAACCCGGCCGTGATCGCCGCGATCGAGGCCTGTGCGAAGCCGGTGGTCGCCGCGCTGCATGGCGCGGCGCTCGGCGGCGGCTTCGAGATCGCGCTCGGCTGCGATGCCCGCGTCGCCCTCGCGGAGACCAAGGTCGGGCTCCCCGAAGTCACGCTCGGGATCATCCCGGGCGCGGGCGGCACGCAGCGGCTGCCGCGCTTGACCGGGATCCCGAAGGCGGTCGAACTCGTCTGCAAGGGCGCGCGGATCGGCACCGAGGAGGCGCTGGCGCTCGGGATGATCGACGCGGTCGCGCCGGCGGAGCTGCGCGCGGCGGCCGTCGCCCATGCGCGCGCCATGATCGGGAAGAACCGGCTCCGCGACCGGCCGGTGCCCGACGCGTCCCCCGAGGCGATCGAGGCCGCCGCCGCCGCCGCGCTCAAGGCGGGCCGCGGCCGGCCGGCGGTGCGCGCGGCCATCGCGGCCATCACCGTCGCGGCGGAGACGCCGATCGACGAGGGGCTGGCGGCCGAGCGCGCCGCGTTCCAGGAATTGCGGACCTCGCGCGAGGCGCGGGCGCTGCGCCACCAGTTCTTCGCGGAGCGCGAGGCGGCGAAGTTGCCCGGGCTTGACGCGAAGCCGCGGCCCCTCGCGAGGGTAGCCGTGCTGGGCGCGGGCACCATGGGCACCGGAATCGCGATCTCCTCGCTCGACGCGGGGCTGCCGGTGACGCTCGTCGAGCAGGACGCGGCCGCGCTCGACCGCGGGCGGGCGCGGATCAGCGACTTCTACGCGGGGCGGGTCGCCAGGGGCGCGCTGACGGCGGAGGCGGCCGCCGCGCGTGAGGGGCGGCTTACCCCGACGCTCGACTGGGACAGCCTCGGCGAGGTCGATCTCGTCATCGAGGCGGTCTTCGAGGACCTCGACGTGAAGCGCGAGGTCTTCAAGCGTCTCGACGCGGTCGCCCGCCCAGGCGCGGTGCTCGCCTCCAACACCTCCTATCTCGACCTCGACGCGATCGCCGCCGCGACGAGCCGTCCCGAGGACGTGGTCGGCCTGCACTTCTTCAGCCCGGCGAACGTCATGCGCCTGCTCGAAGTCGTGCGGGGCGCGAAGACCGCGCCGGACACGCTCGCGACCGGGCTCGCGCTCGGGCGCAGGCTCGGCAAGGTCTCCGTGGTGTCGGGGAACGCCTTCGGCTTCATCGGCAACCGGATCTACGCGGCCTACCGCCGCCAGTGCGAGTTCCTGCTCGAGGAGGGCGCCTCGCCGGCCGAGGTCGACGCCGCGCTCGAGGGCTTCGGCTTCGCTATGGGCCCGTTCGCGGTCGGGGACATGTCGGGCCTCGACATCGCCTGGCGCATGCGCCAGAGCACCGCGGCGAGCCGCGATCCGTCGCACCGTTACGTGACGATCCCCGACCGGCTCTGCGAGGCCGGGCGCCTCGGCCGGAAGACCGGCGCAGGCTATTACCGCTACGAGGACGGCAAGCGCCAGCCGGATCCCGCCACGGTGGCGATCATCGACGCCGCGCGGGCGGAGAAGGGCATCGTGCCCCGGGCGATCGCGGCCGAGGAGATCGTCGAGCGCGCGCTGCTCGCGATGGTGAACGAGGCATGCCTGCTGCTCGGCGAGGGCGTCGCCCCGCGCGCCAGCGACGTCGACGTGGTGCTGACCAACGGCTACGGCTTCCCGAAATGGGAAGGGGGTCCGGTGTTCTGGGCGACCGAGCGCGGCGCTGCCATGGTCGCCCGCAATCTCGACCGGCTCGAGGAGGCGAGCGGGGCCGGCTTCCAGCGCGGCGATCTGGCTGCGATCTTCGCCGCGGAGCCCGTCTGAGGCGTCCCCCGCGGATCAGTGGTCGGCGAGGCCGGTCCAGTCGGGCGCCGGCCTGCCGGGCTGGCGCTCGATCTCGTGACGGATCGTCGGCGCCTGCCCGCCGTGCAGCGCCTTGAGCCTGTCCGAAAGCTCCGCGTCCGCCTGCGTGCGGCGGCTGTGGAACCGCTGGGTGTCGAGCCAGGTCGGTGTCTGGTAGCGCTCGGTCCAGATCTCGGAATCGTCCATGTCACGCGCGAGGCTCCAGGCGCGCGCGCCATCCCGCGCCCGGCTGCGCCGCCGCTCGGCCATGATCCGAAGAAAGGCGTCGATGTCCTCCGGCGCGATCCGGTACTCGATGGAGGTCAGGATCGGCCCGCTGCGCGGCCGCAGGTCCGCCGCGCCCCTTGGCGCGACCCAGCGGCCCGACGGATCGAGGCCGAGCGGTCCGAGTTCGCGCAGGCGAAGCCCTAGGCCGAGGCCCGCGCCGAAGACGAGGACCGCCGCCGCGGCGAGGAGCGACGTCGGTATCCCGTAGCTCGCGGCGAGCATTCCCCAGACCCAGCTTCCGAGCGCGTTCCCGCCGAAGGAGGCGGCCTGGTAAAGCGCGTGCGCCCGGCTCACGACCCAGCGCGGCGAGGTCATCTGCACCGTCGTGTTGAACGTCGAGAGCGTCAGCAACCAGCTCGCCCCGGCACAGGCCGACGCCAGGATGCTGAGCGGCGCGACGCTGCTCGTCGCGATCACCGCCACCGCCACGGCGAAGGCGAGAAATCCGGTCCTGACCAGCCATTCGAGCGACATCATGTGGCGCAGACGCGCCCCGGCGAGGGCGCCGATCACCGCCCCAACCCCGAAGCCGCCGAGCAGGATGCCGTAGGTGCGGGGGCCGCCCTCGACCAGATCGCGGGCGACGAGCGGCAGCAGCGCCATGACCGAGATCGCGGCGAAGTTGAAGACCGCGCCGCGGACCATGACGACGAGCAGATGCGGCGACATGGCGACGTAGCGGATGCCCGCGAGCATGGCGCTGCCGACCCGCTCCGGCGGCAGATCGGACGCGGAGGCGGTTGTCCCGCGGCCCAGCATCACGACGATCATGCCGATGTTGCTGACCGCGTTGACCGCGAAGGCGGCGAAGGCGCCGACGGAGGCGACGATCGCGCCCCCGATGGCCGGCCCGACGCTGCGCGCGAGGTTGAAGCCGACGCTGTTCGCGGCGATCGCCTCCGGCAGGTCTTCGCGCGGCATGAACTCGGTGACGTAGGTCTGCCAGGCCGGATTGTTCAGCGCCTTGCCGCTGCCGATCAGGAAGGTGAAGCAGAGCAGCATCCACGGATTGACCCATCCCGCCCAGGACAGGAAGGCGAGCACCGACGAGATCACCAGCAGGAAGGACTGCGATACGAGGATCATCGTCCGCCGGCCGAAGTTGTCGGCCATCGCGCCCGCGGCGAGCGAGAAGAGCATCGTCGGAAGCGCCACGCTGGTCTGGACGAGCGCCACCATCTCCGGCGATCCGCCGATCGAGGTCATGAGCCACGATGCCCCGACCATCTGGATCAGCCAGCCGAAATTCGCCATCAGGCCGGTGAGCCAGTAGGCGAGATAGAGCCGGTTGCGGAACGGCGCGAGCGGCGAGACGGCGTCGGTCACGTCACGGAGCTTCCCTGCGAGGTCATGCGATCCCGGCCACGGCGCGGGCGGCGTCATCGGCCGCGTCGGTCAGGAGGCCGCCGAAGCCCGCCCGGACGGCGCCGATGGCGAAGAGCCCGGGCAGGGTGGCGCGGCCAGCCGCGTCCGCGAGCACGGCGCCGCTCGCGTCGCGCTCGACCTCTCCTGGAAGGAATCCGCTGACCGGGTCGAGGCCGACGAACACGAAGACACCGGCGCAGGGTAGCGTCTCCTCGCCCAACCCGTTCGCGACCCGCACGCCCGTCACGCCGCTCGCATCACCGACGACCTCGCGGACCTCCGTGCCGGTGATCACGCTGATCTTCGGCTCCCGGGCCACGCGCTCCACGAGGTCGGTGCGCGCCCGGGGCGCCGCCCCGCGCAGCAGGATCTTCACGCTCTCGGCGTAATGGGTGAGCGCGAGGGCTTCCTGAAACGCGGAATCCCCGCCTCCGACCACGACGCAGGTGGCGCCGCCATACATCGGGCCGTCGCAATCGGCGCATTCCGAGACGCCGCGGCCGAAGAATTCCTCCTCGCCCGGCACGCCGAGCTTGCGCAGGCGCGCCCCCGAGGCCACGATGACGTTCTTCGCGCCCAGCTCGCCCTCGTCGGTGCGAACCTTCCAGCCGGTCCCGTTCCGCTCGACGGCGGCGACCGGGCTCGATATGGTCTCGATGCCGCGATCCATGTTCTCCATCGCGATCGTGCTGGTCAGATCGCCGCCGCCCTCCGCGCCGGCATCGGGCGAAGGCTCGAGTTCGTTGATGCTCATCACCAGCCCGCCCGCGAACATCGCCTCGACATTGGCGGTGCTGAGGCCCCGCTCGGCGGCGAGCCTGGCGGCCATCAGCCCCGCGTAGCCCTGACCGATCACGACGACATCGAAATTCCGCATCCTCTTGCCTCCCCGATCTCACCCGCGCCCCCTTGGGCGCCTTGGCAGGATCAATAGAGGCTAGGCCCGCGTCCCGCCGCATCGGCTTCGTGAAGGGGCGCTCGAACTCTGTGATAACCCAGCCCGCGGCGCCGCTGGCCGCGTTGACAGCGCGGACACCCTCGCGCTACCGCTCGTTCCCGGAAGAGCAACGTCCCCGGTGGGGCGCCCGGACTTCAAATCCGGTGGGAGGCGCCTCGCGTCTCCGGTAGGTTCGACTCCTTCCTCTTCCGCCACCCATGTCCCGGAGTGACCGCCATGGACGCGCTCTCGGCCCTGATGCCCGGTTTCGACATCCGCCGCGTCGACGCTGGGGAGGTGACGATCCGGGCGGCCGTCGCCGGCGAGGGACCGCCGGTGCTGCTGCTGCACGGACATCCGCAGACGCTCGTCGTCTGGCGCAAGGTCGCGCCGCGGCTCGTCGCGGCGGGGTACACGGTGGTCGCGGCCGATCTCCGCGGCTACGGAGACAGCGACAAGCCCGCCGGCGGTCCAGACAACCTCGACTATTCGAAACGCGCGATGGCCCGCGATCAGGTCGCGCTGATGCGGGAGCTCGGCTTCGACCGGTTCGCGGTGGTCGGACACGATCGTGGAGGTCGCGTCGCCCACCGGATGGCCCTCGACCATCCGGAGGCGGTCGAGCGTCTCGTCGTCGTCGATATCGCTCCGACGGCGACGATGTACGCGCGCACCGACAAGGCTTTCGCGACCCGCTATTTCTGGTGGTTCTTCCTGATCCAGCCGTTCGATCTGCCCGAGCGGATGATCGGATATGACCCGGAGTACTTCCTCCGGCGACACTTGGCCGGGCAGTCGGCGACGCCGGGCGCCGTCGAACCCGAGGCCTTCGCCGAGTACCTGCGCTGCTACCGTGATCCGAGGACCATCCACGCGATCTGCGAGGACTATCGCGCCGCGGCCGGGATCGACCTGGTCCACGACGCCGCCGACGCGGAAGCCCGCGTCACCGCGCCGCTGCTCGCGCTCTGGGGCGCGCTCGGGGTCGTCGGCCAGTCCTACGACGTGCTTGGGACCTGGCGCGAGAAGGCGCTCGACGTCGCGGGCGCCGCGCTCCCCTGCGGACACGCGGTCCCCGAGGAGGCGCCGGGTCCGTTCACGGATGCCGTGCTCGCCTTTCTGCGGCGCGGAAACGTATGAGCCGTCCGCCGATCGGCGGGCGGGGCGGCGGGATGGATGCCCGCCGCCGGGCCGGTCAGGCGAACCGCGCCTTGAAGATCGGAATCGCGCCATAGTCGTAGCCGCCCTTGTTGTAGGGCACGGATACCGGCTGGACCCCGCCGTTCCGGTCCGTCACGCGGGTCTCGATCAGGTACTCGCCCGGCAGCGGCGCGAACGGGAGCTCGAAACGGACCCAGGAATAGCGGTTCGGCTCCACGTCGATGATCCGCGCCGCCTGCCACTCGCCGCCGTTCACCCGCGCGTCCACGCGCTCGACGCCGTACCGGGGCGCCCAGGCATAGCCGCGCAGCGTCTGGGGACCGGCGGGCATCGCAGGCCATTCGCCCCGGGCCAGCGGATAGTTGCCCGGCATGTCGGGCTGCCGTTCGAGCACGAGGGGGATGGTCAGCATGGAGCGGGCCACGTGCCAGGTCACCGGAACCCCCACCACGTCCTTCGGCGTGACGAAGCGGAACTCGTCGTCGGGCGCGGGGATCGGCGGCGTATAATCGGGGCCGATGTTGGAATGCCCGAGCGTGTTCAGCCGCACCCAGAAGTCGTGCGAGGCGATCTTGATCTCGGTCAGCCACTTGGTCGAGGCGCCGCCGCACCAGCCCGGCACCAGCGCGCGGACCGGCGCTCCGTGGTCGGGAGGCAGGGGCATGCCGTTCATCTTGAACGCGAGGCCGATGTCATCGCCCCGCTCGATCAGCTCGCGGACCGGGAGTGGGCGCCCGGTGTCGGACTCGGTGTTCGGGGCCTTGCCGTCTACCCCGGACCAGAAGAGGCACGCCTTGGCGTTCGGCCTCAGCCCGACGAGCCCGAGGATGTGGCTCATCGGGACGTACTGCCATTCCGCCATCCCGACGCCGCCAAGCCCCCAGCCGTTGCCGCCAACCTTGGTGGGCTCGGCGGTCATGCCCTCCTGCTCCCAGAACAGCGTTCGCCCGTTTCCGGCGCATTGCATGACGCTCATGATCGAGCGGGACGGCATGCGGAGCAGGTCGTCGTAGGTAATTTCCAGCGGGCGCTCGACCGCGTCGCCGTGGATCCTGAGCCGCCAGTGGCGCGGGTCGACGCGCCGGTCGATCTCGGCGCGCGGCGTCGGATACTCGTTGCGGATGTAGAACTGTTCGACCGGGGTGATGTAGGTGTCGAAGTTCCACCAGGCACCGCCCTGGTTGGTCTTGTTGAGGTCCGTCAGCAGTCCCACGTCCTTGACGAAGGACGGGTGAAGCCGCGTCGGGCCGCGCCCGCCCTCGGCGATCGTGAGCGGCGCTTCCGCCGCTTCGGCGGCCCAGCCAGTGGCGCCCGCCGCGACCGCGCCGGCGGCCAGACTGGCGGCGCCGACGAAGAACCGTCGCCGACCCGGCGACCTCGGCTCCGCCGCGACTCCGGACCGCGTTTCGATAACATGACGGTTGGCCATGGCGTCCTCCTTCTTGGATGGGATGGGTCTTAGCCGGACGGGACGAACCCGCGCGTTCCGCGATGGTTAGGTGTCGGTGCGGATTTGTGAGCATGGGCGCGTCCGCGCATCCGGCGGGTTGACGAATCATTAGGCACATCGGTATTGTTAGACAATATTGATCAACACAGAGCGCCCAAGGCACAGGCGCCGAGCATCCGAGGGGAGGCGCATCATGAACGTCCAGGCGCAGGATCGCGATTGGGACCACCTGTCCGACGGTGAGTGGAACGAGCGCCTCGACAAGCTGATCGCGCAGTTCAACGAAGGCCGCGGCGAGCTCAAGCTGCCGGTTCCCGTCCACGACATCATGGACAACGAGTACGAGCGCGGCGTGCTGAACGCGCTCGTCACCGAGGATCTGATCCGCCACTTCGCCGACGCGATCGGCGACCCGAATCCGATCTGGCGCAACCGGACCTATGCGCAGAGCACGCGCTGGGGCGGCATCATCGCGCCGCCCCTCTACGAGAGCTGCATCGCCTTCGGATCGTCCTTTGGCGGGCGCCTGCGCGTGCCCGGCGTCGGCCGCCTCGCCGCCGGCAACAAGCACGAATACTTCGCGCCGTTCCGCCCGGGCGACGAGTTCCACGTCTACGACAAGTACGCGGGCTTCGAGGAGAAGAAGGTCGAGGGCAAGCCCTACCGGATGTTCATCGAGAGCGTGCCGCGCTACTTCGTCAACCAGCGCGACGAGACGATCGCAGTCGCCACGGGGCGCAACATCTACCTCGCGACGCCGCCCTCGAAGCGCAAGGCCAAGGAAGGCGGCAAGGAATCGAAGGTCGGCGCCAAGTACGCGGGCAAGGACTACCGGAAGTATTCCGAGGCGGAGCTCAAGGAGATCCACGACGACTTCGACGCCCAGCTCGCCGGCACCAAGCGCCGCGGCGCGAAGATCCGCTACTGGGAGGACGTCGTCGAGGGCGAGGAACTGCCGACGATCGCCAAGGGCATCTACGATGTCTGCGACAGCTCGGCCCGGACGGTGGTCTCCTGCTACGTCTACGCCTTCGCGATCAAGTGGGCCGCGATGCGGGGCCACCTGCAGACCCACCCGATCGACCCGCTGACCGGCGAGCACCGCTTCCGCCGCGACTGGCACTATTCCGACCGGGCCGCGCAGATGTTCGGCTCGCCGCTCGCCAACGCCGGCGGCATCCACAACGAGATGATGCTGGTGCATCCCGTCACCGACTGGATGGGCGACGACGGCTTCGTGGTGTCGATGGACAGCCAAGACCGCCGCTTCAACTTCTTCGGCGACTCGACCTGGGTGAAGGGCAGCGTCGCGCGCAAGTTCACCGACGACCAGGGCAGGCGCCTCGTCGAGCTCGACGTCAGGGCGGTGAACCAGGACGGCGACACGCACACGCAGGCGAAGGTGCACGTGAAGCTGCCGTCGAAGGCGGACTGACCATGGATACGCTCAACGTCAAGGTCATCGAGCTCGCCGATTTCGTCGCCGGGCCCTACTGCGGCAAGCTTCTCGCGGACTTCGGCGCGGACGTGATCAAGATCGAACGGCCGGGTCGCGGCGACGACGCGCGCCACCTCGGACCGTTCAAGGACGACGTGCCGAACCCGGAAGCCTCGGGGACCTTTCTCTACCTCAACACGGGCAAGCGCTCGGTCGAGCTCGACATCGAGACGGACGAGGGTCGGGACACGCTGCGCGCGCTGCTCCGCGACGCGGACGTGCTGATCGAGGACCAAATGCCGGGCGAGCTCGCGAAGCTCGGCCTCGGCTACGAGGATCTGCGGGCGCTGAACCCGAACCTGATCGTGACCTCGATCACGCCCTTCGGGCAGGTCGGGCCGTACAGGGACTACAAGGCGCGCCACCTCAACCTCTACCACGCGAGCGGGCAGGGCTACCTGCTGCCGATGTGGGCGATCAATCTCGACGTGCCGCCCTGCCAGGGGCCGGGGTATCTCGGCTTCTTCGACGGCGGCATGGCCGGCGCGACGGCGACGCTGGCCGCGCTCTTCTGGCGCGACGCCAGTGGTACCGGACAGCACATCGACGTGTCCATCCAGCACGCGATGATGGCGCTCGAGCGGTCCCAGCTCCGGCGGTTCATCGACGACGGTGTCAGCCCGAACCGGACCGGCAAGGGCCGCCTGCTCGAGAGCCTTGTCCAGTGCTCGGACGGCGAGTTCGCAGTGGTCATCCTGTCCTCGCAGCAGCAGTGGCTCGGGCTTTGGCGCGCGATGGGGGAGCCGGAATGGGGCATGAAGCCCCCGTTCGATACCCAGAAGGGCCGGTCCGACAACTACGCCGAACTCCGGGCGCGCCTGAACGAATGGGCCGGCACCGTGACGCAGGACGAGCTCTTCCACGCGATCCAGCGTGAAGGCTCGGCGGCGGCGCCGATCCTGACGGCCGAGGGTGTCTTCAAGCTGGCGCAGTTCCGCGAACGCGGCCATTTCGTCACCATCGATCATCCGGTGGCGGGCCCGCTCGAATACATCGGCCAGCCGACCCGGCCGGTGGGCATTGACTTGCCGGCGAAGCGGCGCGCGCCGCTGCTCGGGGAGCATACCGAGGAGGTGCTCGCCCAACTTCGTGACCGCGCCCCGGCGCGCCAGTCCGTCTGAGGGAGGGGATCATGGACGCACTTCAGGGCATCCGCGTCATCGATTTCGGCCACGTTCTCGCCGGGCCGTGGTGCACGATGCAGCTCGCCTCGCTCGGCGCGGAGGTGATCAAGGTCGAGACCCGCTCCCGACCGGACGAGCAGCGCGCGCAGCACGGGCATGGCGCCGCGGACAATCTCGAGGCCAATTCGAACTTCTTCGAGGTCAACCTCGGCAAGAAGAGCGTCACGCTCAACCTGACCACCGAGCAGGGGCGGGACCTCGCGAAACGGCTCGTCGCGACCGCGGACATCGTGCTCGAGAACATGCGCCCGGGCGTGATGACGAAGCTCGGCCTCGACTACGACGCGCTCGTGAAGGTGAAGCCCGATCTGATCATGCTGTCGCTCTCGGGCTTCGGGGCGACCGGGCCGCTGCGGCGCTACGCCGCCTACAACCCGTGCTTCACCAGCGTCGGCGGCGTCTCGCACCTGACCGGCTATGCCGAGAAGAAGCCGAACACGATGACGAACTCGGGCGGCGACGCCCGCGCGGGCACCGCGGCCGTCTTCGCCGCGCTCGTCGCGCTCAGGTTCCGCCAGCAGACCGGCAAGGGCTCCTACATCGACTCGTCGTCCTGCGAGGTCATCAACTCGATGATCGGCGACCAGATGATGGACTTCGCGATGAACGGCCGCTCCCCGAAGCGCCACGGCAACGCGGATCCCAGGATGGCGCCGCACGGCGTCTACCGCTGCGCCGGCAAGGACGAGTGGGTCTCGATCGCCGTCGGCGACGAGGAGGAGTGGCGCGGCCTCGTCCGCGCGCTCGGTACGCCGGACTGGACCGCCGAGCCGGGCTTCGCGACGGCCCCGGACCGCAAGGCGAACGAGGCGGCGCTCGACGCCCGCATCTCGGCCTGGACGGCGGACAAGACCTATGTGGAGGCCATGCGCCTGCTCCAGGCGGAGGGCGTGCCCGCCACGCCGTCGTTCAAGGCCGAGGATCTCTTCAATGACCCCCACGTCCTCGCCCGCGGGCAGGTGGAGGAGGTCGATCACCCGGTACTCGGGCGGCGCAGGACGATAACGGCGCCGTACCGCTTCTCCGAAACCCCGACGCGGATCCGCGGCTCGGCGCCCTTCATCGGGGCCGACAACGCGGAGATCCTCGGGGGCGGCCTCGGACTGTCGCAGGAGGAGATGGATCGATTGGCGGCGGAGAAGGTCGTCTATTGATCGGCATGCCCGCCGATCCGGAATCGGAGAGCGGTTACAAAGAAGAGGGAGGAAGCAAGGATGGCGATCGCAGCTGAAACGACGGTTACCGTGCTTCCGCAACGGCAATCCGCCAGCACGGAGTCCCGCATGACCACCGCAGACATCCCGCCAGCCGCGGCCCAGGACCGGAAGGTCATGGTAAGCATCCGCGATCTGAGCAAGGCCTACGGCGCGGTGCACGCGCTCAAGGGCGTCGACATCGACATCTACGAGGGCGAGGTTCTCGTGCTCCTCGGGCCGTCGGGCTGCGGCAAGACGACTCTGCTGCGCTCCGTCGCGGGACTTGAGCAGCCGACGACCGGCACCATCACGGTGCGCGGCCAGACGGTTTTTTCCTCCGAGCACAACCTCTCCCTGCCGCCCGAGAAGCGCAATCTCAGCATGGTTTTCCAGTCCTACGCGCTCTGGCCGCACATGACGGTCGCCGACAATGTCGGCTATCCGCTGCGCGTCTCCAAGGTGCCCGAGGCGGAGGTCCGCGAGCGCGTCCGGAAGATCCTCGACCTTACCGGGCTCCAGCAGCACGCGCTGAAGTACCCCGGCCAGATGAGCGGCGGCCAGCAGCAGCGCGTCGCGCTCGCCCGCGCACTGGTTGCGAACGATGGGCTCATCCTTTTCGACGAGCCGCTCTCCAACCTCGACGCCAAGGTGCGCGAGCGCCTTCGCGACGAGCTCATCGCGATGCAGCGGCGCTTCGGCTTCACGGCCATCTACGTCACCCACGACCAGGTCGAGGCCGCGGCGCTCGCGGACCGCATCGCGGTGATGCAGGTGGGCGAGGTCGCGCAGCTTGGCGAGCCGGAGGCGATCTTCAACGAGCCGCATTCCCGATACGTCGCGGATTTCGTCGGCTGCGTGAACGAGCTTAGCGGCACCGTCGCGGGCTGGGAGGGCAACCATCTCGCGGTCGACACCCCGGTCGGACGCCTTCTCGGCACGGTCGCGGACGCGCCAACGGCGACGGGCGCGCCCGTCAAGGTCATGTTCCGCCCGGAACATGGCCAGCTGCGCGACGGACCCGTGAACGGCCCGAACAGCTTCGCGGCCAGCGTCGAACAGCGCGTCTTCCTCGGCAGCCACGTCGAATACCGGCTGAGGATCGGCGAGGGCTATCTCGCCGCCCGCTCGATGTCTGCCGCGCGCATGGAGGACGGGCGCGGCGTGACCGTGAGCGTCGATCCGGATGTCGTGCGCGTGTTCCAGGACGCCGGCTGACGATCACTGTTTTTGAGCGCGGACTGACAGCCTGACAATGGCGCGCGCGGGGGCGCGCGCCTATGGTACCCGACATCATCGGGGAGGAGCATTTCCATGACCTATTCCAGCCGTCGCGGCTTTCTGAAGCTCGGCCTTCTCGCCGGGGTCGCATCCGCGTTGCCCGGCATCCTCCGCGCGGAGGGCGCTCGGGTCTACGCGCCCGCGCGCACGGCCTGGCGGACGTTCGAGCTCAGGACGACGATCGTCCCGCCCGCCGGTCAGGGCGCGACGCAGGTCTGGCTGCCGCTGCCCGATCTCGCCACGGACTGGCAGAGGACGCGCGACGACCGCTGGTCCGGGAACGCGATGAAGACGGAGATCGTGACGGATCCGGCCTCCGGCGCCCGCATGCTTCGCGCCTCCTTCGCCGCCGACGAGGCGGCGCCCACGCTCACGCTGATCAGCACGGTCGAGACCCGCGATCGCGTGATCGACTGGTCCGCGAACACTCCCGCCCAGGAAGATCCCGCCGTTCTTCGGGCCGCGCTCGCTCCGAGCCGGATGAAGCCGCTCGACGGGGTGGTTCTCAAAACCGCGCGCTCGATCACCGCCGGGGCGACCACCGACGTCGAGAAGGTGCGGGCAATCTACGACTGGATCGTCGCGACCTGCCATCGCGAGCCTTCCGTTCCCGGCTGCGGGCCGGGCGATATCGCCGCCGTCCTGACCCAGACCGGCTACGCCGGCAAATGCGCCGATCTCAACGGACTCTTCGTCGGGCTCGCCCGCGCGTCGGGAGTTCCGGCGCGCGATGTCTACGGGGTTCGCGTCGCTCCTTCGGCGTTCGACTACAAGCAGCTCGGTGGTACCCCCGAGAAGCTTTCCGGCGCCCAGCATTGCCGCGCCGAGGTCTGGCTCGAAGATTACGGCTGGGTCGCGATGGACCCCGCCGACGTGCTCAAGGTCATGCGTCAGGAGCGCGAGGACTGGATCAAGGACCGGGAGAACCCGCTGATCGCCCCGGTGGACGCCGCGCTGTTCGGAAACTGGGAAGGCAACTGGATCGCCTACAACACCGCGAGCGACGTGATCCTGCCCGGATCGTCCGCCGGCCCGCTGCCGTTTCTCATGTATCCTCAGGGAGAGAACCGCGCCGGACGCTTCGACGAGCTTGCCGCGGACACGTTCTCGTACAAGATCACGGCCGAGGAAGTCGGAGCGTGATCGATCCGGCGCCATCGGGGTGCCGGGCGGAGCAGTCCCTCGTGAGAGGCGCGCATGAAGCATGAAATCGTCCGGCTCCGTCACGCGACGCGGCGACGCCGGCTGACCGTTCGGACGGTCAGCCTCGTTACCCCCGGAATGGTCCGCGTGGTGCTCGAAGGTCCGGAGCTCGAGGGCTTCGCCAGCGCGGGCTTCGACGATCACGTGAAGCTCTTCCTGCCGGGAGAAGCGGAGCCGCTGCGGCGCGACTACACGCCACGCCGCCATGACGCGGAGGCGGGAACCCTGGCGCTCGATTTCGCCATCCACGAGGCCGGTCCCGCGACCCGCTGGGCGATGGAGGCGAAGCTTGGCGATGGGCTCGAGATCGGCGGGCCGCGGGGCTCCGTCGTCGTCTCGGACAGCTTCGACTGGTGGCTCATGATCGGAGACGAGACCGCGCTTCCCGCGATCGGCCGCCGGGTCGAGGAGGCCGCTCCCGGCGCGCGTCTGCTGACGCTCGTCGCCGTGACCGGCCCGGAGGAGGAGCAGCGCTTCGACACGGCCGGAGACCATCGGGCGCACTGGGTGCACCGGCCGGAGGAGCGCGCGGCCGACCCGGAGCCGCTGCTCGATGCGCTGGCTAAGCTCGACTGGCCGGAGGGCGAGGGCTTCGTCTGGATCGCGGCCGAGGCGGGGGTGACCAAGGCGTTGCGGGCACACGTGCTCGACATCCGCGGTCATCCCAAGCAGTGGCTTCGGGCCAGCGGATACTGGCTCGCCGAGGTCGCCGACGCGCATGTAAGGACTGAGGTTTGAGAGGCGGGCCCGAGGAGGGCGGCGGCGGAAGGTCAATGTGACCCTCGGCAGGGCCTTCCAACGCCGGGGTCAGGCGCTAGAATATCCGTGTTGGTCAAGCCAGCGTTGGCGTCCATATCCGCTGATCGCGCAACAATGCGTTCGCAACGATGAGGAGCTTTCGCATGACGGCGGTGATCGCGACCTTCGCCGGTTTTCCTGCTGCAAGGAGTCTGTCGTGCACCGCCTTCAGGTTCGGGTTGAAACGTGCGGCGACGAGGGCCGGCATATACAGCGCCTCGCGCACGAGGGCGCGC
>NZ_VFRP01000003.1 GCF_006385685.1 Amaricoccus solimangrovi | reverse complement strand
GTGGTAGTCGAACACGTACTGGTGCGTCATCGCCGCGTAGACGAGATAGCCGCCGGTGGTGTGCAGCACGCCCTTCGGCTTGCCGGTCGAGCCGGAGGTGTAGAGGATGAAGAGCGGATCCTCGGCGCCCATCGGCTCGGGATCGCACTCGGGCGCCACGCCCGCCATCGCCTCGTGCAGCCAGATGTCGCGGCCCTCGGTCCAGGCGATCGCGCCGCCGGTGCGCTTCACGACGAGCTGCTTCACGCCGTCGAGCCCCTCGAGCGCGCGGTCGGCGTTGCTCTTCAGCGGCGTGTTGCGGCCGCCGCGCGGCGCCTCGTCGGCGGTGACGATGAGCTTGGCACCGGAATCCTCGACCCGGCTCCTGAGCGCGTCGGGCGAGAAGCCGGCGAAGACGATCGAATGGATCGCGCCGATCCGCGCGCAGGCCAGCATCGCATAGGCCGCCTGCGGGATCATCGGCAGGTAGAGCACGACCCGGTCGCCCTTCGTCACGCCGAGCGATTTCAGCACATTGGCGAGCTTGCAGACTTCCGAGTGCAACTCGCGGTAGCTGATCGCCCTCGAGACCTCCGGATCGTCGCTCTCCCACAGGATCGCGGTCTGATCGCCGCGCGTCGCGAGATGCCGGTCGACGCAGTTCGCCGAGACGTTCAGCACGCCGTCCTCGAACCATTTGATCGACACGTCGTGATAGTCGAACGAGGTGTTCTTCACCTTCGTGTAGGGCGCGATCCAGTCGAGACGCTTCCCCTGCTCGCCCCAGAAGCCCTCCGGATCGGCCATCGAGGCCGCGTACATCGCCGCGTACTGCTCCGCGTCGACCAGCGCGCGCGCAACGGTCTCCGTCGAAGGCTCATGCATGTCGTTTGGCATTGGCGTTCCCACTCCATGGTCTGTGCTTTTGCCCAAGGACAGCACGCGCGATCGCCCGGTGCAAGCCGGGTACCCCGGCGCCTCCTTGGGGAAGCTTCTCTTTCGCACCGCAACATAGCCCGCGCGCCCGCCGCGGGAACAAGACCGACCATGGTCTGGAAACGGGAAGGGCCGGCCCCCTCGGAGCCGGCCCTTCGGAATCGCGCGGTGGCGCGACGTCAGATCGCGACTTCCGTCGCCTTGCCTTCGGCCTGCGCCCGGGCCACCACGGCGCTCGCCACGGCGAGGTCCTGCAGCGCGACGCCGGTGCCGTCGAAGAGCGTGATCTCCTCCGCGGAGACGCGGCCCGGGTGCTGACCCGCGATCACCGCGCCGACGGGGGTGATCGCGCTTTCGGCGATCAGGCCGGAGGCGACCGCGTGCTGCGCCTCGCCGATCGAGACCGATTGCGCCACCTCGTCGGTGAAGACCGTCGCCCGGGCGAGCAGTTCCGGATCGACCTCCTGCTTGCCCTTGGTGTCGGTCCCCATGCAGGCGAGATGCACCCCCGGGCGGATCTGGTCCGCCTTCAGGATGGGCGCGAAGCTCGAGGTGATGGTGATGATCACATCCGCCTCGGCGCCGAGCCGGTCGAGTTCGACCGCCTCGAACGGCAGCCCGGCCTCGGCCGCGGTGTCGGCGAGGCGCGACAGCATCTCGGGGTGGAAGTTCCAGCCGATCACCTTCTCGAACTTCCGCTGGCGCAGCGCCGCGCGCATCTGGAAGGCCGACTGGTGCCCGGCGCCCACCATCCCGAGCACCTTCGAGTCCGGGCGCGAGAGATGCTTGATCGAGACCGCCGAGGCGGCGGCCGTGCGCGCGGCGGTGAGATAGTTGCCGCCGACCGCGGCCTGGACCCGGCCGGTATCGGGATCGAAGAGGAAGATCGTCGACTGGTGGTTGATGAGGCCCCGCGCCTGGTTGTTCGGCCAGTAGCCGCCCGCCTTCAGCCCGAGCGCGGACCCCGCGCGGTCGAAGCCGCCCTTGAAGCCGTAGAGCGCGTCCTCATGGCCGATCGCTTCGCGGATCACCGGGAAATTGTAGGCCTCGCCCCGCGCCATCGCGGCGAAGACCGCCTCGACCGCGTCGAAGGCGGCGTCGAACGGCAGGAGGTCGGGGCAGGCGGCTTCGGGGACGATCAGCATTCAGGGCTCCGTGTGTTCCGGGGCGCCGCTTCGCGGCGCGGCCGCCTCCGCGGCCAGGAAGAGCGCGCGGGTGCGCGCGAGTCTTTTCGAGTGGAGCCGGGCCTGTTGGCCCGGCTCCCGACTGCTCTCCAGGTCGGCTAACCTGTATGGGAACGGGCGCCGTAGGGCGGACCTTTGTCCGCCCCTTGCGGGCGCCGGAACAAGGCGGACAGATGTCCGCCCTACCTCAGTACGCCTTGCCGCGGGCCGAGACCGGCCAGAGCGTCTCGACCTTGCCGCCCCTGACGCCGACGTACCAGTCGTGCACGTTGCAGGTCGGGTCGCAGTGGCCGGGGACGAGCTTGAGCTTCTCGTTGACCTTCAGGACGCCGCCCTTGTCCTCGATCACGCCGTGCTCGTCGGAGCACTTGATGTATTTCACATCGTCGCGACCGTAGATGAAGGGCAGGCCGGAGTCGACCGACTGCGCCTTGAGGCCGGCGTCGCAGATCGCCTTGTCGGCCTTCGCATGGCTCATCACGCTCGTCAGGATGAAGAGCGAGTTCTCCCATTCGCCATGGTCGATCCGGTTGCCGTCCTTGTCATGGATCCGGCCGTAGTCGGCGTCCATGAAGGCGTAGGAGCCGCACTGGAGCTCGTTGTAGACCCCCGAGTTCGACTCGAAGTAGTAGCTGCCGGTACCGCCGCCGGAGACCAGCTCGGGCCTGAGCCCCTCCTTCTCCAGCGCCGCGACCGCGTCCTTCACCTGGGCGATCGCCGCGTCGAGCTTCGCCTTGCGATCCTCGTAGGAATCCATGTGCTGCATCGCGCCCTGGTAGGCCTGGATGCCGGTGAATTTCAGCCCCGGCGCCGCGTCGATCGCCTTGGCGATCTCGACCACCGCCTCGGACGTCGTCACGCCGCAGCGCCCGGCACCGCAGTCGATCTCGACGAAGCACTCGAGCGTGGTGCCATGCTTCTGCGCCGCCGCCGAGAGATCGGCCACGTTCGCCACGTCGTCGACGCAGACGATCACGCGGGCGCCGTATTTCGGCAGCCGGGCGAGGCGGTCGATCTTCGCCGGGTCGCGCACCTGGTTCGAGACGAGGATGTCCTTGATCCCGCCGCGCGCGAAGACCTCGGCCTCCGAGACCTTCTGGCAGCAGACGCCGACCGCGCCGCCGAGCTTCTGCTGCAGCAGCTGCACGTCGACGGACTTGTGCATCTTGCCGTGGCTGCGGTGGCGCATCCCGTGCGCCTTCGCATAGTCACCCATCTTCTTCACGTTGCGCTCGAGCGCGTCGAGATCGAGGATCAGGCAGGGCGTCTGGATCTCGTCGATCGACATGCCGATCGCCGCCGGGATGTCGTAGCCGACCTCCAGGCCCGCGATATCTTCCTGTTTGGTCATCTTTCTCCCCTTCACTTCAGCCAGGGCAGTTTGTCCAGGTCGACGTTTCCGCCTGTTATGATCACGCCGACGCGCTGCCCCGCGAAGACGTCCCGGTTCTTCAGGATGGCGGCGAGCGGCACGGCGCTCGACGGTTCCATCACGATCTTCAGCCGCGCCCAGATCAGGCGCATCGCGTCGATGATCTCCTGCTCGGACACGGTCAGGATATCGGTGACGTGATTGCTCACGAAATGCCAGGTCAGATCCTTCAGCGGCACCTTGAGCCCGTCCGCCACCGTGTTCGGCGCGTCGTCGGCGATGATATGCCCGGCCTTGAAGCTGCGATAGGCGTCATCGGCCTGTTCCGGCTCGGCGGCGTAGACCCGCGTCTCCGGCGCGACGTTCGAGATGGTCAGGCAGGTGCCCGAGACCATGCCGCCGCCGCCGATGGGTGCGATCACCGCGTCGAGACCCTCGACCTGCTCGATCAGTTCGCGCGAGCAGGTCGCCTGCCCGGCGATCACGCGCGGATCGTTGTAGGGGTGGACGAAATCCGCCCCGGTCCGCGCCTCGACCTCGGCGAAGACCGCCTCGCGCGAGGTGGTCGAGGGTTCGCATTCGGTGATCGTGCCGCCATAGCCGATCACCGCGTCCTTCTTCGCCTGGGGCGCGGTGCGCGGCATCACGACGTGGCAGGGAATGCCGCGCCGGCCGGCGGCGTAGGAAAGCGAGAGCGCGTGGTTGCCCGAGGAATGGGTCGCGACGCCCTTCTTCGCCATCTCCTCCGACAGGCCGAAGACCGCGTTGGAGGCGCCGCGCACCTTGAAGGCGCCGGCCTTCTGCAGGTTCTCGCATTTGAAGAACAGGCTCGCCCCCGCCATCTCGTCGATGAACCGCGAGGTCAGCACCGGGGTGCGGTGGATGTAGGGGGCGACGCGCTCGTGGGCCACGAGCACGTCGTCATAGGTGGGAATGCGCATTTCTTGTCCTCAGGCGGCGTGGGCGGCTTCGGCCGGGGCGCCGGCCGTCGCGCGGTAGTAATCCTGCGCCGCGGCGACGCCGGAGCCGAGGCGGACGGGCAGGCCGAGATCGGCCATGCACATCTCGGCGCAGCCGAGGCCCGAAAGCATCATCACGTCGGTCAGGCTGCCGAGATGGCCGATCCGGAAGAGCTTGCCCGCGACCTCGCCGAGCCCGACGCCGAAGGCCACGCCGTACTTCTCCGCCGCGAGCGTGACGACGCGGGTGCCGTCGAAGCCCTTCGGCACCATCACGGCGCTGACCGTGTCGGAATAGACGTCGGGCGACTGCGCGCAGAGGCTCAGCCCCCAGGCGGAGACGGCGCGACGCACGCCCTCGGCGATCCGGTGGTGGCGCGCGAAGACGTTCTCGAGCCCCTCCTCCTCGATCATCTTGAGCGACTCGCCGAGGCCATAGAACAGGCCGACCGCCGGCGTGTAGGGATAGCCGCCCTTCGGGTTGGTGTTGAGCATGTCGCGGAAGTCGAGGAAGGTGCGCGGCAGCTTCGCCGTCTCCATCGCGGCGAGCGCCTTCGGGCTGACGCCGACGATGGCGAGGCCGGTCGGAAGCATGAAGCCCTTCTGGCTGCCGGTGACGGCGAGATCGACGCCCCATTCGTCGAAGCGGAAATCCATCGAGCCGATCGAGGAGACGCCGTCGACCATCAGGAGCGCCGGGTGCTTCGCCGCGTCCATCGCCGCGCGGATCGCGCCGACGTCGGAGCGGACGCCGGTCGCGGTTTCATTGTGGGTGACGAGAACCGCCTTGATCTCGTGGTCCTTGTCCGCCTCGAGCGCCGCCTGGAAATCGGCGGCCGGCGCGCCGGCGCCCCAGGGCGCGGTCAGCACCTGGACGTCGAGCCCGTGGCGCTGGCAGAGGTCGATCCAGCGGTGCGAGAACATGCCGTGACGGCAGGCCAGCACCTTGTCGCCCGGCGAGAGCGTGTTGGTGACCGCCGCCTCCCAGCCGGCGGTGCCGGTCGCGGGGAAGAAGACGATCTCGCCCTTCGTCATCTTCAGGACGCGCTTCACGCCCGGGAAGAGCGGCGCGAAGATCTCGCCGAAGGCGGCCGAGCGATGGTCGATCGTCGGCACGTTGCAGGCGTGACGCAGGCGCTCGGGGATGTTGGTCGGGCCGGGAATGAAGACCGGGTTCTGGCTGGACATGGGCGTTACCTCTTCCGTTTGCGTGGTTCCTAACAGCCCGCTGGCGAATCGGCAATTTTTTTGAAATGATTTTTCATGCGGCGCAGCATTTCAATATGCCGCTGATCCTCAAAGGTTTTTCTTTTTTCGTGAACGCGGGACCGGAAGAATGGAAAAAATTTTCAACGCGCCGAAGCGCGCCCGGGGCCGGCCCAAGGCTTTCGATCCGGCGCCCGAGCAGACGACGGTCCAGGCGCTCGACCGCGCGCTCCTGATCCTCAAGGCGCTCGCGGCGGCCGATGGCGGGCTGTCGCTGACCGAGATCGCCGAGGCGACCGGCCAGGCGCCGGCGACGGTCTATCGCGCGCTCTCGACCTTCGCCCTGCACGGGATCGTCGAGACGCAGGGCGCGACGCAGCTCTGGTTCATCGGCCCCGAGGCGTTCCGGATCGGCAACGCCTTCCTTGGCCGCTCCGGCCTCGTCGAACAGGCCCGCCGTGCGATGCGCGAACTGATGGCGCGGACGGGCGAGACGGCCAATCTCGCGGTCGCGGATGGCTCGCAGGTGATCTTTCTCTCCCAGGTCGAGACGCATCACCCGATCCGCGCCTTCTTCCGCCCCGGCACGCGCGGGCCGATCCACGCCGCAGGGATCGGCAAGGCGCTGCTCGCCTATGCCACGCCGGAGCAGGTCGCGCGCCTGCTCGGCGACGCGCCACTTGAGGCCTATACCCCGCGCACGATCACCGACCGCGCCGCGCTCGACGCCGATCTCGCCGCGAGTCGCGCCCGGGGCTGGGCGATGGACGACGAGGAACGCACCGAAGGCATGCGCTGTGTCGCCGCGCCGATCTTCAACGAGTTCCGCGAGCCGGTCGCCGGCATCTCGATCTCCGGTCCCACGGTGCGGGTGACCCCCGACCGGGCCGAGGCGATCGGCGCGGAGGTCCGCGCCGCCGCCGACCGGGTCACGCGCGCCCTCGGCGGGACACCGGCGTAACGTCATTCCACGTCGACGTAGTTCTCCGGCAGGAACCGCGGCGCGCAGAGGCAGTGGAACACGAGATCCCCGGCCCCGATGTTGGTGATGCGCTGGGGCGTGTCGGCCGGGATCACCACGCGGTCACCCGGCCCGACGTCGCGCGCCGCGCCGCCGACCTCGACCCGCCCCCTTCCCTCGCGGATCACGTAGCATTCGATCGTGCCGCGCAGCAGATGAAGCCGCGTCGTCACGCCCGGCGCCACCCGGGCCCGTGCCAGCGAGGTCCCGGGACAGGCGGGATCGTTCAGCTCCTCGACGATGAAACAGCGTTCCTCCGTCGCGAATTCCGGCGGAAAGGGGCCGGGCAGCAGCCAGGCGGGATCGTCGTGCATCGCAACCTCCACCGGGCCAGACTGCGGCGGAAGCGCGTCCGGTTCAACCGGCCGCGGGCGATTGACCGGAACCGCCGGCTGTGCGAGCGCTGGAACCCCGCCAGCACGGAGCCCGAGATGCCCGACGCCGCCGCCCCCGCCGCGCCCCGCGCCGACCTCATCGTCACCAACGCGCTGATCGTCACCGCCGACGCGGGTTTCTCGGTCATCCCCGACGGCGCCCTCGCGGTCCGCGACGGGAGGATCGCCGCGATCGGCCCGGCGGCGGAGATCGGGCGCGACGCGGCCGAGGTGATCGACGCGGGCGGCGCGATCCTGATGCCCGGTATCGTCAACACCCACTGCCACGCGGGCGACAGCCTGTTCCGCGGCCTCGTCGAGGATCTGCCGCTCGAACCCTGGCTCCAGACCGTCTGGAAGGCCGAGAAGGCGATCCTGACGCGCGAGACCACGCGGCTCGGCGCGACGCTCGGCCTCGCCGAACTGCTGCTCTCGGGCGTCACCACGGCGATGGACATGTTCTGGTTCCCCGAGGAGACCGCCCGCGCCGCGCGCGACCTCGGGATGCGCGTCGCGACGGGCGGCATCTTCATCGACTTCCCCGGGGTCGATTTCGTCACCATGGACGACCGGATCGCCGCCGCGAAGGACTTCTTCGCCGAGTTCGAGGGCGCCGACGACATCCTGCCCACCATCATGCCGCACGGCACCTATACCGTCGGGCCGGACAACCTCGCCGCCGCCAAGGCGCTCGCCGAGGATCACGGCGCGCTCTTCTGCACCCACGCGGCCGAGACCGTGGCCGAGCAGGCCGACATCGCGAACCGCTATGGGCGCTCGGTGATCCGCCACCTCGACCATCTCGGATGCCTCGACGAACGCACCGTGCTTGCCCATTGCGTCTGGCTCGACGACGAGGAAATCGCGATCCTCGCCCGGACCGGCGCGACCGTCTCGCACAACCCGGTCTCGAACCTGAAGCTCGCCTCCGGCATCGCGCGGGTCCCCGACATGCTCGACGCCGGCGTCCGGGTCACGGTCGGGACCGACGGCGCGATCTCGGGCAACGATCTCGACATGTGGATGGCGCTTCGTCTCGCCGCGACGCTGCACCGGGGCGCGACGCGGCGGGCCGACGCGGTCTCGACCCAGGCCGCGCTTGCGATGGTGACGCGCGAGGGCGCGGCGGCGCTCGGCGCGCTCGACCGGATCGGCTCGCTCGAGGTGGGAAAGTTCGCCGACATGATCCTGATCGACACCGGTCCGGTCCATGCCGCGCCGCTCTTCGACCCGATGACGCATATCGTCTTCTCCACGGCGAAATCGGATGTGCGCGACGTCTTCGTCTCCGGCCGCCGGGTGGTCCGCGACGGCGTGCTGACCGCGATCGACATCGGGGGCACCCTCGCCCGCGTCCGCGCGCTCGCCCCCGCCATCGCCGCGAGCATCGCATGACCCAGGCCGAGCGGGTGGCGCGGGCGCGCGCCTCGATCGCCGCGCGGGCCGGCGAGCCGGTCGAACTGGCGCTCATCCTCGGCTCCGGCCTCGGCGATCTCGCCGACGCGGTGGAGGGCGCGGTGGCGATCCCCTACGCCGAGATCGCCGGCATGGCCGTCTCGACCGCGCCGAGCCACGCGGGCGAACTCGTGCTCGGGCGCCTCTTCGGGCGGCGCGTCGCCTTGATGCGCGGCCGGCTCCATCTCTACGAGGGCTGGCCCGCGCGCGACATCGCCATGCCGGTCTATCTGATGCGAAGCCTCGGCGCGCGCTCCCTCGTCGTCACCAACGCGGCCGGCGCGCTCAACCCGGAGTTCCGCCCGGGCGAGGTGATGCTGATCGAGGATCACCTGAACCTGACCGGCGCCAACCCGCTGACCGGGCCGGACGAACCCGCGCTCGGGCCGCGCTTCCCGGACATGAGCCGCGCCTATGCGCCGGAACTCCGGACGGCGACGCTCGACGCGGCGGCGGCGGCTGGCATCGCGCTTCGCCGCGGGATCTACGCCGGGATCGCCGGCCCCTCGCTCGAAACCTCCGCCGAACGGCGCTGGCTCCGCGCGACCGGCGCCGACGCGGTCGGCATGTCCACCGTGATCGAGGTGATCGCGGCCCACCACGCGGGTCTCTCCGTCCTCGGCCTTTCCGCGATCACCAATTCCGCGACCGGCGGGCCGGAACAGCTGCCGGACACGATCGAGGAAGTCCTGGCACACGCGAAAGTCGCAGGTGGCGAGATCGCCGGGCTGCTCGAGGCCACCTTCCCTCGGCTGTGACCGGACCGGGACGGGGGATCCGCGCGGCGGAGACCGCCGGTTTCCATCGCCTTTTCATCATTCGCCATTCCCGTGGCGAATGGAGGGAGAACCGTGTTTTCCCGGCGATCCCAAGACGTTCACTTCGCGGAGAGGTATATTGAAGCAAAAGCGGCGGATCGCATGTCTATCCTGTGCCGCCAGGGCATGGCATGCGAATCCGGCAACCGGCGGCCTTGGCCGCGCGTTCAGGAAGGCAGGTCAGTGATGGTCGGAAGGAGCGTATCGTGAACCCGAGACTCGTGGGCTGCATGTTCGCGTCGATGCTCGTCGGGGGCGCCTGCGCCGGAACCGCGATCTGCGCGGGCTGGGGATTGCTCGCCGCGCTCGGCCTCTACAGCGGCGCCGGTTCGGCGACCCTCGTACCGCTGTCCTTCCTGATGGCGGGGAGGCCCCGCGTCGCGACCCGCGCCGCCGCGAAACCCGGCGCCGCCGTCGCCTGAGCTTTCCGGCGCCCCTCTCGGGGACGCCGGGAGGCCGCGATGCTCAGAGCACGTAGCGGCTGAGGTCGGTCGAGCGGGCAAGCTCGCTCAGATATTTCTCGACGAAGGTGGCATCGACGGTGACCTTCTCCCCGTCGCGATCGGGCGCGGTGAAGCTCAACTCCTCGAACACCCGCTCGAGCACGGTATAGAGCCGGCGCGCACCGATGTTCTCGACCGTCGAATTCACCTCCGCCGCGATCCGCGCCAGCGCCCGGATGCCATCGTCGGTGAAGTCGATCCCGACCCCCTCCGTCGCCATCAGCGCCTTGTACTGCCGCGTCAGCGCGTTGTCGGTCTCGGTCAGGATCCGCACGAAATCCGCCTCGGTCAGCGCGCGCAGCTCCACCCGGATCGGCAGCCGGCCCTGAAGCTCCGGCAGCAGGTCCGAGGGTTTCGCGATGTGGAACGCGCCCGAGGCGATGAAGAGCACGTGGTCCGTCTTCACCGGCCCGTGCTTGGTCGAGACCGTGGTGCCCTCGATCAGCGGCAAGAGGTCGCGCTGCACGCCCTCGCGGGAGACATCGGCGCCGCGCGTCTCGGCGCGGGCGCAGACCTTGTCGATCTCGTCGATGAAGACGATGCCGTTCTGCTCCACCGCCTCGATCGCCTCGCGCGTGACCGCCTCGGTGTCGAGCAGCTTGTCGGCCTCCTCGGTGATCAGGAGCTGGTAGGAAGCGGCCACGCTCATCCGCCGCCGCGTCTTGCGCCCGCCGAAGGCCTTGCCGAAGATGTCGCCGAGATTGACGCCGCCGCCCATCATCCCGGGCTGGCCGGGGATGTCCATCATCGGGAAGGGGCTCGACGTATCCGCGACCTCGAGCTCGATCTCCTTGTCATCGAGCTCGCCCGCGCGGAGCTTCTTGCGGAACATCTCCCGCGTCTGCTCCCGCGCATTGTCGCCCGCGAGCGCGTCGATCACGCGGTCCTCGGCGGCGGAATGGGCCGTGGCCTTCACCTTCTCGCGCATCAGCTCGCGCGTCATCGCGATGGCGGCGTCCACCAGGTCGCGGATGATCTGCTCCACGTCGCGGCCGACATAGCCGACCTCGGTGAACTTCGTCGCCTCGACCTTCAGGAACGGCGCCTTGGCGAGCTTCGCGAGCCGGCGCGAGATCTCGGTCTTGCCGACGCCGGTCGGGCCGATCATCAGGATGTTCTTCGGGTAGACTTCCTCGCGGATGTCGTCCGAAAGCTGCTTGCGCCGCCAGCGGTTGCGGAGGGCCACGGCGACCGCGCGCTTGGCATCCTTCTGGCCGATGATGAACCGGTCGAGTTCGGAGACGATCTCGCGGGGGGTGAGGTTGGTCATGATGTGCTCCCTCAGCCCTCGAGGCTCTCGACCGTGAGGTTTCCGTTCGTGTAGACGCAGATGTCGGCCGCGATGCCGAGCGCCTTGCGCGCGATCGCCTCGGCGTCGAGATCGGTGTCGATCAGCGCCCGGGCGGCGGCGAGCGCGTAGTTGCCGCCGGAGCCGATCGCCGCGATGTCGTGCTCGGGCTCGAGCACGTCGCCCGCGCCGGTGATCACGAAGAGCTCGCGCCCGTCGGTCACGATCAGCATCGCCTCGAGATTGCGCAGGTACTTGTCCATGCGCCAGTCCTTCGCGAGCTCGACGCAGGCGCGGGCGAGCTGGCCCGGCGCCGCCTCGAGCTTCTTCTCCAGCCGCTCCAGCAGCGTGAAGGCGTCCGCCGTCGAGCCGGCGAAGCCGCAGACCACGTCCTGGCCTCCCGGTGCGATTCGTCGGACCTTGCGCGCCGTGCCCTTGATGACCGTCTGCCCGAGGCTCACCTGCCCGTCGCCCGCGACCACCACCCGGCCGCCCTTGCGCACACCGATGATCGTGGTTCCGTGCCAGCCGGGGAAGCTGTCTTTCTCGCTCATGCGTCCTCCAATCCTGAGCGGTGATATATGAGCCCGCGAGACCCTTGCCTAGAGCGACGACGACGAGCCGAATGGTCACGGCTCGCGCCCTGCGCTAATCTCCCACGACCGGGCCAGAGGTCGCGGACAACGATGAGGCGGGACTTGGCCAAACTAACCATCGCAGGCAACAGCCATATCAGAAGCGTGAAGAGCGTCGGCAGGGATTCGGGGCCCGCGCGCCAGTTCTTGTGGTCGTCGAACCATGTCATCGATGAACCCGACGGCGGCAAGCGCCTCAAGCCCGAAACGATTGCGAAGGTCCGCGAGGCTGGCGGGCCGATCTTCTCGCTGATCGGCGGCAACGGGCACAACGTCTTCGGGCTCGTCTATCCGGTACAGCCTTTCGATTTCCATCATCCTGACCATCCGGAGCGTCCGCCGGCGGCCGGCGCCTGGATCATCCCGTACGAGCAGGTCTGGGACTCCGTGATGCGCCGGTCGCTGACCCGCATCAACGAGCTGCGCGCCTTCGTCGCGGCCTTTCCCGGGCGGGTGATCCATCTTGAGAGCCCGCCACCGATCCCGAGCCAGAAATGGCTGACCGCGCAACTCGCCGAGCGAATGGCGAGCGCCGGCATCCCCGACTATGAGGTCGCCGCTCCTTCGGTGCGTTACAAGCTCTGGCGGGTCAACAGCGCGATCTTCCGCCAGGAATGCGCCCGGCATGGCATACCCTTCATTCCGGCGCCGACCGAGGCCTGCGACGCGGAAGGCTTTCTGCTGCGGCGCTTCTGGGCCGACCCCACTCATGCCAACGCCAAGTACGGCGCCTTGCTGTTGCGCCAGATGACGGAGCATCTCGATGTCACACCCGTATAAGACGATCCCGGCCTATCAGCGCTGGAGCAAGGCGGTCGCGGCGCCCAAGGCGAACGAGGTCGATCCCGTCGTCGCCTTTCCATATCGCATCACGCCCGACGATCGGATCGTCACGGCGGGAAGCTGCTTCGCCCAGCATATCGCGCGCTATCTGGCGAATTCGGGCTACGGCTACTACGTGGCGGAGCAAGGCCACCCGGGCCTGCATCCCGCGATCCGCGAGAAGCACGGCTACGGGCTCTTCAGTGCCCGCTATGGCAACATCTACACGTCGCGCCAGTTCCGGCAGCTCTTCGAACGGGTGCTCGGCACGTTCGAGCCCGAGGAGGACGTCTGGACCAACGCCCAGGGTCGCTTCGTCGATCCGTTCCGGCCGACGGTCCAGCCCGGCGGGTTCCACTCCGTCGAGGAACTGCGGGCCGATCGCGCCCTGCATTTCGAGGCGCTGCGCGACCGGGCCTTCCCCAAGGCCGAGATCTTCGTCTTCACGCTGGGGCTGACGGAGACCTGGGTCAGCCGTCGCGACGGCGCCGCCTTTCCGCTCTGCCCAGGTGTCGAAGGCGGAGAATTCGATCCCGAGCGGCACGCCTTCGTCAACCTGACCGTCGACGAGGTCGTGGCCGACATGGAGGCGGCGATCGGCTACCTGCGCGGCTTCAACCCCAGGGCGCGGGTCATCCTGACGGTCTCGCCGGTGCCGCTGGCGGCGACGGCGGTCGACCGGCACGTCCTCGTCTCGACCACGCTGTCGAAATCTGTGCTGCGGGTGGCGGCCGACATCCTCAGCCGGACGATTCCCGACGTCGCCTATTTCCCCTCCTACGAGATCATCACCGGCACCTATTCCCGGGGCGCCTATTTCGCCTCCGACCTGCGTTCGGTGACCGACGCGGGTGTCGACCACGTGATGCGGCTCTTCTTCGAGCATGCGACGGTCGGGCGCGCGGAGGTTCCGGCGGCGGCCCCGGCGGCCATGCCCGCCGCCGCCATGCCCGCCGCCGCCCCTTCGCGGAACCACGGGCGCGCGAAAACGGGCCTCATCGACAAGGCAAGGCGCCTGTTCCGCCGCGCCGCGCCCGCCACGGCGGCCCCCGCGGCGGCGGCGGCGACAACAGCCGCCGCGACGCCGCCGAGCTTCGTCGACCGCATGGAAGAAGTCACCGAGGCGATCTGCGAGGAGGCGATGCTCGACCGCTGAATCCCCTCAGCCCGCCACCAGCGCCGCGTGCAGGCGCTCGACATCGGCGCGGCGGCAGAGGTCGGTGCCGGGGTGCATCACGCTGGCGCTGCCCGCCGCCATGCCGACGAGGAAGGCGGTGCGCGGCCCCTTGCCCTCGGCAAGCGCGAGCGTCATCGCGCCGACGAAGCTGTCCCCCGCCCCAGTCGCGCTCCGGACCGGCACGTCGGGGGCGGCGCGGGAGAGGTTCGCCTCGCGGCTCGCGAGCAGCGCGCCCTCGTGGCCCATGGTGACGGCGACGATCTCGGCCCGGCCCGACTCGACGATCTCCCGCGCCACCTCGGCCACCTCGTCGCGGTCCTCGAGCGGGAGACCGGTCAGCGCGCGCAATTCGCCGAGGCTCGGCTTGATCAGCGTGAGCCCGCCCGCCTCCAGCGACGCCTTGAGCGCCGGCCCCGAGGAATCGAGCACCACCCGCGCGCCCCTGTCCCGCGCGCGCTGGGTCAGCGTCACGAAGCAATCCGGCGGCAGGCCGCGCGGTCCGCTGCCCGAGATCACCAGCCAGTCGAAATCGAGCTCGTCCACCGTCTCGAGACAGGCGAGCCATTCCGCCGGGCTCACCTCCGGGCCCTCGGGGACGAAGCGGTATTCCTGCCCGGTGCTGGCCTCGAAGACCGTCAGGCTGATCCGCGTATGCCCCGCGATCGGCACGCGCGTGCCGACGAGCCCCGCCCCGGCCATCAGCTCGTCGAGCACGCTCCCGGTCGCCCCGCCCGCGAGATAGACCGCCGTCGTCCGCCCCCCGAGCTCCCGGATCACCCGCGCGACATTGATGCCGCCGCCGCCCGGATGATACGCGTCGCCCCGCGTCCGAATCTTGTGCGTCGGCCGCACCAGATCCGTCTCGCAGGCCCCGTCGATCGCCGGGTTGAGCGTGAGTGTGACGATGGGTTTCATGCGAACCTCGGAGGACAGGGCATACTGTCCTTAGCAGATGCGCCATGGCTTCGCGACGGGCGGCAATCCTTGATCAATGGATGAGATCACCGCTCGACCGGAGGCTCCGAGCAAGTATTGTCTCGCGTGATGAACCTCGCCCGCTCCAGAAGTTCGTCGAATGTCACGATGTCAATGGATCGAGTCTCTCGGCGGAACAGCTCAAATGTATCTCGAAGCACCTGCGCGGCCCGTGGGTCGCCGGCGGCTTCAAACTCCGCCCGAGAACCAACCACGAGGATGGTTCTCGCGTTGCGAGTTCGAGCTTCCAGCCGTCGCCGGCCGTCGCGGGTAAAGTGCTCCCCGGCCGCAGCGAAAGCCAGCCATTCCGCCTTCTGCTCAAGAACTTGCGACACCGCGCCCGTGAACTCGGGGCTGAACGCGCGTGTGCCCGCCCGGCTACCTGCTCCGCTTTGCCTCGCGCGAAAGATAGGGGTGTCAGGTCGTTTAATCTCCACGAGCACGGTGTAGTCCGTAAAGCTCATTAAGAAGTCGACCACGGGTTTATCACGGTTATCCGTGCCGCCGCCGGATAAGGTCATCTCACGATCGAACGTCCGCATGACCCGGTAATCGAGTCCGTAGCCAAAAACCCATGGTTCACAGGCGAAGAAATTTTGCCAATCCTTTTCAGACCAACCTCCGGCCGCAATCTTTTGCTCAAACACGCCCAGCGCGTCGCGGCGACCGAGTAGAATATTGATTTCCTCCGCCGAGATGGAACCCCGGAGCGCTCGAAAGAAAGCCTCGCGGGCGTCAGCTTCCATCGCCCGGACCCGTTCAACTATCCCGCGGTCGGCTGCATCGATGATGGTTTTTCGGCCGGTCCCGGTCGAAATATCTTCTATATCGAATCGATCCTCGTTCCGAAGGTCGATGAATGCGATCTGCTGGAGGAACTCCAGAAGGCGCTGAAACTCCTCGCCCCGAAAGGTGAAGGCGTGTTGTTCATAACCCTGATACCAGTTCCCCTTGCGTGACTGGAAGCTCTGTAACGTTATGCGACGCACCGCCTTGTCATCTTGGGTAATAACGGCCGTTACCTGCGTCTTGCGCTTATCACCCGACAAGCGGAGGCACATTGCGCCCTCAACTTCACCAAGATGAAGTATGTCTGAGCCTTCCATCACCATGCGGACGTTGCGAAGGCGCTCCGTAGCTTGGCCGCCGTAGGTGAAGACCTTGGAGATATATGTCCTAGCCGCCTTGCGCAGACGGAAAAAAGTGTACTCGTCGTCCATCGCTACAGACTGCTAGGTAACGTGCAAGCTGACAAGCGAACGTTTTGCTACCCGATTACGTCGCTACCTATTGGTGGCAAGACTAGGCCCATCTCGAGCCTGGGATTCCATTCAGCGCCAACACGAAAATGGGGCGGGTACCACCATGCCCGCCCCTTCGCAAATCCCGAAGCCAGAAGCCTCACGCCAGCTGGCGTTCGACCTCCTCGGTCTCGAAGATCTCGATCACGTCGCCCTCGCGGATGTCCTCGTAGTTCTCGAAGGCCATGCCGCATTCCTGCTGGACCTGCACCTCGCGGACCTCGTCCTTGAAGCGCTTCAGCGTCTTCAGCTTGCCCTCGTGGATCACGACGTTGTCGCGGAGCAGGCGGACGCCCGCGGCGCGGCGTGCCACGCCCTCGGTGACGATGCAGCCCGCGACCTTGCCGACGCCGGTGATCCGGAAGACCTCCTTGATCGTGGCATAGCCGACGAACTTCTCCTTCACCTCCGGCGAGAGCAGGCCCGAGGCCGCCTTCTTCACGTCGTCCACCAGGTCGTAGATGATCGAATAGTAGCGGATCTCGACACCCTTCTGGTTCGCAGACTCGCGGGCGGGCGCGTTGGCGCGGACGTTGAAGCCGATGATCGGCGCGTTCGAGGCCTCGGCCAGCGTCACGTCCGATTCGGTGATCGCGCCGACACCGGAATGGAGCACGCGCACGCGCACCTCGGCGTTGCCGACCTTCTCCATCGCCTGGACGATCGCCTCGGCCGAGCCCTGCACGTCGGACTTGACCACGATCGGCAGTTCCTTGACGTCCTTGTCGGCCTTGGCCTTGGCGAGCAGCTGGTCGAGCGTCGTCGCCGAGCCGGCCGCCGCGCGCTTGTCGCGGGCGAGGCGGGCGCGGTAGTCGGCGATCTCGCGGGCGCGGGATTCCTCCTCGACCACGTTCAGCACGTCGCCGGCCTCCGGCGTGCCGTTGAGGCCCAGCACCTCGACCGGAACCGAGGGGCCGGCCTCGTCCACGCGCTCGCCCTTGTCGTTGATGAGCGCGCGGACCTTGCCCCACTGCTCCCCGACGACGAAGATGTCGCCGCGCCTGAGCGTGCCCTTCTGCACGAGGACGGTCGCGACCGGGCCGCGGCCCACGTCGAGCTTCGCCTCGATCACCGCGCCCTCGGCCTGACGGTCGGGGTTGGCCTGGAGATCGAGGATCTCGGCCTGCAGCGCGATGTTCTCGAGCAGCGAATCGAGCCCCTTGCCGGTGACGGCGGAGACCTCGACGTCGAGCACGTCGCCGCCCATCTCCTCGACCACGACCTCGTGGTTCAGGAGCTGGGTGCGCACCCGGTTCGGATCGGCGCCCGGCTTGTCGATCTTGTTGATCGCGACGATCATCGGAACGCCGGCGGCCTTCGCATGGCTGATCGCCTCGATGGTCTGCGGCATCACGCTGTCATCGGCCGCGACGACGAGCACGACGATGTCCGTCACCTGCGCGCCACGGGCGCGCATCGAGGTGAAGGCGGCGTGGCCGGGCGTGTCGAGGAAGCTCACCAGCGCGCCGTTCGGCGTCCTCACCTGATAGGCGCCGATATGCTGGGTGATGCCACCCGCCTCGCCCGAGACCACGTTGGTCTTGCGGATCGCGTCGAGTAGCGAGGTCTTGCCGTGGTCGACATGGCCCATGATGGTGACGACCGGCGGACGCGACGCCAGATGCGCCTCGTCGTCCTCGGACGCCTGGACGATCACGTCCTCGACATCCGAATCGGAGACGCGTACCACGCGGTGGCCGAATTCCTCGACGATGAGCGCGGCGGTCTCGGCGTCGATCGTCTGGTTCTGCGTCGCCATGATGCCGTTCTGCATCAGCGTCTTGACCACGGCGGCGACCCGCTCGGCCATGCGGTTGGCGAGCTCCTGCACGGTGATCGCGTCGGGCACGTTGACCTCGCGCACGATCTTCTCGCGCTCGCCCGAGCGGCTCGCCATGCGGCGGCGGTCGCGCTCCTGACGGCGCTTCATCGCGGCCATCGAGCGCTGGCGGCCGTCCTCGTTGGTCGCATTGGCGATCGTGAGCTTGCCGGAGCGGCGGCGGTCGTCGTCGCCCTTGGCGCGGGTGGTCTTCTTCTCCTCGACCACGGCCTTGGTCAGCTTCTTGCCGCCGACGGGGGCGCGGCCGGCCTCGGCGCGGGCGGCCTCGGCCTGGGCGGCGGCCGGATCGACCGGCGCGGCCTCGGCGCCGCGCGGCGTCTTGGAGCGCGCGGTCGCGGCGGCCTTGGCCTCGGCGGCGCGGGCGGCCTCGGCGGCCTGCTCCTCGGCGAGGGCGGCGGCGCGCTGCTCGCGGATCTCGGCCTCGCGCGCGGCGCGCTCGGCGGCCTCCTTCTCGGCGCGGAGCCGGGCGAGCTCGGCCTCGCGGGCCTCGGCCGCTTCCTTTTCCTTGCGCTGGCGATCGGCCTCCTGCGCCTTCGCGGCCTCGACCGCCTTCAGGCGGCGATCGAACTCGGCCTGGCTCAGGTTCTGCGCGACGGCGCCGCGCGGATTGGCGGCGGTCGCGGCCGCGCCGCTCTTCGGAACGACGACGCGCTTGCGCTTGTGTTCCACGGTCACGGACTTGGTCCGGCCGTGGCTGAAGCTCTGACGGACGTGACTCGTCTCCGTGCCGCCCGAGGAGCCCCCGCGCGCGCCCAGAGATTTGCCCTTGCCGTCATTGTCCTTGATATTCGTCATCCCGATCTAGCCTTTCCCGCGAGGGCCTTCCCCCGCCATACCGACGCGCGCGCCTCAGTCCATCGACACGCTATCCTCGCCATCCGCCGCGGCGCTGTCCGCCCCGGCCCCGGCCGCCCTGAACCCCGCCAGCCGCGAGGCCTCGATCCTGATCCGCTCGCTCAGTCCCCCCCTGAGCACGGCAGCGTGTATCACACTATCGCGCCCGAATGCCAAACCCAATTCGTGCCCGGAAAGGCACGAAACAAGGCTTTCCGCGCCATCGGGCGGGCGCAGTTCCGACCGGCCCCGGGCGGAACCGTCGGCGGCCTGGATCAGGAGAGCCACCTCGTCCGCGACCAGAGCCGCCTTGACCTTCTCGAATCCGGCGATCCCCTCGCCGGCCTTGCGGGCCAGCGCGATCAGATCGACCACCCGGCCCGCCAGCATCGCCTCGACCCGCGCCACCAGATCGGGCGGCGCCTTCACCGGGCGTTTCGCGCCCCGCGAGAACGCGCCGCGCTTCACCGCCTGGGCGAGCACCGCCGCCTCGGCCGTGACCCAGAGCCCCCGGCCCGGCAGCTTCTCCGCCAGATCCGGGACGATCTCGTCATCGGGGCCGACCACGAAACGGATCAGCCCCGCCTTCGGCCCGGTCTCCCGGGTGACGAGGCAGCGCCGTTCCGGCTCGTCCCGCGTTTTCACCCGGCCGCCGCGCGTCATGGAGCCGGCCTCAGGCCTGCTCCTCCTCCGCGCCCTCGGCGGGGGTCTCTTCCTCCCCGGTCGCCAGATCCTCGGGGCTGACCCAGCCGAGCTGAACGCGCGCGTTCATGATCAGCGTCTGGGCCTCCTCGAGGCTCATGTCGAACTTCTCGAGCAGGCCCTGGTCCTTGACCCGCTTGCCGTCGACGGTCGTGTAGCCGCCGGCGAGTTCCCAGTCGGCGCAGGTGGCGAAATCCTCGAGCGTCTTGACCCCGTCCTCGGCGAGCGCCTCGATCATCTGGGGAGTGAGACCCTCGAAGTCAAACAGGCTCTGCTCCACGCCGAGCTCCTTCGCCCGCTCGATCGCCTTGGCATTGATCTCGTCGAGCGATTCGCGCGCCCGCGCCTGAAGTTCCTCGGCCGTGGTCTCGTCGAATCCGTCGATGCTCAGAAGTTCGTCGAGATCAACATAGGCGATTTCCTCGAGAGTTGCAAAACCCTCGGCCACGAGCAGCTGCGCGACCATCTCGTCGACGTTCATCGTCTCCATGAAGAGGTTGGTGCGCTCGGCGAATTCGGCCTGACGCCGCTCGCTCTCCTGCGCCTCGGTCAGGATGTCGATGTCGAACCCGGTAAGCTGGGAGGCGAGCCGCACGTTCTGGCCGCGGCGGCCGATCGCGAGCGAAAGCTGCTCGTCGGGCACCACGACCTCGATCCGCTCGCTGTCCTCGTCGAAGACCACCTTCGAGACCTCGGCCGGCTGCAGCGCGTTCACGAGGAAGGTCGCCGGATCCTGGTTCCACGGGATGATGTCGATCTTCTCGCCCTGGAGCTCGCCGACGACGGCCTGCACCCGCGATCCGCGCATGCCGACGCAGGCGCCGACCGGATCGATCGAATTGTCGTAGGAGATCACGCCCATCTTCGCGCGCGAGCCGGGGTCGCGGGCGACCGCCTTGATCTCGATGACGCCGTCGTAGATCTCGGGCACTTCCATCTTGAAGAGCTCGGCGAGGAATTCCGGCGCGGTGCGCGAGAGGAAGATCTGCGGGCCGCGGGTCTCGAGCCGCACGTCGCGAATGAGCGCGCGCACCCGGTCGCCGTTGCGGAAGGCCTCGCGCTGGATCAGCTGGTCGCGGCGCAGGATCGCCTCGCCCCGGCCGACGTCGACGATCACGTTGCCGTATTCGGTCCGTTTCACCACGCCGTTGATGATCTCGCCGACGCGGTCCTTGAATTCCTCGTACTGCCTTTCGCGCTCGGCCTCGCGGACCTTCTGCATGATGACCTGCTTCGCCGACTGCGCGGCGATGCGGCCGAAATCCATCGGCGGCAGCGGATCGGTGATGTCGTCGCCGATCTCGGCGTCGGCCTTGATCACGCGGGCATCCGCGAGGCTCAGCTCGGTGAAATGATTCTCCGGCTCCTCGACCACCTGGCGGTGGCGCGTCATGAAGAGCTCGCCCGACTTGCGGTCGATCTTCGCGCGGATGTCGTATTCGGCGCCGTAGCGCGAGCGCGCGGCCTTGCCGAGGCTGTCCTCCATCGCCTCGATGACGAGGGTCGGGTCGATCATCTTCTCCCGGGCGACCGCGTCGGCGATCTGCAACAGCTCCAGGCGGTTGGCGGAGGTCACGCTCATCGTTTGTCCTCGTCTTCGTCGGAAGTTATGGCGCCCGCGGGGCCGTCCGCCCCGTCCTCGCCAGCCTCGGTGTCCTCGGTCTCGATCTCGTCGAAATCGGCCGCGTCGATGTCCTCGGAGAAGCCCTGCTCCTTGCGCGCGGCGAGGCTCTCGGCGATGAGCTCGTCGGTCAGCACCAGCTTCGCGTCGCTCAGCCAGTCGAACTCGAGCCCGATCACCCCCTCGGGAATCTCGATCAGCACTTCGTGATCCTCGACCCCGCGCAGCACGCCCTTGAAGCGGCGGCGGCCGTCGATGAGTTCGGAGGTCTCAAGCTTCACCTCGTAATCGGCGTAGCGCTCGAAATCCTTGAGCCGGGTCAGCGGCCGGTCGATACCGGGGCTCGACACCTCGAGCGTGTATTCGCCCGAGATCGGATCCTCGACGTCGAGCACGGCGGAGACGGCGCGGCTGATGCGCGCGCAATCGTCGACCTCGATCCAGCCCTCGGGCCGCTCGGCCATGATCTGCAGGATCGCCCGCTTGCCGCTCATCAGGCGGATGCGCACGAGTTCGAACCCCAGACCCTCGATGGTCGGGGCGACGATGGCGGCGAGGCGCCGGTCGATCGCGGCCTTTGCGACAAGATCGGCCAAGTCGGACTCCTCAAGGCGGGGTGACCGCGCCGGGGCGCCGGGCACAAAAAAACGGGCCAGCGGCCCGTGCGAATTTCCGGTGGTGAACCGACCCATGGGCCGATCCGCCGCTGATGGCGCCCATATAGGCGCGCAATCCATGCGATGCAAGCCCAAAAGCCGCGCGCGCCCGAAGTCGGGCGAAGGATCCGGGTCGCGATCATTTTCTTGCGACGCAACAACAAACCGTGTTCAGATCGCGGCGCATCGCGCGTGGCCTTGCGACAGGGAGTTCAGGGGTATCGGATGCGACCGGACGGAGCCGACGCCTATCGCCGCGACATCGACGGGCTGCGCTGCCTCGCCGTCGTCTCGGTCCTCCTCGCCCATGCCGAGATCCCCTACGCCGCCGGCGGCTTCGTCGGGGTCGATGTCTTCTTCGTCATCTCCGGATACCTGATCACCGGAATCATCACCCGGGCCCTGCGCGACGGCGGCAATTCCATCGTCGATTTCTACGAGCGGAGGGCGCGGCGGATCCTGCCCGCCCTCTTCGTCGTCATGCTCGCCACCCTCGCGGTCGCGGCGGCCGCGCTCAGCCCGGGGCAGTTCGAAAGCCTCGCCGGATCGGCGGTCGCGGCCACGCTCTTCGCCTCGAACATCTACTTCCGCCAGACCGGCGCGGGGTATTTCGGCGCCGACCTCCACAACGCGCCGCTGCTTCACACCTGGTCGCTCGGGGTCGAGGAGCAGTTCTACATCGTCGTGCCCTTCCTGCTCTGGCTCGCCCACCGCCGCGCGCCGCGGCTGCTCGCGCCGCTGGTGGGGCTCGTCGTCGCGCTCTCCTTCGCCTGGGCCTGCTATCTGCTGCTGAGGCGCGACGCCGCCTCGGCCTTCTTCCTGCTGCCGCCCCGGGCCTGGGAACTCGGGATCGGCTCGCTGCTCGCGCTGGCGCCCCCTCCGCTTCCCCGGGGCCGGACGCCGCGGGCCACGATCGCGCTGCTCGCGCTCGCCGCGATCCTCGTTCCGGTCATGGTCTACAGCGAGGCGACGCCTTTCCCCGGCCCCGCGGCCCTGCCGCCGGTCCTTGGCGCGGCGGGGCTCATCTGGGTCAACCGGGAAGGCGGCAATCCGGTGCGCCGGCTCCTGTCGACGCGGCTCTTCGTCGGCGTCGGCCTGATCTCCTATTCGCTCTACCTGTGGCACTGGCCGGTCATCGTCTTCCCGCGGGTTTATCTCGGCGCACTCACCCCGGCGCTCTCGGCCGTCTGCCTCGCGCTGTCGCTCGTGCTCGCCACGCTGTCCTGGCGCTTCGTCGAGCGGCCCTTCCGGGGCCGGGGCGCGCTGCTGCCCGGCCGGGGCGCGCTCTTCGGCGCCAGCGCGGCGGCGATGGGTGTCATGGCCGCGGCCGGGCTCGCCGTCGTCGCCTCGGCCGGCTTCCCCGGCCGGCTGGACGCCACCGCGACCGCGGCCTTCGCGGCCGCGGAGGATCTCGATCCCCGGAGCGAGCTCTGTATGAAGTTCAATTCCGACCCGTTCTCCCCGACCTGCCGGATCGGCGCGGCGGGGGAGGGGCGGGCGGATTTCCTGCTCTGGGGTGATTCCCACGCGGCCGCGGCGCTGCCGGGCATCGATCTGGCCGCGCGCAAGGCCGGCAGGACCGGCTACGCCGCCACGCGTCCGGCCTGCGCGCCGCTGCTCGACACGCTTCGCATCGACCAGCCGATGTCCGAGCGATGCGCGCGCTTCGGCCGCTCCGTGATCGAGGCGCTGCGCGGGCGCGACGACATCCCGCTCGTCATCCTCGACGCGCGCTGGCAACTCGCCACCGAGGGCACGGATATCGGCGCGAACCGCTCGCAGCCGTCCCAGCCGGCGCTGCTGCGGGACCTGACCGGCGCGCTGCCCTCAGGCGACGTGTCGCGCAACTACGCCATCTTCGAAGCCGCCTTCGCCCGGACCGTCGATGCGATCACGGCGACGGGGCGCAAGGTCGTGGTGCTGGGCGCGGTGCCGGAAGTGGGCTGGCTCGTTCCGGACCGCGTCGGCTACGGCCTGATGCACCATCTGCCGCCGCCCGCGGCGCCGGCCCCGGAGCAGGTCGCGGCCCGCATGGCGCGGTCGGACGAGCTCTTCCGGACCTACGCGGCCGCGGGCCGGATCGACTACCTGCCGCTCTTCGCGGCCTTCTGCGCGGAAAGCTGCGCCGTGGTGAACGCGGCCTCGACGCCGCTCTATCGCGACGACGACCACCTGAGCCGGACCGGAAGCATCGAGCGCGTCGGGCCCGTGGTCCTGGCGGCGATCCGGGGCGCCGGGCAGGCGACGGCGCGGGCCGAACCCTAGCGCGGGCTCCGCTTCGCGAGGATCCGCTGCAGCGTCCGGCGGTGCATGTTGAGCCGCCGCGCCGTCTCGGAGACGTTGCGGTCGCAGAGTTCGTAGACACGCTGGATGTGCTCCCAGCGCACGCGGTCGGCGGACATCGGATTCTCGGGCGCGGGCGGCTTTTCCGCGAGGCGCGAGAGCAGCGCGTCGGTCACGTCGTTCGCATCGGCGGGCTTGGCGAGATAATCGGTCGCGCCGAGCTTGACCGCGGCGACCGCCGTCGCGATCGCGCCGTAGCCGGTCAGCACGACGATCCGGCAGTCGGGGCGCAATTCGCGGATCCGTTCCACCACCTCGAGCCCGTTGCCGTCCTCGAGCCGCAGGTCGACCACCGCGTAGGCGGGCGGGCGCTCCTCGGCGGCGCGCCGGCCCTCGGCCGCGCTCGCCGCCGAGCGCACCTCGAAGCCGCGCTTCTCCATCGCGCGGGCAAGGCTGCGCAGGAAGAGATCGTCGTCGTCGAGGATCAGGAGCGAGCGATCCGGCCCGATCTCCTCCTCGGTCATGAAAACCCCGCCTTCGCGCACGTCCCGCTCCTCCCGCCCGTCATCCGCCTCCGGACCGGCCATCACGATTTCTCCGCGAAACAGGCGACGGAGTCCGCCACCTGCTCCGGTAAGGCGTCGGAGCCGTAGAATTCCAGGAATTTCCCGCCCGGCGCCATGAGATAGGTGAAGGTCGAATGATCCATGAGATAGGTCTCGGGATCGTCTCCGGCCTTGCGGTAGTAGATCTTGTAGTCGCGCGCCACCCGCGCCACCTGCTCCGGCGTTCCGGTCAGGCCGATCAGGTCGGGATGGATCGAGCGCGTGAAGTCGCGCACCACCTCGGGCGTGTCGCGCGCGGGATCGACCGAGATGAAGACCTGGCCGACCCTGATCCCCTTCTCCGCGAGTTCGTCCGCCGCCAGCGCGTTGCGCGACAGGTCGGTCGGGCAGATGTCGGGGCAGAAGGAATAGCCGAAATAGACCAGCGTCGGGCCGGTGATCGCCTCCTTGTCGGTCTCGGGCGCGCCCGCGCCGTTCACGAGTTCGAAGGGGCCGCCGATCGTCGCGACGCCACCGGCGACCTGCCCGGAGCGGCAGTCGGCGAAGGGATCGGCCTCCGCGCCGGGGAAGAGGGCGAAGTAGCCCGTGACGCCAAGCGCCACCACCGCCGCGATACCCGCGGCGAGCGCGTAGGGACGGGCCCGGTCGGTCTTCATCGGCATCCTCCTTCTTGCCCGGCTTCTCGCACGGGGTGCCGGGGGGAGCAAGGCGTCGGCCTCGCGCGCCGGTCAATTCCGTTTGAGCCCCGGCCCGGCCGCTGCTATGCCCGAGCCGCATGGAACATCGCGACACGCCTCTGGTCGCCAAGGACGCGCGCAGTTCCTGGCTGCGGGCCCGGACGCTGCTGCTGCTGCGCTGGCTCACGATCCTCGGGCAGACGGCGGCCGTGATCGGCGCCTCGGCCTTCGGCGTGGAGATCCCGCTGCGCGCCTGCCTCGCGGTGATCGCCGCCGCGGTTCTGGTGAACGGCATCGCAATGGCCGCGACCACGCAGAACCGCCGGTTGAGCGCGCGCGAGGCGATGGTCACGCTGATGTTCGACATCATCCAGCTCGGCGCGCTGCTGGCGCTGACGGGCGGGCTCAACAATCCCTTCGCGCTGATGATGATCGCGCCGGTGATGATCAGCGCCTCGGTCCTGTCGCTGCGCGCGACCGCCATCATCGCCGTCGCGGCGGTGGTGGTCGCGACCCTGCTCGCCTTCGCGGCGATCCCGCTCCGGTTCCACGAGCGGGTGCTGGCCGACCCGCCGCTGCTCGTCCTCGGCAACTGGGTCTCGCTGGTGATCGGGATCGGGTTCTTCGCCTTCTACGCGCGCCGGGTCAACGACGAGACCTTCCGGATGAGCCAGGCGCTCGCCGCGACCCAGGCGGCGCTCGGGCGCGAGCAGAAGCTGACGATGCTCTCGGGCGTGGTCGCGGCGGCGGCGCATGAACTCGGCACGCCGCTCGCGACGATCAAGCTGCTCTCGGCGGAGCTCGCGGAGGAGCTCGAGGCGCCTGAACAGCGCGAGGACGCGCTGCTGATCCGCGCCCAGGCCGACCGCTGCGCCGAGATCCTGCGCTCGATGGGGCCGCGCGGCTACGCCGACACGATCATGAGCTACGCGCCGGTCTCGAGCGTGGTGGAGGAGGCCGCGGCGCCGCATGCGAACCGGGGCATAAGGATCATCACCCGCGTCCAGGGCGGGCTGCCGGAGGAGAGCGCCGCGCCGCAACCGGAGCTCGCGCGGCAGCCGGAGATCATCCAGGGCTTGCGGAACCTCGTGCAGAACGCGGTCGATTTCGCCACCTCCACCGTCTGGATCGACATCGACTGGACGCCAGGCATGATCGCGATCGAGATCGGCGACGACGGCCCGGGCTATCCGCCCGAGGTCCTGCGGCGCATCGGCGTGCCCTTCGTGCGGAGCCGGGGCGCGCAGAAGGAGCGGCCGGGCTACGAGGGGATGGGGCTCGGCCTCTTCATCGCCAAGACGCTGCTCGAGCGCTCCGGCGCGCGGCTGAGCTTCGGCAACGCCGCGCCGCGCGCGCCGGCGGGCGAGGGCGAGGCGGAGCCGCCGGAATTCGGCCGGCCGAGCGGCGCGGTCATCTCGGTCACCTGGTCGCCGGAGGAGGTCACGCGCCCCGCCGCCTTCCGCGCCGAGCCGCGGGAAGGGACGGCCGAGCCGGAGATGTGGGGTTAAGACTTCCTTAAGCGTTCCGCGATCCCCTGCCCGCTCAACGAGCGTCCGGATCGGCCCATGGATGTCCTTTCCCTTCTCCCCGCGGACTGGATCGCGGCGCCCGGATGGGCCGGCCCGCTTCCGGCGGTCATGCTCGCCGCGCTGGTGAGCGCGCTCGCCACCCTGGCCCTGCTGCTCTGGCTCGGCCCGGCCTGGCTCGCGCCGTCGCTCCGCGCGACCGGCCGCGCGGGACAGGAGGCGGCGGAGGCCGAGGAGGCCTGCGAATTCCTGCTGCGGGGGTCGCTCGCGCGCCCGCTGACGGAGGCCGCGCGCGGGCTCATCGGTACGCTTGACCCGAGGTCGGGGCGGCTCTCGGCGCTGATCGCGCATCTCGAACGCGACTGCCCGGGGATCCGGGCGGATCTGGAGGAGCTGATGCTCCACGGCACCGCCTTCCGCCATCACTGCCAGCGCCGCGACGGCGGCGCCTACGAACTCGTGGGCTGGCCGCGCGACGGGGCGGCCCATCTGGCGATCCGCCCGGCGAGCGAGGACGCGACGGCGCTGCGCGGCGCGCGCGGCGCGCTCGAACGGGCGGAGGCCGAGGCGGCGCTGCTGCGCGGGCTGATCGACCGCGCCCCGCTGCTCGCCTGGACGGTCGGCGCCGACGGCCAGATCGACTGGTGCAACCGGCCCTATCGCGAGCGCTTCGGCGCGGCGGAGGCGCCTCTGGCCGAGCCCGGGGGTCCGAGTGCCTTCGCCCATGTGCCGGAACAGGTGCCGTTGACCGCGCGCGGCGAATTCCTCCGGCGCCGGGTCGGTGTCGCGGGAGCCGCCGGCGACCGGGACTGGTACGAGGTTTCCGAAGCGCCCAGGGCGGGAGGCGGCTGGATCGGCTTCGCGCTGGCCGCCGACGACCTCGTGATGGCCGAGGCCGCGCTCCGCCGCTTCATCGAGACGCTGACCGAGACCTTCGCGCATCTGCCGATCGGCCTCGCGGTCTTCGACAGGAACCGCCGTCTCGGCCTCTTCAACCCCGCGCTGACCGATCTCGTGAGGATCGACGCGGTCTGGCTCGCCGGCCGGCCCTCCCTGCGCGACTTCCTCGAGCGTTTGCGCGAGACTCGGCAGATGCCGGACCAGAAGGATTTCACCTCCTGGCGGCGCAAGCTGAGCGAGCTCGAGGAAGGCGCGCGGGAGGGCACCTACGAGGAGAACTGGGTGCTGCCCTCGGGCAAGATCTTCCGCGTCACGGGCCGGCCGCATCCGCAGGGCGCGCTCGCCTTCCTGTTCGAGGACATCTCGACCGCGATCCAGATCGAGCGGCGCTACCGCTCGGAACTGGAACTCGGCCAGGCGACGCTCGACCGGATCTCGGAGGCGGTGGCGGTCTTCGACGCGGCGGGGGAGCTCGTCTTCGTCAACGCGGCCTTCCGCGCGATCTGGGATCCCGAGGGCGCGGAGGAGCCCCGCGGGCTCGGGGTCGCCGAGATGGCGCGCCGCTGCGCCGGGCGTTCCGCGCCGAGCGACCTCTGGACGCGGCTGACCGATTTCGCCACCGGCGCGGAGACGCGCGCCTCCTTCACCGGCCGCGTCGCGCTCCTCGACGGGCGCGGGTTCGACGTACTGGTCGCGCCGCTGCCCGACGCCGCGTCGCTCGTCGTCTTCCGCGACCGCGGCGCGGAGCGGGGGCGGGACGCGCGCGAGGAAACGGCGCTCCTCGGGGAATTCGCCTTCGAGCGGCTGCGCGTGCCGGCCGAGCAGGCGGCCCGCCGGATCGCCGCGACGATCCCGGCGGCGACGGGCGAGGCTTCCCGCGCGCTGGAGGCGACGGCGCGCGACCTGCGCGACGGGCTCGCCGAGGCCGCGGCCCTCGTCGCGCTCGGGGACGGCGGCGACGACGGTCCGCTCCCCCTGCTCGCCCGCGCGCTCCGCCGCCGCGGCCTCGCGCTCGAGGTGAGCGGCGACGAGACGCGCTGGCCCGGCGCGCGGCGCCGCCTCGCACTCGCGCTCGGCCTCGCGGCGGCGGATCTGGCGCGGCCGGGCACGACGCTCTCGATCCGGCAGGCGGCGGAGGGGCTCCGCGCCGAGGTCGAGCCCGGCACGCCGAGGGAGGAGGGCATCGCCGGCGCGATCGCCCGGCGGATGACGGAGGCGGCCGGCGGCGGGCTGGCCGTGACGCGGGAGGAAACCCGCCTGGTGCTGACGATGACGCTTCCCGACGCCGCGAGACCCGCGGACGCGCCCGGACGCGCGCGCGGTGCCTGAGGTTCGGCCCCGGATCCCGCGCGAGGCGCCGGGGCCTTGCGCTGGCCGGTCGGGGCGATAGAACAGCCGGGTTCGCATTGTCTCAGGATCGGCCCTTGCAGCGCATTCTCGACCTGCCGGATCCCGACGCCACCGAGGCGCTCGCCCGCGCGCTGGCGCCCCGGCTCGGCGCCGGCGATCTCGTCGCGCTCTCGGGTGGGCTCGGCGCGGGCAAGAGCCTCTTCGCCCGGGCGCTGATCGCCCACCGCCTCGCCGCGCTCGGCCGGGCCGAGGACATCCCCTCGCCGAGCTTCACGCTGGTCCAGACCTACGATCTGGGTCCGGTCGAGCTCTGGCACGCCGATCTCTACCGTCTGGGCACGGTCGACGAGATCGCGGAGCTCGGGCTGGAGGAAGCCTTCGGAAGCGCGATCTGCCTCGTCGAATGGGCGGAACGGCTCGGTCCCGCGCTGCCCGCCCGCCGGATCGACCTGCGGCTCGATTTCGCCCTCGAAGGCGAGGGACGCCGCGCGACGCTCATCGCGCGCGGGGCCGGCTGGGACTGGCTCCCGGCGGCGCTCGCGGAGATGGCGCGATGACGCGCGGGGCGGAGATCGCGGCCTTCCTGGAGGCGGAGGGCTGGGGCGCCGCGCGCCGCGCGCCACTCGCGGGCGACGCCTCGGCGCGGCGCTACGAGCGGATCGCGGCGCCCGGGCGCCGGGCGATCCTGATGGACGTGCCGCCGGAGAGCGGGCTCGACACCGGCCCGTTCCTCGCCGTCGCGCGCTGGCTGCGCGCCAACGGGCTCTCCGCGCCCGAGATCCTCGCCGCCGCGCCGGAACGCGGGCTGGTCCTGCTCGAGGATTTCGGCGACGACCTGATCGCGGGCCTCTGCGCCCGCGAGCCGGGGCGCGAGCCGGAGCTCTACTCCGCGGCGGTGGAGACGCTCGCCCGGATGCAGGAGCTGAGCTGGGACGGAGTACCCGGCTGGACGCCGCCGGCCTATGACATGGCCGTGCTGATGCGCGAGGCACGGCTGATGGCGGAATGGTACCTGCCCGCCGTCGCGGGCCCGGTCCCGCCCGACCTCGCGGCCGAGTACGAGGCCCGCGCCGAGGCGGCCTTCGCCCCGGTCCTGCCCGGCTCGACCGTGCCGATCTATCGCGATTACCACGCCGAGAACCTCGTCTGGCTGCCCGCGCGGTCGGGGCCGGCCCGGATCGGTCTGCTCGACTTCCAGGACATGCTGATCGGCCATCCCGCCTACGATTTCGTCTCCCTCGTCCGCGACGCGCGCCGGGACATTCCCGAGCCGCTGGCGGCGCTGGCCCGCGCGCGCTACCTCGCCCGCGCGGGCCGCGCGGCGGAGGAATTCGACGCGGCGGCGCATATCCTCTCGGCGCAGCGCAACCTGAAGATCCTCGGCCTCTTCACCCGCCTCTGCCGGCGCGACGGCAAGCCGCGCTACCTCGACCACCTGCCCCGCGTCTGGCGCTGGCTCCAGGGCGATCTCGACCATCCCGCGCTCGACGGGCTGCGCGCCTTCGTCGCCGCGCATGTGCCCCCGCCCGACAAGGGCGCGCGGGCGCGGATCGCGGGGGCGGCGCGATGAGGCCCCGGGCGGCGATGATCTTCGCGGCCGGGCTCGGCACGCGGATGGGGGAGCTGACGCGCCACAGGCCGAAGCCACTGATCGAGGTCGCGGGCCGCCCGCTGCTCGCGCGCGCGCTCGACCTGACGCGGGCCGCGGGGGTGGCGCGCACGGTGGTCAACATCCACGCCCATCCGGACCAGATGCGCGCCTGGCTGGCGGCGGAGGCGCCCGAGGCGGTCGTCTCGGAGGAGCCGGCGCTGCTCGAGACCGGCGGCGGACTGCGCGCGGCGCTGCCGCTCCTTGGCCACGGCCCGGTCTTCACGCTCAACGCCGACATGGTCTGGCGCGGACCGAACCCGCTCGACAGCCTCGCGCGCGCCTGGGATCCGGCGCGGATGGACGCGCTGCTCTGCCTCGTCCCGCGCGAACGGGCGGCTGGCCACACCGGCGTGGGCGACTTCTTCCGGGACGCGGAGGGGCGGCTGACCCGGCGCGGCGCGGCGCCGGAGGCGCCCTTCGTCTACGCCGGCACGCAGATCATCGAGCCCGCCCGGCTCGGCGAGATCCCGGAGCGGATCTTCTCGCTGAACCGGCTCTGGGATCTCCTGCTCGCCGGCGGGCGGGTCTTCGGCGCGGTCCATGACGGCGGCTGGGTCGATGTCGGCCGGCCCGAGGGGATCGCGCGCGCCGAGGCGGAGCTGGCCCGATGAGTTTCTTTCCCCCGAGCGACGGCCCACGCGTCTTCCACCTGCCGCCCGGCGTCGATTTCGCCCGGGCGCTGGTCGCGGGGCTCGACGCGCGGCTCGCCGGCCAGCCGCCCGAGGCGGCGGCGCGGGTCGAGATCTGGGTGAACACGCAGCGGATGCGCCGCGCGCTGCTCGCCGAGCTCGGGCGCGGGCCGGCGCGGCTCCTGCCCCGGATCCGGGTGGTGACGGAACTGGGCGAGGATCCGCTTGGCCCGCTCGATCCGGCGCCGCCCGTCTCCTCCCTGCGCCGCAAGCTCGAACTCGCGCGGCTCGTCTCCGCGCTCATCGCCGCGGATCCCTCGCTCGCCGCGGAAACGGCGGCCTATGACCTCGCCGACAGCCTCGCCGACCTCTTCGACGAGATGCGCGGCGAGGGCGTGCCGCCCGAGGCGCTGGAGGCGATCGACGCCGGGGAACATGCCGAGCACTGGCGGCGCGGCCTCGCCTTCCTGCGCCTCCTCGCCGATTACGAGGCGGCGAGCGGCGACGTCGGCGGCCAGGGGCGGTTGCGCGCCGCCGCGGAAGCCTGGGCCGAGCTCTGGCGGCTGGCGCCGCCCGCGCATCCGGTCATCGTCGCGGGCTCGACCGGCTCGCGCGGGGCGACGCGGCGCTTCATGGCGCATGTCGCGCGCCTGCCGCAGGGCGCGCTGATCCTGCCCGGGCTCGACGCGACGCTGCCCGGCCACGTATGGGACCGGCTCGATCCCGAGGCGGAGGGGGCGGTGGACCATCCCCAGCACGGCTTCCGCCGGCTCGGCCGCGAGATCGGCTTCGACCCCGGCGCCTCCGAGCCCTGGGCGTCGATCCCGCCGCCCGCGCCGGAGCGCGACGCGCTGATCTCGCTCGCGCTCCGCCCCGCGCCGGTGACGGACCAGTGGCGAAGCGAGGGCGCGGCGCTGCGCCCGACGCTGGCGGCGGCCTGCGCCGATCTTACCTGGATCGAGGCGCCGGACCCACGCGGCGAGGCGCTCGCGATCGCGCTGGCGCTGCGCGAGGCGGCGGAGCGGGAGCGGCGCGCGGCGCTGATCACGCCGGACCGGACGCTGGCGCGCCGCGTGACGGCGGAACTCGAACGCTGGGGCCTGATCCCGGACGACAGCGCCGGCCGGCCGCTCGCCCTCACGCCGCCGGGCGTGCTGCTGCGCCGGATCGCGGCGCGGATGGGAGAGCGGCTGACGCCCGGAGCGCTCCTGACGCTGCTGAAGCATCCGCTCGTCAACAGCGGCGAGGGTGCCCGCGGGCGCCACATGGAACTCACCGCGAAGCTCGAGCGCGGCAAGCTGCGCGGCGGCGCGCCCTGGATCGACTGGGCCGATCTCGGCCAGTGGGCGCGCGCGGAAGGCGCCGAGGAGTGGATCGGCTGGCTCGCGGCGGCGCTCGACGCGACACCGCCCGAGGGGCCGGTCCCGCTCGCGGAGCGGGTCGCCTGGCATGTCGCGACCGCCGAGGCGCTGGCGGGCGGGCCGGCGGGGGCCGGCCACCGCCTCTGGGACCGGAGCGCGGGACTGCGCGCGCGCGCGCTGATGGAGGATCTCTCCCGCGACGCCGAGGCGGGAGGGCCGGTCACGCCGGTGGAATACGAGGCGCTGCTGCGCTCGATCATGGCCGCGGTCGACGTGCCGGAGGAGGCGGTCGTCACCCATCCCGGCATCGCGATCTGGGGCACGCTGGAGGCGCGGGTGCAGACCGCCGAGCTCGTGATCCTCGGCGGGCTCAACGAGGGCGTCTGGCCGAGCCTGCCCGGCGCCGACCCCTGGCTCAACCGCGCGATGCGCGCGGAGCTCGGCCTGCCGAGCCCAGAACGGCGCATCGGCCTCGCCGCGCACGACTTCCAGCAGGCGATGGGCGCGGGCCGGGTGATCGTCTCCCGCGCGCTGCGCGACGCGGAAGCCCCGACCGTCGCCGCGCGCTGGCTGACGCGGCTCGAGAACCTGCTGCGCGGCCTGCCGCCGGATGGCGAGGCGGCGGTCGAGGCCGCGAAGGCGCGGGGCAAGGCGCTTCTCGCCCAGGCGGCGCGGCTCTCCCGGCCGGAGACGCGGGAGGAGCCGGCGCGGCGTCCCTCGCCCCGGCTCGCGCCCGGGCAGTTCCCCGCCGAGCTTTCGGTTACCCAGATCGAGACCCTCGCGCGCGATCCCTATGCGATCTACGCCCGCAAGGTGCTGCGGCTCCGCCGGCTCGACCCGCCGGGGCGCGAGGCGGACGCACTCGCCCGGGGCACCGCGCTGCACGCGGTGGTGGAGAAGTTCATCCTCGACACGCGGGACGCGCTGCCCGCGGACGCGCGCGCGGCGCTGATCGACGCGGCGGAGCGCGGCCTCGAGGAGACGACGCCCTGGCCGGCGGTCCGCGCGATCTGGCTCGCCCGGCTGGCCCGGACCGCCGAGCGTTTCGTCGACGGCGAGGCCGAACGGCGGCTCCGCGCCGAGCCGCTCGCCCACGAGATCCGGGGGCGGCGCGCCTTCGAGGGGCTGCCCGCGCCCTTCGCCGTGACCGCGAAGGCGGACCGGATCGACCGCGCCCCCGAGGGCTACGTGATCTACGACTACAAGTCGGGCGGGCTGCCGAGCGACCGGACCCACCTCCAGCTGCCGCTCGAGGCGGCGATCGCGGAGGCGGGCGGGTTCGAGAAGCTGCCGGCGGCGCCCGCCTGGCATCTGGAACTCATCAGCATCGGCACCGGCGACTCGCGCGCGCTCGGGGAGGTCGCGGAGCGGGTCGAGGCGACCTGGACCAGGCTCGCAGCGCTGATCGCGCGCTACCAGAGCGGGGAGGTCGGGTTCACCGCCCGGCTGCGCCCGGCGCAGCTCGTCTATGCGAACGACTACGACCATCTCGCCCGCTACGGCGAATGGGCCGATGGCGAGGAACCGGAGGGGATGGCGTGACCGAGCAGAGGCCGATCGCGAAGCCGGAACCGGCCGGGGCGCCCACCGACGCGACGCTGGCGCAATGGCGCGCGGCCAAGCCCGACGCGTCGAGCTGGGTCTCGGCCAACGCGGGTTCGGGCAAGACGCGCGTGCTGACCGACCGCGTGGCGCGGCTCCTCCTCGCCCGGACCGACCCCAGGCGCATCCTCTGCCTCACCTATACCAAGGCCGCGGCGGCGGAGATGCAGAACCGGCTCTTCGCCACGCTCGGCAAATGGGCGATGCTCGACGACGACGCGCTGCGCGCCGAACTCCTGAAGCTCGGCGAGGAGGGCCCGCCGCCGAGCGCGGAGGAACTCAACGAGGCGCGGCGGCTCTTCGCGCGCGGGCTCGAGACGCCGGGCGGGCTGAAGATCCAGACGATCCACGCCTTCTGCGACGCGCTGCTCCGCCGCTTCCCGCTCGAGGCGGGGGTGGCGCCGAGCTTCCAGATGCTGGACGACCGCGCCGCGCGCGCTCTCCGCGAGGAAGTGCTAGACACGCTCGCCGGCACCGACCCCGCCGCGGTCGCGGGAATGGCCATGTATCTCTCCGGCGACGATCCCGATCCGCTGATGCTCGAGATCGTCCAGCGGCGGGAGGATTTCGCCGCGCCCTTCGACGCCCTGGAACTCGCCCGCGCGCTCGAGGCCGAACCGGGGCTGACCGCCGACGGGCTCCGCGACGAAGTGCTGAGCGAGCCCTCGGTGGCCTGCCTGCGCGAATGGATCGCGATCCTCGCGCCCCGGGAGAAGAACGACGGCAAGCTCGGCGCGGCGCTCCGCGCGGCGCTCGGGCTTCGCGACGCCGAGGCGTGCCTCGCGGCGCTGGAAGGCTGCCTGCTGATGAAGAGCGGCGCCAATCCCTTCACCGCGAAGGCCGGCTCGATCCCCACCAAGGCATTGCGCGAGGCCCATCCCGCGCTGACGAACGCGCTCAACCATCTGATGCGCAAGGTCGAGGCGGCGCGGCCCCGGCGGCTCGCGCTCGCCGCCCTCGCGCGGTGCGAGGCGCTGCACCGTTTCGCCCGCGCCTTCCTCGGCCTCTACGAAAAGCGCAAGCGCGCGCGCGGCCTGCTCGATTTCGACGACCTGATCGACCGCGCGCGCGACCTGCTCTCGCGGCGGGAGACCGCGGCCTGGGTGCTGTGGCGGCTCGATGGCGGCCTCGACCATATCCTGGTCGACGAGGCGCAGGACACCAGCCCGCGGCAGTGGCAGGTCATCAAGGCGATCTCGGACGAGTTCTTCGTCGGCCTCGATGACCGGGGGATCGAGCGGACGATCTTCGTGGTCGGCGACGAGAAGCAGTCGATCTACAGCTTCCAGGGCGCGGACCCCGTCGCCTTCGGCGAGATGCGCCGGAGCTACGACGCGATGCTCTCGGGCATGGGGCGGGAACTCCAGCGCTGCGACCTGCTCCATTCCTTCCGCTCCGCGAAGCCGGTGCTGCGGCTCGTGGATGAGGTCTTCGCGGGACCCGGCGGCGCCGGGTTCGAGCGTGTGGAGCATCGCGCCTTCCGCGAGGAGATGCCGGGCCGGGTCGAGCTCTGGCCCTTCCTGCCGAAGCCCGCCAGGGCCGAGGAACCGCCCTGGGAGAGCCCGGAGGCGACGGTCGCGCCCGACGATCCGGTGGCCGAACTCGCGCGCCGGGTGGCGCGGCGGATCCGGGGCTGGCTCGACGAGGGGAAGCTCCTGCCCGGCGAGAACCGCGCGATGCGGCCGGGCGACGTGCTGATCCTGGTCCAGCGCCGGGCGGAACTGTTCCACGCGATCATCCGCGCGCTCAAGATCGAGCGGGTGCCGGTCGCGGGCGCCGACGTGCTGAAGCTCGAGGGGGAGCTCGCGGTGCGCGACCTGCTCGCCCTGCTGCGGGTGGCGGCGACGCCGGGCGACGATCTCTCGCTCGCCGCGCTCCTGCGCGGGCCGCTCGGGGGCATGAGCGAGGAGGCGCTCTTCGATCTCGCGCATGACCGCGACGGCTCGCTCTGGGCCGCGCTCCGGGCGCGGGAGGCGGGCTCGGCCATCGTCGGGCTGATCGACGACATCCGCGGCCGCGCCGATTACGAGCGTCCGTTCGAACTGCTGGAGCGGATCCTGATCCGCCACGACGGGCGCCGGCGGCTGGTCGCCCGGCTGGGCCACGAGGCGGAGGATGCGATCGACGCGCTGCTCGATCAGGCGCTCGCCTACGAGACCGGCGAGGCGCCGAGCCTCACCGGGTTCCTCGACTGGATCGACCGCGAGGAGATGAAGGTCAAGCGTCGGCTCGAGGATACCGCCGACCAGGCGCGGGTGATGACGGTGCATGGCTCCAAGGGACTCGAGGCGCCGATCGTGATCCTGCCCGACACGGCGCCCCGGCGGGACGGGGGCAACCCGCCGCAGCTGCTCCGCCTCGATCCGGCCGGCGCCGCCTGGCGCGCGCGCGCCGATGCCACGCCCCCCGCGCTGGAACGCGCCGAGCGGGAGCGCCGCGGGCTGGTGCGCGCGGAGAACCTGCGGCTGCTCTACGTCGCGCTGACCCGCGCGCGGTCCTGGCTCATCGTCGCGGGCGCGGGCCAGCCGCCGAAGGAGGGCGACGGGAGCTGGTACGGGCTGGTCGAGACCGCGCTGCGCGGCCTCTCCCCGGAGGAGACGGAGGATGGGCTGACGCTGGCCAAGGGCTGGGAAGAGGGCGTGGCGAAGGCGCCGGAACCCGAGGCCGAGCCGCCCGCGCCGCCCGACTGGGCGCTGCGCCCCGCGCGGATCCCGGAGGAGGCGGAGGCGGTGTTCCTCACCCCGTCCAACCTCGGCGGCGTCCATGCCCTGCCCTTCGAGGCGGAGGCCTTCGCGGAGGAGGGCGACCCGCTCGCCCGCGGCGAGGCGGCGCACCTGCTGCTCGAACGGCTGCGCGGGCGGGCGCGCGCGGACTGGCCCGCCCTCGCCGCGCGCCTCCTGCCCGGCCGCGACGACCTTCCCGCGCTCCTCGCCGAGGCGGAGGGGGTGCTGCTGGCGCCGGAACTCGACTTCCTCTTCGGACCGGACACGCTCGCCGAGGTGGAGATCGCGGCGCCGATGCCCGAGGCGCGGGGCCGGCGGCTGATCGGCCGGATCGACCGGCTGGTGGTCGGGCCGGAGCGGGTGCTCGCGGTCGATTTCAAGTCGAACCGCGGCGTGCCGGAGGCGCCGGAGCAGGTGCCCGAGGGCATCCTGCGGCAGATGGGCGCCTACGCCGCCGCGCTCGCCCCGATCTGGCCGGGCAGGCGGATCGAGACGGCGGTGCTCTGGACGCGGAGCGCGCGGCTCATGCCGCTGCCCGGCGCCCTGACCGCGGCAGCGCTCGCCCGGGCGCTGGCGGAATGCCGGGCATGATCCGGCGGGCGCTCCCTTGACCCCCCGGGGGGTGCTCCATAGGTTATGCTCCAACTTCATTCGAGGAGCCGAGCAATGGCGACGGTCAAGGTGACGGACAGCAATTTCCAGGACGAGGTTCTCTCGTCCGACGTGCCTGTCCTGGTCGATTTCTGGGCTGAATGGTGCGGCCCCTGCCGCATGATCGGCCCGGCGCTGGAAGAGCTTGCCACCGAATACGAGGGCAAGATCAAGGTCGCGAAGGTGAACGTGGACGAGAACCCGGGGATCCCGGCGCAGTTCGGCGTCCGCGGCATTCCGGCGCTCTTCATGTTCAAGGGCGGCGAGGTCGTCTCGAACCGCACCGGCGCCGCGCCGAAGGCGAGCCTCAAGGGCTGGATCGAGGATTCGGTCTGAGACGGCGGCGCGGGCGGATGGCGGACTGAAGTCCGCCCTACATGTTCGATCGGGTTGAGGGGGCGGGCCTTGTGGTCCGCCCCTCTTCGCAGGGCGGACATCTGTCCGCCCCCCCCGGCGTTCAGCCGTTCTCCCGCAGCACCCGCCCGGCGAGGTAGAGCGATCCGCAGATGAGAATGCGCGCCCCGGGATCCCCGGCGCGGATCTCGGCGATGGCGTCCGCCACGTCCGCCGCCGGCTCGGCCTTCATGCCGACGCCCCGCGCCACCGCGACCGTCTCGGGGCCCGAGAGCGTCGCGGCCTCGCCCGGGATGCTCACCCCGCGCAGATCGCGGGCGAGCGCGGCGAGCGGGCGCAGGAAGCCCGAGATATCCTTGGTGTTCAGCATCCCCGTCACGAGGTGGAGCGGGCGTTCCGGCAGGCGCCCGAGCGCCTCGGCCAGCGCCTCGCCCGCCGCCGGGTTGTGCCCGCCGTCGAGCCAGAGTTCGCAGCCGCCCGCCGCCTCGACGAGCGGTCCCCGGCGCAGGCGCTGCAGCCGCGCAGGCCATTCGGCGCGCGTCACCGCCGCCTCGCAACCCGCCTCCGAGACGCCGAGATGGCGCAGCGTCGCAAGCGCCGCGCCGGCGTTAGACACCTGGTGCGCGCCGATCAGGTTCGGCCGCGGCAGATCGAGAAGCCCGCGCGCGTCGAGATAGGCGATCCGCCCGCGCTCCTCCCAGACCTGCCAGTCGCGGTTCGCGACCGTGAGCGGCGCGCCGATGGCCGCCGCCCGCGCCTCGATCACGTCGAGCGCCGCGGCCTCCTGCGGGCCGATCACGCTCGTGACGCCGGGCTTCAGGATCCCCGCCTTCTCGCCCGCGATTTCGCCGAGGGTCTCGCCGAGATACTGCTGGTGGTCGATCGAGACCGGCGTGATCACCGTCGCCGCCGGCTCCGCGATCACGTTCGTGGCATCGAGCCGGCCGCCGAGCCCGACCTCGAGCAGCGTGTAGTCGGCGGGGGTCTCGGCGAAGGCGAGCAGGGCGGCGGCGGTGGTGATCTCGAAGAAGGTGATCGGCGCGCCGCCGTTCGCCGCCTCGCACCGCTCCAGCAGCGCGATCAGCGCGTCCTCCGCGATCAGTTCGCCCGCGACGCGCACCCGCTCGTGGAAACGGGCGAGATGGGGCGAGGTATAGACGTGGACAACCTTGCCCTCGGCCTCCAGCCCCGCGCGGATCATCGCGAGTGTCGAGCCCTTGCCGTTGGTGCCCGCGACGTGGATCACCGGCGGCAGGCGGCGTTCGGGATGGCCGAGCGCGGCCAGAAGCCGCTCGACCCGGCCGAGCGTCAGGTCGATGATCTTGGGGTGCAGCGTCATCAGACGTTCGAGCACCCGGTCGGAACCGGGCGCCTCCGGCGCGGCGCGGGTCATGGGGCGGACCTCAGGAAGGCTCGGCCGGCATTTCGACCGGGGCGGCGGAAAGCTCCCCCAGCACCGCCGGCGGCTGGTCGGTCAGGAGCCGCAGGAGCCGGGTCAGCACCTCGCGCATTTCGCCGCGTTTCACCACCATGTCGAGCATCCCGTGGTCGAGCAGGTATTCCGAGCGCTGGAACCCCTCGGGCAGCGTCTCGCGGATCGTCTGCTCGATCACGCGCGGCCCGGCAAAGCAGATGAGCGCGCCGGGTTCGGCGATCTGCACGTCGCCCAGCATCGCATAGCTCGCGGTCACGCCGCCGGTGGTCGGATCGGTCAGCACGACGACATAGGGCAGCCCCGCCTCGCGCAGCATCTGCGCCGCGACGGTCGCGCGCGGCATCTGCATCAGGCTCAGGATCCCCTCCTGCATCCGCGCCCCGCCCGCCGCGGCGAAGAGCACCAGCGGGCACTTGCGCTTCAGCGCGCGCTCGGCGCCTGCGACGATCGCATTGCCGACATACATGCCCATCGAGCCGCCCATGAAGGCGAAGTCCTGGCCCACGCAGACGGTCTTCAGCCGGCCGATCTCGCCTTCGGCGACGAGCATCGCATCTTCCTCGCCGGTCTTCTTGCGCGCCTCGCGCAGGCGGTCGGGATATTTCTTCTGGTCCTTGAAGCCCAGCGGATCCGCGATCGGCTTCGGCACGTCGACCTCGACGAAGACCCCGCCGTCGAAGAGCGCGCGGAAACGGTCCCGCGGGCTGATCGCCATGTGATAGCCGCAGTTCGGGCAGACGTTGAGATTGTCCGCGAGCTCGCGGTGAAACAGCATGGTTCCGCAGCCGTCGCATTTCACCCAGAGATTCTCGGGCACCTCGCGCCGGGCGAAGAGCGAGTTGATCTTCGGGCGGACGTAGTTGGAAATCCAGCTCATTGCGCGACAGATCCTCCCGTCGTCGATCCGCTGGCCTAGATATTCCCGGCGCGGCGCGAATGCAATCTTCGCCACCCCGGCCGCCCGGCGCCCCGCGACGGTAGCCGGTCCTCGAGTCCGGGGAGCCTTCCGTCGGAGATCCGCGGCGGCCCGCGCGGTTTCCGGGACCGCGTTGACGCCCTTGCCCGAAATCGCCCACAATGGCGGCGGAGTACCTGTGCGCGGCGAGGAGATTGGCGAGTGAGTGGCGCCGGACCTGTTTTCATTCTCGGACTTCAGCGGGGCGGCACGAATCAGCCGCTCAACATCTTCCGCTCCCACCCCGCGACCCTCTGGCCCCAGGGCGAGTTCCATGAGCCGTTCCGGCCGCGGACGCTGCGGAAGGAGCCGCTGCGCCAGGCGCGCAAGCTGCTGCGCTACGCGCCGATCTGGCTGACGCGGGGCGATGTGCTGAACCTCGACGCGCCGCTCCGGCGGGAGCGGCCGCTGCGGGGCCTCGCCGGCCGGGCGCTTCGCGCGGGGCTGGCGGATTCGGTGCGGGCCAACGCGGGCAAGATCGCCTCCTACAAGGCGGTGCTCCGCGAGCGGGGCTTCTATTCCGACGACCTGCCGCCCGACCGGATGGTCGTGAAGGTGATGAACTACAATGTCGGGCTGGTTCCGGACCTGCTGGAACTCTATCCGGACGCGCGTTTCGTCGGAGTCATCCGCGACGGGCGCGGCGTCTGCGAGGGGCAGATGGCGCGCCGGGCCGGCGTCGCGCAGGCGACCGCGCTCTACGACCGGTTCGGCCGCTGGCTCATGGAATACGAGGCGGCGGGCCTGCCGGTCCGGACCTGGCGGTTCGAGGATCTGCTGGCGGACCCCTGGAAGGTCAGCCTCGAGATGTTCGGCTTCTGCGGCCTCGATCCGAACAGGACCCGGGGCGTGATGCTCCAGGACAAGCACCGGATCATGGACGGGGACCGGATCGTCGGCATCGAGAAGATCAACCGCTGCTACACCTTCGCAGAGATGGCCGGGCACATGCGCGCCGATGCGAACGCGACCTCGCTGGCGCGGCTCGACCCGGCGGCGCGGGCCGAGATCGAGGCGCGCTGCGGCGAGGTGCTGCGCCATTTCGGCTATCTGCCCGACGCCTCAGCCACGCCCGCCGCGCCGGTTCCACCCGAGCCAGAGCGCGTAACAGGCTAGCGTCGCGCCGAGGCCGACGAGCAGCAGGCGCCCGAAGGCCGCCGGCTGATCCGGCCCGGTCGAGGAGACCCAGAGCGCGAGGCCGCTCAGCGGCCCGGGCGCGGCGACGAGCAGCAGCGCCGCGGCGTTGTTGGCGAAATGCATCCCCATCGCGAGCGAAAGGTTGCCGCGCCGCGCGGTGACATCGCCGAGGATGAGTCCGATCAGCGCGGCGTTCGCGACGACGAGCGGCGCGTTCGGCCCATAGGTCGCCGGATCCCAGTGCAGCGCGCCGAAGACGAGCGCGGGCAGGCCGAGCCAGACCGGGGGCGCGCGGAAGCGGGCCGCGAGGCCCTGCAGGAGAAAGCCCCGGAAGGCGAGTTCCTCGGCCGCGGTCTGGATCGCAAGCGCCGGGAGGGCGAGCGGCAGCGCGCGGAGCCAGGGGCCGAGGGCGAGGCTCCGGCGGAGCGGATCGTCGAACAGCGCGCCGGCGAGCGCCCCGGCGGTGGCGAAGCCCGCCACCACCAGCGCGCCCCAGGCGAAGGCGCGCGGTTCGAAGCCGCCGGGGCCGATCAGCGTGGCAGGCCCCCGGCCGCCGAGAAGCCGCGCGGCGAGCGCGGCGCCGCCCGCGAGCCCCGCGAAGGAGAAGAGATAGGCGATGACGAGGCCGGGATCTCCCGGCCCGAGGCCCCGCGCCAGCGCGAGCCTGAGGCAGAACGCCACGGTGGCGAGCCAGACCGCGCCCGCGAGGACCCCGCCGAGCATCAGCCGCCAGAGCCGGGGACGCCGCCGCGCTGGGGCGACGAAGGCCTCGAAGGCCGGACCGTGCAAGGGGCTGGGCCGCATTCCATCCCCTCCGCCGGGACCGCGTGTATCGACCCCGACCCTGCGCCGGGCGGAGCTCCGAACGCAAGCGCGCGGAGCCGGGGTTGCGCCCCCTCCGGCGAGCGCCTAGGACGGGTCACGCGCGCCGGGCCCCGCCGTCCCGTCCGCCGGGACCGCCGGGAGGCGCGCGCGAGACAGAAGAGGCGGATTCATGCGTATTTCCAAGGCGGCGGGCATCGCCGCCCTGTTCCTGCTCGCGGCCTGCGAGCAGCCTGGCGTTTCCGGCACCACGCCGACCCGGACCACGGTGACCACGGGCGGCCAGCGGCTGACGATCGCGGCCCCGGCCGGTTTCTGCGTCGATTCCGACAGCACGAGCGTGACCTCGACCGGCGCCTTCGTGCTGGTGACCGACTGCGCGCTGCTGGCGCGCGGCCCGGGCGCGGGTCCGCGCCTCACCGGCGCGGCCGCGAGCGCCGGCTCGCCACCGGCGCCGGCACCGGTGGCGGAGGCGGCGCGCGCCAAGCCGCCGGTCGGGGCGGCGATGACGGCGAGCGTCTCGCCGACCGGTCTCGGCGACGACGGCCCCGCGACCCGATCGCTCGCCGATCTCGCCCGCTATGCGCGGACCCCACAGGGCCTCGCGCTGGTCGGGCGCGGCGGGCAGCCCCAAGGGGTGCGCCTGCTCGAAAGCGCGGAGCGCGACGGCGTGCTCTATCTCTATGTGGAGGACCGTGGCCCCCAGCCGATCGCCGGGCTGGAGCCGCGCTTCTGGCGGGCCTTCTTCGAAGTGAACGGCCGGCTGACGGCGGTGTCCGAACTCGGCTTCGCGGGCGCGGGGCTCGACAAGCAGAGCGGGCTCAACCTCGTCACCGCCTTCACCCGCGCGATCAAGGCGGCCAACCCGGCCCGGCCGGCGGCCCCGCCCGCCGCGGGCTGAGGCCGGCGGCTCAGCGGCCGGGGCGACCGGCGCGCAGCTGGTCCATGATCGCGACCAGTTCCGCGCTAATCCCCGGCTCCGAGAGCGCATGGCCCGCGGTCGGGATCATGCGCAGCGACGAGCCGGGCCAGGCGCGATGCAGCGCATGGGCCGTGTGCGGCGGGCAGATCATGTCGTAGCGGCCCTGGACGATGTAACCGGGCACGGCGGCGATCCGCCCCATGTGGCGCAGGATGTGCCCGTCGCCGTCGAGAAAACCGCCGTTGATGAAATAGTGGTTCTCGAGCCGCGCGAAGGCGAGCGCGTAGGCGCCGGAAGGCGAGCCGCGCCCCTCGCCCGGGTCGAGCACGGCGAGCGCGCTTTCCCAGCCCGCCCAGGCGCGGGCGAAACGCGCCTGCTCGGCGGTGTCGCCGGAGAAGAGCCGGCGGTGATAGGCGGCGATCAGGTCCGAGCGTTCCTCGCGCGGGACCATGCCGGAGAAGGTCGCCCACTGCTCCGGCCAGAAGGCGCCGGCCCCGCCGCCGTAGAACCAGTCGAGCTCGCCCTGGGTCATCGTGAAGACGCCGCGCAGCACGAGCGCGGCGGCGCGCTCCGGATGCGTCTGCGCGTAGACGAGCGCCAGGCAGGCGCCCCAGGATCCACCGAAGACGATCCAGCGGTCGATCCCGCAGGCCTCGCGGATCCGCTCGATATCGGCGACGAGATCCCAGGTGGTGTTGTTCTCGACCGAGGCCGAGGGCTGCGAGCGGCCGCAGCCGCGCTGGTCGAACAGGATCACCCGATAATGCGCGGGGTCGAAGAAGCGGCGCATGCCGGGTGAGCAGCCGCCTCCGGGGCCACCATGCAGCACGACGACGGGAACCCCGTCGGGGTTGCCGCATTGCTCCACATAGATCCGGTGTCCGCCAGGCATGTCCATGACCTGCTGACGAAAGGGCTCGATGGGCGCGTAGAGGCCGCCACGCTGGCCGGGGCCGCCCGGGTTCAGGTTTTCTTTCATGGGCGTGTTGGTGTATCCGGTCGAGGCCCGTGGATCATCGCAGGTTGGAAAGATGAGTGCAACGCCCTCAGGGGAAACGGTAGATCCGGCCGAGGTCGCGAAATTCGAGGCGATGGCGGCGGAATGGTGGGATCCGGCGGGCAAGTTCAAGCCGCTCCACATGATGAACCCCTGCCGTCTCGATTATGTGATCGGCCAGATCGCGGCGCAGTTCGGCCGCGACCCGAAGGGAAACCGGCCCTTCGCCGGGCTGCGGCTGCTCGACATCGGCTGCGGCGGGGGGCTGCTGAGCGAGCCGATGGCGCGGCTCGGGGCGAAGGTGACCGGCGCGGACGCGGCGGCGCGCAACATTCCCGTCGCGCGGATCCACGCGGAGCAGTCGGGGCTCGAGATCGACTACCGCCACACGACGGCCGAGGCGCTGGCCGAGGCGGGGGAGGTCTTCGACGTCGTGCTCAACATGGAGGTGGTCGAGCACGTGGCCGACCCGCCCGCCTATCTGCGCGCCTGCCATGATCTGCTGCGACCGGGCGGGCTGATGATCTGCTCGACGATCAACCGCAACCCGAAGAGCTACGCGGTCGCGATCCTCGGGGCGGAACATGTGATGCGCTGGCTGCCCAAGGGCACGCACGACTGGCGCAAGTTCCTGACGCCCGACGAATTGCGCGCGCTGATCGAGGGCGCCGGGCTGACGCCGGTCGACGCGAAGGGCTTCGTCTTCAATCCGCTGAGCTGGAGCTGGCGCGTCTCGGACCGGGATCTCTCGGTCAACTACGTCACGGCGAGCACCCGCGAGCCGGAGAAGCGCTGACCGCGCCGGCCCGGCCCGAAGAACCCTGGTGCGGGCGGTCGGAGTCGAACCGACACGCCTTGCGGCGGGGGTGTTTGAGACCCCTGCGTCTACCATTCCGCCACGCCCGCGATCCATGGTCCCAGGTTCCGGGGAGCCCGAACCGCCGGCACCCTAAGGGCGCGGCGGGAGCAAGTCCAGAGCCGGAAGGCCGGCCCGATTGAACGCACGCGCCGATTCATGTATCCTGCCGAAGTCACGGCATATTTCAACGCGTGCCTCTCCGCGCATCGTCCCGGAGTCTTCCCATGGTCGCACATGGACCGTCCCCTTCGGCGAAGGGCGACGCCCCCGACGGGCTGGGCGCGGTCGTCAGATGGCTGGTGCGCGGGTGGCGCCGGTGGGACGCGCGCCTGCTCAGGCCGCTGTCGGAGGCGCGCCCCCTCCCGTGGCAGGTGGTGGCCCCGGCGGATCATCCCTGGTTCATCCCGTTCCTCGCCGCCTGGATGGTCGTGGGGGTGACGCTCGGCCCGGCCCTCGACTGGTCGGCCACCAATGTCGCGCTGTGCCTGCTCGGCTTCGCGCTTCTCGCGGGGCTTCACGCCTTCGTCGCGGGCTCCCGGCGGCGGCGGGCCTATCTGCTGCTCGGCTACGTGGCGATCCTGCTCCTGCTCGGCGCCCTGCTCATCGCATCGACGGCGATGCCGGAATTCGCCCTGTTCCGCCCCGCGCGGGTGCATGTCGGCCCCGTGCTCGTGGTCCAGCTTTCGGTCGGGCTTCTGGTCGCGGAACTGAGCAGCCGCTGGTCGACGCGGCCGATCCCCGACGATCCGCTGCCCTCGACGCTCGGCCAGGCGGAGCTCTTCCCCCCGAACGACCGCTACGACTATGGCGGCGGCCGGAGCGCGCTGGCCTTCCTCGCAAGCCTCGCGCTGACGCCGCTGCGCTATCCGCTGCAACTGCTGCTGCCGGGGGCCTTCGTCGCGCTGATCGTGCCGGAGGCGTCGATGTGGTGGTGGTTCGTCACGCTGACCCTCGTCACCTGGGCTTTCCTGCTGCTCGGCGCGCTCTACGAGCGGTTGATGGAAATCCTGAACACGCTGGGGCGGCTCTGCTTCGTCGGTCCGCAATGGACGGTGAGCGCGGTCGTCGTGGCGCTGGCGCTCGCGCGGCTGATGGGCGTGCATTACATCACCTATGTCTTCGCCGCGCCTGCGACGGGCGGAACCCTCGTCGGCTATCTGCTCTTCGCCTACGCGCTGGCCTGGTTCTACGGGTTCTGGGCCGACATCCTGCTGGCGCGGCGCTTCCTGCGGCTGCTGGCCGGGAGCGACGGATTCGTCACCGCGATCCCCTACGATTTCGCACCGGCGGCGGGCGCGAAGATGGATCTGAGCCCGATCCGGAACCACGACCGGCTCATCGCGCTGCATGGCGCCGGCCGGCTGCGGCTTCAGGGCGCCTACGAATCGCTCTACGCGGAGCCCCGGGACCAGATCGCGCTCTATTTCCTCACCCCCGCGGAGGCGCTGGCGAGGATCCGCGCCCAGATCGAGACGATGCCCCGGCCCGGTCCCCGCGATCCGCTGCCGAGGGTGCGCGACTTGCTCCGGGCGGCGCTCGCCTATCCCGGCATCACCGGAGGCGTCGCACTCGTCTGCATCGGCGCCCCGGCGGCCTTCGGCTTCCTCTCGACCACGCAGCCGGCCGAGCTCTCGATCGTGAAGGAGGCGCATCTCAACCTCGACCCGACGCCGCTCCTGCTGGGCGACGGGCGGCTCGACGCGGACTGGAAGGGCCTGGATGGCGTCCCGGGCTGGGAAACCTCGCAAGGCGCCGAGGATCTCCGGAAGAGGCTGCGCGCGGTGGCGGAGGCCGATCCCTGCCCCGCGCTCGGGCCGGAGGATCCGCGGATCGCCGTCGCGGCCTCGGGCGGCGGCACGCGCGCCGCGCTCTACACCGCCTCGGTGCTGCGCGGGCTGGCGGAGCGGGATCTGATCTGCCGGGTGGTCTTGGCGAGCGGCGTCTCGGGCGGCAGCGCCGCGCTCGCCTATTTCGCGCTGCGCGCGGACGAGCTTCGCAGGCCCCTGCCGCCCGGTGGCGAGCTCGGCCCGGCCTGGGACGTCTTCGAGACGGCGATGGCCGAGCCCTACATCGCCCAGGTCGCGCGGGGCGCGAGCGACGCGAACGTCGCCTTCGCCGGCTGGCGCTGGCGGACCCACGTCGGGAACGAGCCCGCGGAGCCGGGGACGGTCGGGGCCTCGGAGGGGTGGATCCCGGCCCGGGTGCGTTTCGGCAGCCTGCTCGCGGAAAGCTTCGTGCGCGAACTCGGGGCCGGCGGGATGGAGAAGGTGCCTTTCGGCCTGATCCTCAACACCGGGATGCTCGGCCAGTGCACGACGAAGGAGAAGGGCAGCCTCGCGGAGATCGCGCGAGACGCGCCCTGCTCCACGGACGGCGTCGGAGGACGGCTGGTGCTGACCAACCTGCCGGCCGCCGCGGACTCCCCGGAACAGCGACCCGGCGACCTGCGTTTCGCGACGATCAACGATCCGGAGATGTCGGTCGCCCGCGCCGCCGCGTTGAGCGCGAACTTCCCGCCGGTCTTTCCCGACGCGGCCATCGACGAGATCGGGCCGAAATACCAGAACCGCTTCTACGTGACGGACGGCGGCACGGTGGAGAACCGCGGGACGGTGACGCTCTACCTCGCGCTCCGGGACGAGCTCTCGCCCCGGCCCGGCGGAACCGGGCCCTGGCCGGCGCTGCATGTCGTCATCGCCGACGCCTCGGCGGGGAACGGGGCCTACGAGGAGAGCTTCGGGCTGCAGTCGGTGCAGGCGGCGGGGGGGCAGATGGGGCTGGCGCTGGAGGCCGAGATCCTGCGCGACCTGATCCCGCTCTACCATGAGCACCAGTCCGAGATCGTGCCGCACGAGATCGCGATGCCCCCGGTGCTGCGCGACGGCATCGGGACGCACTGGCTGCTGCCGGGCTCCCTGGCCTTCAGGAATCCCGCCGACAGGGAGCAGCGCCGGACGCTGACGGATTCCGACACCCGGCGTCTCCTGACCGCTCTGCATGCGCGTGACCCCGTGCCTTTCAAGGGCGATGTCGGGACGGTCTGGGACTGGACGCTGGCGGAAGGCCCGGAACAGGGCGTCGCCTCTACCCATTGCGCGCGCTGGCAGGCGCTGCTCGGGGCCTTCGGCAAGGAGGATCCGACGCGCTGCCCGCCACCCGCCGGGCGGAAATAGAAAGGGCCGCGTCGCGCGGCCCTTCCCGGTCCGGAGGCGAGGCCCCCTGCCGTCAGATCAGCTTGCCGAGCGCGACGGCGGTGTCGCCCATGCGGTTCGAGAAGCCCCATTCGTTGTCGTACCAGGTCAGGATGCGGACCATGGTCCCGTCCATCACCTTGGTCTGGTCCATGTGGAAGACCGACGAGTGGCTGTCGTGGTTGAAGTCCGAGGAAACGAGCTTCTCGGTCGTGTAGCCGAGGATGCCCTTGAGCTCCCCGTCCGCCGCTTCCCTGATCGCGGCGTTGACCGCCTCGACCGAGGTCGCCTTCTTCGCGATGAAGACCAGGTCCACGACCGAGACGTTCGGGGTCGGCACGCGGATCGCCACGCCGTCGAGCTTGCCGTTCAGTTCCGGCAGCACGAGGCCCACTGCCTTGGCGGCGCCGGTCGAGGTCGGGATCATCGAGAGCGCGGCGGCGCGGGCGCGGTAGAGATCCTTGTGCATCGTGTCGAGCGTCGGCTGGTCGCCCGTGTAGCTGTGGATCGTGGTCATGAAGCCCTTCTCGATCCCGAACTCACGGTCGAGGACATAGGCGACGGGCGAGAGGCAGTTCGTCGTGCAGGAGGCGTTGGAGACGACGAGGTCGTCCTTGGTCAGCGTCTTGTCGTTCACGCCGAAGACGATGGTCTTGTCGGCGCCCGCGGACGGGGCGGAGACGAGGACGCGCTTCGAGCCGTTCTCGAGATGGACCTTCGCCTTCTCCTTGTCGGTGAAGATGCCGGTGCATTCCAGCGCCACGTCGACGTCGCCCCAGGGCAGTTCGGCCGGGTTGCGGATCGCCGTCACCTTGATCGGGCCGCGGCCGACGTCGATCGTGTCGCCCGAGACGGAGACGGTGCCCGGGAAGCGGCCGTGCACGGAGTCGTAGCGGATCAGGTGCGCGTTGGTCTCGACCGGGCCGAGGTCGTTGATCGCCACCACCTCGATGTCGGTCCGGCCGGACTCGATGATGGCGCGCAGAACGTTGCGCCCGATGCGCCCGAAGCCGTTGATTGCAACCTTGACCGTCATGTTTCCTCTTCCCTCGCCTCGGGGCGCTTCACCAGAACGCGGGAAACGGCGTCGCGCCAGCCCGCGTATTTGCTCTCGCGCCGGTCCTTCGGCATCTCTGGCTCGAAGCGGCGCTCGAGAGCCCAGGACGCCGCGAATTCGGCCGGTCCCGGATACAGCCCCGCGCGCATGCCCGCAAGCCATCCCGCCCCGAGCGCCGTGGTCTCGATGACCTTCGGCCGGTCCACCGGCGCGCCGAGGATGTCGGCGAGCGCCTGCATCGCGAAATCGGAGGCGGACATGCCGCCGTCGACCCGGAGCGTCGCGGTTCCGGCCGCCGCGCCGGTCGAGGCCCAGTCGTCGCGCATCGCCTCCCAGAGGTCGCGCGTCTGGAAGGCGACGCTCTCGAGCGCGGCGCGGGCGAATTCGGCCGGGCCGGTGTCGCGCGTCAGCCCGAGGATCGCGCCCCGCGCCTCCGGATCCCAGTAGGGCGCGCCGAGCCCGGTGAAGGCGGGGACGAGGTAGACCGCCGCCTCCGGATTGGCCCGTTCGGCGAGCGGCTGCGTCTCGGCCGCCGTCCGGATGAGGCCGAGCCCGTCGCGCAGCCATTGCACGACCGCGCCCGCGATGAAGATCGAGCCTTCGAGCGCGTAGGTCGGCTTGCCGTCGAGCTGGTAGGCGATGGTGGAGAGCAGCCGGTTCCGGCTCGGCACCAGCGTCTCGCCGGTGTTGAGCACGGCGAAACAGCCGGTGCCATAGGTGGATTTGAGCATGCCGGGCCCGAAACAGGCCTGCCCGACGGTCGCCGCGTGCTGGTCGCCCGCGACGCCGAGGATCGGGATCGGGCGGCCGAAGAGATCGGCCCGCGTCGTCCCGAAATCGGCGGCGCAGTCGCGCACCTCCGGCAGCATCGCCGCCGGCACGCCGAAGAGCGCGAGCAGGTCGGGATCCCAACGCCCTTTCCGGATGTCGTAGAGCATGGTCCGGGCCGCGTTGGTCGCATCGGTCGCATGGACCGCGCCGTCGGTGAGCTGCCAGATCAGGTAGCAGTCGACCGTGCCGAACAGAAGATCTCCCCGCTCCGCCCGCGCCCGCGCCCCCTCGACGGTGTCGAGCAGCCACTTGAGCTTGGTCGCGGAGAAATAGGGATCGAGCAGGAGGCCGGTGCGCTCCGTGACGAGCCCGCCCATGCCCTCGGCGGCGAGTCTCTCGCAGAGTGGCGCCCCGCGGCGATCCTGCCAGACGATGGCATTGTGGATCGGCCGCCCGGTCGCGCGATCCCAGACGAGCGTCGTCTCGCGCTGGTTGGTGATGCCGATCGCGGCGATGTCGGCGGGGCGCAGCCGTGCGCGCTCGATCGCGGCGCGGCAGGTGGCGGCGGTGGTCGACCAGAGATCGGCGGGATCGTGCTCGACCCAGCCGGAGCGGGGGAAGATCTGCGGAAACTCCTCCTGCGCCGAGGCGCGCGGCGCGAGCTTCGCATCGAAGACGATGGCGCGCGTCGAGGTCGTGCCCTGGTCTATCGCGAGGATGTGGCTCATCGATGGTTCCCCCCCTGGTCGCGCGGGCTCTGGCGGCCGCGTCACTCCTCTGATACGGCGAAAGCGGCCCGGCGTCAGCCGAAAGAACAGCCGCGCGCAGGCGCGATGTTCCGCGCGGCGGATTGACGCGACCGGACCGCGTCGTCCATCTTCGGAAAGGGACGGGCCTGTCCGACCCGCGCAAGGATTTTCCCGCGCCGAGGCCGGCGCTTGTGCGTGGCAGGCTCGCGAATTATGACAGTTTCAGCAATCGCCGGGAGCCCATGGCCCAGAACTTTCGCCATTCCGAGATCCTGACCATCGCGCGCGAGGCGGGCAAGGTCACGGTCGAGGGGCTCGCGAGCCACTTCAACGTCACCGCCCAGACGATCCGCCGCGATCTCGCCGAGCTCTGCGACGTGGGCCAGCTCACCCGCGTCCATGGCGGGGCGATGATCCCGTCGGGCGTGATCGCGCTCGGCTACGAGGACCGCCGCTCGCTCGCCTCCGTCGAGAAGGACGAGATCGCGCGCATGGTGGCCGAGCAGATCCCGGACGGGGTCTCGATCTTCATGAACATCGGGACCACCACCGAGGCGGTGGCGCGCGCGCTGCTGAAGCACCGCAACCTGATGGTGATCACCAACAACCTCAACGTCGCGAACATCCTCGCGACCTCGCCCAATTCCGAGGTCATCGTCGCGGGCGGCATCCTGCGCCGGGCGGACGGGGCGCTGGTCGGCGACGTGACGGCGGAGTTCATCGGCCAGTTCAAGGTCGATTACGCGATCATCGGCTCGGCCGCGGTCGATCCCGATGGCTCGCTGCTCGACTACGACTTCCGCGAGGTGCGCGTGGCGCAGGCGATCATCAAGAACGCGCGCAAGAGCTACCTCGTCGCCGACCACACCAAGTTCAAGATGGCCGCCCCGGTCCGGATCGCGAGCCTCGCCGATCTCAACGGCTTCTTCACCGACATCACCCCGCCGAAATCGATCGCGCAGCTCTGCGCGGACAACGACGTCTTCATCCGCACGGTCGAGAACTTCGCCCGCGGACGGTAGCCGCGCGACTTTCCGGGGCGAAGCGCCCATGCCCGCTCTACCATCGCCGCGCGATTTGTGATCGGCTGCTAGCCGTCGGCGGCGGAGGAGAGCGACATGGGCCACGAATTCGAGCGCATCCTGATCACCGGCGCCGCGGGCAACCTCGGCGACCACCTGCGCCGGGGCCTCGGCCCGCTGGCTCGTCGGCTTCGCCTGCTCGACGTCAGGCCAATGGGCGAGGCGGCGCCGGGGGAGGAACTGGTCCAGTGCGACCTCTCCGACCGCGAGGCGGCCTTCGCCGCGATCCGCGGCTGCGACGCGATCGTGCATTTCGCGGGCCATCCGCGCGAGATGAGCTTCGACGAGATCCTGCGCGACACCCTGCCCGCGAGCTACAACGTCTATGAGGGCGCGCGGCAGTTCGGGGTGAAGCGCGTGGTCTATGCGAGTTCGATCCACGCGGTGGGGTTCCACCCCGTGGAGGACGTGCCCGATACCCGCGCACCGCACCGGCCCGATACCTTCTACGGGCTGACCAAGACCTTCACCGAGGATTTGGCGAGCCTCTACTGGGACAAGTGGGGGATCGAGAGCGTCTGCCTCAGGATCTGTTCCTGCTTCCCGGAGCCCGCCGACCGGCGGATGCTCTGGAGCTGGCTCAGCTATTCCGACTGCCTGCGGCTGACCGAGGCGGCGCTGCTCGCGCCCCGGGTGGGATTCTCGGTGATCTACGGCACGTCCGACAACGCGCGCGCCGCCGTGTCGAATGCCCGGGCGAGCCATATCGGCTACCGCCCGCGCGACAGCGCCGACGTCCACGCGCCGCGCGTCCTGTCGCGGATCGACCGCGACGACCCGGCAAGCACCGCGGCGCGGGTCGTCGGCGGCGGCTTCGCGGCGGCGCCCCATCCCGATGACCCGCGTTAGCCCTTCGGCCGGCTTGCCCGGAGCGTGGCATCGCGCTAGCCCGGCAGGCAACCGACCGGGCAGAAAGGCGATCTTCCGATGGACTATTTCGCGACACTGTCGGCGACCTGGCCCGGCCTGACCGAACGCCGCGACGGCTGGACGCTGCGCCGGGCGACCGGCGCGGGCAACCGGGTCTCGGCCGCCACGCGGGAAGCCCCGGACGCGGGTCCGCGCGCCGCGGAGGCGGCGATGCGTGCGATGGGCCAGTCGCCGCTCTTCATGATCCGCCCCGGCGAGGACGATCTCGACGCCGCGCTGGCCGCGATGGGCTACGCGGTCGAGGATCCCTCCGCGCTGCTCGGGGCCTCGGCGGCGGAACTGAGAGCCGAGGGCGTGGAGCGCGGCGTGATCCGCTGCGACGCGCCGCTGGCGCGGATGGCGGAGATCTGGGCGGAGGACGGCATCGGACCGGCCCGGCTCGCGGTGATGGAGCGGGTGACGGGACCGAAGCTCTACCTGCTCGCGCGCGACGGCGACCGGCCTTGCGGCGCCGCCTTCGTCGCGGCGGCGGGCGGGGCCGCGATGATCCACGCGCTGACCATCGCCCCCTTCGCCCGGCGGAAGGGTCTCGGCGCCCGTGTCACGCGGGCGGCGGCGGCCTGGGCGCTCGGGGCGGGCGCCGACACGCTCGCGCTGGCGGTCAGGGACGACAACGCGCCGGCGCGCGCGCTCTACCGCGGTCTCGGCTTCGCGGAGGTCGCGCGCTACCACTACCGCCGCGCGCCGGGATGACTCAGCCCGGCCAGTCCTCCGGGCCGACTCCCCTGAAATGCTCGGCGAGGAAATCGATGAAGGCGCGAAGCTTGGGCTGGGCGAAACGCCCCTCCGGATAGACGGCGAAGACCCCCAGGGACTCCACCGCCCGGTCCGGCAGAAGCTCGACGAGCCGGCCCTCCCGGATCGCGCCCCGGATGATGAAGCTCGGCAGCAGCGCGATCCCGAGCCCCATCTCCGCCGCCCGCATCAGCGAATCGCCGTTGTTGACGGTCAGCCGCCCGCCAACCCGGATCTGCCGCTCCTCCCCCGAGGGCGCGCGCAGCCGCCAGAAGTTCCCGGTCGCGAGATTGGAATAGTGGAGCAGCTGATGCCGGTGCAGGTCGTCGAGCGTTTTCGGCGCGCCCATCCGCGCCACGTAATCGGGCGCCGCGACGAGGCGGCGCGTCGTCTCCGCGAGCTTGCGCGCCTTGAGCGAACTGTCCTCGAGTTGGCCGATCCGGATCGCCAGATCGAACCCCTCCGCCACGATCTCGACGTAGCGGTCGTCGAGGACCATGTGCGCGTCCACGTCGGGATAGGCGCAAAGAAACCGGGCGATCGCGTCGGAGAGATGCGAGATCCCGAAACTGACCGGCGCGGAGATCCGGAGCGAGCCTTTCGGCGTCGCCTGCATCGCCGTCACCATCTCGTCCGCCTCGGCCGCGTCGGCCAGCACGGTGCGCGCGCGGTCGTAATAGGCGAGCCCGACCTCGGTCGGGCTGACCCGGCGCGTGGTCCGGTTCAGCAGGCGCACGGCGAGCCGGGCCTCGAGCGCCGAGACATGTTTCGAGATGGCGGATTTCGACAGCCCCATCTTGCGCGCCGCCTCGGTGAAGCCGCCGTGGTCCACCACCTGGACGAAGGCTTCCATCTCGGTCAGGCGGTCCATCACGCTCCCCGCGATTGTTTCGGAAAGCGGGACGTTAGGGGTCAGCCGGAGGAATTGTCAACCGGCCCCGGTCAGCGCGCCGGACAAAGACGCAACTGCTGCTCATAGCGCTCGGCCCAGGACTGCACGTCGCGCGCCACCGCCGGCAACCAGGCCTTGCGGCGCCAGGTGCCCTTCGCATAGCCGGTCTTGCCCTCGTGATAGGCGAGATACTGGTTGTAGGCGTCGTTGAGGGGCACGCCGTTCAGCCGGCTGTTGAGGTTCATGTACCAGCCGATGAAATCGGAGGAATCGGCGAAATCCTCGCGATCGGCGCCGGAGCGTCCGGTGTCGCGCATGTACCACTCCCAGGTGCCGTCGAGCGCCTGGCTGTAGCCATAGGCGCTCGAGCGCGGCACCCTCCGGGAGAAGATGCCCGAGCCGACCTTCTTCATCGGCTGCGCGTCGTACTGGAAGCTCGACTCGCGCGAGATCGTCGCGAGCTGGACCGAGACCGGAACCCCCCAGCGGGCCTGGGTGTCCTTCATCGCCGAGAACCAGTGCGGACGCTCCTGCTGCATCCGGCAGGCATCCGCCACCGTACTCGGAGGCGCGTCATGGCCGGAGCACGAAGTCAAAATGAGTATCGCCGCGATCGAGGCGAAACGCCGCATGCGTGGAAACCTGCCCTACGATGACTGCTCGCGTGTCTTTTCGCACGTCTACGCGGGAATATCGCAGCGATTCCCCGTTTTCGCAAGCGAAAGCTCGGAGCGGCGCCGGTCAGACGAAGAAGTAGAGCGTGGCCGGGATCGCGACGACCGACATCAGGGTGGAGACGACGACGAGCCCCGCGACCTCGTCGGGCCGCGCGTCGTATTTGGCGGCCAGCATGTAGGAGGTCACGGCGACCGGCGTCGAGAGCTGCAGCACCAGCACGCCGAGCGGCAGCCGTCCGAGGCCGAAGGCGAGGCCGACCGCGAGCGGGACGGCGAGGCAGAGCGCGAGCTTGGCGAGGCTGACCCAGAAGGCGAGGCCGAGCGAACGGGGCCGCAGCCGCGAGATCGCGACCCCGAGCGTGAGCAGCATCAAGGGGATCGCCATCTGGCCGACGAGATCGAGCGAATTCCCGAGCCAGACCGGCACATGCCAGCCCATCGCGAGAAAGAGCGAGCCGAGGATCGTGCCCCAGACCAGCGGCTCGCGGAAGGCCCGGCTCGGCGGACCGCCGCCCGCCACGACCCAGACCCCGAAGGTGAAGCTCAGGATCGCCATCACCGCGAAGACGATCACCGCCAGATCGAACCCCGCCTGGCCGAAGGCGAAGAGCGCCACGGGCAGGCCGAGATTGCCGGTATTGCCGAAGGTGACGGGCCCCCAGTAGGTGGCGAGATCGAGCCCGAGCAGGCGCAGCCCGAACCAGGCGACGAGGCCGAGCAGCACATAGGCGACGAGCGCGGCCAGCACGGTCGCCCGCAGCACCGCCGGATCGACGTTGGAGCGCATCAGCGCCATGAAGATGAGGCAGGGGACGGACAGCGTCATTGCCAGACGGGTGACGAATTCGACGTCAAAATTCCATCCCGCCCGCACCCAGACATAGCCGATGGCCGCGATCACGAAGACGGGAGACACGCTCGCGGCGACCTGTAGGAAGAGAGACATGGGCGGGTCCGTCACGCTGCTTCGGGGCTTTCCGCTCGCCGGGGCGGGGCCTTGGCTCTCGGCCTCTGTGGACTTAATGTCAACCGGAGGTTATGATGCAACGCAGTGTGAACGGTAAGTGGGGGGCATGGTTGGATGTTGACGGCATCGGCTAAATTCACCGTGGGACAGGTTGTCCGCCACCGCGTGCATCCGTTCCGGGGGGTGATCTTCGACATCGATCCCACCTTCAGCAATACCGAGGAATGGTGGGAATCCATTCCCGAGGAGAACCGTCCGAGCAAGGACCAGCCGTTCTACCACCTGCTGGCGGAGAACGAGACCTCCTATTACGTCGCCTATGTCTCGGAGCAGAACCTGGTCCGCGATGATTCGGGCGAACCGGTCGAGCATCCCGAGGTCGCCGAGATGTTCGGACCGATGCTCGAGGGTGGACGCTACGGCATCGGCGCGCATCTGCACTGATCCCGGCGCAAACGCGTGAAGCCTTCCGGGCGGTGGCGCCGCGTCGGGCGCCGCGCCGCTGGCAAGGCCGCGCCCGCGGCGCGCTTCACGACCTCCGCATCTCGGGGCGCTCCGCCCGGGGGCGCCGCGCCTCGTCGCACCCGCCGGCTGTTCGGGCGGCCGGGTGCTCGGCCCGGACCTTGCTTCTTCCCCCGTTTCATATGGGCATGAAATCTATCAGGCAGTCCGTCCCGGCGAACGGGCCGGGACGAGGGACCCCGCCAACAGGCGGGGAGAAGGAGACCCGCGGCCAAAGGGCCGCTCCGCCGCCTGCTCCAGGTACGTGCCGGCATCCGTCACCAGCCGCCGAACCGCGGCCATTCGGCGATGATCTCACCCGTCTCGGCGCCAACCACCAGATAGCGGTCATATTGCGCGGCCGTGGCGCAGGCGTGGTTCGGCAGGACGCGGAGGCGGGCGCCGATCGGCGGCGCGGGCGCCGGGGCACCGGATCCGGGGCGGGCGGCGACGATGCCGTGCTCCTGGTTCGCCGCGATCACGATCGTTTCACCAAGAGGGCGGCCCGCGATGTCGAGCACGACGCCGTATCCCTGATCGACCGCCTGGCTCGCCGTGCCCCGGTCGCGCGACATCGCCATCCAGCCAGCGTCGGTGATGGTCCAGCCCTTCGCGGACTGATGGCCGATCACCTCCGTCAGGACGGAGAGCGCGATCTCCTCCGGGCCGCAGACACCGACGCCGGCCTGGAACAGGTCGAAGAACACGCTCACGCCCGCGCGGAATTCGGTCAGCCCCTCGAAGCTTTCGGCGGCGAGGAAGGTCGGCGTGGAGCCGGCGCTGACCACCGGGCAGGCGAAACCCGCCTCGCGCAGGATCGCCGCGGCGCGGACGACGGCGAGCCGCTCGCCCTCGGCGGCGGCCCTGAGCGCGGCGGCGCTCCGGGCATTGTAGCTCTCGCCGCCATGGGTCAGCACGCCACGCGGCCCGCCCGGGGGCAGCGCGCGGGCGATGGCGAGCAGGCGCGCGGCATCCTCGGGAACCACGCCGGACCGGTGGCCGTCGCAGTCGATCTCGATCAGCGCCGGAATGCAGTCGCCGCGGCGGGTGAGCGCCTCCGCCTGTTCGACGCTGTCGATCAGCACCGCGAGATCGCAGCCGCCCGCGCGGATCGCCGCGACGCGGTCGAGCTTGTCGGGTGCGATGCCGACGCCATAGGTCAGGTCGACGACGCCGGCGGCGGCGAATTCCTCCGCCTCCCTGAGCGTCGAGACCATGGCGGGCCCGGCGGGCGAGGTCATCAGCCGCCGCGCGACCTCGATGCATTTCGCGGTCTTCAGATGGGGGCGGAAGACGACGCCGGTGCCTTCGAGCCGGGCGTGAAGCCGGGCGATGTTGCGGTTCATCCGCGCCTCGTCGAGCACGAGGCACGGGGTCGGCGCGGTGGCAAGCGTGGGGATCATGGGCTTCTCCGTCAATATCCGAGCGCGCAGCCGTCCTTGCGCGGATCGCTGGCGCCGATCAGCACGCCATCCTCGGCGTCGATCACGATGGCCTGCGCCCCCCCGATCGGCGCGGCGGCCCGGACGACGCGGTGGCCGAGCGCGGCCAGCGTTTCCGCCGTCTCCTCCGCGTAGCCGCGTTCGAGGGAGAGGGTTCCGTCATGGCAGAAGGCGCGCGGGGCATCGATCGCGGTCTGCGGGTCGAGCCCGTAGTCGATCACGTTCGAGAGGAGCCGGGCATGGCCGGCGGCCTGATAGGCGCCGCCCATCACGCCGAAGGGCATGGTGAGCCGGCCATCGCGCCGCAGCATGCCGGGAATGATCGTATGCATCGGCCGCTTGCCACCGCGCGCCTCGTTCGGATGGCCGGGGGTGAGCGAGAAGCCGGCGCCGCGGTTGTGGAAATTGATCCCGAACTTCGCCGAGGCGAGGCCGGAGCCGAAGCTGTGGAAGATCGAATAGATCAGCGAAACCGCCATCCTCTCCGCGTCGACCACGGTGATGTAGATCGTCTCGCGATGCACGCTGGCCGCGGCGATGGTGGCGAGGCCGGCCTGGGCGCGGTCCGGATCGATCAGCGCGGCGAGCCTGTCCGCGGTTTCCGGCGCGAGGAGATGGTCGAGCGCGCTTCCGACCGTCTCCGGATCGGAGATGAACCGGTCGCGCGCGGCATAGGCGAGCCGCGTCGCCTCGGCCTCGACATGCGCCCGGGCGGGTCCGAAGGGGTCCATCGCCGCGATGTCGAACCGCTCGAGGATCGCGAGCAGCAGCATCGCCGCCGCCCCCTGCCCGTTCGGCGGCAGTTCGACCAGTTCGTGGCCGCGGTAGCCGCTCCGGATCGGCGTCACGTATTCCGCGCGCGCGGCGGCGAAATCGTCGGCGGTATGCGCGCCGCCGAGCGCGGCGAGCGAGGCCACCATGTCCTGCGCCACCTCGCCCTCGTAGAAGCCCGCGCGGCCCTCGCGCGCGATCCGGCGCAGGACCTCCGCCTGGCCCGGGGCGCGGAAGAGCTGTCCCGCGCGCGGCGGCAACCCGCCAAGAAGGTAGAATTCGCGCGCATCGCCGCGCAGCCGTCCCGCGGCCTCCGCCCAGTCGAGCGCGACCCGGGGCGCCACCGGCACGCCTTCCGTCGCGTAGCGGATCGCGGGGGCGAGGCAGGCTTCGAGCCCGAGCCGACCGTGGTCGGCCGAGAGCCGGCAGAAGGCGTCGACCGCGCCGGGCACGGTCACCGCGGCGGGCGTGTCGATGGGCATTGCGATCCGCCCCTCGCCCAGAAGCGCCTCGACGTCGAGCGCGGCCGGCGCGCGGCCGGATCCGTTCAGGCCGATGATCTCCTCCGATCCGGCCGGCTTCACGAGGGCGAAGCAGTCGCCGCCGAGCCCGGTCATCTGCGGTTCGCAGATGCCGAGCAGGACCGCGGCCGCGATGGCGGCGTCGACGGCATTGCCGCCGGCGCGCAGCGTGTCGATCGCGACGGCCGAGGCGAGCGGATGGGAGGTCGCGCAGAGCCCGTTGGCCGCGTAGACGAGCGACCGGCCGGGCGTCTGGAAGTCGCGGGCGAGGGGAATGAGTCTGGGCATGCGGCGTTCCTCCGGCGGCCCCCGGCTTCGCGCCCGGGGTATCCCGGGCCGGATTGAACCGGGGCCGGCGACCGGACGCAAGGGCAACCGCCGCCTCCGGCCTTCCGGGCGCCGGCGGATCGGGCGCTTGCCAAAACCGGCGGGGGCGGCCATGCTCGTTTCCATGGCGCATTCCGCGGATATCGCGACCTTTCCCACTCCGGGCGACCGGGTCAGCTTTCACCGCCTCGAGCTTTCGGTGATCCTCGGGCTTTATGGCCGCATGGTCGCGGCCGGTTTCTGGCGGGATTACGGCATCTCGATGCTGCGCGACGTCGCGGTGTTCTCCGTCTTCCGGCACACCGCCGAGCAGCCGCTCTACCGGATCGAGAAGCGGCCGAAACTCGCGGCGCGGCAGGGTCAGTACGCGGTGATCGGGCTCGACGGCCAAATCCTGAAGCGCGGCAACGACCTCGCGACCGTGCTGCGGATCTTCGACCGGAAGCTGATCCGGGCGGTCTGAGCCCCGAATCCGCGCGAGCGGTTAACCCTGCCGGGAATGGGCGGCGTGGCGCCTTCGGCCCGGGCGAAATAATGCTTCGGAGACCGCGGAAACTGTCATACTCTCCAGACGGGTCGGGTTCCCGGCGCCTTCGCGGGCGGCGCATCGTGGAGTGGGGTGTGGTTCTGTGAGCCGATATGTCGCAACAAGGTCCGCGGCGGGTGGTGCCCCGTCGGCGGACGATCGATCAGTGGACGAGGCTCCGCCGCGTCGCGCACCTGCCAGGGTGGTCACGGAGGACGAGGTCTTCGTTCCGCACTGGAGCCTTCCCGATGGCGAGGAAGATCTGCGGGCTCCGTTCTTCGGCCCCGGCGGCGTCGCCCTCGCCGAGCCGTCTCCGCCAGCCGCCGAGGCCGAGGCCGCGCCGGTCTTCGGCCCCGGCCAGGCGGGCGCCGCGCGGGGGGGGGAGGCTTCCCCCGTGCCGGACGAAGGGGGCGGCGAGCCCGCCTTCGTCCCGACCGCGCCGGCCATGAGCGACTGGCGTCCTCCCCGGCCCGCGTCGCGGCCGGAGGATCTGCCGCGCGTGATCAAGGGCGACCCGCCGGAACCGCGGGGAATGGGTCCGGTGATTCTCGCCTGCGCGATCGGCGTCCTGATCGCCGCGCTGATCGTCGCCGCCGCCTTCATGTTCCGTCCGGGTTAGGCAGCGGCTCTCGCGAGCGGCGTCGGAGCGTATGCCGGATCGCCGGTTCCATGAGGCGCGTCATCTCGTCGAAACCGCCCCGGGTGGCGCGCGGCCGATGGTTGCGCTCGGGTTCAGGAGCGATCGCGTGTGCCAGGTCGAGAATCGGGCTCGCCGACCCGGCGCGCCTTGACCGCGGCGGACATGACCCCGGGGAGCGACTTGGGTGCCTTCTTCGCCCTCCGTCGCGGAGATCGAAACGAAGAAGGCCCCGCCTTGGCGGGGCCTCTTGAACGGCTGCGTCCCTTTCGGGAGTCAGAGGCGGAGCGTGCGCTTCAGCTGCGCGATGTCGCGCAGGCGCGTGTCGGCTGCGCCCTTTTCCTCATCGCCCGAAGTCTCGGCCAGCGCGGCCTCGGCGCTCTTCTGGAGCTGGTCCAGAAGATCCGCCGTGACTTCCTCCCTCGGCATCGCCTGTTCCGCGAGAATCGAGGTCGCGGTCGGGGAAACCTCGGCGAAACCGCCGGTGACGACGTATTCGCTGACCTGCCCCGCGGCGGTCACCTTGACCACGCCCGGACGGAGCGTGGTCAGGAAGGGCGCGTGATTGGGCATGGCGGTCAGATCGCCGTCCGCGCCCGGGATCTGCACCATGCTGGCCTCGACCGAGACGACCTTGCGCTCGGGGCTGACCAGATCGAAATGCATCGTGGTGGCCACGTTCGGCGTTCCTTCCTCAGGCCGCGGCCGCGGCCATCTTCTCGGCCTTGGCGATCACCTCGTTGATGCCGCCGACCATGTAGAAGGCCGCTTCCGGCAGATGGTCGAACTCGCCCGCGACGACGCGCTTGAACGAGTCGATCGTCTCCTCGAGCGGCACCTGCACGCCGGGCGAGCCGGTGAATACCTGCGCCACGTCGAAGGGCTGCGAGAGGAAGCGCTGGATCTTCCGGGCGCGGGCCACGGTCAGCTTGTCCTCTTCCGAAAGCTCGTCCATGCCGAGGATGGCGATGATGTCCTGGAGCGACTTGTAGCGCTGCAGGATGCCCTGCACGGCGCGCGCCGTCTCGTAATGCTCCTCGCCGATCACCATCGGGTCCAGCAGACGCGAGGTCGAGTCGAGCGGGTCCACCGCCGGGTAGATGCCGAGCTCCGAGATCGCGCGCGAAAGCACGGTCGTCGCGTCGAGATGGGCGAAGGAGGTCGCCGGCGCCGGGTCGGTGAGGTCGTCGGCGGGCACGTAGATCGCCTGGACGCTCGTGATCGAGCCGTTCCGCGTCGAGGTGATCCGCTCCTGCAGCGCGCCCATGTCGGTCGCGAGCGTCGGCTGGTAGCCCACGGCGGAGGGAATGCGGCCCAGAAGCGCCGACACCTCGGAACCCGCCTGGGTGAAGCGGAAGATGTTGTCGACGAAGAAGAGCACGTCGGTGCCCGACTGGTCGCGGAACTGCTCGGCGAGCGTCAGGCCCGAGAGGGCGACGCGGGCGCGGGCCCCCGGCGGCTCGTTCATCTGGCCATAGACCAGCGCCACCTTCGACTTCGTCAGGTCGTTCGCGTCGATGACGCCCGATTCGATGAACTCGTGGTAGAGGTCGTTGCCCTCGCGGGTGCGCTCACCGACGCCGGCGAACACGGAATAGCCCGAATGCACCTTGGCGATGTTGTTGATGAGCTCCTGGATGAGCACGGTCTTGCCCACGCCGGCGCCGCCGAAGAGGCCGATCTTGCCGCCCTTCGCGTAGGGCGCGAGCAGGTCGATCACCTTGATGCCGGTGACGAGGATCTCGGATTCGGTCGACTGGTCGGAGAAGTCCGGGGCCGCGCGGTGAATCGGGCGGTATTCGGTCGCCTCGACCGGACCCTTCTCGTCCACCGGCTCGCCGACGACGTTGAGGATGCGGCCGAGCGTGCCGTCGCCCACCGGAACCTGGATCGCCTTGCCGGTGTCGGTGACGACCGCGCCGCGCACCAGGCCCTCCGTCGAGTCCATCGCGATGGCACGGACGGTCGACTCGCCGAGATGCTGCGCCACCTCGAGCACGAGGCGGTTGCCGCGGTTGTCCGTTTCCAGCGCGTTCAGGATCTCGGGCAGATGGCCGTCGAACTGAACGTCGACCACGGCGCCGATGACCTGGGTGATCTTGCCGACTGGTTGTGTCATTTGCGCGGTTCCCCGTCTTTCCGTTCCTTAGAGCGCCTCGGCGCCCGAAATGATCTCGATGAGCTCGCTCGTGATCGCCGCCTGGCGCGAGCGGTTGTAGAGGATCGTCAGCTTGCCGATCATATCGCCCGCGTTGCGTGTCGCATTGTCCATCGCGCTCATCCGCGCGCCTTGCTCGGAAGCCGCGTTCTCGAGCAGCGCCGTGAAGACCTGGGTCGCAACGCCGCGCGGCAGGAGATCCGCGAGGATCGCTTCCTCGTCGGGCTCGTATTCATACTGCGCCGCCGCGCCCATGTCCCCGGCTCCGGCCTCGAAGCTCGCCGGGATCAGCTGCCGCTCGGTCGGGACCTGGCTGATCACCGAGACGAAGCGGTTGAAGAAGATCGTGCAGACGTCGAACTCGCCGTGATTGAAGCGGTGCAGCAGATCCGTGGCGATCCGCTGCGCGTCGAGATAGCCGAGCTTCTTGACCTCCGAGAGGTCGACGTGACCGACGAGATAGTCGCTCATGTCGCGCCGAAGCTGCTCGCGGCCCTTCTTGCCGACGGTCAGGATCTTGACCGTCTTGCCCTGCGCGAGCAGCGTCCGCGCCTTCGCGCGGGCGAGCTTGACGATCGCGCTGTTGAAGCCGCCGCAGAGACCGCGCTCGGAGGTGGCGACGACCAGGAGATGCACCTGATCGCCGCCGGTCCCGCCAAGAAGCCGCGGCGCCGTCGGGCTCGAGGCCACGCCGGCGGCGAGGTTGCCGAGCACCGCTTCCATCCGCTCGGCATAGGGACGGGCCGCCTCGGCCGCTTCCTGGGCGCGGCGGAGCTTCGCCGCCGCGACCATCTGCATGGCTTTGGTGATCTTGCGCGTCGACTTGACGCTCTCGATCCGGATTTTCAGGTCCTTAAGGCTCGGCATGGGCCGCGCTCTCCTCTAGGTCGCGGCTCAGGCGAAAGACTTCGCGAAATTGTCCAGCGAGGCCTTGATCTTGTTCTCGATCTCCCCGGCGATCTTCTGATCGTTGTCCCGAAGCTCCTCGAGCAGCGCCGAGTCGGTACCGCGCAGATGGCTGAGCAGCCCCCGCTCGAACCGGCCGACATCCTTCACCGGCAGCTTGTCGAGATAGCCGTGCGTGCCCGCGTAGATCACGACGACCTGCTCGGCATTGGTGAGCGGCGAGTACTGCGGCTGCTTCAGGAGCTCGGTCAGCCGCGCGCCGCGGTTCAAGAGGCGCTGCGTCGCCGCGTCGAGATCGGAGCCGAACTGGGCGAAGGCGGCCATCTCGCGGTACTGCGCGAGTTCGAGCTTGATCGAGCCCGCGACCGACTTCATCGCCTTGGTCTGCGCCGAGGAGCCGACGCGGCTGACCGAGAGGCCGACGTTCACCGCCGGGCGGATGCCCTGGTAGAACAGCTCGGATTCGAGGAAGATCTGGCCGTCGGTGATCGAGATCACGTTGGTCGGGATGTAGGCCGAGACGTCGCCGGCCTGGGTCTCGATGATCGGAAGCGCCGTCAGCGAGCCGTTGCCGTTGTCGTCGTTGAGCTTGGCCGCGCGCTCGAGCAGGCGCGAATGCAGGTAGAAGACGTCGCCCGGATAGGCTTCGCGCCCGGGCGGACGGCGGAGCAGCAGCGACATCTGGCGATAGGCCACGGCCTGCTTGGAAAGGTCATCGTATACGATGAGCCCGTGCATCCCGTTGTCACGGAAATACTCGGCCATCGCGCAGGCGGCGTAGGGAGCGAGATACTGCATCGGCGCCGGCTCGGAAGCGGTGGCGGCGACGACGATCGAATATTCGATCGCGCCCGTCTCCTCGAGCTTCTTCACGAGCTGCGCGACCGTGGAGCGCTTCTGGCCGACCGCGACGTAGACGCAGTAGAGCTTCTTGCCCTCGTCGGCGCCGGCGGCCTCGTTGTAGGACTTCTGGTTCAGGATCGCGTCGAGCGCCACGGCGGTCTTGCCGGTCTGGCGGTCGCCGATGATCAGCTCGCGCTGGCCGCGGCCGATCGGGATCAGCGCGTCGATGGCCTTGAGGCCGGTCGCCATCGGCTCGTGCACCGACTTGCGCGGAATGATGCCCGGCGCCTTCACGTCGGCGATCCGGCGCTCGGTGTACTCGACCGGGCCCTTGCCGTCGATCGGGTTGCCGAGCGCGTCGACCACGCGGCCGAGCAGGCCCTTGCCGACGGGGACGTCCACGATCGACTGGGTGCGCTTGACGACGTCGCCCTCGCCGATGTCACGGTCGGTGCCGAAGATCACGACGCCGACGTTGTCGGCCTCGAGGTTCAGCGCCATGCCGCGGATACCGCCCGGGAACTCCACCATCTCGCCGGCCTGGACGTTGTCGAGCCCGTGCACGCGCGCGATGCCGTCGCCTACGGACAGGACGCGACCCACCTCCGCGACCTCGGCCTCCTGGCCGAAATTCTTGATCTGCTCCTTGAGGATCGCAGAAATTTCAGCGGCTTGGATCGTCATTATCCGACCTCTTTCATGACATTCCGCAGATGAGCCAGCTTCGAGCGGATCGAGGTGTCGATCATGCGCGAGCCGACCTTCACCACCAGTCCGCCGATGAGGCTCTCATCGACTGTTACATTGAGCTTGACGTCCTTGCCGACGCTCGCCCGGAGCTTCTCGCTGAGCGCCTCGGTCTGACCCTTGGTCAGCGGCTTGGCCGCCGTCACCTCGGCGGTGATCTCGCCGCGATCGTCCGCGATCAGCGCGCGCACCTGCGAGATGAAGCCTGCGAGGACGAAGAGGCGGCGATTGTGCGCCATGAGCCGCAGCGTGTTGGTCACCGCGGGCCCGAGGCCCATCCTGGCGGCGAGCGCCGTCACCGCGGCGCCGAGATCCTCGCGGCTGAAGACCGGCGAGGTCACCGCCTCGCGCAGATCGGCGCTCTCCGCGAGCGCCGCGTCGAGCGCGACGAGGTCAGCCTCGACCTGATCCAGGGCGTTTGATTCCTTGGCGATTTCGAACAGCGCAGTCGCGTAGCGTCCCGCTACTCCCGAGGTCAGTGAAGCTGAGCTGGCCACAAACCACCCTTTCGTTCCAGTGTCTTCCGGCCCCCCGGGGCGGAGGGCGCGAAAACGCCCCGCCGGTCTGGATCCCGCCCTTGCCAAGCCGGCGCGGTGATAACAGAGCGGTGAAGTGGTGGCAAGTCGGGGATCCCCGCCGAAACGCCCTTTGAACGCGGCCGCGGCGGGCCGTCGCGCGCGGCCGCCGCGCGGCCGGCCACCGGCTCCGGACTGGGCCGCGTCAGCCCGCCGAACACGTCGAGCGGGCGGGGAACGGCGACGCGCGCGCCCTCCGGCGGCGGGCGTCCGTAGACCTGCTTCGTCGCCTCGACGAGCAGCGCGCCGCCCATGAACTGGGCGTTGAAGCGGCGGCCCAGCATCTCCCAGAAATGCGCGGTCTGCAGCCAGAAGCGCCGGTGCGACGGCGGGCTGTGGAGCGCGGTTGCGTGGCGCTCGGGCAGGAAGCGGTTGCGGCCGAGCAGCGTCTCGAGCTGCCCGAAGCTGTAGGGCCGGCCGAAGCCGAAGGGCGTGACATCTCGCCGCGCCCAGAGGCCGGACCGGTTCGGGACGATGAAGACGACCTGCCCGCCCGGCGCGAGTACCCGCCAGATCTCCGCGAGCAGCGCCGGGGGGCTGTCGCAGGCCTCCAGCCCGTGCATGACCACCAGCCGGTCGACGCAGCCCGCCTCGATCGGCCAGCGCGTCTCCTCGACCAGCGCGCTGACGCTCGGCCCGCCGGCGGGCCAGGGCATCACGCCCTGCTGCGCCGGCATGAGCGCGAGGACCCGCCGCGCCTCGCCGAGGAAGGGGCGCAGCACCGGCGCGGCGAAGCCGAAGCCCGCGACGGTCAGCCCCCGGGTATCGGGCCAGAACCGGCGCAGCGCTTCCTGCAGGCCCCGCTGCGCCGAACGGCCCAGCTTGGTCCTGTAGTAGAACGCCCGCAGATCCAGCACATCCAGATGCATTGCCGGACCTTAGCCGATCCGCCAGACTGGCGCCAAGCCAAGAAGGAGGCCGCCATGGCGCTCGAAATCGTCACCGTTCCCTGCCGGACCGACAATTACGCCTATCTGCTGCGCGACATCGCGACCGGCACCGTCGCGCTCGTCGACGCGCCCGAGGCGGCGCCGATCCGCGCGGCGCTCGCGGCGCGGGGCTGGACGCTCGACATGATCCTCATCACGCATCACCACGACGACCACGTCGCCGGGGTCGAGGACCTGCGCTCCGCCTTCGATCCCGAGGTCGTCGGCGCGGAAGCCGACCGCTACCGGCTGCCCCGTCTCGACCGGGCGGTGGTCGGGGGCGACACCGTCGCCGTCGGCGAGGCGCTCGGAAACGTGATGGAGGTTCCCGGTCACACGATCGGGCATATCGCCTACTTCTTCCCGGACGGGCCGGCGCTCTTCTCCGCCGACAGCCTGATGGTCATGGGCTGCGGGCGGCTCTTCGAGGGGAGCCCGGAGCAGATGTGGGACAGCCTCGGGCGCATGGCGGCCCTGCCGGGGGAGACTTTGGTCTATTCCGGCCACGAATACGCCGAGGCCAACATGGCCTTCGCGCGCGCACTAGACCCCGGCCACGCCCCGACCCGCGACCGGGCGGCGGAGATCGCCCGGGTCCGGGCGCGGGGCGAGCCGACGGTTCCCGCGCGCCTCGACCTCGAGCGCCGGACAAACCCGTTCTTACGCGCGGTTGACCCGGCCTTGAAGGCGGAGCTCGGCATGCCTAGTTCATCGGATGCACAAGTTTTCGCCGCGATCCGGCGCCGCAAGGATTCATTCTGAGCAGCCGCAGCATTTCTTCGCGCAGCCCCTCCGGCGAACTGCATTCTTTTTGCGCTTTCGTCGTCAAGCCGTCATACTCGACCCTTGAAGCGCATGGACTAAAACCGAAGTTTAACAGGTGACGGGTAGGACCTCCTCTACCCTGCCCGAGCTGGCCGGGAGGTCGGCGGGAACATACCGGAAGGACGCGGACTATGCCCTCTTTCTCGAGCACTCTGGAAGCCGCCATCCACAATGCCCTCGGGCATGCCAACCAGCGTAAGCACGAACTCGCCACGCTCGAGCACCTGCTTCTCGCGCTTCTCGACGAACCCGAGGCCTCCCGCGTCATGAAGGCCTGCGGCGTCGACATCGAAAAGCTCAGGAAGACGATCGTCGCCTTCCTCGACGAGGAGCTCGAGGCGCTCATCTCGGACATCGAAGGCTCCGAGGCCGCGCCGACGACGGGCTTCCAGCGGGTGATCCAGCGCGCCGCCATCCATGTGCAGAGCTCCGGACGCTCGGAGGTGACGGGCGCGAACGTGCTCGTCGCGATCTTCGCCGAGCGGGAGAGCCACGCGGCCTACTTCCTGCAGGAACAGGACATGACGCGTTACGACGCGGTCAACTACATCAGCCACGGCGTCGCCAAGGATCCGTCCTATGTCGAGTCGCGGCCGGTCAAGGGCGCCGAGGCGGCGCCCGAACCCAAAGCTCAGGCACAGAGTGGCAAGGAGGCCGAGGAGACCGCGTTGCAGAAGTATTGCGTCGACCTGAACGAGAAGGCCCGCAAGGGCGACGTCGATCCGCTGATCGGCCGTGACCTCGAAGTGGAGCGCTGCATCCAGGTGCTGTGCCGCCGCCGCAAGAACAATCCGCTGCTCGTGGGCGACCCGGGCGTCGGCAAGACCGCGATCGCGGAGGGCCTCGCGCGCAAGATCGTCGACGGCGAGACGCCGGGCGTGCTCGCGGACACGACGATCTACTCGCTCGACATGGGCGCGCTGCTCGCCGGCACCCGCTACCGCGGCGATTTCGAGGAGCGGCTGAAGGCCGTGATGAAGGAGCTGGAGAACCACCCGAACGCGATCCTCTTCATCGACGAAATCCACACGGTGATCGGCGCCGGCGCGACCTCGGGCGGCGCGATGGACGCCTCGAACCTGCTGAAGCCCGCGCTTCAGTCGGGAACGCTGCGCTGCATGGGCTCCACGACCTACAAGGAGTACCGCCAGCATTTCGAGAAGGATCGCGCGCTGGCGCGGCGCTTCCAGAAGATCGACGTGAACGAGCCGAGCGTCGAGGATGCCTTCCGGATCCTCAAGGGCCTGAAACCCTATTTCGAGGAGCACCACGACATCCGCTACACGCTCGACGCCATCAAGTCGGCGGTGGACCTGTCGGCGCGCTACATCCATGACCGCAAGCTGCCCGACAAGGCGATCGACGTGATCGACGAGGCGGGCGCGGCGCAGCACCTGCTGCCCGAGAGCAAGCGGCGCAAGACGATCACCTCGAAGGAGATCGAGGCGGTGGTGGCCAAGATCGCCCGGATCCCGCCGAAGAACGTCTCGAAGGACGACGCCGAGGTGCTGAAGGATCTCGACAAGACCCTGAAGCGGCTCGTCTTCGGTCAGGACAAGGCGATCGAGGCGCTGGCCTCGGCGATCAAGCTCTCCCGCGCCGGCCTGCGCGAGCCGGAGAAGCCGATCGGCAACTATCTCTTCACCGGCCCGACCGGCGTCGGCAAGACCGAGGTTGCGAAGCGGCTCGCCCAGACCCTCGGCGTGGAACTGCTGCGCTTCGACATGTCGGAATACATGGAGAAGCACACGGTGAGCCGCCTGATCGGCGCGCCTCCGGGCTATGTCGGCTTCGACCAGGGCGGGCTTCTGACCGACGGCGTGGACCAGCATCCGCATTGCGTGCTGCTGCTCGACGAGATGGAGAAGGCGCATCCGGACGTCTACAACATCCTGCTGCAGGTGATGGACAACGGGAAGCTCACCGACCACAACGGCCGGACCGTCGATTTCCGCAACGTCGTCCTGATCATGACCTCGAACGCGGGCGCGACGGAGCAGGCGAAGAACGCGCTCGGCTTCGGCCGGGAGCGGCGCGAGGGCGAGGATACCGTCGCCGTCGAACGTACCTTCTCGCCGGAGTTCCGCAACCGGCTCGACGCGGTCATCAGCTTCGGCTCGCTGCCGAAGGAGGTGATCCTGCAGGTGGTCGAGAAATTCGTCCTCCAGCTCGAGGCGCAGCTTCTGGACCGCAACGTGCAGATCGAACTGTCACCGGAAGCGGCCGAATGGCTCGCCGACAAGGGCTATGACGACAAGATGGGCGCGCGCCCGCTCGGCCGTGTGATCCAGGAGAACATCAAGAAGCCGCTGGCCGAGGAACTGCTCTTCGGCAAGCTCGCCAAGGGTGGTCTCGTCGAGGTCGTGGTGCGCGACGGCAAGCTGGAACTCGAGATCCATCCGACCGGCACGCCCCGGATCGGCTCGAAGAAGCCGCCGCTTCTCACCGCGGAGTAAGCGCGGCGCGCGCGAGGATCGAAGGCCGGCCCCTCGGGACCGGCCTTTCTTCTGTGCGGGGCGCTCCGCCGCGCCCACTCAGGACGGGAACCGGCCGGCGAAGCCGCGCGCCGCCTCGATCACGCGGCGCATCTCCTCCGCCACGGCCGCCTCGAACGCGTAGGCCTCGCTCGGGACGACGCCGGGATCCTCCTCCCCGCCCTGAAACACCTCGCGCTCCTCCAGATGCTCCCAGAGCCGATCCGCGCCGCCCTGCCTGTCGAGTTCCGCGATCACCATCGCGATGAGCCTCGTCTGGGCGGCGGCGCGCGCCTCGATCATCATCAGCCGCTTCTCATCCATCTCCGCTCTCTCCCGTCCTGCCCGGGAGGCGGTCCCGGGCCCCTCATCTCGCCTCGGAGCGGAAACCCCTCGGCGGTCCGCGTCGTTCCAGAGAGAAGCGGCTGAAACGAAGCGAAGAAAGGGTGACGAATGTCCGCGCCAATCGAAAGCTACGGGATGATCGGCGATTGCCGGACAGCGGCCCTGGTCGGGCGGGACGGCTCGATCGACTGGCTCTGCCTGCCGAGGTTCGATTCCGACAGCGTCTTCGCGGCCCTGGTCGGGGGCCCCGAGAACGGCCGCTGGCTGATCGGGCCGCGCGATGGAGGCGAGGCCGCCTCGCGCCGCTACCTCGACGGCTCCCCGATCCTCGAGACCCGGTTCGAGACGGAGGAGGGCGTGGTGGAGCTGATCGACTTCATGCCTCCCGGCGCCGCCGGCTGCGACCTGACGCGGCTGCTGCGGGGGCGCCGGGGCCGGGTCCGGATGCGGATGGAGCTGTCGCTGCGCTTCGACTACGGCAAGATCGTGCCCTGGGTGCGCCGCGCCGAGGTGGCGGGCCGGCGGGTGCTTCTCGCGATCGGCGGGCCGCACATGACGGTGCTGAGCACCGCGGTCGAGACCCGGGGCGAGAACGAACGCACCATCGCCGAGTTCGAGGTCGGCGAGGGCGAGGAGATCCCCTTCACGCTCAGCTACGCGCCCTCCTACCAGGAGGTGCCGGCTCCGGCCGACCCGCGCGAGGCGCTGCGCGCGACGGAGGCCTTCTGGCGCGACTGGTCCTCCCGCTGCGAAGCGGCCGGCAAGGTCCGGAAGGCGCTCGGCGAACGGGCGGGGGAGGCGGTGACGCGCTCGCTCGTCACGCTGAAGGCGCTGACCTACGCGCCGACCGGCGGCATCGTCGCCGCCCCGACGACCTCGCTCCCCGAGGCGATCGGCGGGGCGCGGAACTGGGACTACCGCTACTGCTGGCTGCGCGACGCGACGCTGACGCTGATCGCGCTGATGGACGGCGGCTATTACGACGAGGCCCGCGCCTGGCGCGACTGGCTGCTGCGCGCGGCCGCCGGCCGGCCGGATCAGCTCAGCATCATGTACGGGCTGGCGGGCGAACGGCGCCTGCGGGAATGGGAGGCGCCCTGGCTCGCCGGCTATGCCGGCTCCAGGCCCGTCCGGATCGGCAACGCCGCGCATGCGCAGCTCCAGCTCGACGTATTCGGCGAGGTGATGGACGCGCTGCACCAGGCCCGCGCCGGCGGCCTGCCGGAGAGCGAGCCGGGCTGGGCGCTGCAATCCGCGATGATCGCGCATCTCGAGAAGATCTGGCGCCAGCCCGACGCCGGCCTGTGGGAAATCCGCTCGGAAAGGCGGCAATTCACCTATTCCAAGGCGATGGCCTGGGTCGCGGTGGACCGCTGTATCCGCAGCGTGGAAAACTTCGGCCTCCCCGGCCCGGTCGAACACTGGCGGCGGCTGCGTGACACGATCCACGCTGATGTCTGCCGCCGCGGCTTTGATTCGGCGCGGAACTGCTTCGTTCAGGTCTATGGCGGCCAGGAACTCGACGCGAGCCTGCTGCTCCTGCCGGCGCTGGGCTTCCTTCCCGCCTCGGATCCGCGGTTCCGGGGCACCGTCGCCGCGATCGAGCGCGAACTGATGGTCGACGGGCTCGTGCGCCGCTACGACACCCAGGAGACCGACGACGGGGTGGCGGGCCGGGAGGGCGTCTTCCTCGCCTGCAGCTTCTGGCTCGCGGACGCCTATGGCATGCTCGGCCGGCGGCGGAAGGCGCGCGCGCTCTTCGAACGGCTGCTCGATCTGCGCAACGATCTCGGGCTTCTGGCCGAGGAATACGATCCGGAGGCCGGGCGACAGCTCGGCAACTTCCCTCAGGCCTTCTCCCACGTCGCGCTGGTCACCTCGGCGATCCGTCTCGCGAACGAGGCGGGAGCGGAGGAACGCTCGCCCAGCGCCGCGCCGGCCGAGGCGTGAGCCCGGACCGCCCGCGGCCCCGTGTCACCCCGCGGTCGCGGCGCGGTACCACTCGACGATCAGCTTGCGCTCTTCCGGCTGGATCTCGGTGATGTTGGCCGGGGGCATCGCATGGCTGACGCCCGCCTGCAGGTAGATCTCGCGCGCGTGCTGAGCAACGCGCTGGGGCGTGTCGAGCACGACGTCCTTGGGCGCGCGGTGGATGCCCTCCCATCCCGGCTCCGGCGCGTGGCACATCGAGCAGCGCGTCAGCACCGTGTCGGCCACCTGATCGAACCCCTGGGCCGAGGCGAATTTCTGGTCGAGCGGCGACATCGCGAGTTCCGGCCGGTCGCTGCCGGGCTGGCTCGAGAGCCACATGATGAGGACGAAGATGATCGCGGCGACGAGCCAGGTCCAGGTCGGATTGCCCTTATGGGCATGCACAGTGTTGAAATAGTGCCGGATCAGCACGCCCATCAGGAAGACGAGACAGGCGATGATCCAGTTGTATTCCGTGGCGAAGGCCAGCGGATAGTGGTTGGACAGCATCAGGAACAGGACGGGAAGCGTCAGGTAGTTGTTGTGCGTCGAACGCAGCTTCGCGATCTTGCCGTATTTCGGATCAGGGGTACGGCCCGCCTTGAGGTCCGCCACCACGACGCGCTGGTTCGGCATGATGACGAAGAACACGTTCGCCGTCATGATCGTCGCGGTGAAGGCGCCGAGATGAAGCAAGGCCGCGCGGCCGGTGAAGAGGTGCACGTAGATCCAGGCCATCACGACGAGCACGCCGAAGAGCAGGATCATGAGCGTGGTCGGCGTCTCGGCGAGCTTCGACTTGCAGAGGAAGTCATAGGCCAGCCAGCCGACGCTGAGCGAGACCATCGAGATCAGGATCGCCACCGGCGCCGAGACGTCGAGCACCGCGGGATCGATCAGGAAGAGGTTCGCGCCGGCGTAGTAGACGACGCAGAGCATCGCGAAGCCGGAGAGCCAGGTCACGTAGCTTTCCCACTTGAACCAGACGAGCCGCTCGGGCAGCCGCTCGGGCGCGACGAGGTATTTCTGGATATGGTAGAAGCCGCCGCCATGGACCTGCCATTCCTCGCCATGGGCGCCCGGTGGCAGGTCGGGTGTCTTGCGCAGCCCGAGATCAAGGGCCACGAAGTAGAAGGACGACCCGATCCAGGCGATGCCGGTGATTACATGGAGCCAGCGCACGGCGAAGGCGAGCCAGTCCCAGACAATGGCGAAATCGTACATGCATACCCTCCAGCTTGCCCCACCACCTTGACAGAAACCGGTTCTCTCGCAAGCGCGGTAAAATTCGCGGCAGTTTCAGCCATTCCCTGAAGATCCGCCGGGCAGCGGGTACGCGGGCCGCGAGGCGCGGCCGGATCTCGCCTCCCGATCCAGCCATCGCACGCCGCGGGCCGGATGGGGAGCGGCCCTGAAATCTTGCGCGGACGGCGAACGAGGTCCACGAATGGAAGCAAGATCCGAGAGCGTGCCAGACAGATGTCCTATATCAACAACCTCAAGACCTTCGTGCGCGTCTACGAACTCGGCAGCATGTCGGCGGCGGCCCGCGACCAGCGGGTTTCGGCGGCGGTGGCGAGCGCGCGGATCGGGGAGCTCGAGAAACATCTCGGTACGCGGCTCTTCTCGCGCACCACGCGGAGCCTGCAGCCGACCGAGCAGGGCGGGATCTTCTACAAGGGCGCGCGGCGCATCCTCGAAGCGATCGAGGAGGCGGAAACGGCGATCGCCGACGCAGCGCGCAATCCGCGCGGCTCGCTCCATGTCGCCGCGCCGCTCGGCATCGGCAAGCGCCTGGTCGCGCCGCTCATTCCCGACTTCCGCGCGCGCTATCCCAATGTCGACATCCGGCTGCGGCTCTCGGACCGGCGGCTCGACCTGACGGCGGAGGCGCTCGACCTCGCCTTCTTCCTCGGCACGCCCGAGGAATCGAGCCTGCGCATCCGCCCGATCGCCGAATGCCCGCGGCTCCTCTGCGCCTCGCCCGCCTATGTGGCGCGGCGGGGAATGCCGAGAAACGGGCGCGAACTGGTCGAGGGGGGGCATGACTGCCTGCTGCTGCGCTTTCCCGGCGCGCAGGAATTCGTCTGGACGCTCTCCACACCGGAGGGGCCGCGCCGGTTCGAGGTCGGGGGCGCCTATGAATCGGACGACGGCGACGTGCTGACCGGCTGGGCGCTCGCCGGCCACGGCATCATCCTGAAACCCCGGTTCGAGGTCGCCGCCCATCTCGAGGCCGGCCGGCTGGTCCCGGTCGCGACCGAGACGCCGCCCTTCGACGTGACGCTGGCGCTCCTCTACCCGCACAAGCGCCTGCAGGATCCGAAGGCCCGCGTCTTCATCGACTTCATGGTCCGCGCCTGCCGCGCCGAACTCGCCGCGGGCGGGGGGTGACGGAGGATGGCGGACAGATGTCCGCCCTACCCGACTTGTAGGGCGGACATCTGTCCGCCCCTCCCCCGGCGCCTCAGCTGCCCCGGTAGGTCGAGTAGCTGTAGGGCGAGAGCAGCAGCGGCACGTGGTAATGCGCGGCGGGATCGGCGACGCCGAAGCGGATCGGGATGAGGTCGAGGAACTTCGGGCTCTCCGTCGCCACGCCCGCGGCGTCGAGATAGGCGCCGGCGTGGAAGACGAGCTCGTAGACGCCGCGTTCCGCCTCGCCCTTCGGAATCACCGGCGCGTCGGTCCGCCCGTCCGCGTTGGTCACCACCGTCCGGAGCAGCGCGCGGGTCTCGCCCGCGATCCGGTAGAGTTCGATCGTCATCCCCTCCGCGGGGCATCCGCGCGCCGCGTCGAGCACATGGGTCGTCACATAGCCTTCGCTTCCCGCCATCGCGCTCCCTCCGCTGTCCGGACCGAGCCTGCCCCGGCGCGCGCCCGAGGGCCAGCCCCGGCTCGCCGAAAATTGCTTCAAGAACTTTTTGAAAGGCAAGGCCGATCGGATTCATTAAGAGGGACCGGAGAGGACAGGCATGGGGGCCAGGCATGAATCGTTATCCCAGGAACATGCGGGGCCATGGCGCCCACCCCCCGAAGGCGCAGTGGCCCGGCGGCGCGAAGATCGCGGTCCAGTTCGTCCTGAACTACGAGGAAGGCGGCGAGAACTGCCTGCTGCACGGCGACGCCGCCTCCGAGGCGTTCCTGAGCGACATCGCCGGCGCCGAGCCCTGGCCGGGGCAGCGGCACTGGAACATGGAGTCGATGTACGAATACGGCGCGCGCGCGGGCTTCTGGCGGCTGCGCGAGATGTTCGTCTCCCGGGGCGTGCCGCTCACGATCTACGGCGTCGCCGAGGCGCTCGCCCGCTCGCCGGAGCAGGTCGCGGCGATGAAGGAGGCGGGCTGGGAGATCGCCAGCCACGGGCTGAAGTGGATCAACTACCGAAACCACACGGCCGAGATGGAACAGGCCGACATCGCCGAGGCGATCCGGCTGCACACCGAGGTCGTGGGCGCGGCCCCGCGCGGCTGGTACACCGGCCGGACCTCGATCCAGACGGTCGACCTGGTGAGCGAGACCGGGGTGTTCGACTATGTCTCGGACACCTATGACGATGACCTGCCCTACTGGCGCGAGCATGTCGGGCGCGCGCAGCTCATCATCCCCTATTCTCTCGAAACCAACGACATGCGGTTCTCCGCGGGCACGCTGAGCACTTCCGAGGATTTCTTCCGCTACCTCAAGGACACGTTCGACGTGCTCTACGCCGAGGGGGAAGCGGGATCGCCGAAGATGATGTCGGTCGGCCTGCACTGCCGCCTGGTCGGCCGACCGGGCCGGGCCGCGGGACTCGCGAAGTTCATCGACTACGTGCTGAGCCACGAGAAGGTCTGGACGCCGCGCCGGATCGAGATCGCCGAGCACTGGGCGAAGGTCCATCCCGCCCCCACCCGCCGGGACCTGCCGAGCCGGCTCGATCGCGACGCCTTCGTCGCGCGGTTCGGCGGCGTGTTCGAGCATTCGCCCTGGATCGCCGAGCGCGCCTTCGAATTCGAACTCGGCCCGGCGCACGATTCCGCCCTCGGGCTGCACAACGCGCTGGCGCGCGCCTTCCGCTCCGCCTCGGAGCAGGAGCGGATGGCGGTGCTGACCGCCCATCCCGATCTCGCGGGCAAGCTCGCCCAGGCGAAGCGGCTGACCGCCGAATCGACCGCCGAACAGGCCGGCGCCGGGCTCGATTCGCTGACCGACGCCGAGCGCGCGGAATTCACCGCGCTCAACGAGGCCTATGCGACCACCTTCGGTTTCCCGTTCATCATCGCGGTGCGCGGCCTCGGCAAATCCGACATTCTCGCCGAATTCAAGCGCCGGCTCGGCAACGACCAGCCCACCGAATTCGCCACCGCCTGCGAACAGGTCGAGCGGATCGCGCTCCTGCGTCTCAAGGACATGCTGCCATGAAGGATATCCCCACGAAGCCCCTGCCGCGCTACTGGGCGCCCTATGGCGGCCTGCCCGGCCAGCACGAACTGCTCTCGGGCCGCGCGGTCTTCACCGAGGCCTACGCCTTCATCCCGCGCGGCGTGATGACCGATATCGTGACGAGCGCCCTGCCCTTCTGGGAAAAGACGCGCGCCTGGATCATCGCCCGGCCGATGTCGGGCTTCTCCGAGACCTTTTCGCAATACATCATGGAGGTTCAGCCCGGCGGCGGCAGCGACCGGCCGGAGCTCGATCCGGACGCCGAGGGATGCCTCTTCCTGCTACAGGGCGGCCTCGACCTCACGATCGGCGGCGAGACGCACCATCTGGAGCCGGGCGGCTACGCCTTCATCCCGCCGGGCGCCGACTGGAGCGCGCGCAACCGCGAGGACGAGCCGTCGCGCTTCCACTGGATTCGCAAGGCCTACGAGCCGGTCGAGGGGCTCGGCCTCCCCGATCCGATCGTGGGCAACGAGCGCGACGTGAAGAACACGCCGATGCCCGACACCGACGGACGCTGGACCACGACGCGCTTCTTCGACCACGACGACATGCGCATGGACATGCATGTGACGATCGTGAACCTGATGCCCGGCGCCGAGATCCCGTTCACCGAGACCCATGTGATGGAACACGGGCTCTACGTGCTCGAGGGCAAGGGGGTCTACAAGCTCAACCGCGACTGGGTCGAGGTCGAGGCCGGCGATTTCATGTGGCTCCGCGCCTTCTGCCCGCAGGGCTGCTACGCGGGCGGGCCGGGGCGCTTCCGCTACCTGCTCTACAAGGACGTGAACCGGCACGCGCGGCTGCGCCCCCAGGGGATGCTCCCCCGGTGAGCCGCGAGATCGCCGCCGAACCGCTGACGCCGGAGGCCTTCGCGCCCTTCGGCGACGTGATCGAGGCGCGGGGCGCGCCGAGCTTCCGGATCAACGGCGGCATGTGCGACCGCCACCACGACCTCGCGCGGCTCGACTTCACCGGCCCGGGAAACCCCCGCGCCAACATCTCGATCGGCTTCGGCCGCCCCTACGCGCTGCCGCTGCGACTCACCCTGGTCGAGCGGCATCCGCTCGGCAGCCAGGCCTTCGTGCCGATGACGGAGGATCCGTTCCTTGTCATCGTCGCGCCGGACGAGAACGGCGTCCCCGGCCGGCCGCGCGCCTTCCTGACGGCGCCCGGGCAGGGGGTGAACTATCTGAGGAACACCTGGCACGGCGTGCTGACGCCGCTCGGCCGCGCGTCGAATTTCCTGATCGTGGACCGGGTGGGAGGCGGGAACAACCTCGAGGAATTTTCCTACGCGGAACCCTGGATCGTGAACGCGGTCTGAAGCAAGGCCCCCCCTGTCCTCAGACCGCTTCACAACTGGCACTTACGCCGCACAACACGACCATTCACACACAACTCGGTACTACACCCCAACCCCTGAACGGCGCTGGTTCACACAAACCGCCGAGCCACACACCGCTCGGTCATACTCTGGTTACCGTGAATTGATGTCACCGCCGTGACAAGGACAAACTCGCACCACGACAATCGCATGTCTAGGGGATTCGCCAGCGACACCACGCGACCGTCGATTTTTGTGTGCGCCGCGGCAAAAATGCCGATTAGACCGGCGGCATTTCGCTCATGTGATGAGCCGCTAGGCAGATGCTCCGCGAAAGTTGAAGGCAGACCGGCTCAACTGTCGAATCGCGTGGCACCACGTCGCATGGCATCGACGGGTTGGGTCAGGATCGCGGCCTGATAGGCGCGCTGATCACAGTTCTGCCGCGGACACACGCGACAGTTGATCCCGATCGGGGTCATGCGGGTGTGGCCGTCGACATGGAACCCCTCGGCGTAGCAGATCTCGGGCGCGTGCTCGATGGTGCAGCCGAGTGTGACGGCCAGCCGGTTGTCCTGGTTGTGCCGCTCGAAGGACGGCCGGTCCACCGTGCGGCTGAAGGTGAAATACTGGCTCTGGTCGGGCATCTCGACGAACTGGGGCATGATCCGGCCCGGCACGCGGAAGGCGGTGTGGATGTCGAGCCTGGGGCAGGCGCCGCCGAATTCCGCCAGATGGAAGTCGGTGGCGTTGAACCGTTTCGAGACGTTGCCCGCCTTGTCGATCCGGAGGAAGAAGAACGGCACGCCCTGCGCCCCCTCCCGGTTGAGCGTGGTCGCCCGATGGCAGGCCTGTTCGAAACTGACGCCGAATCGGGTGGCGAGGTGGTCCATGTCGTATTTCGACGCCCGCGCCTCGCGCAGGAAGGCGTCGTAGGGCATGAGCACCGCCGCCGCGAAGTAGTTGCAGAGCTCGACCCGGCAGCGGCCGAGTTCGCGCTTCCCGGTCATTTCCGTCCGGCTCAGGATCTGGTCCAGCACCGGACCGAGCGCCAGCAGCCCGTACATATGCGCGAGCTGGAACACCCGATTCGGATGGTCGAGCGCCATCGAGAGCTGGATCTCCCCGATTCGCTCCTCGTACTGGCGCAGCGTATGCGGCAGATCCTCCACCGCCACCACCCGGACCGACAGGCCGAGCGACTTCCTGAGCCGGTACTTCAGGTAGGAATAGATCTCGTCCGGCTCGGGAATCGTGCCTTCCCAGAAGGCATCCGCCGCTTCCTCGAGTTCGCGGAAATGGTTGCGGTTGCGCCGGAAGAAGTTGTGCACCGAGGTTTCCGGCGGCGCCGCGACGAGCACCCCGCCCTCGCCGCCGTCGCCGATGCTCAGGAGCTGGTCGGAGGCGGTCCGGTAGAGGCTGTGCAGCTTCAGGAAGGCGCTGGCGAGCGTCGGACAATGGACGAGCGCGGCGCGGAGCTGTCCCAGATCGGGCCGGCAGCTTTCGAAGACCGGATCCTGCACCATGGCCCGCAGATCGGCGAGGACGGTCGCCGTGTCGTCCTCCGCGATGTCGCGCCAGTCGACGCCATAGGCCTCGAAGAGCCGGAGCAGAACCTGGACCGAAACGGATCTCTGGTTGTTTTCCAACAGGTTGACATAGGCGGGGCTGATCCCGAGGTTACGCGCCATCTGCGTCTGCGTCTCGCCCCGGTCGGTCCGGAGCCGCCGGAGACGGGGTCCTACGAAGGTCTTATGCACCGGGAAAAGCTCCGAAATTTTGTTGCTTTACATTATTACAGAATAGCAAACTTGTAAATTCTCGCATTTACAACATGACCCGGATTCCCTTTGGTCCCGAGCGTTTTGCGCGCAGAAGTCTCCCCAGACAGTCCCCCGAGTGAGTGGGTCGACAGGAGGAGATAGAGATGAGAACCGGCATCACGCATCTGGCGATTCCCGGCCCGACGAACGTTCCGGAAGCGGTCCGGCAGGCGATGAACGTGCCGATGCAGGACATGCGCGCCCCTGATTTCGGAGACCTGACCATCGGTCTCTTCTCCGACCTGCGCCGTGTCTTCAAGACGGCCAATGGTACCGTGATCCTCTACCCCGGCTCCGGCACCGCCGCCTGGGAAGCCGCGATGATGAACACGCTCAACCCCGGCGACCGCGTGCTGATGTGCCGCAAGGGCCAGTTCTCGATGCTCTGGGCGCGGATGGCGGAGCAGCTCGGCCTCGAGGTCGAACTGGTCGATGTTCCCTGGGGCGCCGGCACGCCGGTCAGCGAATTCGCCCGCATCCTCGGCAACGACGCCGAGGGCAGGATCAAGGCGGTCTTCGTCACCCACAACGAGACTGCGACCGGCGTCACCTCCGACGTGGCCGCGATCCGCGCGGTGATGGACGACGTCTATCACGAGGCGCTGCTCTTCGTGGACGGCGTGTCCTCGATCGCGTCGATCGACTTCCGCATGGACGAATGGCGGGTCGATCTCGCCGTCACCGGCTCCCAGAAAGGCCTGATGCTGCCCGCGGGCCTCGGCATCCTCGCCGTTTCCGAGAAGGCGATGGCCGCCTCGCGCCGCGCCACGCTGCCCCGCGCCTATTTCCGCTTCGAGGACATGACGGCGGTCAACGGCGACGGCTACTTCCCCTACACGCCGCCGACCCAGCTGTTCCACGGGCTCCGCAAGTCGCTCGACCGGCTGTTCGAGGAGGGGCTCGAGAACGTCTTCGCCCGCCACCGTCGCCTCGCCGAGGGCGTGCGCCGCGCGGTCCATGCCTGGGGCTACGACCTCGTGGCCGAGCATTGCAAGATCTACTCCGACACCGTCTCCGCGATCCGCGTGCCGCCCGAGGTCGACGCGCGCGACGTGATCCGGGGCGCCTACGTGAACTACAACACCTCGCTCGGCACCGGCCTCGGCCCGCTCGCCGGCAAGGTCTTCCGCATCGGCCATCTCGGCGACCTGAACGAGGTCATGTGCCTCGCCGCGATCTCGGCGGCGGAGATGGCGCTGGTCGACGCGGGCGCCACGATCGACCTCGGCTCCGGCGTCGCCGCGGCCCAGTGCTGGTATCGCGAGAGCCGCCAGGTGCGGCAGGTCGCCCTCGCCGCCGAATAATCGCCCCGCACCGAAAAAGACGACGAAGGGAGCACCCGATGGACATCCACGAGTATCAGGCCAAGGAAATCCTCTCGCAGTTCGGCGTCCCCGTGCCGCGGGGGGGCCTCGCCTACAGCCCGGAGCAGGCGGGTTACCGCGCCCGCGAGATCGGCGGCTCGGCCTGGGTCGTGAAGGCGCAGATCCATTCCGGCGGCCGCGGCCAGGCCGGCGGCGTCCGTGTCTGCAAGTCCGAGGAGGAGGTGCGCGACTTCGCCTCCACGCTCTTCGGCCGCAACCTCGTCACCAAGCAGACGGGCGCCCAGGGCAAGGCGGTCTACCGCGTCTGGATCGAGGAAGCCTCCGACATCGCCCGCGAGCTCTACCTCGGCTTCGTGCTCGACCGGAAATCGGAGCGGATCATGATCGTCGCCTCCGGTCATGGCGGCATGGAGATCGAGGAACTGGCCGAGACCGATCCCGAGAGCCTGCGGCGGATGACCGTCGATCCGGCCGTCGGCCTCGCCGACTTCCAGGCGCGCGAGCTCGCCTTCGCGCTCGATCTTTCCTCGGCGCAGGTCTCGCAGATGTCGACGGTGCTGAAGGCCTGCTACCGCGCCTACCGTGATCTCGACGCGACGATGGTGGAGATCAACCCGCTCGTCGTCACCGGCTCGGGCGAACTCGTCGCGCTCGACGCGAAGATGTCCTTCGACACCAACGCGCTCTTCCGCCGGCCGCAGGTCAGCGAGTTGCGCGACCGCAGCCAGGAGGAACCGCGCGAGAGCGCCGCGGGCGATTACGGCCTCTCCTATGTCGGGCTCGAGGGCAATATCGGCTGCATGATCAACGGCGCGGGCCTCGCGATGGCGACGATGGACATGATCGGTCTCGCCGGCGGCCAGCCCGCGAACTTCCTCGACATCGGCGGCGGCGCGAGCCCCGAGCGCGTGGTCCGCGCCTTCCGCACCGTGCTCGACGACAAGAACGTCGAGGTGATGCTGGTCAACATCTTCGCCGGCATCAACCGCTGCGACTGGGTCGCGGAGGGCGTGGTGAAGGCGTTCAGGGAAGTGGACGTGAAGCTTCCCGTCGTGGTCCGGCTCGCCGGCACCAACGTCGAGGAAGGCAAGAGGATCATCGAGGACTCCGGCCTGCCGATCATGACGGCCGACAGCCTCGAGGACGCGGCCCGGAAGGCCGTCGCCGCCGCCGAGCGCAGGGCGGCGGCCTGAGGGAGGGAAAGAAAGATCATGGCAATCCTGATCACCGAGAAGACCCCGGTCATCGTCCAGGGCATGTCCGGCCGCATCGGCCAGTTCCACGCGGCCGACATGATCAAGCACGGCACCAATGTCGTGGGCGGCGTGACCCCCGGCAAGGGCGGCGACCGGGTGCTCGACCGGCCGATCTTCGACACCGTCCGCGAGGCGGTGAGGGAAACCGGCGCCGAGGCGAGCCTGCTCTTCGTGCCGCCGCCCTTCGCGGCGGACGCGATGATGGAGGCGGCGGACGCCGGCATCCGGACGGCGGTCTGCGTCACCGACGGCATCCCCGCCCAGGACATGATGCGGGTGAAGCGGTTCCTGCGCCGCTACCCCCGCGAGCAGAAGATGCGGCTGATCGGCCCGAACTGCGCCGGCGTCATCTCGCCCGGCAAGGGCTTCATGGGCATCATGCCGCCCTCGATCTACATGGAGGGCCGCGTCGGCGTCATCGGCCGCTCGGGCACGCTCGGCTACGAGGCGGCGAGCCAGATGAAGGCGCTCGGCATCGGGGTCTCGACCTCGGTCGGCATCGGCGGCGACCCGATCAACGGCTCGTCCTTCCGCGACATCCTCGAACTCTTCGAGGCGGATCCGGAGACCGACGCGGTGATGATGATCGGCGAGATCGGCGGCCCGCAGGAAGCCGAGGCGGCGGCCTGGGCGGCCGAGAACATGACCAAGCCCGTCGTCGCCTATATCGCGGGCCTCTCCGCGCCCAAGGGCCGCAAGATGGGCCACGCCGGCGCGATCATCTCCGCCTTCGGCGAGAGCGCGCAGGAGAAGGTCGAGATCCTGAGTTCCCACGGCATAACGGTCGCGCCCAACCCCTCCTCGATGGGCGTCACCATGGCAAAGGTGCTGGGGCTCCGCGAAGCGGCCTGAGTCCCACCACCCACCTGTTCTCCCCCAAGAACTTGGCCCGGGCGCGTCCTGGGCCATTTTTTTCACCGCGGCGATCACTGCGGAATATCCGTTGCGCGGAAACGGCCCGCGCCCTAGTCCTTCGCCTCAACAGCGCGACAGCGCGGCCAGTTCCGCCGAAGGCGGGAACCAGCGGGAGAGGAGGAACATCACCCCATGAAGAAGCTTGCCCTCGCCACCATTCTCGGCGCCTGCGCCGCCCTGCCGGCCTCGGCCCAGACGATCGGCGTGACGCTGCCGAATTTCGACAACATGTTCCAGACACTGATCAAGAACGCGATGACCGACTACGCGGCCACGCTCGACGGCGTGACCCTGCAGATGGAGGACGCGCAGCTCGACATCGGCCGGCAGCTCAGCCAGGTGCAGAACTTCATCGCCTCGGGCGTGGACGGGATCATTGTCTCGGTGGTCGATTCCGACGCCACCGTGGCGATGACCAAGGCGGCGCAGGAGGCGGGCATTCCGCTCGTCTACGTCAATACCGGCCCGAGCGACCCGAGCGGCCTGCCCGAGGGCCAGGCCTTCGTCGCCTCGAACGAACTCGACTCCGGCACGCTGGAGGCCCAGGAAGTCTGCCGCCAGCTCAAGGCCGCCCGCAAGTCCGAGGCGAAGGCGGTGATCCTGATCGGCGACCTCTCGAACGAGGCGGCGCGGCTCCGGACCCAGGACGTGCACGACGTCTTCGCGACGCCCGAATGCTCCTTCATCACCATCGTCGACGAGCAGACCGGCGCCTGGCAGCGGCAGAACGCGGCCGACCTCGTGACCAACTGGCTCGCCGCCGGCACCCAGTTCGACGCGGTGGTCTCGAACAACGACGAGATGGCGATCGGCGCGATCCAGGCGCTGAGGGGCGCGGGCGTCCCGATGGAGGACGTGGTGGTGGGCGGCATCGACGCCACCGCCGACGGGCTCGCCGCGATGCAGGCGGGCGATCTCGACGTGACCGTGTTCCAGGACGCCGCCGGCCAGGGCCGGGGCTCGGTCGACGCCGCGCTGAAGCTCATCAAGGGCGAGAAGCTCGACACGCAGATCTACATCCCCTTCGAGCTCGTCACGAAGGACAACATGGACAAGTATCTGCACATCAACTGACCGGGCCGGCGCCTTCGCCCCGCCCGGATCAGCCGAGACCGCCCCGCTCTCAGTCGGCCGGGGCGGTCTCCCGCATCGAGGGCCGCTCCGCGAAGCGGCTGGCCCAGGTCGCGAGCGCGGGCCACCTCTCACGCCAGCCGAGATCGGCGAGGCGGAAATCGAGGTAGCCGAGCGCGCAGCCGACCGCGATCTGTCCGCAATCGAGCGGCCCGGCGAGATGCGCCATCCAGCGCGCGTCGAGCGCCTCGAGCGCGCGGGTGATCTTGCCGCGCTGCGCCTCGGTCCAGGCCGCCGACCGGCTCTCCTCGCTCCGCAGCACGCTCTCGTAGCGCGTCAGGACCGCCGCCTCCATGATCCCGTCCGCCGTCGCCTCGAGCGTCAGCGTCTCCCAGATCCGCGCCTGGGGATAGAGCCCGCCGCCAGCCATCTCGGCGAGATAGCGGCAGATCACCCGGCTGTCGTAGAGCGCCGGACCCTCCGGGCGCTCCAGCACCGGGATCTTGCCGAGTGGGTTGCGTTCGAGCGGGATGGTCCCCGGAGCGACCGGGGTCCCGCCCGCGGGCACCAGTTCGACCTGCCCGATGAGCCCGGTCTCGCGCAGCACGACCATGACCTTCCGCGCGAAGGGGGAAGTCGGCGAATGATAGAGCCGCATGCTCACGCCCGGACCCGCCTCACCTGACCCGCCGCAGCCGGAACCGGCCGAGCAGCGCGCCGTCGAATTCCATGCCCGGCCCGCCCCGGCGCAGCCTCAGCACGCGGCGGAACTTGCCGTGACCATGCACGGAATTCTCGCCCTCTGCGCGATGGGTGCGCGCATGCACCCCCTCCGGCAGATCGTCGAGCACGGTCTCGTGCGCCGGATCCTTCGGTTGCGAGGGCCGCAGGCGGCTCGCGGCCATGGTCGCCGCGGCGACGGCGCCGTAGCGAAGGACCATCCAGGCGAGGGGGGACAGGGGAAGCGCGGGCATCGGCGGGGCTGTTCCTTTGGCGAGAGGGACGCGAGTCATCCCGAATATAGGGACGACGCGCCCGCGCGCAAAGCGTGCCTCCCGAACCCGGTCGCCCCTTCGGCGGCGCCCGGCCGACGCGGCGCGCCATTGCGCGCCGCCCGCGAGATGCTAGTCTCGCCGCACTGCTGTCTTCATCCTGAAAGGACCACCGCGAATGACCGCGAAGACCCTCGCCCTGCTGCTCGCCGCCGCCGCCGCGCTCAGCGCCTGCAACACCATCGCCGGCGCCGGCGAGGACGTGTCGGCCGCCGGCTCCGCCGTGACCAACAGCGCGGACAACGTCCAGCAGAAGATGTGATCGCGAGGGGCCTTCGCGCGGCGGGGGTCAGATCGCCTCGGCGAGCAGCGCGCCATCCGCGCTGCCCGTCACCCGAGCCTCGATCAGGCTGCCCGGCCGCGCCGCGCCGGCGATCCGCGTCGGTGCGAAACCCTCGGTCCGGCCCAGATCGGCGCGCTCCATCAGCAGCCGGACCTCGCGCCCCAGCATGCCCGCGAGATGCGCCTCGACCCGTTCGGCGCCGAGCGCGCGCAGCCGCGCCGCCCGCTCCTTCGCCAGCTTCGGCGCGACCTGCGGCATCCGCGCCGCCGGCGTCCCGGCGCGGGGGCTGAACGGGAAGACATGCAGCCAGGTCAGGCCGCATTCCTCGACCAGCCGCAGCGAATTCTCGAACATCGCCTCGGTTTCCGTAGGGAAGCCCGCGATGATGTCGGCGCCGAAGACGATGTCGGGCCGCGCCGCCCGGGTCTCCGCGCAGAAGCGGATCGCATCGTCGCGCAGGTGCCGCCGCTTCATCCGCTTCAGGATCATGTCGTCGCCCGCCTGCAGAGACAGGTGCAGATGCGGCATCAGACGCGGCTCGAACCGGATCGCCTCCGAAAGCGCCGGATCGACCTCGATCGAGTCGATCGAGGAGATGCGCAGCCGGGGCAGGTCGGGAACCGCGCGCAGGATCTCCGCGACGAGATCGCCGAGCCGGGGCGTCCCCTCGAGATCGGCGCCCCAGCTCGTCAGATCGACGCCGGTCAGCACGACCTCGTTGAAGCCCCTGCCGCGCAGCCGGGCGATCTGCTCGGTCACGGTGGCCGCGGGGACGCTGCGCGAATTGCCCCGGCCGAACGGGATCACGCAGAAGGTGCAGCGGTGGTCGCAGCCGTTCTGGACCTGGACATAGGCGCGCGCGCGGGTGCCGAGCCCGTCGATCAGCGGCGCCTCGGGCCGGCGCTCGGCCATGATGTCGCCGACCTGGACCCGCGACGCCGCGTCCCCGCTCCCGCCGAGCGCGGCCCAGGCGGCGGGCCGGAGCTTCTCGGCATTGCCGAGCACCGCGCCAACCTCGGGCATCGCGGCGAAACGCCCGGGCTCGGTCTGCGCCGCGCAGCCTGTGACGACGACCTTGGCGCCCGGATTTTCCCGCGCGAGCTTGCGGATCTGCTGGCGCGCCTGGCGCACTGCCTCGGCGGTCACGGCGCAGGTGTTCACCACCACCACCTGCCCGGCGATGCCGGAGCGCGCGGCGAGCGCCTTCATCGCCTCGGTCTCGTAGGCGTTCAGCCGGCAGCCGAGCGTGGCGAAGACCGGCGGCCGGCTCGGCGCGTTCACGCCCCCGCCCCCGCGAGGATCTCCGGCGCGAGCCGGCCCTCGAAGACCAGCGTCGCGGGCCCGGTCATCCAGACCCCGTCCTCGCGCCAGTCGATCCCGAGATCGCCGCCGTCGAGCTTCACGGTCACGTTCCGTTCCGTCAGGCCGCGCCGCGCCGTCACCACCGCGGCCGCGCAGGCGCCGGAGCCGCAGGCGAAGGTGACCATCCCGCCGCGCTCCCAGACCCGCATCCGGATCGTCCGGCGATCGAGCACCTGGACGAATTCGACGTTGGTGCGCTCCGGAAAGAGCGGATCATGCTCTACCGCGGCCCCCCGGACACAGATATCGACCGCGTTCACGTCCGGTACGACGAAGACGCAATGCGGGTTGCCCATCCCGGCCGCGCCGGGTCCGCCCGCGATCGGCAGCGGGTCGAGCGCCATCTCGCGCGCGAGCGGCACCCGGTCCCAGGATAGCTCCGGCGGTCCCATGTTGACGCGGATGAGCCCGTTTCCCGCGTCCTCCACCCGAAGAATCCCGCGTCCGGTCCGCACGTCGAGCCCAGCGGCGCCGCTCTCGGCGAGGAGCAGCCGCCCGACGCAGCGCGTGGCATTGCCGCAGGCCGCGGCCCGGCTGCCGTCGGAATTCCAGAAATCGACGGCGGCCGCGGTCCCGGCGTCGTCGCGGATCACCGCGAGCTGATCGAATCCCACGCCCCGATGCCGGTCACCGAGCGCGCGCGCGAGGGCGGGCGTCACGGGGTCGGGCCGGCCGCGCGCGTCGACGACGACGAAATCGTTGCCGAGTCCGTGCATCTTGAGGAAGCGCAGGCCCTCGGGCCCCGCCAAACGGGAAGAATCACCATCCATGGGCGCTATATATGTGAGCCGCGGCGCCTCGGCCAGATTCCCCGCGAGATTCGTCGAATTCCCGCTTGACCATCGCCGCCGGGACCCCTAAAGACGCCGCAGCCTTGGGGCCCGTAGCTCAGTTGGTAGAGCAACTGACTTTTAATCAGTGGGTCGTGGGTTCGAATCCCGCCGGGCTCACCACGGCGGTTCGTTGGTGTCGGGCTGGTAGCTCAGCGGTAGAGCAGTTGACTCTTAATCAATTGGCCGAGAGTTCGAATCTCTCCCAGCCCACCAACACCCCTTCAGCGAAACGCGGCCCAATTCGCGCCTGGTGAATAGCGCCGACATTCCCGAGACTTAGCGCGAGCTCGAGCCGGGACGCGTCTCACCGCGGCTGAATTCGAGCCCGTTTCTGAGGGCTCCGCGCCTTCCCCGCGCGGCGTCTTAGGCGAAAGCCAAGATAAATTCCGATGCCGAGAAATGGTCGAAATTCCGGTCGCTGATCCGTTCACCCCGGGTTTGTGGATGGGCTGAAGATCGAAGGGATCCGGCGTCACGCTCAGTTCAGCGCGGCGACCTGCTCGTCCCAGAGCAGCGGCAGATCGCCGATCCGCTTTAGCCTGGTCGCCGTGAGAGCCACCGGCTGCGATCCGTCGAGGATGCGCTCGACCGCGGCGGGGGCGAGAAACGCCAGTTGCGTCAGCCGCGAGACATCGCCCGCGTCGACGCCCTCGCGCGCGGCGATCGCCGCGAGCGCGACCGGTGGCTCGGCGTCGCGCCACTCGGTCAGCCAGAGCCGCGACCGGATCAGCATCCGGATCAGCGCCGCGTCGGGCCGGGCGGCGCCGGCCGATGCCCCGCTCAGCAGCAGCCGCAGTTCGCCGCCGCGCCGGATGAGCCTGAGCGGATGCTCGATGGTGATCGGCTCCAGACCGGCGAGCGAGGTGCCTTGCTCCGCTTCCCCAAGCTCGATCGAAGCGCGCAGCCGGTCGGCGCCGACATCGACCCGGCGGACGATCCGGCGCAGCGTCGCGCTGGCCTCCGGCGAGCCGGTTGCCCCAAGCCGCCGCCGCGTCTCTTCCAGGGCCAGGAGGCGCTGGGCGGTCACGGCGGGATCATCGGAGTTCGTCGCGAGCAGCTCGCCGGTGAACTCCGGATCGCTGATCCTGGCGACAATGGCCCGCGCGACCGCTGCCTCGACCTCCTCGGCCGGGATGCGCCAGCCCTTCGCCCCGGCTGCCACCGCCGTCTCGATCAGCGCGCGGCCGACGTAGTAGCGGTAGCGCCGCTTGCAGGTAGTAGCATGGCTTGGCCGCATCGGCTGGCCGTCCGGATCGAACAGCCGTCCCGCGAGCGCGCTGGGCGCTTGCCCGATCGGCGTCTCGCGCCGTTCCACCCGGTTCGCCGCCAGCCGCGCCTGCACCTGATGCCAGAGATCAGGCCCGATAATCGCCGGATGCTGCCCGGGATGCACCTCGTCGCGATGGCGGATGTGCCCGATCAGCAGCGGATTGGTCAGCAGCGCGTCGAGCGCGCCGCGCGAGAAGATCGCGCCCCCGGAGCGCTTGCCAGAGGCGCTCACGCGGATCGGTGTCCGCTCCCCCGATCGCTCCAGCGCGACCTGGAGCCTCGGCACCGTGCCGAGTTCGAGATACTGCTCGAAGATGGCGCGGACCTGATCCGCCTCTTCACGATGGGGCACCAGCTTCCGGGCCTCGACCCGGTAGCCGAACGGTACCTGGCCGCCCATCCACATGCCCTTCCGCTTCGAGGCGGCGATCTTGTCGCGGATGCGCTCGGCGGTGACCTCGCGCTCGAACTGCGCGAAGGACAAAAGCACGTTCAGCGTCAGCCGCCCCATCGAGGTCGTGGTGTTGAACGCCTGGGTCACCGAGACGAAGGAGACCGATCCCGCGTCGAAGATCGCGACGATCCGGGCGAAGTCGGCCAGCGCCCGCGTGAGCCGGTCCACCTTGTAGACCACGACCACGTCGATCCGGCCCGCCGCGACATCGGCGAGCAGCGCCTTCAGAGCCGGCCGCTCCATCGAGCCGCCGGAGAAGCCGCCGTCGTCGTAGCGTTCCGCGAGCGCGCTCCAGCCCTCGTGCTTCTGGCTTCGGATATAGGCGGCGCAGGCTTCGCGTTGCGCGTCGAGCGAGTTGAACTCCTGCTCGAGCCCTTCCTCGGTCGATTTCCGGGTGTAGATCGCGCAGCGCAGCCTGCGCGGTTTTTCCGCGCCGGCCATCAGCCTTCCTCGCCCTTCACGCCGCGCAACCCGAAGAAGGCCGGGCCGTTGCGGTTGCTCCCGGTGATGGCCTTCGCGACCGCCGAGAGCGAGCCGAAGCTCCGGCCCCGCCAGAGATAGCCGTCGTGCGTCGCACGCACCTCGTGCCGGGTGCCACCCCAGTCGCGGATCAGCCGCGCGCCGGGACGTGGCCGCGCCGCCGCCGCGATGTCGCCGGCGGCGATGCCGGCGTCGCGGCGCGCGGCCTTCTCGAGCGCCGCCAGCCGGCGCGCCGTCTCCGGGCGAAAGCCTCCGAGCGCCTCGGCCTGCCAGCGCCAGGCGATGCCCAGCATCAGCAGCCGCCGGCGCGCGGCCTTCGGCGCCGCGACGCCCCAGGCGGCGAGCCAGGCCGTCCGAAGCTCCGGCGTCGGCAGCGTTTCGAGCGCCGCGATCCGCTGGCGGAGGTCCGCGACCATCGCCGACGGCTGCGTGTCGGGCGCCACGGCGACGCGTCGCGCGGAGGTGGCGCGCATGGGTTCAGGCCTCCGCGTCGAGGTGATAGGCCTTCCGTCCCTCGGTCGACCGCAGCGTCACCGCATGGCCCCGGGCGCGGAGCCGCGACAGCGCCGCCCGCGTGGTGTGCGGCAGCCAGCCCAGCAGCGCGCTTAGTTCCTCGAGCGACGCGCCTTCCCGCCTGCCGACCGCGTCGAGCAGCTGACCGAGCTTGCCACCCACCCGATCCATCGGGGCGCCGCCTCCCTCAGCGTCGGTCGCTTCGGCCGCCCCGCCGGACGCTATCTCCTCGGGCTTCGCGGCGGGATCGACATCCGGGTCAATCTCACTGACGGTGACATCGGGCGACGCCTCCACCGGGGCGATGCCGAGCGCGGCGCGCCCGGCGGCGGTGATGACGAAGCGGGCCGTCGCGTCCCCCAGGGTGGCGTTGCCCGGGGTCTCCGCCGGATCCCCGGCGGCGGCGACCGCGGCGACGAGCCCTTCGCGGTGGAGGACGCGGAGGCTGCGCTGGAGCGCGGCGCCGCGCGCCTTCACCGAGGCCGGCGGCGGCAGGAGCCGGCCGTCCTCGCGGTTGGCGGCGGTCGCGAGCAGCATCGTCTGGGTATCGGAAAGGCGGAGCATGATCGGGTCCCTTCGGGTTCGAAGGCGGCCCGGGGTGGGCCGCCTGGTACGACCCGAAGGCCCGGTCGAGCGACCCGGGCTGGCGGGCGGCGCAGGCGGCCTCCGCGCGACCACTGACGCTCTTCCGGGCACGGAAGTCCAGCGAGGCGCGCCAAGAGAAGACGACATGGTGTACGGGGCTCGGGGCCGCCGGGGCCGCCGCCGGCCAGTCGAGGACGATTACTTTGCGAGGCAAGGCAGAAGCGCCCAGGCCGGTCTCGCAGTGCCGGCGATCCGGATTCCGCGCTATTCGTCGGGCGGCTTGGCAGCGCGCTCGAGGTGCCGTAACCCTGCCGGCATGACCTACGCGCTCTCCACCCTGATCCCCGCCATCGCCGATGAGGGCGCATAAGCCCGCCTGGTAAGGGATGGCGGCCTCGCGCTGCTCGCCGATCCGACCTCCGTCGCGGATGTCGCCGGCGCCGCCGCTTGCCCCGACGACGAAGCGGCGACGCGCGCGGCGATGGCGCTGCTGTCCCATGCTCTCGACGAGGCGCGCATGGCGATGGAGAACGACGCGCCCGAGGGCGGGGCGCTCATCACCGCCGTCGCCGACGTGCTGGTCGCGCGGGACGCGGCCCGGCCGTTCGCGCCGGCCGCGCGCCTGCGCCTGGCCCAGGTCTACGCCCGCGCCGGCCTGCTACCGCCGCCCTTCGCGGTCCTGACCCCGGAGACCATGGCGAGTACCGAGGCGGCGCAGGAGATGCCCGATCTCGGCGCGCTGCTCGAGCCGATCCTGAAGGAGATCGGCGACGCGCCGCTTCAGGTCCATGCCGCGCTTGGCGAGCTCTTCGCCGGGATTCCGCCCGAACTCGCCGCCATGCTGGTTTCGATGACGATCGCCCGACCCGGCGCGCTCGAGCCGCGGCTCGGGCTCTACTGGCTGCTCGACCCGCGTCCCGAGATCCGCCTCGCCGCCACCACCGCGCTGCTGAGCCGGGCCGAGGCCGGGACGCTCGCCCCGGACCTCGCCGCGCTCCTGCCGGCGCTCCGCAAATGGCTGCCCGACGACCCCGCCCGCGCCGCGCTGGACGCGGCGATCCGGCGGCGGATGCGCGATGGCGGGTCGAGGCCCGAGATCGCGGCGGAGATCCCGGCCGTGACCATCCACCGCGCCGCCGCCAGCCTGGCCGACGGCGCCGGCGCGCAAAGCCTGGTCGCCGCGATCCAGCGCGGCGGCCGACGCGGCGTCGCGATGGCGATGCTGAAGCAGGGCCAGGCGGTTAAGGACGCCTTCGTCATTCCCTGCGCCAGCGCCAGCGAACAAAGGCGCATGCTGGCCCGCGTGCTCGACGAGATCGAGACCTTCGACCTGCCGCCCGCCGCGCTGGCCGAGGCGCTGGCGCGAGGTCTCGGCGAGGGCCTGGCGCTCGGTCTCCTCCCGGCGCCCGGGCTGGTCGACCTCGCCGAGATCTGGGGCCCGGAGGCACTGGCCCCCGCCGCCGGCGATACCGAGGCGATCCTCGCCGCGATCGGCGGGCGCGACGCGCTGGAAGCGCTGCCCGCCGCCCGCCGCGCCGCTCTCGTCAGGGAGAGCATCGACTGGATGGATTGCTTCGGGCACGCCGACAGCTGGTTCGAGGACACCGCCGCGCTCCGCGCCGCGATCGCGCGGGCGCGAACCGACAAGGGCCGCGAGACCGCTGTCTGGACGCATCTCGAGACCCGCCGCGACTGGTGGGCGCGACACTTCACGGTTTCGGCGGCGGTGCTCAGATCCGCGCCCGAGCCGGCGCCCTGGCTGTCCTTCGTGGCGGTGGCCCAGGCCCTGCTCGATGGGCCGATCGCTCAGGCGGATCCCGATCATGGCCGGCATCGTGGACCAGAGCCTGGAGGCATTCGAAGCCCGGGACAGCGGCGCCCGGCCGCGCGAGGCGGGCGAGGCAATTGGTCCGCTGCTGGCGCGGGCCGGGATCGGCGAGGCCCATCTCCAAGGCTGCCTCACGGCGCTCGCGATCGCGCCGCTCGCGCCTTCGCCAGGAGCCTGGCTGGGTCCCCTGCTCGGCGGGATCGAGTTTCCGGGCGACGGCGCGCTCGACCGCGTTCTGGAGTTCGTCCTGCTGAACGCCGACCGCGTCGAGGACGAGGCAGGCGACCCCGAGACTGTGGCACGTTGGCTCGCGCCGCTCGACGCGGACGGGCTGCGGGACTGGGCGGCGGGGTTCGACGCCCTCGTCGCGGTGACCCGGCGCTGCTGGCCGGCGAAATCGCTCAACGCCGATGACAAGCGCGTCCCGCGCGACATCGCGCTGGTCGCGAAGGGTGCCGACGGCGGCGCGCCGCGCGCGGTGCTGCCCGCCTGGGTCGCCCGGCGCCATGCCTCGCGGCGATAGGTGCGCCGCCGCGAGGGAGCGGGATCGGCCCAAAGCTGCCTCTCACATGACCCGCGACTGCAGCAGCGCAGCAATCGCAATCTTATATTTGGCGGGTGCGCCTGTAAGCTATAGAATGACAATCGAAGGTGTGGCGAAGTGCTGTTTTGCAGGGGTCAGCGTGCTCATTTTCACCTATCTATGGTGGCCATCCAGCTTGAATGGGATTTTTTAAATTGTTGAAAGAAGAAGAACGTAGCCATCTTATTGTTCTGAACCTGTTGATTCAGAATTTTAGAGGTGTGAAAAATGGAACAGTTGATTTCCATGTCCACATACTTCTTGTTTCACGGCACTGATCCATCCGCCCAACGCCGCCAGTCCGCGCGATACCGGAAAAGCAGATCCTTGGCGAGCTTGCGCGTCACCCGGGCGCAGGCGATGCTCGTTCCGGCGATCGGCTGCCGCGCCCCGCTCCGCGATCCGGCGGCGAGCACGCCTTCGAGCCAGGGGCTCCGTTCGCTCGAGGCGAGGCGGCTCACCCGTTTCCAGCGCGGCGCGTCGGATGTGATGTCCGCCTCCGCCAGGCCTCCGTAGGCGACTTCCGTCCGCGACTGGCGGAACCTGCCGCCGACGACGATCGCGGCCCGCGACGTCGCCAGGCTGTTCATCGTGCCGGAGCGGCGGATCACGCCCGGTCTCCCGGGATCGTCGCGCAGCACGACCCGACCCTCGTCATCGTAGTCGACGTAATCCGGATCCACGAAATAGGACTGCCGTCCCCTGCGGCGGCCTCCCGGCAGCGTGTCGTCCCGCTGTACGTAAAGATTGACCGGCGCGTCGAAGATTCCTGCCTCGGCATCCACCCTGATGCACCACTCCCCTGGAAACGCGCGGCGTCCCTCGCCCGCGGTCGGCGGTACCACGAGCACGACGCGCTCCCGACCGCACGCCTGGTTTCCGATCCAGTCGCGGTAGGCCCATGCCAGCGACTCGCCCCCGTCGGTGAGCAGGTAGACACAGCCAAAGGGCGTCGCCGGGATGGGCGCGCCCTCACCACCTCCCGGCGGAGTGAGAGAGACCGAGAAGCCGGGCCGTTCCGGCTTCTCGCGGCAGCCCCAGATTTCGACGAAGCTCGGGGTCAGGTCGTCGGGCGGGAGCCGCCATGTCACCTTTCCTGGAGCGTCGAGCACCGCGTGGGTCATCCATTGCCGATGGTTCCCCGCCGGAAGCACGAAACGGACCGGGGCGCGACCTTGCCGCCTGTTCGTGATCTCGTCGATCAGCCGGTCGAGAACCGAGCCGCCGTCCTTCGCCCCGGCGGTCAGGGCGAGGCTGATGTTGATCACGAGCGGGTAATCGACCTTCTCTCCCCACCTTTCGATCGCCTCGGCGCGCCGGGCCTCGACATGCGCGTAGATGTGTTCGATCGCCAGCGAGACGACGGGTTCGGTGAAGACGCCGAGCGTATCGGAGGTGACCCGGGGAGGCAGCGCGACGCCGAGGATCCGGACACGCCGGCCACGCGGGCGCCCCGGCCGGTAGCCGGCCGCGGCATCGGCCACGGCGGTTCCGTGGCTTCGGGCCAGCGCGAGCATCTGGACCTCGTCCTCCACCCCGCCCCGCCCGAAATCGATCATCCCGACGGCGGGATCGCGGTAAAGCGCGTCCTCGTCGATCCCGGCGCCGGTCCGGTAGCGCGCGAGCAGTTCGTCGATGTCGGGCCCGGTCAGTCGCCGCCCGAGGGGAACGTCGCGCCGGCCATCGCATGGCACGCCCTGGAGCCAGAGGTCGTCGAAGCGCGTGAGCGGCGCCTCTCCCGGCTGTTCCAGCCGGAAGCGTTCGTGCGCGAAGGCGAAGCCGTCGTCGATGATGCCGACGAACACCGTTCCCGGCGGCGGCGGGCCGCGCCGGTCCCTGCCGGGCAGCCTCGCGGGATTGATCGTATTCTCCGGCAGCAGATCGATGATCTCGTCATCGAATTCGCCGAACAGCGCGGCGAACTCCTTCATGGAGATCATCTCCGACCAGGCCGCCGTCCCCAGGTTTTTTCGCAGCGGGTAGAGATGCCGCGGGCCCGAGGTCGGCTCCGCGAGGCAACGCGCGAAATGCGCGTAGGGAGAAATGGGCTTTCGCTCCAACCCGGTCAGCGCCGTCCATTCCATCATTCCCACTCCCCCCGCGCGCGTCTCCAGAGCGCGCCGAGCAGCGGAACCTCGTCCGGCAGCGCTTGCCCACCCGGGGCCCTCTTCCCCCAATGCTCCTCTGGGACGTCTTTCCGGAACGTTTCATAGTGGAAGTCGAACTTCACCCCATCGCCCTCGGGTGGGGCGAACCGGCGCGCCAAGCACTTTCCATCCCCGGCGGCGGCGGCCAGCCACTCGGCCAGCGCCACACCCAGCACCGCGCCCGCGGCGCTGTCGACCGGAAAGTGCACGCCGGCGATGGTCCGGTTGACGGCGATCCGCGCGGCGATGCGATACCGCTGGCAGGCAGCGGTGCGCTCACCCTCGCGGTCGATGAGCTTGCCAAGGATCGCCGCCGTGATGAAGGCCTCCGTCGCATGCCCGCTCGGAAGGGTCGAATGGGTCGGCGTCGGGATCACCGGCTGGATCTGCGACGAAAGATCGATCGGCCGCGGACATCCGAGCAGATGCTTGACGCGCTGGGCCACGATGGTGCTGAGCGCCTCCGCGAGGTAGAGGAGTTCCAGCGTGCAGGGGCAGCGCGCCGGGCTCAGCCGGTCGACCGCTCCGAAGAAGGGGATGATCTCCGTCAGCTGGACGTTGATCTCGATCAGACGCTCCGCTCGCAGATCCGCGTATCCGCGCACGACCGCGAGCTGTCCGCGAAAATAACCGGCATCGGGCGGAACGAACTCGATGAGCTCCTTTTCTTCGCCCCGGCTCCGGAACCGGACGGCCGCTCCCGCCTCCGTCCGACCGACCGACAGCCCTTCGAGAACCAGGCCCAGAAGCACCACCTGTCTCCACTCGGGGTCGAGGGCCAGGAGGCTCGCGAGATCCTCATCGTCGATTGCGGTTTGCAGTCGGGGCCGGCTGTGGTTTATTTCTTCTTGGTCGAGCGACTGCGACGCGACCACCCCATCGTATGTCGTGGCGATCGCCGCCGACAAGGCCGCCTCGCCGACGGCCGCCGCCGTATCATCCGGCGTCTTGCCTGACCTGTTGGATCTGTTGGATCGATTTGATCTGTTTGAAATTGCCATATCAATACCCTCGGAGTTCACAGTTGTCAGTGGAGTATCAATCGGAAATCTGAGCGAGAACCGGGCAGCACCGCGGAGGTGTCGCATTGGAAAAGGCAAGGATCGAAATTCGACTCATTGGTCCCGTCCGCGTCCTTGACGAGCACGGACAGGAGTTTACTCCGAATTTTTCGAAGGCGCTCGCACTTCTCGCGTTCATGGGCACCTCTCCCGACCTGCGACGGCCGCGGATCTGGCTGCAGGACAAGCTCTGGAGCGACAAGCCGGCGAAGCAGGGGGCGGGAAACCTGCGCCAGACGCTGCTCCGTCTGCGCCGGGCCTTCGGCGCGCACGAGGATTGCCTTGTCGCGCATGCCGACTGGCTGGGTCTGGATCCGGCCCGGGTGCGCGTCGTGCTGGAGCCCCCGGCCACCCTGCCGGCCGAGGAGCGGCCCGAATTCGCCGAGGGCCTCTCGATCGAGGATCCGGAAGGAGAGGACTGGCTCCGGGAGCGGCGTTCCGCTTTCGCCGATCATCTGGAAGCGACGCTCGCGGGTCGCGAGGACGCGGGCGCCGAGGTCACCGAGATCCGGCCGATCCTGCTTCTCGAGCCTCCCGACGCCGAGGCTGGCGACCCGAAGCGCCTCGGCGAGATGCTCACCACCGACATCGGCGCGCTGGTCGCGGAGACCGGGAACGCGCTCGTTCTGGCGGAGCGACCGCATACCGGGCTGCCGATCGTCCGGGCGCTCCGGCTTCGGCTGCGGGTGGTGCTGATCGGGACCACCGCGGTATTCCGCGCACAGGTCTACGAGGCGCGCGGCGCGCGGCTGGTCTGGAACGGGCGCCACGCTCTCGATCTGCGTGTCGATGGCGGGGCCGCCTCCCTGGACGACTTCGCGGCGGCGATCTCGGATGTGATCGTCCATGAACTGGCCCGGTCGCGGCCGGACGAACTCGAAACCTCGTCCGGCCTGTCATATCGCGCCATCGAGAAGTTCATGAGCTTTACCCGGGCCGACATGTCGGAGGGGCACCGGCTGCTCGCGACGGCCTATGCGATCTGTCCCTCGCCCGTGATCCTCGCCTGGCAGGCATATCTGCGGACCGCCCAGTACATCGAGCGCGCCGCGCCGGACGAGCGGGGCGCCCGCGAGGACGCGCTGGAGGCGATCCAGAAGGCCCTGGTCTCGGACCCGTTCAATCCCATCGTTCAGTCGGTCGCCTCGGACGTCTTTTCCCTGTTCGACGGATCGACCGTGCTGGCGCTCGAACTGGCACGGCGCGCCGTCGCAAGCAGCCCCGCAAACGCATTCGCACGCGCGAGCCTCGCCTACCGCCTGGCCTGGACCGATCGCGCCGAGGAGGGGCATGATCAGGCGCTTCGCGCCCTCGACCTCGCCGCGTGCCATCCCAACCGCGCAACCTGGTTCATGCTCTGCTGCGTCACCGCGGTCCGGACCGGCCGCTTCGCGGAGGCGCTCCATTTCGGCGCGCGGGCGCATGAACTCGCGCCCAACTACAAACCGCCGCTGCGCTTCCTCGCCGCGCTCCATTTTCACGGCGGGCGGGAGGCGGCCGCGCATCAGGCGCTGAGGGCGCTGCGCCGTCTGGAGCCCGATTTCGACCTCTCTTCCTTCGAAGACCCCGATTATCCCGTCGCCTCGCTCCGCGGGACACCCCTCTTGCGCATCACGCGGAGCGGGTTGCTTTCGGGATCCGCTCCGTGAGGCCCCGCGTTGCCCCGCCGCCGGGGGCATCGCTCCGGACCGTGCCGACCATCGACACCTCCTCTGGCACCTTCCGGAGCGTCGTTTCTCCGCCGCGTTCATTCCGGACCCGGGTCATTCGGCCAGGAACTCCCGGATCAGGCGCGCGCAGCGGTGCCACGCCGGATCGGTCGCCGGCAGGATATGGTTGGTGGTGTCGAGCACCGCGAACCGCGCGCCGGGGATGCCCGCGGCCAGTTCCTGCCCCTGCTCGAACGGCACGCCGCCGTCGTGCCGCGAATGGATGACGAGCGTCGGCGCCTTCACGAGCGGCAGGACGTCGCGGATGTCGACGCCCCCATGCGCCTCGAGTACCGCCGCCGCGTTTTGCGGGCTCGCCGTCTTGCGCTGAAGGTCCGAGAACCAGCGCTGGCTGTCCGCGGGCGCGTCGGGCATGTAGAGCGATGTGAACATCTGCCGCACGGCCGGATTGTCCCGCCCCCAGCCGACGCGGATCATCTCGATCGCGGCCCGGCGCAGGACCGCGCCCGCCGGATCGCCCCTCCGGTTCCACCCCCGCGCATAGCCTCCGAGCAGCACGAGCCGGGTCACGCGTTCCGGGTGCCGCGCCGCGTAGACCAGGGCCTTCGCGCAGCCCTGCGAGAGGCCGAGCAGCGCGAACCGGTCCAGCCCGGCCGCGTCGACGACGGTCTCGAGATCCTCGATCTGGCGCTCCAGTCCGAAATCGCTCACGTCCCAGGCGGAGAGCCCCATTCCCCTGCCGTCGTAGCGCAGGAGCTGGTGCCTGCTCGCAAGTTCCTCGAAGATGTGGCGCCAGACCGGGCTTTCCCAGTCGAATTCGAGATGATGGAGCCAGTTCGCCGCCTTGACGAGCGGCGGGCCGGCGCCCGCGCGCGCATAGGCGATGCGTGTGCCGTCAAGGCTGTGGCAATAGCGGATCTCCTGCCGGAGCGCCTCGCGGGCCGGCGCGCGGCCTCGGTCTCCCCCCGGCTGGTCGACATGGTGGCTTTCCTCCGCCGCGCCGGAGCCGAGTTCCACCAGCGGCCCCACGAAGCGGAACCCGCGGCCATGCATCGTGCGGACGTAGCGCTGCCCATGGCCGTCGTCGCCGAGCACGCGCCGCGCGGCGCTGACCGCGCTCGATATCGCGGCGTCGGAGACGCAGCGGCCCTGCCAGACCGCCTCGACGAGATCGTCCTTGGACACGACCCGGTCACGGCGCTCGATCAGCTGGATGAGCAGATCGAGGACCTTCGGTTCGACACGCACGGGCATCCCTGACGCGCGCAACTCCCGCGCCGCCGCGTCGATCACGAAGGTGTCGAAGACATACCGCATCGCGCCGATCCTACGCCACTCCCCGGCCGCGTCATAGCGCGATGCCCCCCGGGACGCGCGGGTGCCCGCCGCGAAGATCAGGAAAGGATCAGGCGCCGGTAAGGACGCCGCGGGCGCGCCGGCGGTAATGTGCCTCCTGTCGGGCGAAGGGTCCGAGCCCGGCGCGGGCGAGACAGATCGGCCCGCCCCCGCGCTTCCACAAGGTTCCCCGGGATTTCTCCAGAGAGTCCCGAGGAAATCCGCGGGAGCCCGGAAAGCGCGGGGCGGGGCGACGGCCTATCCTGATCGCACGGTCCGGAATTCGCTTCGACCGGAGGCCCCGCGGGGCCTGTTCAGCAAGGGAGAGAACAAGATGACCATCCAGACCCAGATGAAGACCGCCGACAACGGCGTCGACGTCGAGGCGCTGCGCGAGATCCGCCAGGCGCTCACCGACATGCCGCCCGCCGCCCTCTTCACCTGGCGCGCGACCTGCGCCTGGCTCGGCGGCGTGCACAGCCGCTCGACCGTCGAGACCTTTCACGGCGCCTGCGCCGAACAGGCGCACAGGACGCCCTATTCGGTCGAGGCGGACCATCCCGGCGTCTTCGCCGCGACGGACAACGCCGCCACCCCGGTGGAGATCGTGCTCTCGGCCCTCGCAAGCTGTCTCACCGCCGGCGTGGCGGCGATCGCCCAGCATCGCGGCGTCCAGCTTCGTTCCGTCACCGCGCGCGTCGAGGGCGACATGAACCTGCACGGCATCCTCGGCATCGACGCCGATGTGCGAAACGGCTTCGAGGCGATCCGCGTCGGCTTCGACATCGACGCCGACGCGACCAGGGAAGAGATCGCCGCGATCGTCGCCCAGTCGCAGAAGCGCTCGGCGGTGTTCGACATCATCACCAACCCCGGCAACGTGAAGGTCGCGCTCGAGTAGCCGCGCCTTCCCCGACAAGAGGAGAAAGGGCCATGTACGCCGACACGAATGCCCTGCGCGCGGCCCCGCGCCGCTCGCTCGGCGACCGCCTCCGGTCACACCTCGCCGCGCGTCTCGCCCATTTCCGGGCGCGCCGCGACATGGACCGGCTGCTGGCGGCGGAAGAACATATCCTGCGCGACATAGGCATCGGCCGCGACGAGATCCTTTATCGGCGCCGGCTTCCATTTTCCGAGTTCATTCTCTGACCGGCCGGGCGGCGCGCCGCGCCGCCCGGCCCATTCCCGAAGAACCCCGATTTCATCCGCCCCGCGCGCGCGCGGGGCGAGGGAAGGAGCAGTCCCATGCAAAGGATCACGACCGTCGTGGTCGGCGCGGGCCAGTGCGGCCTCGCGATGAGCCGCGAACTGCGCCGCCGCTCCGTGGATCACGTCGTGCTCGAACGCGGCGCGATCGGCGAGAGCTGGCGGAGCGAACGCTGGGACAGCCTTCGCCTGCTGACCCCGAACTGGATGAACGGCGTCGCGGGCCATCGCTACGCCGGTTCCGATCCCGACGGCTTCATGAGCGCCCGCGAATTCACCGCCAGCCTGACACGCGCCGCCCGGCACGATGGCGCGCCGGTGATGGCCGGGACGCGGGCGCTGTCGCTCGACCGGGCCGGGGGCGGTTACCGGCTCGCGACCGACCGGGGCGATTTCGCCTGCGCAAGCGTCGTGATCGCGACCGGGGCCTGCGCGCTGCCGCGGATCCCCCGCTTCGCGGCGGATCTTCCCGCCGATGTCGTCCAGCTGACGCCCCGGAGCTACAAGCGGCCCTCCGATGTGCCGGAAGGCGCGGTTCTCGTCGTCGGCGCCTCCGCGAGCGGATTGCAGATCGCGCGGGAACTGGCCCTGGCCGGCCGGCGCGTGACGCTCGCCGCCGGCGGCCACCAGCGCCTGCCGCGGCGCTACCGGGGGCGCGACATCCTGTGGTGGATGCACCGCGTCGGCGTGCTCGACCTGCCCTACACCAGGGTCGACGACCTCGACCGGGTCCGCCGCGCGCCCTCGCTGCCGCTTCTCGGCGATCCCTCGGGGGCGGACATCGGCCTCGACGGGCTGCGCGATCTCGGCGTCGAGATCGTCGGGCGCCTCGGCGCGGTGCGCGACGGCGCCGCCTGGTTCTCCGGCGCGCTGGCCCATGTCTGCGCCTCGGCGGATCTGAAGCTCGGCCGGTTGCTCGACCGGATCGACGCCTGGGCCGAGGCGATGGGTTACGCGGGCCCCCCGCCCCACCGCCCGACGCCGACGCGGGTGCCAGACGCGCCGCGGCTCTCGGCGCGGCTCGGGGGCGGGGGCATCGGCGCGGTCGTCTGGGCGACCGGCTACACGCCCGACCACGCCTGGCTGCGCCTGCCCGTCTTCGATGGGCGGGGCCGCCTGCGGCACACCGGCGGGGTCGTCGGCGACGGGCTTTACGTGATGGGCCTGAACTATCTGCGGACCGCGCGCTCCACGCATATTGCAGGCGCCCCGCGGGACGCGCGCGCGCTGGCGCGTCATCTGGTTGGCGCCACAACCCGCCGGGCGGCGGCGTGAAGAAGGAGAAGTCCCGATGAGAACGGACCATTACGACGCCATCATCGTCGGCGCGCGGGTCGCCGGCGCCGCGACCGGGCTCCTGCTGGCCCGGGCGGGGGCGCGGGTGCTGATCCTCGACCGCGAGGCGGAGATCGGCGACACCCTCTCCACCCACGCGCTCATGCGTCCCGCGGTCGAACTGCTGGGCGAATGGGGGCTGCTCGGCCGGCTGCTCGGCGCGGGTACGCCCGTCGTGCGCCAGGCGCTGGTCCGCTACGGGGCCGGGGAGATCACCGTTCCGGTCCGGGGCGACGCGGCCGTGCCGGGCCTCTGCGCGCCGCGCCGCCGGCTGCTCGACCGGACGCTGCTCGAAGCCGCCGCCGCGGCCGGAGCCGAGGTCGCCCTTGGCGCCGCGGTCGAGGCCTGCCTCGTCGGACCGGCCGGGCGGATCACCGGCGTCTCGGCGGTCTCGCGCGACGGGAGGAGCCGCGCGATCCGCGCGGATCTCGTCATCGGCGCCGATGGCCGGGGATCGCGGATCGCGGAGCTTGCCGACGCGCGGACGCTCCGCGCCACGCCGTCGCGGGCGGTCACGACCTACGGCTATTTCGCCGGGATCGAGAACCGCGGATACCGCTGGTATTTCGGGCCGCGCGTCATGGTCGGGGTCATTCCGACCAACGACGATCTGCATTGCGTCTGCGCGAGCTGCCCGCCGGAGGACTACCGTGCCCGCTTCGGAGCGGGCGCGCGGGCCGGGCTCGCCGCCATCGCCGGAGCGTTGGACCCCGAACTCTCGGATCCCACCCGCGCCGCGCCCGCGGAGCGGTTGCGCCGCTTCGCCGGCGCGCCCGGGCACATGCGCGCCCGCGCCGGGCGCGGCTGGGCGCTGGTCGGGGACGCCGCCTGCTTCAAGGATCCGATGACCGCGCTCGGGATCAGCGACGCGCTGCTCGACGCGCGGCATCTCGCCGGCACCCTCGGCCGCGCCGGCAGTCTCGCCTCCTACGCGCGGGAGCGGAACGCGCGTGTCGCGGAGCTTTTCGAGGCGACCGAGAGGATCGCCAGCTTCGACTGGGATTACGAGACGCTGGCAAGCCTCCACGCCCGCGTGAACGCCTGCCTGCGCCGCCCGCGGGACGCCGCCGGCCTCGTTCCCGCTCCGGGCACCACGCTCCGCGTGGTAGTCTGGGCGCCGCGAGGCGCGCGCGGAGAACCGTTCGACAACCAAACCCTCACGATGAACGCCGGAGAATGACCATGGCCATGCGTTACTGGCTGATCCTCGTCGCGATCGGCGCCGCCTTCGGCGTCTCCTTCGCCTTCAACCACGTGCTTCTCGCCCATTACGGGCCGCTGACCGTCTCGGCGCTCCGCGTCGGGATCGGCGCCGCCGGCTGCTGGACCTGGGTGCTTGCGACCGGGCGGTCGGCCGCGCTCCCCCCCATCACCGTCGCGGGCATCGCCCTCTTCGGCGTCTTCCAGTTCGCCGCGCCCTTCGCGGTGCTGCCGCTCGCGCAGCAGCACATCACCTCCGCGACGGCGGGCATCGCCAATGCGATGACCCCGGCCGCCGTGGTGATGATCTCCCACCTCTGGCCCGGCGGCGAAAGGGCCACGCTCGGCAGGCTCGCCGGGGTAGCCTTCGGCATCGCCGGCATCGCGATCCTCGCGACCCGCGGCGGCGCGGAAACGCATTCGGACCCGCGCTTCGTGCTGCTCGCGCTCGGGGCGCCGGCCTGCTACGCGATCGCGCTGAACCTCGTCCGGCGCTTCCGGGGGCTCGATCCGGTGGTCCTGACCGCCTGGGCGCTGACCGGCGGCGGGCTCGCGATCGCGCCCCTCGCCCTCGCCGCCGACGGACTTCCGGCCGCGCCGGGCGCGAGCACGCTCGCCGCGCTCCTCGCGGTCGGGATCGGGCTCACCTCCGTCGCCTTCATCGCGATGTACGCGATCCTGCCCCGCGTCGGCGCGACAAACCTCTCGCTCGTCACCTTCGTCGCGCCGATCTCGGCGACCTGCGTCGGCGCGCTCGCCTTCGGCGAGGTCATCGGCGGCGGGCACCTGATCGGGATGGGCCTGATCCTCGCGGGCCTCGTCACGATCGACGGCCGCCTCCCGCGCCACCTCGCCCGCCGCGCCGCCGGCCTCTCCGAACCCGGGAGCGCGGCGTGATGACCGCCCCAAACAATCAGAAACAAGGAAGGAAACCCCTCATGTCCAGACTCCACGACTCGATCCTCGAGACCGTCGGCGACACCCCCGTCGTCCGCCTCGCGCGGCTCGCCCCGGAGGGCGTCGAGATCTACGCCAAGCTCGAGGCCTTCAACCCCCTCGGCTCGGTCAAGGACCGGCTCGCGCTCGGCGTCATCGAGGCCGCCGAGCGCGACGGCCGCCTGAAGCCCGGCCAGACCGTCATCGAGGCGACGAGCGGCAATACCGGCATCGGCCTTGCGATGGTCTGCGCGCGCAAGGGCTATCCTCTGGTGATCGTGATGGCCGAGAGCTTCTCGGTCGAGCGGCGCCGGCTGATGCGCTTCCTCGGCGCCCGGGTCGTGCTGACGCCCGCGGCCGAGAAGGGCACCGGCATGGTCGAGAAGGCGCGCGAGCTCGCCGCCGCGCATGGCTGGTTCTGGACCCGCCAGTTCGAGAACGAGGCCAACGCCGAGGTCCACAGCCGCACCACCGCGCGCGAGATCCTGCGCGACTTCGGCGGAACCGGTCCCGACTACTTCGTCACCGGCGCGGGCACGGGCGGCACGCTGAAGGGCGTGGCCCGCGTGCTGCGCGCCGAGAGCCCGGGCACGCGGATCATCGTGGCCGAGCCCGAGAACGCGCCGATGCTCGCGAGCGGCGTCGGCCAGCGCTACAATTCCGACGGCACACCCGCCGGGAGTCATCCGCTCTTTCGCCCGCACCCGATGCAGGGCTGGTCGCCCGACTTCATCCCGCGGCTCACGGGCGACGCGTTCGGGGACGGGCTCGTCGACGCGGTCCAGCCGGTGAGCGGCGCCGAGTCGCTGCGCCTCGCGCGCGAACTCGCCCGTCAGGAGGGGATCTTCTGCGGCGTCTCCGCCGGTGCGACGCTCGCCGCCGCGCTCGAGGTCGCGAAGACCGCGCCGAAGGGCAGCCGGATCCTCTTCATGGTGCCCGACACCGGCGAGCGGTACCTCTCGACCCCGCTCTTCGAAAAGATCGGGCAGGAGATGGACGACGAGGAACGCGCGATCTCGGACTCGACGCCGCTCTGCCGGTTCGGCGCGCCCGCCGCTCGCCCGACACCGGCGCCGGCGGCGCCCGCCGCGCCGTCGCCGCTCCAGGCCCGCGAGTTCGTGACGCGGGCAATCGGAGATCAGGACCAGCCGGTGGTGATGTTCGCGCTCGAATGGTGCGAATTCTGCTGGGCGGCGCGGCGGTTCCTGACGGACCTTGGCGTGCCGTTCCGCTCGGTTGATCTCGACTCGGTCGCGATGCAGGCCGACGACCTCGCCACCGGCGTGCGCCAGGCGCTGCGCGAGCGGACAGGGGAGCCGACGATCCCGCAGATCTTCATCGGCGGCGCGCGAGTCGGCGGCGCGGTCGACCTGCTCTCCCTGCACGACCGCGGCGAACTCGAACCGCTGCTGCGCGCGGCCGGCCTCGCGCCGACGGGCGACACGGCGATCGTCGGGCGCGGCTATCTGCCGAAATGGCTGGCGGCGCGCCCCGCGGCCTGAGGGGGCGCGGTCAGGCGGCGGGCGCGAGGTCCGGTTCCGCCGCCCGGTCCGCGAGACGGCGGGATCCGATCCGCGAGGCGGTCATCCGGGCGGCGGCGAGTTCGATGGCCGCCCCCGCCCGGTCGCCGTCCGCGAGCAGGCTTCGCGCCAGTTCGACGCGGACCCGGCCCGCCTGATATTCCATTCCGGCGCTGGTCCAGAGTTCGCGTGCCAGAAACAGGAACCGGCGCGCCTCCGGATCCCCGGGCTCCGCGAGCGCCGCGCGCGTCTCGGCGATCAGCGCCCGGATCGCGGGCTGCGGCCAGCGCTCCGGCTCCCCCTCGATCTCGGCGAGCAGCGCGGTCGCGATCTCCCGCCGTCCGCCGCGCGCGGCGATCCGCGCCTTGTGGATCATGAGATGCCCGCGGCGCTGCAGATGGAACCAGGTCATCCCGCCGAGCGCGCGGTCGAGCGCGGCGAGCGCCGCGTCGATCTCTCCCTCCTCGAAGAGCAGGACGGCGTTGCCGGGCTCGGCATCCCAGCCGAGCGCGGCGGCGGCCGCGTAATCGGCCCGCGCCGCGGCGAGATCGCCGATCATCGCCTGGATGTCGCCCCGGATCCGGTGGCCTTCGCCGATCGTCCAGGCCTCCTCGACGGCGAGTTTCCTCAGCGCCGTCTCTATGCTCCGCAACGCCTCGGGCAGCGCCCGCTGCGCGCCGAGGATCTCGGCCCGGTGCAGGTCGCAGGCGCCGGGAGGTTCCGCGAAGCTCGCCTTGCACCAGCTCTCGAACCCGGCGCTCCACTGGCGTGCGCGCTCCCAGTCGGCGAAGGTCCGGCAACTCCAGAGGATGTTGCAGTAGACGGTGCTTCCGGTGACCGGATCCACCTGGCTGGAGAGCGCGATGGCAGCGGCGTGGTTCTGATCGGCCCGTCCCGCGCCGACATGGCCCAGCGCGAGATTGTAGAACCCCCTGTAGGCGAGCGTCAGCGCGACCAGCCCCTGGTCGCCCCGCCGCTTGGCGAGATCGAAAGCGGCGGAGGCGAGGCCGAGCGCCTCCTCCGTCCGCCCCTCGAACGTCGCGAGGCGGGACCGCATCCAGAGGAGAGAGGCGCGGACCGCGTCGTCATCCTCCTCCGCGAGCAGCGATTCCGCCCGGTCGAGCCAGCCTCCCGCGACCGCCGGCGCGGCGCGCTCGATCTCGATCCGGGCGAGCGCCACGGCGCCGCGCGCCGCGCCGACGGGATCGCCCGCGCCCAGATGCGCGGCGACGGCGCGCGAATGGATCGGCAGCGCCGCCGCGGGCCGCCCCTGGCACTCGACCGCCCCCGCCCAGACGTCGATGTCGGCGGGTTCCAGCGCCTCGGGGGGCAGCGCCTCGAACAGGGTCACCGCCCCGGTCCAGTCGCAGGCCCGCGCGCGGCGCCGGGCCTCCGCGACATCGGGTGTCCCGCCGGGAGCCTCGGGTTCCGGCTCCGTCAGATCCGGATCGAGGCCGAAGCGGTAGCCATGCCGGACAAAGCTCCGGATCGCCCGTTCCAGCCCGTCCGCGGCGAGCGCGCGGCGGGCGAGGCTCACCGCGCGCTGGAGCGACGCCTCCGTCACCGTCAGGTCCGGCCAGAGCGCGTCCATGAGCTCGTCCTTCGGGACGACCCGCCCGGCGTTGCGCACGAGATAGGCGAGCAGATCGAAGACGCGCGGCTGAAGGGACTGCGGTGCCCCGCGGAGGGTCAGGCTCCGGGCATTCTCGTCGAGCTCGAAATGACCGAACCGGGTGGGCATGAAATACCCAGCGCCTCGCATGGCGGAAAAGCCGGCGAATGGTACGCGCGTCGGCCCGGGCTGACAATGCCCGATCCGTGACGCCCGACCTCAAATCGCCCTGGCTCGATCCGGCCGCGCGGCTGCCCGGGGCCGGGACAGGCCGCGCGGTCGGCGCCCGCGGGTCCGCGCGGGGCTATTGCGCGTCGGGGTGCATGAAGGCTTCCATCTCTTCGGACGTCAGCTTTCCATCGCCGTCGGTGTCCATCGCGGCGAATATCCGGGCGTGAACCGCCTGCACCTCGTCGAGCGAGAGCGCGCCGTCGCCGTTCGTATCCATCAGGATCACCATCATCCGCGTCATGCCGGGGCCCATCATCCCGGGACCCGTCATGCCGCCCCAGTCGCCTCCCCGCGCGCCGTGGGGCAGACCGGGACCGGGGCCGGGATGCCCCATCCATCCGGGCTTGCCTTCCATCATCCCCATGTCGCAGTCCCCCGCCGGACCCGCCCCGGGGCGGCCGGGCTGGCCGGCCCCCGGGCCCGCGCCCATCATCGGCCCGCCACCGGCCGGTTGCGCGGCGGCCATGGTTCCGGCCGCGACGGCGACGCAGGCCGCCAGTACCGTTGTCTTCATCGAAACAGGCATCATCTGCTTTCCTCCCGGCCCCCAGCGTGCCGCGCGGAATCAGGGGCGGCCTTGACCTCGGTCAATGCGCGCGCCCGCGCGCCGGAAAGTGCCGGGGATGTGATCGCCGCGCGAAATACTGGCATCGTGCTATTTCGGACGATACAGTTCCAGTCGACGACTGTTCCTTCGGAAGCCGCTCTCCTTCTAAGAGCGGAACCATGGTCTCGCGAAAAGGCTGTTACGATGAGCGACAAGATCGATCCGGGCGCGGCGCCGCTTTCGGCGGAAGCGCTGCGCATGTCCATGCTCCGGAAGGAGATGGAAAAGATGGACGCCGAGCGCACGGCGCGGGAGGCCGAGGAGAAGAAGCTCGCCGCCTTCACCGAGGATTTCCTGCACAAGCACGTTGGCGAGGAAGAGATCGCCATGGTGCGGCGGCTGGTGATGAACGCGGTCAAGGACGGCAAGATGGAGGCGATGGTCTACAGCTTCCCCTCCGACCTCTGCACCGACAGCGGGCGGGCGATCAACAACGGCGAGCCGAACTGGCCGGAGACGCTGCGCGGCAAGGCGAAGGAATTCTTCGAACGCTACGAACAGTTCGGCAAGCCGCAGGGCTACCGGCTGAAGGCGATGGTCATCAACTTCCCGGGCGGCATTCCGGGAGACATCGGCTTCTTCCTCAACTGGGCGCCGCCCGCGGTCTGATGGCAAAGGGTGGCCCGCCCGGGCGAGCCACCCCGCGACTCAGAACACGCCCGGCACCATGTTGCGCGCGATCCGGTCCGTGACGTAGTCGGCGGGTTTCTTCTGCCGCTTGCCGAGCTTCGGCTCGTCGTATTCCACCTTCTCGTAGGGGATCTGCGACAGGAGGTGCGTGATGCAGTTGATCCGCGCCGCCTTCTTGTCGTTCGAATCCACGATCCACCAGGGCGCGTGCGGCGTGTCGGTCATGCGGATCATCTCGTCATAGGCCTTGGTGTAGTCCCACCAGCGGCGGTAGCTCTCGAGGTCCATCGGCGAGAGCTTCCACTGGCGCACCGGATCGTCGATGCGCTGGCGGAACCGGCGCTCCTGCTCCTTCTCGCCGACGGTCAGGAAGTACTTGAGGAGCGTGATGCCGGATTCGGTCAGCAGCGCCTCGAGATGCGGGATCTCCTCCAGGAAGCGCCGGGCGGCGTGTTCGGTGCAGAAGCCCATCACGCGCTCGACGCCCGGACGGTTGTACCAGGAGCGGTCGAAGATCACGACCTCGCCCGCCGCCGGCAGCTGCTCGACGTAGCGCTGCATGTAGATCTGGGTCTTCTGCCGGTCGGAGGGCGAGGGGAGCGCGACCACGCGAAAGACCCGCGGGCTCACCTTCTCGGTCAGGCGCTTGATCATCCCGCCCTTGCCGGCGGCGTCGCGGCCTTCGAACAGGATCACGATCCGGGCGCCGGTCTCCTTCACCCAGGCCTGGAGATGGGCGATCTCGACCTGGAGCCGCGCGAGTTCGGCCTCGTAGGCCCTGTTGCGCGCCTTCTTCGCCGCCTTCGGGTCAGACTCCGCCGACACCTCCGCGGCCTTGTCCTTCCTCTGCCTCTTGCTCATGCGTCTCCTCCGCTATTGGCGCCGCCTCGAGGGCGCGCAGCGCGTCGTCGAGATCGTCGAAGATCATCCCCGTCCCGAGCGCGTCGAGAAAGCCCGCCCGTTCGAGCAGCGCGCGCACCTCCGCGTGCACCTCGGCGAGGCCGAGCCTGACGCCCCGGCGCGCGAGATCGGCGCGGACCTCCTCCAGCATCGCCGCGCCGGTCGAGTCGATCTGCGTGACCGCGCTCGCGTCGATGACGAGCCACCGCGTCTCCGCCGGCATCGCCTCCGCGATCGCATGCAGCCGGGCATGGACGTGGTCGGCGTCGAAGAAGAGCAGGTCGCCCTGGACGAGCGCGATGGTCATCCCCGGCACCGGCCGCGCCTCCGGATGGCGGTGCAGCTTGTAGAACCCCTCGTGCCCGGCCACGCGGCCGAGCAGCGCGTCGCGCGGATACATCATCTTGCGCAAGAGATAGGCGAAGGTCGCGCCGATCGCGACCACCACGCCGTTCAGAACCCCGAGGCTGATCGGCGCGAAGAGCGCGATCATCGCGAAGACGAATTCGATCCGGCTGATGCGCCAGATCTCGCGCAGCGCCGGGACGTCGATGAGGCTCACCGCCGCGGCGATCAGGATCGCGCCCAGCGCCGGGATCGGCAGGATCGCGAGCGCGGGCCGGAGGAACAGGACGGTCACGAGCAGCGCCAGCGCCGCCACGATACTCGCGAGCTGCGAACGCCCGCCGATGTTCGCGTTGATCGCGGTGCGGGAATCCGAGGCGGTGACGGGGAAGGCCGAGAACAGGCCGGCGGCGAAGTTCGCCGCGCCGAACCCGATCATCTCGCGGTTGGCATCGACCGGATAGCCGCCGCGCTGGCCGAAGCTCCGCGCGGTGACGATGCCCGCGGCGAAGCTCACCAGGAAGATCGCCCCCGCGCCGAGCAGGAGCTGGTCGAAGGTGGCGCCGGACGGCGCGGGCAGCGCGAGGCGCGGGATGCTCGACGGGATCTCGCCCACGACCGCGATCCCGTGCCCCTTGAAGTCGAAGAGCGCCGAGAGAACGACCGAGACGACGACGACCGCGACCGGCCCCGGGATCGGCAGGCGCGACGCGCTCGTCGCCTGGAGCAGGACGAACATCGCGACCGCGAGCGCGAGCGAGGGCCAGTGGATCGTGGCCGCCTTGCGCGCGAAGTCGATGAAGGGCGCGATCAGTCCCTCCGCCTCGACATCGACGCCGGTCACGCGCTTGAGCTGGCCGGTGATGATCGAAAGCGAGATGCCGGCGAAGAAGCCGACGAGGATCGGCCGCGACAGGAAGGTCGAGAGCACGCCGAGGCCGAGCAGCCGCGCGCCGATGTAGAAGCCGCCGACGATCAGCGCGAGCATCGCCGCGACCGCCGGCCGGTCGGCGGCCGCGAGCCCCGGCATGGTCGCGAGCGCGGCGGCGAGCACCGTGATGGTCGCGGCGTCGGGGCCGACGACGAGCTGGCGCGACGGCCCGAACGCCGCGTAGGCGAGCAGCGGCGCGATCGAGGCGTAGAGCCCGGTCTCGGGCGGCAGTCCCGCGATCGCCGGATAGGCGATCGCGCTCGGCAGGCCGACCGCGGCGATTGCGAGACCGGCGGCGATGTCGGGCCGGATCCAGCGCCAGCGGTAGCCCGCGAAACTCGCGAGCACCGGCCAGCCGGCGCGGGGAGCGGCCTCCGCCATGCTCAGTGCCCGCCGCTCAGCACGAGGGTCCGCACCGGCAGGATCAGCGCCTGCATCCGGAGCAGCGCCGCGTGGACGAGGCCGGTCGCGTCGATCGCGTGAAGCACGAAGGCGTGGAAGGCGCCGATCTCCGGATCCTGGAGCGCGTCGTGATTGCTCGTATAGGCGTTCGCGACGCAGGAACTGCCCTGCGGCAGCCGGTCGAGCCCGCCTTCGAACAGCGGCTCCATGATCGCGGTGATCGTGCCCGGCCGGGCGAAGGAGGTGGCATCCTGAAGCTGGTCGGTCGGGCGGATCTGGCCCGAGGCGATCACGTCCTGCACGTCGGTGATCACCACCGGCACGACGGTGAAGGGGATCGCCGCGCAGGCGACCTCGCCCACCATGCCGACCTTGATCACCTGCGCCTCGATCTGGCCGAAGCCGGCGACGAGCCCGGTGACGTGGCGGTCGGGAACGAGGATGCCCGCCGGACGCAGCATCGGGTTCACCACGTCGCCGGGACGGAGCGCGAACTGCTGCACCACCCCGTCGGTGCCGGCGACGACCAGCGCCTTGTCGCGCGCGACCTCCGCCTCGCGCAGCGCGGCCTCGGCGCTCGCCTTCTGCGCCGGCAGCGCGAAATCGATCTGCGACTGCGCCGCCGCCTTCGCCGCCAGCGCCGCGTCGACGGCGCCCTGGGCGGTCTCCATGGCGACCCGCACGCGGTCGACCTCGCGCTGCGAGATCGCATTCGGATTGCGCCGGATCAGTTCGGCGCGGGTCTCGTACTCGTCCGTCGCCTGCTTGAGCGAGCCCCGCGCCTGGGTGATGCGGCCGTCGGCCTCGGCGAGCTGCGCCCGGGCCACCTCCATCCCCGCCTCGACCTCGGCGATCCTGCGCTTCGCGGTCTCGATCGCCGCCTCTTGGGCGCTGGTGTCGAGGCGGAAGAGCGGCTGGCCGGCGGTCACGTGCTGGTTGATGCCCACGTAGGTCTCCGCCACCCGGCCGCCGGTCTCGGGCAGGATCGTGACGGTGCGGAAGACCGAGACCGCGTTGTTGGTCGCGGGATGGAAGTAGAAGATCGTGGTGATGAGCGAGACCGTCAGGATCACGCAGAAGGTGATCCCCCAGCGGAGTTCGTACCAGACGGAGAAGAGCGTGATCTCGCGCCCGATCCGCTTGCCCTGGACGAAGCGCCGGTAGAGGAAATCCGGCAGGATCGTGATGGCCGAGCAGAGGAGGAGTTCGAGCATGTCAGGCCTCCCGGTCCGGGGCGGCGGGCCGCGCCGGCCTCTCCGCCGCCGCGCGCTCCGGATCGTCCGAGAGCAGGTCGTTCCAGCGCGACGGCGGCTCGCCCGGCCGATCCCGCCCGGAGAGCCGTTCGAGCGAGAGGGCGATCGAATTCATCGGCGTCGAGAAGTCCGGCAGCTCGACGAGCGCGAGCAGCAGCGCCGCGATCCAGAAGACGGCGTTGTGCGTGAAGAGCGCGAGCAGCGCGAGCACGGCGACGAACTGGAGCTGCACCTTGTTCGCGCGATGCGCCATATGCTCGGGCAGCGCGTGGAGCTTGAGGTATATGAGCCCGGCCGAGACCACGGTGACGAGGAGGAAGACGAGCATCACCGTCATGAGCCAGTCCGACTGTCCGGGCCCGGTGACGAAGGAGGGCAGGTAGTGCGGCGCGGCGGGATTCACGGGTGGATGGTCCATTCAGGCTCCGGAGCTGGCATCTGGATCGCCCGGGCCGGCGGGCGCGGCGCCGAGGCGTGTCCAGGCGACGACGAGATCATAGAAGACGGAGAGCACGACCGGGCCGAGAAACAGCCCGACGAGTCCGTGGGTCAGCGTGCCGCCGATGACGCCGGTCAGGATGACGAGCATCGGCGTGGTCAGGCCCCGCGCCATCAGCACGGGCTTCAGCACGTTGTCGAGCAGCGCGACGGGCAGGAGCAGCAGCGTGATGACGAGCGCGAAGGTCGTCGCATGGGTCATCCAGATCCAGATCAGCACCGGCAGCAGCACGGGCGCCGGGCCGATCTGCACGACGCAGAGCAGCAGCACGCCGAAGGCGATCAGCCCCGCCCCGGGGATGCCCGCGAGATAGAGGATGATCCCCGCGAGCAGCGCCTGGAGCAGGGCGACGCCGATCACCCCGCGCGAGACGTTGCGGATCGTCGCACCGGCGAGATCGACGAACTGCGCGCCGCGCGGCGCGATCAGCCGGCTTGCGAAGGCCCGGGCGCCCGTGGCGAGCCGCGGGCCGGGCAGGAAGAGGAAGCCGGCGATGACGACCGAGGCGACGAACTTGACCACGTCGACGCCGATCGCGGCGATCTTGCCGAGCACGACGCCGCCCGCGGGCAGGAGCGCGGGCCCGTAGCGCGTCACCGCGTCGTCGAGATTGCCCGCGGCCAGTTTCCAGGCCTCGTCGACCGGCTCGCCGAGGACGGGCCAGTCCTTGAGCGCCGCCGGCGGCGGCGGCACCCGGAGCGATCCGGTCCGCAGCCCCTCGGCGAGCCAGTGCACCGAATCGACGAGGCTCGCCGCCAGCACGCTGACCGGGCCGAGCACGGTGGCGAGCGCGACGATGGTGAGAAGCGTCGCGGCGAGGCCGCGGCGGCCGCCGAGCCAACGGGCAAGCCCGGCATAGGCGGGATAAAGCGCGACCGCGAGCAGGATCGCCCAGATGACGATCGGCAGGAACGGCCGGACAAGGTCCAGCGACCACCACGCGAAGAGCCCCAGGAAGGCGAGGCGGACGGCGAAATCGGTCGCGCGCGCCTCGATCCTCCCGTCTCCCGGCGGTGGCGCGGACGGGGTCATCATGTCCGGGTTCCGGCGCGGGGCGGCGTCTCCCCACCGCGGGTGAGCGCGCGATGGCGGTCGGCGACGCGCTCGCGCCGCCGCGTGAACGGCTTCCGCCGGAACGGCGAATCTCCCCGCCCCATTCCCATGATGTCCGCCCTCCTCAGACAGCACCATGGATAGCGCCCGGGCAATCCGGACGCCAGCGCGACATGCGGCCGGACGCGTCACGAACCGCGGCGCTTGCCTTCCGATTTCTCCCGCGGGTACCTGAGCCACAGGCCGCGCGCGGGCGCGCGGAGGATCGCCCGCGACCGCGGGAAACCGGGGGGAGCGGCATGCGCGTCATCGTCTATGGAGTCGGAGCGATCGGGGGGACCGTCGCGGCGGCGCTGGCGCTCTCGGGGCAGGAGGTCGTCGGCGTCGCGCGCGGCTCGCAGCTCGCGGCGATCCGCGCCGGTGGCCTCTCGCTCCTCACGCCCGACCGGCGGCTTCACGCCCGTTTCGACTGCCTCGCGGATCCCGGAGAGATCGATCTCCGGCCCGACGACGCGGTCCTGCTCACGATGAAGACCCAGGACACGGTCGCGGCGCTCGAACGGCTCCGCGCCGTCGGTCTGCGCGGGCAGCCGGTCTTCTGCGTCCAGAACGGCGTCGCGAACGAACGCTTCGCGCTGCGCCGGTTCGCCAATGTGCACGCCGTCACCGTGATGATGCCCGCGAGCTTCACGAAGCCGGGCGAGGTCGCGGCCTTCGCCTCGCCCCGGCACGGCATCTTCGAGATCGGGCGCTATCCCGAGGGCTGCGACGCCGACGACGAGGCCCTGGCGGCGGCGCTCGAACGGGCGAACATCGCGACCTTCGTCACGCCCCGGGTGATGGAGAGCAAATACGGCAAGCTCATCGTGAACCTCTCCAACGCGGTCGAAGCCGCCGTCGGCCCCGGCGCGCGCGAGACCCGCTATCCCGCCCTGCTCCGCGCCGAGGCCGAGGCGGTGCTGGAAACGGCCGGCATCGCCTGGCGCGACGTCGGCGCGGGCGATCCGCGGCGCGAGGCGCTGATGCGCTGGCAGCCGATCCCCGGCGTCGAGCGGATCGGCGGCTCCTCGGTCCAGAGCCTCGTCCGCGGCACCGGCTCGATCGAGACCGACTATCTCAACGGGGAGATCGCCCTGCTCGGCCGGCTGTTCGGCGTCCCGACGCCCGTCAACGCCGCCTTCGTCGAGATCGGCGCGCGCATGGTCCGCGACGGCCGCGCCCCGGGAACCCTCGGCGAGGCGGAGGTCGCGGCGGCCCTCGCCGCCCAAGGCGCCTGAGGGCCGGGGGCGCGCGCCCGTTGACTTCCCGGCGCCGGCGCGATGGTCTAGGACCGGCCGGGGTGAAGATCAGCGCGGGGCGCGGGAGCATGTTCTGGAAACTGCCGATGTTCGGCAAGATCAGCAAGATCGGCATCCGGCCCCCGAAACCGGAGCCGGGGCGCGACGGGCTCGCGATCACGCTGATCGTCCGGAACGAGGCACGTCACATCGGGGAATGGGCGCGGTTCCACCACCGCGCCGGCGTCGCGCGCTTCCTCGTCTATGACAACGGCTGCGAGGACGCGACCCTGCCGATCCTGCGCGAAACGCTGCCGCCCGAGGCGCTGGTGATCGTGCCCTGGAAACAGGTGTTCTCCGACGCGCGGATGGGGCGCGAGATCCACAACCAGGTGCTGGCCTATGCCCACGCCGCCAGCAATTTCGGCGGCGCCCACCGCTGGATGGCCTTCATCGACGTGGACGAGTTCCTGATCCCGAAACGGGCGGGGAGCCTGCCGGAGGCGCTGGCGCCGCTCGGCGAGGCGCGCAACCTGTCGCTGCCCTGGCACATGTTCGGGCGAAACGGGCACGAGACTCCGCCGGAGGGCGGGGTGATCGCGAACTACCTGCGCCGCGCCGCCGATCCGATGAGCGACCGCCGGGGCATCCGCGCGTTCAAATGCGTCGTCGATCCCTGCCACCTGACCGCCCTCAGGGTGCATTCGATGGAGACCGACGGAACGGATCTCACCTGCAACGACCGGGGCGAGAGCGCGCGCGGAGCGGAGCGGGAGAAGCCGGGCTTCTATTCGGCGGACCACATCCAGCTCAACCACTACTATGCCCGGTCGGAGCAGGAACTGCGCGAGAAGATCGGTCGGGGGCCCAATCTCGTCGCCAAGTCGCCGGAATACGAGCGCAAGGTGCGCCGCACGGTCGAGGCGATCGAGGCCGAGGAGGTCGAGGACCGCGCCGCGCTCGATTTCCTGGCGCGGCGGGACGCGGTGGAACCGGCGGAGGCGTCATGCGGACGGAGCTGATCCTCAGCACCTACAACAGCGTGCGCCCGCTGCTGCTCTGCCTCGCCTCGGTAGCGCGGCAGGATGTCCGGCCCCACTCGATCTGCGTCGCCGACGACGGATCCGGGCCCGAGACCGCGGCGGCGGTGGCGGCCTTCGCCGCGCGGCATCCGGAGGTGCCGGTCCGCCATGTCTGGCACGAGGACCGGGGTTTCGAGAAGAACGTGATCCTCAATCGCGCGATCGCGAGTTCGGAGGCGGATTTCCTCGTCTTCATCGACGGCGACGTGCTGATCCATCCGTGCTTCGTCGCCCGCCACCTCGAACTCGCCCGGCCCCGGCGGTTCTGCACCGGAAGCCTGATCCGGCTCGACGCGGAGGCCACCGCCTCGGTCACCGAGGAAATGGTGGCCGCGGGCCTCGTGTTCGAGCGGGCCTGGCTCCGCGAGAACCGCGCGATCGACCGGATCGGAACCTGGCTCAAGACGATGCCCTTTCCGAAGCCGGTGATGAACTTCCTCGAGGTCACCTCCCCGGTCCAGAAGGCGCTCTGCGGCGCAAATGCCTCCGCCTTCCGGGAGGATATCCTGCGGATCAACGGCTATGACGAGGGCATCAAGTACGGCGGCGGTGACAAGGAATTCGGCGCGCGGCTGATCAATTCCGGCGTCGAGGGGCGGCATGTGCGCTTCACCGCCCCGCTCGTCCATCTCGACCATCCGCGCGGCTACGCCGATCCGGAGCGGATCCGCCGGCACAAGGCGATGATCGCGGAGATCCGGAAATCCGGCCGCTTCTGGACGCCGGACGGCATCGCGAAGCGGAACGCGCCGTGACCGGGCGGGGCGTCATCTACGTCGCGACCGGCGCCGCGCATATCGAGGCCGCGCGGGACTCGGCGCGGTCGGTCCGGCGGACCAATCCGGATCTCGGCCTCGCGATCTTCGCCGATTCCGCCGATGTCGGACCGGAATTCGACATCGTCGAGCCGGTGGCGGGGGCGCATGTCCGCTCCAAGATCGACTACCTGCCCCGCACCCCCTTCGCCGAGACGCTCTATCTCGACGGCGACACGCGCGTGCTGGGCGATCTCGGCGAGATGTTCCGGCTGCTCGACCGCTTCGCGGTGGCGGCGGCGCACCGGGTGCGCGATACCGACCGCGTGCTGCGGCCGAAGGAATACGATCCGGTGCCCTCCGCCTTCCCCGAGCACAATGGCGGCGTGCTGCTCTATCGCGCGAGTCCCGAGGTGATCGCCTTCTTCGAGACCTGGCGGGAGGCCTATCACCGGGCGGGCTTCGTCGCCGACCAGATCTCCTTCCGCCGGGTGCTCTGGGAGAGCGATCTCAGGGTCGCCGTGCTGCCGCCCCGGTTCAACACGCGGCGCTACACCTGGATCGACCGCTTCCTGTCGCGCCGGCCGCCGCCGGTGATCCTGCATGCGAACCGGTTCCACCCGACCAAGCGGGGCGGGCCGATCCGGCGCCGGCTGGAGGCGCTGCTCGGCCCCGGCGTCTGACCCGCTGGCGGGGGGGCGCGGGCCGCGGTATCTGTGGAACCGGGGCGATGCGCCGGATGGGAAAGACACGAGAGATGACCGAAACCGCGGGCGGACCCGTCCTGACCCTGCCGGAGGCGGAGGCCGCCGCGTTGCGCCGGATCTATTCCGGCGCCGAAGTGATCCTCGAATACGGCAGCGGCGGCTCGACCGTGCTCGCGGCCGGAATGCCGGGCAAGACCGTCACCTCGGTCGAGAGCGACGCCGCCTGGGCCGCGATGGTCGCGACCCATGTCGCCGGCATGAAGCGCGCCGAGAGCGTGGCGGTGCGCCACGTCGACATCGGACCGACGCGCAAATGGGGCGCGCCGACCTCGCGCCGCGCGGCGCCGAAATTCCCGGACTACCCGCTCGCGGTCTGGAGCGACCCGGGCTTCCGCCATCCCGACGTCGTGCTGATCGACGGCCGGTTCCGCCCGGCCTGTTTCGCGACCGTGGCGATGAAGACAGAGAAGCCGGTCACCGTGCTCTTCGACGATTACGAGACGCGGCCCCGCTACCGCGAGGTGGAGCGCCTCGCGCCGCCCGCGGAGATGATCGGCCGGATGGCCCGGTTCGAACTGACGCCGGGACCGGTGCCGAAGCAGCATCTGGACTGGATCATCTCGACCTTCGTGGAGCCCGACTACGCGCACCGGCACGGCCTCTCGCGGCTGATCGAGCGGATGAAGCTGTGGCTGCTGGACTGACGCCGCTCACGATCCGGGGCCGGTCGCTGGAGGATAGCCCCGGCCTCTCGCTCTGCGCCATCGTCCATGACGAGATGTTCTTCCTGCCGGCCTTCCTCGAACATTATCGCCGGCTCGGCGTCGCGCGTTTCGTGATCCTCGACGATGCCTCGACCGACGGCACGGCGGACTTCCTCGCGGAGCAGGAGGACTGCATGGTCGTCACCTCGCCCGTCCGGTATTTCGAGGATGTCGGCGGCCACCGCGCCGTCCATGCCTGGCGGCAGGAGCTGATGGACCGGTTCTGCCGCGACCGCTGGGCGATCTTCGCCGACGCGGACGAATTCCTCGTTCCGCCGCCCGGGCATACGCTCGCCGGGGTGATCGCCGGGCTGGAGGCGAAGGGCAGCGACGCGATCGGCGGGATCATGATCGACGTCTATCCCGCCACGGTCGGGGAAATCCTCGCGGATCGCCCGTTCGATCCGGACGGCCCGTGGTTCTTCGACGCCGCGCCGCACCTCCTGTCCCTGCCCGGCGTGACGAAGCCTGTCTGGATCTACCGCGGCGCGCGCGCCCGCCTCTTCGCGGAGAACGGCGCCCGCCCGAACCGCGACGCGGGCCGGATGCTCGCCGCGAAGCTGGGGCTCGAGCGGTTCGTGAAGGCGAACAACCTCGGCAAGGTGCCGCTGGCGCGCTGGCGCGCGGGCACGCGCTGGGACGGATCGCACCGGATCGCGCCGGCGCCCAGCACCCGCGACATGCTGGCGATCCTGCATTTCAAGTTCACCGCCGATCTCGGCCGCAAGATCGGCTACGCGCTGGAGACGGGCGGTTATTCGGGCGGGTCGAGACAGTACCGGCAGCTCGCGGAACTCTTGGGCGAGATGCGGGAGCGGGGCCGCGGTTTCCTCGGACCCCGGAGCGCGCCGGTCTCGCCGGAGGCGCTCTACCGGCCAGGCCTGGGGCGCTGGCGGGACTGAACGGCGCCCTTCCCAACGGAAAGACCCCGCCGCGAAGGACGCGGCGGGGTCTCGATCTTCGAGGGACAGGGGAAGGGCTCAGGCGTCTTCCTTGACTTCCTCGCCCGTGGTCTGGTCGACCGCCTTCATCGAAAGGCGCACCTTGCCGCGGTCGTCGAAGCCCATGAGCTTCACCTTCACCGACTGGCCTTCCTGGACGATGTCCTTCGGATGGCTGACCCGGTCGCTCGAGAGCTGGCTCACGTGAACGAGGCCGTCGCGCTTGCCGAAGAAGTTCACGAAGGCGCCGAAATCCATGATCTTCACCACCTTGCCGGTGTAGACCTTGCCGACCTCGGGCTCGTCGACGATCGAGGAGATCATCTCGCGGGCCTTCTCGATGGCTTCCGCGTTGGCGGAGGCGATCTTGATCACGCCGTCGTCGTTGATGTCGACCTTGGCGCCCGATTCCTCGACGATGCCGCGGATGACCTTGCCGCCCGAGCCGATGACTTCGCGGATCTTGTCGGTCGCGATCTGCATCGTCTCGATCCGGGGCGCGTGGGCGGAGAATTCCGCGCGGCCCGAGGTGAGCGCTTGGCCCATCTCGCCGAGGATGTGCATCCGGCCGTCCTTCGCCTGGGCGAGGGCCTGCTCCATGATCGCCGGGGTGATGCCCGCGACCTTGATGTCCATCTGCAGCGAGGTGATGCCGTTCGCCGTGCCCGCGACCTTGAAGTCCATGTCGCCGAGGTGGTCCTCGTCGCCGAGGATGTCGGTGATGACGGCGTATTTCTCACCTTCGAGGATCAGGCCCATCGCGACGCCCGCGACCGGCGCCTTCAGCGGCACGCCCGCGTCCATCATCGAGAGCGAGCCGCCGCAGACGGAGGCCATCGAGGAGGAGCCGTTCGACTCGGTGATCTCGGAGACCACGCGGATCGTGTAGGGGAAGTCGGTCGCCGCCGGCAGCACGGCCTGGAGCGCGCGCCAGGCGAGCTTGCCATGGCCGATCTCGCGGCGCCCCGGGGAGCCCATGCGGCCGGTCTCGCCCACCGAATAGGGCGGGAAGTTGTAGTGCAGCAGGAAGTTCGAGCGGTACGTGCCGTGCAGCGCGTCGATCATCTGCTCGTCGTCGCCGGTCCCGAGCGTGGAGACGACCATCGCCTGGGTCTCGCCGCGGGTGAAGAGCGAGGAGCCATGGGTGCGGGGCAGCACGCCCACTTCCGCGACGATCGGCCGGACGGTAACGAGATCGCGCCCGTCGATGCGGCGGCCGTGGTCGAGGATGTCCCAGCGCACGACGTCCGATTCGAGCTTCTTGATGACCGCGTCGAGACCCGCGTCGGCCTGCTCCTCCTCGCTCAGGCCGGCGAGGATCTGCTCCTTCGCGGCCTTGACGGCGGCCTGGCGCTCCAGCTTGTCACGGACCTGGAAGGCCGCGCGCATCGCATCGCCGCCGAGCGTCTTCGCCCGCTCGTAGAGCGCGGAAGTGTCGGCGGGCTGGAAGTCGAAGGGCTCCTTCGCGGCTTCCTCGGCGAGGCCGATGATGAGGTCGATCACCGGCTGCATCTGCTCGTGGCCGAACTTCACCGCGCCGAGCATCTCGGCCTCGGAGAGCTCGTAGGCCTCCGACTCGACCATCATCACGGCGCCCTTGGTGCCGGCGACGACGAGATCGAGGCGCTGCTCGGGGTTCTCGCGCAGCTTCTCCATGTCGTCCACGGCCGGGTTCAGCACGTAGGATCCGTCGACGAAGCCGACGCGCGCGGCGCCGATCGGGCCGAGGAAGGGCGCGCCCGAGAGCGTCAGCGCCGCGGAGGCCGCGATCATGCCGACGATGTCGGGATCGTTTTCCATGTCATACGACAGCACCGTCGCGATGACCTGGACCTCGTTCTTGAAACCCTCGACGAAGAGCGGGCGGATCGGACGGTCGATCAGGCGGGAGGTCAGCGTCTCCTTCTCGGAGGGCCGGGCCTCGCGCTTGAAGAAGCCGCCGGGGATCTTGCCGGCCGCGTAGTACTTTTCCTGATAGTGGACGGTCAGCGGGAAGAAATCCTGGCCGGGCTTCGCCTTCTTCTCGAAGACGACGGTCGCGAGCACGCTGGTCTCGCCATAGGTGGCGATGACGGCGGCGTCGGCCTGACGGGCAACCTTGCCCGTTTCGAGCGTGAGCGTGTCATGGCCCCACTCGATCGATTTCGTGACGGTTTTGAACATCTCTCTTCCTTGCAAGACGGCCGGACCCCCTGGCCCGGCCGCGTGACGCGGGGGGATTTCGGCCCCGCGGACCCCGGTTTTCATCGGACAGGCCATCCCGCGGGGTCGGGCGGAAGGCTGGCATGCGGCCGGCGGAACGGTCCGCCGGATGGAGAAGGGGCGCGACCGGTCCGGCCGCGCCCCTCGAAAACTCAGCGGCGGATGCCGAGGCGGCCGATCAGCGACTGATAGCGCGACTCGTCCTTGCCCTTCACGTAGTCGAGCAGCTTGCGGCGCTGCGAGACCATCTTGAGAAGCCCGCGGCGCGAGTGGTTGTCCTTCTTGTGGGTCTTGAAGTGCTCGGTCAGCGTGTTGATCCGGCTGGTCAGGATCGCGACCTGCACCTCGGGCGACCCGGTGTCGCCGGACTTGGTGGCGTAGTCGTTGATGAGCTGCTGCTTGAGCTCGGGCGTGATCGACATCGTGGAACCTCGTGTCATAAGGGTTGCAAACCTTCCGCCTCGGCCGCGGCCGGGATGTCGTCCAGCGGGGTCGAAAAACGGAAAGGCCGCGCGGGCGGGCTCGCCCGGCGGCGCCGTGCGCTATACAGCCTTTTCCGCCCGAAGAAAAGAGCGCGCCCGCGCCGCCCGAGGGCCGGCGCCCCGCCGTTGCGCGCGGGGCCGGGCCTGCCTAATACTGCGCCGAAAGGGGAGGGACGGGCATGCGGATGGGTGTCGATTACGGCGGGACGAAGATCGAAGGTATCCTCCTCGCCCCCGACGGAAGCGAACGCGCCCGCGCCCGCGTAGCCACGCCGCGCTTCGACTACGAAGGTGGCGTGGCGGCGATCAAGTCCCTGATGGAAAGCCTCGAATCCGAGGCGGGCGGGCGGGTCGAGCGCGTCGGCATCGGCGTGCCCGGCTCGGTCGACCGCGGCACCGGCCATGTCAGCATGGGCAATTCGATCTGGCTGCATGGCCGCGACCTGCGCGGCGACCTCGCCCGCGCGCTCGACCGGCCGGTCAAGATCGCCAACGACGCGAACTGCTTCGCCCTCTCCGAGGCGGTCGACGGCGCGGGCGCGGGCGCCCCCGTGGTCTTCGGCGTCATCCTCGGCACCGGCGTCGGCGGCGGCATCGTCGTGAACGGCGCGCTCGTCGAGGGGATCAACGCCATCGCCGGCGAGTGGGGCCACATTCCGCTGCCCGCGCCGCTCGACGACGAGCGGCCGGGGCCGGTCTGTTCCTGCGGCGTGCCGGGCCACACCGAATCCTGGCTCTCGGGGCCGAGCCTCGCCGCGGATTTCGCACGCCGCGCCGGGCTCGCCGCCGGGACCGGCCCGAGCCCGGCCGAGATCCTCGCCCTGGCCGAGGCGGGCGACACGCTCGCCGAGGAGACGCTCATCCGCTTCGAGGACCGGCTCGGCCGGTCGCTCGCCTCGATCGTCAACGTGCTCGATCCGGACGTGATCGTGCTCGGCGGCGGGCTCTCGAACATCGACCGCTTCTACCGGACCGTCCCGCCCCGGATCGAGGCGCATGTCTTCGGCGACCGGTTCCTGACCCGGCTCGCGCGCAACGTCCATGGCGACAGCTCCGGCGTGCGGGGCGCGGCCTGGCTCTGACGCGGCCTGGCGTTCGCCTCGCATTCGTAATCGTTTCAAGATGCAACTTCAGGTGAAGTATCGCTTCCGTTGAAGCTGATTCAACTCAAGTCATCGTAAAACCGGGACCAGATCCGCCGGGCACCTTCCCGTTGGATTGAATTCCCGGAAATTGTATCATCCGCCGTGCCGAATCCGTGAACCGCAGATCTTCTTGCTTCACTGCGAAGGACGCACGCCATGACACGATCAACGCTCGCACCGCTCGCGCTCGCCGCCGTCGGATTCCTGCCGCTGCTCTCCGGCGCGGGCCTCGCGCAACCCGCGCCGGGCAGCGCGGATGCGACGGCGACCATCGACGGTCGGCAGCTTCCCGCGCCCGCCCCGCCGTTCGGCGGCGTCATCAAGGACAGCGCCATCGACTCGACCCCGTGGTGGCCGCCGCGCATCGTGCCGCCGCGGGACGCGCCGAACGTGCTCCTGATCATCACCGACGATTCCGGCTTCGGCGTGCCCGGCACCTTCGGCGGCGTGATCCCGACGCCGACCATGGACCGGCTGGCCGAGAAGGGTCTGCGCTACACCAACATCCATTCGACCGCGCTCTGCTCGCCGAGCCGCGCCGCGCTCATCACCGGGCGCAACCACCATTCGGCCGGTTTCGGGGTGATCTCGGAACAGTCGACCGGCTATCCGGGCTACAACAGCATCATCGGCCAGGACAAGGCGACCATCGGGCGGATCCTGCTCGACAACGGCTATGCCACCGCCTGGTTCGGCAAGGACCACAACACCCCGGCCTTCGAGGCGAGCCAGGCCGGACCCTTCGACCAGTGGCCGACCGGCATGGGCTTCGAGTATTTCTACGGCTTCGTCGGCGGCGACGCCAACCAGTGGCAGCCGAACCTGTTCCGGAACACCACGCAGATCTATCCCTTCGACGGCAAGCCGGGCTGGAACCTCGTCACCGGCATGGCCGACGACGCGATCGACTGGGTCACGCGTCTGCGCCAGATCCAGCCCGACAAGCCGTTCCTGATCAAGTACGCGCCCGGCGCCACCCATGCGCCGCATCATCCGACGAAGGAGTGGGTCGACAGGATCCATGAGATGCATCTCTTCGATGGCGGCTACAACGCGCTCCGGCGGACGATCTACGAGAACCAGAAGAAGCTCGGGATCATCCCAGCGGAGACCGACCTCTCGCCCTGGCCCGACGACGTGCTGAAGCCCTGGGACCAGCTGAGCGAGGAGGAGAAGAAGCTCTTCATCCGGCAGGTCGAGGTCTTCGCCGCCTATGTCGCCTATAATGACCACGAGATCGGCCGGGTGATCCAGGCGATCGAGGATCTCGGGGAGGCCGACAACACGCTGATCTTCTACATCAACGGCGACAACGGCACGAGCGCCGAGGGCGGGCCGCTCGGCACGCCGAACGAGGTCGCCTTCTTCAACGGCATCAACGAAATGCCGGTGGCCGAGCAGATGAAATGGTACGACGTCTGGGGCACGGAGCAGACCTACAACCACATGTCCGCCGGCTGGTCCTGGGCCTTCGACACACCCTTCGACTGGTTCAAGCAGAACGCGTCGCGGCTCGGCGGCATCGGGCAGAACATGGTCGTCTCCTGGCCGGCGAGGATCAAGGACGCGGGGGGCATGCGCGACCAGTTCACGCATTTCATCGACGTCGTCCCCACCATTCTCGAGGTGACCGCCATCCCGGCGCCCGAGGAAGTCGACGGGATAAAGCAGGCGCCGATGGAGGGCACGAGCTTCGCCTATACGTTCGACGCCGCGAACGCCCATGCGCCGTCGCGCCATCAGACCCAGTATTTCGAGATGTTCGGCGCCTGGGGGCTCTACCATGATGGCTGGTTCCTCGGCACCAAGGTCGAGCGCGCGCCGTGGCAGGTCTATGGCGCGGGCAATCCGGATCCGCTGAACAACCAGACGCTGGAGCTTTACGACCTGACCAGGGACTTCTCGCAGAGCCACGACCGCGCCGCGCAGTATCCGGACAAGGTGAAGGAGATGAAGGCGCTCTTCGTCGAGGAGGCGAGGAAGTACCAGGTCTTCCCGATGGACGGATCGGTGGCGACCCGGCTCGTCGCGCCGCGGCCGAACATCACCGCCGGGCGGAGGGAATTCACCTATACCGCGCCGATGGTCGGCCTGCCGCAGGGCGACTCGCCCTCGCTGCTCAACACCTCCTACACGATCACGGCCGATATCGAGGTGCCGGAGGGCGGCGCGGAAGGCATGATCCTGACCTCTGGCGGGCGCTTCGCGGGCTACGGCTTCTATCTCGTCGAGGGCAAGCCGGTCTTCCTCTGGAACCTCGTCGATCTGAAGCGGATCAAGTGGGAAGGTTCCGACGCGCTCACCCCCGGCAAGCACAGGCTGGAATTCGACTTCAGCTACGACGGGCTCGGCGCCGGCACGCTGGCCTTCGCGGATTCGAGCGGGATCGGCCGTTCGGGGACCGGCACGCTCAGGGTCGATGGCAAGGACGTCCAGAGCCAGAAGATGGAGCACACCCTGCCCTTCATCCTGCAATGGGACGAATCCTTCGACATCGGCTCGGACACGCTGACCGGCGTGAACGACGCCGACTACGCGCCGCCCTTCCCGCTGACGGCGAAGCTCGACAGGCTGACCATCAAGGTGGATCGCCCGGTGCTGACCGAGGCCGACAAGGCGAAGCTCGAGGAGGCGATGAAGCGCGCGAAGGACTGACCGGCGCCGGCGCGGGTCAGTCCTCGATCACCAGCACATCGGCGGCGGCGAAGCTGATCGGCACCGTCGCCCCCACCTCCGGTGGCCGGGTCGCCGCGTTGTTGAAGAGGTCGAGCGAGACGAGCTCGGCGCCGAGCCCAGCCTTGATCCGGATCACCGAGCCGAGGAAATTCATCTCGCGCACCGGCGCCTCGATCGTCACGTCGTTGCCCGGAAGCGCGCCGAGCGCCACCGCCTCGGGCCGGATCGCGAGCGAAACCTCCCGCCCGGCGGGTCCGGGGATGGGCCGGCCAAGCGTCACGGGCTGGCCGCCCAGATCGACGGTGCCCGCCGCCGGATCGACCAGCCGGGCGCGGAGCGTGTTGAGCTGGCCCACGAAATTCGCGACGAACCGCGTCGCGGGCCGGCCGTAGATCGCGAAGGGATCGCCGATCTGCTCGGCGACGCCCGCGTTCATCACCACGATCCGGTCCGACATGGAGAGCGCTTCTTCCTGATCGTGCGTCACGTAGATCGTCGTGATGCCGAGCGATTTCTGGATCGCCCGGATCTCCTCGCGCAGCGACACCCGGATCTTCGCATCGAGCGCCGAGAGCGGCTCGTCGAGCAGCAGCACCTTCGGCCGCGCCGCGAGCGCGCGGGCGAGCGCCACGCGCTGCTGCTGGCCGCCCGAGAGCTGGAACGGATAGCGCTCGCCGAGGTCGGGCAGGCCGATCAGGCGCAGCATCTCGGCCACGCGCGCCTCGATCTCCGCCTTCGGCCGCCGCGCGACCTTCATCCCGAAGCCGACGTTGCGCGCCACCGTCATGTTGGGAAAGAGCGCGTAGGCCTGGAAGACCATGCCGATGTCGCGCGCGTTCGGCCTGAGCCGCGACACGTCCCGCCCGTCAATCCGGATCACCCCCTCGGTCGGCGTCTCGAATCCCGCCACCATCCGGAGCGTCGTGGTCTTGCCACAGCCCGAGGGGCCGAGGAAGGAGATGAACTCGCCCTGCTCGACGTGGAGGTTGAAATCCTTCACCACCTCGTTCTCGCCGTAGAATTTCCGCAGATGCTCAAGTTCCAGGAATGCCATCGGCTAGCGGCTCGCTCTCGTGGCTTGGGAAAAACGGGTGACGAGCTGGATCAGCCCCATGCAGGCCCAGGTGATGCCGAAGGAGATCACCGCGAGCGCGGCGGGCTCATAGGCGCGGTTGGCGCCGATGAGCTGCATGTAGGGGCCGAAGGCCGGGCGGTTCAGCAGCGCCGCGAGGACGAATTCTCCGATGACGATCGCGAAGGTCAGGAAGGCGCCGGAGAGCACGGCCACCAGCACGTTCGGCAGGATGATCCGCGTCATGATCGTGAACCAGCCGGCGCCGAGGCTCTGCGCCGCCTCGGTCAGCGTCTGCACGTCGATCGCGCGCAGCCCCGTGTCGACCGCGCGGTACATGTAGGGCAGCGACAGCACGGTATAGCCGGCGACGAGCAGCGCGTTGGTGCCCGTGATCGTGCCGGTCAGCGGCAGGAGCGAGGACGTGTTGTAGAGCCGGATGTAGCCGAAGACGATCACGATCGGCGGCACGACCAGCGGCAGCAGCGTGACGAACTCGATCACCGGCCGCCAGCGCGGCATTCTGAGCCGCACCCAGTAGGCCGTGGGCACCGTCAGGCAGACGCTGAGGATGATGGTCAGCACGGCGAGCGTCACCGAATAGGAGAAGGTCGCGCGGAAGTTCGGATCGGCGAGCACGACGCGGTAAGCGTCGAACGAATACTCGCCGCGCCGCATCCGGAACGAGAATTCGGTCATGCCGATGAGCGGTAGCGCGAAATAAATGAGCCCGAAGATCAGCGCCGACCAGGCCCAGAAGCGGTTCCCCTTCATCGGATCCATTTCTCCGACCGGGCGCGCATCCACATGTAGATCGCGTTCGCGACCCCGGTCACGAAGATCATGCCGAAGGCGAGCGCGTAGCCGAGATGCGGGTCGCCGAGCACGTCGCCCCGGATCTGCGCGTAGAGCAGGATCGGCACGATCGAGAGCGAGGAGCCGGTGAGCGCGTAGGCCGTCGCGACCGCGCCGAAGGAATTGGCGAAGAGAAGCGCGAGCGTGCCCAGCAGCGTCGGCCAGAGGATCGGCAGCGCCACCATGCGCCAGTACTGGAACCGCGTCGCGCCAAGGATCTGCGCCGCCTCCGACCATTCGCGCCGGAGCCCGTCGAGCGCCGGGGTGACGATCAGGATCATGAGCGGGATCTGGAAGAAGAGATAGGTGAGCGTCAGCCCGGCGAAGCTCAGCAGGTTGAACCCGGTCGCATAGAGGTTGATCCCGAACCATTCGCGCAGCAGGATCGTGACGAGCCCGACCCGGCCGAGCGTCGCGAGGAAGGCGAAGGCGAGCGGCACGCCGGCGAAGTTCGAGGCGACGCCGGAGAAGGTCAGGAGCGGCGAACGCGCGCCGTTCGGGAGCCGCCCCACCGTGATCGCCGCGGCCATCGCGAAGCCGATCAGGCAGCCGATGAGCGCGGACCAGAAGCTCACCCGGATCGAGATCCAGAAGGCGGCGAGGATCGAGGGCGTGAAGAGCCCCCGGACATTGGCGAGCGTGAAGGCGCCCTCCGGTGTGCGGAAGGCGCCGACGACGATGAACATCGTCGGCAGGATCAGGAACAGGAAGGCGAAGAGCGCGAAGGGCAGCAGCCCGACCCAGGCAAGGGAGATCGAGGCTTTGGCAGGGGCCGCGGGGCGCGCGCTCATCGCTGTCCTTCGTTCTGGCATATGGGCCGGTCCGGCGGCGTGGCCGGACCGGCGGGGATCACTGCACGTTCGCGCCGACGACCTTGTCCCAGCCGCCGGTGACGACGCCCTTCATCGCCTCCTGCTCCCCGATCGTCGGGAAGACCGCCGTCTCGTAGGCGTCCGCCGCCGGGAGCTTGTCGAGCAGCTCGTTCGGGACCACGTCCCGCTTGACCATGTCGTTGAACCGGATCGGATGACAGTAACCGCCGAGCCACCCGAGCTGGCCTTCGTCGCCGTAGAGGTATTCCATCCAGAGCTTGGCCGCGTTCGGATGCGGCGCGTAGGCGCTGATCCCCTGCACGTAGACGCCCGCGACCACGCCCGACTTCGGGATGACGACCTCGATCGGCGGATTGCCGTTCAGCGTGTCGCGGCCCGCGAGCGCGTTGTAGTCCCACCAGATCACGATCGGCGTCGCGCCCTGGGCGAGCGTGCCGGCCTTGCCGATCACGGGCACGAAATTGCCCGCCTTGTTCATCTCGGCGAAGTAGTCGAGCCCCTTCTGCCCCGCCTCCGCCCCGGGGGCGCCGCCGGCGGCGAGGCCCGCGGCGTAGACGCCGAGGATCGCCTGGTTCGAGGCGCGCGGATCGCCGGCGAGCGCGACGGCGTTGGCGTATTCGGGCGCGAGCAGGTCGGACCAGTCCGCCGGCGCGTCCGGCATCAGGTCGCTGTTCACCGCGAAGCTCAGCACGCCGTAATAGTCGCCGTACCAGTAGCCCTCCGCGTCCTTCACGTTCTCGGGGATCGTGTCCCAGGTCGAGACCTTGTAGGGCATGAGCAGCCCCTCTTCCTTGGCCGCCGGGCCGAAGGAGAAGCCCACGTCGATCACGTCGGGGGCCTGCGGGCCCTTGTTGTCCTTGTTCGCGCGGATCGCCTCCAGCTCGTCCGCGGAGCCGGCGTCGGGATTGAGCTCGTTGACCGTGAGCCCGTACTTGGCCTTGAAGCCGTCGATCACCGCGCCGTAGTTGCACCAGTCGCGCGGCAGCGCGATCGTCGTCAGCTGCCCCTCGGCCTTGGCGGCGGCGACGAGCTCCTCGCTCGGCTCCGCGCTCGCGGGCTGGACCATGGCAAGACCGGCGAAGGCCAGGCCGATCACCGCGGCGGTGGATTTCAAGTCTCGCATGGAACCCCTCTCCAGAGCGGGGCGGCGCGGCGGCCGCCCGAGGAAAAACGCATGGCGCCCGCGCCACTGCGTCGCAAGTTAACGGGGAATTTCGACAATCTGACAACAGAAATTGATCGCCGGATCAAGAATTCGGCGGCGCGCCGGCGAGGGCAAGCCCCTCTGTTCGTCATACGAGCACCGGCTGCGCGGTCTGCGCGCCGATCCCGAACACGCGCTTGTAGCGTTCGACCTGATCGGCCGGGCCGACCGCCTTGCCCGGATTGTCGGAGAGCTTCACCGTCGGCCGGCCGTTCGCGCTCACCGCCTTGCAGACGAGGCTGAATGGCGCGAGGGAGTCGTCCGGCCCGAGGCCGCGGAAATCGTTGGTGAGCAGCGTGCCCCAGCCGAAGCCGATCTTCACCCGGCCGTGGAAGCGGGCGTAGAGCGCCTCGATCCGGTCGACGTCGAGCCCGTCGGAGAAGATCACCAGCTTCTCGCGCGGATCCTGGCCGCGGGATTCCCACCAGGCGATCGCGGTCTCCGCGCCGACCTCCGGCTCGCCGGAATCGATCCGGATCCCGGTCCAGGAGGAAAGCCAGTCGGGCGCCTTCCGGAGGAAACCCTCGGTCCCGTATGTATCGGGCAGGATCACGCGCAGGTTGCCGTCGTAATCCTCGTGCCAGTGCTCGAGCACCTTGTAGGGCGCCTCGGCGAGCGCCGCGTCGTCCTCGGCCAGCGCGGCGAAGACCATCGGAAGCTCGTGCGCGTTGGTGCCGATCGCCTCGATGTCGCGGCGCATCGCGATGAGGCAGTTGGACGAACCCTGGAACTTCGTCGTTCCCAGCCCCTCGATCATCGCCGCGACGCACCAGTCCTGCCACAGGAAGGAGTGCCGCCGCCGCGTGCCGAAATCCGAGATCCGGAGATCGGGCAGCGCGCGCAGCCGCTCGATCTTCTCCCAGACGCGCGTCATCGCGCGGGCGTAGAGCACCTGGAGCTCGAAGCGCCCCATCCCCTTCAGCACCGCGCGCGAGCGGAGCTCCATCAGCACGGCGAGCGCGGGGATCTCCCACATCATCACCTCGGGCCAGGAGCCCTCGAAGGTCAGTTCGTACTGGTCGCCCCGGCGTTCCAGCCGGTATTCCGGCATCCGGAATTCCTCGAGCCAGGCCATGAAGTCCGGCCCGAACATCCAGCGCTTGCCGTAGAAGGTGTTGCCGCGCAGCCAGGTGGACTCGCCCCGGCTCAGCCTGAGGCCCCGGATGTGGTCGAGCTGGGAGCGCAGCTCGCCCTCGTCGATCAGGTCGGCGAGCGGAACCGAGGTGGTCCGGTTGATGAGGCTGAACTTCACGCGCACGTCCGCGTGGCGGCGGAACACCGTCTGCAGCATCAGGAGCTTGTAGAAATCGGTGTCGAGCAGCGAGCGCACGATCGGGTCGATGCGCCAGGCATGATCGTAGACGCGGGTGGCGATATCGACCATCTGACTTATCCCGGAATATCGGTGGAGGCGAGCACGCGCACCCCGGCCGCGCGCAGATCGGCCATCGCCCGCCCAAGCGAGCCGTCGAGATCGATGGCGCGGGTCGCATCCTCGATCAGGGTCACGTCGAAGCCGAGCTTCGCCGCGTCGAGCGCGGACCAGGCGACGCAGAAATCCGTGGCCAGTCCCGCGAGCCAGACCTCGTCCACCCCGCGCTCGCGCAGATAGCCGCCGAGGCCGGTCGGGGTCCGCCGGTCGTTCTCGAAGAAGGCGGAATAGCTGTCGATCGCCGGATCGGTTCCCTTGCGGATCACCACGTCGGCGACGTCGAGCGCGAGTTCGGGGTGAAAGCCCGCCCCCGCCGTGCCCTGGACGCAATGGGCGGGCCAGAGCACCTGCGTGCCATAGGCCATGTCCACGGTCGAGAACGGCTCCCTCTCCGCGTGGTTCGCCGCGAAGGACAGGTGCTCCGCCGGATGCCAGTCCTGCGTCAGCGCCACGGTGCCGAAGGCGGGCGCGATCCGGTTGATCGGGGCTATGACCGCGTCGCCACTGGCCACGGCCAGCGCGCCGCCCGGGCAGAAGTCGAGCTGGACATCGACCACGACCAGCGCGGATCGCGGAGAGGGCTGAGCCATCGGCGAGAGTTCCTTCCCAGGCGCGGGGCGTCCGCGCATCGCGAGACTGGCACGCCCGGGCGGATCCTTTCAACCTCCCGGCGGTTCGGCGCGGTCGAAGACCAGATCCGCGATCGGCCCCTCGCCCGGAACCGCGCCCCCGTCGCCCGGCAGCGCGGTCGCCGCGGAGCCGGCGCCGAGGTGGCGCAGCTGCGCCGGAACGCCGAAGCCGTATTCGAGATGCCCGCGCCCGATCACGCCGACGAGGCGCCGCGTCGGATCGCGCCCGCGCGCCTCGGCGAGCGCGCAGGCGAAGGCCCGGTCCCACACGCCTTGGGCGCGCGCGAAGGAATCGAAGGCCGGATCCTCCGGCGCGCGCGCGGCGCGGCCGGGCCGCGCGCCGCCGGTCATCGCGAAGAGATAGCGGCGACAGGCGCCCGAGGCGGGGGCGGCGGGCGAGAGCCAGACGCGCTCGCCCTCCGGCAGCGCGTCCCAGCCCTCCGCGCGGATCCGTTTCACCAGCGCGCGCGGAACATTGAGCCCGAACATCGGAATGCCCCGGGCGCGGCAGACGTCGAAGATCGGCCGGTAGAGCCCGGGATCGAAACCCCAGACGCGCGCCCAGTCCGAGACCTCGACGAATTGCGCGAACGAGAGCGACCCCGCGACGAGGGCGTCAAGCTGGGGCCGCGCCGACCTCGGGAGCATCTCGAGCCCCACCGCGAGCGGCCCGCGCGCCGCCAGCGCCGCGATCACCCCGGCCTGCCAGCGGTGATCCTCCGCGCTGTCGTGCCGCTCGCCGAGCAGCGCGATATCCGCCGCGGCGAGCCGGCCGATCGCCTCCGCCTCGTCGAGCACGCCGCCGGAGGCGGGATCGCGCCAGCGCCCCGCGCTCATGCGCCCGCCGTTACATGACTTAATTTATCAGGATTGACGAACCTGAGTGATTTTGTCATCGTCCCTCCGTAGCCAGTCCCCGGACAAGCGAGATCACCCATCCTCATCGCGACCGTCGGAGAGACCCCGAACCGACGCTTCGCCCCACGCCTGGGAGACATCGCATGAATGCCCCGTTTCACCCCCGCCGCGACACCGCCCAGCGCGTCGTCGAGATCAAGCCTCGTCCGACGCATGACGCGCGCCTGCTGACCGGCGGCGGCGCCGAGGCGACCATCGTGCTCGACGGTACCCTCTATGTGCTGCGCATCACGCGGCAGGGAAAGCTGATCCTCACCAAATGAACGCTCATCGCACGCCGGGGGCGGCGCCGGTGGCGCGCCTCGCCGAACTGCCGCCGCTCGAGCGGCGCGTGGTGCTCTACGCGCGCCTCTGGAGCGCGGGGCGGCTCGGCCAGGCCGAGGTCTGGAAGGACCTGATCGAGCGGCACGGCCCCGCGGGGGCGACCTGCGCGGCGGGCCATCTCGACGCGCTGCTCCGGGAGACGCTCGCATTCGCGCGGCGACCGCTCCAGTGCCACGCGCCCTCCTGCCCCTGCGCGGGCGGCGACGAATGCGTGCTCGCCCGCTTCGTCGCGCTGGCGGCGGAAGGGGCGCGCGAGGATGCGATCCTGATGGCGACGCTGATGGTGCGTCCCGACATGTCGCTGATCCTGGCCGCGATCGCGGAGGATCTGGGCCTGTTGCTGATGCGCGGGATCGCCGCCGCGCCGCCCGTGTCGCGGACGCGCCATTGACCCCTCAGCGCGCGGGAACGGGCCGCCGGCGGGCGATGACGCCGCCGCCGCCCGCGGCGGCGATGCGCTCGATCGCGAGGCCGAGCGGTTCGCGCGCCACCGCCATGTGATGGCCGTTGGCGTGGAGGAGCGTCTCGGGATCCGTGAGGATCCCCACGTGCCCCTTCCAGAACACGAGATCCCCGCGCCGCGCCGGCGCGTCCGGCGCCAGCGCCTCGCCGAGCAGCGCCGCCTGCATGTCGGAATCGCGCGGCGCCTCGATACCCGTCGCCAGCAGGGCGAGCTGGACCAGCGCCGAGCAGTCGAGCCCGCGCGCGCTCCGTCCGCCCCAGAGATAGGGCACGCCGAGAAAGCGCGCCGCCTGATCGACGAAATCCCCCTCGACCGGCGCCAGATGCGGCCGGGGCACGTGGCGTCCGTCGCGCAGCCGGGCGAAATCCGCGCTGGTGCCGGCGACCGGCACCTCGGCGAGGAAGGGCAGTTCCAGCACCGGCTTCGCCCGCGTCAGCGGCGCCGGGTAGCAATGGCTCCAGAGCGCGGTGATCCGCTGGCCGCGCGAACGGGGGGCGACGAGTCCCTCAGCCGCGACATAGCCGACATAGCCGTCGAGTTCCGCCTGGCCCCAGGCCAGCCCGTCCTCCCGCGTTTCGTAGACGACGAAGCTCTCGCCATGGAGAAGCTGGGTATCCCGCCCCGCCTCCGGATCGGGCGTCAGGCTGAGATCGAGCAGCGGCGCGCCGACCGCGTAGCGGGTGCCCGGAACATACCGCTCCGCCGTCACCGAGCCGCGCAGATGATCGGCGGCGAGATCGGGGCGGGCCGGGACCAGACGGCGGGCGAAACGGGTGCTCAATACCGGTCCTCCAGCACCTCCAGGATCGCCCGCGCCGCCTGGAAGGCGCCGCCCTTCGGCCGGCCCGGCTTCGCCGCGGGAACCCAGCCGTAGATGTCGAAATGCGCGTAGGCGCCCGCGCGCTCGACGAAGCGGCGCAGGAAGAGCGCGGCGGTGATCGCCCCGGCCATCCCGCCGGCGGGCGCGTTGTCGAGATCGGCGATGCCGGGTTCGATCTGGCTCTCGTAGGGGGTCCAGAACGGCAGCCGCCAGAGCGGGTCCGCGACCGCCTCCGAGGCGCGCGCGAGGGCGTCCGCCAGCGCCTCGTCGTCGGTGAAGAAGGGCGGTACGTCGGGACCGAGCGCCACCCGCGCCGCGCCGGTCAGTGTCGCGAGACTCACGATCAGGTCGGGCTCCTCCTCGTCGGCGAGCGCGAGCGCGTCGGCGAGCACTAGCCTGCCCTCGGCGTCGGTATTGTTGACCTCGACCGTCAGTCCCTTGCGGCTCGTCAGGATGTCGCCCGGCCGCATCGCGGGGCCGGAGATCGCATTCTCGACCGCCGGCACCAGGAGCCGCAGCCGGATGTCGAGGCCGAGCCCCATCACCATCGCCGCGAGCCCCATCGCCGTCGCCGCGCCGCCCATGTCCTTCTTCATCAGCCCCATGGAGGCGCCGGGCTTGATGTTGAGCCCGCCGGTGTCGAAACACACGCCCTTGCCGACCAGCGTGACCTTCGGCGCCGCGTCGCGCCCCCAGCGCAGGTCGAGCAGCCGCGGTTCCTCGGCGGCGGCGAGCCCGACCGCGCGGATCATCGGGAAATTCTGCGTGTCGAGATCGGCGCCCCGGATCACCCGCGCCTCGGCGCCGTGGGTATCGGCGAGGTCGAGGAAGGCCTGTTCCAGCGCCGAGGGCCCCATGTCGCGCGCGGGCGTGTTGATAAGATCGCGCGCGAGCCCCGCCGCCCCGGCGATCACGCCGACCCGCCGCGGATCGCAGCCGGCCGGACACACCAGCTCGCGCGGCTTCGCCTTCGCCGGCTTGTAGCGGTCGAAACGGTATTCACCGAGCAGCCAGCCGAGCGCCTCGGCCTCCGTCACCCGCGCATCCGTCACGCCGTAGCGCCCGGCGGGAAGGCGCCCCCCGGCCGCGGCGAGATGAAAGCGGTCCCGCGCCCGCGCGCCCGCGCTTCCCCAGCCGACGAGCACGCGCGCGATTCCCCCGCCCTCGCCCGGCAGCGCCAGCGTCTCGCCGAGCCCGGCCTCGAAGCCGTTCGCGGCCACCCAGGCCCGCGTCGCCGCGTCCTGTGTCACGAGCCATTCGGAGAGTTCGCCGGGGTCGAGGATCAGGAGCGGAATCGCCGCCGTATCGCTCGTGTGAATAATTGGCATGGAAAATCGGGCCTTGGTCAGTGCGATCACGCGAGACTAGGCAGTTTCCCCGGCGCTGGAAAGCCCGTCAGATCGCCTCGGGATCGGCGTGGCGCATCACGCCGCGCAGGGAGTCCTCCGCCAGCCGGCCGAGCCGCGCCGCCACGGCGGAGACCGCCACCGGATCCTCCGCCCGCAGGCAGTCGCGCAGGGACCGCGCCACCCGGGCGAATTTCGAGAGTCCGACCTGCTCCGCGAGCCCCGCCAGCCGCGACGCGAGCACCCCCGCCTCGGCCCCGTCGCCGGCGTCGAGCGCCGCGTTCAGGAGCGTCAGCCGGTCGGTGAGATGAAACACCACCTCCGCGAGAATCTCGCGGCAGCGCTGGTCTCCAAGCGAACGGCGCAGCAATTGTATGCGCCCGTCATCCAGCGCCGCCGCCTCGCATGCGTCGAAAATGATGAGTTCCGCGCCCACCGCCGATCCTTCCCACGATACCACCCGGGTGCCAGAATGGCTCGGTTGCGTGAAGGGAAGCTTATCGCTAAGGCAGTCTTGTGCGGCGCGTCATGCCAGAAATCCCGCCGGTTTAGCTCAAATTCCGAGGCACGGTCCGATGCAATTCGCCAGACCCCTTCCGCCCTTCCTCATCGCCCGCCATCGCGACCGCCGTTCCGCGCGGACCGCCGACGAACTCAGGCGCCTGCGCGAACTGGCCGAGCACGGGCAGAACCCGCGGGCGATGGTGATCGCCTGCTGCGACAGCCGGGTGATGGAGAGCGAGGTCTTCGGCTCGGAAGCGGGCGAGTTCTTCGTCCACCGCAACATCGCCAATCTCGTCCCGCCCTATACCGACGACGGCCAGCAGCACGGTACCTCGGCCACGATCGAATACGCGGTGAAGGTCCTCAAGGTGCGGCACCTGATCGTCATGGGACATTCGCGTTGCGGCGGCGTCGCGGGCTGCTACGACCTGCACACCGGCAACACCGCCCAGGCGCCGGATCCGGACAGTTTCGTCGGCCACTGGCTCGAGATCCTGGAGCCGAGCGTGAAGCCGCTGATCGCGGAAGGGCTGAGCCGCGAGGTGGCGCTGCGCCGGCTGGAGCAGCAGGCGGTGCTGCGCAGCCTCTGCAACCTCATGACCTTCCCCTTCGTCGCCGAGGAGGTCCATGTCGGCCGCCTCCAGCTCCACGGCACCTGGAAGGACATCGGCGACGGTGATCTCGAAGTCTACGACGCGGAGACCAACGCCTTTTACCGCCTCTGAATTCAGCCCCTTGGCAGAATTCGCCTTCTGTAGGAGGATCCCCGCGGCCGGCCACGCCGCCGGCCGGAATCCGGGACGTGCCGGCCAGCGGGCGGGCGACAGGAGGCAATTGATGAGAACCGTGATCCTCGCCATCGGACTGACCACCACGCTCGGCGCGCCGGCCTTCGCCGAGGGCGTCGTCGATGCCCGCGCGGCGCAGATGAGCGCCAACGGCGCCGCGGCGGCCGTCTCCGGCGGAATGCTCAAGGGCGAGATCCCCTATTCCCCCGCCGTCGGCAAGGCCGCGATCGCGGCCTTCGACGCGACCGCGCTCAGCTTCGGGCTGATGTTCCCCGACGGGGCGACCAGCAAGGAGGCCTCGCCGAAGATCTGGGAGGACCGCGCCGGATTCGACGCCGAACTCGCGAAGTTCCAGGAGGCGACGGCGGCGGCGGTCAAGGCCGCGGGCAAGGCGGGCCCGGCCGATCTCGACGCCTTCAAGGCGGCGGTCCAGCCCGTGCTCGGCACCTGCAAGAGCTGTCACGAGCATTACCGCCTCGACAACTAGGCACCGGCGATGCGCCGGATCCTCCTCGCCCTCCTGGCGCTGGCCTGTCTGGGCCTCGCCGCGTTCTACGCGCTGACGATCCCGCGCGCCCTCGCCGCCGTCGAGATCGCCGCGCTGCCCCGGGGCGAGGCGGCGCGGGGGGAGCGGATCTTCTGGGCCGGCGGCTGCGCCTCCTGCCACGCCGCCCCGGGGGCCAAGGGCGACGACCGGCTGCGTCTCGGCGGCGGCCGCGTGCTCCGGACCGGTTTCGGCGATTTCGTCGCGCCGAACATCTCGAACGACGCGAAGGACGGGATCGGATCCTGGAGCACCGCGGACCTCGCCAATGCGATGCTCCGGGGCGTCTCGCCGGAGGGGCGGCACCTCTATCCGTCCTTCCCCTATACCTCCTACGCGCGGATGCGGCCGGCCGATATCGCGGATCTGCGCGCCTATCTCGCGACCCTTCCCGCCGTCGCGGGCCGCCAGCCCGGCCATGATCTCCGCTTTCCCTTCAACCTGCGCCGCGGCCTCGGCCTCTGGAAGCTCGCCTTCCTGTCCCCGGAACCGGTTCTCGATCTCGAGACGGCGGACCCGGCGGTGAAGCGGGGGCAGTATCTGGTCGAGGGGCCGGGCCATTGCGGTGAATGCCACACGCCGCGCGGCTTCGCGGGCGAACTCGACTATGCCCGCTGGCTCGGCGGCGCGCCGGCGGCCGAGGGAGAGGGTAAGGTGCCCGACATCACCCCCGCCGGCGATCTCGGCGGCTGGTCGGCGGGCGACATCGCCTACTACCTCGAATCCGGCTTCACCCCCGACTACGATTCGGTCGGGGGCGCGATGGTCGAGGTGCAGGAGAACATGGCAATGCTGCCCGGCGAGGATCGCGACGCGATCGCCGCCTATCTCGAGGCGGTGCCGCCGGTCGGAAACCCGCGCTGAGCGGCGGGCGCGGGTCCGCGCGCGGCGGCGCGGACCCCTGTCACGGGGTTCAGTTCGCGGCCTCGGCCGGAACGTCGCCCTTGCGGAGCACCCGGCGGCCGAGCAGTTCCGCGATCTGCACGGCGTTGAGCGCCGCGCCCTTGCGCAGGTTGTCCGAGACCACCCAGATGTTGAGCCCGTTGTCGATCGTCGGATCCTGCCGGATCCGGCTCACATAGGTCGCGTATTCGCCGACGCATTCGACCGGCGTGACATAGCCGCCCGGCTCGCGCTTGTCGACGACGAGGATGCCCGGCGCCTCGCGCAGGATGTCACGCGCCTCGGCCTCGTCGAGATCCTCCTCGAACTCGATGTTGACCGCCTCCGAATGGCCGACGAAGACCGGAACCCGGACGCAGGTCGCGGTGACCTTGATCGCCGGATCGAGGATCTTCTTCGTCTCGGCGACCATCTTCCATTCTTCCTTGGTCTGGCCGTCGTCGAGGAAGACGTCGATATGCGGGATCACGTTGAAGGCGATCTGCTTCGGATAGACCGAGGGCTCGACCTCCTGACCCGGGACATAGAGCCCCTTGGTCTGGTTCCAGAGCTCGTCCATCGCTTCCTTGCCCGAGCCCGAGACCGACTGGTAGGTCGAGACCACGACGCGCCTGATCCGCGCGCGGTCATGCAGCGGCTTCAGCGCCACGACCATCTGCGCGGTGGAGCAGTTCGGGTTGGCGATGATGTTCTTGCGCGCATAGCCCTCGATGGCATCCGGATTCACCTCCGGCACGATCAGCGGCACGTCGGGGTCGTAGCGGTAGAGCGAGGAATTGTCGATCACGACGCAACCGGCCCTGGCGGCCGCGGGCGCGTATTTCTTCGTCGCATCCGAGCCGATCGCGAAGAGCGCCATGTCCCAGCCGGTGAAATCGAACGTGTCGAGATCCTCGGTCCTGAGAGTCCGGTCGCCGAAGGAGACTTCCGTGCCGAGGCTCTTGCGCGAGGCAAGCGCCACGATATCGTCGACCGGGAATTCCCGTTCGGCGAGGATGTTCAGCATTTCGCGGCCCACGTTGCCCGTGGCACCGACGACGGCGACTCGGTAGCCCATCTCGATCAATCCTTCTGACAACCGGCGCCTTCTGAACCGTCCCGCGGAAAATGTAAACATTCCGCTTCGCGCGGATCCCGAAGCGCGCCGCGGGCGCTCTCGCCGCCGGAGGCGCGGCGCCGCCGCGGCGCCACCGCCCGGAGGGCTTGCCTCAGTCCGGCGCGAAGAAACAGGCGCGCGGCACCCGCCAGGCGTGGAATTCCCGCGTCGAATAGCCGGAGGCCCGCCAGCGCGCGACCTCCTCGCCCCGCGCCGCCGGATCGCGGCAGTCGGGGCCGGTCGGGGAGGTGCCGACGAAGAGCACGTCGCCCGGACCGGGCGGCAGCGGGTGCTTCTGCGCGTAGTGATGCGGCGGGAAGCCCGCGACCGGCTCCGCGTAGATCGAGAGGCCCGAGTCGCGCAGCGTGTAGAAGGCGTCGGCCAGCGTCGAGCGATCGCCCGAGACGATCGTGTCGAGCCCCGCCTCGCCGGCGACCTCCGCGATGTGGCGGCTCACCTCCGCCCGGCCGAGATAGCGCCTGAAGACGAGGTCGTCGCCGATCCGGAACGTCGTCGCGAAGAGGCTCGCCGCCGGCAGGGCGAGCGTCAGCGCGAGGTTGATCGCAAGCCCCGCCAGCGTCCAGCGCGGCCGGTCACGGAGCATGAGGCCCGCGAGAAGGAAGGCCGGCACATGGGCCGCCGCCGCCCAGTTCGCATTCGCGTCGCTCCGCAGCGCGACGAGGAACAGGACCACCAGCGGCGGCAGCGAGAAGAGCGCGAGGTAGCCGACGCGCGGATCGCGCCGGACGCGCCCGAGCCCGATCAGGTAGGCGCCGAAGATCACCGGTCCCGCCACCGCGAACTGCGCCGCGAGGAGCCCGAGCGCGCGGCCGAGGTCGTAGCTCGCCGCGTGGCCGAGCCCCGCGTTGTCGTCGACCACATGCGTGACCGCGGAGAAGGAGTTCACGTAGTTCCACCAGAGGTTCGGCGCCACCAGCGCGAGTCCGACGCCGAGGGCCAGCAGCGCGTCGCGCCACGCGATTCGCCCCGCTTGGGTCAGCGCCGCGAGCACCGCGGAGAAGGCGAAGTAGAGCATCGCGTATTTGGCGAGCATGCCGAGGCCGGCCGCGAGCCCGAGCACCACCGCCCAGCCCGCCGAGGAGACCCGCGTCAGCCGCCAGTGCGCGCCGAGCGCCAGCGCGATGCAGAGCAGCATCGGCGTGTCGGTGGAGACGAGCAGGCTCGCCACCGCGACGGCGGGCGCGGTCACATAGGCGGCGCCCGCGATCGCCCCGGCGCGGGGGCCGAACATCGCCCGGCCGGTCGCGAGGATCGCGAGCGCGGTCGCCGCGTGGAGAAGCGGCAGCGGCGCGCGGATCGCGATCATCCCGTCGCCGCCGATCGCGGTCGCGAGCCGCAGGATCCAGCCGATCAGCGGCGGTTTCGAATAATAGCCCCAGGCGAGCTCCTGGCCCCAGAGCCAGTATTGCGCGTCGTCCGTGTAGAGATCGGCGGCGTCGAAGGGCAGGAGCGCCAGCCGGTAGAGCGTGACGAGCGCGACGCAGGTCAGCGCCCAGGTCGTCGCCCGGTCAGACGGGGCGGCGGACCGCATGGATGAGCCAGAGGTTTCGCGCATAGATGAAGAGGCCCGCCGCCTGGCCGAGGATGAACACCGGGTCGCGGCGATGGATGGCATAGGCGAGCAGGATCACGCCCCCGGCGATCGAGAAATACCAGAAGGCCACCGGCATCACCGACTTGCGCGCCTGCTCCGACTTTATCCACTGGATGATGAACCGCGCCGAGAAGGCGACCTGACCGAGCAGGCCGATGATGACCCACCAGAATTCGCCCCAGTGATCGACGTGAAAGAACTCGAAAAGCGGATTCAAACTTCCATCCCTTCCCCATGCGTGGCCCCGCCGAGCGGCCTTGCCTTCTTCCGGCGGCGGATCAGCCACATCACACCGAAGAGATCGTAGACGCCGACGAGCGCCCGGCCAAGGTTCGCGTAGTTCGACTTGCCCGCGTGGCGCGCCGCGTGGGCGACGTCGACATGCAGGATCTTCCAGCCGTCGCGGGCGAAGAGCGCCGGCAGGTAGCGGTGCATGTGGTCGAAATAGGGCAGGCGCAGAAAGGCGGCGCGGTCGAAGAGCTTGAGCCCGCAGCCCGTGTCGCGCGTGCCGTCGCGCAGCAGCGCCTGGCGGAGGCTGTTGGCGCCCTTCGACGCCCAGCGCTTCGAGAGCGTGTCCTGCCGGCCGACGCGCTCCCCCGCGACGAGCGCGACGCCCGGCGGGAAGGCGTGGCCCTCGAGCCGCGCGAGGAGCTTCGGGATCTCGGCCGGCGGATTCTGCCCGTCGCCGTCGAGCGTGCAGATGACGCTCCCCCGCGCGGCCAGCACGCCCGTCTGCACGGCCGCCGACTGGCCACCGCTTCGGTCATGGCGGATCAGCCTGAGAAAGGGATGGCGCGCGCGAAGGTCCTCGATCGTGGCGGCGGTCGCATCGGTCGAGCCGTCGTCCACGTAGATCGCCTCGAACGGCCAGACATCGGCGCAGGCCGCCGCGATCGCCTCGGTCAGGAAGGCGACGTTCGCGGCTTCGTTCTTCATCGGGACGACAATCGACAGCCAGGGTTCTCCGCTGGCACCTTCCGGCTCTGTCGACACTCTCGGGATCTCCTCTCCGTGGCGGCGGACGGCCGCGCGACGGAGACCGATCGCGAGATGATGGTCGGAGTGAGAGGATTCGAACCTCCGACCCCCTGCTCCCGAAGCAGGTGCGCTACCAGGCTGCGCTACACTCCGAACACGGCGGGCATTTACGCGGTTATTTCAGCCGCCGCAAGCCCATGCGAACACGCGAAGACGGAAAAATCGCGGCTCAGTCCAGCGACCAGTCGATCGGCCCGGCGCCCGCGGCCTCGAGGAAGGCATTCGCCTGCGAGAAGGGCCGGGAGCCGAAAAATCCGCTGTGCGCCGAGAGCGGCGAGGGATGCGGCGCGGTGAGGACGAGGTGGCGCGAACTGGTCAGGAGCGGCGCCTTGGCCCGCGCCTGCGCGCCCCAGAGCAGGAAGACCACGGGCTGGTCAAGGCCCGCCACATGCGCGATCAGCCGGTCGGTGAAATCCTCCCAGCCACGACCGCGATGCGCGCCCGCCCTGCCCTGCTCGACCGTCAGCACGGTGTTGAGCAGCAGCACGCCGCGCCGCGCCCAGGGTTCGAGATGGCCGGTCGCCGGGACCGGCGACCCCAGGTCGGAGGCGAGTTCCCTGAAGATGTTCCTGAGCGAGGGCGGCGGACGCAGGCCCTCCGGCACCGAGAAGCTCATGCCCTCGGCCTGGCCCGGCCCGTGATAGGGATCCTGGCCCAGCAGGACGACCCGCGCCGCCGCGGGCGGGGTGAGTTCCAGCGCGCGGAAGGTCAGCGGCGCGGGCGGATAGACCACGGCGCCCGCCGCGCGGCGGGCGGCCGCGTAGGCGAGCGGCGCGGCGGGATCGCCGCCCGCGGCCGCCCAGGCGGGCGGGACGGCCGGCGCGGGCGGCTCGGCGCGGATCAAGCCCGCCCGCTCAGAGCGAGGCTTCGAGCGCGGCGACGATCGCGTCGCCCATTTCGGAGGTCGAGACCGTCGCCCCGCCGCCCGGCCCGACGAGATCGGCGGTCCTGAGCCCGTCCGCCAGCACCTTCTCGACCGCGGCCTCCAGCCGGTCGGCCTCGGCGCCCGCGTCGAAGGAATAGCGCAGCGCCATCGCGAAGGAGAGGACGCAGGCGATCGGGTTCGCCTTGCCCTGGCCCGCGATGTCCGGCGCGGAACCATGCACCGGCTCGTAGAGCGCCTTGCGCCGCCCGGTCTTCGGATCCGGCGCGCCGAGCGAGGCGGAGGGCAGCATGCCGAGCGAGCCGGTCAGCATCGCCGCCACGTCGGAGAGCATGTCGCCGAAGAGATTGTCGGTGACGATCACGTCGAACTGCTTCGGCGCGCGGACGAGCTGCATCCCGCCCGCGTCGGCCAGCATGTGGGTGAGCTGGACATCGGCGAAGCGCGCGGCATGCGTCGCCTCCACGACGTCGTGCCAGAGCAGGCCCGACTTCATCACGTTGCGCTTCTCCATCGAGCAGACCCGGTTGTCCCGGAGCCGCGCGAGTTCGAAGGCGACGGCCGAGATGCGCTCGATTTCGAACGTGTCGTAGACCTGCGTGTCGACCGCCCGCTTCTGGCCGTTGCCGAGGTCGGTGATCTGCTTCGGCTCGCCGAAATAGACGCCGCCGGTCAGTTCGCGGACGATGAGGATGTCGAGCCCCTCGACGAGCTCGCGCTTCAGCGAGGAAAAGTCGGCGAGCGCGTCGAAGCATTTCGCGGGGCGCAGGTTCGCGAAGAGTTCGAGATCCTTGCGCAGGCGCAGGAGCCCGGCCTCGGGGCGCGCGTCATAGGGCACCTTGTCCCATTTCGGCCCGCCGACCGCGCCGAGCAGCACCGCGTCCGCGGCCTGGGCCCTCTCCATCGCCGCGTCGCTGATCGCCTGGCCATGCGCGTCGTAGGCGCAGCCCCCGACGAGATCCTCATCGACGTCGAAGGGGCGGCCGTTCCGGCCGAACCAGTCGACCACCTTGCGCACCTCGGCCATCACTTCGGGGCCGATCCCGTCGCCGGGCAGGATCAGGAGGGTCGGGTTGGCCATGGCGGATTCCTCGGTCGTTTGTCTCGTTCCGGGGGCACCCGCTAGCGCCCGGCGGGCGCCGGGTCAAGGATCGGGGAAGCGGAGGTCCACCCAGACGAGGCGGTGCGCGGGCCCCGCGGCGACGAGTTCGGCGAGCGGTTCGCCCGGCTCCGGCCAGAAGACGGCGGCGTCCGGCGCGTCGAGCTCCCGCGCGGGCAGCGCGTAGTCGAGCCGGAGCGCGCGTTCACCCGCCCGGGCGGTCGCGCGGGGCGGGTTCGGATCGCGGAGCGCCGGATGCGCGAGCAGCGCGGCGATCGCCGCCCGGTCCCCCGCCCCCGCCACGGGATCGGTGTTGAGATCGCCGAGCAGCACGAAGGGGCCGTCGAGCCGTGCCATCCGGCCCACGCTGTCGGGGAAGGCCGCTCCATCGAGATAAAGGCGCCAGAAGCGGATCTCGTCGGCGTTGCGGAGCAGGTTGAACTGTTCCGGCCCGTCGAAGAGCGGCGGTGTCGGGTTGGAGGCCAGAAGCCTGAGGCGCCGGCCTCCCGGCAGTGTCACGGCGACGTCCCAGAGCGCATTGCTCGCGAGCGGCCATCCCGAGCGCGCCTCCGGGTCGAGCACGGGCGCGCCGTGGGGCCGGATCGGCAGGCGCGCGCCCGGCAGGTCGGCCCAGGGCAAGCCGCTGAAATCATGGCTCGCCTCCGCGTCGACCGGCAGGCGGGACAGGAGCGCCATCCCGCCCTGCCCCGGAAACCGGCCCCAGCCGAGCGCGTCGCCCGCGCCCCGAAGCCGGCCATCGCCATCGAGGTCGAACCCCGACTCGACTCCCGCGTTGCCCGGCGGGGCGTAGGCGAAGGGGTAGTCGATCCCCCCGGCTCCGGCCGCCAGCCGCGCGCGCAGCGCCGTGAGCGCCACGCCCCGGAAATCCTGGTCGAACCCGGTCAGGAGCAGGATGTCGGGCCGCGTCTCCCGGATCACCGCGAGCACGGCGGCGATGTCGGCGGGTGGCTTTCGCGCGCGCAGGTCGAAGAGCAGGAGGCCGGGACCGGAGCGCGAGAGGCCGACGTCATAGGCCGCGACGCGGATCCGCTCCGCGCGGACCGGGCCGGCGACGAGAAGAACGAGAAGGAGGACGAGCGCGCGGATCACGGCCGCGAGGCTCGCAGCGGGGCGTTAAGCCCGCATTAAGCGCATCCCCGCGGCCGCGATGCGCGGGGATGATCGGGATGTCGCGGGTGGCTCAGCTGGCCTTCAGCCAGGGGGCGCGGCTCTCGTAGGCGCTCTCGAAGGCGTCGATCTCGCCAGCCTTCTCCATCGTGAGCCCGATGTCGTCGAGGCCGTTCAGCAGGCAGTGCCGCCGGAACTCGTCGAGCGTGAACGGGATCTGGCCGCCGTCGGGACCCGAGATGGTCAGGTTCTCGAGATCGACGGTGACGACCGCGTTCGAGCCGCGCTCGGCATCGTCCATCAGCAGGTCCACCTGCTCCTGGGGCAGCACGATCGGCAGGATGCCGTTCTTGAAGCAGTTGTTGTAGAAGATGTCCGCGAAGCTCGGCGCGATCACGCAGCGGATCCCGAAGTCGAGCAGCGCCCAGGGGGCGTGCTCGCGGCTGGAGCCGCAGCCGAAGTTCTCGCCCGCGACGAGGATCTTCGCCTCGCGATAGGCGGGCCTGTTCAGCACGAAATCCTCGATCTCGTTGCCCTCGCGGTCGTAACGCATCTCGTCGAAGAGGTTCTTGCCGAGGCCGGAGCGCTGGATCGTCTTCAGGAACTGCTTCGGAATGATCATGTCGGTATCGACGTTGATGAGCGGCAGCGGCGCCGCGACTCCGGTCAGTTTGGTGAATTTCTCCATGGGCCAGGCCTCCGATATGACGCGCCCGGGATAAACCACGCGGAACCGCCCTTCGCAAGTCTCGCCCGCGGCTCAGCGCCCGCGCCCGGCCAGCCGCCCCGCCCGGATCAGTTCGACATAGCGCCGCGCACCGAGCCCGAGCGGCCGGTCGCGCCGCCAGACGAGGTCGATCCAGAGGCTGAGTTCGTTCGAGATGTTCTCGAAGGCGATCTCGGTCACGGCCCCGGCCTCCGCGAGCGGCTGGATCAGCGCGCGTGGCAGGAAGCCCCAGCCGAGGCCGGCGCGCACGAGGCCGAGGGCCGCGAGGTGATTGTCGGTGTGCCAGACCTCCCGGGAGAGCAGCACGCGCGAATCGGCCGTATCCCGGCTCGCCACCGCGATCTGGCGTGTCTCGATCAGATCCTCCATCCGCGGCCGGTCCGGACCCGCCGCCAGCCGATGGAAGGGCGCGGCGACGGCGACGAAGATCTCCTGCCCGAATTCCTGGAAGGCCTCGTTCTCGTCGAGCCCCGGCCGCTCGAAGATCAGCGCGAGATCGACCTCCCCCGCGCGCAGCCGCCGGGTCAGGTCGCCCCCCGTCCCCGAGACGACATCGACCATCAGCGCCGGAAACTCCTCCGCCAGCCGGGCGAGCGGCGCGTTCCAGCCCGCCGAGAGCACCTCGGCCGCGACGCCGAGCGTCAGGCGCTCCTCCAGCCCCGCGTGCAGCGCCAGCGCCTGGGCGTCGAGCCCGCGCAGCGCCGCCGCCGCCCGGCGCGCCGAGGGTTCGAGCGCCCGCGCCGCCGCCGTCGGCCGCGGCTCGCGGCCCGAGCGGTCGAAGAGCACCAGATCGAGCTCCGCCTCGAGATTGGCAATGGCCATGCTGACGGCCGAGGGCACCCGGCCGAGCGCCCGCGCCGCCGCGGAGAAGGAGCCGCGGTCGAGCACGGCGAGAAACGTGGCGACCGCTTCCCCGGAGAAGGCCATGGCGCTTCGCCTTTCAGAATTCCTGACAGCTCCTGACTTCTTGTATCAGGAAGAATCGGTTAGTCCCAGCGCCGGAAAAGGAGCAAGGGACCATGCAGGGAATTCGCAGGCGCGTCGTCTATCTCACCCTCTACGAGGCGCTCGCCATCGCGCTGAGCTCGAGCGGGCTCGCGGTGCTGTTCGGGATCCACGTCACGGAGGCGGGCTCGATGGCCGTCACCGCCTCGGTGATCGCGGTGCTGTGGAATCTCGCCTACAACGCCGGTTTCGAGGCCTGGGAGCGGCGCCGGACGACGAAGGGACGGAGCCTCGCGCTCCGGGTCGGGCACGCGGTCGGGTTCGAGTTCGGGCTGACGCTGGCGCTGGTGCCGCTCTTCGCCCTCATGCTCGGCATCTCGCTCGTCGAGGCCTTCGTGCTCGACCTCGGCATGATCGTCTTCTTCCTGTTCTACACCTTCCTCTTCAACCTCGGCTTCGACCGGGTCTTCGGCCTTCCGCTCTCGGCGCGGGAGATCAGGACGGAGGCGTGCGAAGCAGGCGGTAGTCCGCTGGCTCGCGCCGGCTGAGCCAGACGCCGATCGGCCACATCAGGAGCCAGGAGGCGAGCGCGGCCGTCGTGTTCCAGAACGCGAGCGGCAGCGAGAGCAGCATGACGGCGACCGGCGCGCAGGCTCCCACCATCTCGTGCCGAAGCGCCGCGCGCGAAACCGCGACGCGGATATGCCCCCGCCGCGCCGCGTAGCCGAACATCACCGCCTCGAGCAGGCTGATCGACGCCATGGAGAGGGCGAAGAGCCCGAAGCTGAACCGGTTGGCCTCGAAATGGCTGAGCAGGCTGACGGGGAAGGGCATGAAGGCCACCATCGCCAGATAGACGAGGTTGAGCGAGACCAGCCGCCCGTCGATCGATCCGAGCGCGCGGAAGAAGCGGTGATGCGCCACCCAGTAGCGCCCGAGCAGCGTGAAGCCGAGAAAGAAGCCGAAGGCCCCGCTCTCGATCCCGGTGAGCCCCCGCAGCAGCTCCGCCGTGCTGGCGTCCTTCGGCAGGTGCGACGGCACGCGCAGGTCGAAGACCAGCAGCGTCATCGCGATCGCATAGACCGCGTCGGAGAAATTCGCGACCCGGTCGAATTCGAGACCACCGCCGTCGCGGCGAAAGCCCCCGCCGGGCGTCGGCCGCCCGGGATCCTCGGTCATGCGCCTGCCTCCGCGCTCGTTCCCGCCGGACACGTTGGTAGGCGCATGCGTCCGTTCCGTGAAGCGATTCCCGGCGCCGCGCAACCGCTCGTGAGAAGCGGTCGCGGCGCCGGGATGCGTGGCCGGGGCGCGCGACGGTCGCGCACCCCGGAACGCCTTACATCAGTTCGCGCACATCCGTGAGCCGGCCGGTGATCGCCGCCGCCGCCGCCATCGCGGGCGAGAGCAGATGCGTGCGGCCCTTGTAACCCTGCCGCCCCTCGAAGTTGCGGTTCGAGGTCGAAGCGCAGCGCTCGCCGGGCGCGAGCTGGTCGGGGTTCATGCCGAGGCACATCGAGCAGCCGGCCATGCGCCAGTCGAAACCCGCCTCGATCAGCTTCGCCGCGATCCCCTCCTCCTCGGCCTGGGCGCGCACGAGGCCCGAGCCCGGCACGATCATCGCGCGCACGCCGTCCTTGACCCGGCGGCCTTCCATGATCTTCGCGACCTCGCGCAGATCCTCGATCCGCCCGTTGGTGCAGGAGCCGATGAAGACCGTGTCGATCGCGATGTCCGAGAGCTTCTGCCCCGGCGTCAGCCCCATGTAGTCGAGGCTGCGCCGCGCCGCCTCGACCTTGCCGCCCTGGAAATCCTCCGGATTCGGCACGGTGGCGGTGATCGGCAGCACGTCCTCGGGGCTCGTGCCCCAGGTCACGACCGGGGCGATCTTCGCGGCGTCGAGGATCAGCTCCTTGTCGAAATGCGCGCCCTCGTCGGTGAAGAGCGTGCGCCAGTAGGCCTCCGCCATCTCCCACTGCCCGCCCTTCGGCGCGTGGGGGCGGCCCTTCACATAGGCGAAGGTCACGTCGTCGGGCGCGATCAGGCCCGCGCGGGCGCCGCCCTCGATCGCCATGTTGCAGACCGTCATCCGGCCTTCCATCGAGAGCGCGCGGATCGCCTCGCCCATGTATTCGATCACATGGCCGTTGCCGCCCGCGGTGCCGGTCTCGCCGATGATCGAGAGCGTGATGTCCTTCGCGGTGACGCCGAGCGGGAGCGTGCCCCGGACCTCGACCTTCATGTTCTTGGACTTCTTCTGGATCAGCGTCTGGGTGGCAAGCACGTGCTCGACCTCCGACGTGCCGATCCCGTGCGCGAGCGCGCCGAAGGCGCCATGCGTCGCGGTATGGCTGTCGCCGCAGACGATGGTCATGCCGGGCTGGGTCAGCCCCTGCTCCGGGCCGATGATGTGGACGATCCCCTGGCGGACGTCGGCCACGTCATAGATCTCGACGCCGAAATCGGCGGCGTTCTTCCTCAGCGTCTCGACCTGGATCCGGCTCTCGGGGTTCTCGATCCCCTTGGCTCGGTCGATGTCGGTCGGAACGTTGTGGTCGGGAACGGCGGTGGTCTTTTCCGGCGCGCGGACCTTGCGGCCGGCCATGCGCAGCCCCTCGAAGGCCTGGGGGCTCGTCACCTCGTGGACGAGATGGCGGTCGATGTAGAGCAGGCTGGTGCCGTCGGGCGCCTCGTCGACGAGATGGGCGTCCCAGATCTTGTCGTAGAGCGTCCTGGGGGCGGAGGGATTGGCGGACATGGATGTCTCCCGCTGTGGCATTGGCTAGGACAGGCGAGTCGCGGACAGGGGGCCGGGGCCCGAAGCGTCAGGCCCCGCGCGTAAGTCGGATCCCTCCGGCGTAGAATCGCCAGGGCAGCCGCCTGTGGTCGTCCATGTCGAAAAGCCGCGTCATGCGGGTGCAGATACGCCCGATTCGTCCGCCGGGCAAGATCCCGCCCCGGGGTGGAGTCCGGCGGCGGGATCCGGAGAGTTCCCGGCGTCTCCCGAGGCTCAGGCGAGGATCACGATCGGGATGCCGGTCGGCACCATCGACCAGATCTCCTCCATCTCCCCGTCGGTCACGGCGATGCAGCCCGCCGTCCAGTCCTTCTTGTAGCGGTCGGCGCGGCGGGTCGGGCCGCCGTGGATCATGATGTCCCCGCCCGGCTCGACGCCGAGCGCGAGGCAGCGCGCCACGTCGGTCGCGTTCGGATAGCTGATGCCGAGGCTGAGATGGAAATCGCTCAGCGGATTGCGGCGGTCGATGTAATAGACCCCCTCGGGCGTGCGGCCGTCGCCGGACCGCTGCTTCGGCCCGACCGGGGCGAATCCGAGATTGATGCGATAGGTCCGGAGCGTCTCTTTCCCGCTCATCAGCGCCATCGCCCGGTTCTTCTTCGAGACGACGATCTGCGTCGCCCGGGGCTGAAGCCGCTGCGTATAGGCCGAGGCGCGGGCCGGCGCGGCCAGCGCGACGCCGAGAAAGCCCGCCGTCACGGCGAGCGCGTTGCGCCGCGTCCACAACCGATCGGCCGTGGCGCGTTCCAATACGTCGTCGACCGGCGTGGCCGGCCCCTTTCCTGTCCACTCGTCCATGTGCCTGCTCGTTCTTGTCGTTGTGCCCGGATCCTTACGGATCGCTTAATTACTGCTTGATAAGGTTGATAGAACCCTAATCAGGGGGATTCGTGAAGGGGCCTCGGACCGCGGGCGCGCGAAATCGATCCGGATCCGGGATGCCGGAAGCCATGGGAATGAAGTCGGGGAGATCCGGACCGACTTGCGCCGGATCAGGCCGGGGCCGCGGCCTCGCCGCCCCGGGCGCGGCGCGCGCGTTCGCTCGCGCTCTTGAGCTGGCCGCAGGCGGCCATGATGTCCTCGCCCCGGGGCGTGCGGACGGGCGAGGCATAGCCCGCCCGGTTCACGATCCGCGCGAAGGCCTCGATCCGGTCGGGGTCGGAACGCTCGTAGGGGGAGCCGGGCCAGGGGTTGAACGGGATCAGGTTGATCTTCGCCGGGATGCCCGAGATGAGCTTCACGAGCCGCCGCGCATCCGCGTCCGAATCGTTCACCCCCTTCAGCATCACGTATTCGAAGGTGATCCGCTCGGCGTTCGAGAGCCGCGGATAGGCGCGGCAGGCGTCGAGCAGCTCGGCGATGTTCCACTTCCTGTTGATCGGCACCAGCTTGTCGCGCACCTCGTCCGTCGTCGCATGGAAGGAGATCGCGAGCAGGCAGTTGATCTCCTCGCCCACGCGCGCGATCTCCGGCACCACGCCCGAGGTCGAGAGCGTGATCCGGCGGCGCGACAGCGACAGCCCCTCGTTGTCCATCGCGATCCGCATCGCGTCGCGGACGTTCTCGAAATTGTAGAGCGGCTCGCCCATGCCCATCAGCACGATGTTCGAGATCAGACGCCTGTCGAGCGGCCCCTTGCCCCATTCCTCGAGATCGTCGCGCGCGACGAGGATCTGGCCGACGATCTCCGCCGCGGTCAGGTTGCGCACCAGCCGCTGCGTGCCGGTGTGGCAGAAGGAGCAGGTGAGCGTGCAGCCGACCTGGCTCGAGACGCAGAGCGTGCCGCGGTCGGTCTCGGGGATGTAGACCGCCTCGATCTCGGACCCGCCCGCGACGCGGAGCAGGTACTTCCGCGTGCCGTCCGCCGAGATCTGCCGCGTGACGATCTCGGGCCGCGAGACCCGGAAATTGCGCGCGAGCAGGGCGCGGTAGTCCTTGGCGAGATTGGTCATCGCCTCGAAGTCGCGGACGCCGCGGTGATAGATCCACTGCCAGACCTGCCCGGTCCGCATCCGCGCCATCTTCTCGGGCGTCCCCGCCTCGATCAGCGCCAGCCGCATCGCCTCGCGGTCGAGCCCGACGAGATCGGGCAGGCCCTCCTCGGCCGCCCTGCGCGGCAGGGCGACGACCTCGGGCGTGATCGGAACGGCTTTAAGCGGAACGGCGGACATCTCGGGGCTTTCGGCAACGGGCGGATCAGCCCGCCAATGCCGGCGAGATAGCAGATTTTCGCGATTTTTCCACCCCCCGGCCGCGCGGGCCGGGACCGCGCGTCACTGGCAGCGCTTGGCCGCGTCCTCGACGGCGGCGGTGAAGCCCGAAAGCGAGATCGTGTCGATCGTCGTGGTCCCCCGGCTCGAGACACCGGTCACCGTCGCCGAGGATCCCGCGCGGAAGGCCGCGACGATCTGCTTGTCGACGTCCGGGGAGGCGGGCCAGGCCCAGCTGTCCGCGTCCTTCGAGCCCGGATTGAGCGTGAAGTTCTGCGAGCCGACCTGCAGCTTCACCGGCGTCCCGTCGCGGAACGGATAACCACCGGAGAAGCTCACCTCGCCGGAGACGTTCTCGGCCGGGCGGTAGGTGACGAAGAGGCGGATGTCGCCCCGGTCCACCTCGACCGGCTTGCCGTCGCGCAGCGCCTTCGAGCTCTTCGGCGGCGAGACGACGTAGCATTCCTTCGGGCTGCCGGCGACGAACACGCTCCAGTCCGTATGCGAGGCCACCCGCTCGGCCGCCGCCTGCGCCCCGGCGGGCAGGGCGGCCCCGCCGGTCAGGCCGAGCAGCACGAGCGAAAGGCCAATCGTGGTGCGATAATTCGACATCATGTCCCAGGTCTCCTGCTCGATCGCCGGTACCGTTACCACCGCCATGAGCTTCGCGCCCCAGGGCCAAGGTCCGGCTTGTTTTTGTCAGCGTCCTTGCCGTACTCTATCGCGACAAGCGGGATTTGATCCACCCCATTTGCGTGTCTTCCATCCCGCCTGGCGGACGCGCCTTCCGCACAGCCTCAACCCCGCGCCTCCGAGACGAGACCGAGCCCCATGTCCGCCGTTGAGCCCGATGGCCTGCCGGAGGCCGGCGACGCCGAGCTTCTCGCGCGCGTCGCACGGCGCGACAGGACCGCCTTCGTCGCGCTGTTCGACCGCTTCGCCGCCCGGGTGAAGGCCTTCATGATGCGCGGCGGGGCCAGCGAGGCGGATGCCGACGAGATCGCGCAGGACGTGATGGTGCAGGTCTGGCGCCGGGCGGAGACCTTCGATCCGGAGCGCGCCGCGGCCGCGACCTGGATCTTCACGATCGCGCGAAACCGCCGGATCGACATCCTGCGCCGGACGCTGCGGCCGGCGCCGGATCCCGACGATCCGCTGTTCCAGCCGGAGCCGGAGCCCGACGGCTACCTGCGGATGAACGCCGCCGAGCGCGAGCGCCGAATCCGCGAGGGGCTGGCGGGGCTGGCCGAGGATCAGCGCGCCGTTCTGGTCGCCGCCTTCTACGACGGGTTGAGCCACGCGGAGATCGCGGCCAAGCTCGGCCTGCCCCTCGGCACGGTCAAGTCCAGGATCCGGCTTGCCTTCCGGCACCTGCGCGGGGCATTGGGCGATACGCTGGCGGAGGAACTGAGCGATGGCTGACGCGGTACCGATGGTCGAGATCCGGCGGGGGCGATTCGCGGAATCCGTCCATCGCGGGCACGCGGTGATCTGCGACGCCTCCGGCGCGATCCGCGCCGCCTGGGGCGATCCCGAGGCGGTGATCCTGCCCCGCTCCTCCTGCAAGATGCTCCAGGCGCTGCCCCTCGTCGAAAGCGGCGCCGCCGCCGGGCTCGGCACGGAACAGCTCGCGCTCGCCTGCGCCTCGCACCAGGGGGCGGACATGCATGTGACGCGCGTCGCGCACTGGCTCTCCGAGATCGGCCTCGGCGAGCGGGACCTGCGCTGCGGCGCCCAGGTGCCCGACGACCGGATCGAGCGGGGCCGGCTGCGCGAGACGCTGGAGGCGCCCTGCCAGCTCCACAACAACTGCTCGGGCAAGCACGCGGGCTTCCTGACGCTGAACCGCCATCTCGGCGGCGACAGCGAATATGTGGAGCCCGATCACCCGGTCCAGCGCGCGGTGCGCGCCGCCTTCGAGGAGATGACCGGCGCCGACAGCCCGGGTTTCGGGATCGACGGCTGCGCCGCGCCCAATTTCGCCACCACGATGCGCGGCCTGGCCTGGGCGATGGCCCGGATGGCCGATCCGGCCGGGCTGGGCGAGGCCCGCGGGGCGGCGGCGGAGCGGCTGGTCGCGGCGATGATCGCGCATCCGCTGCTGGTCGCGGGCGAGGGCCGGGCCTGTTCCGAACTCATGGCCGCGGCCGGCGGATCGGTCGCGGTGAAGACCGGGGCCGAGGGCGTCTTCGTCGCGATCTGGCCGGAAAAGGGACTGGGCCTCGCGCTCAAGATCGAGGACGGCACGACCCGTGCCAGCGAATGCGCGGTGGCGGCGCTGCTCACCCGGCTCGGCGCGGTGAAGGCGGGCGATCCGCGCGTGCTGCGCCGGATGACGCCGCCGATCGCGAACCGCCGCGGCATGGTCGTGGGAGAGATCGCCCCGGCCCCCGGGCTCTGGGAAGACGGCGCGGCGCTCTGACCGCGGCCCGCCCGGCGCGCGCGCCCCGGCTCACTTGCCGACGAGCTGCACCCACCAGATCTTGCCGGTCGCCGGCTCCTCGTACCAGCCGAAGCCGAAGCCGCGGCCCGCGGGATCCATGATGATCTCGCGGGTATCCTTGAAATCGAGCCAGCTCCGCAGCACCGCGAGATCGCTGTCGGTGCCCTCGGCGATGTTCTCGCCGACGAGTTCGGCCTGGTAGCCGGCGCGGAAGGCGCGCTCGCGCGGGGAGGTCAGGTCGGAGCCGAAATGCCAGGCGCGGCCCTGCACCGACATGTCGCGCGCATGCGTCTCAGCCGCCGCGTTCAGCTCGGCCGAATAGCGCAGCGGCGTCAGCCCCTCGCCCTGGCGCACCGCGTTCACCGCGTCGAGCTGCCGGGTCAGGATGTCGTCCGTCTCGGCGGCGGAGATGCGCGGCGCGCCCCCCGTCCCGCTCGAAGTGCAGCTCGCGACGGCGAAGAGGATGGCAAGGGCGGCGAAGCAAAGGCGGATCATCGCGGGTCCGTCGTGATTGGGGCGTTCGGCTCCGACGGTGCTACCGGCTTTGCCACCTTCGTTCAAATCCAATCGCGATCCGCGCCTCCGAGGTCCCGGATGTGTTGCAGAGGAGTCGCTTTCAGAACTGTGAGTTGCGGGCTTTCGCTCATGCCAATACCATCGTCCGCCGACGTCCGAGCGGCGGCGAGGGGTGCCAAGGAGGCAAGTCGAAATGCGTGACAAGGAGATCAACCGGCGGGCCTTCACCCGCTTCGCCGTCGGCGCGGCCATGGCCGGCGCCGCGACCGCGATCGCCGGCCGCGGATTCGCCGCGACGGAGGAGGACGCGCTGGCGAACGACTTCGTGCCCGATTCGCAGGACACGCCGATGCTGCTGCGCCGAATCTCGAGCCTGAAGATGCGCCGGTGGGAAGATTATTTCAGTGACCTCAACAGGGATGCGATTCTCTGCGACACGAATGACCGCGTGCTGCACTACTGGGGCGCGGACGGCTTCTACCGCGTGTATCCGACCTCGGTGCCGCTCACGGAGGAGATGACTCGCCGCGGCCGCACCTCGGTCACGCTGAAGCGCCCCGCGCCGGACTGGCGGCCCACCGCCTCGATGCTGGAACGCCATCCCGGCCTGCCCAGCTACGTCGAGCCCGGACCCGACAACCCGCTCGGAATCCGCGCGCTGAACCTTGGCTGGCCGGCCTACCGGATCCACGGAACCAACGACATCCGCAAGATCGGGCGCCAGTCTTCGAGCGGATGCATCGGCCTTTTCAACGAGCACATCGTCGAGGTTTACGATCGCGCGCAGGTCGGAACGCCAGTGTTGCTCATTTGACAACACCGCCCCTTTCGTGAACCGCGCCGGTTTCGATGATTGAAAACGCGAGGGAAAACTGGTTATCGTTCAAGCATTAGCTTGTCCGCTCGCAGGTCCGGGCGAGCTATCGGTTTCGCAGACCCGCACTCTCTGAGGAGGACAACAATGAAGCTTATCGTTTCGACCGCGGCGGCGGCTCTCCTGCTGGCCGGCCAGGCGGCCTTCGCCGGCAACCTCGTGTACGAAGCGCCGGCCGAGCCGGTGGTCGTCGCCGAGCCGGCGCCGATGGGCGGTTCCAACGCTGCCTGGCTGATCCCGGTGATCGGCCTCGCCGCGATCGCCTACGCGATCTCCAACGACGACTCCTGATCGGGTCACGATAACACGCCGCCGGGCAGTCGGCCTCCCGACACCCGGCGGCGACGAGACCTAGCGAAAGAGGGCGGCGCTTTCCGGCGCTGCCCTTACTGATTTGCGGAATGCGCGTCCGCGCGGGGAATATACGAAATGCGCCCAGGCGCGCCCGCTGCGAGCGGGTTCTCCGGCTTCTTCGCTCTCGCAAAAATACCTTCGGCACACGCGCGCCCGGCGGCGCGGCCGGATCTCAGCGGGGAGATCCGGTGTAGGGCAGCACGATCTCGATATCGATCAGCCCCTGCCGGGGGCCGAGCCAGCTCAGCGTCCGCCAGACGAAGCCGGTCGCGAGATCGGCGAAATGCAACTGTTCGAACGAGCCGGTCGGCCCTTCGCAGTATTCGCTGACCTCCTGCCCGCGGTGCGGCTGGTCGAGGATCACCATCTCCTTGACCGGGCCGCGTTCGAACCGGCAATCGAAGGTCTCGATCTCCCCCCGGGGCGCGTTGGCCGGAAATTCGTAGCTACGCTGGACGAGCGCCGGCCATTGCGAGACCGGCATCGGCGTCGCCAGCGGATCGGGCGTCGTCGACTTGGCCGACAGCAGGTCGTGGCCGAGGCCGCGGGTGCCGGTGACCTGCGAATTACGCATCACGACGAGCTGGCGCAGGCCCGAGGCATAGGTGATGTAGCCGCCGTTGTTCGCCGCGGCGACCAGAAAGGTCGGCGACTTGTCCGAGACGAGGCGGGCGCGGATCGTCGCCACGTCGGCCCTGTCGATCTGCGCGCGCGTGACCGGCGCCCCCGGCTTCGGCGCGGAGGCGTGGAACGGGTTCACCTCATCGATGGCCTTGGAGACGATCGGGTTCAGCCCCTCGTCCGTGCAGCCGGCGAGCGCGGTCAGAAGCAGCGTCGCGAGAACGGTCAGCCTCATTGCCAGTACGAGCCCCAGTTCCACTTCATGTGCTGGCGGTCGAACTCCTTGACCGTATCCCAGAGGTGGTTGGCCACGTCGAGCTGCGCCCCGCCGTCGCGCGAGATCGAGGTGAGCTGGATCGAGTTGCGCGCGTCGGTCTCGAAGGGCACGGTCCAGCGGAACGGGATGGTGATCATCACGCCCTTGTCGAAACTGCCCTCGCCGTAATCCTCGGCGGTGACGTCGGTCAGCGTCGCATAGGCGCCGACCGCCCAGCCGTTGGGGAATTCGCGCGTCACCGTCAGCGTGCCGCCCCAGTCGCCGGCGAGATAGCGGCCGGCGTCGAGTTCGACCTGCATCCCGTACCAGCCGGTCTCCCAGTAGGCCGAGCCGAAGCCGGTCACCACGTCGTAGTCGGTGAGCCCCAGCGGCGCGTCCCACTGGCGCTGCTTCACATAGGCGAGGTCCGCGCCGAGGCCCCAGCTCTGGTCGACCGGCTTCCACAGCACCTCGGAGTAGATGCCCGCGAACTGCCGCTCGAGATAGCCGGCCGAGACCTGGCCATAGGTGTTCTCGTTCAGCTTGAAGACGTAATCGCCGGTCAGGTTCGTGAGCCGCGGGTTCTTGCCGGAATAGTAGCGCGAGGTGTTGGAGCGGACATGCGGCAGGGTGCTGTCGGAATCGCCCGGATCGTCATAGGTGCCGAAGAGCGGCTGGCTGACGCCGATGTTGAACGAGGCGCCCTGCGAGAGGCGCAGCGTCACGTTGGCGTCGAGGTTCAGGCCCACCCGGATCGGCTCGCCCGGCGTGAGCAGCACGAGATAGGGCTGCGGCAGCACGGTCCAGTCGACGGAAGGATAGAGGTTCGGGCGCGTCCAGACCGGATAGCCGGCCGGATCGTCCCAGGCGCCCGCGAGGCCGACCGTGTCCCAGCTGCTCTGCCCGGCGTCCCAGCGCGAGATCTGGCTCTCGTACTCGGCGCGATCGATCGTGACGGTCGTCGTTTCCAGACCATCGGCGATCAGGGTGACGTTGAAGGTTTTCACATTCGCCGGCATGCCGACCTGCAGTACGCGGGTGGCGCGGCCGATGGCGCGCGGCTGCTGGTTGTAGCGCCGGTTCTGGATCACCACGTCGACGACGGAGCCCTTGAAGGTGATCCGCTCGAGCCGGATGCCCTCGACGTCCATCGCCTTGGCGAGCGCGTCGGAGAGGCGGGTCCGCTTGGCCGGGTCGTTCTGCCAGCCCTCGCCCATCGGCGCGTCGTCCGGCCGCGCCGTGGTCGGGATCGGGCCGACGCCGAGATCCTGCGGCGTCAGCGGCTTGTTCGGATTGCCGCTCAGCGCGATGTTGAAGCCGAGCGCGTCGCCGTACATGTAGTAGCCGCCGACCGTGATCCCCTCGGTGATGTTGTATTCGGCGCCGAAGTTGAACGGCGACTTGCGGTCGAAATGCGCGTTCGGCCCGGACTGCTCGCGCGTATAGGCGTCGGAGGAATATTCCGCCTTCAGCGTCAGCCCGTCATAGGGCGTGCGCCATTCGACACCGCCGAAGAGCGCGGCGTCCTCGCCGCGGAAGAACCGGCCGAAGGCGGGCTTGCCGCCCTCGCCGTAATCCTCGTCGCGCGCGCACATGCCGTTCGAGATCGCGCAGAACGGGTTCTTGAACCCGTTCACCCCCGCGAACCGGCCCCAGCCGACGCCGCCCGTGACCGTGACGCTCGGCACCACGCGCTTGGAGGCGACGAGATATTCGCCGGAATAGACGCCGGTCCCGAGGAAGTCGCGGAAGCCGAGCGCCAGGCTCGGTTGCCAGCCCGGCTTGTCCTCGAGGATCTGCAACCGGAAATCGAAGCTGCGGTCCCAGAGATCGTAATCGGGATCGTCCGGACGGCCCCAGTTGTCGATGGTGGAATAGCGCAGCGTACCGCTGAGCCGGGGCAGGATCTGGAAGTTGAACTGCCGCCGGCTCATGCCGTCGAACTTGCTCCAGGAGAGCGTCATCTGCCCGTCCGGCATCATCTCGGCCGAGGGCATGTCGATGAGGCCGGCGTTGCCGTAAAGGTTCACGCTCGGCCGCGGCCGCGGCGCTTCCTGCGCGAAGGCCATCACGCCGAGCGCCAGGGCCGAAACCGAGGCCAGAGCAGCCGGGAGCAAAACCGCGCGCGGTCGCCGGTGCGACATTCAACCTACCTCAAAGACCCGGTTTTTCAGGGCCGGTGCCAGATTTTGCGACGGACATTGTCGGATTCGCTCCCGAAGCGCCAGCCTTGATCAGCCGCCGGCGCGACAAAATTGCCCCCGGTGTGGCACCGATCCCTCACAGCGCCCCGAGCCGCTCGGCCGCCAGCACCGCCGCGAGGCCCGCGCGGTAGTCGGGATAGCGCGGCGCGTAGCCGAGTTCCTCCCGCATCCGCCGGTTCGAGACCCGCTTGGACTCGTTGTAGAAGCTTCGCGCCATCGGGCTGAGATCTGCCTCGTCGAAGGCGATCCCGGGCGGCGGCTCCATCCCGAGCAGCCCCGCGGCGTAGAGGATGACCTCGCCGGGCGGGGCGGGCGCGTCGTCGGCGAGATTGACGATCCGGCCCGGCGCCGGCCGCGCCACCGCGGCGCGGAGCGCCCCCGCGATATCCTCGACATGGATCCGGCTGAACACCTGGCCCGGCTTCACGATCCGTTGCGCCCGCCCCTCCCGCAGCCGATCGAAGACGCTGCGCCCCGGCCCGTAGATCCCGGCGAGGCGGAAGATCTCGACCGGCAGGCCGGATCCGAGCCAGGCCCGCTCCGCCTCCACCCGCCGCGCGCTCCGCGCGTTCACCGGGGCGAGCGCGCCCTCCTCGTCGACCCAGCCGCCGTTCCGGTCGCCATAGACGCCCGTGGTCGAGAGATAGCCGACCCAGGCCGGCCGGGCCGCGGCCAGCGCCGCCCCGTGGCGCCCCAGCACCGGGTCGCCCTCCTCCCCCGGCGGCGCGGAGATCAGCAGATGAGAGGCCGCGGCGATCGCGCGGCGCATGGCGGCCGCGTCCCCGGCATCCACCGGTTCGACGCCGGCCGCCGCCATGGTCGCGGCCTTCTCGCCCGATCGTGTGGCCCCGATCCGCCGCCAGCCCTCCGGCAGGCTTGCCGCGAAGGCCGCCGCCGAGTAGCCATGGCCAATCGTCAGGAGCACGGGTCCGTCCGTCATGGGCCCTCCTCATTCATCCCAGCCAGACCTCTAGGGGAAGGCCGCTGCCATGCGAAGGCATTTCCTCACTCTCGCCCTCCTTCTCGCCGCGGGCGCCGCGCCCGCGCAGGAAACCATGCCGGCCGCCGGACCGGACGCGCCCCCCCGGCCCGATGTCTCGCCCCGGCCCGCCGATCCCGGCATATCCTCGGCCGAGCAATGCGAGGCCGAGATCCGGACCGATCCCGCGACCGCGCGGGAGAAGGCGGCGCTCTGGTACCGTCTCGGCGGCGGGGTCGAGGCCCGGCTCTGCGAGGCGTCCGCGCTCGAGGCGATGGGGGCCGACGCGACCGCCGCGCAGATGCTGACCGCCGTGGCGCAGAACCCGAACCGGGCGATGGACATGAACCTGCGCGCGACCACCTACGAGGACGCCGCGCGGCTCTGGCTCCGGGTGGGCCGCCCCGATCTCGCGCGCGAGGCGCTCCTGTCGGCCAACCGGCTGACGGAGCCCGGCGCGGATCGCTGGATCGACCTCGCCCGCGCCCAGGCGGGGGAGGAGGACTGGACGAGCGCGCGCGCTTCGCTCGACAAGGCGCTGGCGCTCGAACCCGGGGATGCGACGGCCCTCGCGCTCCGCGCCGCGACGCTGCGTCACCTCGGCGACGGCGACGCCGCGCTGGCCGAGGCGCGCCGCGCGCTCGCGATCACCCCCGACCTGCCGGAGGCGCTGTTCGAGGAGGGCGCCGCGCTCGCGACCGCCGGCGACAGGGACGCCGCGGCCGAGGCCTGGATGCGCCTCATCGAGACCCATCCGGAGAGCGATCTGGCCGGCCCGGCGCGGCGGAACCTGCAGATGCTGACCGAAGCCGCGCCAGCGCCCACTCCCCCGCCTCCCGCGCCACGGGATCCGCGTCCGCGGCCAGCCCCTCCGCGACCGGGATGAGCGCCGCCTCGCCGGAATTGCCGACCGCGTAGGCGACGTTGCGCGCGAAGCGGTTCCGGCCGATCCGCTTGATCGGCGAGCCGGAGAAGCGCGCGCGGAAGCCCGCGTCGTCCAGGCCCGCGAGTTCAGCGAGGGCGGGCGCGCGAAGGTTTTCCCGCGCGTGATAGGCCGCCTCCCGGGCCACCCCGGCGAACTTGTTCCAGGGACAGACCGCGAGGCAGTCGTCGCAGCCATAGATCCGGTTGCCGAGGAGCGGGCGCAGCTCCGGATCGACCGGCCCCGCGTGCTCGATGGTGAGATAGGAGACGCAGCGCCGCGCATCGAGCTGATAGGGCGCGGGAAACGCGCCGGTCGGGCAGATGTCGAGACAGGCGCGGCAGGAGCCGCAATGATCCCGCTCCGCCGCGTCGCGCGGCAGGTCGAGCGTCGTGAAGATCGCGCCGAGGAAGAACCAGCTCCCGAGCCGCCGGCCCACCAGGTTCGTGTGCTTGCCCTGCCAGCCGAGCCCCGCGGCCTCGGCCAGCGGCTTCTCCATCACCGGCGCGGTGTCGACGAAGACCTTGATCTCCGCCCCGGTCTCCGCGACCAGCCAGCGGCCGAGCCGCTTCAGCCGCTTCTTCACCGTGTCGTGGTAGTCGCGCCCGCGCGCGTAGACGCTGACATTGCCCCGGTCGGGCCGGGACAGCAGCGCCAGCGGATCCTCCTCGGGCGTGTAGACCTCCGCCAGCATGATGACGGAGCGCGCCTCGGGCCAGAGCGCGGCGGGGTCGCCGCGCCAGGCCATCCGCTCGGCCATGTAGCCCATCGTGCCGTGACGGCCGGCGGCGACGAAGGCGGCGAGCCGCGCCTTCGCCAGCGGGATCGCATCGGGCGCGCAGATGCCGGAGGCCGAGAACCTCTCCGCGAGCGCCCGCGCCCTGATCCGCGCGGCGATCTCCTCCGGCCCCGCGTCCAGCATGGCCTCCCTCAGAAATCCAGATCCGCGTAATGCTGCGGCGGCGTGAAGCCCGGCACGAGGTCCGCGAGGATCGAGCGGAAGGCCGGGCGCGACTTGATCTTCGCATACCAGTCCCGCACGCCCTGGCCGCGGGTCCAGTCCACATCCGCGACATAGTCGAGACAGGAGAGATGCGCCGCCGCCGCGAAATCGGCGATGGTCATCTGGTCGCCCGCGAGCCAGCCGCGGCTCTCGAACAGCCATTCCATGTAGTCGAGATGGTACTTGATGTTGCGAAGCCCCGCCTTGATCTTCTCGCTTTCGGGATAGCCGGCCTTCATCAGCTTCTTGTTCACCCGCTCGTAGAGCAGGTTCGCCGTCACCTCGTGGTGGAACTTGTCGTCGAACCAGGCGGCCAGCCGGCGCGCCTCGGCCCGGGCCGCGGGCTTGCGCGGCAGCAGCGGCGGTTCGGGATGGGTTTCCTCGATATATTCGAAGATCGCGCTCGATTCCGCGAGCACGAGATCGTCGATCTTCAGAAGCGGAACCTTGCCGGCGGGGTTCATCCGCAGGTAGTCCATCCGCCGCTCCCACGGCTTTTCCTCGGCCAGTTCCACCTCGATCTTCTTCTCGGCGAGGACGAGCCGGACCTTGCGGCAGAAGGGCGACAGGGGCATGTGATAGAGACGGCGCATTTTCGCGGCCTTTCCTTGCTCGATCCTCCCTTATCGCCGCGAATCCCCCGCGCTTCAACCGCCCGGCCTCCCCCCGGGCGCAGCCGCCTTCACAGGAAACACGCCGCCCGGCCGTCGACCCGCAGCGTCTGGGCGCCATGCTCGATGGCCCGGCCGCGGCTCCGGATGTAGCCCGTCCCGCTCACCGGCGAGCGGTTCTTCGGATCCGGCAGCACCGCCATCAGCCGCGCGGAGGCCCGCGGCGTCATCCTCGCCGCGCCGGTATCGAAGTAATGCCGCGAGGCCGCCTCGACGCCGAAGATCCCCTCGCCGAACTCGGCGATGTTGAGATAGACCTCCATGATCCGCCGCTTCGGCCAGGTCAGTTCGATCAGCACGGTGAACCCGGCCTCGAACCCCTTGCGGAGCCAGCTTCGCGACGGCCAGAGGAAGACGTTCTTCGCCACCTGCTGGCTGATCGTGCTCGCGCCCCGCAGCCGCCCGCCATCGGCCAGCGCGTCGCGGATGCCGTCGAGGTCGAATCCGCTGTGCGCGCAGAAATTCGCATCCTCGGCCGCGGCCGCGGAGAGCGGCAGCCAGGCGGACATCTCCGCGAGCGGCACCCAGCGCCGTTCGACCGCGCCGAGCCGCAGCCGCTCGGACATCATGTAGAAATTCGTCGGCGGATCGACGAAGCGGAACAGCAGGACGAGCAGCACAGCCGCCAGCGCCGCGAGAACGAGAAGGCGGCGCAGGATCGCCCAGAGAAGATTGATCACCGGCTCTCCCGTCTTGTCCGGCCGCCCGTCCCGCGGGGATCGCCGCCCGCGCGCGAGGCCGCCTATTCCGCCGTCACCCGCGCCAGGGTCGTGGAAAGCTCCGGCCCGCGCCGCAAGGTCTGGTAGACGACGCAGTAGCGCTCCGTCAGCTTCATGAGCTGGTCGAGCTGTTCCGCGGGCGCGTCGGTATCGAGGTCGAAGGCGAGCCGGATCGCCCGGAATCCCACCGGCGCCTCGCGGTCGACGCCGAGCGTGCCGCGGAAATCGAGATCGCCCTCGACCCGGATCTCCGCGTCGCGAAGCTCGACGCCGATCGCCGTCGCCACGGCCTTCAGCGTGACGCCGGCGCAGGCCACGAGCGCCTCGAGCAGCATGTCGCCCGAACAGGCCTCGAGCCCGCCGCCCCCGGTCGCGGGATGCAGCCCCGCGGTCACCAGCGCGCGGCCGGTCTCGACCTTGCAGGCGATTCCAGCCTCCGCGAGGCTGCCCCGGGCCTTCAGCGTGGCGAGCGCCGCGCCGGGTTCCGCGCGATAGCGATCCTTCAGCGGCGCCTGAAGCGCGCGCAGTTCCTCCGCGTCCATCAATCCGATGTCCTCCCGTTCGTTCTTCCCGCCGAGCCTAGCGCGCCACGCGCGCCGCGCCAGCCCCTTCCGCGCGCAAGTGCCGGAAAGGAAAGGCCCCGCCGGTGAAATGCCGGCGGGGCCGTGTCGGATGGCGCTGGTCGGAAGCGTCAGGCGGTCGCCGCCGCCGGACGGTCGCTCAGCGGGTACTTGAGCCGGCTCAGCATTTCCTTCGGGACGATCTGCCGGAACTTCGGCAGGCTGTCCTCCCAGTGGCGCAGGATCTCGGCGGCGCGGGGGCTGCCGGTCTCCCTCAGATGCTCCGCGATGATCCCGCGCAGTTCCTCGGCCCATTCCTCGGATTCGATCGCGACCGAGATCACGTTCTCCGGGTTTAGCCGCGTGTCGATCTCGCCCTCCGGATCCCACAGGAAGGCCATGCCTCCGGTCATGCCGGCGCCGAAATTGTCGCCGAACCGGCCGAGGATCACCGCCGTGCCACCGGTCATGTATTCGCAGCCGTTCGAGCCGCAACCCTCGATCACCACCGTCGCGCCGGAGTTGCGCACGCAGAACCGCTCGCCCGCGCGTCCGTTGGCGAAGAGCTTGCCCGCGGTCGCGCCATAGAGGACCGTGTTGCCGATGATCGCGTTGTCATGCGGCACGAGCGGGCTGCCGAGCGGCGGCTTCACGACGATCGTGCCGCCCGAGAGCCCCTTGCCCACATAGTCGTTCGCCTCGCCCGAGACCTCGATCTTGAGCCCCGGCGCGGCGAAGGCGCCGAGCGACTGGCCGGCGGAACCGGAGAGCTTGATCGTCAGATGGTCGGACTGAAGGTTGTTCTTCATCCCGAACCGCTGGACGATGTGGCTCGACACCCGCGTGCCGATCGAACGCAGCGTGTTCTGCACCGCGTAGCTCAGCTGCATCTTCTCGCCGTCCTTGAAGAACGGCTCGGCGTCGGCGACCACCTGCTGGTCCAGCGTGTCGAGCACGGCCTGCCGCGGCTGCGCCCGGTCATAGACCTGACGCTCCCCCTGGTCGACGTTGATGAGCAGCGGATTGAGGTCGAGATCGTCGAGATGCTCGGAGCCGCGGCTCACCTGCGTCAGCAGGTCGGCCCGCCCGATCACCTCGTCGATGGACTTCGCGCCGACGCTCGCCAGCACCTCGCGCACTTCCTGCGCGTAGAAGCTGATGAGGTTCACCACCTTGTCGGCGGTGCCGGTGAACTTCGCCCGCAGGTCCGGGTTCTGCGTGCAGACGCCGACCGGGCAGGTGTTCGACTGGCACTGCCGCACCATGATGCAGCCCATCGCGATCAGCGCCGCGGTGCCGATACCGAATTCCTGCGCGCCGAGCATCGCGGCGATCACGATGTCCCGGCCGGTGCGGAGCCCGCCGTCCGTGCGCAGCGTCACCCGGTCGCGGAGGTTGTTGATCGTCAGCACCTGATGCGCCTCGCTGAGGCCCATCTCCCAGGGCAGGCCCGCGAACTTGATCGAGGTCACCGGGCTCGCGCCCGTGCCGCCGTTGTGGCCCGAGATCAGGATCACGTCGGCCTTGGCCTTGGCGACGCCCGCCGCGATCGTGCCCACGCCCGACTGGCTCACGAGCTTCACGCAGACCTTCGCCCGCGGGTTGATCTGCTTCAGGTCGTAGATGAGCTGCGCCAGATCCTCGATCGAGTAGATGTCGTGGTGCGGCGGCGGCGAGATCAGCGTCACGCCCTGCGTCGAATGCCGCAGCCGCGCGATGAGCTCGGTGACCTTGATGCCCGGAAGCTGGCCTCCCTCGCCGGGCTTCGCGCCCTGGGCGACCTTGATCTCGAGTTCCTCGCAGTGATTGAGGTAATCGGCGGTGACACCGAAGCGTCCGCTCGCCACCTGCTTGATCTTGGCGGAGGGATTGTCGCCGTTCGATTCCGGCGTGTAATGCGCCGGATCCTCGCCGCCCTCGCCCGAATCCGACTTCGCACCGATCCGGTTCATCGCCACGTTCAGCGTCTTGTGCGCCTCCGGCCCCAGCGCGCCGAGCGACATGCCCGGCGTCACGAAGCGCTTGCGGATCGCGGTGATCGATTCCACCTGCGCCAGTGGCACGGCCGGGGTCTTCGGCTGGAAGTCCAGCAGGTCGCGCAGCTGGATCGGCGGGCGCGACTGCATCGCCTTGGAATACTGCCTCCAGAGATCATAGGATCCCTTGTCGCAGGCCGCCTGCAGGATGTGCATCGCCTGCGCTTCCCAGGCATGGGTCTCCCCGGAGCGGCGCGCCTTGTAGAAGCCGCCGATCGGCAGCACCGCCTCGCCGCGCAGCCAGGCCCGCGCATGCACGCCCTCGACCTGCTTCTGCACGCCGGAGACGCCGATGCCCGAGATCCGGCTCAGCATGCCGGGGAAATATTCCGCCACCATCGCGCGGCTGAGGCCGACGGCCTCGAAGTTCAGCCCGCCCCGGTAGGACGAGATGACCGAGATCCCCATCTTGGCCATGATCTTCAGCAGACCCTGGTCCACCGCCTCGCGGAAGCGCCGGACCGCCTCGGTCAGTGTGCCGGGCAGCAGGCCCCGCGCGATCCGGTCGGCGATCGAATCCTCGGCGAGATAAGCGTTGACCGTGGTCGCGCCCGCGCCGATCAGCACCGCGAAATAATGCGGGTCGATGCATTCCGCCGAACGGACATTGAGCGAGGTGAAGGTCCGGAGCCCCTTGCGGGTCAGCCAGGAATGCACCGCGCTGGTCGCGAGGATCATCGGCATGCCGACGCGCTCGGCCGACTGATGCTCGTCCGTCAGGATGATGTGGTTCGCGCCGGCGCGGACCGCCTCCTCGGCCTCGGAACGGATCCGGGCAAGGCCGTCCTGCAGCGCGTTCGCATCGCTGCCGACCGCGAAGGAACAGTCGATCTCGGTCGCCGCGTCGCCGAAATACTTCGCCATCGCCGCGAAGGCGGCATTCGAGACGAAGGGGCTGTCGAGCTGCAGGATCTCGGTCTGACTGTTGTTCTGGTCGAGAACGTTCTTGAGGTTGCCGAACCGCGTCTTGAGCGACATCACCCGATGCTCGCGCAGCGAGTCGATCGGCGGGTTGGTCACCTGGCTGAAGTTCTGCCGGAAGTAGTGGCTGAGCGGCCGGTACTTGCCCGAGAGCACGGCGGGCGGCGTGTCGTCGCCCATCGAGCCGATGGCTTCCTTGCCGTCCTCGGCCATCGCATGGACGATGACCTCGAGTTCCTCGACCGAAAAGCCGGCCGCGATCTGGCGCCGGCGCAGTTCCGCGCCGTCGAAGATCGCCTTCTCCTCGACATCCGAGGTCAGCTTCTCGAGATCGGTGATCGAGCCGACCCATTCGCCGAAGGGCTGGCTCGCGGCCAGCATGTCCTTGATTTCGCCGTCGTGGTAGAGCTTCGCCTCGCCCATGTCGACAGCGAGCATCTGCCCCGGCCCGAGCGCGCCCTTCTCGCGCACCGTCATGTCGTCGGTCGGGACCATCCCCGCCTCGGAGCCGGCGATCACCAGCCCGTCGCCGGTCACGACATAGCGCATGGGCCGGAGCCCGTTGCGGTCGAGCCCGCCGCAGACCCAGCGCCCGTCGGTCATCGCGAGCGCGGCCGGCCCGTCCCAGGGCTCCATCACCGCGTTGGAATAGGAATACATGTCGAGCCAGGCCTGCGGCATCTTGGTCGCGAGCTTCGACCAGGCCTCGGGCACCAGCATGGTCTTGGCCATCGGCGCGATGCGGCCGGCGCGCACCAGCACCTCGAACACGTTGTCGAGCGCCGCGGAATCGGAGGATCCCGGCAGGACGATCGGCTTGATGTCCTCCGCCTGCTCGCCGAAATAGTCCGAGGACATGCGGATCTCGTGGCTCCGGAGCCAGCCGAGGTTGCCCTTCAGCGTGTTGATCTCGCCGTTATGCGCGAGCATCCGGAACGGCTGCGCCAGCCACCACCGCGGGAAGGTGTTGGTCGAGTAGCGCTGGTGATAGATCGCGAAGGCGCTCTCGAACCGCGGATCCTTCAGGTCCGGGTAGAAGACCGAGACATGCTCGGCCAGCATCATCCCCTTGTAGATCACCGAGCGGCAGGAGAGCGAGCAGACGTAGAAGTCGCGGATACCGGCGGCCGCCTTCTCGATCCGGCGGCGGATCACGTAGAGTTCGCGCTCGAAGCTCTCCTCGTCGATGCCCTTGGCGTTCGAGATCAGGATCTGCTCGATCTCCGGCCGGGTCGCGTTCGCCTTCAGGCCGAGGCAGGAGATGTCGAGCGGCACATGGCGCCAGCCGTAGATGTAGTGGCCCATCCGCAGCACTTCGGTCTCGACGATCGTGCGGCAGGTCTCCTGCGCGCCGAAATCGCTGCGCGGCAGGAAGATCTGGCCGACCGCGAGCTTCTCGCCGCGCGGCGCGTGGCCGGTGCGGCGCACCTGATCCTCGAAGAAGGCGGTCGGGATCTGGACATGGATGCCCGCGCCATCGCCGGTCTTGCCGTCGGCGTCGACCGCCCCCCGGTGCCAGATCGCGCTCAGCGCCTTCAGCGCGCTCTCGACCACCTGCCGGCGCGGCTTGCCGTCGATCGCGACGACGAGGCCGACGCCGCAGGAGGAATGTTCCTGCTCGGGATGATAGAGACCCTCCGCCTCGAGACGGGCGAACTCGGCCTCCATCCTCGCAACCCAGGCCTCATCGTAAACGGTCATGGCGGTTCTCCTGGCGAGGGGACGCTTCGCAGCGCCCGGGCGTGGTAGGCTTCTGGTATCGGTCGCGGCGAAATTCGCCGCTTCGCAATCCGCTCCCTCCGGCCGGACGGTCTCCGGCGGGGGCGTGAAAGTCCGGCTTCGTGGCGACGGGGACGGGCGCCCCCGCCGCGGCGCGTCTATTCCGCGGCGATGCTGGCGCCGCTGCCGCGCGTGTCGAGATAGTCGATGATGCTCGCGGCGGCCTCGCGGCCGTCGCGGATCGCCCAGACGACGAGGCTCGCGCCGCGCACGATGTCGCCGACCGCGAAGACCCCGTCGAGGCTCGTCTGCTTGGTGGTGAAATCGGCCTTCACCGTACCCCAGCGTGTGACCTCGAGCCCTTCGACGTCCCAGAGCCGGGGCAGGTCCTCCGGCTCGAAGCCGAGCGCCTTGATGACCAGTTGCGCGGACTCGGTGTAATCCGCGTCCGGGATCTCCTCCGGCGACTGCCGGCCGCTCGCGTCGGGCGCGCCGAGCCGCATCCGGCCGACGCGGACCCCGGCGACGGCGCTCTCGCCCGTGAAGCCCTTCGGCGCGGTGAGCCAGGCGAATTCGACGCCTTCCTCCTCGGCATTGGCGACCTCCCGCTGGGAGCCCGGCATGTTCGCCCGGTCGCGACGGTAGAGGCACTTGACCGACTTGGCGCCCTGGCGGATCGCGGTGCGCACGCAGTCCATCGCGGTGTCGCCACCGCCGATCACCACGACCTCGCGCCCGTCGGCGTTGAGCTCGCCGCTCTCGAACTCGGGCACGAGATCGCCAAAGCTCTTGCGGTTGGAGGCGGTGAGATAGTCGATCGCGCGCACGATCCCGTTCAGCCCGCTGCCGGGGCCGCCAAGGTCGCGCGTCTTGTAGACGCCGGTCGCGATCAGGACCGCGTCGTGCTTCGCGCGCAGTTCGGCGAAGGTGATGTCCTTGCCGACGTCGCAGTTCAGCACGAATTCGACCCCGCCCTCGGCGAGCTGCCGGTTGCGCCGGACCACGACGTCCTTCTCGAGCTTGAAGCCCGGAATGCCGTAGATGAGCAGCCCGCCGGCGCGGTCATAGCGGTCGTAGACCGTGACCTTGAACCCCGCGCGGCGCAGCGCGTCCGCCGCCGCGAGCCCGCCCGGACCCGCGCCGATCACGCCGATGCTCTCCTCGCGCTCGGCCGCGGGCACGATCGGCGCCACCCAGCCCTCTTCCCAGGCGGTGTCGGTGATGTATTTCTCGATCGCGCCGATGGTGACGGTGCCGTGGCCCGACTGCTCGATCACGCAGTTGCCCTCGCAGAGACGGTCCTGCGGGCAGATGCGGCCGCAGATCTCGGGGAAGGTGTTCGTCGCCTGGCTGATCTCGTAGGCTTCGCGCAGCCGGCCCTCGGCCGTCAGCTTCAGCCAGTCGGGGATGTTGTTGTGCAGCGGGCAATGCGACTGGCAGTAGGGCACACCGCACTGCGAACACCGGCTCGACTGCTCCGCCGCCTTGGCATCGGCGAATTCGCGATAGATCTCGTGGAAGTCGCCGCGACGCTCCTCCGCCAGCCGTTTGGAAGGCATGTCCCGTGCGACCTTGACGAATTTCAGCATCCGCTGTTCGGCCATCCACTTCTCCCCCGTCGGTAGGCCCAGGTCGGGCGTGCGTAGTTCTATTTCATCCCCGGGAACATAAAAAGTCAGTCTTGCTGACCTTTTTTCATGTTTTCCCTCTCCCGGCCCTCTCCGGCTCGAATTTCCGCGCGAATTAAGGTCAGCATCGCTGACCTACTCCCCTGATCACGCGCCGACACCGGCCCAGAGCGCCACCAGAGCCACCAGGCCGACGACGATTCGCCACCATCCGAAGATCGCGTAGCCGCGCCGCGAGACGAAATCGAGCAGGTGGCGCACGACGAAGACGGCGGCGATGAAGGCGCAGACGAAACCGACCGCGATCAGCGTCGCGTCGTCCCAGGTGAGCACGTCGCGGTTCTTGAAGAGGTCGTAGGCGAAGGCGCCGGCCATGGTCGGCATCGACAGGAAGAAGGAGAATTCCGCCGCCGCGCGCTTGTCCGCGCCCATCAGCAGCGATCCCACGATCGTCGCGCCGGAACGGGAAACCCCGGGGATCATCGCGAGGCACTGCACGAGGCCGATCTTGAACGCGAGGGGCAGCGGGAAGTCCATTACGTCGTGATATTTCGGCTCCGGTGCGAAGCGGTCCACCACCAGCAGGACGACGCCCCCGACCACCAGCATCGCCGCGATCAGCGAGGGCGTCTCGAAGAGCACCCGCTTGATGAAATCGTGCGCGAGCACGCCCACGACCACCGCGGGCAGGAAGGCGAGCAGCACCGCGAGGATGAAGCGCCGCGTCTTCGGATCGCGCGGCGCGTCCTTGACGAGCTGGATCAGCCGGCCCGCGTAGACCGACAGGATCGCGAGGATCGCGCCGAGCTGGATCAGCACCTCGAAAGCCTTGCCCGACGAATGGAAGCCGAGGAAATGACCCGCGAGCAGGATATGGCCGGTGGAGGAGACGGGGATGAACTCGGTCAGCCCCTCGAGCACGCCGAGGAACGCGGCGACGAACAGCGAATGCTCCATGCCTCAGTTCCAGAGCCGGGCGGCGGATTCCTGGATCGCGTCGTATTGCCCGTGCGGGCGATAGACGTAGAGATAGCTGTCCAGGACCGCCTCCATCGGCGTCGGCTTGATCCCGAGCTCGGCGAAGCCCTTCGCATCGGGGGCCACGACATTGTCCTTCGCGAGCATGCGGAGCTGGTCGCGCGTCATCAGCGTGTTGGTGAAGAGGCCGAAGCTCGCCTTCTGCGCCGTGTCGCCCGCCCAGGCCTGGAGCGAGGCCATGCTCCGGGGCATCGCGAAGAGCCAGCGGCGGCGGCGGATGACCGCGAGCATCTCGTGGACCAGCCGGCTCAGCCGCGCGACCCGGGGTCCGCCGAGTTCGTAGACGCCGGGCGCCACGTCGCCGGTGATCGCCAGCGCGGCGGCGGCCGCGACGTCGTCGACATAGACCGGCTGGAATTTCGTGTCCGGATTGGGGATCAGCATCAGCGGCGCCACCCGGGCGATGCCCGCGAACTTGCGGAAGAACCCGTCGCCGTCGCCGAAGACGACCGAGGGGCGCAGGATCACCGCGGAGGGAAAGGCCGCCGTCACCGCCGCCTCGCCCGCGGCCTTGGCCCGGCCATAGGCGCTGTCGCTCTCGGGATCCGCGCCGATGGCGGAGACATGAACGAGCTCGCCCACGCCCTCCTCCGCCGCGATCCGCGCGATGCGCCCCGCGCCATCGGCCATCACCGCCTCGAAGGTCTGCTTGCCCGACTCGCCGAGGAGGCCGACGCAGTTCACCACCGCGCTCGCCCCGGCGATCGCCGCGCGGGTCGAGGCGTCGTCGCGGATATTGGCCTGGATCGGCTCGACCTGGCCGACGACGCCATAGGGACGGACGAAACCCGCCTCATGCGGCCGGCGCACCGCGACGCGCACCCGCCACCCGGCCCGCGCCATCCGCTGGGCGATGTAGCGGCCGATGAAGCCGGAACCGCCGAAGATCGTGACGATGGGCACCGTGACGGGCAATGGCTGGGACATATTCGATTCTCCTTGCGGCGCACCATTTCGCAATAGTGCCGGAAACCCCGCCGGACAAGTTGCAATTGGCCGCGAGACCCGCCCCGCGGAGCGCCCGCGGGCGCCAGTCGCACATGATACCGCGGCCATTCACGCGTTCCTGATCGCGCAACCCCCGTTGACACTTCCCGGAGGCATCTGTACATGCGCGCCATCGGCACCTGCCCGGGTGGCGGAATGGTAGACGCGCTGGTTTCAGGTACCAGTGACTTAACGGTCGTGGAAGTTCGAGTCTTCTCCCGGGCACCAGTCGCCGAGCACGGCAGGCGAAAAAGCCTAGTAAAAACAGCGCATTAACCGAATGCGCTGGCTAACCCTTGAAAAATTCGGCGAAAAATGCGCCCCATTATGCGCCACACTGGCGCGATGGGAGCGGTTCGGATGGGACGGAAATCGGGGGCCGGCGGGGTCTACGCACGCGGCGGAAACTGGTATTTCAAGCAGCGAGTCCCGCGCCGCTTCGAGGCGCTCGACCCGCGCCGACCGGTCAGGATCTCCCTCAAGACTGATTCCGAGCGCGAGGCGCACGCGAAGGCGCCCGTCGTCGCGGCCGAGCTCTGGGCCTATTGGGAGGCACTCGAGGCGGGCAACGGCGCCGACGCGAAGGCGCGTCACGCCTCGGCCGTGAAGCTCGCGAAGGCGCGCGGCTTCGCCTACCGGCCGGCCGAGGATCTCGCCGCCGGCGACCTCGTCGAGCTGGTTGATCGCCTGAAGTCGCTCGTCGGCTCGGGCGGGGTCGTGGCGACCGGCCCGGAGGCAAAGGCGGTCCTCGGCATGATCGCCGCGCCGCGTCCGCTGGTGTCCGAGCTGCTCGCCGATTTCTTCACGCTCACGACCGACCGGCTCAAGGGGAAGAACGAGGCGCAGGCGAAACGCTGGCGCGGCATCCGCGAGGCGACGATCGCGGATCTGATCGGGGTCCTCGGCGACGTGCCGATCAACGAGATCAGTCGCGAGGACGTGCTGCGCTTCCGCGCCTGGTGGCAGGCCAAGGTCGAAAAGGGCCACGCGCCGAACACGGCCAACAAGCAGTTCGGGCAACTGTCCGACATATTCCAGACCGTGAACGACCTTCGGCACTACGGGCTCGAAAACCCGTTCAAGGGGCTCCGGTTCAAGGACGCGGGCCACGCCAAGCGCGACCCCTACTCCGCCGAGTTCATCCGCGACGCGATCCTCAGGCCCGGCGCGCTCGACGGCATGAACACCGAGGCCCGCGACATTCTGCTCGCGATGATAAACACCGGCGCCGGGCCGAACGAGATCATCGGCCTCGCCGCCGAGGACTATCGCCTCGACCATGCGATCCCGCATATCCGCATCCGGCCGAACGAGCTTCGCGGGCTCAAGACGACGCACGGGCTCCGCGAGCGCGAAATCCCCGCCCTCGGGGTCTCGCTCCAGGCGCTCCGCCGGCTCCGCGACGCGGGCGGCTGTTCGCGCTACGTGGGGAAAAACGATAGCTGGTCGACGGCGGTCAATGCCTACATGCGCGAGAATGGCCTGCGCGAGAATCCCCGGCAGACCGCCTATTCGCTGCGCCATGGTTTCGAGGACCGGCTGCTCGACGCGGGCTGCGACGATCGCATCCGGGCCGACCTCATGGGCCACAAATACGCCCGGCCGAAATATGGCGCCGGCGGGCGGCTCGCGCGCGTCGCCGAGGAAATCGGCAAGATCGCGCTTTGAGCATTTACCCTTCGGGGCGGGAGCCATTGAAGGCGGACGGCTAGATTCTTCGCGCCGCCTGGCTCCGCCGCCTTCAAGGCGACGACTGGCGCCAGCCCGCCGAGCCGAATCAAGGAAAGGGCCGCTCCGCCGGGAGCGGCCCTTTCGGCGTTTCAGGAGGCTCGGCTGGCGGCTAGAGGGCCTCGCGGCCGTCGAGCGCCAGGATCTCGCGGGCGATGGCGGCGCGGACCTCGGCGCGAATGTCCTCGGCCCGCGCGCGAACCGTCGTGCTCGGGAGGATCGCCGCCTGTTCGCCGGCGCGCGGCTCGCCCGCGTCGATCCGGGCGACCATGCGGCCCGAGGCGGGATCGCGGCCGAGGTAGCGGCCGAGATCGACGCCCGCGACCGGACCGCAGGCGGCGAAAAGGACCGGATCGCCGGGTTCGACCTCGCGGCCGCGCTTGTCGAAGGCGCGGCCAGCGGCGGGGACGCGGGCAATCGGAGCGGGGCGCTCCGCCGGCGGGACGAGGCGGACCCCGGCGCGGAGGTCCTGGGCGAGCTGGGCGGAGGCATCGATATCGAGCATGAGCGGGTCTCTTTCTGGCGATGGGGCCTGGCCGCTTCCTCGAAATCGTCGCGATGGACGTCGAAATGCGCGGCCGCGTTTCGGAACGCGTGGCGGGTTCCGTGTTTCATGACGCGGCGCGCGAGCCGAGCGCGCCGCTCCTGTTTTCGGGGCGAGCGGGATGTTCCCGCCGGCTTTACGCCGCAGCCCGGGACGCCGCCCGGAAGCGGCCCCCCGTAGCGATCAGCCGCGCGCGCTCAATGGCCCGCGCCTCGGCTTCCGCGCGGGCGATCTCGGCCTCGATCCGCTCGAGGATCGGAAGCGCGGCGGCGCCGTCCTCTGCGATCACGATCGCGACGATCTCGCGGGCCTCGATCAGATCGGCGAGCGTGACCGCTCGCCGCCGCGCCGGCTGACCGGGCGCGGGCATTCATCCGCCTTTGGCGATCCGGCGATGGAGCCGGTCCAGCGAGATCCCGAGGAAGCGCGCGGCGCCAACCTTGCGATAGCGGTTCGCCCGCATCGCCTCGGCGATCAGCCGCGACTCGAATTCACGAATGGCTTCATCGAAGGTCTTTCCCGCGACGTCGACCTTGACCACGCACGGGGCACTCATGCCGCGAGATCCCGCGGCAACATACGCAGCACCGCGACCGGAGGGATCGCGAAGGTCTGGCTCCACCGGGAAAACCGGACGAGGACCTCGGCGGGGTGCGCGCCCATCACCAGAGCCTCGATCTGCTGCCCCGCGTCATGGGTCTGGACGATCACACGATCGCCCGCGCGGAGGTCGGTCGTGTTGCGGCGCGCGAGGAAAAGCGCGCTGGTTTCGATTGAAATACTCTGCTCGAGCGGGCCATTCATGGCCGTATTCCCTTTTAGGTTGTTTGGTATGCCAGCATCTGCCCGTTATGCGCGAAGCGATCAAGCGAAATATCGGAAAAAACCGTCAAGAGACAAAAATTTTCGCCGGCGGCCGCGCCTTAGCCTTCCGGCGCGGGGAATCGTGCCTCGGCCCCCGCGTTCACGGCCCTCGCGCCGCTGATCGCGCCGACGACCTTCAGGCCCGGCCGCTCCATGAATTCGTGCGACGGCGCGGCTCCGGGGTGAAACTCGACCAGCCAGGGGGGGAGGCAATAGCGCAATGTCGCCTCGCCGGATTCGGAGGTGACGACGACGAGCCTGCCCGAATAATCCCTGAGCGGGATGATCGCGACACGCTCGCCCGGGAGAATGCCGAAAATCATCGCATCCGGTCCGATCGCGACCGCGATCCTGATCCGCTCGCGCTGTTCGGGCGGATAGGCTTCGAGCTGCGCGCGCTCCCCGGCCGTGAATTCTCCTTGTTCTACAATGGTGACCGCGCCACGGGCGGAAACGGCGCCGGCAGGAGGCGGGGGCGTCTCGGGACGCTCCGGGCCTTCCGCGCCCTCGAGCAACTGCCATAGCGTGATATCGAGGGCCGCCGCGATCTGCTCGACCGTTTGCAACCTGGGGGAGCGATCCGGGGTCCTGAAGATGTCATTGACCGCGGTCGCGGAAAGCCCTGCGCGTTGACTGAGCTGGGACTGGCTGTAACCCCGGATCTGACGCCAATGCTCGATGTTCTGGGCGAGTCGCGAAAGCATGGCGCGGGAGGACCTCACGGGATCAGGGGACCAGATTTCCGTTCGAGAAATCACGCGATTCGTGAAAACGCAACGCTGATCGCGAAAACGCCGAAAAAAGCTATACCAGCGTCGCTTGTTTGATCCGGTTTTTCCGGCGACTATGTACCGGCTTCCACCGAAAAAACCGATAGTTGTCGCCTTGAGCAAAACCACCTCGCCCAACCTGGGCGCGGCGCGGACCCCTGCTCGCGTCCGCGTCATACAACCCTTGATTGATCGCTCCGTCGCGCGCTGGCTTAACCGGATCATGATCGCGCACCGCCTCGACACCTGGGCGGAGGCGGCGGCGCTCGTCCTCCGCCGGATCGCGGAGGACGCCGCCGATCCCGTCAACGCGCATCGCTTCTCGGCCGAGGACGCCACGACTCGCCGGGGCCTCGTCCGGGGCTGGGATGCCCGCGCGGGGCTCCCTCTTCGGATCTACACCGGGGGGGCCGCGATCTGCCTCCGTGTCCCCGCGCTGACCGGATGGCTCCACGCCTTGACCGGGCTCGACCCGCAACGCGGCGCCTCGGCGGTCCTCGCGGTCGCGCGGCGGATCGACCCGGCGGCCGCGCGCTACCTTCCGGCGGAGGCGGACGAATGAGAGCGGCGCCGATCACGCTCCACGCGGGCGACTGCCTCGAGGTCGCAGCCGGGCTCCCGGCCGATAGCTTCGACGCGATCGTGACGGACCCGCCTTATCACCTGACCTCGATTGTCCGGCGTTTCGGCGGGCCAACGGCCGCGCTGGCGGGGGAGGAATCGGACGGCCCTCTCGCGCGCGCCTCGCGCGGTTTCATGGGCAAGGAATGGGACGGGGGCGATCTCGTCTTCCGCCCCGCGACCTGGGCGACGCTCGGCCGCGTCCTGAAACCCGGCGGCCACCTCGTCGCCTTCAACCACAGCCGGACCTTTCACCGGATGGCGGTGGCGATCGAGGACGCGGGTTTCGAGGTCCGCGACTCCATCCTCGACCTCTACGCGACCGGGCCGCTCTGGGGCGATTTCCTCGACGGTCTCTCGCCGGATCAGGGGCGCGCCTTCGCCCGCGCCGTCGCCGGTGGCGGCGGGCCACTACTCGCCTGGCTCTATGGCTCGGGCATGCCGAAGTCGCACAATGTCGCCGCCGCGATCGACAAGGTGCTCGGGGTTGAGGGTGAGATCATTGGGCGGCATAGCCCCGTCGCGAGATGGGCAAGCGACTACGCGGACGGTATGCGTGACGTCTCGGCGCGCGAGATCCGCGGCATCGTTTCCGAGGCGGCCAAAGCCTTCGACGGTTGGGGCACGGCACTCAAGCCGGCATTCGAGCCGATCGTCCTTGCCCGCAAGCCGCTCGCCGAGTCCTCGATCGCCCGGCAACATCTCGCGACCGGTACCGGCGGGCTCAATATCGACGCCGCGCGGATCGGCGCGAGCGGAGGAACCGTCTCGGGCCGGACACGAGGGGCAAGCGCGGGCATTCTCGGCAACGGATTGAACGGGGGCGGCGCCTATCCGATCGACGCGGGGCGCTGGCCGGCGAATGTCACGCATGACGGGTCGGTTGAGGTCCGCGCGCGCTTCCCCGTCGACGCCGAGGGATCGGTCGGGCGGTTCTTCTATTCCGCCAAAGCCGACGCGGCCGACCGGCGCGGCTCGAAACACCCGACCGTGAAGCCGCACGCGCTCATGCGCTGGCTGGTCCGGCTCGTCTCGGCGCGCGGCGGGCTGATCCTCGACCCGTTCGGCGGCTCGGGCGCGACCGGCTGGGCCGCCGCCGCCGAGGGTCGCCGCGCCGTCCTGATCGAGCGCGATCCCGATTACGCGGCGCATATCGCCCGCGTCATCGCGGGGCTCGAGGACCCGGCCGGGCCGCACTCGCCCGACGATTCCGACCCTTCCGACCGTCAACCCTCGCTTTTCTGAGGCCCCCATGAGCGACACGCCCCGCCCCGATTTCGAGGCGCAGCACCGGCCCGACCGGGCCTTTCCGATCTATGACTGCCGCGTCCTTCGCCTCGCCGAGGACGCGCCCGATTTCGCGGTCCTCTCCGCGCGTGAGCTGGCCGCGCTCGCCGCATCCTATGCGCTCGACGCGCTGATCTACGCGCACGCGGCCGCGCGCGCCGCGACTCCGATCGCGCGCGACATCGCCGAGGCCGGGGCGCTCACCGCGCGCCTGCATGGGCATTGCGCACGCGCCAGGCTCGGCCGCCGGGCGCGTTCCGCGTGACGCGGCCTTGCGCGATCTGCGGGGCGCCCGGCGCGACGCGGGGGCTTCGGCTTCCCGGGCCGCGCTCGGCGCTCCCGGTCGCGCGGCGTGGCTATCTCTGGCACTGCGCCGCCCCCCACTGCGGCCGGGCCGCCGAAGCCCGGCGCGTGCGCGCGACCGGCGCCCCCGCGCCCCGTCCCGATCCCCTTCCCGCGAAACCGCCGGCGGACGAGACGCCCCGGCAAGGGTCCCTGTTCGGAGACTGATCCCATGCTGACACCCGAGGATTTCGACGCGGCCCCACGCCCGCGCTGGCAGGAGGGGGACCGCTCCCCGATCTGGGGCGCCTTCGATCTCGAAGCGCCGTCGCCGATCTTCGTCGCCTCGATCCCCGAAATCGCGACCGCGCTTTCCCGCCTGGTCCGGTTCAATGGCTGGGGACCGCGATTCTATTCCGTCGCCGAGCATTCGATCTTCTGCGACGAGATCGCGCGCGAGGCGGGGATCCCGGCCCGCTTCCGCCGCGCCGTCCTCATGCACGACGCGGCCGAGGTCTATTGCGGCGACAATATCCGGCCCCTGAAGGCGCTGATCCCCGACCTCGAGCGGCTCGAGCAGGGGGTCGCCCGGGCGATCGCTGAACGCTTCGATCTTCCCCTCGGCTTCTCGGCCGCGCCCTTCGATAACGCCGCGCTCGCGGCCGAGCTTCGGGAATTCTTCCCCTTCGCGCCGCGCGATCACCTGCCCGACCCGGGACCTTGGCAACCGCCGCGCCTCGCGCCGGACGTGGCCGCGCTGGAATTCCTCCGCCGCGCCGAGGGGCTTGGCATCGGATGACCCGACTTTCCGAGCAGGTCAAGGCGAGCGTCTCGCTCCGCCGCCTCGCCGAGCGCGCGGGCGTGGCCTGGGACCCGCGCAAATCGGCGCCGAGGCGGGGCGACTGGTGGGCGCCCTGTCCCTTCCACGCGGAGCGGTCCGCGTCCTTTCATGTCCTCGAGCCGGCCGGGGCGGGCGGCTTCTTCAAATGCTTCGGCTGCGGCCGCAAGGGCTCGGCGATCGACTTCGTGATCGAGGCCGAGGGCGTCCCCGTCCGCGAGGCGCTCCGCCGGCTCGCGTCCTCGGCCGGGATCGACCGCGAGGACACGGCCGCCGCCGCCCGCCGCGCCGAGGCGCACGCCCGCGCCCGCGCCGCCGCCGAGGCGGAGGACGCGGAGCGCGCGGCGCGTGGGCTCGAGGCGGCGCGCTGGATCTGGCGCCAGACCGAGCCGGCGGGGCCGCTGCTCGAAAGCTACCTCGCCGCGCGCGGCGTCGACCTCGCGGCGATCGGGGGGGTCCCTGCCTCGCTCCGCTTCGCGCCCGCGCTCGAGCATTGGGCGCACGGCGCGGACACCCGCCGCGCCCGGCCGCTGCATGTCGGGCCGGCGATGGTCGCGGCGATCGGCCGGGGCGCGCTGGTCGGCGTGCATCGGACCTGGATCGCGGCGGAGGGCCGCGCCCGGCTCCCCGATGGCGCCAAGGTCGGCAAGAAAATGATCGGCCGGACCGGGGCGATCTTCGGCGCGCCGGTCCGCCTCTCGACCTCGCGGCTCGGGGTCGTGGTCGGCGAGGGGATCGAAACCACGCTCGCCGCCTGGTCGGCGCTGGTCCGCGCCGGGCTCGGCGGCCGCTGGGGCGCGGAGGCGGCGCTTTCGCTCGGCGCGCTCGCCGGGCCGGGCGATCCGCGCGGCAAGGGGCCGGCGGGGCCGGACGGCTATCCGCTCCCCTCCCCGCGCCCCGACCTCGGCGCGCGCGTGCCGCACTGGCTCCCGGCCGAGGGCGTCCGCGCGGCGCTGATCCTCGGCGAAGGCTCGGCGAAGGGCGGGGGCGAGGCCGCGCGCCGCTTCGCCGAGCGCGCCCGCGCGAAACTCGCCGCGCGCGGGTTCGAGGCCGAGGTCCGCGTCCCCGGCGGCCGCTGGGACCTCGAGGCGGATTTCGCGGACCTCGCGGCGGCGGAAGCGGCCCGGGTCGCGCCGGAAAGGTAGATTACGCATGAGCCTGATTTCCGAATTGATGGGGCTCCCCCCGGACGGGGAGCCGGCGCCGGCCTTCGTCGCCGGGGATGAGAACGACCGATGGAACGCGGACCGGCTCGCGGCGGCCCATGGCGAGCGCATGATCTTCGTAGGCGGCAAGGGCTGGGGGATCTGGGATGGCGCCCGCTTCGACTTCTCGGATGGGGACCTCCGCGCGGCTGCGATCGCGGAGGAACTGCAAGCCCTCGTGAACGCGGACGCGGAAAAGGCGTGGCGCGCCGATTTCGATGAAATCGCCATCGCCCGGCGGATGGCAATTCAGCCGAGCAGCAACGCGCCGCGCGTGAAGGATCCGGCCGAGGCGCTCAAGGCGCTTCGCGCGGAGGGCTGGCTGGCGCTGCGTAAGCACGCGGTCAAATGCGGGAATGTCGACAAGATGGAGAAGGCTCTAAAGGTCCTGCGCCACCGGCTGCGCGTCGCCATCGACACGCTCGACGCCGATCCCTGGTCGTTTACCGTGCCGAATGGCCGGATCGACCTCCGCGCGGCGGCTTACGCGGATCTCCAGCCCGAGCTGGGCCGCGCCGCGCTGGTCGAGGCGCGGGCGCGCTGGCTCAAGCCGCACGATCGCGAGTCGCTCCCGACCAAATGCGCGGGCGTTGAATACGATCCGGCGGCCGACTGCCCGGAATGGCGCGCCTTCCTCGAGCTGGTGCTGCCCGATCCCGAGGTTCGGGCCTGCTTTCATCGCAGCATGGGGGCGACGCTGTTCGGCCGGAATGAACCGCAATGCGCCTTCCTGTTCCGGGGCTCGGGCGGCAACGGCAAGTCGACGGCGGTCAACATGATCGCGCATGTGCTGGGCGAGTCGGGCGGCTACGCGGTCCCGTGCAAGATCGAACTGTTCCTCGCGACCGCGAACGAAAGCGCGGGGAAGGCGACGCCCGAGGAAGTCGATATTCCGGGCGCGCGGGCGCTGATCGCCTCCGAGCCGGACCCGACCGACGAGCTGAGCGCGAAGCGGATCAAGGCTCTGACAGGGGGCGACCCGCGCCCGGCGCGCGGGCTCAATCAAGGGCAGTTCTACTACCGCCCGACCGCCTTCCCGATCCTCTCGTTCAACCGGACGCCCCGGATCAAGAACGAGGACGAGGGCACGCGGCGGCGGCTGGTGTTCATTCCCTTCGAGGTCAACCTGCGCGCGCTTCCCGAGGACAGGCGCCGTTCGCCGATCGAGGTCGAGCGGGCCTTGAAGGCCGAGGGGCCGGGCGTCCTCAACTGGATGCTCGAGGGCTGGCGGGCCTATCGCGAGCGGGCAGACGCCGGGATCGGCGCGCCGCCCGGAATCGACCCACCCGAGGCAATGCGCGCGCTGAAGGATTCGCTGCTCGAGCACGCGGACCCGATCGGCGAGTTCATCAAGGATTGCTGCCGGTCCGACGCGGCCGGACCCGGGATCAGGTCCTCGGCCTTCTTCCGGGTCTACTCGGAGTGGTGCGACTGGCGAGACGTTCCTCCGCGAGGGCGAGAACGGCGGCGAGGCTGTCGAGCTGGTCGCCCGCGTCAACCGCCGCCCGGGCTCACCCCTCCTGGCCTCGCTCGACCGGCACCGGCGCGAGGCGGCGGCGACCTACGCGCTCGCGGTCGAGATCGTGACGGTCGGAGGAACCTCGGGCGACTTCGCGGCGGAGCGAGTCGGCGGCGGCCGCGCCTCGGCCGAGGGGCGCCAGTTCGGCGCGCTGATCTGGGCCGAGAGGCTCCGCGCGCTCGAGGCGGCGATCGGGCGCGACTTCGTCCGCGTCACCCGCGAGGGCGATTCGATCGCGACCCGCGACCTGATCCGCGCGATCGTGGTCGGTGGCCTCTCGCTGCCGCGCATTCTCGCCGGGCTCGGCCTCAAGCGGTCGCCCGCGCGGGAAGCGGCGCTGAGAGGCGCCGCGCTGGCGGCTTTCGATCGCATGGCGCGGGCCTTGCCGGACGGGGTTTCAACGCGCGCCGCACAAAACCGTTGACAACATCACGCGGAGGCTGCACCTACGCGGCATGGTCGTGATTTGCGCCCATAATATCCTCCCAAGGTTGTATCGACTTCCGCCGCGCCTCGGCCCGTTCCCCGGGACCCGAGCGCGGCGGCTCTCGTTCCAAGGCTCCGGTTTCCTGCGAGGTTCCATGCACGTCTCCTTCGAGCACAACCTGCGCGGCTTCGAGCGCGATCTCTCCGACCTCGCCCGACGCCAGCTGCCCTTCGCCACCGCCTCGGCGCTGAACGAGACCGCGCGGGCGATCGCCGACAACGCCGGGCGCGCGCTCGAGAAGCGGCTCGACCGGCCGACGCCCTTCACCCGGCGCGGCCTCGCGGTGTTCCGGGCCGGCAAGGCGCGGCTCTGGGCGGATGTGTTCTTCAGGGACCGGCAGGCCGGCTATCTCGCCTGGGCCGAGCGGGGCGGCGAACGCAAGCCGGCGAGGAAGGCGATCCCGGTCCCGGTCGGGATCCGGCTCGATCGCCACGGCGGCATGCCGCGCAACGCGCTGGCACGAGCGCGCGCCCGGGCCGACACCTTCGCCCCGGCGCCGGGCACGCGCCTGCCGGCCGGGCTCTATCAGCGCCTCAAGGCCGGGCGGCTGCGGATGCTCGCGGCCTTCGAGCCGGTCGCGCATTACACGCCGCGCCTGCGCTTCGGCGTCGACGCCGAGAAGACCGCGCGGGCCTATTTTCCGATCGCCCTCGAGCGCGCGTTCCGCCGCGCCTGGGCCACGGCGCGGCGCTAGACGGCGGCGCGGGTCCTTCCGCCGGGATCGCGCGCGGGGATATTCGCGGCCGCGTTTGGTTCGCGAAGTCTGGCGCCGAGCTGGGCGGCTTATCGGTTGAGGTTGTTGGACTCGTGACGGATCGGACGCTCGGGGAGGACGGCGCGGGCGGGCCGCTTCGGGCGCTCACGGCGGAGGAAGGCGCGCTGACGGCGCGCTATCCGTTGCCGGCCGGGGTGCCGGACGCGGTGGTGAACCAGTACCAGCTCGCCGACGCGCTCGACACCTCGCAGACCACGCTCGCCAACTGGCGCCGGCTCGGGCTTCCGGTGGAGGTCGAGGGGACCAACGGGCGGAGTTATCAGTTTCGCCTGTCGCTCTGCTTCGCCTGGATGCGAAAGCGCGAGGCCGACGATCGCACGGCCCGCCTCGCGGCGGAGGACGCGACGCAGCAGCTGCGGCTCGCGCTGACCGGCGGCACGGTCGCGCCGGGGGCCGAGCCCGGGCTTTCCAGGCGCGACGCGATCGAGACGCTGCAACTCGAAAAGGCCTGGACCGATGCCGCGCGGGCGCGGGGCGAGCTGATCGCGGCCGCCGAGGTCGCGGAAGCCTTGCAGGCGGTCTTCGCCGAGATCCGCGACGGGCTCGACGCGGCGCCCGACCGGCTCGCCCGCGACCTCGGGCTCGACGGCGCGGGCGTCGAGGCGGCGCAGATGATTTGCGATGACATCCTCGAGGGCGCCCGAAGGCGGATCGCGGACCTGTTCGGCGCGGGGCGCGGGACCGGAGAGGACGGCGCCGCCGCCCTCGATCTCTGTCCGCCGAACGACCTCGGCCCGAATGACCTCGACCGCATGACCTCGGGGGGAGACCGCCTTGCTTGAAGATCGCCCGCTTCGCTTCCGGCCCGGGGCCGCGCTGCCTCCGCTCCGCTCGGCGGGCGAGGTCGTCCGGGCCGCGCTTCCGGCGCTGGCGCCGCCGGCGCGGATCTCGATTTCCGAGGCGGCGGCCCGGCGCATGGTCGAGGCGGGCGGGCATTGGGTCCCGTGGCGCAATGACGTTGCGCCCTACATGGTCGAGCCGATGGATATGGTCGGATCGCGCCGTTTCGAGGCGCTCGCCTTCGCCGGCCCGGCGCGGTCCTCGAAAACCGAGGCGCTGATCCTCAATCCGATCGCGCATGCGATCCTGGCCGCGCCGCGCCTGGTGCATGTCGTGCACATGACGCAGGCGGCGGCGCGCGAGTTCTCGATCGAGACGGTCGACAAGCTGATCCGGCGATCGCCCGAGCTCGGCGCGCGGGCGGCGAAGGGCAAGGGGGCGGATTCGACCTTCGACAAGCGTTTCGCCGCCGGGGCGCGGCTGACGATCGGATGGCCGGTCGTGACGCAACTTTCCGCGCGGTCGATCCCGCTCGTGCTGCTGACCGATTACGACCGGATGCCGGCGGATCTCGGCGGCGAGGGCTCGGCCTTCGCGCTGGCGCGCAAGCGCACGCAATCGAGCGGCTCGCGCGGGATGACGGTCGCGGAAGCCTCGCCGGGCTTTCCGATCGCAAGGGAGGGCTGGAAACCCGAGACGCCGCACGACGCTCCGCCCTGCGACGGCATTCTCGGGCTCTACAATCAGGGGACACGGGCGCGCTGGTACTGGCCTTGCCCGTCCTGCGAGGTCGAATTCGAGCCGGCTTTCGAGCGGCTGCACTATCCGGCCGAGGGGACCCCGGCCGAGCGCGGCGCCGTGGCCTACATGGTCTGCCCGCATTGCGGCGGCGTGATCGAACATGGCGCTAAGGCGGGGCTCAACCGGCGCGGCCGCTGGCTGCATGAGACCGCCGGGGGCGAGGTCGCCCCGCTCGGCCCGCTCACGCGGCGCGCGGCGATCGTGTCCTACTGGCTGCAAGGCCCGGCCGCCGCGCTGGCGAGTTGGGCGCAGATCGTGACGCGCTTCCTCGAGGGCGAGGCGCAATTCGAGGCGACCGGCGACGAGACGCTCCTGCGCGCCGCGGTCAATCTCGACCTCGGCCTGCCCTATCTGAGCCGCGCGGCGAGCGCGGGCGCGGGGCTGGACGAGGCGGGGCTTCGCGCGCTGGCGGTCGATCGGCCCTGGCGGATCGCGCCGCAGGCCACGCGGTTCCTGACCGTCGCGGTCGACGTGCAGCCGGGGCGCTTCGTCGCGCAGGTCGAGGCTTGGGGCGAGGGGCTCGAGCGAACGGTTATCGACCGTTTCGACATATTCGAGCCTCCGGAGGGGGCGCCGGACCGCGAGGGGCGGCGGATCGACCCGGCGCGCCGGCCCGAGGATTGGGCCGCGCTGCTCGGCCTCGCCGATCGCTCCTGGCCGGTCTTCGGGGGGGCCTGGCGGCTGCGGCCGCTGGCGATCGTGATCGACGCCGGCGGCGAGGCGGGCGTGACGCCGAACGCCTACGCCTTCTGGCGCAAGGCGCGGATCTCGCACCCGCGCCGCTTCCACCTGGTGCGGGGAAAGGGGGGCGCGCGGGCCAAGCGCGCCGAGGTCTCCACGCCCGAGACCGCCCACAAGGGCAAGCGGCACGTCGCCCGCGACGTCCGGCTGATCTGGGCTTCGACGGACCGGCTCAAGGACGAGATCTCGGCGAGTCTCACGCGCGGCGCGGAAGGCGAGCGGGCGCTGCTGGTCCCGAAGGCCGCGCCGGCCGAGATCTGGGCGGAATACGCGGCCGAGCGCCGCGACGCGACCGGGCGCTGGGACAAGCGGCCGGGCGTCAGGCGGAACGAGGCGCTCGATCTCTCCGTCTACGCGCTGGCGCTCGCGATCGTGCTCGGCGCCGAGAAAATCGCATGGGACCGGCCGCCGCCCTGGGCGGTCCTCGGCCCCGGCAATGCCTTCGCGATCGTCTCCGCCCCCGCGCCCGATGGCGCGGCGGGCGCGGGCGAGGCCCCGGGCGCGGACGAGGCGCCGCCGCTGGCGGAACCGCCGCCCGCGCCCGGGGGGAAGGCGCCCGGGCGCGCGCCCGGCAACTGGAAACGCCGGCCGGGGCGCCGGGCGGACTTTTCGGGATGGTGATCCACGCCTTGATCCCGAAGCTGTCTCGCTCGAAGCACTGATCAAATTTGATCAACAGCTATGTTGTGAGATTTCAGGGGGCGCAGTAACCGTTGCGGCGAGCATCGACCCCGCGATCAACGAAAACAACCCGAAGATGCCCCTGAGAAACACCGGAGGATACGCTTTGAGATACCCGACGCTCGCAGTGACCGCTCTCTGCCTGTCGATTTCGTCCGCCGCCGGCGCGGCCGAGATCGGAGTCAGCATGGCGGCTTTCGATGACAGCTTCCTGACCGTGCTGCGCAACGGCATGATCGACTATGCGAAGGAAAAGGGCGACGTCACGCTGCAGATGGAGGATGCGCAGAATGATGTTCAGCGCCAGCTCAGTCAGGTGCAGAACTTCATCGCGCTCGGGGTCGATGCGATCATCGTGAACGCGGTCGACACGGACGGAACCCAGGCGCTCACTCAACTCGCCGAGGATGCGAAGATCCCGCTGGTCTACGTCAACCGCCAGCCGGTAAACGTCGATGAACTGCCGTCCGATCAGGCCTTCGTCGCCTCCGACGAAGTGGAGTCCGGCACGCTGCAGACGAAGGAGGTCTGCCGACTGCTCGGCGGCAAGGGCAAGGTCGCGGTCATTGTCGGGGAGCTCTCAAACCAGGCGGCGCGCCAGCGCACGCAGGACGTTCATGACGTGATCGGTACCGGCGAGTGCAAGGGGATGGAGATCGCCGCCGAACAGAGCGCGAACTGGACCCGGATCGAGGCTTACGACCTGATGACGAACTGGCTCTCCAACGGGCTTCAGGTCGATGCGATCATCGCCAATGGCGACGAATCCGCGATCGGCGCGATCCAGGCGATCCGCGCGGCGGGACAGGATCCGCAACCTCTGGTGATCGCGGGGATCAACGCGACCAAGGAGGCGCTCGTGTCGATGAAGGAGGGAGACCTCGACGTCACGGTATTCCAGGACGCTTTCGGTCAAGGCAATACCGCGATCGATGTGGCGCTAAGGCTGATCGACGGCGAGCCGGTCGAGCAAAAGACTTACGTCCCTTTCGAACTCGTCACGCCCGAGAACATGCGGGAATACGAAACCCGAAATTGAACCCCGGAATGTAAAGACCGAATTCGGCGCCCGGCCTTGGCCGGGCGTTTCGCGTGTCAGGATCGTTGAACCCGGTGTACGTTTTCCGCGGTAAGGGTGATGAACTGGATCGGCGCCGTGTCGGGGGGAATATCCAGCAGCCCGAGGCGATTCATCATCAGGTCAATCGCCCGCCGCGCCTGGGCTTCCGGCGCCTGATCGAGAACCACATGCATGACCCCATCCCGCAGCGCGGCGGCCGTGAACTCGGTCAGTTCGTGGCCGACGTAGAACAGGCCAGGGCGGGGTGCGCGGCGCAGGAGGTCGATCAGCGCGGGGTTCGCCGCGCCGACATTGTAGAGACCCGCCAGACCCGGATCGGCGCGCAAAGCCTGAAACAGCAGCTCGCTCGCGGTTTCCGGATTGTCACGTCCGAAAGCGGTCCACGAGAAGGCGAGATCCGCGCGAGGATGCTCGGCGAAATAATCCGAGAAGCCGCGCATCCGCTCACGGTGGACATGGTAAATCGGATGACAGATCGCCATGACGTTGCCGGGCCGGGTCTGCATCCGCGAAATGAACATCGCCGCCGAGCGGCCGGCCGCGTAGTTGTCGATCCCAACCAGATCGCCAATCGTGTCATGCGCGCGTGTCACGACATGAATGAGCGGGAGTTCCGGCGCGCTCTCAGCGACGGCGGCGCGGATGAGCGGATCATCGGGTACGCCTAGGATCAGCCCCGCTCGGCGATGTTCCCTTGAGGCGATCAAGGCGGCCGTGCCCGCCGGATCATTCTCTTTTGCAAAGGTGCGATGTATCCGAACAATCGGATCGAGTGTCGCACTGATCCGCTCGAATGCGCGGGTGAGCCGGCGGAACAGCGCCGTCTCGGGACGGGCGAAGATGATCTCGATCCGGACGAGACCTCGATGTACCTCGGGCAGGCGCCGCGAATATCCGAGCGCGCGGGCCGCGGTGATCACCCGCTCCGCCATTGCCGGACGTACGCCCCCTCGGCCGTTCAGGACACGTTCGACCGTCGCGGTTCCGACCCCCGCTTTCCGCGCAATATCGGCGAGAGTCGGCTTTCGCACGAGGACATGCTCCGGTGAAACACTTCTTCGGGAAGCTAGTCTGGCGCCAACCGGCCAAGCAAGACGAGACCCGTCCGGATTGGTCCGTTCTCTTGGCGTTGATCGACCCCGACGCCAACGCGGCGCTTGACGAATGGCGACGCCTCGGCGGCCGGCCTGATCCCGCCGCGCCGGCCCCGGCCGCGCCGCCGGCGCCGCCCGCCGCCTCCCCGGGCGAGATCGCCGCCTTCCTTCGCGCCCTCGCCGCGATCTTCGCGTGGCGCTGATCCACCCTTTCCCGCATGGGGGCTTGATGGCCGTTTCCACGCCCTGCGCGCCGCCGGCGCGCCTGACCGCCGGCGATTCCTGGGTATGGGAAATCGCCGATCCCGCCGACTATCCTTCCGCGCAATTCGTCCTCTCCTACGCGCTGGCGCCGCTCTCGGGCGGCGCGGTCGTGACGATCGAGGCCGAGGCGCCAAGCCCGGTCGCGGTCGCCTTCCGCTTCGGCGCGACAGCGACCGCGAGCCTCGCCCCCGGGCGCTGGCGCTGGTCGCTGGTCGCGGCGGATCTCGCGCTCGACCTCCGCGCGACGCTCGCCTCGGGCGTGCTCGAGGTCCTCGCCGATCCGCTGGCCTCGGGCGACACGCGCACGGCGGCGCGGCGCATCCTCGAGGCGATCGACGCGACGATCGCGGGCAAGGTGACGAAAGACGCGCAAAGCTACGCGATCGAGGGCCGGACGATCAGCCGCATTCCGCTTCCCGAGTTGATGGCGGCGCGCACCCGCTACGCCGCGATCGTCCGCCGCGAGGACGGGAGCGGCCCGATCAGCTATCGCCCGATGAGGTTCGCCGATGACGTCTAAGCGCGAATGGTGGCGCCTCGGCCGCGCCGCGCCGAGCCTGGCGCCGATGACCCGGACCCCGCCGGCCCTGACCGCCGAGGCCCCCGAGCCGGTCGCCGCGCCCGCCGCCCGCGCCTTCAAGGCGGCGCGGCCGGGGCGGCTCACCTCCGGTTTCTTCGCCGGGGTCGGGGTTTCGAGCCGGGACGAGACGCGGCGCGACCTGCGCGGGCTGCTGGCGCATGCCCGCTACGCCGCGCAAAATATCGACTACGTGCGATCCTATGAAATGATGGTCCGCCGGCATGTGATCGGCCGGGCCGGGATCGCGCTGCAAATGGACGTTCGCGACCCGGGCGGCGCGAATGACAGGGTTGCGAATGACCGCATTGAGTCCGCCTGGACGCGCTGGGGCCGGCGCGGGAGCGTGACGCCCTGCGGGCGGCTCTCCTGGTGGAATATCGAGAATATCGCCGCGACCATGGTCGCGCGCGAGGGCAACTGCCTGCTCCGCGTCCATCGCGGGCCGGGCTTCGGCCCGTTCGGGTTTCAGGTCGCGCCGATCAGTTTCGACCTGCTCGACCTCGACCATTCCGAGGACCTCCGCGACGGGCGTTTCGTCCGGGGCGGGATCGAATGCGACGGCTTCGGCCGGCCGCTCGCCTATCACCTCTGGACCGCGCACCCGTCCGAGGCGCAGGGGATCGGCCGGCGCCGGCGGGTCCGGGTCGCGGCGGAGGATATCGTTCACGTATGGCGCCCGAACGAGGCCGGGCAGGAATTCGGAGTTCCGCAGTCTCACACGGCGCTCCGGCGGTTCAACATGCTCGCGCGCTACGAGGAATCGGCCCTCGCGGCCGCGCACTATGGCGCGGCGGTCGCGGCCTTCTTCAAGCAGGAGGCGGACGATTCCCCGATCGGCGCGCCGGACGCGGCGGAGATCCCCGACGAGATCACGCCGGGCATGACGGCGATGCTTCCGCCCGGGGTCGATATCGCCAACTGGTCGCCGAATTATCCCGATGGGGAAATGCCCGCGTTCAACAAGGCGATGCTCCGGGGCGGCGCGGCCGGGCTCGGGGTCTCTTACGCGGGCCTCACCTCTGACATGGAAGGCGCCAACTTCTCGTCCTTACGCGACGGGCGCGGCGAGGAACGCGACGAATGGCGGATGTTTCAACGCGACGTGGCCGAGACGCTGCACGCGGAAGTGTTCCGCCGCTGGCTTCCCTTCGGCCTCGCCGCCGCCGGGCTGCCGCTCGTCAAGATCGACAAATTCGACGCGGCGCTCTGGCGGCCGAGGTCCTGGCCGAGCGTCAATCCGAAGGATGACGCGGCGGCGAACGAGGCGGATCTTCGCAACGGGCTCAAGGCGCCGAGCCAGATCGTCGCCGAGCGCGGCGAGGATTTCGAGGGCATGGTCCGCCGGCTCGCCGCCGATATCGCCATGCTCCGCGAGGCCGGGGTCCCGATCCCCGCCGTCCTGACCGGCGCGGCCGGGTCATCGGCCGCGCCCGCTGACCCGGCCGAGCCGATCACGCCGCCCGAAGAATAGGAGACTTCGATTTGGCTGAGATCAGCATCCCCGCCCGGCTCTACCGGGCGGGCGGGATCCTGCGCGCCGATGACCCGGCCGCCCCGGCCAAAGCCGATGGCCCCGGGGCCGCCGATGACCCGGCTGACCTGGCCGGCGCCGATGACCCGGCCGAAAGGCGGCTGCGGCTGTCCTTCTCGTCCGAGCTTCCGGTCGCGCGCGACTTCGGGCTCGAGATCCTCGGGCACGGGGCGGGCGAGGTCGACCTCAGTCGTCTCGCGGCGGGCGTCATGCCGCTGCTGACCGATCACCGGGCCTCGCTCGCGGATCAGGTCGGAACGGTGGAATCCGCCGGGATCGAGGGCGGGCGGGGGATCGCTGTCGTGCGCTTCGGAAAAAGCGCGCGGGCGGCCGAGATCCTCGCCCGGGTTCGCGACGGCGAGATCACCGGCGTTTCCGTGGGCTACCGGATCGACCGCGCGACACGCGCCGGCGAGCGCGACGGGATCCCGGTCTTCCGCGCGACGCGCTGGACCCCGCTCGAAATCTCGCTCGTCGCGATGCCGGCCGACGAGACGGTGGGCATTGGCCGCGCCGCCTCGACTGACACCATCACTCTCACCCTCGAAGGGGACCGCATGACCACCGAGACCATTCCCGCCGCCGCCGAGACCGTCGCGACCCGCGCCGCCGAGGCAACGGCGCCCGATCAGGTCGGCCCGGAGCGCGCGCGCATCCGCGATATCTCCGCGCTCGGCCGCCGGTTCAAGCTGCCCGAGGCCGAGGTCGAGCGCGCGATCGACGCCGGAACGCCGGTCGCCGAGTTCCAGCGCAAGGTTCTGGACCATCTCGGCTCGGGCGATCAGACCGCGATCCGCGACACCGCCGCCAAGGTCGGGCTGACCGAGCGCGAGGCGCGGCGCTATTCGCTGGTGAATGCGATCAACTATCTCGCGGCGCCGACCGACGCGCGGGCGCGCGCGGCGGCGGCCTTCGAGATCGAGGTCTCGGAAGCGGCGGCCGAGCGGTCGCGCACCACGCCCAAGGGCCTGCTGGTCCCGGCGGACGTCCTGAGCCGGGCCGACTTCGCCGCCGGCAAGCGCGCGGCGGACCTGACCGCCGGCACCGCGAGCGCGGGCGGCGCCACCGTCGCGACCGAGCTGCTCACGGGCTCGTTCATCGACCTGCTGCGGCGGAAGTCGGCGATCATGCGCGCCAATCCGACCGTGCTCGGCGGGCTCTCGGGGAACGTCGCGATCCCGCGCCAGACCGGCGGCGCCACCGCCTATTGGGTCGGCGAGGACACCGCGCCGCCGCAGTCGGGCGCGGCCTTCGATCAGGTCACGATGACCCCGAAAACGGTCGGCGCGATCTCCGAGATCTCGCGCAAGCTGCTCCTGCAGTCGAGCGTCGACGTCGAGGCGATGGTCCGCCGCGACCTGGTGACGGGCGTGGCGCTCGAGGTCGACGGCGTGGCCATGAACGGCTCGACCGATACCGACGCGCCGAGCGGGCTCAAGGACTACGCCGCGAATATCAACGCGGTGGACTTCGCCGCCGCCGGCGCGCCGACCTGGGCGGAGCTGGTCGCGATGGAAACCGCCATCGCGGCCGACGACGCGGACGTCGAGTCGATGGCCTATATCTTCAACGCGGGCCTGCGCGGCTACCTCAAGCAGACCCCGAAGGTCGCAGGCCACCCGATCTTCCTCATGGGCGACGACAAGCTGGTGAACGGCTACGGCTCGATCGTCTCCAATCAGGCGGAGGCGGGCGACCTCTGGCTCGGCAACTGGGCCGATTTCGTGATCGGCATGTGGTCGGGCCTCGACCTGACGGTCGACCCCTACACGGCGGCGGCGACCGGCGCGGTCCGCGTGATCGCGCATCAGGACGTCGATTTCGCGATCCGGCATCCGGAGTCGTTCTGCTACGGCCGCGCGATCGCGTAAGGCCCGCCCGCGAGGCAATCCGGCTCGCCCTTCGGGGCGGGCCTCCCCCTTCCATGCTCCGGAGGGCTCGCCCCCATGCTCTCGAATTTCTCGACCGTCCGGCGCGAGATCGCCGCCGTCCTGGTCGGAATCCTCGGCCTCGCCGCGCATTTCGTCCCCGGGCTCGCGGCGCTCGATCCGCTCTGGATCGACACCGCCGCCGGCGCGCTCGCCCTTGTCGCGCTCGCCCTTGTCGAAAACCGGATCGACGGCCTGCCGCTGCGCGACCTCGCCCGGATCGCCGCCGATCACCTGATAAGGGACGACAACGTGCTCGAGGCGATCCGCGCCGCCCGCGTCCTTCGCAGCGATCCACCCGATCCCGATCCCGCCGCCGGGCCTGTCCCCTACGCCCCCGGGCCACGGCAGGCGGTCGCGACCTATCCGCCGCTCTGGTCGGGCGCGCCGCCGGCCGACCGGCGGATCGGCGCCGCGCCCGCGACCCGGGGCGGCTGAGATGGCCGCGATCGAGGGCGAGGACGAGTTCGACGTCTTTTTCGATCCCGAGGACTTCGGCGAGGTCGGGACCTACGCGCACGATGGCGCGGCGGTCGCGCTCGCCGGGATCTTCTCCGCCGCGCAGGCGGAGACCGCGCCGCTCGGCGACTGGCCGGGCGTCTCGACCGTCGCCCCGCGCTTCACCTGTCGCGCCGCCGCGCTGCCCGAGGGCGCCGCCGCCGGCGATACGCTGACCCTTGGCGGGGTCGCCTGGACCGTCCGCGACATCGAGCCGGACGGAACCGGGCTCGCCCGCCTGATCGTTGAGAGGACCTGATCCCTATGGCTTTCCATACCGGCAAGAATGGCGCGGTGAAGATCGGCGCCGGGACCTCCGCCGCCGTCGCGGCCGTGCAATCCTGGTCCCTCGACGAGCAGGCCGAGACCGTCAAGGGCTGGGGGATGGGCGACGCCTTCACCACCTCGGAAACGCTCATGCGCTCCTGGTCGGGGAGCGTCGAATGCTACCTCGACCCCGAGGACGCGGCGCAGACCTCGCTCGCGGTCGGCGCGACCGTCGCCCTCGCGCTCTATCCGCACGCGACCGCGAGCGGGGCGACGTACTACTCGGGCAACGCGGTCATCACCGGCCGGCCGATCTCCGCCTCGAAAGGCGATTTCGTCTCGATCACCTTCAATTTCGAGGGCCAGGGGGCGCTCACGACCGATACGGTCGCCTGAGCTCTGCCTCCCATCTCCCGCGAGCCGCGTCAGCGATCCCGCTGAACGCCGCCGTGCGCGCGGAGCTAATGAGCCTGTTCGAGGCCAAGGCGGTCGTGCACCTCCTGACGATACATGCTCGGAGAAATGTAGTGCGAATAATGCGTTATGCGCAGAAGCCTATATTCATTGGCAAATCCGCTCCTCAATAGATCATACGTCAAGCCGCCCATCGCTATGATGTTTGGCTTTTCTTCGCAAAGAATGTCGATTTCCTCTTGGAAATTTTCGAATTGTTCTTTTAGAGTCTGAGGATTATTTCGAACATGTTCCCGCACCTTCGCGCTGCTCATCTCTGGAAAATTCTTGAGGATGTCCGTCATATAGGCTCCCCAGAGCGGAGTACCTCGAAAGGCATGGCGCATCTTATAGTCTTGAGACCTTTTTGAATCGCTATGGAAATTTGAGAATGAGCCTCGATTTATTTCTCCAGATACGTTTAATCCGACCAGAAAATACCTAGAATGTATTATTTCTCGATGGTCAGGATGCTTCTGGAAGTCGAATACCGAAATATCCTCGATGCCACTCTTGGCGGTACCATCCGGGTCCGCCCAAATCGCCCAACTTGAACACCATCCGAAGCGGTCTTCTATACTGCGCAGAGCTTCGTCGGTGATGTTCATGGTCTAATCCGTCCGGTGCGAACTATCGATAACCGGATCCACATATCACGGCCCACTGTTCTCGGCGACGAAAACATCCGACCGCCCCGATCTCGGAATCGGGGAGAGTGGCCCGCAGATCTGTGCGCGGCCAAGCCGATCACCGCGCGAGAATTTCCCCCTCACACCCCCGGAGACCCCATGTCCGACATTCTCACCCATGCCCGCGCGCACTATGGCCGCATGCGCGATCAGACGATCGAGATCCCCGAATGGTCCGCCGAGGACGGCGCGCCGCTCGTGGTGCATTTCTCGCCGCTCACGCTCCGCCAGCGTCAGAAACTCAACGCCCGCGCCGGGACCGACAATCCGGGGCGGCTGATGGCGCTGGCCGTGATCCTGTTCGCGCGCGACGCCGAGGGGAAACCGCTGTTGGAGGATACCGCCCCGACGCTCGCCGCGCTCGAGGGCGAGGTCGCGCCGGTCGTGATCGCGCGGATCGCCGGCGCCATGCTCGGCACGACCGAGGCGGACGAGCTGGGAAACTGATCGCGGGGGACGAGGAAACCCGCAACCTCTACGCCCTCGCCCTCGCGCTTCACAAATCGCTCGGCGAGATCCTCGACCTGCCCGCCGAGGAAATACGCGGCTGGATGGCCTACCTATCGCGGAAGGAATGACCCCGCATGCGCGACCTGTTCTTTCGGATCAAGGCGAATGACGAAACCGCCGCCGCCTTCGCCAAGGTCCGGGGCAACGTGAAGGGACTCGACGGCGCATTCGCCGGGCTCGGCGCGCGGATCGACCGCTCGACGCGGAAGCTTAAAGCCCTCGCCGCGGCGACCGGCGCCGGGCTCGGGCTCGGGATGACCTTCCGCGACTCGCTTCAACTCTGGGATACGCAGATTCAGGCCCAAACCAAGGTCGAGACCGCGATCCGCTCGACCGGCGGCGCGGCGGGCTACACCGCCGAGCAGCTTTTCCGGATGGCGAGCGGGCTGCAGAACGCGACGCGCTTCGGCGACGAGGCGATTTTGGGCGACGTGACGGCGCAGCTTCTGACCTTCACGAACATTTCGGGCGAGGTCTTCGCGCGGTCGCAAAAGGCCGTGCTCGACATGTCCACCCTGCTCGGCTCCGACCTCAAGGGCTCGGCGATCATGGTGGGCAAAGCGCTCAATGATCCGATCGCGGGCGTCTCGGCGCTCGGCGAGGCGGGGATTCAGTTCTCCGCCGATCAGAAAGAGGTTATCAAGCAGCTTGTCGCGACGGGCCGGATCGCGACCGCGCAAGGCATGATCCTGGCCAAGCTCGAAAAGCAGTTCGGCGGGCAGGCGGAGGCGGCGGCGCGCTCGGGCCTCGGCTTCCTCGATCAGTTCCGCAACGCCTGGGGCGACCTGAAAGAGATCGTCGGCGGGAATCTGGTCGACCTCGCGCGGCCGCTGGTCGGGGCGCTGCAAGGGATCGTCAACGCCTTCGCCGGGCTCCCCGCGCCGGTTCAACGCTTCACCGTGCTGCTTGGCCTGCTGGCGGTCGCGGCCGGGCCGGTCGTGGCCGGGATCGGGCTGCTTGTGGCGGGGGTCGCGGCGATCGGCGCGCCGGCCGCGATCGCGATCGGCGCGGTCGCCGCGCTCGGCGCCGGGGTCCTGGTCCTCTGGGATCAGATCAGGCCCGGGATCGACTGGCTCGCCGCGACCGTGCAAGGGCTCTCGGGCCTCGAGCTGGCATTCGCCCCGGTCGCGGTCGCGGCGCACGCCCTTACCGACGCCTTCGCGGCGGTCTTCCCCGAGGCGGCGGCCCTGGTCGAAAAGACGGTCGCGGAAATCGTCGGATGGCTGACCGGCAGACTCGGCGCCGCCTTCGATTGGGTGACGGCGAAGGTCGGCGCGGTCGGAGATGCCTTCTTCGACCTCTACGATCGAGTCGTCGGGCATTCCTACATCCCCGACATGGTCGACGGGATCGCCGATCACATGGCGCGCCTCAAGGGCGAGATGGTCGATCCCGTGACCGCGGCGACCGAAACCGCCGGGGCGCGGTTCGAGGATCTCGCCTCGGGCGTCGGCTCGGCGCTCGGGAGCATGATCCGCGACGGGGATTTCAGCTTCCGGGGCTTTACCTCGCGCATGGTCGACCTCGCGGGCCAGATGGCCGATTCCATCGTCTCCGATTCCTTCGCCCGCGTCGCCGAGGCCGCGAAGGCGCTCGGGTCATCGAGCGGCTCGCCCGGGTCATCGGGGGGCGGGCTCCTGTCGGGGCTCGGCTCCTTCGTCTCGGGGCTATTCGGGGGCGGGTCCTCCGCCGCGATCCCGGGCTTCGCCTCGGGCGGATCTTTCGAGGTCGGCGGGCGCGGCGGGGTCGATCGGAACGTCGCTGTCATGCGCGTCTCGCGCGGCGAACGGGTCTCGATCGACCGGCGCGGCGACACGCGCTCGGGCGCGATCACCAACGTCTATATCCAGACGCCCAATCCTGCCGCCTTCGACCGCTCGAGGGGGCAGGTCGCCGCGACGATCTCCCGCGCGGTCGCGCGCGGTTCGCGCAATCTCTGACCGGGGCGACCAAATGGCCTTCTTCGACCTCTCCTTTCCGCGCGACGTCGCGGCGGGCGTCTCGGGCGGACCCGAGCGGCGGGTGAATATCGCGTCGCTCGGCTCGGGCTACGAGGAACGCAACGCGCGGTGGAAGCATTCGCGCCGCTCCTGGCAGGCCGGGCTCGGGATCAGGACGGCCGACGATCTCGCGGCCGTGCTCGCGCTCTTCGAGGAAATGGGCGGGCCGCTCCATTCCTTCCGCTTCCGCGACTGGTCCGACTTCAAGAGCTGCGCGCCCTCGGCGACGCCGGCCGCGACCGATCAGCTGCTCGGCACCGGCGACGGCGCGGCCGTCGCCTTCCCGCTTCGCAAGCGATACGGGAGCCTCTCGCCCTACTGGCGCGACATCACCAAGCCGGTTCCGGGCACTGTGACGGTGGCGCTGGACGGCGCCATGACCGGCGCCGGCTGGGCGGTCGACAACCTGACCGGGGTTGTCACCTTCGCCACGCCCCCCGGCCCGGGCGTCGCGGTCCGCGCCGGGTTCGAGTTCGACGTCCCGGCGCGCTTCGCGGCCGACGCGCTCGCAATCGACATGGCCTTTTTCGCGGGCGACCGCGGGATCGGCTCGATCCCCGAGGTCCCCTTGATCGAGGTCCGCGAATGAGCGCAGCCGAGTACCAGGCGCATCTTGCCACCGGCTCCACCACGCGGGCGCTCTGCTGGCGGCTCGAGCGGGCGGACGGGACCGTCTTCGGCTTCACCGATCACGACGAGCCCTTGAGCTTCGGCGGGCTGACCTACGAGGCGCGGGCCGCGCTCGCCGGGTCCGAGGTCTCGGCGAGCCTCGGGCTCGCGGTGGACGATCAGGACGTCGCCGGCGCGCTCGCCTCCGACAGGATCACGCCGCGCGACCTGATCCGGGGCCTTTATGACGGGGCTCGGGTGCTCGTCTATGACGTCAATTGGCGGGACGTCGCGGCGCGGCGGCTCATTGGCGACTTCACGATCGGCGAGGTCGAGCGCGGCGAGGTCGAATTCCGCGCCGAATTGCGCTCGGCCGTGGCACGGCTCGCCGCGAAGGCGGGCGGGCGGTTCGCCCCCGAATGCTCGGCCCGGCTCGGCGACGCGCGCTGCAAGGTCGCGCTCGGGCTTCCCGCGGTCACTGGCGCGGGCGCCGTCACGGCGCTGACCGGCGACGGCTTCCGCGTCTCGGGGCTCGGCGCCTTCGCCGGCGGCTGGTTCGCGCGCGGGGTTCTCACCTGGACCTCGGGCGCCAATGCCAGCGCGGTTTCCGAGGTTCGTGCTTTCACCCTCGCCGGCGGCCGCGCGCTCTCGCTCTGGCGCGATCCGCCGGCGCCGGTCGCGGTCGGGGACGGCTTCACCGTCTCGGCCGGCTGCGACAAGTCCTTTGGGACCTGCCGCGCGAAATTCGGCAACGGCGACAATTTCCGGGGCTTCCCGCATATGCCGGGCGAGGGCTTCGCGGCGGAATACGCGGTCGCGGGGCATGCGGGGCTGGATGGAGGTCCGAGGCATGGCTTAGCAGGTTAGGGCTGACACGCGAATAACGCTACAATTGCCACGAACGCCCTCATGTCGCCAGATAGGGATGCCGCACAACCCCAAATCAACTATGAGCCGGCGGCCATGAGGTAACGAACGTGCAAACAAGTTCCGACGAAAAATATTCGCCAATGCAGCTAGGAAAGCTAAAAATATTCAATAGTTTTAAAAGTGAATACGCGACGTACGGCTTTGCAATTTCTCAATTTACTGGTATAGAACAAGGTTTACTTTTTTTATTTAACCACCTTGACGATAGAGATGCACAGCAATCTATTACTGCATACTGGCAAATTGGATCCGTTCGCGCTCGATTTGATTGGATTGACAGCCGGATGCGAATTCGGGAGTCAGGAGATGAGCTCGCATCGTCGTGGGCATCAATTCGCGACAGATTGATTGATGCGATTGAGACCAGAAACCACCTAGCACACGGAGAATTTACACCCATCTCAATTTCTCCTGACAAGGCAATTATAGGATATTGGTCTCGCTTGGCAAAAACCGCTTCCACCGGAAAGCTAACATTCAACGCTGAAACCCAGATGATAGATGGCGGAATATTTTTTTCGCCTAAACAACTCATTGCGCAAGGACTTGAGTTCATCAATGTATGGGAAGCACTGTGGGGCATGCACACCCTTGCGAGTGCCTCGAGCGACAGGCGGGTTCGCGAACCATAGCGGGCTCTTGTAATCTGCCTCACGGCAAAGCTTCCAGGATGCCTTCATGGTCGGCAAACGCAACGACGTCGTTCAAGCGTCCCGCCGCTGGCTCGGCACGCCCTACGCCCCCGGCGCCGCCCTTCGCGGGATCGGCTGCGACTGCGTCGGCCTCGCCCGGGGCGTCTGGTCCGAGCTGACCGGCCGGCCGCCGCCGCCGGCACCGCCCTGGTCGCCGGACTGGCCGACCTCCTGGCCGCGCGCGCTGATCGCGCTCGGCGAGGCGCACATGATCCCGCGCCGCCCGGCCGAGGCCGGCCCCGGCGATCTCGTCGCGATCCGCCGGCTCGGCGGGCGCGAGGCGCACGCGGGCATTCTGACCGAGAACGGCCGCTTCATCCACGCGACCGAGCGCTTCGGCGTGGTCGAGGTGCCGCTGGCTGGCTGGGCCGGGCGGATCGCCTGGGCCGCGTCCTTCCCCATTTCCCCTCCGTAGGAGTCTCCCGACATGGCCACGCTCGCCCTCACCGCCGCCGCATCCTCGCTGACGGCGGGGATCGGCGGGTTCGGCGGCGCGCTCCTCGGCGCCGCCGCCGTCGCTGGCGCGCAGGTCGCCGGCGGGTTGATCGACGGCGCGCTCTTTGGCGGGACGAGCACGACGCGGCGCGAGGGCGCGCGGCTCGGCGATCTCGACGTCATGTCCTCGACCGAGGGGGCGGGGATCCCCTGGGTCCTCGGCCGCGCCCGGGTCGCCGGCTCCGTGATCTGGGCGACGCGGATCCGGGAGGTCGCGCGGACCGAGGCGGAGACCTACCGCACCGGCAAGACCGCGTCGCAGCGGGTCGAGACGACCGATTACAGCTATTCGGTTTCCTTCGCGCTCGCGGTCGCGGAGACGCGCGGCGCGCCGGTCCGGCATTTCGGGCGGGTCTGGGCCGATAACCGGCTGCTCGACGTCTCGGGGCTCGAGGTCCGGTTCTATCACGGCACCGAGGATCAGGACCCCGATCCGCTGATCACGGCGGTCGCGGGCGCGGCGCCCGCCTATCGCGGGATCGCCTATGTCGTGTTCGAGGATCTCCCCCTCGCGGACTACGGCAACCGCATCCCTCAAATGGCGGTCGAGGTCTTCGGGGCGACGGGCGAGGCCGAGGATCTGATCCGGGGCGTCGACCTGATCCCGGGATCGACGGAATGGGGCTACATGCCAACGCCGGTCAAGCGGGTCGCCTATGACTCGCAAGGCGAGATCATTTCGGAGCTGGCGGAGAATTCGCACCGGCTCGAGGACGTCGCGGACTGGTCGATCTCGCTCGACACGCTGCGAGGCACGCTCCCCAATGTCGGGACCGTCGCGCTTGTCGTGAGCTGGTTCGGCGACGACCTCCGCGCCGGGCGTTGCACCATCGCGCCCCGGGTCGAATTCCGCGACAAGGAAACGCTGCCCGCCTGGTCCGCCGGCGGGCTCGACCGCGCGGCGGCCCGGCTCGTCTCCCTCAAGGAGGGCCGGCCGGTCTATGGCTCGACGCCGGCCGATATCTCCGTTGTCGAGGCGATCCGCGACCTCCGCGCGCGCGGGCTCCGCGTGGTGCTCTATCCGTTCATCATGATGGATATCCCGGCGGGCTCCCTCCCCGATCCGTCCGGCTCGGGGACGCAACCGGAAAACCCGTGGCGCGGGCGCATCCGGGCGACCGCCGGGGCCAGCGTCGCGGCCGAGGTCGCGGCCTTCCTCGGCGCGGCGGCGGCTTCCGACTTCGGGATCTCGGGCGACGCGGTTTCCTATTCCGGCCCGGCCGAATGGTCCTATCGCCGCTTCGTGCTCCACCTCGCGCACCTCGCCAAAGCGGCGGGCGGCGTCGACGCCTTCCTGATCGGCTCGGAAACCGTCGGGCTCACGCAATCGACCGAAAGCGGCTCGGGCGTCTATCCCTTCGTGACCGGGCTTGTCGATCTCGCGGGCGAGGTCGCGGGCGTGCTCCCCTCCGCGCTGATCTCCTACGCGGCCGACTGGTCGGAATATCACTCGCACCGGCCGGGCGACGGCTCGGGAGACGTGTTCTTCAACCTCGATCCGCTCTGGTCCTCGCCTCATGTCGATTTCGTCGCGATCGACAACTATCTGCCCATGGCGGACTGGCGCCCGGGGGTCGATCATCTCGATTACGACCCGGCGGCGGGCCGCGTCTCGATCTACGACCTCGAGTATCTCAAGGCGAACGTCGAGGGCGGCGAGTTCTTCGATTGGTATTATGCCAGCGACGCGGATCGCGCGGCGCAGGTCCGGACCCCGATCGCGGACGGGGCGCACGGCGAGGACTGGATTTTCCGGCAAAAGGCGATCCGCGACTGGTTCGGCAACGCGCACCGTAACCGCCCGGGCGGGGTCCGCTCCGCCTCGGCGACCGGCTGGACCCCGAACGCGAAACCGCTCTGGTTCACCGAATGCGGCTGCCCGGCGGTCGATCACGGCGCCAATCAGCCGAACATATTCGCGGCGATCAATACCTCGGAAAGCGGCTTGCCGCGGTTCTCGGGCGGGGTCCGCGACGACTTCATGCCGCGCCAGTATCTGCGCGCGCTCATTGAATGGTGGCGCGACAACGGCGCGGCGATCCTCGATCCCGCGAACGTGCTGGTCTGGGCCTGGGACGCGCGGCCCTGGCCGGAATTCCCGAATTTCGCCTCGGAATGGGCCGACGCCTCGGCCTGGCGGCGCGGGCACTGGCTCAACGGCCGCGCCGGGGCGATCCCGGCCGCCGACGCGATCAAGGCCCGGCTCGCCACCTTCCACGACTGGCCGGCCGAGGCGCTCGACCTCGCGCGCTGTCACGGGCAGGCGGACGGCTACGCGGTCGCCGGCCCGCTCGCCTTCCGCGACTGGTCGCAACCGTGGGAAATCGCGCTCCGCCTCGACGCGAGCCTCGAGGGCGGAACGCTCGCCTTCGCGAGCCGCGCCGCCGCGCTCCCGGCCGGGGCGCTCACGCCCGACGCGCTGATCGACGCCGAGGGCTCGCGCTTCACGCTCACCCGCTCCGCGCTCGAGGACGCGACCCGCGCGGTCGTGCTCTCCTACGTCGACGGGCTCCGGAACTACGAGACCGGGGCGGCGCTGGCGGCGATCGAGGCGGGGGTCGAGGACGGCACGGCCGAGGCGAGCCTGCCGCTTGTGCTCGACGCGGATCGCGGCCGCGCGGTCGCCGAGACGATCCTGCGGACCTCGGCGGCGGCGCGCGAGCGGATCGCCTTCGCGCTCCCGCCCTCGGCCGACGCGATCCGGCCGGGGATGCTCGTCTCGCTCGACCTTCCCGAGATCGGGCCGACCGTCTTTCTTGTCGAAAAGGTCGCGCGCGGCGAGACGCTGGCGATCGAGGCGACGATCTACGACCGCGCCGCCTTCGCCCCGTCCGAGGGCACCATGCGCGGCGCGCCGGCCTGGGTGACGCCGGCCGCCTCGCGCGTGCTGCTCGCCTTCCTCGATCTGCCGATCCTCCCGGGGGTCGCGGCCGAGCCGCACGCGGGATTGATCGCCGCGCACGCGCAACCCTGGCCGGGCGGGGTCGACCTCTATCGCTCGGCCGAGGCGGGCTCGGGCTACGCGCTCAATCTCCGCGAGGGCTTGCGCGCGACGATCGGCGAGACCGTCTCGGCGCTCGCGCCCGGGCGGCTCTGGTCCTGGTCGGGCGAGACGGTCGACGTCCGGATCTTCTCCGGCTCGCTCGTCACGCGGACCGAGGCGGCGGTCCTCGACGGGGCGAACATGCTCGCGATCGAGCATGCGCCCGGGGTCTGGGAGGTCGTGCAGTTCGCCCGCGCCGAGCTGGTCGGCGATCAGACCTGGCGGCTCTCGCGGCTCCTGCGCGGCCAGCGCGGGACGGAAGGCGCGCGGGGCTCGGCGCCGCTTCCCGCCGGCGCGCGGGTCGTGGTCCTCGATCTTGCGGTCGCCCCCGTGGCGATGACGGCGGCGGATGTGGGGCGGTCGTGGTCGTGGCGCTACGGGCCGGCCGGGCGCGATCCCGAGGGCGCGGGCTTCCGGACCCGGGCGCATGCCTTCGCGGGGATCGGGCTTCGGCCCTTCGCGCCGGTTCACCTGACCGCGCGGCTCGGCGCCTCGGGCGATCTCGCGATCGGCTGGACGCGGCGAACGCGGACCTTCGGCGACGCCTGGCCGGATGAGGGCGACGTCCCGCTCGGCGAGGTCGCCTCGGAATGGCGGATCGAGATCCGCGACGGGGGCGGGCTCAAACGCAGCTGGACCGTGACCGGGGCGACGGCCGCGACCTACACGGCCGCCATGATGGCCGCCGATGGGGTCGCGGCGCCGTTCCTGATCCGGGTCGCCCAAGTCTCCAACACCTTCGGCCGGGGCACCCCGGGCGAAATCACCTTCAACGGATAAGGGCTCGACGCCATGGCAACCGAGCGTTTCGGCTTCCCCTACATCGCGGCCGATCAGGCACAAAAGCACGTCACCCATAACGCCGCGCTCGACGTGATCGACGCGACGCTGGGCGGGCTCGTCGCCTCCGCGAGCGTGACCGTCGCCCCGACCGCGCCGGCCGAGGGCGAGGCTTACATCCTCCCCGCCGGGGCCTCGGGCTTCGGCGACGCGGCGCCGGGCGACGTCGCGATCTGGTCCGGCGGCGCCTGGACCGTCTCGCCGCCCTTCTTCGGCCGCCGCGCGCTCGCGCTCGATACCGGCCGCCGCCATGTCTACGCCGGGTCCTTCGGCTGGCGCGAGGGCGACGCGGCCGGGCTTCTCTCGGGCGCGACGCTCGGGCTCGCGATCCGCGAGGCGACCTTGACGCTCACCGGCGCGAGCGTGACCGCCGCCGGGCTGATCCCGGCGCGGGCGATCGTGCTCGGGGTCGCCTCGAAAACGACCGCCGCGATCACCGGCGCCAGTTCCTACAATGTCGGGGATTCGGGCGACCCCTCGCGCTATGGCGGGAGCCTCGGGATCGGGCTCGGCTCGAGCAATATCGGGGTTGTCGGCCCGTTCGCGACCTATGCCGCGACCGATGTAACCGTCGCGGGCAACGGCTCCGACTTCACCGGGGGACAAGTCCGGCTCGCGGCCTTGCTGCTGCTCCCGGGCATGGCTAGCTGAGGGTGCGCGCATGTCTGTCCGTAGCCAGATCTTCGGCGCCGTCCGCTCGCGGCTCGCGCTCAATCTGACCGGCGCGCTCGATCTCACCGGCTCGCCCTTCCCCGCCCCCTCCGCCCGGCTTCCCGCCTATGCGATCAGGATCGCCGAGCAATCGGCGGAGCCGGCCGACATGGGTTCAAACTGGCTGATCGTCCGCGACCGGCTCACGCTCCACGGCTGGGCCGAAGGCGATCAGTCGCTCGCCCCCGCGATGCTCTCCTTCGCGGGTGAGCTGCGCGACCTCATGCTCGCGGCGCCGGTCGACCTCGGCGGCCTCGCCGAATCGATCACGCCCGCCGGGCTCGACGTCGCGCAGCACGCGGGCGAGCGGCGCGTCCTCGGCTGCGAGGTCGCGTTCGATCTCCTGTATCTCGAGGCGCCGCCGGCCGCCCCGATCGCTGGCGACGCCGGCGCCTTCTCCGCCGGCTTCTCGCTCGGCTTCCTCTCCTGATCCTGAAAGGTCTCCCGCCATGCCCAGGACGCGCGCGGAGATCGCGGCGCTTGTCGCCTCGAATCTCCCCGACAATACCTCGCGCTTCATCGAGCCGGGCCATATCCGGGCGCTTGTGACCGCGCTGCTCGACGCGGCCGCGATCACCACTGAGGCCCCCTGGTCGGGCGCGATTTCCTCGGCGATCGCCGCCGCCGCCTCGGCCTATGCCACCGCCGCGCAAGGCACCCTCGCCGCCTCGGCCGTGCAGCCGGCCGCCATGTCGAGCGCGATCGACGCCGCGATCGCCACGGCGGTCAACGGGATCCGGCCGCTCGCGGGCGTCCGGCAGGTCGCGGCGACCGCCTGGACCGTCGCGCCCGGGGATCTCGAATATCTGATCGAATGCGTGGCCGCCGGCGCCGTGACCGTGACGCTCCCCGCCGACGCGGCCGCCCCCGTCCCGGTCGGGGCGTCGGTTCATGTCTGCGGCGCCGGCGCCGGCGGGCTCACCTTCGCCGCCGGCGCCGGCGCGACGCTCGCGCGGCCCGCCGCCGCCGCGCTCGCGCTCGCCGGGCCGGGAAGCGTCGCGACCGCGATCAAGGTCGCGGCCGACAGCTGGCGCCTGATCGGCGACCTCGGGGCGGCGGCGTGATCCCGGGCGTGATCGCGGCCGCGTTCCGCCCCGCTCCCCCCGTCTCGGGCCTCTCGATCTGGGCCGAGGTCCTCGCCGATCGCTGGGGCTGCGCGATCCTTCCCGGAACCGGGCACACGGTCTGTTACGTCGAGCGGACCGGCGCCTCGGCCGCGACCGTCGCCGGCGACGGCGATCCGGTCGGCACGATTCACGACCTGATCACCGGGCGCCGGATCGTGATCGGCGCCGACGACGCGCGCCCGCTCTACCGCGCCGCCGGCGGGGTCGCCTGGCTCGAATGCCGGCCGGACGCCGCGCCGGCCTGGTCGCATGTGGTCTGCCCGACCGAGGTGTTCACCGGCGCGACCGTCTACGGGCTCGCGGCCGCGCGGCCGGCGAATTACGGGCGCCTCGTGAGTGTCGGGATTCAGGACCCGTGGACGGCCGATTGGGATTCCTTCGCCCGCGCCGAGCTGATCGGGAATTCCGAAAGCGGGGTCGGGCTCTACCGCAACGCGATCGCGCTGCGGGCGCCGGGCGTCGCGCTCGGCTCCGACCTGGTCGCCGAGACGCTCGCCGGCCCGACCTCGGCAGAGGTCTCGATCGACGGCGGCGCGCCGCTCGCGACCTCCTACGCGGACGCCGGCGCCTTCGCCCTCTCGGAAATCGGCTTCATGACCGCCGCCGGCTCGGATCGGGAATGGACGGCCGGCCGGCTCTACGCGGCGCTCGTGGTCGGCGCCGCGCCGAGCGCGAGCCAGCGCGCGGCGCTGATCGCCGCCGCCAGGGAGCGCGCGGGGCTCTGAGCCCGCCGCGCCGCCCGCGTCCCGCGCGAATGGCGCGGGGCGCTTCCGCTCCTTCGAACGAGGTCCGCCATGTTCTTCCGCAATGCGCCGCTCGGGCGGATCGACTCGAACCTGATCGCCACGCTCGCGGGCGTGACCGCGGTCGATCGCACCGTCCGTCTCGTCGCGCAGGTCGCCGATCCCGGCTCGCTCGCGCTCGCCGCGCGGCGCTTCGTCGAGGTCGAGGTGCTCCGCTTCGCCTTCGACGGCGGCGAGGTATTCGTGACGGTGACCGATCTGATCGCGCTCGGGACGGCGGGGATCGTGCTGGTCCGGTTCGGAGCGTGGCTGCTGGCGCCGTTGGCGGGGCTGTTGCGTCGATAAAACCGGGCTTTCCAACTCCTACTTCGCGATTAGCCCGGGTAACACGGTCGGAACGTCCTGCATCAGAACCAGCGCGCATTCGACGGTCTCGCCGGTCATCTCGATTGCCAACTGTCCGGCCGGAACGGCCTGATCCCAGGCGAAGCTTTCGGTCAGAAAATTTAGCACGTCGCGCTTGTAGTCGGTATCAGGGTTGCGCAGGTGATCGCCCTTCGTCTCGAGTACGACGATCCGACCGGCGCCGGCGGTTCCCCCCGTGGCGAAGATGAAGTCAGGGTAGATGCGGCCCCGCTTCCAGCCTTGCAGGCCGTAGTTCGCCTTTGCGACGTTGCGGTGCCACCACTTGACCGCCCCCTCGCCGTCGAGATGAACGGCGACGTTTTGTTCCTCCCCGTTCAGCTCGTTTCGAAAAACCGGCGAGAACAGGCTGCGGACCAAGGCGCCGCCATCGGCGCCGGTGAGGTGGGGAGAGCGTGGCCCCTCGGTCGTTGTGATGGTGTCGGGCATCCGCCAGTTGTCGCCGTCCAGGCGCAGCCGGAACTGGATGCGACCCGCTGCCACTTCGGCGCGGAAAAGGGCCTCGGCCCGGGCGTCCTGCTCGTCCGCCAGGGCGAGGCGCAGGGCGTCGATGATCACACCGGATGCGCGGCCAAGCTTCTCCCGATCGAAGCCGCGCGCCTTGAGCGCCGCGAGTAGCTCCCCGATAATCCCGCGCGCAACGAACGGGTTCGGCACCAAATCGGAGATCACGCGCACGGCGTAGGACGCATCGAAGCGCAGCGTTTCCGCCGCCGCCGCCAGCGCCTCGCCCTTAAAGAATTCATCCTCCCCGGCATCCGTCAGAGTGATGCGCTGCAGCTGGGCCGCCGCTTCCCTCGGGTTTTCTGGGATCGCGGCGGCGACCTTAGAGGGCGAGTAGTCCCGCCAGTCGATGCCCGCGAGAATGTCCGTTTCGTAGTCCAATTCGCGGTGCCGCTCGCCATCCTCCCGAAGCACCTTCGGCAGGTAGATTCGCAGGCTCCGGAGTTCCGGTCGCCGTTCCACCTTGCGCGCGGTGCCCGGATCCGGCGCCCCGCCGCCCTCCGGCACCTCGATCACCAGATCGGCGAGGCCGTCCTTCTCCAGTCCTCTCTTGATCGCCTCCACGACGTCCCGCGTGCCCGCGTGATGGGTGACCACGTAGCACTCGTCCAGAGCGGGAACGCCGGTCTTCATCGCATAGGGCTGGCGCAGGATGCGGCCCACGAGCTGCGTCATCGCGGAGAGGTTCGACGCCGCCGCGAGCGAGCAGAGCACATAGGCGAAGGGGCAATCCCAGCCCTCCTGCAGCGCGGCTTTCGTCACGATCACGCGCACCCGATTCGTGGGCGCGAGCAGGTCGAGGTTCTCAGGCTGGTTCAGGTCATTCTGTTCGGCTGTCTTGATCGCGACCTCGGCCTCGTCCAGCCCGGATCGCAGCAGCCATTCCTTCACGTCTTCCGCGTGGATGTGCGCGCCGTCGCGCTGCTCCTTCCCGGTCCGCTCGACCTGCACGAGCATGATCGGCCGGATATAGCCCAGCTCGCCCTTATCCGCCCCGTATGCCGTCGCCTCGGCCTGTAAAGCGTTCAGCCGGCGCAACGCCGCCGTCAGCGTAGCGCGCCAATCCACGCCCTGCCGGGGGTCGAGGTTCAGCGGCATCTTGATCATATCTTCGGCGTGCAACTCGCGGCCCGTCACCTCGACCAGCAGGTTCGCATAGCGGGCGGGGCGCGGATTGGGCGGGCGGCGTTCGCCGACGTCCTTAGGCGTGGCGGTCAGCTCAAGGACAAAGATCGGATTGAAGCCATAGAGCGTGTCATGGGCGAGGTCGGACGTCGCCTTCTGTCCCTCGTCCATTACCACGACCGGCCGGATCTTCCGAAGCGCGTTGCCGAGGCTGTCCTTCACCATCGGCAACATGTCCTGATAGCCGTCGAGGTTCGGGATCGCCTCGAACTCGCGCAGATGGGCCGCCTGATCACCCTCCGGCGCGAAGAAGCCGTGCACGTCGCCCCGGTCGCGAAACATGCGCAGCGCCTCCTGCGTCTGCCGGTTCGCCGCCTGCAGCATCAGCACCATGACGCAGAGGTTCGCGTCGACGTCGCGGGCGTCGAGCCGGTCGCCCTTCTCCATCACCTTCACCCGCCCGGCTGCGGCGCGGTCGAGCGCCTGCCGGTAAGGGTGCTGCCGGTCCCGCAACCGTTTCAGCGTCTGGGAGTAGATCGCCTCGTTCGGAACGATCCACAGCACGAAGCCGGTATTGCGCGCCAAATAGCGCCCCATGATCCGGCTAACCGCGTTAACTGCGAGCCAAGTCTTCCCGCCGCCCGTGGGCACCTTGAGCGTCACGTTCGGCACCGCCCGCCCGATGCCGTCCTTCCGCGGCGAGAAGGGAACGGCGCCGCGAGAAGGCGGCAGACGACCGGCGCCCTTTATCTTCGCCCAAGCGCGCGCTGCGTAGTCGGGCACCTCAAGCCCTAAGTCAGGCTCGGCCTCGGCCATCGCGGCGACCTTGTCCGCGCGAAACTTCTCAGCCTTCAACTCGTCTAGATAGGCGTCGATCGTGTCGAGCACCCGTTGCTGGTAATCGAGCGTCCGCATCGCCTATTCCCGCTCGACGCGATAGAGCGCAAACGGCAAGGGCACGAATTCCACCGCCAACCCCTCGGCGTCGAGCAGCCGTTGCGAGACGTAGCGGGCGGGTGCGAAGACAAGGTGACGCTCGTTCGGATGCGCCTCGGCGATCCGCCGGGCGAAGCTCAGCGATAGCGCGGCCTCGGATGATTTCAGCCATTCCAGATCGGGTCGGTAAATCAGCCAGACGCGGGTGCCGTTCACCTCGCCGACGTGGAAGCGCTCGGCATCCGTCTCGCCCGGCGGCACCGGCTGCGAGGTTGCCATGTGGAACAGGATGCCGGCCAGCGCGTCGAAGGCGGGCAGCTCCTCCCCCGTCAGGATGGCGTCGAGTTCGACAGGCTCGCCGAGCGTGCAGTAAGTGAATTCGCCGCCCGCCCCCTCGGCGCGCTCTGCGACGGCCTTCTCGCCGGTCACGACGAGTTCACCGTCCTTCACCTCCTTCTTGATCCGGTCGAATTCGTGACCGTGCAGGTTCTCGATCCCCTGCACCTCGTGGACCAGCGCGTCGGCCTTTTCGAGCGCCCGCCAGTTCAGCCGTTCGCGGAGGAGTTCAGTCTTTTGCGTGCCCGTGAAGTCATAGCCCTTGATGACGCGCCGAACCCGCTCGGCGGTCAGCCGATCAGCATAGTCTTCCATCTCGACAAGTATGAAGCGACGATCTCCCCCGTCGAATTTATTCGCCTCGACTACCGCGTGGGCGGTTGTTCCGGTGCCTGCAAAAGAATCCATCACGATGCTATCTCTTCTGGTAGCAATTTCGATGACGCGACGGACAAGATCGACGGGCTTTGGGGCGTGGATTTGGAGATCCTGTGCTTCGTATTCCTTGAAGATGCTCAATAGTTGCTTCTTAGATTCCTCGGTGCTTCCGACTTCGGCGGCGGGCCACAATGTCATCGGAACAAGTCCCTTCGCTTCATCCGGGAATTGCTTGATCCTCGGCTTTCCGTTTCCGCCCTTCGGCCAGTAGACGAGATCAAGCTCTCGAAGCCTGTCGAACTCCGGCTCCGTTGCACCCCAGCAGCGGCCCTTTGGAGGTCGATGCTGCACCCCGGTTGGCGTTGTAATCACGTAAACTTGCTTTTCCCGATAGCCTTGCGCTGAAAATGGGATTGAAGCCCAAGGGCCACGCGGATCATCGTCGGGGTTCGCGTATCCGCCGTCCGTAGGGAGAAGCCTGTTGCGTCGAAGCTTCCAAGTATCTCTTAGGGCCTTCGAATAGACGAGTACATGATCGAAGCTCGGGGATAAAACCGCACGATTTTCACGAGATGTTCTCTTCTGCCAAACTATTTGCCCGATTGCACAATCTTCTCCAAATATCTCATCGAGAATCAATCTCGCTCTATGAACTTCATTGTCGTCAAGAGTGATCCAAATACTGCCGTCGTCTGCCATCAGTTCGTACAATAATCGAACGCGCGGCCACATCATAGCGCACCATTTGTCGTGCCGGAGGCCGTCGTCGATACCAACCGGATTCGCGTCCAACCATTCCCGGATCATTGGCCCGTTCACATTGTCATTGTAAGACCAGCCCTCTTCGCCCGTGTTATACGGCGGGTCGATGAAGACGCAGTCCACCTTGCCCGCGTACATTGGCAACAGGGCCTTCAGCGCGTGCAGGTTGTCGCCCTGAACGATCAGGTTGCCGTCGAGCCGCGCTTCACCGATCCCCTTCTCGGGATGCGGCACCAATGGGCGCGCGGGCACGGCGAGGTGGTGGTTCCACACGAACTCCTTGCCCTTGAACATCAATTCAGTCACAGCGCCTGCCCCTGCCTTCGCATCTTTTCGCCGTTAGACCATCTCTGCGCCCCGCCCGGCAAGCGCGGAAGCCGCCGAAGGACCTGGCTCGAGCTTCGCCTTGTCGCAGCGCGGCTCCAATGAGGCGCAGATCGACAATTCTGAGAGCACTTCAGGCGACGATCCGAGGGAGGTTATCGCATCGCTCGGGCGCGGATAGATATGGCCGATCCGGGCGGAAAAGTACGAATTCACCTCGGGAATCAAAGCTCGGTGAGTCGCGAAAATGCGCCACATAATGAGCCCCAAATGCTCCATAGATCACGAAAAAAATATAATTAAATCAATTATATAACGGACGATATTTGGTGCCCTCGTCCCTCTCCCGGGCACCAGCCGAGCCAGACGCGGCTCGATGGCTCGATCGGTTTTGATCGCATCGGTCGCGCGCAGTTTTCAGGATCAGTCAAGAACGTGTCCCGCGCCGAGGCGCCGGTGACCGGCGATCGCGCCGGGGCCGCCACGCGGACGGCCCCGGTCCTCCGGTCACCGGTCGTCGTCCTCCGGGTCGTGCCCCTCGTCGCCCGCGGCGTAGTCGGGCGCGCCGGCGGGCCGGCCCCGCGCCGGAGGGGCGGCGGGCGCCGGAGGGGCGGCGGGCGCCGGGGGGAAGGACGCGGCGGCGGATCCGGCGGTGGCCGCGGCCGGGACGCGCAGGTGCATTTCGGTCTGCGGATAGGGGATCGAGATGCCGGCCTCGTCGAAGGCGAGCTTCACCTGCCGGAGCAGATCCCAGTAGACCGTCCAGTAATCGGCGCTCCGCGCCCAGGGGCGGACGACGAAATTGACCGAGCTGTCGCCGAGTTCGTTCACCCGGATGACAGGCGCGGGATCGCGCAGCACCAGCGGATGGGCCGCCACCAGCCGTTCGAGCACGCCCTGCGCCGCCTCGATCGAATCCTCGTAGGAAATGCCGAAGGTCAGGTCGACGCGGCGCGTGGCGCTCGCCGTCACATTGGTGATCACATTGCCCCAGACCTTGGAATTCGGGACCACGATCACCTGGTTGTCGGGCGTCGTCACCGTGGTCGAGACGATGGAGACCGCCTTCACCGTGCCCGCGACGCCGCCGATGTCGACATAGTCGCCCTCGTCGAAGGGCCGGTTGATCATGATCATGATGCCCGCCGCCAGATTGCCGAGCGTGTCCTGCAGCGCGAAGGCCATGATGAAGGAGGCGCCGCCGATCAGCGCGAAGACCGGGGTGATGTCGATCCCGAGCATCGAGAGCACGATCATCAGGCCGAAGGCGATCACCAGCCAGTAGATCACCATCAGGATGAAGGATTGCAGCAGCTTCGAGAGGTTCGGAATCCGTCCGATGGCGCGGCCGACGATCCGGCGCACGATCCGCGCGAGCGTCAGGAGCACGACGAGCGCGCCCACGAGGGTCGCCGCGCGGACCGCGAGCCTTACCCCGCCGTCGCGCCGCGTGAGCCAGTTCAGCGCCTCGATCGCGAGCGTTTCCCAGCCGGCGGTGCGTTTCTCCTCGATGATGACCGAGTTGCGGTAGGTCCGGTAGGGCAGGATCGTCTCCGACGTCGCCCCCTTCTTCTGCCAGCCGTCGAGCACCACGGAGAAGCGTTCGAAGAGCCTGTTGCGCTCCTCCGTCAGCGTGGCGAGCCGCCCGCGCGCGGCCTCCTCGTCCGCGGCCTCGCCGTGATTGAGGATGATCTGCTGGTCGATCACCTCCTCGGTCTTGGCCTTGACGATGGAAAGCCAGTCGTCCGCGAGCGCCTTCAACTCGTCCTGGGTCAGCGGGATGAGGCGCAGCTCCAGATCGCCGAGATCGATCCCGGGCCGCGTGAGGGCGGGATCGATCTCGACCGCCGCCGCCGTCTCGGGGGGCGCGTCCTGCGCCGGGGCCGCGGGCGCGCCGAGCCAGAGCGCCGCGACGACGAGCGGGATCGCGAGCAGGATCCGCGGCAAGTACCTGGGCATGTTTCCCTCCTTGTCACTGGAGGGGGCCGTGTAGCAACCCTCTCCGCCGGAGGGCAACCCGCGCGCCCGGTCGGAGCCGAACCGGCTGGACATCCGGCCGGGCGCGCTCGAAATATGCGCCAGGGCCGCGCGCGGGCGCCGGGGCCCGGGACGCGGGGGGTGATGAATGGCGAATTTTCTTCACAAGGGCGACCTGCCCGACGGGCTGGACCTCGGTCCCGAGGTCGCCGTCGATTGCGAGACCATGGGGCTCGTGCCCGGCCGCGACCGGCTCTGCCTCGTCCAGCTCTCCTCGGGCGACGGCGACGCGCATCTCGTCCAGATCGCCAAGGGCCAGACCGAGGCGCCGAACCTCTGCCGGATGCTCGGCGATCCGGCCCGGCTGAAGCTCTTCCACTTCGGCCGCTTCGACATCGCCGCCCTGCTCCTGACCTTCGGCGTGCTGACGGCCCCGGTCTATTGCACCAAGATCGCGTCGAAACTGGTCCGCACCTATACCGACCGGCACGGGCTGAAGGATCTGCTGCGCGAGATGCTCGAGGTCGACATCTCGAAACAGCAGCAGACGAGCGACTGGGGCGCCGAGACGCTGTCGCAGGCGCAGATGGACTACGCCGCCTCCGACGTGCTCCATCTCGGCCGGCTCCGCGCCGCGCTCGACGAGCGGCTGGCGCGCGAGGGGCGGAGCGAGATCGCGCGCGCCTGTTTCGACTTCCTCCCGCACCGCGCCGCGCTCGACATCGCCGGCTGGCCCGAGCAGGATATCTTCGCCCACAGCTGAGCGGAGCGCCGCTCGCCGACCAGGGACAGGTCCATGGATCTCATTCCGCACCCCGCCGACGACGCGAAGCTGATCGCGACCGGCCGCCGCGTGATCGCGATCGAGGGCGCGGCGCTCGGCGCGCTCGCCGAGACGCTGGGCGCCGATTTCGCCCGCGCGCTCGGGATCATCCTGCGCGCCCGCGGCCGGGTCATCGTCTCGGGCATGGGCAAGTCGGGCCATGTCGGGCGCAAGATCGCGGCGACGCTCGCCTCGACCGGCACGCCCGCGATGTTCGTCCACCCCGCCGAGGCGAGCCATGGCGATCTCGGCATGATCACGGCGGCCGATGTCGTGCTGCTGCTGTCGAATTCCGGCGAGACACCGGAACTCGCCGACATGCTCGCCTATGCCAAGCGCTTCCAGATCCCGATCATCGGCGTCTGCGGCCGGGCGGAATCGACGCTGACGCGGCAGGCGACGGTCGGAATCGTGCTCCCGCCCGAGGCGGAGGCGTGCCCGGTCGGCCTCGCCCCCACGACATCGACCACGATGACGCTCGCGCTCGGCGACGCGATGGCGGTGGCGCTGATGGAGCATCGCGCCTTCACGCCCGAGGATTTCCGTGACTTCCACCCCGGAGGCCGGCTCGGCGCCCGGCTCGCCACCGTGGGCCAGCTCATGCACAAGGGCGGCGAACTGCCGCTGATCGGCCTCGACACGCCGATGTCGGAGGCGCTGATCGAGATCACGCACAAGGGCTTCGGCGTCGCGGGCGTGCTCGACGCCGACGGCAGGCTCGTCGGCGTGATCACGGATGGCGACCTGCGGCGCCACATGCTCGGCCTGCTCGACCGGGTGGCGCGCGAGGTGATGACGCCGGGGCCGCTCACCATCTCCGCCGGCGCCCTCGCCTCCGAGGCGCTCGGCATCATGAACGCGCGCAAGATCACCACCCTCTTCGTCACGCCGGCCGGCGCGGCGCCGGGCACGCCCGCGCTTCCGGCGGGGATCCTCCACGTGCACGACTGCCTGCGCGCCGGGATCACCTGAGGTCGCGCATGGCCGCCCCGCACGAGCATGTCCCCGACTTCCGCTCCCGCCTCGTCGCGATCCTGAAGCTCGGCCTGCCGCTGGTCGCCCTCGGGATGCTGGGGGCGCTCTTCCTGATCCAGACCGACGACGGCCTGCCCGGCGGCGGGATCACCTTCACCGAGGGCGACATGGAGGCGCTCGGCGAGGGGCTGAGCGTCACGAACCCGATCCTGACCGGGACGAGCCAGGGCGACGACCGCTTCCGCTTCACCGCCGACCGCGTCGTGCCGGACGCCGCGCCCCCGACGCGGGCCGACATGACCGAGGTCGCGGGCGAGATCAATCTGGTGGGCGGACCCCGGATCGACCTCTCGGCGCCGAGCGCGGCGCTGGACCTCGAGACCCAGCGGATCGCGCTCGGCGGGCCGGTGCTGATCGACACCTCCGACGGCTATCACATGCGCGCGGCGACGATGGATGTCGATCTCGCCCAGGGCGTGCTCGAGGCCGGCCAGTCGGTCGAGACCGACGGCCCGCTCGGCACGATCACCTCCGGCACGCTCCGGATCGAGCCGAGCGATCCGAAGACACCGGATGCGCGGCTGATTTCTTTCGGAAACGGTGTGCGCCTGATATACCTTCCCACCGCCGCTCCGAAGTAAGGACCCCAGATGCGATTGCTCCCGCTGGCTGCGACGCTGATCGCCGCGACCGCGCTCCAGGCCGCCGCCCAGGGAACGACCGTCCCCTTCGGGCGAAGCCACGACGCGACCCAGCCGGTCGAGATCACCTCCGACGCGCTCCAGCTCGACCAGGCGGGCGGCACCGCGCTCTTCACCGGGACGGTCAAGGTCGGCCAGGGCGAGCTGCGCCTCGCCGCGGACCGGCTGAAGGTCTTCTATGTCGCGGGCACCGCCGGCGCCCAGGGCACGGTGGAGCGGATGGAGGCGGAGGGCAACGTGACGCTCGCGAACGGCAGCGAGGCCGCGTCGGGGGACCGGGCGGTCTACGAGGTCGCGACCGGCCTCGTCGACATGTCGGGCGACGTGCTGCTGACGCAGGGGCCGAACGCGCTGTCGAGCCAGACGCTCCACATCGATCTCAACGGCGGCACCGCCCAACTCGAGGGCCGGGTGCGGACGATCTTCACCCCCGGATCGACCTCGCCGGGAAACGGCCGGTGAACCGCCCCGCACCCATCGCCGCGGCGAGCGCCACCCGGGCCGAGGGGCTCGAGGTCATCAACCTCGGCAAGAGCTACAAGCGCCGTCCGGTCCTGCGCGACGTCTCGCTCAGCCTGCGCCGGGGCGAGGTCGCGGCGCTGCTGGGGCCGAACGGGGCGGGCAAGACCACCTGTTTCTACGCGATCGCGGGGCTGGTGCCGCCCGACGCGGGCACGGTGCTCGTCGACGGCCAGGACGTGACGCTGCTGCCGATGTTCCGCCGCGCCCGGCTCGGCATCGGCTACCTGCCGCAGGAGGCCTCGATCTTCCGCGGCATGACGGTCGCCGACAACATCCGCGCCATCCTCGAGATCGCCGTCGATGATCCGGAGAAGCGGCGGGAGATGCTGGACGAACTGCTCGGCGAATTCTCGATCACCCATCTGCGCCGCGCCCGCGCCATCGCGCTCTCGGGCGGCGAGCGGCGGCGGGTCGAGATCGCCCGCTGTCTCGCGACGCAGCCCAAATACATCCTGCTCGACGAGCCCTTCGCCGGCGTCGACCCGCTCGCCGTGGCCGATATCCGCAAGCTGGTGCGCCACCTGACCGAGCGGGGCATCGGCGTGCTGATCACCGACCACAACGTGCGCGAGACGCTGGAAATCGTCGACCGGGCCTATATCCTGCACGACGGCACCGTATTGATGTCCGGCACGCCGGACGAGGTCGTCGAGGACGAGGACGTGCGCCGTGTGTATCTGGGCGAGAGCTTCCGCATCTGACCCCGCCGCTCGGGAGGCATGACGGATGCTCGCGCCCAGGATCGAGCTCCGGCAGAAGCAGAGCCTCGCGCTTACCCCCCAGCTGCGCCAGTCGATCAAGCTTCTGGGCATGTCGAACCTCGAACTCGGCGACTATGTCGCCGCGGCCATCGAGCGCAACCCGCTGCTCGAACTCGCCCCGCCGCGCGAGCGGGAGCGGGGCGGCCCCAGGATGGCCTCGGGCGGGGGCGGCGTCGATCCGGCGATCCTCGAAGGTCTCGCCGCCGGCGTCACCCTGGCCGATCATCTCGCCGAGCAGATCCGGGCGATGCGCGCCCCCTCGGCGGTGATCGAGGCGGCGCTGATCCTCGCCGAGGAACTGGAGGAGGACGGCTATCTGCGCGCCACGCCGGAGGAGCTGATCGCCCGCCACCGCCTGCGCCCGTCCGAGATCGCGCGCGGTCTCGCGCTGGTGCGGGCCTGCGATCCCGCCGGCGTCGGCGCGCGCTCGCTGCGCGAGTGCCTCGCGCTCCAGCTGCGCGAGCGTGACCGGCTCGACCCGGCGATGGAGGCGCTGCTCGGCAATCTCGGCCTCGCCGCCTCCGGCCAGCGGGCGGAACTCCGGCGGATCTGCGGCGTCGACGACGAGGATCTGACGGAGATGCTCGACGAGATCCGCGCGCTCGATCCGAAACCCGGGCTGCGCTTCTCGACGCCGGAGCTCCAGGTCGCCGTGCCCGATGTCTTCGTGACCGCGGCCCCGGGCGGCGGCTGGTCGGTCGAGCTCAACACCGACACGCTGCCCCGTGTGCTGACCAACAACCAGTACAGCGTCGATCTCGGACCGAAGGACGCCGCGACCCGGGCCTTCATCTCCGAATGCGGCGCCAATGCGAACTGGCTGGTCCGGAGCCTCGAGCAGCGCGCGCGCACCATCCTGCGGGTCGCGACCGAGATCGTCGCCCTGCAGGGAGATTTCTTCACCGCCGGCGTCAGCCGGATGCGGCCGCTGACGCGGCGCGCGCTCGCCGACCGGCTCGGGCTCCATGAGTCGACGGTCAGCCGGGTGACGGCGAACAAGTACATCGCCTGCGCGCAGGGCAACCTGCCGATGCGCTTCTTCTTTTCCTCGGCGCTCGAGGCGCTCGGCGGGGGGGAGACCTTCTCGGCCGCGGCCGTGCGCGAGCGCATCCGCCAGATCATCGAGGCCGAGCCTCCCGCCCGGACGCTCTCGGACGACCGGATCGTCGCGCTGCTGCGCGCCGAGGGGATAGATATTGCGCGGCGGACGGTTGCGAAATACCGTGAGGGGATGGGTATTCTGTCGTCTGTCGAACGCCGGCGCCGGAAAAGCAACCTGGCCCGGGTGTGAAAGGCCCCGGATTTCAAGCCCGCCGGGCGCGTTGACAAGGGCCGCGTACCCGTCCTAAGGCTCCGCCCGGCAAGGCGGACCGTCTGGAATCCGTCGGGAAGAACCGACGTCAACAAGGGGCAAATCATGCGCATTCAGGTCAGCGGGAAGCAGATCGACATCGGGGACGCGCTGCGGACTCACGTCGAAGACCGGCTGGCGGAGGCGGTCGGCAAGTACTTCGATCGCCCCGTGGACGCGGTGGTAACATTCTCCAAGGACCGCCATGAATTCGTCGCCGACGCCTCCGTGCATCTGACGACGGGCATGCTCGTCCAGGCCAAGGCGCGCGCGGGCGAGGTCTACGCCTCCTTCGAAGGCGCGCTGGAGCGGATGGAGAAGCAGCTGCGCCGCTACAAGCGCCGGCTGCGCGACCACCACCGGTTCCGGGAAGAGCCCATTCTCGCGATGGAGGCGCAGAGCTACATTCTCGAGGGCGGACAGGCGGACGAGGCCGATTACAGCGAGCCCGACAGCCTGCAGCCCGTCATCGTGGCCGAGATGGAAACCAAGGTTCCGCATCTTTCCGTCGGCGAGGCGGTCATGCAGATGGAACTCGCCGGCGCGCATTTACTTGTCTTCCGGAATGACGCGCATGGCGGGGTGAATGTGGTATATACCCGTGACGATGGCAACATCGGCTGGATCGACCCGCGGAATACCCAGTAACCACGCGTTCTCATCGTTCAGGGAGACCCCGTTGTGGAGCTTTCGGAGATCATCAACGTCGAGGCGGTGCGGGCGCCCGTGAAGGCGACCAGCAAGAAGCGACTGTTGCAGGACCTCGCCGACATGGCCGAGCAGGTCTACGAGCTTCCATCCGCGCTCGTCTACAAGTCACTGATGGACCGGGAGGCCCTCGGGCCGACCGGCGTCGGACGGGGCGTGGCCATCCCGCACGCGCGTTTCGCGGGCGTGCGGCGCATGGTGGGTCTGTTCATGCGGCTGGAGAAGCCCGTGGATTTCGATTCGATCGACCGGCAGCCGGTCGATCTCGTCTTCGCCCTCTTCGCGCCCGAGAACGCCGGCGCGGAGCATCTGAAGGCGCTCGCGCGCGTGTCGCGCACGCTGAAGAACGAGGCGGTCTGCGCCAAGCTGCGCTCGACCTTCGATCCGTCGGCGATCTACGCGATCCTGACGGAAGGCAAGGCCGAGAAGGCGGCCTGAGCCGCCGCGGACCGGCCGGAAACGGCGGATAGCGGCGGCGCCGCGCGCGGGCCGCGCCTCCCCGACCAGACCTTCGTGAAATCCGGCCCGGCGGTTCCCCCGCCGGGCCGTTCCGCTTTCCTCGCCCGCGCCTCGTCCCGCCTCCAACTGGAAACGGCCCCGCCCGGGGGGCGGAGCCGTTTCCATTCAACCTGAGCGGGTCTCAGCGGCCCGCCGCCACCTTCGCCCGCGGCGCTTCCAGTTCGACGAAGGAGCGCAGGAACTCCAGGAACTCGTCGCGCAGATCCGGCCGGGCGAGGCCGAAGGACACCGTCGCCTGCAGATAGCCCGCCTGGCTGCCGCAGTCGAAGCGGCGGCCCTTGAAGCGGAAGCCGTGGACGTTGTCGCTCCTGGAGATCTCCGCGGCGATCGCATCCGTCAGCTGGATCTCGCCGCCGGCGCCTTCCTTCATGTTGTTGAGGTTGTTGAGCACGTCCGGCGACAGGATGTAGCGGCCGATCACCGCGAGGTTGGACGGCGCCACCTCCGGCTTCGGCTTCTCGACCATGCCCCGGACCTTGACGGCCGAGCCGTCATCCTCGGCCACGTCGAGAATGCCGTAGGAGGAGACGTTGGCGGCCGGAACCTCCATCGCGGCGACCATGTTGCCGCCAAGCTCCGCGTAGGCCTCGATCATCTGCTTCAGGCAGGGCGTCTCGGCGTCGATCACGTCGTCGGGCAGCAGCACCGCGAAGGGCTCGTCGCCGATCAGCCGCCGCGCGCACCAGACCGCGTGGCCGAGGCCGCGGCGCTCCTGCTGGCGGACATAGGCGACCGCGCCGCTTTCCATGTCGGTCTGCTTCAGCACGTCGAGCAGCTTGGTCTTCTTGCCCTCGCGCAGCGCGGCCTCGAGTTCGGGCGCGCTGTCGAAGTAATCCTCGAGCGCGCTCTTGCCGCGGGAGGTGACGAAGATGAACTCGGTGATGCCGGCCGCGCGGGCCTCGTCGATCGTGTACTGGATGAGTGGACGGTCCACGAGGGGAAGGATCTCCTTCGGGACCGACTTGGTCGCCGGCAGAAACCGCGTCCCAAAGCCAGCCACGGGCAGCACCGCCTTGGTGACTTTATTCTTCATAGGAGATCCCATACCACACCTGATACCCCAAGAGCGGAGCTGACCTCCGCGTCAAATTGCTTCTGTCCTACCACAGATTTCTCCGCGGCGACAATTCCTTCGCGATCTGGCTAACGGCGGATCGCCGCCGGCCACGCGTTCTAGGCGATTCCCATGTCCCTGAGGATCGCCTCGATCCGGGGAACGTCCGAAGGGTTGTTCAGTTCCCAGAAAGCCTGTCCGCGCCCCTCGACCTCGACGCAGCGCACCGGCAGGCCGTTCTCCATGAAGCGGAGCTGCTCCAGCCCCTCCCAGGTCTCCAGCGGACCGACCGGCCAGCCGGGATAGGCGGCGAGCGCGTCGGGCCGGTAGGCGTAGACGCCGACGTGATGGAAGACCGGGATCTCCTCCTCCGGACGGAGCGGACGGCCGGTATAGGGCAGCACCTCCTTGGAGAAATAGAGCGCGTCGCGATTGACGTCGAAGACCGCGGTCGTGCCGCCGACCCGGCCCTGGCGCCGGTCCTCGAGAAAGCCCTCCAGCGCGGCGGTGTCGCAGCGCAGGACCGGCGTCGCCACCCGCGCCGCCGGATCGGCCCGCATCGCCGCGACGAGCGCGGAGACGAACCAAGGCGGGGTCAGCGGCGCGTCGCCCTGCAGGTTGACGACGATGTCGTAGTCCCCGCCCAGCCGCTCGATCACCGCCGCGCAGCGTTCGGTGCCGTTGCGGCAGGTGTCGGGAGTCATCACGACCTCGGCGCCGAAGGCCCCGGCCGCGTCCGCGATCCGGTGGTCATCGGTCGCCACCACCACGCGGTCGACTCCCTCGACCTGGCAGGCGGCGTCCCAGCTGCGGCGGATCAGGCTGCGCGGCACGCCCGAGGCGCCCCGCAGTTCCGCGAGCGGCTTGCCCGGATAGCGCGTGGAGGCATAGCGCGCTGGGATGACGATCAGGACCGGCATGGCCTGTCAGCTGGCCTCGGCGAGCTTCACGCCCGGGACATAGGCGATGAAGAAGGGATTCTCGAACCCGCCCTTGCCATAGCCGAGCGGCTTGAGATCGTCGAAACGCACCACCTTGCCGCCCGCGCCGAGCAGCACGGCCTGCCCCGCGGCGGTGTCCCATTCCATCGTCCGGCCGAGCCGCGGATAGAGATCCGCCTCGCCCGCGGCCACCAGGCAGAACTTGAGCGAGGATCCCGCCGAGCGGAAGTCGCTCACCGGGTAGCGCGCGATGTAGTCGTCGGTCGCCTGGTCGCGGTGCGATTTCGACGCGACCACCACGAGCCCGTCGGGATCGGGCACCGAAACCTTGAGCGCGCTGGTCTCGCCCGTCGTATCGACGCGATGCGGCCCCGCCTCCTCGACCGAGCGCCCCTTGGCGTCGGTGTAGAAGAGCCGGCCCTTTGCGGGGGCGTAGACCACGCCCCGGGTCGGCACGCCCTTCTCGATCAGCGCGATGTTCACGGTGAAATCTCCGCGGCGCTGGATGAATTCCTTGGTGCCGTCGAGCGGATCGACGAGGAAGAACACGTCCGCGGCGATCGCGTGGCTCTCGCTCTGCTCCTCGGTCACCACCGGGATCTCGGGGAAGGCGGCGGCGAGGCCGGCGGCGATCAGCGCGTCCGCCCGCTCGTCCGCCTCGGTCACCGGGGAACTGTCCGATTTCGACTTCACCTCGAAATCCGGACCCTCATAGACCGTCATGATCTCGGCCCCGGCCTCGAGCGCCAGAGCGCGCAGCGTCGCGGTGATCTTCTCGTAATCCATGTACTCAGTCTCCAACACCGGGCGATCCTCGGCGCCCTTCGGATTGGTATGACGCCTCGCGACGCGAGTTGCAAACCGAGACACGCTTGAAATCCGCGCCCCGATCGGTTGCATGATGGCCCGGGGGATCAGGAAAGCGGACATGTCGGAAACGCCCAGGGGCACGCTCGCGCTCCAGACCATCGCGATGCCGGCGGACACCAATGCCAATGGCGACATCTTCGGCGGGTGGCTGATGGCGCAGATGGATCTTGGCTGCTCGGTGCTCGCCCGGGCACGGGCGCGGGGCCGGGTCGCGACCGTCGCCGTGGAGGCGATGACCTTCCACCGGCCCGTCCGGGTCGGCGATCTGGTCTCGCTCTATGCGACGCTGGTGCGCGAGGGCAGGACCTCGATGACGATCGAGATCGAGGCCTGGATCCGGCGCCAGCCCGGTAACGAACTCGCCAAGGTCACCGAGGCGCGATTCATCTTCGTCGCCATCGACGACTCGGGCGCGAAACGTCCGTTGCCCGCCCCGGAATGAGCCCGCGGGCTCGCGAACATCGCCTCGGAGGACCACGCATGCGCCGGCCGCTCATCACGATCGCCCTGACAGGCGCCCTCGCAGGCCTCGCCTTCCCCGCCGCCGCGGAGGACTCCCTGCCCGGCCTCTACCGGGTCACCGGAGTCGAGACGAAGCTCAACATCCGCGCCGAACCGGACATCGGGGCGCCGGTGATCGGCGCGCTGGGACGCGACGCGGCGGATGTCGAGGTGGTCGCGCGCGATCCCGGCGGCGCATGGGGACAGGTCAACGCCGGCGAAAGGGCGGGCTGGGTCAGCCTCGACTATCTGCGCTCCGAGGGCGATCTCTGGGCCGAGGGCGGCGAACTGCCCCCGACGCTGCGCTGCTTCGGCACCGAACCCTTCTGGGAGATCCGCCACGAAGGCGACCGGCTGATCCGGAGCGGCATGGATACCGAGGAGCGGACGCTCACGATCGACAGGGTGACGGGCGCGGCCGGGTCCGGCTCGCGCGTCGTCGTCGCCCGCGACAAGGAGGGCGCCGTGACGCTCGGCATCGCGCCGGAACAATGCGGCGACGGCATGTCCGACCGCGCCTTCGGCCTCGGCGCGCGGCTGAGCGAGGGGGACGCCCCCGCCCTCACCGGCTGCTGCTCCGTCGCGCCCCGGGGTGACGCGTCCGGGCAGTGACGGCGAATATGCATTTGCATATTCGCTTCGAGCAGCCCGGGCCGCGCAAATATGCAAATGCATATTCGCGCCGCGGCTTCAGTCCACGACACGGCAGGTGAGGTTGATCCGGCCGCCCTTCGGGAGCAGCGTCGAGCCGCCGAAGCGGATCCGGTCCACCCCGTGATGGACGAGCCGCGCCGGGCCGCCCATCAGCACCACGTCCCCGCTCTCGAGCAGGACCGAGCGCGTCGGATCGCCCCGTTCCGTCCCGCCGATCCGGAACAGCCCGGGATCGCCGAGGCTGATCGACAGCACCGGCCAGGAGAAATCCGCCTCGTCCGCGTCGCGGTGCAGCCCCATCCGCGCCTTCTCGCCGTAGTAGTTGACGAGGCAGCAATCGGGCATCCGCTCCGCCGAGACGAAGCGCCGCCAGACCGCGAGCACACTCTCGGGAATCGGCGGCCAGGCCACGCCGGAAGGGTGCCGGGCCGCGTAGTGATAACCGCCCTTGCCGGTCATCCAGCCGTATTTCCCCGCGGCGGTCATCCGGACCGACATCGGCTTGCCCCAGGGCGTGACGGGCTGGAAGAAGGGCGCGGCCAGGGCGACGCGGCGCAGATCCCCGGCCATCGCCTCCTGGGCGGCCCGGTCGAGCCAGCCCTTGTGAACCTCCACCCCGTTGATCTCGATCATCCGGTCACCCCTCGAAGCCGAGCTCGCGCCGCGTCAGCGTGAGCGCGTCGCGGTCGGAGGCATGCGGGAGCATCGGGCGCGCGCGTTCGGCGCAGTCGTCGGCCATGACGCGGAAGACCCCGGGATCGGAGGCCGATTCGGCGAGCGAGGCCAGGGTCTTCTGCAGCCGGATCTGCACCTCGATCACGCCCGCGCCGTCGCGCGCGATCGGACGGTAGGTCGAGATCACCATGTCGCGGAGCGGGATCCCCGGCACGAAGAGCCGCGGGCTGGGCTTCGGCGGGTCGCTCGTCTCCGGATCGAGCAGCGCCATGAACACGCGCCGGGTCGCGTTCAGCACCTCGATCGCCGTGCCCGGGTCGTTCACCGCCGGCGAGAGCGCGCGCGAGGCGATCTCGGCGAGCGCGATCACGCCGAGGCGCGGATCCTGCTCGAAGGTGCGGTGCGGCTCCACGGTGAAGGCCGAGGCGAGGGCGTCCCGCGTCGCCGCCTCGACCACGCCTTCCGCGCGCAGGAGCGGCCGGCCCTGATGGATCAGCGTGCCCGGCAGCGCCTCGAGATGGAGATCGAGATCATGCGCCTCGGACAGGCGCGCGAGCTTCGCGACGTCGATCAGCGTGACATAGCCCGCCTCCGCCGCGCGGACCGGAATCGCGTCGGGCGCCGGGATCCGGGACGGCTGGCCGCCCAGCAGCGGCGCGGCCGCGTGGGCCCGCATCGCCCGCGTCGCCGCCGCCTCCACCCGGTCGATCACATCCCCCATCCGGCCGAATCCCGTCACATGGTCGATCCAGCGCAGCAGCGTGATCACGATGAGCGCGATCACGACGATCGTGCCGAGGAAGAGCACGGTGCGCCCCTGCCCGCCGTAATAGCCGGTCGAAAGCGCGATGATGCCGACGATCGAGAACAGGAATCCGCCGAGGAAGGTCGAGAGCGCGTTCTGCGAGGTCGGGTCGGCCAGCATGAGCTGGGTGGCGCGCGGCGTGCCCTGGGTCGTCGCCGCCGAATAGGCCTGGACCATCGCCGTCAGCGAGAAGGTCGTCACCGCGAGCATCGAGGAGGCGAGGATCCTGAGGATGCTGTCGACCGAATCCTGGCCGATGTTGATCGCGAGCATTTCAGGCATCGCGACCGTCAGGAGCCGCGACACGAGCGCGAGCAGCACCCCGCCAAGGCTGAAGAGCGCGGCGCGGAACCAGATCTTGCGGACGATCCGCAGAAGGAAATGCCGCCACCAGTTCATGCCGTCTCCCCCCTCCGCGCCGCGCGGAAAACCCTTGCTTCCGAGAGCCTTGTTCGACCCTCCGTGAGCCGCCAGGGGCGGTCCGCCAGCTTCCCGGCACGCGCCATTTTTATCCTCCCCCGGCTGCTTGCAGGCTTTTCGCCCGCTCCCTATATAGCTGCCAGCATCGCGGCCGCACACTCAGAGCGGCCGGGAATTGGGATCCGAGCCCGGGGGCCTCTCAGGGGACCCGGCACTTGAAATCGCCGCTTGAAAGGAAGCTTCATGTCCAAAGTCATCGGTATCGACCTCGGCACGACCAACAGCTGCGTCGCGATCATGGACGGCAGTCAGGCGAAGGTCATCGAGAATTCCGAGGGCGCCCGTACGACTCCCTCGATCGTCGCCTTCACCGACGATGAACGGCTGGTGGGGCAGGCCGCGAAGCGCCAGGCCGTCACCAACCCCGAGAACACCCTCTTCGCCATCAAGCGCCTGATCGGCCGTCGCACCGACGACCCGATGGTCGCGAAGGACAAGGAGATGGTCTCCTACAAGATCGTCCCCGGCCCGAACGGCGACGCCTGGGTGGAGGTGAAGGGCGAGAAGTACTCCCCGTCGCAGATTTCCGCCTTCGTCCTGCAGAAGATGAAGGAAACCGCCGAATCCTATCTCGGCGAGAAGGTCAGCCAGGCCGTCATCACCGTCCCCGCCTATTTCAACGACGCCCAGCGTCAGGCGACGAAGGACGCCGGCAAGATCGCCGGTCTCGACGTGCTCCGGATCATCAACGAGCCCACGGCGGCGGCGCTCGCCTACGGGCTCGACAAGTCCGGCACCAAGACGATCGCGGTCTATGACCTCGGCGGCGGCACCTTCGACATCTCGATCCTCGAGATCGACGACGGCCTCTTCGAGGTGAAGTCGACGAACGGCGACACCTTCCTCGGCGGCGAGGACTTCGACATGCGCGTGGTCCAGTACCTCGCGGACGAGTTCAAGAAGGAGAACGGCGTCGACCTGACGAAGGACAAGATGGCGCTGCAGCGGCTGAAGGAGGCCGCGGAGAAGGCGAAGATCGAGCTCTCCTCGTCGAGCCAGACCGAGATCAACCAGCCGTTCATCTCGATGGATCCGAAGACGCACCAGCCGCTGCACCTCGTGCTGAAGCTGACCCGCGCCAAGCTCGAATCGCTCGTCTCCGACCTGATCGCGCGCTCGATGAAGCCTTGCCAGGCGGCGCTGAAGGATGCCGGCCTCTCTAAGTCCGACATCGACGAGGTGGTTCTCGTCGGCGGCATGACCCGCATGCCGAAGGTCATCGAGGAAGTGACGAAGTTCTTCGGCAAGGAGCCGCACAAGGGGGTGAACCCGGACGAGGTCGTCGCCATGGGCGCCGCGATCCAGGCCGGCGTGCTCCAGGGCGACGTGAAGGACGTGGTCCTGCTCGACGTGACCCCGCTCTCGCTCGGCATCGAGACGCTGGGCGGCGTCTTCACCCGCCTCATCGACCGCAACACGACGATCCCGACCAAGAAGAGCCAGATCTTCTCGACCGCCGAGGACAACCAGAACGCGGTGACGATCCGGGTCTTCCAGGGCGAGCGCGAGATGGCCGCGGACAACAAGCTGCTCGGCCAGTTCAATCTCGAGCAGATCCCGCCGGCGCCGCGCGGCGTGCCGCAGATCGAGGTGACCTTCGACATCGACGCCAACGGCATCGTGTCGGTGAATGCCAAGGACAAGGGCACGAACCGGGAGCAGAAGATCACGATCCAGGCCTCGGGCGGGCTTTCCGACGCCGACATCGAGAAGATGGTGCGCGAGGCCGAGGAGAACGCCGAGGCGGACAAGGAGCGGCGCGAGCTGGTCGAGGCCAAGAACGAGGCCGAGAGCCGGATCCACTCGACCGAGAAGGCCGTGGCCGATCATGGCGACAAGGTCGATCCGACCACGATCGAGGCGATCAACCTCTCGATCAAGACGCTGAAGGAAGCGATGGAAGGCGACAGCGCCGAGAAGATCCGCGCCCGCAGCCAGGATCTGGCCGAGGCGGCGATGAAGCTCGGCGAGGCGATCTACAAGGCCGAGCAGGAAGCCGCCGCGAAGACGCAGGATTCCGGCGAGGCCGCGCCGAGCCAGGACGACGACATCGTGGACGCCGATTTCGAGGATCTCGGCGACTCCGGCAAGAAGTCCTGAGCCCGGACACAGTGCTGAGTAGGATGGCCCGCCCGGGTGGCGGGCCATCCGCCGTTTAGCGAGAGACGGATTTCGGATGGCCAAACGCGATTACTACGAACTGCTCGGCGTCGGACGCGACGCGTCGGAGGCGGAAATCAAGAAGGCCTATCGCAAGAAGGCGATGGAGCATCATCCGGACCGCAACGCGCAGGATCCGAAGGCCGAGGCGCATTTCAAGGAAATCAACGAGGCCTACGACGTCCTGAAGGACGGCCAGAAGAAGGCCGCCTACGACCGGTTCGGCCACGCGGCCTTCGAGAACGGCGGCGGCGCGGGCGCGCGGGGCTTTCACGGCGGCGGCGATTTCGCCTCGGCCTTCTCCGACGTGTTCGAGGATCTCTTCGGCGATTTCATGGGCGGCGCGCAGGGCCGGACGCGGCGGGCGCGCGGGTCCGATCTGCGCTACAACCTGCGGATGTCGCTCGATGACGCGTTCCACGGCAAGCAGGCGACGATCGACGTGCCCGGCAGCGCGGCCTGCGAGGTCTGCGAGGGCACCGGCGCCGAGGGCGGCGCGGAGCCGCTGACCTGCCCGACCTGCTCCGGCCATGGCAAGGTGCGGGCGCAGCAGGGTTTCTTCACGGTCGAGCGGACCTGCCCGACCTGCGGCGGCCGCGGCCAGATCATCAAGAACCCCTGCCGCGGCTGCGGCGGCTCGGGCGTGGTGCGCAAGGACCGCACGCTCAACGTGAACATCCCCGCGGGCGTGGAGACCGGCACCCGGATCCGGCTCGCCGGCGAGGGCGAGGCCGGGCTGCGGGGCGGACCGCCGGGCGATCTCTACATCTTCATCGAGGTCGAGGCGCATCCGATCTTCCAGCGCGAGAACCAGGACCTGCATTGCCGGATCCCGGTCTCGATGACGACCGCGGCGCTCGGCGGCGAGATCGACGCGCCGACGATCGACGGCGGCCGGACCCGGGTGAAGGTGCCCGCGGGCGTGCAGTCGGGCAAGCAGCTCCGCCTGCGCGGCAAGGGAATGCCGGCGCTGCGCGGGGCGACGGTGGGCGATCTCTACATCGAGCTCGCGGTCGAGACGCCGGTCAATCTCTCGCACAAGCAGAAGGAACTGCTGCGCCAGTTCGACGAGGAAGGCCGCGACAACTCCCCGGAGACGCAGGACTTCTTCTCGCGGGTGAAGGGGTTCTGGGACGGGATGAAGGGGGCCTGAGGCCCCGCCGCCCGAAAGGCCGCGAACGGCCCCCGCCGGATGATCCGGCCGGGGCCTTTTTCATGCGCGCGCCTTCCGCGGCCGGGCGCGGCCCGGTATAGATCGGGCTTCGCCTCGCCTGGGAGCGCCGATGAACGAAAGCACCCCCGTCTCGCCGATGATGGCGCAGTATCTCGCCATCAAGGCGGATCATCCCGACGCGCTGCTCTTCTACCGGATGGGCGACTTCTACGAGATGTTCTTCGACGACGCGGAGGCGGCCTCGGCGGCACTCGACATCGCGCTGACGAAGCGGGGGCAGCACCTCGGGCAGGACATCCCGATGTGCGGGGTGCCGGCGCATTCCGCGGAAGGCTACCTGCTCACGTTAATCCGCAAGGGCTTCCGCGTCGCGGTCTGCGAGCAGATGGAGGATCCGGCGGAGGCGAGGAAGCGCGGCTCGAAATCGGTGGTGCGGCGCGAGGTGACGCGGCTCGTCACGCCGGGCACGCTGACCGAGGAATCCCTGCTCGAATCCCGCCGCCACAACTTTCTCGCCGCTTTCGCCGAGATCCGGGACGAGGGGGCGCTCGCCTGGGTCGATGTCTCGACCGGGGACGTGACGGTCGCGCCCTGCGCGCGGCTCGGCCTCGGGCCGATGCTGGCGCGGATCGCGCCGAGCGAGCTGCTGCTGCCCGACCATCTGGAGCCGGAGCTCCGCGGCCTCGTCTCCGAGATGGGCGCGGTCGCGACGCCGCTCGCCCGGGCGAGTTTCGATTCCGCGGCCGCGGAGGCGCGGATCGCGCGGCTCTACGGCGTCCGGTCGCTCGAAGGGTTCGCGGCTTTCGAGCGGGTCGAGATCGCCGCGCTCGGCGGCGTCGTCGACTATCTCGAACTGACGCAGAAGGGCCGGCTTCCGCTGCTGCGCCCGCCCGCCCGGGAAAGCGCCGGCGGGCTGATGCGGATCGACGCGGCGACGCGCCGCAATCTCGAACTGACGCGGGCGCTCTCGGGCGGGCGCGAGGGGTCGCTGCTCGCGGCGATCGACCGGACGGTGACGGGCGGCGGGGCGCGGCTGCTCGAGATCCGGCTGAACGCGCCCTCGGCCCATGTCCCGACGATCCGGGAGCGCCAGGCGGCGGTCGCGCATTTCGTCGAGGCGCCGGAGGTCGCGCGGGCGGCGCGCGAGCGGTTGCGGCGGGTGCCGGATCTCGAGCGCGCGCTCTCGCGCCTCGCGCTCGACCGCGGGGGACCGCGCGATCTCACCGCGATCCGCGACGCGCTCGCCGAGGCGGCGGCGCTCCGCCGCGACTTGGACTCGCCCGATCTGCCGGGCGCGCTCGCCGAGGCCGTCGCGGCGCTCGGAGGGCACGAGGAGCTCGCGGAGCTGCTCGACGCGGCGCTGGTCGCGGAGCCGCCGCTCATCCTGCGCGACGGCGGCTTCGTCGCGGCGGGGTTCGACCCGGAGCTCGACGAGACCCGGCGGCTCCGGGACGAGGGCCGGGGTGTGATCGCGGGATTGCAGGCGGAATACGCCGCGCTCGCGGGCGTCAACGCGCTGAAAGTGAAGCACAACAACGTGCTCGGCTATTTCATCGAGACGCCGGCGACCCACGCGGCGAAGATGCTGGCCGAACCGCTCAACGCCACCTTCATGCACCGCCAGACCACGGCGAACGCGGTCCGCTTCACGACGCTCGCCCTCGCGGAGATCGAGACGAAGATCCTGAACGCGGGCGGCCACGCGCTGGAACTGGAGCGGCGCGTCTTCGAGACGCTGCGCCGGGCGGTGCTCGACCGGTCGGGGCCGGTGGCCGCCGCCGCCCGCGCGCTCGCCGAGACGGATCTGGCCGCGGCGCTCGCCGATCTCGCGCTCGCGCTCGACTGGACGCGGCCGGAGGTGGACGACAGCCGCTGCTTCGAGATCGTCGGCGGCCGGCACCCGGTCGTGGAGCAGGCGCTGGCGCGCGAGGGCGGCGCCTTCGTCGCCAACGATTGCGACCTCTCCGCGGAAGGCGCCGGGGCGCGGCCGATCTGGCTGCTGACCGGGCCGAACATGGCGGGCAAGTCGACCTTCCTGCGCCAGAACGCGGTGATCGCGCTTCTCGCGCAGATGGGCGCCTATGTTCCGGCGACGGCGGCGCGGATCGGCGTGGTGGACCAGCTCTTCAGCCGGGTCGGCGCCGCGGACGACCTCGCCCGCGGCCGCTCCACCTTCATGGTCGAGATGGTCGAGACGGCGGCGATCCTCAACCAGGCGGGTGAACGGGCGCTCGTCATCCTCGACGAGATTGGCCGGGGCACGGCGACCTATGACGGGCTCTCGATCGCCTGGGCAACGCTCGAACACCTGCACGACGCCAACCGCTGCCGCGGGCTGTTCGCGACGCATTATCACGAGCTGACCGCGCTCGCGGAGAAGCTTCCGGGCCTGCGCAACGCCACCGTCGCGGTCCGGGAATGGGAGGGCGACGTGATCTTTCTCCATGAGGTGCGCGAGGGGGCGGCGGATCGCTCCTATGGCGTGCAGGTCGCCCGGCTCGCGGGACTGCCGAGGGCGGTGGTCGAGCGGGCGCGGGTCGTGCTCGACACGCTGGAACAGGGCGACCGGGAGCCGGGCGGCAAGGCGAAGACGCTGGTGGACGACCTGCCGCTCTTCAGCGTCGTGGCGCGATCTCCCTCCCCCGTGGCCGCGGCCGCCCCCCCGGCTTCGGCCGCGGAGGAGCGGCTTCGCGCCGTTCATCCCGACGAGCTCTCGCCGCGCGAGGCGCTGGCGCTGGTCTACGACCTGAAGGCGCTGATCGCATGAGCGCCTTCGCCGCCACCATCGAGGGCCTGCTCGCGCATTACGGCGCGGCGGCGCTCTTCCTCGTCGTGACGCTTGAATCCTTCGGCGCGCCGCTGCCCGGCGAATCCGCGGTCATCGCCGCCTCTGCGGCGGCCGCGGCCGGAAAGCTCCCCCTCGCCTGGGTGGCGGTCGCCACCTTCGCCGGCGCGGTGCTCGGCGACAACATCGGCTATCTGATCGGCCGCGACCTCGGCCGCCCAGTGATCCTGCGCCACGGCGCCCGGTTCGGGGTGACGGAGGGCGCGCTGGCCCGGGTCGAGGACATCATGCGCCGGCGCGGTCCGATCATCGTCGTCGTGGCGCGGTTCGTCGCGCTGCTCCGGCAGCTGAACGGGCTCGTCGCGGGCACGACGGGCATGCCTTGGCCGCGCTTTCTCGCCGCCAACATGCTCGGCGCCGCGCTCTGGACCGGATTCTGGGTGACGCTCGCCTACAAGCTCGGCCGGGAGGCCGATGTGCTGCCCTGGATCTGGCACCATCTCGGTCTCATCGCGAGCGTGGTAGCGCCGCTGCTGATCCTCGGGCTGGTGGTCGCGGGGATCGTGGGGCGGCGGCGCGGGTAGGGCGGACCGAGGTCCGCCCTACCGGGTTCGGGAGGGGGGCAGGTGTCCGCGCTACTGGACGGCGGGGCCGCCGGAGGAGACGCCGACCTGCGCCGGGCGCAGCAGGCGCTCGCCGATCATGAAACCCTCGCCCATCACCTGGATGATGTCGCCGGCCTTGGTGCCGGGCACGGGGGCCTCGAACATCGCCTGATGCAGCTTCGGGTCGAAGCGGTCGCCGGCGGCGGGGCTGATCTTGGTGATCTTGTTCTTCTCGAAGGCGGAGAGCAGGCCGCGCTGGGTGAGCTCGATCCCCTCGATCAGTCCGGGCGCGGCCTCGCGCACCGCGTCGGTCACATTGCCGAGCGCCCGGTCGAAATTGTCGTGCACCGCGAGAAGATCGCGCGCGAGCCGCGTCGCGCCATAGACCTCGGCGTCGCGCCGGTCGCGCTCCGCGCGCTTGCGCATGTTCTCGGTCTCCGCGAGGCTGCGCAGCAGGCGGTCCTTCAGCTCGGCCACCTCGACGCGGAGCGCGGCGATCTCGTCGGCCTCGATCTCCTCGGCGTCCGGTTCGTCCTGGTCCTCGTCGAAGAGGTTTTCCGGATCGTCGAGGAACTGCTCCTCGAGATCGTGCTTGTTCTTGTCTTTCGCCATCATGTTCCGTCCTAGCCCTTGCTCCGGCTCGAGACCAGCCGGCCGACCAACTGGGCGGTGTAGTCCACGATCGGCACGATCCGGCCATAGTTGAGCCGGGTCGGTCCGATCACCCCCACCGCGCCGATGATCTTGCGGTCCGCATTCATATAGGGAGAGACCACGAGAGAGGAACCGGAAAGTGAAAAAAGCTTGTTCTCCGAGCCGATGAAGACGCGCACCCCGTCGCCGCCCTCGGTGAGCTCCAGGAGCTGCGCCAGATCGCGCTTGCGCTCCAGATCGTCGAAGAGGCCGCGGATGCGTTCGAGCTGCTCGGCATCCTCGGTGCCTTCGAGCAGATTGGCGCGGCCGCGCACGATCAGGCGGTCGCGGCCGCCGTCGCCATCGGTGGCCCAGACGGCGGTGCCGTCCTCGATCAGATGCGCCGCGAGCGCGTCGAGCTCCGCCCGGCGCCGGACGATCTCCGCGGCGACGACGCCGCGCATCTCGCCCAGGGTCCGGCCCTGCAGGATCGCGTTCAGGAAATTCGCCGCCTGACGCATCGCCGAGGGCGTTAGCCCGATCGGGGGCTCGAACACGCGGTTCTCGACCTGGCCGTCGGCGGTGACGAGCACGACGAGCGCGCGATCCGGGCCGAGCGAGACGAATTCGATGTGCCGGATCGGCGCCTCCGCCTTCGGCGAGAGCACGAGGCTCGCGCCATGGGTCAGGCCGGAGAGCATCTCGCCGGCGCGATCGAGGATCGTCGGCAGGTCGCCGTCGCCCCGGCCGAGGCTGCGCTCGATCTCCGCGCGTTCGGTGACGCCGACGTCGCCGACCTCGAGGATGCCGTCGACGAAGAGCCGCAGGCCCATCTGCGTCGGAACGCGCCCGGCCGAGACATGCGGACTGTCGAGAAGCCCGAGCAGTTCGAGATCCTGCATCACGTTGCGGATGGTCGCGGGCGAGACGCTCTCGGAGACCGAGCGGGAGAGCGTGCGCGAGCCGACCGGCTCGCCTGTCTCGAGATAGGCCTCGACGAGACGGCGGAAAACCTCGCGGCCGCGGTCGCTCATCTGGCTCAGGGGCGAAGCGTTCGGGGGCGCGGCGGACACCGGGATTCCTCTGTTGCGCCGGCGAAAGGTACGGGGCGAAGCGGGGCGCGGTCAATCGCCGCGCAGACCCCGCGGGCCGGAGGGGCGCGCCGGCGCTGGACGCCGTCCGGCTCAGGGGATATGAGGCGCCGATCGCGGTCCGGCAAGCCTTGTCCGGGCCCCCGAGCTGTTCAAAGGAGACTGCCATGCGTCCCTCCGGCCGCGCCACCGACGCGCTGCGCGCGATCACGATCGAGACCGGGGTGTCGCGCCACGCCGAGGGATCCTGCCTGATCCGGATGGGCGACACGCATGTGCTCTGCACCGCCTCGGTCGAGGAGAACGTCCCGCCCTTCCTGCGCAAGACCGGACTCGGCTGGGTCACGGCGGAATACGGCATGCTGCCCCGGGCCACGACCTCGCGGAACCGGCGCGAGGCCTCGGCCGGCAAGCAGTCGGGGCGCACGCAGGAGATCCAGCGGCTGATCGGGCGCAGCCTGCGCGCCGGCATCGACCGCGTCGCGCTCGGCGAGCGGCAGATCACCGTCGATTGCGACGTGATCCAGGCCGATGGCGGCACGCGCTGCGCCTCGATCACCGGCGGCTGGGTCGCGCTCCGGCTCGCGGTCAACAAGCTCCTGAAGGCGGGCGACGTGAAGAGCGATCCGATCACAACGCATGTCGCCGCGGTCAGCTGCGGCGTCTACGGTGGACAGCCGGTGCTCGATCTCGACTATGCCGAGGACAGCGTGGCCGGGACCGACGGAAATTTCGTGATGACGGGCGAATTCGGCCTGATCGAGGTGCAGGGAAGCGCCGAGGGCGCGACCTTCTCCCGCGGCGAGCTCGGGCAGCTACTCGATCTCGCGGAGAAGGGTATCTCGGATCTGGTGGCCGCGCAGAAGGCCGCCATCTCGTGACGCGGCGGCTGACCGAACCGCGGATCGTGGTCGCGACGCACAATGCCGGCAAGCTCGCCGAGATCCGCGCGCTGCTCGCGCCCTTCGGGATCGAGGCGGTGTCGGCGGGCGAGCTCGGCCTGCCGGAACCGGCGGAGACCGAGGAGAGCTTCCTCGGCAACGCGCGGATCAAGGCGCATGCCGCCACCGCCGCGACCGGGCTGCCCGCGCTGGCCGATGACAGCGGCATCGCGATCGACGGGTTGGGCGGCGCGCCGGGCGTGCGCACCGCCGACTGGGCCGAGACGCCGACGGGGCGCGACTTCACCCTGGCGATGACCCGGGCCTGGCGGGAACTCGAGGCGGCGGGGGCGCCGGAGCCCCGGACGGCGCGCTTTTTCTCGACGCTGGTGCTGGCCTGGCCCGACGGGCACGACGAGGTGTTCGAGGGGGTGCTCGAAGGCCGCTGCGTCTGGCCGATGCGGGGTGCCGGGGGACATGGCTACGATCCGATGTTCCAGCCCGAGGGGCATGAGATCACGCTCGGCGAGATGGATTTCGCCGACAAGAACCGGATCAGCCACCGCGCCCGCGCGCTGGCAAGGCTCGTCGAGGCGTGCCTCGCCCCGGCCTGACCGGGCGAGAGACGCGGGAGCACGCCGATGAACCTCTCCTTCCTCGGGCCTGACCGGGTGGCGGCGCCTCCGGACACCGCGGGCCATGCTCCGGCCGAGGACTGGCGCGCCGGCGGGTTCGGGATCTACGTCCACTGGCCGTTCTGCGCGGCGAAATGCCCCTATTGCGATTTCAACAGCCATGTCCGCGCCGGGATCGACCAGGACCGCTGGCGCGACGCGCTGGTTCGCGAGCTTCGCGCCGCGGCCAGGGACACCCGCGGCCGCGCGGTCGGGAGCATCTTCTTCGGCGGCGGCACGCCGAGCCTGATGCCGGCGGAGACGGTGGGTGCCGTGATCGACACGATCGCCGCGGAATGGCATCTGGCGCCGGAGGCGGAAATCACGCTCGAGGCAAATCCGACCTCCGTCGAGGCCGAACGCTTCCGCGGCTATCGCGCCGCCGGGGTGAACCGGCTCTCGATGGGAATCCAGGCCCTGAACGACCGGGATCTCAAGGCGCTCGGTCGGCTGCACAGCTTGAGCGAGGCGCTGGCGGCCTTCGACATCGCCCGCGCCACGTTCGAGCGCGTGAGTTTCGATCTCATCTATGCCCGGCAGGGGCAGGATCTCGACGACTGGCGGCGGGAACTCGGCCTGGCGCTCGGCCTCGCGGCCGATCATCTGTCGCTCTACCAGCTGACGATCGAGGACGGCACGCGGTTCGGTGAACTCGCCCGCCGCGGGCGGCTGCGCGGATTGCCGGACGAGACGCTGGCGGCGGATCTCTATTTCGCGACGCAGGAACTGTGCGAAGCCGCCGGGCTTCCCGCCTATGAGACTTCCAACCACGCCGCGGCGGGGGCGGAGGGCCGGCACAATCTCGTGTACTGGCGCTCGGGCGACTATGTCGGCATCGGACCCGGTGCTCACGGGCGGCTGACGCTCGACGGCACCCGATGGGCGACCGAGACGCCTCTGGCGCCCGAGGCATGGCTGACGGCGGTCGAATCCGGCGCGGGCGGAATATCGATGCGCGAGCCGGTCAGTTCGACCGACCGGGCGGTCGAGCTGTTGCTGATGGGGCTGCGGCTCGAAGAGGGGATCGATCCGCGGCGGTTCCGGGCGCTCGGCGGGCAGCCGCTCGACGCGAAGGCACTCGAGGAACTGCGCGCGGAGGGTTTGCTGAGCGTCGCGCCGGACCGGATCAAGGTGACGGCCGCCGGGCGGCCGGTCCTGAACGCGATCCTCGAAAACCTATTTTTAACAATAGGTTAGATTGTCCCTGAGCCACAACAGCCTCGGCCGCAGAGGGTCAGGGACATTCCCGGCGGGGAGCCTCAACTCGCGGAAAGAAGCTGGCAGAGCCCGTCCAGTTCCTCGAGATTGCGGTAGCGGATCCGCACCTCGCCGGCCTGTTTCCCCGCCTTGTGCTCGATCGAGACCTTGAGCCGCAGCGAGGCGGTCAGATCCTCCTCGAGCGCCCGCGTATCGGCGTCCTTCGTCCTGGTGCGCGGAGGCGCGGCGCCGGCGGGCGTGGCCGCGCCCAGCACCGAGCGGGCGAGCTGCTCGGTCTGACGTACGGAGAGGTCCTTCTCGATCACCTGGCGGGCCAGCGCTTCCGGATGGGCGGCGGTCACGAGGGCGCGTGCGTGGCCCGCGCTCAGCCGTCCGGTTCGAACGTGGTCGAGCACCCCCTCCGGCAGCGTCAGGAGACGCAGCAGATTCGCGATGTGGCTGCGGCTCTTGCCGAGCCCTTCCGCGAGGCGTTCCTGCGTGTGACCAAAACGGTCCATCAGCTGCCGATAGGCGAGGGCCTCCTCGATCGCATTCAGATCCTCGCGCTGGATGTTCTCGATGATCGCGATCTCGAGCACCTGGGTGTCGTCGAGTTCGCGCAGGATCGCGGGCAGTTCATGCAACTGGGCGATCTGCGCCGCGCGCCAGCGGCGTTCGCCCGCGACGATCTCGTACATCTCCGGCTCGGAGGGATGGGTACGCAGGATCAGCGGCTGGATCACGCCCTGTTCGCGGATCGAGGCGGCGAGATCGTAGAGATCCTTGTCCGGGAAATCACGGCGCGGCTGGTTCGGGTTCGGCTTGATCCGCTCGATCGGAATTGCGCGCGGTCCGGATCCGGCGGCAGCGCCCGGCTCCGCCACGCGCTCCGGTTCCGGCGCGACATCCGCGAGCAACGCCGACAGGCCGCGGCCCAAACCCTTCTTTTCCATTTTCCGCTCCCTAAGCCGGCTCGACCAGATCCCGGTTGCCGCGCATGCGTGCCAGAACCTCGCCCGCGAGACGCTGATAGGCGATGCTGCCGCTCGACGTATAGTCGTAGATCAGCGCCGGAACGGCATGCGACGGCGCCTCACTCAACCGCACGTTGCGAGGGATGACCGTCTCGTAGACCAGACTTCCAAGATTGTCCCGGACGTCCATCGCGACCTGCCCGGACAAGTTGTTGCGCCGGTCATACATGGTCAACACAATACCTTGTATACGGAGGCTCGGATTCAGCGCTCCTCGGACCGACTGCACCGTGCGCATCAACTGCGACAGACCTTCCAGCGCGAAGAACTCGCACTGCAGCGGCACGAGGACCGAATGCGCCGCCACCAAGGCGTTCAACGTCAGCAGGTTCAACGACGGAGGACAGTCGATCAGCACGTAGTCCAACCGCTCGGGCAGTGCTCCGGGAATGGCGAGAGAGTCACGCATCTTCTGGAGACGACGCGGATCGGACACGAGATCGACATCCGCGGAACTCAGGTCCGATGTGGCGGGGATGAGATAGAGATCCGGCACCATGGTCTGAACCGCGAAATCCCGCGGTTCCGTCGCCACGATGAAGTCATAGGCGGTGAGACCGCGGGAGGCGACCGGCAGACCGAGGCCTGTGGAGGCGTTTCCCTGCGGGTCGATGTCGATCAGCAGCACCCGCTTGCCGAGCGCCGCGAGCGCCGTGCCGAGATTGATGGCGGTCGTGGTCTTGCCCACGCCGCCCTTCTGATTGGTGATCGCCAAGACATGCGGACGCATGGCGGTATCAGACACGGGCGAACGCTCCGATCTCAACAATCGCCGCTTTCTCGTCGGTGCGGCTTGGGTGGATATGGTACTCGAATTGCCAGGCGCAGGCGGCGTCTTCCAGTTCCTTATGCACCTGCTCGCCCTTCGGAAACAAGCAAATACCCTCGGGACGCCGCAGTTTTTCCGCGAATGCCAACAAAGCAGGCAACGGCGCCAGAGCGCGCGCGGAAAGAACATCCGCGGCGGGGGGCATGGCCTCCTCTATCCGCTCGGCGTGGACGACCGCCCGAAGCCCACACTCGCGGATAACGGTGGAGAGGAAGGCGCATTTCCGTGTATCGCTTTCCACGAGGTGGAGGTCTAGGTCCGGTTGCCGCTCGCGCGCGAGGATGCCGATCACAAGGCCCGGAAAGCCCCCGCCCGAGCCAATGTCGCACCAAACAGCGGGATCCGCGGGGGCGAGGGTCCAGAGCTGCGCGGAATCGGCGATGTGCCGGGTCCAAAGGTCGCTCAAGCTCGCCTTCGAGACCAGGTTGATCCGGGCTGTCCATTTCGTCAGAAGTTCCGCGTAGCGCTCCAGACGCTCCTGTGTTTCACGTGAAACATCGAGCGGCACCCCATCCCTCATGACGCCTCCCGCAGCCGGCGGGCCCGCATCAGCAGAAGCGTGAGCGCGGCCGGGGTCATCCCCTCGATCCGCCCCGCCTGTGCCAGCGTCCGAGGCTGAATCCGGGCCAGTTTACCCCGCAGTTCGTTGGAAAGGCCGGGCATCGCGGCATAGTCCAGACCCTCCGGCAATGTCATCTCGTCGTCTCGCCGAAGCTGTGCGACCTCCGCCCGCTGCCGCTCCAGATAGGGAGCGTAGATCGCCTCCCGTTCCAGCTGACGCAGGGTTGGCGCGTCGATGGCGGCAAGATCGGGAAAAGCGGCGCGGATCCGGTCCCGGTCCATGTTCGGCAGCGCGAACAGCGCGAGGACGTTCCGCCGCGCGCCGTCCTGATTGACCTCGAGTCCCCGCATTCGCGCCTCGTTCGGCGTGAATTCGATGGCCTTCGCGCGAGACCGGGCGTTGTCCAGCTTCGCCATCTTCTCTTCGAAGGCGCGGGACCGCGCCACGGACACGCACCCGAGGCGAAGACCAAGCGGAGTGAGGCGCTGGTCCGCGTTATCTGCCCGGAGCTGCAGCCGGAATTCCGCCCGCGAGGTGAACATGCGATAGGGTTCCGTCACGCCTTGGGTGACGAGGTCATCGATCATCACGCCGATGAGCGACTCTTCTCGGCCGAAAATGACGGGTTCTCCCTCCCCGCTCGCCGTGGTGGCCGCGTTCAAACCCGCCACCAGCCCCTGCCCGGCGGCCTCCTCGTAACCCGTGGTCCCGTTGATCTGCCCCGCCAGGAACAGATTTCTCAGGGCTTTCAGCCCGAGGGCCGCGGTCAGAGCGCGGGGATCGACGTAATCGTACTCGATCGCATAGCCGGGCCGCAGGATCCGCGCCCTCTCCAGGCCTTCCATGGCTTGGACAAGCTCCTCCTGGACCTCCGCCGGGAGCGAGGTGGAGATACCGTTGGGATAGACGGTGAAATCCGTAAGCCCTTCCGGTTCCAGAAACACCTGATGCCGATCCTTGTCCGCGAAGCGGGTCACCTTGTCTTCGATCGATGGACAGTAGCGAGGTCCGACGCCCTCGATATGGCCGCCGAAAAGGGCGGAACGTTCCAGGTTCCGCCGGATCAGGTCGTGTACCGCGGGCGATGTGTGCGTGATTCCGCACGAGACTTGGCGCGCAGCCACCTGGTTGGTCAGGAAGGACAGAAATTCCGGTGTGTCATCGCCCGGCTGAACGCCCACCCGCGCCCAATCGATGCTGCGGCCGTCAAGCCGCGGCGGGGTTCCGGTCTTGAGCCGCCCCAGCGGCAAGCCAAGGGCTTCAAGTCGCGCCCCGAGCCGCGCGGCGGCCGGATCGCCAGCTCGGCCGGCGGGAGTGGCCTGGTCGCCGATATGGATGACGCCTCGGAGAAAGGTTCCCGTTGTCAGAACCACCGCCCTCGCCGCGATCTCCGATCCGTCGGAAAGGACGACGCCGCGAACGGCCCCCGCCCGCACGAGAAGATCGACGACCTCTCCTTCGATCACCTGAGTCCGCTCTTGGCGGAACACGGCCTGAACGGCGGCGCGGTAACGCGCACGATCCGCTTGCAGCCGCGGCCCCTGCGCGGCAGGTCCCTTGCGCCGATTGAGGAGGCGATACTGGATCCCGGCATGATCCGCCGCGCGTCCCATCAGCCCATCCAGCGCATCGATCTCGCGGACGATGTGGCCCTTGCCCAGCCCCCCGATCGCCGGATTGCAGGACATTTCGCCGAGACGCTCGAAGCGGTGCGTCACCAGCGCCGCCCGCGCGCCGACGCGTTGCGCCGCCAGCACGGCTTCGGTCCCGGCGTGACCGCCCCCGACCACGACAACATCGAAGTGCCGATGTTTCACGTGAAACACCTCCCTACTTGCCGAGGCAGAAGCTCTCGAAAACCTTGTCCAGAATGGCGTCCACATCCACCTTTCCAACCAGAAAATCAAGCGCCCTCACCGCTCGGTGGAGTTCGGCGGCGCCAATCTCGGGCCGGTCGTTCCGGATCTGCGCAAGGCCTTGGTCCACCGCCTCCGCCGCCCGCCCGATCGCCACCGCTTGCCGGCGGTGCGAGATGCCGGAGGAAGCCTGAACCCGCTTTTCCAGCTCCTGGCGCACGGCCGCCAGCAGGTCTCGGATCCCCGCCCCGGTCACACCCGAGACGGCAAGCGCCCCCGGCCGCGCCCGCGCCAGATCCGCCTTGGCCCGAACAACCACGTCGCCCGGCTGCGATGCAACCCCAAGTTGTTCTACCTCACCCGACGCCTCGACGAGAAACACCCGAAGATCCGCGCGATCCGCCCGTCCTCGGGCCCGGTCGACCCCCATCCGCTCCACCGTATCCTCGGTCACGCGGAGCCCGGCCATATCCAGCAGCGTGACGGGAAGGCCCCCAAGATCCATCCGGACTTCAATGACATCGCGGGTCGTGCCCGCGACGGCGGAGGTGATCGCGGCCTCCCGCCCGGCGAGCGCGTTGAGCAGCGTGGACTTCCCGACATTGGGCGCGCCGACCAGAGCGATCTCGAACCCTTCACGGATCCGCTCCGCGATCCCCGCCCCCTTCACGGCCGCGCGAAGATCAGCCGACAGGCCTTCGAGATCAGCCATCACCGCTTGGAGCACATCGTCCGGCACGGCGTCGTCGACGAAATCGATCGAAGCCTCGACGAAGGCCAGGGCGCGGACCAGCGCCTCACGCCATCGCGCCGCCTGACCGGACAACGCGCCGGACATCAGCCGCGCCGCCTGCCGCCGCTGGGCTTCGGTCTCCGCGGCCAGCATGTCGCCCAACCCTTCGACCTGAGCGAGATCGAGCCGTCCGTTCAGCAGCGCGCGCCGCGTAAACTCTCCCGGCTCCGCGAGTCGCGTTCCGGGACGACCACCGATGAGATCGAGGACAGCGGCGCAGATCGCCGGGCCGCCATGGACCTGCAGCTCGGCGACATCTTCGCCGGTAAAGCTCGCAGGGCCCGGGAAGCACAGCGTCAGCGCGTGATCCACCACCTCGCCATCGGGCGCGCGGACGCGCCGCAGCGCGGCGGTTCGGTCGGCGGGCCGCGGCCCGGTCAGATCTTCAAGGGTGGCAAAGGCTCCGGGGCCGGAGATCCGGATGACCGCGACGCCCGCCCGCCCCCTGGCCGAAGCCTGAGCGTAGATCGTATCGGTCATCCGTTTCAGTATACCTCAAGTAATGGCCGCTTAGCTGTTCATCGAGTCGAAGAACTCGCCATTGGATTTGGTCTGCTTGAGCTTTCCGATCAGGAACTCGATCGCATCCGTCGTGCCCATCGGATTGAGAATCCGCCGAAGAATGAACATTTTGGTAAGATCGGTTTTCTCAACCAGAAGTTCTTCTTTCCGGGTGCCGGATTTCAAGATGTCGATGGCCGGGAATACACGCTTGTCCGCGATCTTCCGGTCAAGGACGATCTCGGAGTTGCCCGTCCCCTTGAACTCTTCGAAGATGACCTCGTCCATGCGGCTGCCGGTATCGATCAGCGCGGTGGCGATGATGGTGAGCGAGCCGCCTTCCTCGATGTTGCGCGCCGCGCCGAAGAACCGCTTCGGCCGCTGCAGCGCGTTCGCATCGACACCGCCGGTCAGCACCTTGCCCGAACTCGGCACCACCGTGTTGTAGGCGCGCCCGAGCCGGGTGATGGAATCGAGCAGGATAACCACGTCCCGCTTGTGCTCTACCAGCCGCTTGGCCTTCTCGATCACCATCTCGGCCACCGCGACATGCCGTGTCGCCGGTTCGTCGAAGGTCGAGGCGATCACCTCGCCCTTCACCGAGCGCTGCATGTCCGTCACTTCCTCGGGCCGTTCATCGACCAGAAGGACGATCAGATAGCATTCGGGATGGTTCTTTTCGATCGAGGCGGCGATGTTCTGCAGGATCACCGTCTTGCCCGACCGCGGCGGCGCGACGATGAGCCCGCGCTGGCCCTTGCCGATCGGCGCGACCAGATCGATGATGCGCGCGGTACGGTCCTTGATGGTCGGGTCGTCCAGCTCGAGCTTGATCCGCTCGTCGGGATAGAGCGGCGTCAGATTGTCGAAATGAACCTTGTGCCGGGCCTTCTCGGGATCCTCGAAATTGATCTTCGAGACCTTTACCAGGCCGAAATACCGCTCGCCTTCCTTGGGTGCGCGGATCACGCCCTCGACCGTGTCACCGGTGCGCAGCGAGAATTTCCGGATCTGGTTCGGACTTACATAGATATCGTCGGGTCCGGCGAGGTAGTTCGCCTCGGGCGAGCGGAGAAAACCGAAACCGTCCTGCAGAACCTCGAGGACACCGTCGCCGGAGATCTCGACCCCCTCCGCGGCCATGTCCTTGAGGATGGCGAACATCATGTCGCCCTTGCGCATGTTCGAGGCGTTCTCGATCTCGAGTTCCTCGGCGAGGGTCAGCAAATCGGCCGGGCTCTTGGCTTTCAGCTCGGCGAGCGAAAGCTGCTGGAAATCAGAGGATAAATCCATCGGAGCAGTCAAACGTCCTTGATGGGAGGGATATCGGGGAGGCGGCCAGCCGTGAATCGTGACCTTCTGTCTTCCCCTTTGCACAAACTGTCACGACTGTCAAACTTGGAGAGGTCAGAACGGCCGGACCACCACCATGATTGCAATCACGATGAGCGCCAGCGTCGGTATTTCATTGGCCAGACGATAGGTCCGGCCGGAGATCCGGTTGCGATCGGAGATGAAATCCCGGCCGCGGGCGCCGAGCCAACCCTGAAATCCGCTCAGGATCAGCACACAGGCTATCTTGATATAGAACCAGCCGGCCGTCCAATCAACCACCCCAGGGGTGAGAGCGAGCAGAACCCCGAGAAACCAGGTCGCACCCATGGCGGGATTCATAATATATCTCAGAAGCTTGGTTTCCATGACCTTCAGCGTTTCGGAGAGTTCGCTGCCGGAAACGCCGCGTTCGGCGTGATAGACGAAGAGTCGGGGCAGGTAGAAGAGACCTGCCATCCAGCTCACCATCGCGACGATGTGGAAGGCCTTGATCCACGGATAGGCGCTGATGAGCAGGTCGCGCATGAGGAGGTATCCTTCGGTGCCGTTTCCGGGGTCCTAGCAGGAGTGGGCGAGGACGCAAGCCGACCCTCTCCCCATCGGTTCAGGGTCTGGATTCTTGAAAATGGGTGAAGAAGGTAAGCCGGTGAATCCTGGGGATTAATCTTCGCGCAGTTTTTCCCACACAGTTTTCCACAGATGGGGAAGAAGCCGGGCGGCGTTCGGATTTCAACTGAAAGTTGTTACGGTGAGAAAAAAGTCCTTTGAGATCAGAATATTCCGGCGTGGGGCCGCGGCAATCCACAGGCTGTGAATCTCGTTGGGAACTGACTTGGCACGCGGAGGTGCGAAGTTATCCCGAGCCGGGCGAAAATTAACGCACAGCGGTGATCGCTTGTGCGTGACTCCCGAGGGAACGGGTACGGATCGACTCCGTCCCCGGCTTTCCCGCGTTCGGCCCCGCGATTTACAGAGGTTATCCCCAGAACAGTCCCCGGGATTCCGCGGGACGCTCCGCCGATCGCCGCTCTTGCACTCCGTCTCCCGAGGCTTCAGAACACGGGCCGACCCACCGGAGCGCGATTTTCGCCGATGCCAGACCAGCCGGAAGCTCCCCTGATTCTCGCGTCCAAGTCCGAGGCGCGCGCCGCGATGCTGCGCGCCGCCGGCGTCGCGGTGGAGGTGGTTCCGGCCGCGGTCGACGAGGCGGCGATCAAGCAGGGGCTGCTCGCCGAGGGCGCGGCGCCGCGCGACATCGCGGACACGCTGGCGGAATACAAGGCGCGCCGCGTCGCAGGGCGCGCTCCGGCTGCGCGGGTGCTCGGGGCGGATCAGGTTCTGGTCTGCGAGGGCCGTCTCTTCGACAAGCCGGCTTCCGCCGCGGAGGCGCGCGACCATCTCGGTTTCCTGCGCGGGCGCACGCACGAACTGCTCTCGGCCGCCGTCGTCTACGAGGGCGCGGTTCCCGTCTGGCGCCATGTCGGCCGGGCGACGCTCCGGATGCGGCCCTTCAGCGACGCCTTTCTCGACGACTATGTGGCCCGCCAGGGCGAGGGCCTCACCTCGACGGTCGGCGCCTATCGGCTGGAGGCGGAGGGCGCGCAGCTCTTCTCCCATGTGCAGGGCGACCATTTCACCATTCTCGGGCTGCCGCTGCTCGAGCTTCTCGGATTCCTGCGCACGAGGGGTTTGTTACTCGAATGAACGCGCATCGCCCGCCTCTCGCGGGGGTTATCGGCTGGCCGATCGGTCATTCCCGCTCGCCCCGGCTGCATGGCCACTGGCTCCGCCGCTACGGGATCGACGGTTATTATGTCCCGATCGGGCTCGCCCCCGAAGATTTCGCCCGCGGGCTCGCCGGGCTGCCGCTGCTCGGGTTCCGGGGCGTCAATGTCACGATCCCGCACAAGGAGGCGGCGCTCGCCGCGGCGTCCGAGGTGACGGAGCGGGCGGCGCGGGTCGGCGCGGCCAATACGCTGACCTTCCTGCCCGACGGCGGGATCGAGGCCGACAATACCGACGGCTACGGTTTTCTCGAGAACCTGCGCCAGGGCGCGCCGGGATGGGCGGCGGATCGCGGGCCCGCGCTGGTGCTGGGGGCGGGGGGTGCTTCCCGCGCGGTGGTCGCGGCGCTGCTCGAGGCCGGCGCGCCGGAGATCCGCCTCGCCAACCGCACCCGCGCCCGCGCCGAGCGGCTGGCCGGGGATCTCGGCGGGCCGGTCCGCGTGATCGACTGGGCGGACATCTCCGAGGCGGCCGACGGGGCGGCGCTGATCGTCAACACCTCCGCCCTCGGCATGGTGGGCCAGCCGCCGCTCGATATCCGGCTCGACGGGGCTCCGGGCCACGCGCTCGTCACCGACATCGTCTATGAGCCGCTGGTGACGCCCATTCTCGCGGCCGCGGCCGCGCGGGGCCTTCGCGTGGTCGACGGGCTCGGGATGCTGCTGCACCAGGGGGTTCCGGGTTTCGCGCGCTGGTTCGGCAAGACCCCGCTGGTCGACGCCGATCTGCGCGAGGCGGTGCTGGGCCGGCGATGACGGCGCGGGACCGGCCCTTCCTTCTCGGCCTGACGGGTTCCATCGGCATGGGCAAGTCGACGACGGCGGAGATGTTCCGCGCGGCGGGCGTCCCGGTCTGGGACGCGGACGCGGCGGTGCACCGGATCTACCGCCCCGGCGGACCGGGCGCCGCCGCGCTGGCGCCGCTCGTTCCCGGGGCGGTCACGCCCGACGGCGGGGTCGAGCGCGGCGCGCTTCGCGGCGCGCTCGCCGAGGATCCGGGATTGCTCGGCCTGATCGAGGAGCGGATACACCCGCTGGTCGCCGAGGATCGCGCGGATTTTCTCGCGCGCGCCGCGGCGCCGCTCGTCGTCTGCGACATTCCGCTGCTCTTCGAGACCGGGGCCGATACCTGGCTCGACGCGGTTCTCGTCGTCACCGCGCCGCCGGAGGTCCAGCGGGCGCGCGTCATGGCGCGGCCCGGAATGACGGCGGCGGAATTCGACCGTTTCCTCGCGCGCCAGATGCCCGACGCCCGGAAGCGCGCGCGCGCCGATTACCTCATCGACACCTCGCTCGGCCTTGATCATGCCCGCGCCGAGGTCCACTCCCTGATCGCCCGGCTGAGCGGATCCCGACATGCGTGAAATCGTCCTCGATACCGAAACCACCGGCTTCGATCCCGAATCCGGCGACAGGATCGTCGAGATCGGCGCGGTCGAACTGCTGAACCATCTGCCGACGGGGCAGGTCTTCCACGTCTACGTCAACCCTCAGCGCGACATGCCCGCGGAGGCTTTCGCCGTTCACGGCCTCTCCGCCGAGTTTCTCGCGGACAAGCCGGTCTTCGCCGAGGTCGCCGCCGATTTCCTCGCCTTCGCCGGCGATGCCCGGCTGGTGATCCACAACGCCGCCTTCGACATGAAATTCCTGAACGCGGAGCTTCGCTGGGCCGGGCACCGGGAGATCGCCGTCGCGCGCGCGGTCGATTCGCTCGACATGGCGCGCCGCCGCTTTCCCGGGGCGAACAACACGCTCGACGCGCTCTGCCGCCGGTTCGGCATCGACAATTCCGCGCGCGAGAAACACGGCGCGCTGCTCGATTCCGAACTGCTGGCGGAGGTCTATCTCGAACTCGTCGGCGGGCGGCAGCCCGGGCTTGTGCTGACCGTCGGGGGCCGCGGCGCCGGGGAGACGGTCGCGACGGTTTATACGCCTCCGCCGCGGCCCCGGCCGCTCCCGCCCAGAATCACCCCGGAGGAGCGCGCCGCGCACGCGGCCTTCGTCGCCGAACTCGGCGAGGCGGCGCTCTGGTCCCGGCCCGGCTGAGCCGGGACGGGCTTGCCCGGATGATCAGGCCTGCGCGGGCGTGGCCTGGGCCGCCTGCCGCCGCGCCAGTTCCGCGCGGTAGAGGCCGAGGAAGTCGATCGGCTCGAGATTGAGCGGCGGGAAGCCGCCGTCGCGCGTGACGTCGGAGATGACGCGCCGCGCGAAGGGGAAGATGAGCCGCGGGCATTCGATCATCATCAGCGGATGCAGCTGGTCCTGCGGCATGTTCTGGATCAGGAACAGCCCGGCGTAGTCGAGCTCGACGATGAAGACCGGCGCGTCCTGGATCGCGCTGTTGACCGTCAGCTTGATCGCGACCTCGTAGCGATCCTCGCCGCGGCCGGTCGCCTCGACATTGACCTTGATCGAGATCTCCGGCGCGCTTTCCGGCGAGGCGACGCCCTTCTGGGCGGCGATGTTCTCGAAGGACAGGTCCCGGACATACTGGGTCAGGATGCTGAGGCGCGGCTGCGCCTGGGCCTGCTGGGCCGCGTTGTCCTGGGCGCCGTTTTCCTCGGCCATGGCAGTTCCTTTCTTCTGGCAGGGCTTGTCTGCGTCGCGCCGGGTCTAGCATGCCGCCCATGGCGTCACAACGCGGGGAGCCCGGGGGAATCGCGCCGAGCGGCCAAGGGGCGCCCGCCAGAGGCGCGGATCGCGAAACGCGCCGCGGGCGCGCCGTTGGCCACGATCGCGGCCGCCGACGCGGCGCCCCCGCCCGGAGGGCCATCCTCAGTGCGGGCGGGTCCAGCCGGAGGCGCCCCGGCGCGGGTGATCCCCGCCATCCGTCTCGTGTTCCTCGATCACCTCGTATTCGGCGTCGATCGTGCCGGGCTGGCCCGGCCGGCCCGGCCGGGAGGCGCCGGGGCGGGGGGGCATCGGTCCGGCCCGGCGGAAGCGCGCCGCGCGGACCGTCATCCCGCTCGCGCCCCGGCCGATCAGCCAGCGCCGGATCGGGGGGATCAGCAGCAGGATCCCGCAGGCGGAGGTGAAGAAGCCGGGGATGATGAGCAGGATGCCCGCGATCATGACGAGCGCGCCATGGGCGAGGGGACCGGCGGGGTCGCCGCCCCGTTCCATGCTCTCGCTCAGCCGCATGAGCGCCTGTGTTCCCTGGCGGCGCATCACCGCCATGCCGCCGAGGCTCGAGGCGATCACCAGTGCCAGCGTCGGCCACAGACCGATGGCGCCGCCGATCTGGACGAACAGCGCGATCTCGATGAGCGGCAGGCTGACGAGCAGAAGCAGGAGCGGCATGAACTTGGGTTCCCCCTTGGCTGGTTGGCCGGCGCATCGGTGGACTCGGCGCCTGGCAGTCCCTACATAAGATCGGCACCGCGCCGACGCCACGCCCGGCGGTGAATTAGAATGAAAGGTCACTACCCGGATGGGTTCGCAGATGATCCAGATCATAATCCTCGCGGCGATCGCGCTGTTCCTCGTGCTGCGCCTTCGCAGCGTCCTCGGAACGCGCGCGGGCTACGAGAAACCGACGGAGCCGCTGCCGACCCCCGCGCCGAGGGAGCGTCCGTCGCTCGACGTGATCGAGGGCGGCGGGCCCGACCGGGACATCTCCGATTTCATCGAACCCGAGAGCGACGCGGGCAAGGCGCTGGCCGAGATGAAGCGCGTGGACCGTTCCTTCACCGTCGCGCAATTCACCCACGGTGCGCGCCAGGCCTATGAAATGCTCGTCATGGCCTTCGAGACGGGCGATATCGACACGTTGCGCCAGTTCCTCTCCCCCGAGGTCTTCGCCACGTTCGAGGGTGCGATCAAGGCGCGCGAGGCCCGTGGCTACGTGGTCGAGGCGAACTTCCAGGGCGTGAGCGAGGTGAAGCTCGCCGACGCGCGTTTCGATCCCGCGACGAAGGAAGGCGAGATCACGATGCGCTTCCTGGGCGAGCTGACCTCGGTCGTGCGCGACAAGGAGGGCCGCGTCGTCGAGGGCGCGCCGAACGAGCTCCGGCGCCAGCGCGACATCTGGACCTTCGGCCGGGTGATGACCTCGGACAATCCGAACTGGCTTCTGACCGGCACCGCCGGCTGATCCGGGACCCGATCGATGGGGCGCGGGCGGCGCGATCTGACCGAGGGCGAAAGGGCCCTGTGGCAACAAGTCGCGGACAGCGCCCGGCCGCTCCGCTCGGGCACGAGCCTGCCCGCGCTCGAGAGCGCGGAGGCGACGCCGCTTCCCGATCCCGTCGCGCCGCGCGCCGCCGCGCTGCCCGCCGTCCGGATGCCGGCGGGGCGGCGCGTCGCGCGGCCCCAGCCGCCCTCGGCCACCTTCGACCTCGCGCCCGACCCGCATGCCGCGCTCGACCGGGCGCATCCGGACATGGATCGGCGCCGCTTCGAGAGCCTGCGCCGGGGGCGTCTCGCGCCCGAGGCGCGGCTCGACCTGCACGGAATGACCGCGGAACGCGCGCATGGCGCGCTGATGTCCTTCATCCTCGGCGCTCAGGCGGGCGGATTGCGGCTCGTCCTCGTCATCACCGGCAAGGGGCGGCCGCCCGAGGAAAGCGGCTTCCTCGAGCGCCGGGGCATCCTGCGTCACAACGTGCCGCACTGGCTGAACGCCCCGCCGCTCGGCCCCTGCGTGCTTCAGGTCGCGCCCGCGCATCGCAAGCATGGCGGGGGCGGGGCCTATTATGTCTATCTGCGCCGCCGACGCTGAGGGCGGGGATTGACGCCTCCGGCCGGATTGTGAAGCTCACGGGCGCGCCGGCGGCGTCGCGGGCGGGTGACAGGCATGCGAGACGAGCTTGTGGAGTACGAGATGATCGATGAGGCGTTGAACGAGCGCTATGTCCAGGCGCGGGAGATCGCCGCCCGCGCCGGCGCGCTCGCGCTGGTCTACTGGCAGAGCCGTGACCAGCTGGTGATCGAGTCGAAGGCCAGCCTGCAGGACATCGTCTCCGAGGCGGATCGGGCGGTCGAGAGCAAGATCCGCGAGGATGTCGCGAAGAGCTTCCCCGAGGACGGTTTCCTCGGCGAGGAATTCGGCGATACGCCCGGAACCTCCGGCTTCACCTGGGTGATCGACCCGATCGACGGCACCTCGCCCTTCCTGCACGGCATGCCGAACTGGTGCGTCGCGATCTGCCTGCTGCGCGACGGCGAACCGGTGGTGGGAGTGATCTCCGTGCCGACGCAGGCGGAGGATTTCGCGGCGCTCGCCGGGGGAGGGGCGACGCTGAACGGGGTCCCGCTCCGGATTCCCGCCGATGTGACCTTGGGCAATGCGACGACCGGCGTCGGCGCGAGTCAGTACAGCGAGCCCGGGCGAACAGCCGAGATCGTGCGCGAGCTGACGGCGCGCGGCGGGGTGCTGTTCAACAACGGCTCCGGCGCGCTGATGCTCGCCTATGTCGCCGCGGGCCGGCTGGCGGGCATCGTCTCGGAATACATGAATGCCTGGGACTGCCTCGGCGGCCTTCTGATCGTGCGCGAGGCCGGCGGCAGGACCGCGAAGTTCCGCGCCGACGGCGACTTCTCGAAGCCGGACCGCGTGCTCGCGGCGGTCCCGGCCGCCTGGGAGCCGCTCGCCGCGATCATGGACCGGCGATGAGCGGCGCGGCCCGTCCGGGAGAGACCCTCGCCGAGGGTCCGTTCGCGCGGGACGCGTGGCTCACCTTCATCGGCCGGTTGCGCACGCCCTGGACGACGCGGGGCGACTGCCCGCGGCAGGGATCGCTCGACGGGCCCGAGTGCCGGGTGGAGGTCTTCCCGCGCTGGCAGCCGGCGCTGGAGGGGCTCGAGCGATTCGGGGAGATCGAACTGCTCTACTGGATGGACCAGGCGTCCCGCGACCTGTTGACGCAGTGCCCCGCCCATCTGCCGGAGCCGCGCGGCACGTTCGCGCTGCGCTCCCCGGCGCGGCCAAATCCGATCGCGACCTCCCGGGTCCGGCTGGTCGGCGTGGCGGGCCGGGTGCTCACGGTGCGGGGGCTCGACTGTCTCGACGGCACCGCGCTCCTCGACATCAAGCCCGACCGCTGCGCCTTTTCTCGGAAGGGCTGAGCGCGTCAGCCGGGCGTGACGTCGTGCCGCGCCAGCGGCGCCCAATCCCGGATCGGGCCGATCGCGGTCGCTCCGGTCCCGGCGGGGTCCGCGCGGGACGGCCAGGCGCGGATCGGCGCCACATCCGCCCGGGCGGTCGTCTCGGTGCGCGGTTGCTCGCAGGCCGCGCCGCTGGCGCAGGGCCTGGGGAAGAGGCGTGCGTCGACCTGCTCCATGCCACCCTGGAATGCCGGCGCGCCGTGCCTCATTCCCCCTCCGCTCATCGAGAGCATGGCGACGAGGAGGGCGGTGGAGGCGAATCCGAAGGCGTAGCCGCGGACGAAGGTCGCGTCGGTCATGGGATCATTCCTTCCTGTCTCGGTTCTGATTGAAGGGCGGCGGCGGGGCCAACCCCTTGGGAATGCGGACGGAGAGGCTTGAAATCGCCCGGGGCGCGAGGGCGGACGCGGGATGCCCCGGAGCAGGGTCAGGACTGGGCGGCCATGCTGTCGCCGAGGCGGGCGAGCAGCGTCTCGTAGGAGGACATGACCGGCCCGAATCCGGGGTCGAAGAAGTCGCGGTAGAAATAGGGCATCCGGTAGAGGCGTCCGGAGCAGTCGTCCATCATCTCCTCGACGCGCTCTCCGAGCAGCGCCTCCTCTGGGAGACGGACGTACAGCGTTTCCTCGTCGTTCTGGACGAAGGCGATCCGCTTCACGCGGCGCGGGATCACCGCGATGCCGGCCAGCTGGCGGGCGAGTTCGGCGACCGAGGTCGGGCGGCTCGTCGGATCGCGCGTCCATTCGACCATGAGCTTGCCGAGCTCGATATAGTCCGCGACTTCGATCGTCGGGCGTTCGGGCTGCTTCACATTGATGTCGAACACGGGGGTAGGCTCCATTCACGGGGTTGTTCGGACCGGCTCCGGGGCCGGATCTGCTCAGCGGAGAAGAGACCGCCGGCTCACGGCCAGGGCTCCGGTCGCGGGGCGTTCTCCGGGAGCGGCGCGGTCGGCGAAGAGGTTCGGTTTCATCGAGGTCTCCTTGTCTCTGAAACAAGAAAACCATGGACGCCGTTACAGCGGCGTGACACGAATCAGGAGTTGGAATCAGGCAATGATGGGGAGGGATCATTGCGCCAGAGGACACATTCATTCATAATTATTGAAAAGCACTAAGCGCCAGGGGACACTGGCGCCTCTCGGGGAAGAAACGCAATGGGTATACGCTCGCTCGCGCGCGAGTTGAATCTGTCCATTGGGACAGTTTCACGCGCGCTCAATGACAGACCTGACGTGAACGAGGGGACCCGCGCCCGGGTCAAGGAAGCCGCGCGGCTGCGCGGCTATGTACCGGACCAGTCGGGCCGCAGCCTGCGCAAGGGCCGCACCGGCATCGTCGCCGCGATCATTCCCGCGAGCGGGATCGGCGGCCAGTCCGACAGCGGGTTCTTCCGGACCCTGGAAGGCTGCCGCCGCGGCCTGCTCGCGCAGGAACTCGATCTCATCGTACTGTTTCGCGGCGCGGAGGAGGATCCGCTCGAGAGCCTGCGGCGCGTCGTGTCCCGCAAGCTCGCTGACGCGGTGATCATCAACCAGACCCGGCCGAACGACCCCCGGCTCGACTATCTGCGCGCGGCGGGGATCGAACATGTGGCGCTCGGCCGCGCCGGACCGGACGATCTCGGCAACTGGGTCGATTTCGATCACGCCACCGCCGGCGCCGAGGCGGCGCGGCTGTTCCTGCGCGCGGGCCATCGCGAGCTCGCGCTGGTGCTGAGTGCGTGGGAAATGCATTACGAACTGCTTCTCGCGGAGGCCTTCCGGGCGGAGGCGGCGCGATACGGGCTCGGCCCGGATTCCGTGCGGGTGGTCCGGTCCGGCCCGAACGGCCATCTGGTGGAGGAGGGCCGGGCGCTCTTCGCCTCGGCCCGGCGGCCGACGGCGGTCCTCGCGGGACACGAGAGCGTCGCCGCCGCGCTCTACGGCGATCTGGGCGGCCTCGGCCTGCGTCCGGGGGTAGATATCGGGCTCATCAGTGCCTCGCCCACCGTCGACAACCAGTCGCTTTCGCAGACGCTGACGCATTTCGACGCCGATCTTGAGGCCGCCGGGGGGGCGGTGGCGGAGCGGATCGTCGCGCTGCTGTCGGAGCCCGGCATGGCGCGCAAGCCGCTCGGCCCCGCGCTCATGCCGATGCGGCTCCGGATCCGCGACAGCCATCTTGGCGGGGTCGATGCCCGCGACCTCGCGCATTCGGCGTGAGAAAGGCTGGCGCCCGCCGGGCGCCAGCCGCTTCAGAGATAGGGGAAGCCGTAATAGCCGGCGATCCGCTTGTCGAATTCGGGATCGTTCCAGTCCGGATCCACGCCCCGCTGATAGCTCGGCGCGGCCTGAAGCTGGTCCCGCGACACGTTGACGACGTAGCCGGCCAGCTTGTCGTCATAGTGCAGGCTGGCCCAGGGCAGCGGATGGTAGCGCTCGCCAAGGCCGAGAAAGCCGCCGAAGGACAGGACGGCGTAGATCGCATTGCCCTTCCGTTTCGACAGCACGATGTCGTCGATGTGACCGATATGCTCTCCGTCGGGGCTGAACACATCGGTGCCGTTCACGGTCGTCGCGCGGATATGGTCATGCGCGTTTGTCAGCGCGGTTTCGTCTTCCAGCATCGGACTGCTCCGTTCGTTCGCATGCCCGGAGAACGCCGTCGGCGCGACGGGGGTTCCGCGCGGGAAACACGCCCCGAAGGCGCCGCGTCAGCCGGGCGAGCGGTCCCGGGGCCGGGACGACGGGGCGCGGCGGCGCCGGCGGAGCGCATTCCACCACATCCGGCAGCACCGCGTCCGCCCAGGCTCCCGCCGGCAGACGCGGAGCTTGCGCGGCGAGGGGGGGTACGGCCGCCGCGCGCTCCGGAGAGGAAGCGGAGCGATCCCGGCGCGCCATCATCGCAAGCGCCGCCTCGGGGATGGATCCGGCCTGATGCTCGAAGCTTTCCATAGCGAAACTCCCGATACAATAGGCGACTAATACGACAGATTTTATCGTGATTTGCAAGCGCGGCGCCCGGCTCGGCGGAAATCGGCTTCGGGCAGGCGGGGGGCCGGCCGCGCCGGAGCGCGGCCAGCGGTGTCACGCCTCGGCGGGGACGGGATCGGCGCCTCGGCGGCGGCCCGCGCCGAAGAGCCGGGTCACCAGGACGAAGAAGGTCGGGACCAGCAGCACGGTCAGCAGCGTGCCGGTGACCGTGCCGCCCAGCGTCGCCACGCCGATCGCCCGCCGGGCGCCGGATCCCGCGCCGGTCGAGAGCACGAGCGGCAGCACGCCGAGCGAGAAGGCCATCGAGGTCATCAGGATCGGCCTGAACCGGGTCCGGGCCGCGTGGATCACCGCGTCGAAGACCCGGGCGCCGGCCTCCACCTGTTCGCGGGCGAATTCGACGATCATGATCGCGTTCTTGCCGGTAAGCCCGACGACCGTCAGCAGGCCGACCTGGAAATAGACGCCGTTCGCCGATCCGCCGAGCCGCGCGCCGATGAGCGCGCCGAGGATGCCGACCGGCAGCGCGAGGATGACCGCGAAGGGGATCGACCAGCTCTCGTAGAGCGCCGCGAGGCAGAGGAAGACCGCCGCGATCGAGAGCGCGTACAGCATCGGCGCCTGATCGCCCGATTCCCGCTCCTCGAGCGACAGGCCGGTCCAGGCGATGTTGTAGCCCGGCGGCAGCTGTCCGGCCAAGCGTTCGACCTCCGCCATCGCCTCGCCGGTCGAGACGCCATCCGCCGGCGTGCCCTGCAGTTCCATCGCGGCGAGGGCGTTGTAGCGGTTGACGCCCTGCGGCCCCGAGGTCCAGTCGCTGGTGGTGAAGTTCGAGAAGGGCACGAGATCGCCCGACTGGTTCGGGATGCGCCAGCGGTTGATGTCCTCCGGGATCGCCCGCGCCCAGGGCTCGCCCTGGATGTAGACGCGCTTGATCCGGCCGCGGTCGACGAAGTCGTTCACATAGGTGCCGGCCCAGGCGGTCGAGAGGAAGGCGCCGACATCCGCCGCCGTCACCCCGACCGCGCCCGCCTTGCGCCAGTCGATGTCGAGCTGGTACTGCGCCGCGTCCTCGAGCCCGTTCGGGCGGATCGACTGGATGAGCGGGCTCTGCGACAGGAGGCCCATCAGCTGGTTGCGCGCGGTGAGGAGCTGCTCGTGGGTCTGGCCGCTCCGCGCCTGCAGGAAGAAGTTGAAGCCGCTGACGTTGCCGAGCTCGGTCACCGCCGGCGGTACGACCGGGAAGACCATCGCGTCGCGGATCTGGCTCAGGGCGCCGAAGGCGCGGCCGGCGATCGCCTGCGCCGACTGGCCGGGATCGGGCCGCTCCTCCCAGTCCTTCAGCTTCACGAAGGCGAGGCCCATGTTCTGCCCGGATCCGCCGAAGGAGAAGCCCGTCACGCCGAAGACCGAGGAGACGTTCGCCGCCTCCTTCTCGAGGAAATAGTCCTGCACCTGGCTGACGACATTGTCCGTGCGCCCGGCGGTGGCGCCGGAGGGGCCCTGGATCAGCGTCAGCAGGATGCCCTGGTCCTCGTCGGGCAGGAAGGCGGTCGGCGTCTTCACGTAGAGATAGCCCATCGCGCCGACGAGCAGCAGGTAGACGAGCATGATCCGGAACGGCCGGGCCACGGTCCAGCGGTTGGTCCGCGAATACCGGCGCGTCACCCATTCGAAGAAGCTGTTCCACCAGCGGAACGGCGCCAGCGGCCGATGGTCATGCGCCTTCGGCTTCAGGATCGTGGCGCAGAGCGCCGGGGTGAGGGTGAGTGCCACGAGCACCGACAGTGCCATGGCGGAGACGATGGTGACCGAGAACTGGCGGTAGATGACGCCGGTAGAGCCGCCGAAGAAGGCCATCGGCACGAAGACCGCCGAGAGCACGAGCGCGATGCCGATCAGCGCGCCGGTGATCTGGTCCATCGACTTGCGCGTCGCCTCGAGCGGGCCGAGCCCCTCCTGCTCCATGATGCGCTCGACATTCTCGACCACGACGATCGCGTCGTCGACGAGCAGGCCGATCGCGAGCACCATGGCGAGCATCGTCAGCGTGTTGATCGAGAAGCCGAAGGCGGCCATGATCCCGAAGGTGCCGAGCAGCACCACGGGGACCGCGAGCGTCGGGATCAGCGTCGCGCGGATGCTCTGCAGGAACAGGAGCATCACCAGGAAGACGAGCACGATCGCCTCGATCAGCGTATGCACCACCGCCTCGATCGAGATCGAGATGAAGGGCGTCGTGTCGTAGGGGATCACGTAGTCCACGCCGTCGGGGAAGAACGGCTTCATCGCCTCGAGCCGCTCCTTCACGAGGTCGGCGGTGTCGAGCGCGTTGGCGCCGGAGGCGAGCTGGATCGCCATGCCGCTCGCCGGCCACTTGTTGAAGCGCGAGATCGTGTCGTAGCTCTGCGCGCCGATCTCGACGCGGGCCACGTCCTTCACGAGGACGAGGCCGCCGTCGGTCTCGGCCCGGACCACGATCTGCTCGAAATCCCGGGGCGTGGAGAGGAGCGACTGCGCCTTCACCGTCGCGTTGAGCTGCTGGCCGTCGGGCGCGGGCAGCGAGCCGAAGGAGCCGGCGGAGATCTGCTGGTTCTGCGCGGAGACCGCGTTGATCACGTCCGAGGGCGCGAGATCGTAGGCGGCGAGCTTCGAGGGATCGAGCCAGATCCGCATCGCATATTGCGAGCCGAAGACCTGGACGTTGCCGACGCCGGGCACGCGGCTGAACTCGTCCACCATGTTGGAGACGAGATAGTCGGCGAGATCCGCCTGGTCGACCGAGCCGCTCTGCGAGGTGAGGCCCACCACCATCAGGAAGCCCTGCGCGGCCTTCTGCACCGTCACGCCCTGCCGCTGCACCTCGTCGGGCAGGAGCGCGGTCGCCTGGCTGACCTTGTTCTGCACCTGCACCTGGGCGATGTCGGGATCGGTCCCGGTCTCGAAGGTGAGCGTGATCGTCACCCGGCCCTGGGAGGTCGAGCTCGAACTCATGTATCTCAGCCCGTCGATCCCGGTCATCTGCTGTTCGATGATCTGGGTGACGGTATTGGTCACGGTCTCGGCCGAGGCGCCGGGATAGGTCGCGTTGATCCGGACCGAGGGCGGGGCGATCGTCGGGTACTGCGAGACCGGCAGGGTCATGATCGACAGGATGCCGGCGCCCATGATGATGATCGCGATCACCCAGGCGAAGATCGGTCTGTCGATGAAGAAGCGGGCCATCGGCTACTCCGGGATCGGGTCGGGGACGGATCGCGCCCGGGCGGGCGGAAACCGGGAAGCCCCGGATTGCTGTTTCACGGGAGGGAGCGGCGCGGGGTCTCTCGGGATCCCCGCGGACGCGCTCAGGGCTTTGCCGGGGTGGCGTCGGCCGCGTCGGTATCAGCGGGCGCGGCCGCGCGTTCCTCCGGCGTCACCGTGGCGCCGTTCGCGATCTTCTGGACGCCTTCGACCACGACGCGGTCGCCGGGTTCGAGCCCCGCGGTGACGATCCACTGGTTGCCTTGGGCGCCCTCGATGGTCAGCTGCCGGGTCTCGATCACGTCGTTCTCGCCCACCACATAGGCGAGCGGCTGGCCGCGGCTGTCCCGGCTCACCCCTTCCTGCGGCGTCAGGATCGCGCCCGCCGCCGTGCCGAGCGGGATCTCCACCTGGACGTACATGCCCGGCAGCAGCAGCCCCTCGGGATTGTCGAACTGCATGCGCAGCACGACGACGCCGGTGCTCTCGTTCACATAGGGCTCGGCGGCCGAGAGGTGGCCGGTGTGGCCGTATTTCGAGCCGTCCGCGAGCGTGAGCGAGACCATCGGGTCCGGGTCGGGACCGGAGCCGGGCCGCTGGCCGCGGCGCCAGCGCAGGATCTCCGCCGCCGACTGCGTCACGTCGACATTCACCGGATCGAGCGTGCGGATCACCGTCAGCGCGTCGCTCTGGCCGGCGGAGACGAGCGCGCCCTGCGTGGTGAGGGAGAGGCCGATCACGCCGGAGAGCGGGGCGCGGATCGTCGTGCGGTCGAGATTGATGTTGGCGGCCATGAGCTGCGCCTTCGCAAGTTCCAGCGCCGCGTTGGCCGCGTCGCGCGTCGCCAGGCTCTCGTCCCGGGTTTGCTGGCTGATCGTGTTCCGCTGCAGCAGTTCCTCGTTGCGATCCGCGTCCTGCTGCGCGGTGCGAAGCTGGGCCTCGGCCTGGGCCACCTGCGCCTCGGCCTGGGCCACCTGCGCGCGATAGGAGGCGTCGTCGATCTTGTAGAGCGGATCGCCGAGTTCGACCGGGGTGCCCTCGGTGAAGAGACGCTCCTTGATGATGCCGTCGACCTGGGGCCGGACCTGCGCGACGCTCGATGCGACGACGCGGCCGGGCAGGAGACTCGTCAGCGCCACGTCGGAGGCCTGGACGGTGACCACGGTCACGGGCACCGGCCCGCGCGCCTGTTGCTGCGCGCCCGCCGGCGCCGCCACCGCCACCACGAGGCCGAGCGCCCCGGCGAGGAAGGATTTCAGGCGGAAGGACATGCGTCGGGCTCTCCTGGCGCGAAGACTGGTCACAAAGCGAAACTGTTCGGTTTCATAAATCGCACTCCGCTGGCGACCGCAAGTCCTTTCGGCGCGGCGGAATGCGACGCGTCGCCACGGACCCTATCGGAAAACGCGCGAAAAGGAAGGGTCGCGCCTTCCGGCGCGACCCTTCGACGGGGCACGGTGGCGGGAGCGGGCTCAGCGACCGCGGCGGGTGTCGTAATCCTCCGGCACTTCGTCGGACTGGTCGCCCTGCAGACGCGCGCCGGTTTCGAGCGCCTGGATCGCCCCGTCGATCTCCTCGATGTCGGGGGAGGGCGCGGATTCGCTCACGAGCCGGGCGCGCCATTCCTGCAGGATGCCGAGCCGCTCCTCATAGGGCATGTCGGTATGATCGACGACTTCCAGCGGATCGGTGAAGCCGCGGCTCCGGACATTGGATTGCATGGCACATCCCGTGCGACAGTTTCACATCTCCGTGGAACGCGGGCACGCCACGATCGGTTCCGCCGCCGTCGGCCGCGCCTGAAGCCGCCCTTGGCGGATCAGCCCGCCGGCGTCGTCTTTCTCGTCCGCGGCGCCCGCTTCGGGGCGGCGGGGGCATCGGGATCGGCCGGGGTCTTCTTCGCGCGGGGCGCGCGCTTCTTCGGGGCCGGCGCGGTCTCCGGCTCCGGGGCGGTCTCGGCGACGTCCGGCGCGGCGCCCGCGTCCTCGGCCTCGACCGCGGCGGTCGCCATCTCCCAGTGCCGGGCCTCGGAGCCTTCCGGGCATCCCTCGCTCAGCCAGATGTCGTGGGCCTTGGCCCTGATCCGTTCTTCCTTGTCGCTCGCCATTGTCCTCTCTCGCTCAAGATCGCGGTTTTCCAAAGCTGACAGCTTGCGCGCAAAAGTAAACAGCGCGTCGGCGCCGGTCCCCGGTGTTCATTCAATCGGTTGGAGCGCGCCTGGTTCCGTCGTTACCTGCACGCCGACCTCCATCTCGAGAAAATCCTCCGCCGCGCCGGTATAGGTGCCCGAGAGCGGGATCGCCTGGGAGGGATCGCGCGCCACGGCGACGCGGATGAGGTCGCGGCTGCCCACGATGCCGTTGGTCGGGTCGAATTCCACCCAGCCCGCGCCGGGCAGATAGACCTCGCACCAGGCGTGAGTGGAGCCGCCGCCCCGGACCGCGCCGTCGTCGCGGTCGGGGACGTAGACGTAGCCGGAGACGAAACGCGCCGCGAAGCCGAGCGCGCGGAGGCATTCCATCATCAGGAGCGCGAAATCCCGGCAGGTGCCCCGGCGCAGGGCGAGCGTGCGCGCCGGCGACTGCGTGCCATGCTCGTGCCGCCGCGCATAGGCGAAGCCCTCGTGGATCGCGTAGCACATCGTCATCAGGAGATGGCCGGTCTCCGTCCTGCCGTCGGCGCGCACGAACTGCCGGGCCCAGCGGGTCACGCGATCGTCGGGATAATGCGGCCGCATCGTGCTGGCGAGATCGCCCGCCTCCTCCGCCGCGTAGGAGAAGGGGTAGCGCAGCGCCGCCGGATCGGTGTCGAAGGCAAGCTCGCCCCTCGGCGTGTGGTCGAGCCGGATCCGGCTTTCGAACCGCAGTTCCCGGGCCGGACCCTCGAAGGAGACGATCGCGACGCAATTGCCGAAGACATCGTGGATCCAGCGCAGCCGCGCCGGCGCGGGATCGGTGACGAGTTCCGCATGGAGCAGCATCTGGTCGTGGCTGTCGCGCGGGCGGAACAGCAGCCGGTGGTCGCCGAATACCACCGGCCTTCGGTATCTGTAGGTGGTGACGTGGCGAACGTTGAATATGGACATCTTGCGGAGCCGGGCGACTCACCGACGTTAGCGAGGCGCGGGGTGCGAGGCCAGCGGCATTCGAAGGCGCGCGCGGCCCGTTGACGCGGCCCTCGCGCCGGGCCAGCCTCGCTCTCCGGAGGGCGAGGGCGCATGGATCGGCTGGAATGTGACCGGATGTTCGTCGCTGTGCTCGACCTCGGCAGCTTTTCCGCCGCCGCGGCCCGGCTCGGCACATCGGCGAGCCAGGCGTCGAAACTGGTTTCCCGGCTCGAGACGCTGCTCGGGGCGCAGCTGCTGAAGCGGACCACCCGCGCGCTGGCCCCGACCGAGCAGGGCCTCGCCTATCACGCGCGCGTCAAGGCGCTGATCGAGGAATACGACGCGCTTTCGGCCTCGGTGCACGAGGCGGCGGGGACGCCGGCCGGGCGGATTCGCCTCTCGGTCCCGGTGAGCTTCGGCGCGCGCGAACTCGTGCCGGTCCTGCTCGACTTCGCCCGGGCCTGGCCGGGGATCGAGCTCGACGCCCGGTTTAGCGACCGCCATGTGAGCCTCGTGGACGAGGGGTTCGACCTCGCGGTCCGCGTCGGCGCGCCCGTCGACAGCGCGCTGATCGCCCGCCGGCTTTGCGCCATGCGCATCGTCACCGCCGCCGCGCCCGATTTCATCGCACGCCATGGCCCGATCGGAGCGCCGGGCGACCTGCGCGATCTGCCCTGCGTCATCGATACCCAGCCGCGGGAGCCCAATTCCTGGCGCTATCGCGATCCGGGCGGCGGCGAGATCGTCGTGCCCGTCGCGGGCCGGGTCCGCTTCTCGGATGCGAGCGCCTGCGTGGCCGCGGCCGAGGCGGGGCTGGGCGCGCTGCGCGGCCCGAGCTTCCTCGTGGGCGAGAGCCTGCGCGCCGGCCGGCTGCGGATCCTTCTCGACGCCTACGAGCCGGAACCGCTCGCGGTGATGGCGCTCTATCCGCCCGCGCGCCACCTCGCCTCCAAGGTGCGGGTGCTGGTGGATCACCTCGCCCTGGCCTTCCGCGGCGAACCGGCATGGGACGCGGGCTGGTGAGCGCGGGCATTCTGTCCGGTCGGGAAAGGATCTCCTTCGATCCCTCCGGCTAATCCCCGGGCGCCGCGGGGGGCATATCGACGCCAAGGCGGGCGCCCGGAGGCGCGCCGCGGCCTCTCCCCTCGATGGGGCGGGGTTCTTGCGAAAGGCAAACGATCATGGCTACCAGTGATGCGCCGATCGAGATTGGACATGTCGCCCTGACCGTCCATGACCTCGGCAAGCTCTCCGGCTTCTATCAGCGGAGCGTCGGGCTCGATCTGCTCGGCTCCGATAGCGAGACCGCGCGTCTCGGCGCCGGGGGAAGGATGCTCGTCGAGTTGCGCCGCGACGCCGCGGCCCGGTTCCGCTCCCCGCGCGAGGCGGGACTGTTTCACACCGCCTTCCTGCTGCCGGACCGCGCCGATCTCGGCGCGCTGCTCGACGCCTACGCCGAGCGCGGGGCGCGCCTTCAGGGCGCCTCGGATCACGCGGTGAGCGAGGCGCTCTACCTGAGCGACCCGGAGGGCAACGGGATCGAGATCTACGTCGACCGCCCCAGGGAAGCCTGGCCGCGGGGCGCGGGCGGGATCGGGATGACGACGGAGCCGCTCGACATCGCGGATCTGCGCCGCGCGGCGACCGGCCGCTGGACCGGGGCGCCCGCGGGCACGGTCGTCGGCCACGTCCATCTCCAGGTCGGCGCGATCCCCGAGGCGGAGGTTTTCTATACCGGCCCTCTCGGCATGTCGCTCGTGACGCGCTATCCGGGCGCGAGCTTCTTCGCCACCGGAGGCTATCACCACCACCTGGCGACGAATGTCTGGAACAGCCGCCACGCCGGGCCGCGCGACTATCCCGCGACCGGCCTCGCCGAGGTGGCGCTGCGCGCCGAGGATGCGGAATACGAGAGGCTCGCGGCGCAGGCGGGCGGCGAGGGATTGCGCGACCCGTGGAACACCCGGTTCAGCGTCGCGCCGAAGGCCGCCTGAGGCGAGGGAACCCCTCGCCCGGGGATTGGTTGGTCTGCGATGAAACAAGCAGGAGACCGATCATGTCCGATCTGAAAGCCGCGCGCGAACATCCCGAGGATCTTCTCTGGGACAATCTCAAGGCAGCCCACGCGGGCATGCTGGGCGTGGAGGGCGGACCGCGGCACATGCAGCCGATGGCGCATTTTCCCGATCCCGACAACCGGCGCCTCTGGTTCCTGACCCGGCGCGATACCGAACTCTACGAGCGGCTGCGGAGCGGGGCGGCGGCGCATTTCGTGCTGGTCTCGAAGTCGCAGGACTTCCACGCCTGCCTCGACGGCGAGATCAGCGAACGCTTCGACCGCGAACGCCTCGATGAGATCTGGGGCCCGGCCGTCTCCGCCTGGTTCGAGGGCAAGGACGATCCGCAGCTCAAGATGCTGGCGCTCGACCTGAAATCGGCGGGGATCTGGGCCTCGACCGGAAGCTCGCTCGCCTTCTTCTGGGAAACCGCGAAGGCGAACATGCAGGAGAACACCACGCCCGACGTCGGCGTGCACCGGGAACTCGCCTTCACCTGAGGACGGGTACGAGCGACTAGGGGGCGGGCGCGCGGACCCACCGCGCGCCCTTCTTCATTCCTCGCGCCGCCTGTGTCTTTCCGGCGACAGCGGCGCGGCTCCGGCGGCGGAGCGGGGAACCTCCGCTCGGCGTCGCGCATTTTCTTTTCAGGAGGTGGACGTGAGATGTCCGAGAGCAAGGATCATGAAGCGCGACTGGATCGCAAGGAAAGTCAGGCCGCCGCGGCCCGGATCGGGGCGCGTCTGCGGCGTTATCACGCGGCTTCTCCCGAGGCTCCGTTGCCCCCGGAGTTCGTCGAACTGCTCACCCGGCTGGAACGGGTGGAGCGGCTGGCCTGAGTTTCGGGCGAGGCGCCCGGCACGGCGTGCCTCGCCCGCGTGCCTCAGCGGGTGATCACCGCGAAGAGATAGCCGGCGGCGAAGGTGATGGCCAGGGTCTGGAACGGCTTCTCGCTCAATCGGCTCCCCAGATTGCCATCCATATCAGCGATATTCGCCTTGGCGCGGTTCACCTGGTTTCTGCCGACCGCGGCGACATCGGATTTCAGCATCTCGATATCCTCGCGCAGCGTCCGCAGATCCGACCTGAGCTGAGAGGCGTGGCTTTCCGCTTCGACCTTGGCCATGGTGTTGGTCGTCTCCATCCGTTTCGTCTCCTGGCTCGCGGGCGGCGGAATCTCTCCCGGTTTCGCCCTCGGGTACGCTCTCCGTTAAATGCCGCGCATGGCCGCGGGTTCCATCCGCCAGACGCTACACGATCACGGCTTCCGGCCAGTCGATCCGGTAATGGATCCGGTCCGGTTCGATCTCGAGTTCGACACTCCCGTTCAGCGCGCGCGGCACGATCTGGCGCAGGATCGCCTGGCCGAAGCCCGCGCCGGGCGCGGATTCGCGCGGAACCTCCAGCCGTTCCTCCCAGCACATCATCTGGCCCTCGCGCGTGGTGTCGGTCCGGATCACGATCTCGCCCCGCCCGCGGGCGAGTACGCCGAAGGTGGCGGAGTTCACCGCGAGTTCGTGCAGCGCGAGGCCGAGATGAAGCGCGGTATTGGGTCCGATCAGCGGGTCGGTTCCGAGCATGAGCGGCGGCGCGGCGCCGGGTCCGACATGTTCCGAGACCTGGTTCAGCGCCAGCCGGTGGAACCGGATTCCCTGCCAGTTCGAGCGGGTGATCAGATCCTGGCTGTGGGCGAGCGCCGCGACCCGGCCGCGGAACTTTCGTTCGAACTCGGCCACCGAGGCCGAATTGCGCGCGGTATGGCCGAGCACGCTCTGCATGATCGCGAGCAGGTTGCGCGAGCGATGATTCACCTCGAAGAGCAGCGAGCGCAGCGCCTCCTCGCGGTTCTTCAGTTCGGTGATGTCGATCGCCGAGACGAAGAGCCCGCGGGCGCCGTCATGCTCCTCGCCCTCCGCCGGAGGCAGGGGGTCCGCTTCGATATGGAGTTCGTACCAGGCCTTTTCGCGCAGCGCCTCCCGCCGCGCCACCTCGAGCCGCGCCGGGGCGCCGCTCGACAGCACCTGCCGCTTGGTCTCCATCACGCGCGCGAAGGTCTCCGGCTCGAAGATCGCCGCGTCCCCCTCCGCGAGGATGACTTCGGAAGGCGGCCAGCCGGGCGGCGGATTCTCCACCATGCGCACGGCGAGTTCGGCGTCGTGATACATTATGCAGAGCCCGCTGTTCCGGAGGCCCCGGAGCAGGGTCTTGATACGATCGACGGAGATCTCCCGTGTCATCGGCGCGCCGCCCGTTCGGTTCGGCGGATCCATGCCACGCATACCGCCATCGTCGCGCGGCCAGGCGACCTCGCGAATGTCCCTTGTCAGTCCTCGGCCCAAACCGCCGTCCGCCCCCCCGGTTCCGCGGGAAGCCGGCTCATGCCGCCGCGCTCGCCGCTTCGTTGAAGAAAAGGGCCTGCCCGATCAGCGCCTTGACCATGTTCTCGTCGAAGGGCTTCGTGACGAGGAAGGCCGGCTCGGGCCGCTCGCCCGTCAGCAGATGTTCCGGGAAGGCGGTGATGAAGATGACCGGCAGCACGCGGTTGCGCAGGATGTCGTTCACCGCGTCGATCCCCGAGCTGCCATCGGCCAGCCGGATGTCGGCGAGCACCATGCCCGGCGGATCCGCGCGGTAGAGCGCGAGCGCCTCGCTGTGGGTGCGGGCGACGCCGGTCACGCGGTGGCCGAGGGAATGGACCATCTGCTCGATATCCATCGCGATCAGCGGTTCGTCCTCGATGATGAGGATCGAGGTCGCGACCTGCCGCGAGATCTCCTCGGCCGCCTTCGCCATCAACGCGCGCGTCTCGTCCTCCTCGAGGCCGAGGATCTCCGCCACCTCGCGATCGTCAAAACCCTCGACGGCGCTCAGGAGGAAGGCCTGGCGGGCGAGGGGGGAGACGAAGGCGAGGTTGCCGGCCGCGCGCTGCTCCCAGGCGAAGGGCGAGGAACTGGCGTCGATATTGACCTGGAGGCTCGAATAGAGGCTCGCGAAGAGCTTGTAGATCCCGATGCGGTCGCTGCTCGCCTTCGGGAAGATGTTGACGTCGGCGATCAGCGCCTGGAGCATGGCCGCCACATAGGCGTCTCCGGACGTCTGGGAACCGGTGATGGCCCGGGAGTATCGCCGCAGGTAGGCAAGGTGTGGGGCGATGCGGGTAGAAAGGCTCATCTGTGGCTCCTGATCGACGACCCAAATGTGGCGAAAACGCCGCCGGGTGCGAAAAGTTCCCGGCCCGGCGGAACCTTCCGCCGAGGCCGGAATTGACGGTCTGAGCATCCTACGAGAGCGCGAACCATTCAAGAGTATACGGAATGACCAAATCCCCCCGACACCGGGGCCCTGTCGGAGGGCTGCTGGACGCACACGGCGAGATCGCCGCGAGGCTTCGGGCGTTGTACGCCGAGGTCGAGCAGGAGCCGATCCCCGCCGAACTGATCGATCTTCTCGAACGTCTCGACGAAGCCGAGGCAAAGAGGGCGGCGCATGACAAGTGAGATCCCGACGTTCAAGCAGGCCATGCTGGCCGCGCTGCCGTCGTTGCGCGCCTTCGCGCTCTCGCTGAGCGGACGGGCCGACCGCGCCGACGATCTGGTGCAGGAAGCCGTGATGAAGGCCTGGGCGAAGCAGAGCGACTTCAAGCTCGGCACCAACATGCAGGCCTGGCTCGTCACGATCCTGCGCAACACCTACTACAGCCAGATGCGCAAGCGCGGACGCGAGGTGCAGGACACCGAGGGTACCTTCACCGCGCGGCTGAGCGTCGCGCCCGAGCATGACGGCGTGATGGACATGGCCGATTTCCGCCGCGCCCTCGCGAGCCTGCCGGACGACCAGCGCGAGGCCCTGCTGCTCGTCGGCGCCTCGGGTTTCTCCTACGAGGAGGCGGCGAACATCTGCGGTTGCGCGGTCGGCACGATCAAGAGCCGCGTCAGCCGGGCGCGGAGCCGGCTGCAGGACATCCTGCGGATCTCCGGCCCCGGCGATTTCGGTCCGGACCGGGTCACCGCCGGCACCGTTTCCCGCGCCTTCGCGGAATAGAACGAGCGGCGAGGCGCCCGCGGGCGAAAGCCTCCGCGGGCGCCTCGCCGCGCAACTCAGCGCCGCCAGAGCAGCGCGAGCAGAAGCCCCACGCCGACGAGCGCCACCGCGGCGGACTGGGCGGGATGATCGCGCACCGTCGTCCGTGCCCGGCGTTCGACGAGACGGAACTCGCGGCCGAGTTCGCCGAGCAGCGCCTCCGCGTCGGCGTAAAGGTCATCCGCCCGCGCCGCCGTCCGGTCCCTCAGACGCCGCGCCTGGCGCGACCCGTCGACGAGCGCCCGGCTCGACATCTTGTCCATTTGCCGCCGCAAGAGGGCGATCTCGTCTCGGATCTCCTCGAGATCCGGAAGATCGGAGAGAGCGGCGCGGGTCTTTTCGCGGATCGTGCTGGCCATGCGAGACTCCTGTCATGGGCGAGCGGCCGCCGCTCGGCGGGGCCCGGCTTCGGTCGTCAGTCGGCTAACGTGCCGTCCCGGCGATGGTTCCGCGGCCGCCGGCCGTCGATCACGCCGCCGCGAAGCGGGATCGACAGGGTAACGCGAAGCCCGTCCGCGGCATAGTCCCGCTCGATCGCGCCCCCGAGCTCGTGGCGGATGTTCGCGTCGATGAGCCGGGTGCCGAAGCCGCTCCGCGCGGGCGGCGCGATCGGCGCCGTGGCGCTTTCGCACCAGCGCAGGACCAGCTCCTCCCCGTGGCCGATCCGGGGTGCTACGTGCCAGGAGACGTCGATGTCGGGATCGCAGCCCGCGTATTTGAGCGTGTTGGTCGCAAGTTCGTGGAACGTCAGGCCGAGCGCCTGCGCGCCGCGCTCGTCGAGTTCGACCGCGGGGCCGCTCAGCCGCCCGTCCTCGAAATCCGCGCCGAACACCTGGGCGAGTTCGCGCCGCAGCAGTTCGCCGAGATCCGCGCGCTGGTAGCGGGAGCGGGTCAGCATGTCCTGGGCGTTCGACATCGCCTGCAGACGCTGCGTGAAGGACTGGATGAAACCGTCGAGATCGGAGGCGTTCGCCGCCGTCTGCCGGGCGATCGCGAGGATGCGGCCGATGGCGTTCTTGATCCGGTGCTTCATCTCCTGAAGCATCAGATCCTTTTCTTCGAGGTTGCGCTGGCTCGTCTCGGCGAGCGCCGCGGTGGCCGCGTGGGCGCGCGCCTGTTCGCGCAGCGTCGCCGCGACCGCGCAGCCGAGCAGGAGCGAGAGCACCCCGAGCGCGAGGGCGAAGGGCGCCGCGCTGCGGGGGTGGAACTCGGTGCTCGGCCGGGATGTCACGAGCCAGGTCCGTCCTCCGACGTCGAGCCTGTCGCGGACAACGAGCTGGCCGCCGAAACGCGGGTCCGCCGGCGCGCCGATCTCGGCGAGCGGCAGGTCGGGCATCTCCGCGTCCGCGACGACGATGTTGGCGGGCAGCGCGCCCGGGGCGAAGGCGGCCTTGATGAAGGCGTTGGCGCGAAAGACCGCCGCGACGAAGCCGGCCGGCCGCGGCGGCGACCCCTCGCCCGGCCTGATCCCGAAGAGCGAGGCATAGACCGGAAGGTAGACGACGATCGAGAGCGGTCCCTTGCCCGGTCCGGTGACGGGTTCGAGCGGGCCGGTCGCGCTCGGCAGCCCGCTCGCGGTGGCGCGGTCGATCGCCTCCCGGCGCGGCGGATCGGAATAGCTGTCATAGCCGCTCGCCCGCGCGCTCTCGCCCGCCACCGCTTCGAACAGCACCGCCACGGCCAGGCGCTCCGCCTTCGTGTCGGGCCAGAGGTTCAGCGGCCGGCCGCTGTTGCGCGCATAGGCGTCGCCGAGTTCCGGCAACTGGGCGCGGTCGGCGAAGACCAGATAGCCGAGCCCGACGCTGCCCGGCGCGCGCTCGGGCAGGTCGAGATGCTCGAAGAAGGCGCGGAAGTCCTCCGCCGTGATCCAGCCGCGCGCGGCCTCGAAATGCGCGGCCGTCGCGGCGAGCAGCAGGAGATGCTGCCCGGCCTGTTCCCGCAGCCGGGTCGAGGCCTGCTCGGCCACCGCCGCGAAGCCGAGTTCCCGGTTGCGATGGTCGAGCCGCAGCACCAGCGCCGCCGCGACGAGACCTGATGTCGCGATCAGGATCAGGGCGAGGAGAGGAAGCAAGCGTTTCATGTCGCCGCGCCCGATCTGGAAACTCGAGGATACTGCGGGGGTAGATCCGAAGGCGCGCTCACTCTTGCCAAAGTTGAGGATGGGGGCAAGTCAAACGCGGGGGAGGTGTGAGGGCGCCTGCCCGCGGGTGCGCGGCCCGCGGGCCGATTGCGAGCGCCGGAAACACGGGGAAGTTGTTCAGGTCGATGATCGGCGCATGACGCCCGAGCCTGCCCGTGGGCCGGATCACATCCCCCTCGTGTTCGGAGCGAAGCGCGCCGCGCGGCCGCCCTTCGCCATCGCGGCGGCACGGGCCATCTCCGCCCATTGTCTTTCCCCTGTCATGCCTTGAGCAGCGCCATGCCCGGCGCCGCGAAACCGATGCCTGAATCCGAAAATTCCCTCGGAGCGATCCTTGCCCGAGCCCGAACGGGTGTCAAAGCGTTTTGAACGTCAATTCCCACGCTCTGAAGCCGGAACGAAAAAATGGGGCGCCAACCGGCGCCCCAGTTGGGACAGACTTCGGGGATGGAGGCCGGCGCGGCGCATGGGGAGGGAAGCGCCTCGGTTGCCCGCATGTGCGCGGGCGCGCCGGTCCATCGATTCCAGGGGCGGCACCCAGCCGCCATATGGTGACAACGAGCGGCGTCCGTATCGGTTCCCGATTATATCGCCGCCGCGTCAGCTGTCGAGGTCGAGTCTCGAGAGCACCGCCGAGATGATGAGGGCGAGCACCGTGGTCGCGAGCGCGAGGATCCAGAGGCCCAGCCCCACGCTGAGGCCGATGGCGGCGGAGACCCACATCAGCGCCCCGGTGGTGACGTTCTTCACCCGCCCCTGGCTCAGCACGATGGTCCCGGCGGCGAGAAACGCCACGCCGGCGGTGGCGGCTTCGATGAGGCGGATCGGGTCCATCCGGACGCTGTCGCCGGAGGAGGAGAAATGCTCCACCATGTATTGCGCCGCGATCGTGAAGACCGCGGCGCCGAGGCCGATCAGCATGTTGGTGCGCAGGCCGGCCGCGTGACTCTTCACCTCGCGCTCCAGACCGATCAGGCCGCAGAAGATGCTCGCCCCGACCAGCCGGAGCACCACGATCTGCCACGGGATCGGCATCGCCGTCAGGAACTCGTTCTCCAGCATGGTCATCCTGCTACGCGCGAGGCGGCCCGCGGGTTCCCGGATCAGACCGCCGAGAAGAGCAGGATGGCCCGTCCCGGCATCGCGATGCCATCGCCCGCCACCACCGGCGGCGTGTCGGGATCGATCTTGCCCGTGCCGCTGTCGAGCCGCAGGCGCCACGCGCGGCCCTCGCCCGCCTCCGGCGCGATCACGGTGATTTCCTGGTCGGAGGAATTGGCGATGATGAAGACCGCGTCGCGCGTGTCGCGCAGCACCACGGCCACGTCGCGGTCCTCGGTGTCGGCCCAGTCGGCATGGGTGGTGTCCTTGCCGTCGCGGCGCAGCCAGCGCACGTCGGGGGGGCCGCCCTCGCCGCCCACCGGGTCACCATGGAGGTAGCGGTAGCTCCGCAGCGGCGCGAGTTCCCGCCGCAGGCCGAGCGCCCCGGCGACGAATTCCTTGAACGACATGGCCCGCTCATCGAGCTCCCATGTCATCCAGGTGAGCTCGCTGTCCTGGCAATAGGCGTTGTTGTTGCCCTGCTGGGAATGGCCGATCTCGTCGCCCATCAGGATCATCGGCGTGCCGTTGGAGAGGATCAGCGCGGCCATCGCCATCCGCCGCATCCGGTCGCGAAGCGCGATCACGGCGGGGTCGTCGCTCGGCCCCTCGACGCCGCAGTTCCAGGAGCGGTTGTCGTTGTGGCCGTCGCGGTTTTCCTCGCCATTCGCCTCGTTGTGCTTCTCGTTGTAGCTGTAGAGGTCCATCAGCGTGAAGCCGTCGTGGGCGGTCATGAAGTTGACCGAGGCCCAGGGCCTGCGTCCGCGGCGGTCGAAGATGTCCGAGGAGCCCAGCAGATGGGTCGCGAGCGCCGGGATCGCGCCGGGATCGCCCTTGACGAAGCCGCGCATGCTGTCGCGGTACCGGCCGTTCCATTCCGCCCAGCCGGGCGGGAAGCCGCCGACCTGGTAGCCGTTCGGGCCAAGATCCCAGCTTTCCGAGATCATCTTCACATGGGCGAGCACCGGATCCTGCGCCACCGCGTCGAGGAAGGGGCTGTTGGTGTCGAAATTGTCGCGGTCGCGCGAGAGCGTCACCGCGAGGTCGAAGCGGAAGCCGTCGATATGGCAGTCCTCGACCCAGTAGCGCAGCGAATCCATCACCATCTGCAGCACGCGGGGGTGGCGGATGTTGAGATTGTTGCCGCAGCCGGTGGTGTCGTAGATGTAGCGCGGATCGTCCGCGGGCACGTAGTAGCTGAGGTTGTCGATGCCGCGGAAGCTCAGCGTCGGCCCGAGGTGGTTCCCCTCGGCGGTGTGGTTGTAGACCACGTCCATGATCACTTCGATCCCCGCGCCGTGAAGCCGCTGCACCATCAGCTTGAAGTCGTGCAGGTTGTGGCCCGGCGCGATGTAGCGCGGCGCCGGGGCGAAGAACCCCAGGGTCGAATAGCCCCAGTAGTTGTGCAGCCCTTTCTCGGTCAGGTAGCGGTCGTCGAAGAAGGCGTGGATGGGCATCAGCTCCACGGCCGTCACGCCGAGCGAGGCGAGATGCTCGATCACGCCCGGGGTCGCGAGCGCGGCGAAGCTGCCGCGCAGCTCCTCCGGCACGTCCGGCTTGCGCGCGGTGATGCCCTTCACATGCGCCTCGTAGATCACCGTCTCCGCCCAGGGACGCCGCGGCCGGTCGTCATGACCCCAGGTATGGGCCGGGTCAATGATCCGGCATTTCGGCATCGCGCGCGCGCTGTCGCGCTTGTCGAAGGAGAGATCCTGCTTCGAATGCCCGATCCGGTAGCCATGGAGCGAATCGTGCCAGCGGATCTGGCCGCGGATCTCCTTCGCATAAGGGTCGAGCAGGAGCTTGTTGGGGTTGAACCGGTGCCCCGCCTCGGGCGCGTAGGGACCGTGGACGCGCAGCCCGTAGAGCTGGCCGGGGTGGAGATCCGGGAAATAGCCGTGCCAGACCTCGTGGGTATATTCCGGCAACGGGATCCGAGCCGTCTCGCGCTTGCCGTCATCGTCGAACAGGCAGAGTTCGATCTTCCGGGCATGGGCGGAGAATACGGCGACATTGACGCCGCTGCCGTCCCAGGTCGCGCCAAGGGGATACGGGAGGCCGGCGGTCACGCGGATGGATTCAGGCATCGGATTGGCGCGCCTCGCTGTTTGGTGAATGGCGGGGGTGCAACGCCCCTAGCCGGGGCCGGTTCCGCCGCGGCCAGGTTCCGTTCATGCGACCGGGGTCGATTGCGCGTTTTCGAGGCAGGGTGGCGCGGCGTCCGGGCAGTCTGCGACACGGCCGCGGGGACCGGGAACCCGCCGCCGCTCCGGGATCAGGGGCCGGACGGGCCACTGACCCGCGGAGGGCACCGTGCCCGCCCGGTCGCCTCTCACTCGCTTTCGAGCTTCTCGTGGATCTCGTCGAGCGTCTTGTGGGCGCGGGCATAGATCTCCTCGCGCTTCTCGTCGGGATGCCCTTCCATCTCGTGGATCTCTTCCGACAGACCTTCGAGCAGGGTGCCGAGCTCGGCCCATTCCATGTTCTCGTTGTCGGCGAGCCGACGGCGCGCGGCGTTGATGCGCGCCTGCAGCGCGGCGTGAGGATCCGAGGGATCGTCGGTGACAGCCATCTGGCAGCCCTCCTATCTGTTCGCCCGTGGTGATGGGCCAAGACTGAAACTGCGCCATCGGGGCGCGGGTTCCCAGCGGATTCTCGCCCGCGCCGCCCGGAAACGCCGCGCCGGCCGTTCAGATTCCCATGCAGAGATACTTGATCTCAAGATAATCCTCGATTCCGTGCCGCGAGCCCTCGCGGCCCAGCCCCGACTGTTTGACGCCGCCGAAGGGGGCCACCTCGGTCGAGATGAGGCCGGTGTTGATCCCGACCATGCCATATTCCAGCGCCTCGGCCACGCGCCAGACGCGGCCGAGATCGCGGGCGTAGAAATAGGAGGCGAGGCCGAAGATCGTGTCGTTCGCCTGCTCGATCACATCCGCCTCGTCCTCGAAGCGGAAGAGCGGCGCGACGGGGCCGAAGGTCTCGTCGGTCGCCACCATCATGTCGCGGGTGACCCCGGTCAGCACGGTCGGCTGGAAGAAGGTGCCGCCGAGCTTGTGGCGCTTGCCCCCGGTCAGCACCTTCGCCCCCTTCGAGAGCGCGTCGGCGATATGAGCCTCGACCTTGTCGACGGCCTTGGGCGTGATCAGCGGGCCCGCGGTCACGCCCGGCTCGAACCCGTCGCCGACCTTCATGGCCGCGGCCCTGGCGGCGAGCTTCTCGGCGAAGGCGTCGTATACGCCGGACTGGACGTAGATCCGGTTGGCGCAGACGCAGGTCTGGCCGTTGTTGCGGTATTTCGAGATCATCGCGCCCTCGACCGCGGCGTCGATGTCGGCGTCGTCGAAGACGATGAACGGGGCGTTGCCGCCGAGTTCCATCGACATCTTGAGCACCTGGCGCGCGCCCTGGGCGAGCAGGGTCCGGCCGACCTCGGTGGAGCCGGTGAAGGTCAGCTTGCGGACCTTCGGATGGGCGCAGAAGACCTTGCCGATCGTGGAACTGGCGGTCGAGGTGATCACGCTCAGCAGGCCCTTCGGCACCCCGGCGCCTTCCGCGAGCACGGCCATGGCCAGCGCGGAAAGCGGCGTCTCGGCCGCGGGCTTGGCGACGAAGCCGCAGCCGGCGGCGAGGGCGGGGGCGACCTTGCGCGCGATCATCGCATTCGGGAAGTTCCAGGGGGTGATGGAGGTCGCGACTCCGATCGGCTGCTTCAGCACGACGATGCGCTTGTCCGGCTGGTGGCCCGGGATCGTCTCGCCATAGACCCGCTTCCCCTCCTCGCCGAACCATTCGATGAAGGAGGCGCCGTAGAGGATCTCGCCCTTGGCCTCCGCGAGCGGCTTGCCCATCTCCGCGGTCAGGATCGCGGCCAGATCGTCGGCGTTCTCGATCATCAGATCGTACCACTTGCGCAGGACCTGCGCGCGCGCCTTCGCCGTCTGGCGGGCCCAGTCGCGCTGGGCGGCGTAGGCGGCGTCGATCGCGCGCGCGGTCTCCGCCTCGCCGAGGTCGGGCAGGGTGCAGATCACGTCGCCGCGCGCCGGATTGGTCACGGCGAAGGTGCCACCCTCGTCCGCCTGGACCCATTTGCCGGCCACGAAGGCCTGGGTCCGCAGCAGATCGGGGTTGCGCAGCAACGACCGGAGATTGGTTTCATCGAGCATCGTTCACCTCCCGGGCCAGGGCCCTCGCTGGCGCAAAGGTGGAGCGGGCCGCGGAGGGCGTCAACCGCCCTCGCCGGAACGGGGCGAGCCGGGCAAGGGCGGCGCGCGCGAGCCTGGTCGGGGGCCGGAACGACCAGCGCGGCGGGAACGGCCGCTCGATCCGCTCGGCTCCGAGCCAGGCCGCGGCCAGCGCCATCGCGAGAAGATGCCCCGCGGGGACGAGCAGGGTGACGAGCATGAGCGGCGCGCAGGTCGTGGCGCACCAGAGCCCGTGCCGGATCCCGAAGTCGGGCGGCGCCAGCGCCGCGGCCGCGCCGAAGGCGGGAACGGGCGGCAGGCGGTGACAGCGGTTCAACGCCCGCCGCCGCGCCGGCGCGGCCTGCCAGAGCGCGGCCCCGGCGAGGCAGAGCAGCGCGGGCGCCCAGTCGCCCGGCGCGGCGAGGCGCAGGGTCAGCGCCAGCGCGACCAGCGGGACGCCCGCCGCCGCCCAGACGAGGCCATAGCCCGCGAGAAACCCCGCGCAGGCGCGGGTCCGCGCCCCCGCGAAGCTCCGCGCCCTGAGATGCGCGAGCGGCGCGGGCAGGAGCGGCGCCATCATGGCGACGATCATCAGGCCCCAGGCGAGGGCGAGGGCGGCGAGCGGGGTCACCGTCAGCGTCGCCTCGAGCGCGGCGCCGGGCGGGAGGACGGCGCCCGCGGCGCAGAGCGCGGGAACCGACACCGCGCCCCCGCCGAACAGGAGGACGGCCCAGGCGAGCGCCGAGGCGGCGGCGAGCGCGGCGCCGGGGCCGCGATCCGCGCCGGTCATTCGCCCTGGCGATAGACGCTGACCCGGCCGACGCTCACCTCCGCCTCCTTCGCGATCGGGCGGACAGGCACGATGTCGACGTGGAGCTTGTCGGTATCGAGGCCGAGCCGGGTCACGATCGGGGTGATGTCGAGCACGTAGGTCAGGCCGGATCCGGCGTGTTCGCCCTCCGCCTCGGTCGCCTGGCTGACGCCGAAGAGCGCGACGCCGCCGGCCATGTGGTCGGGATGGTCAGCCGGCCGCGCCCCTTCGGGCAGGCCGACATAGACCTTGAACGCCGCGGCGTCGGCGAGGCCGCGCACGTTCTCGAGGTTGAGGAATACCTTCTCCGCTCCGCCCTCGGGCCCCGCCGCGGCGAAGGCCGAGCGGCTTCGCGCCCGGGGCTCCGGCGCCATCCTGACCGCCGTGCGGGTCGCCGTGTCGCCGCTGATCGGCAGCGCCCCGGTATTCGCGCCGAGAAGTTCGGTCGTCTTCGTATCCGCGGCCATCGCCATCATGCCTCCCCGGGCCGTTCCGGCCCGCGCGCCTGCCTGGGCCGCGACGAGCATCGCCGCGCCGTCGGGAGTGAGATCGTCGTATTCGTAGTCGAGCGCCGCCATGTCGCGCATTTCGCCCGGCGTGTAGGTCCAGGCGGTTCCGTCCGGCATCGGCAGGGTGAAGGCCCGCTCGCCGATGCTGGCCGGCCCGTTCAGCCAGCGGGCATCGGTCGGATCGCCGCCGACGCCCGTCTCGTTCACCCAGGAGGCCCAGAGCCGGTCGATATTGGCGTGATGAAGCCAGAAGATCGGGTCGAGCGCCGCGGCGGGCGGCGTGGACATGAGGCCCGGGAGCCTCGGGTCGTTCGGATCCCCGCCGCCGATCAGCCCGTGCACGAAGTCATGTGGCTGCGTCTCGATCCCGCCATGGACCGCGCCGCCATGGGCGAAGCCGGTATCGACGCCGCCGAAACCGGGACTGCCGCCATTCGCCGTGCCGGTGAAATCGGTCAGTCCCATGGCCGAGAGGTTGATGAGCGAGAGGTCAAGCACGATCGGCAGGCCCGGCCCGTCGCCCCAGCGCTGGACGACGAAGAGGGGATTGTCCCCGGTCCCGTCCGGCCAGTCGGGCGAGGCGAATTCGTCCGGCAAACCGTTCTGCCCGGTCTTGAAATAGTTCCAGTAGGGCAGCGCCCAGGTGTCCACCGGGCCGCCGAGCTTGCCGATTTCGGAGCGAACGTTGGCCTCCAACGCCAGCACATAGCCGCGGTGCCAGGGCAGGAAGTACCAGCTGCCGTGCTGGCACTGGTTCCAGTAGGTGTCCTGATCGGCCTGGCTCGGATCCGGATCGCCCGGCTGCGTGATGCCGTAGAAATTCCACAGGCCGCGGTGGATGCCGTGGATCGCCCCGTAGAAGGTCCAGCTCGTAGGATCCGCGAGCGGCCGGGCCTTCATCGCCTTGACGCCCCGCGCATACCACAGGAGCTCGTCGGCCCAGGGCTGGCCGAGTTCGTGCACGTTCCGGCGAACGAATGTCATGACAAACGCCTTCCTGGAATAGGTTCTCGAAATGCGCGCGATGATACGCCTTCCGCGAGAGTCGCGGAAGGGTCGGGGCCGGCGGCCCGGCGGCGGGCTCAGCCGGCGCGCGCGGGCGCCGGGAAGGCGCGGTAGACCAGCGGCGCGTCGGGATCGGAGGTGAAATCCTCGGTCAGGTCGCGCAGCCGGGCATGGGCGGGCGCCTTCTCGCAGACCGGGTCGGCCGCGGCCGGATCGCCCGCGATCGCCATCGCCTGGCAGCGGCAGCCGCCGAAATCGACGAGCTTGCGCTCGCAGGAGGAGCAGGGCTCCTTCATCCACTCCGTGCCCCGGAAGGCGCGGAAGGCGGGCCCCTCGGTCCAGATCTCGGCGAGCGGCGCGTGTCTGACCGACTGGAATTCGAGCGAGGGAATCGTCTGCGCCGCGTGGCAGGGCAGGACGAGCCCGTCGGGTGCGACGTTGAGTCCGGTCGAGCCCCAGCCGCCCATGCAGGGCTTCGGGTAGCGCGCGTGATAGTCCGCGGGCACGTAGTCGATCACCAGCCGGCCCCGGAGCGCCGCGCGCGCCTCGGCGACGATCCGGCCCGCCTCGCGCGCCTGCTCCCGCGTCGGCATCAGGCTCGCGCGGTTCGCCATCGCCCAGCCGTGGAACTGCACCGTCGCCACCTCGATCCGGCGGGCGCCGTATTCGATGGCCATCTCGAGCGCGCGGGGCAGCTGGCGCAGGTTGCGCCGATGCATGACGAAGTTGAGCGTCAGCGGAAAGCCGATTTCCGCGATCCAGCCGAGCACCTTGATCTTGCGGTCGAATCCGCCGCGGTAACCGCCAATGGCATCGGCCATGGCCGCGTCGGTGCCCTGCAGCGACAGCTGGACATGATCGAGCCCGGCCGCGTCGAGCTCCCGCAGGCGGCGGTCGGTCAGGCCGATGCCGGAGGTGATGAGATTGGTGTAGAGCCCCGCCTCCCGCGCGCCCGCGACGAGCGCCACGAGGTCGGGCCGCGACGCGGGTTCGCCGCCGGAAAGGTGCAGTTGCAGCACGCCGAGGGCCGCGGCCTGGCGGAAGGTCGCGAGCCAGGTCTCGGTATCGAGTTCCGCCTCCTTGCGCGTGAGTTCCATCGGGTTGGAGCAGTAGGGGCAGGAGAGGGGGCAGCGGTGGGTCAGTTCCGCCAGCATCGCAATGGGCGGCGCGGGCATCGGCGTGGCGGGGCGGTGCGCGGCGGGATCGTGCAGGGTCATGGGCGGAGCTCCAGGACGCGGCGGTCGAGCAGGGCGGAGAGATAGCCGGCGCTGTCGGCGAGGATCTGGTCGAAGGGGGCGTTGAAGGTCGCCGCGAGATCGCGGGCGATCGCGCCGAGGCTCCGCTCCCCGTCGATCCGGCTCAGGATCGCATGGCCGACCGTGTCGAGCCGGAGGGCGCGTTCCGGCGCGAGCAGCACCCAGGCCCCGCGCACCGTGTCGAAATGGAGCCGGACGCCGCGCGGCAGGAACGGCACCGCCTCCGGCGCGAGCGTCGGCGCGGCCCCCTCGGCCGCGGGGGCCGGCGCGGCGGTCATTCCGCCGCCTCGGTCGCGCGCGCGGGCGCCAGTCCCTCGCCCGGCCGCCAGCCGCCGGGCGGGATCCGGCCCGGGGTGACATAGGCGCCTTCGAGCGCGTCGAGCTGCGCCCAGAGCACCTCGGTCTTGAAGGTGAGCGCAGCCGCCGCCGCGTCCTGCTTCTCGAGCGTGTCGGCGTGATCGAGCACCCAGGCGAGGCCGAAGGCCACGTCCTTCGGCGCCTCGGTCAGCCGGTTGCGGAAATAGGCGAGGCTCGAATCGTCGGCGAAGGCGTAGTTCGCGAGCAGTCCCTCGATCCTCTGGGCATGGATCTTCGGCGCGAAGAGCTCGGTCAGCGACGAGGCGACCGCCTCGAGCAGCGTCTTGTCGCGCACGAAGCGCACATAGGCGTCGACGGCGAACCGCGTCGCCGGCAGTACGCCCTTCGTGCTCGCCACGTAGTCGGGATCGAGCCCGACCGCGCTGGCGAGCCGGAGCCAGCGGCGGATGCCGCCTTCGTTCGCCGCCGTGCCGTCGTGATCCTCTATCCGGCTCCGCCACGCGCGGCGCAGGTCCGGATCCTCGACGCGGGACATGAAGGCGGCGTCCTTCATCGGGATCCGCGACTGGTAATAGTAGCGGTTGATCACCCAGGCCCGGACCTGATCGGGCGCGCAGCCGCCCGAATGCAGCCGGGCATGGAACGGATGAAGGTCGTGATACCGCTCGGCGCCGATGCGGCGCAGGCGCGCCTCGAAATCGGCGCGGCCTTGGGGCGGGGGGACGACGCGGTCGGTCATGGGGTGATCTCCATCCCGTCCCGACCGATGGTCCAGCCTTGGCGCTCCGCCTCGGAGCGTTCGGCGGAGCCGGGGCGCAGCACGGGGTTGGTGTTGTTCATGTGGACGAAGACGCGCCGGCCGATCGCGAGCGGCGCGAGCGCGGCGATGGAGCCCTCCGGGCCGCTCATCGAGATATGGCCCATGCGTTTGCCGGTCTTGGTCCCGACGCCGGTCCGGACCATCTCGTCGTCCCGCCAGAGCGTGCCGTCGAAGAAGAGCGCCGCCGCCCCGTCGATCCGGGCCGCGAGTTCCGGCGTCACGCGGGCGCAGCCGGGAATGTAGAAGACGTCCTCACCCCCCGCGCGCAGATGCGCGCCCACCGTGTTCTCGCCGAGGAGATCGGTCCTCACCTCCGCCTCCGCGCCCTCCATGTAGAGCGGCACCTTGCCCGGCACGGCGAAGAGTTCGGCCGTCAGGCCGGGCGCGATTTCCCGCTCGACATCGAGTGGAAGTGGCGAGCGAGACACCTTTCCGGGTGCGAGGGCGTCGAAGATCGGATTGGCCGCGATCACGGCGAGGATCTCCGGTGTGGCGAAGAGCGTGAACGGCTGCTGCTCCCGAAGGGTGAGCAGGCCGGCGACATGGTCGATATCGCCATTGGTGAGAAGGACCGAGCGGATCGGAACCTCGCGAAGGCCGGTCGGGTGCAGTTCGGGCGTCGCGGCCAACTGGGCGCGGATGTCGGGCGATGCGTTCAGGATCGCCCAACCAACCCCGTCCCCGCTGACCGCCAGAGACGATTGCGTCAGGGACGGAATCTCGCCGCGACGTGCCGCGCGGCAGTTATCGCAACCGCAGTTCCATTGCGGAAGACCACCGCCGGCGGCCGCTCCGAGAATGCGCGCGCGGAACATGGCAAATCAGGCTCTGCTCCACGCGTCGATCCGTCAGAACAGAACCCCTTCGTCCTCCGCCGGGCCGTACATGTTGATTTCCATGCCGCAGTTGACTTCGAGCAGCTCGGGCTTGGTCCAGGCCATACGCAATTCCTCCAAGTTTGTTGTGTTCTGGTCCGCGAAACGTGCGGCGAATCGGATCACGTGTCAATTGTACCTTCGGTCACGAACCTGAAAACGCGGCGTTCACAATACTTTAGTCGTAGGTCGCGCGCTCGGGCGGCCCCGGGCGGGCAGGAACGGGGCGAGGCTTTGCCCGGGGGTCCGCGACGAAGGATCGGCGGCCCGACGCGCCGTTTTACATGGGAAACGGCGGGCGCTTCCTATTGCACAATGTGATTGGACCTTCGCAGCGTTTGACAGAAGGCGGGGTGCCTCCTTACAAGCCGAGCAAGAAACGACAAATCGGCGTGATCGCCACCCGCGCCCCCGCGGCCCGGCAGTACAGGAGGATGGCCTTGATAATCGGAGCGCCCACCGAAATCGTTGAAGGGGAGAAGCGCGTCGCGCTGACACCGCAATCCGCGCTCGCGCTCAGGAAGCTTGGCTATGACTGCGTGGTTCAGGCCGGCGCGGGCGAGGCGGCGCGGTTCACGGACGCGGCCTATGCCGAGGCCGGGGTCGAGGTGCTTCCGACCGCCGCCGATGTCTGGGCGAAGGCGGACGTGGTCGCGAAGGTCCGCCCGCCCGAGCCCTCCGAGGTCGAGATGGCGCGGTCGGGCCAGATCCTGATCTCCTTCCTCTATCCCGCGCAGAACGCGGAGCTGCTCGAGGCGCTGAAGGGCAAGGGCGTGACCACGCTCGCGATGGACATGGTGCCCCGCATCAGCCGCGCGCAGAAGATGGACGCGCTCTCCTCGATGGCGAACATCGCGGGCTACCGCGCGGTGATCGAGGCGGGCAACAACTTCGGGCGCTTCTTCACCGGCCAGATCACGGCGGCGGGCAAGGTGCCGCCGGCGAAGGTGCTGGTGATCGGCGCGGGCGTCGCGGGCCTCGCGGCGATCGGCACGGCCACCTCGCTCGGCGCGATCACCTACGCCTTCGACGTGCGGCCCGAGGTCGCCGAGCAGATCGAGTCGATGGGCGCGGAATTCGTCTATCTCGACTTCGAGGAGGCGCAGCAGGACGGCGCGGCGACCGGCGGCTACGCGGCGCCCTCGAGCCCCGAGTTCCGCGAAGCGCAGCTCAAGAAGTTCCGCGAGCTCGCCCCCGAGATGGACATCGTGATCTCGACCGCGCTCATTCCCGGCCGGCCGGCGCCGAAGCTCTGGCTCGAGGACATGGTCGCGGCGATGAAGCCGGGCTCGGTCGTGGTCGACCTCGCCGCCGAGCGCGGCGGCAACTGCGACCTGACCGTCGCGGACGAGGTGGTCGAGAGCGCGAACGGCGTCAAGATCATCGGCTACACCGACTTCCCCTCCCGGATGGCGACGCAGTCCTCGACGCTCTACGCGACCAACATCCGTCACATGATGGACGATCTGACGCCGGGCAAGGACGGCGCGCCGGTCGTGAACATGGAAGACGACGTGATCCGGGGCGCGACCGTCACCCACGAGGGCGCCGTCACCTTCCCGCCGCCGCCGCCGAAGGTGCAGGCGATCGCGAAGCAGCAGCCGAAGAAGGTCGAGGAATCGGCCGAGGAGAAGGCCGCCCGCGAGGTGGCGACCCTGAAGGCCGCGAACAACCGGCAGACCTGGATGCTCGTGATCGGCGCGATCGTGACCTTCCTCGTCGGTTCGGTGGCGCCGGCGAGCTTCATGCAGCATTTCATCGTCTTCGCGCTCTCGGTATTCGTCGGCTTCCAGGTGATCTGGAACGTGGCGCATTCGCTGCACACGCCCTTGATGGCGATCACCAACGCGATCTCGTCGATCATCATCCTCGGCGCGCTGCTGCAGATCGGATCGTCGAGCGCGATCGTGGTCATCCTCGCGGCGCTGTCGGTGCTGATGGCGTCGGTCAACATCTTCGGTGGCTTCCTCGTGACGCGCCGTATGCTCGCGATGTTCCAGAAGAGCTGAGCGGGAGGGAGCAAACATGAATCCAGGTCTGGTCACGGCCGCCTATCTCGCGGCGGCGGTTCTCTTCATTCTCGCGCTCGGCGGGCTCTCCAATCAGGAGAAGGCCAAGCGCGCCATCTGGTTCGGCATCGTCGGCATGTTCCTCGCGGTCGGCGCGACGATCGCGGGCCCGGGCGTCGGCGCCTACTGGCTGGTCGGGCTGATGATCCTCGTCGGCGGCGTCGGCGGCTGGTTCGTCGCGAACCGGGTGCAGATGACGCAGATGCCCGAACTCGTCGCGGGCTTCCACAGCCTCGTCGGCCTCGCCGCCGTCTTCATCGGCATCAACGCCGACATCGAGGCGGGCCGGGCGATGCGCGCCATCGCGGAAGGCTCGACCGAGCATCTCGCGGGCTTCGCGGCCGCCGTCGCGCACAAGACGCCGGTCGAGCTCTCGATCATGCGGGTCGAGATCTTCCTCGGCATCCTGATCGGCGCGATCACCTTCACCGGCTCGATCGTCGCCTATGGCAAGCTCTCGGGCAAGATCAACTCGAAGGCGCTGACGCTGCCGGGCCGGCACGCGATCAACATCGGCGCGGCCCTGCTCTGCCTGCTGCTCGGCATCCTCTACTTCAACGGCGCCGGGCTCTGGACGATGATCCTCGTCGCGATCATCGCGGGCGCGATCGGCTGGCACCTGATCATGGCGATCGGCGGCGCGGACATGCCGGTGGTGATCTCGATGCTGAACAGCTACTCGGGCTGGGCGGCGGCGGCGATCGGCTTCACGCTCTCGAACGATCTGCTGATCGTCACCGGCGCGCTGGTCGGCTCCTCGGGTGCGATCCTCTCCTACATCATGTGCAAGGCGATGAACCGCAACTTCATCTCGGTGATCCTCGGCGGCTTCGGCGCCTCCACCGGTCCGGCGGCGGAGATCGAGGGCGAGCAGATCGCGATCGACGCCGAGGGCGTGGCGGCGGCGCTCGAGGACGCGGATTCGGTGATCTTCGTGCCCGGCTACGGCATGGCGGTGGCGCAGGCGCAGCAGTCGATCTCCGAGCTCACCAAGCGGCTCCGCGCCAAGGGCAAGGAAGTGCGTTTCGCGATCCACCCGGTCGCGGGCCGTCTGCCGGGCCACATGAACGTGCTGCTCGCGGAAGCCAAGGTGCCCTACGACATCGTCATGGAGATGGACGAGATCAACGAGGACTTCCCGGAGACGGACGTCGCGATCGTCATCGGCTCGAACGACATCGTGAATCCGGCGGCGCAGGAGGATCCGAACTCGCCGATCGCCGGCATGCCGGTGCTCGAGGTCTGGAAGGCGAAGCAGGTCTTCGTCTCCAAGCGCGGTCAGGGCACCGGCTATTCCGGCATCGAGAACCCGCTCTTCTACAAGGAGAACACGCGGATGTTCTACGGCGACGCGAAGAAGTCCGTCGACGAGCTCCTCCAGAAGATCCAGTAAGCCCGAGCCTTCGGGCCCGCGGATCGAACGGCGCCGGACCCCCGGCGCCGTTTGCCGTTCGCGCACCCGGCGAAAGCCTCTTCGCTTCATCCCTGGCGAGGTCTATTCTCAGAAGATGAAATCCGCCGCGAAACAGTCGAAATACGAAACCGTCCTGCGCGACGCCGGCCTGCGGATCACCGAGCCGCGGCGGGTCATCCTCGAGGTGCTGGACAAGACCGAGGGTCATCCGGACGCGGCCGAGATCTTCGAGCGGGCGGTGGCGATCAACGGCCGGATCTCGCTCGCCACCGTCTACCGGACGATGAAGGCGCTGGAAGAGAGCGGGGCGATCGAACGGCACGCCTTCGCCGGCGGCCCGGCCCGGTTCGAGCAGGCGCGCGAGGGCGAGCATCACGACCATCTGATCGACCTCGACACCGGGCAGGTGATCGAATTCGCGAATCCCACGATCGAGGCGCTGCAGGAGGAGATCGCGGCGAAGCTCGGCTACGAGATCGTGCACCACCGGCTGGAGATCTACGGGCGCAAGCTCAAGGAGTGACCGGCGGTGGCGACAGCGTCCCGAGCGCCCGCAAGGCGGCGGTGAGGCCGAGCAGCGACAACCGCAGCCGCGCGCGGGATCCGTCGACGAGCGTGAATTCGACCGTCGCCGATCTTCCGGAGCGCAGCGTGTCGATCAGTTCCGGCCCCGTCGAAAGCCGCGCCTCGCAGCCGCGGGGGCCGCAGGTGAACCAGGGGATCGCGACGGCGCTACCCTGGTCCGGAGACAGGATCGCCGGGTCGGGAAGATAGAGCGGCGCGGGCGTCCGGAGGGTGAGGGCGAAGATGTCCTTGCCCGTGAGCGCCACGGAAAGGCGCAACACCTCGGGCGCGTCGGAGGCCGCCGAGCGCAGCCGGGTCAGTGCGCGGCAGCCGCCGGCGCAGGCAAGCGACCAGTCCCGGAACCGCGCCTTGGCGGGCGGCGGCGCGGGCACGGGGACGAGCGGCGGCACGATGGGCGGCGCGGCCGCGGCCGGCGCCGCGAGCAGCGGCGCGAGCAGGAGCGCCCAGGCGGTGCGCCGGAGCCGCGATGATCCGCGCATTGCCGGGTCTCCCTTGCCGAACCAGGTTCCCATAGCGGGATCCGGGCCGAGCGGGAAGGGCGCGTGGGACAGCGGGCGACCGCGCCCCGGAGAGGGGCGCGATCATTTCGGGAGACCGGGGCTCAGACCCCCATCATCTCCGCCTGTTTCACGATCACCTCGGCCTGCTTGATCGAGGCGATGTCGATCAGGCGGCCCTTGTAGGTGGTCGCGCCCTGGCCGGTGCGGGTGGCCTCCTCCATCGCGTTGAGGATCTCGCGCGCCTCGGTGACCTGCTTCTCCGAGGGGGTGAAGACGGAATTGGCGAGCGCCACCTGCTTCGGGTGGATCGCCCATTTGCCGACCATGCCCATCGTCGCCACGCGCCGCGCCTGGGCGACGAAGCCGTCATCGTCGGAGAAGTCGCCGAAGGGTCCCTCGACCGGCAGCACGCCGTTCACCCGGCAGGCGGCGACGATGGCCGAGACGACCGAATGCCAGACATCGCCATAGGCCGGCGCGCGCGGCCCTTCCGCGTCCTTCGGCGGCAGGGCGTAGTAGCCTTCCTGGGTGCCGCCGATGCCGGTGGTCTGCATCCCCATCGAGGCGGCGAAATCCGCGGCGCCGAGGTGCAGCGACTGGAGGCGCTTCGAGGCGGCGGCGATGGCGTTCACATTGGCGAAGCCCATCGCGGTCTCGATGATCGCCTCGAATCCGATCCGCTTCTCGCTCTTCCGGGCGAGCTCGATCGAGGAGACGAGCGCGTCGACGGCGTAGAGGTCAGCGGCGACGCCGGCCTTCGGGATCATGATGAGATCGAGCCGGCCGTTGGTCTGCTCCATCAGATCCACGACGTCCTTGTACCAGAACTCGGTGTCGAGGCCGTTGATCCGGACGGAGAGCGTCTTCTTCCCCCAGGCGATCTCGTTGATCGCCTTGATCGTGTTCGCCCGCGCCTGGGCCTTGTCCGCCGGCGAGACGCTGTCCTCGAGGTCGATGTTGATCACATCGGCCTCGGAACTCGCGAGCTTCTCGAAGAGCTCCGGGCGCGATCCCGGTCCGAACAGCTGGCAGCGGTTCGGGCGGGCGGGCGGGCTGGGGGGGATCGTGAAGCTCATGCGCGGTCCTTTCGGGATGTCTCGCAACAATCTTTCGCGAGATTCAGTAGAGGGCCGTTCCTGAGCCGTCAACGCGTCCAAACGTGGAGCCGTACCTTTGGAGGATCCCGGTCGCGCCTGTCACTGGAGGTCGGCGAAGGCCTCCCTCAGGCGGCCCACCGCGTCGAGGACGCGCGACCGCGGCGTCGCGAGATTGAACCGCAGGTATCCCTCGCCGCCCGTGCCGAAGGTCGGGCCGTCGTTCGCGGCGACGCGGGCCTGACCGCGCACGCGCGCCTTCACCTCCTCCTCCGCCATCCCGAGGGCGCCGAAATCGACCCAGGCGAGGTAGGTCGCCTGGAGCTTCATCGAGCGCGCGCCCGGGATCTTCGCGATTCCCTCGTCGAAAACCTCGGCGTTGCCGGCGATGTAGCCGCGGACCTCGTCGCACCAGGCGTCGCCATGGGCATAGGCGGCGGTGGACATGATCATGCCGAAGCGGTTCGGCGAGGCGCCGGCCGCGGCCTGGACCTTGTAGAACCGCTCCTTCAGCGCCGGATTCTCGATGATCACGTTGCCGGTCATCCCGCCCGCGAGATTGAAGGTCTTGCTCGGCGCGGTCAGCATGACCATCCGGTCGCGGTGTTCCGGCGCCGCGAGCGGGGTGACGGTGTGACGGCCGCCCGGCAGGATCAGGTCGTGATGGATCTCGTCCGCGACCAGCAGCAGGTCATGCGCGGCGCAGAACTCCGCCAGCGCCTTCGTCTCCGCCGGCTCCCAGATCCGCCCGCCCGGATTGTGCGGCGAGCAGAAGATCACCATCCTCTCCCGCCCCGTCAGGCTCGCCGCGAGCGCGTCGAGGTCCATCTCGTAGCGGCCATCGCGCTCGACCAGCGGGCTCTCGACCACGACGCGGTCGTTCGCCGTGATCATCCGGGCAAAGGCGTGATAGACCGGCGTGAACAGGATCACTCCGTCGCCCGCCTCGCTGAAGGCCTTTAGGCAGAGCGCGACGCCGGCGACCAGCCCGTGCACGGTGCTGATCCAGTCCGGATCGACCTCCCAGCCATGGCGGCGCCCCATCCAGCCCTGGATCGCGGCGCGATAGGCGCGGTCGTCGCCGTAATAGCCGAAGACGCCGTGCTCCACCGAGGCGCGCAGCGCGTCGATCACCTCGACCGGGGGGCGGAAATCCATGTCCGCCACCCACATCGCGATCCCGTCCTCGGCCGGAACCCCGAAGATCGGCTCCATCATGTCCCATTTCGCGCAATGCGTGCCGCGGCGGTCGATGATCTTGTCGAAATCGAACATGGGTCCGGTCCTTTGCCTCAGGTCGCAGCCATCTTCACGACCGGCGATCCGGGCGCAAGCCCCGGAGGGTAACGCTTCGTCAACCCCGCCCGCCTAGACCGGCGGGCGGCACGTTTGAGGAGAAACCCGAGCATGGCGCCCGAGAGCCTGGCAGATCCGCGCCCCGGCGGGGGGATCAAGCTCGACATCCGCGCGCTGTTCCAGCCGACCGTGCTGCTCGCCATGGCGCTGATGGCGGTCATCGTGATGATGATCCTGCCGATCCCGCCCTTCGTGCTCGACATGGGGCTGGCGGTCAGTTTCGCGCTCGCGATCCTGATCTTCACCATCACGCTCTTCATCAACCGGCCGCTCGACTTCTCGACCTTCCCGACGGTCCTGCTCGCGAGCCTGATGCTCCGGCTCTCGCTCAACGTCTCGACGACGAAGCTCATCATCGGCCACGGCCATACCGGCCCGGCGGCGGCGGGCCATGTGATCGCGGGATTCGCACGCTTCATCATGGGCGGCTCGGTCTTTCTCGGCCTCGTGATCTTCTGCGTGCTGCTGATCGTCAACTTCATCGTCATCACCAAGGGCGCGGGGCGCATGGCCGAGGTCTCGGCCCGTTTCGCGCTCGACGCGATGCCCGGCAAGCAGCTTGCGATCGACGCCGACATGGCGGCGGGCGCGATCAGCCACGCCGAGGCGCGGGAGCGGCGGCGGATCGAACAGGAGGAGACGACCTTCTTCGGGTCGCTCGACGGCGCGTCGAAATTCGTCAAGGGCGACGCGATCGCGGGCCTGCTCATCACCACGCTGAACCTCGTGGTCGGCCTCGCGCTCGGCGTGCTGGTCCACGGGCTGCCGGTCTCGACGGCGTTCGAGACCTATTCGATCCTGACCGTCGGCGACGGGTTGGTGACGCAGATCCCCGCCGTGATCATCTCGATCGCCTCGGCCATGCTGCTCTCGAAAGGCGGCACGGTGGGCTCGACCGACCGGGCGCTGGCCCGGCAGCTCGGCGGGCATCCGGTGGCGCTCGCCACCGTGGGCGTACTGATGGCGCTCTTCGCCTTCGTGCCCGGCCTGCCCTTCATCCCCTTCATGATCGCCGCCGCCGCGCTCGGCGCCGCCGCCCATTTCGCGAGGCAGGCGGAGGCGAGGGCCGCGGCGGAGAAGGCGGCGCCGAAGCCCGAGGCGGCCGCGGCGCCCCGGAAGTCGCTTGGCGACCTGCTCGATCTCGACGAGATCCACATGGAATTCGCGCCGAACCTCGTGCCCGTGGTGATGGACGCGGCCACCGGCCTCGACGCGCGCATCCTCAACATGCGAAACCACATCGCGCAGAGCTTCGGGCTGATCCTGCCGGAGATTCGCCTGACCGACAATCCGGGGCTTCCGCCCGGAACCTACCTCATCCGCATCCAGGGCGTGGAGGCGGCGCGGAGCCGGATCGAGACCGACATGGTGCTCGTGCTGCTGCCCGAGGACGACGCGCCGGCGCCCCCAGGGATCGGCGTGGCCGAGCCGGTCTACGGCGCCCCGGCGCGCTGGATCGCGCCCTCGGCGCAGGAGGACGCGGCGCTGATGGGGCTCTCGGTCATCACCCCGACCGAGGTGGTGGCGACCCATCTGCTCGAGATCGTGAAGCAGAACTTCGGCCGGCTCTTCACGCGGCGCGCGCTGCGCAAGCTGATCGACGAGTTCACCGCGCCGAGCGACACGAAGCGGGCGGAGGCGAACCGCAGGATGCTGGACGAATTCGTGCCCGAGCGGTTCCCGCTCGACACGTTGCAGTCCGTGCTCCGCCTCCTGCTCGAGGAACGCGTCTCGGTCCGCAACCTGCCGTTGATCTTCGAGGCGATCGCCGAGGTCCATGCGCCGCGGACGAGCGCCGCGGTCATCACCGAGCATGTCCGCCACCGGCTCGGCTTCCAGCTCGTCGCGGAGATCCGCGAGGAGGACGGGGTCCTGCCGCTGATCCAGCTCGCGCCCGCCTGGGAGGAATTGTTCGCGAAGTACCAGCTTCCGGAAGGCTCGGGCGTCGTCGATGTCGCGCTGCCCCCGAACGAGTTCAACCGGCTCGCCAATTCGGTCGCGGAGAAGATCGCGAGCGCGGGGGCGCGGGGGCGCTATCCGGCGGTCGTCACCTCGACGAGGCGGCGGCGGTTCCTGCGGACGGTGCTGAGTTCGAAGGGCATCCGCAATCCGGTGCTGAGTTTCGAGGAAATCGGCGCGACCGCCCGTCCGGCGGTGCTGGGGCTCGCATGATCGCGGAAATCGGCCGGTTCCTCGATCTGACCGAAGCCGGGCTGGCGGGGTTCATCCTCGTCTTCGCCCGTGTCGGCGGCGTGATGGCGCTGCTGCCGGGCTTCGGGGAGCAGATGATCCCGGCCCGCGTCCGCCTCGGCCTGACCGTCGCCTTCGCCATGGTGGTCTGGCCGATGGTCGCGGCGACCAGTCCCGGCGCCCCCGCGGAGGCGTCCTGGCCCTTCCTCGCCATGCTGCTCGTCGAGGCGCTGATCGGCCTCCTCCTCGGCCTCGGCGCGCGGCTGCTCCTGCTCGGGTTGCAGTTCGCGGGCACGGTGATCGCGCAATCGACCTCGCTGGCGCAGCTCCTCGGCGGCGGGGTGACGCCCGAGCCGATGCCGGCGATGGGCGCGCTGCTCGCGCTCGGCGGCATGACGCTCGCGGTTGCGACGGGGCTGCATGTGAAGGCGGCGCTGCTGATCGCGCGGAGCTACGAGGTCCTGCCGATGGGCCTCGTGCCCGCGGGCACCGATGTCGCGACCTGGGGCGTGGCGCGGGTCGCCTCGAGCTTCGCGCTCGGCTTCTCGCTCGCGGCGCCCTTCGTGATCGCGGCCTTCGCCTACAATCTCGCGCTCGGCGCGATCAACCGGGCGATGCCGCAACTCATGGTCTCCTTCATCGGCGCGCCCGCCGCGATGGGGGGCGGGATCCTGCTCCTGATGCTGGCGGCGCCGGTGATCCTGCGGCACTGGAACGCCGCCTTCGACGCGCTGCTCGCCGATCCGCTCGCGATGCCGCGATGAGCGGGGAGGGCGAGAGCGCCGGCGAGAAGAGTTTCGAGGCGACGCCCCAGCGCCTGGCCGAGGCGCGGGCGAAGGGCGATGTGCCGAAATCGACCGATGCGACCGCGGCCGCGGGCTACCTCGCGCTTCTCGCCGCGCTCTCGCTGAGCGGAGCGGCGGCGGTGACGGGCGCGGGCTCGGCGCTGATGACCTTCCTTGCCAATGCCGACCGGCTCCACCTGCTCGCGCCCGGCGGTCCCGGCGTGGCGGCGGGGCTTCTCGGCGCCGTGCTCGTCCCCCTCGCCCCGCTCTTCCTCGCGCCCGCGGGGGCGGTCGCGCTCTGTCTTTTCGCGCAGCGGGCCGTGGTGCTTTCCGGCGACAGGATCAGGCCGAAGGCCGCGCGCCTCTCCCTCCTGGCGAATGCGCGGAACAGGTTCGGCCCCGACGGTCTGGTGGAATTCGCCAAGGGGCTCGTGAAGCTTCTCGCCATCGCGGGCGCGCTGCTCTTCTATCTGTCGCGGGAGGCGGACCGGATCATCGGCGCGGCGGCGGCCGATCCGCGCGTGCTGGGCGGGCTGATGGCGCGGACGCTCGTCGCGTTGCTCGCGATCACCGCCGCGATCGCGACGGCGATCGGCGCCGCCGATCTGGTCTGGCAGCGGCTGAGCCACGCGCGCAAGCTTCGCATGACGCTCCAGGAGGTGAAGGAGGAGCACCGACGCTCCGAAGGCGACGCGCATGTGAAGGGCGAGCGCCGTCGCCGCGGGCAGGACTTCGCGCTGAACCAGATGCTGATCGAGGTGCCGAAGGCCGCCGTGGTGATCGTGAACCCGACCCACTACGCCGTCGCGCTCCGCTGGAGCCGGGCGAAAGGCAGCGCGCCCGTCTGCGTCGCGAAGGGCGTGGACGCGGCCGCGGCCCGGATCCGCGAGGCGGCGGAGGCCGCGGGGGTGCCGATCCACGACGATCCGCCGACCGCCCGCGCGCTGCATGCGACGGTGGAGATCGGCCAGGAGATCCGGCCCGAACAGTACCGCGCCGTCGCCGCGGCGGTGCGCTTCGCCGACCGGATGCGCGCGGCGGCGCGGGGGCGGCCGTGACCCCGGACCAGCTGGAGGCGCTCCGAAAACTCGCCGAGGCGCGCGGGCGGGCCGATCTCGCGGCGCTCGAAGGGCTTCTGCGCGCGCGGCGGGAATGCGCGGCGGAAGCCGAATCGATCCGCGCGGCCCGCGCGGCCGAGGACGCGCTCCCGCTCGGCGCCTGCCCGCCGGAACTGCTCGGGGCGCGGGGGCGCTGGGCGGATCACCGGATCGCGGAACTCGACGCGCGAATGGCCGAACTCGACCAGCGGATCGACGCGGCCAGGGGGCGCGCGGCGGTCAGCCTCGGCAAGGACGAGGCGCTGCGCGCGTTGCGCGACCGCGCGCTTGGCGAGGCGGCGCGGCTTCGCGACGCGCGCCGTGAACGCGACGCGCCGCCCCCGGAGGAACGGCCCGCGAAATCGGGATGAGGAAACGGCGGCTCAGGCGAGGACGGAGTCGATCTTGTCGAGCGTGGCCTTCTCCGCCGCGCTCACCTTCTCGCCGCCGAAGCCGAGGAATCCGCCCTCCGTCCCGGCTTCCGCCACCTTGTTCGCGATCTCGCCGAGCCAGGCCTTGAATCCGGCGGCCTCGTCCGGCGCCTTCTCCGTGACCAGCCGCGACACGTCGGTGAGTTCGGCGATCGCCGCCTCGACGATTTCCGGCGGCTTGCGGCCATAGGCCTCGTGTTTCAGCACTCCCCGGGCGAGATCCCGCCCCTCGGAGGTCTCGTAGGCGGCCACGACCGCGTCGATCAGGGCGTTCTGGCCCCCCTGACTCTTGGCCTTGCCGATCGCGCCGGCGACGGCGAGGCTTTCCTTGACGGCGCCCCAGAGCCCGCCCGGCTCCGCGGCGGTGACCGCGATTCCCGCGATCATCGGAGCGCCCAGAACCCGCGCCCATTCCTCAGACGTGAAGCTGTCCTTGAGACTCATGGCTTCCTCCCCGGCGTTTTCCGCGAGTGTAGAGGAGGAGGCCCGAGCTACCAAGTGCCAAGCGATGGCGCCCGTGATCAGACGAGCGGCGCGGTGTCCTTGCCCCAGATCCCGGCCAGGAGCGAAGCGTAGTGCGCGAACCAGGCGCTGGCAGTATTGTCCGTGCGAACCTTGGACTGCTGCGCCGGCTTCCGGGAGACGAGTTCGCTATTGCGCAGGACTTGCTGATAAGCATCGACGATCATTTGTTTTACCTTTCCGTTTCATTCTTCGTCGATGATTTAGGTATTTGGCATGCCTGTGGAAAGAGACAGGTTCGCAATCTCGCCATGCATTCGCCGCATGGCTTGCCGGTCAGCTCTCCTGGCGGGCGATCTCGGTGACGAGCACCGCGCCGGTCGGCGGGAGAGGCAGGAGGGTGCGCAAGGTCTTGCGCAGCGCCGCCCTGAGATCGTCCATCTTCGGGCCGGTCGTGAAGTCGCCGTCGAATCCGCCGGAATTGGCGTGGCGGAACATCACCTTGAGGAAACCGTCGCGCAGCTTCGGCTCCGCCGCCCTCACCTCCTCGGCACCCTCGGGCTCCACCTCCACCGCGAGCGAGATCACGACCAGCGCGACGGTGGCGCCGTCGCGGAAGACCGGGACGACGAAGGGTCCGGCGAAGGGCACGGCGACGAAGCCGGCGGCGCTCTCCTCCGGCTCCGCCGTTTCCTCCCCCGCCGCCTCCTCCGCCACCGGCGCGGGGGAGGGGCGCAGCGTCAGGCCGGCGCCGATCCCGACGACGAGGCCGGTCAGGGCGAGAAGGAGGGGAAGGATCTTCTTCATGCGAGGTCTCCGGAGGCGGGTCAGTAGGGCAGGATCTGGTCGGCGATCTGCTGTCCCCACCGCGGCTGCTGCGCGCTGGTGAGCTGGCCCCTGCCGCCATAGGAGATCCGCGCGCCCGCGATCCGGTCGTACTCGATCTCGTTGTGGCGCGAAATGTCCTCCGGCCGGACGATGCCGGTCACGCGCAGGTCGCGCAGCTCGTTGTTCACGCGCACTTCCTGATCGCCCTGGATCACCATCTGGCCGTTCGGCAGCACCTGGATCACCGTCGCCGCGATCCGGAGCCTGAGCTTCTCGTCGCGCCGGGTCGCGCCATTGCCCCTGAAACTCGAATCCGAGGAAAGATCGAGCGAGGGCGAGAGTCTGGTGGTGTCGAACGGCAGGACGTTCTGGATCGCGAAGGCGGCGTTCAGACCCGCGCCGTCGCCGCCGGAGCGGGTCCGGCTCGTCGTGTTCTTCATCTCCGCCGACTCGTCGATCTCGATCGAAACCGTGAGCAGGTCGCCGAGGCCCCGGGCGCGGCGGTCGCCGAGCAGCCCCTTCGGTCCGGTGTTCCAGAGCGAGGCCTGCTGATATTCGTAGCGCGCGGCCTGTGGCGCCGGCACGGCGAGGGCGGCGCGGTCGGAGGTCACGAGTTCCTGGCCGGGATCGCTTCCGATCGCGGTCATCTCGGGGGGGCGCATGATCGGCGCGCAGCCCAGGGCGAGCAGCGGCGCCAGCAGGATCAGCCGGCGGGTCATCGCGCCACCATGACGCCGCCCCGGGGCGTCACCTGGCCCGTCACGACCTGGCGGGACGTCAGGTTCATCACGCGCACCTCCTCTCCGACGCCTGCGCGATCGAGCGCGCGGCCCTCGGCTGTGATCGACAGCCGTCCGTCCGCGTAGGTCATCCGGACGAGCTGGTTGCGCTCGACGAGCGCGGGCTCCCCGATCTGGTTCACGAGGATCGGGCGGCCGGTATAGAGCGTGACCTTCGCCTCCTTGCCGACCGCCTCCTCGATCGAGGAGAGGGCGCCGGGCGTGTCGGCGTCGCTGAGCGTCAGGTCGCCGGCGGTCAGGATCGACTGGCCGCGGATCGGCCGCGCCGGGACGACGGTACCCGCGCGCGCCGGCGGAGCGGCGAGAAACGCGGCGAGGCAGAGAAGAACGAGGCGCTGCATCGGACCTACCGGATATCGACCGTGGCGGAGAGCATCTGGTCCGCCGCCGTGATGACCTTCGCATTCATCTCGTAGCCGCGCTGGGCCTCGATCAGGCCGGTGATCTCGCGCACCGCGTCGACCGAGGAGGCTTCGAGATAGCCCTGGCGGAAGGTGCCGCGTCCGTCCTCGCCCGCCGCCCCCACGGTCGGGGCGCCGGAAGCCTCGGTCTCGCGGTAGAGATTGCCCCCCGTCGCCTCGAGCCCCTTCTCGTTCGCGAAGCTCGCTATGTTGAACTGGCCGAGCAGTTGCGCCTGGGTCTCGCCGTCGAAATAGGCGTAGACCTCGCCGGCGGCGTTGACGGTGATCTCCTTCGCATCCTCCGGGATCGTGACCCGGGGTTCGACCGGAAAGCCTTCCGAGGTGACGATCAGCCCGTCGCCCGTCCGCTTCAGCGCGCCGTCGCGGGTATAGGCGGCCTCTCCGGAGGGCAGGGTCACCTCGAGATAGCCCCTGCCCTCGATCGCGAGGTCGAGCGAGCCGCCGGTCTCGTTGAGCGTGCCCTGCCGGATGTCGACCGAGACCGCCGCCGCGCGCACGCCGAGGCCGAGCTGCACGCCCGCCGGGAGGACCGTGCCGTCGGTCGCGTTGATCGTGCCGGGCCGCGCCACCTGCTCGTAATGCAGGTCGGCGAATTCCGCCCGCCGCGGGCTGTAGGCGGTGGTGCTCATGTTGGAGAGGTTGTTCGAGATGACCTCGACCCGCGTCTGCTGGGCCGCCATGCCCGTCGCCGCGATGTTCAATGCACGCATGGTTATCCTTTCGGGATCAGCTCTGGCCGCCGAGGGTCCGGACGACGAGGCGGACGCGGGCGTCCTCCTGGTCCATCAGCTTCTGGCCGTATTCATAGGCGCGCTGCACCTCGATCATCCGGGCGATCTCGAGCACCGGATTGACGTTCGAGCCTTCGAGAAAGCCCTGAAGCACCTTCGCGCCCGCGGCCGGCGCGGGATCGGCGTCGGCGCGGAAGAGGGTGCCGGATTCGCGGAAGAGCTTCGTCCGGTCCTCGACCGTCACGACGCCGAGCCGGGCGAGCGGCTGGCCGTCGGCGGAGACGGTTCCGTCGGCGGCGATGCCGATCGTCTTCGCCTCGAACGGGATCGTGATCGCGCCGCCGCCCTCGTCGAGCAGGGGCGCGCCGTCGGGCGTCACGATCTGGCCCTCCGCGTCGCGTCCGAAGGCGCCGGCGCGGGTGAGGCGCGGGCCGCGCGGCGTCATCACGGTGAAGAACCCGTCCCCCTCGATCGCGAGGTCAAGCGTGCCATCGGTCCGTTCGAGCGCGCCCCGCGCCTCGTCGGTGTAGCGCGCGCGCGCCGAGGTCATCGCGACCGCCCCGCCCTCCAGCGGCAGCGCCTTCACCTCCTCGGCGAAGATCACGCCCTCGCGCCGGAAGCCCGTGGTGGAGATGTTGGCGATGTTGTTCGCGACGGAGCGCATTTCCCGGGAAAGACCCGCCTGACGCGTCAGCGCGACATAGCCTGCGAGATCCATCGCGATACTCCCGTGTTCGAGGCCCGGGGGCCGTGGCGGACCTGTCGGGCCCCTGAGTGAAAATCCGCTCAATCCGCGGAGTGAGGCGAAGGCGGGCCGAGATCCGCCCCGCGGCCGATCACTCTCGGAATGATCTCGTCCTGATAGAATTTCGTCAGCGTATGGCCGGAGAAGCTCATCGTGATCCAGAAGACCGCGAGGATCGCGCCGAGCTTCGGCACGAAGGTCAGCGTCGTCTCCTGCACCGAGGTCAGCGCCTGCGCCAGGCCGATCACGAGCCCCACGACCAGCGCGACCGTCAGGATCGGCGTCGAGACGGTGAGCGCTGTCCAGAGCGCCGAACGCAGGATGTCGAGAATCTCCGCCTCGCTCATGCCGGCTTCCCCCGGGCCGGAGCCCGCTCCGCCCTAGACCGGCATGCGCAGGATTTCCTGATAGGCCTCCACGACCTTGTCCCGCACCGCGACGGCGGTCCGCACCGCCATCTCGGTCGCGGCCAGCGCCTCCACCACGGCCTGGGGATCGGCGCGTCCGGCGAGGCCCGCCGTCACCGTGTCCTCGCCCGCGCGCATCGTGTCGAGAAAGTCGGAGCCGGTGGTGGCGGAAGTCCGGGCCGGCGTCTCCGTCAGCTTCGGCTCGGGCCGGGCGAGGGCGGGGGTCTGGCCGTAGAGCCGGGCCGCGAGGGTCGCGCGAATATCCATGACGTGCCTTTCTGGCTGGGGAAGAAGAGGGGTCAGCGCCGCAGCAGGCCGAGCAGCGAATCGGCCATCCGCCGGGCCTGGTCGAAGACGCGGAGGTTCGCCTCGTAGGAGCGGTTCGCCTCCCGCGAATCGGCGATCTCGACCATCAGGTCGACATTGGAGCCGTGAACGTAGCCGTCCCCGTCGGCGAGCGGATTGTCCGGTTCGAAGCTGCTCCGCGTCTCGCTCTGGTCGAGCATCACCGGGCCTGTCGTCACCGTGACCGGATCGCCGGCCCGGGCATGGGCTTCCTCGAAACTCACCGTCTTGCGGCGGTAGCCGGGCGTATCGGCGTTGGCGATGTTCTCCGCGCCGAGCCGGACGCGCGTCGCCTGCGCCCGCATCCCGCTCGCGGCGGTGGCGAGGGTTCTCAGCAGATCATCCATCGGGCTTCTCCCTATTTCGCACCGAGCGCGGCGCGCAGGATGTCGAGCGACTTCGAATAGACGCCGAGCGCGAGGTCGTGGCTCTGGCGCGCATCCGCGGCGCGCATCATCTGGTCCTCGATCGAGACGGAATTGCCGTTGGGCGCGTCCGCGCCCTCGACGGCGTCGGGCCGGGGCTCGGCGCCGAGGATCGCGTCGGCGCCGAAGGGGATGTGCCCCGCCCGGGTCGTTTTCGCGGTGAAGGGCGGCGCGGACTGATCGAGGAGCGCGCCGAACCCTGGCAGGTCGCGGGCGCGGAAGCCCGGCGTGTCCGCGTTCGCCACGTTCTCCGCGATCAACGCCTGGCGCCGGCCCGCATGGCTCGCGAGCCCGCTCGCAAGGCGCAGAACATTGAGGTTCAGGTCCATGGCGGGCGGTGCTCCTCGGCTTGGCAACCGAGCCTTAACCACGAGGAGTTGAGGAAAGGTAATCAAACTCGCGCGGATCACACCGATGGAAACCGACTTCTCCGCCCTCGCCGCGGAATTCTCCCGACTCTCCAACACCCGCCGCGTCGGCCGCGTCGCAAGCGTCGGCGCCGCCACGATCGAGGTCGAGGGGCTGACGCGTCACGCGCGGATCGGCGATCAGGTCGAGGTGGCCTCGGCGCGGGGGGAGCGGCTGGGGGGCGAGGTGGTCGCTCTCGACGCCGCGCGCGCCCGGGCGATGGCCTATGGGCCGATCGACGGCGTCGCGGTGGGCGACGCCGTCGCGCTGACCGGCCGGGCGGGGGTTCATCCCGACATCTCCTGGACCGGGCGCGTCGTGGACGCCTTCGGCCAGCCACTCGACGGCCGGCCGCTCCGCGCCGGCGCGGCGAGCGCCGATCCGCGGGCCGCGGCGCCGGCGCCCGCGACGCGGAAGGGGCTCGGCGCGCGGCTCGCGACCGGGCTCGCCGTCTTCGACACCATGCTGCCGCTCGCTCGCGGCCAGCGTATCGGCATCTTCGCGGGTTCGGGGGTCGGCAAGTCGACGCTCCTCGCCGACCTCGCCCGCGGGATCGAGGCGGATGTCGTCGTGCTCGCACTCATCGGCGAGCGGGGGCGCGAGCTGCGCGACTTCGTCGATCACGTGCTCGGGCCCGAGGGAATGGCGCGCTCCGTCGTCATCGCGGCGACCTCCGACCAGGCGCCGCTCATCAAGCGGCGCGCGGCCTGGATGGCGATGGCGGTGGCGGAGACGTTTCGCGATCAGGGCCGGCACGTGCTCTTGCTGATCGATTCGCTCACCCGCTTCGCCGAGGCGCATCGCGAGATCGCGCTCACGACCGGCGAGGCGCCGAGCCTCAGGGGCTTTCCGCCCTCCGTCGCCAATCTGATCGCGGCGCTCTGCGAGCGGGCGGGGCCGGGTCCCTCCGGAAAGGGCGATATCACCGGCGTCTTCAGCGTGCTGGTCGCGGGCTCGGACATGGAGGAGCCGGTCGCGGATATCGCGCGCGGCGTGCTCGACGGCCATGTCGTCCTCGACCGCGACATCGCCGAGCGCGGGCGCTTCCCGGCCGTCGATGTCCGGCGTTCCGTCTCGCGCAGCCTGCCCCGGATCGCGAGCGCGGAGGAAAACGTCCTGATCCTGCGGGCACGGCGCATCCTGACGACCTACGAGAACGCCGCGCTGATGATCCGGACCGGGCTCTATGTCGCGGGCAGCGATCCCGCGATCGACGAGGCGGCGCGGCTCTGGCCGGCGCTCGACGCCTGTTTCACCGAGAGATCGCCCGGCGTCGACCGGAGCTTCGCGCGGCTTGGCGAGATTCTCGAGGGAACTACCGCCGTGACAGGAGCAGGTTGAGGATTCCCTCGGATCCGCTCGACCCGTCCGACCGGAGCAGCGTCAGCGCGGGCGAGCTTCCGGCGGTGCTTGTCGAGCCGTTCTCGAGCTGCGAGCGCGCGAGGAAACGGTCGATCAGCTTGCCGACATTGGCGGGATCGCGGAACACCGAGAGATCGCTCGACCCGAAGACGGCTTCGCATTTCTTCATCAGGATGTCGCGCTGCCGGTCCACGTCCAGCGCGCCGAAGGAGGCGGTCGGCAGCCCGAACGCGTATTGCGCCACCTGGCTCAGCGTCCTGGAGCCGATGATCGAATACCAGCTTCCGCCCTTTTCGCCTTCCGATCCGGCCAGATCCGCGATCTCGCGCCGGAAGTTCAGCGCGAGCCGCATGTCTTCGTCGGCCTCGCCCACGGCCGCCTCGAAGGCGCGCGTCTCGTAGGCTTCCGCGATCTTCGCCGCGAAGCCTTCCGTGGCGGTCCGGGCGCCCGAGGCGTCGCCGAAGCCGAAGGCGGCGGAGAGCTTCCGGAAATTCGGCTCGGTCAGCCGGACCGCCAGCGCGTCCTTCTCCGTCGTGCCTTCCTCGAGAACCTTCCGGACGAAGGCCTTCCTGTCGATCCACTCGCCGAGCCCGAAGGCCCCGAGCGCGACCTTCAGGAGCCGCCGGTCCGCCATGAGTTCCTCGGCGCTTCCGACCGAGCCGACATGTTCGGCGAAATAGGCGACATCGGCCTTGATGTCGGCGCTGTTCCCGAAGGCGGCGCGCTGCGCCGCCTCGGTCCGCCCGAGGAGGCGCCAGCCGGCGATGCCGGAGAGCGGAACCTGTGGCGTGTAGCTCATGGCGCCTTCCTCCCCGCGGCCTCAGCCGGCCGGCCGCGCCGCGAGCAGCCGTGCCTCGCGGGGCAGCAGATTCCTCAGACCGCGCATCGCCTGGTAGAAGCGGCCCTCGATCACCGCCTCGGTCGCGCCGCTGAGATGCGCGCGGCTGTCGGGATCCTGGAACACCTGGCTCAGCTGCTCGATCCCGCGCAGCAGCTGGCGGCGCGCCTCGCCCGGCTCCGCCTCGCCCGCGAGCACGAGCTGGGCGATGTAGCAGACGCGACGCACCGGCGTGTTCGCCTCCTCCGGGTGGATCGCGTCGCGCAGGCGCAGCACGTTGGCATCGGGCGTGAGCACGTTCAGCCGGGCGCGGCGGTCGCCGTTTTCCATCACGACGCCGTTGATCATCACCCGCTCCCGGGGGCCGAGCTTCAGGACGAGCCCGCTCACGCCGCGGCCTCCGCCTCGCCGCGCAGGCCCCGCATGATGGCGGTGTTGATGTCGATGAGCGGCAGGAGAGAGCCCTCGCCCGCCAGCACCTTCAGGCTGTGGCCGCGCACGAATTCCGCGAGCCCGATCAGCCGCGCGCGCAGGTCGATCGGCAGCCCGTTGCCCTCGCTCATCAGATCCTGGCGCAGCGCGCCCCAGAGCCGCTGGTTGTCGCAGACCGCGGCGGCGAGCTTCGGAAAGGCGTTCTTGTCGCTCTGCTCCGCCTCGCTCAGTCGGTGGGTGATCTTCGCGAAGATCGCGTATTCCGCGCCGCGATCGGTGCGGATCGGCGCCGCGGCGGCGCCATAGCCGGAACGGGCCCGGGCATTCAGGTTCATCTGGAAACCCCTTGGGAACCCCGCGCGGCGGCGGGGGGCAGGTTACGCCGATGGAGGGGGAGGGGCGGGCCGGAGGGCGCCGCCCCGGGAGGCTTACCTGAACAGCGACATCACCGTCTGCGGCGCCTGGTTGGCGATCGACAGCGCCTGGATGCCGAGCTGCTGCTGGGTCTGCAGCGCGGTCAGCCGGGCGGATGCCTCCTCCATGTCGGCGTCGACCAGCGCGCTCACGCCTTCCTTGATCGAATTGGCCTGTTTCGACAGGAAGGCGTTCTGGGCGTCGATGCGGGCCTGGGCGGCGCCGAAGGCGGCGGCGGCGGTGTTGGCCGAGTCGATCAGCGTGTCGAGGTCGTCGACCGTCGCGGTGCCGACCACGAGCGCCGCGCCGAGCGTCTCCAGGTCCTGGGCGCCGACGCTGAAGGTCTCGGTCGTGAGCGCGCCGCTCGAGTCGCGCATGATCGAGACAGTGATGTCCTGCGCCGTCGCGCCGGATTCGACCAGGTTGATGCCGTTGTACTGGGCCGACTTGGCGATCGAGGTGATCGTGTCGGTCAGCGCGGTCACCTCGGCCTGGATCTTGGTCGTGTCCGAGTCCGGGTTCTCGGCCTGGACGATCTTGGTCTGGATGTCCTTCAGGATTCCGGAGATCTGCTCGGCCGCGGAGCGCGCGGTGCCGACCATCGCGGAGGCGGAGGTCAGCGAGCCGCCGAGCGATTCGTAGCTCGCCACGTCGGAGGACATGGTCGAGGCGATCGACCAGTTCGAGGAGTTGTCCTTGGCGGTGGAGACCTTCAGACCCGTCGAGATCTGGTCCTGGACCTTGTTGAGGCCCTTGTTGACCGACTTCAGGGTCTGGAGGGCGACCATCGACCCGGTGTTGGTCAGGATGCTGGACATGCGGTGATTTCCTTCGGCGAGCGGCGCTTTCGACGCCGCGGTTTCATGTGCCGGCCCCGCCGCGCGGCGGCGCCGATGATCGCCCTTCTGAGGTCTGCGGCGCCGGGCTGTTCGCCCCCCGCCGCGCCGGCCGTTTTGGCCGCGTGAGCCGCACTCTCGCGCCGCGAGCCTAAGCAATGGCTAACGCGCGGGCGCGATCATGGTTAAGAAGCGGTTGATCCGGTCCGGGCGCGCGGTACGATTTCGCGCTTGCGTCCGGCGTCCCGGCTCCGCCGCCCGGGGCGCGCGCGCGGCTGTTGCAATCCCCCTCGCGCCACTCAATATACGGCCCCGAACCGACGGAGCGGACATGCAGAACTATCTCGACTTCGAAAAGGGCCTCGCCGAGATCGAGGGCAAGGCCGAGGAGCTGCGGGCGCTCGGGCGCAAGAATTCCGAGATGGATGTCGAGGAGGAGGCTGCCGCGCTCGACAAGAAGGCGGCGACGCTGCTGGAAGAGCTCTACCGGGGGCTCGACCCGTGGCGGAAATGCCAGGTGGCCAGGCATCCGGACCGGCCGCATTGCCGGGACTACATCGACGGGCTTTTCACCGAATGGACGCCGCTCGCGGGCGACCGCGGCTTCTCCGACGACCACGCGGTGATGGGTGGCCTGGCGCGGTTCAACGACCGCGCGGTGATGGTGATCGGGCTCGAGAAGGGCCATGACACCAGGACCCGGCTCGAGCACAATTTCGGCATGGCCCGGCCCGAGGGCTATCGCAAGGGCATCCGCCTCATGGATCTCGCGGACCGGATGGGGCTTCCGGTGATCACCCTCGTCGACACGCCCGGCGCCTATCCCGGCAAGGGCGCCGAGGAACGCGGTCAGGCCGAGGCGATCGCGCGCTCGACCGAGAAATGCCTCCAGCTCGGCGTGCCGATCGTCTCGGTGATCATCGGCGAGGGTGGCTCGGGCGGGGCCGTCGCCTTCGCCACCGCGGACCGGCTCGCGATGCTGGAACATTCGATCTATTCGGTGATCTCGCCAGAGGGCTGCGCCTCGATCCTCTGGAAGGACGCGGAGAAGATGAAGGAGGCGGCCGAGGCGCTGCGGCTGACCGCGCAGGATCTGCTGGCGCTGGGCGTGGTCGACACGGTCGTGCCCGAGCCGCGCGGGGGCGCGCAGCGCAACAAGACCGAGACCGTGGCCCGCGTCGGCGCGGCGATCGCGGATCTGCTGGGTCAGGTCTCGGGCCGGAAGCCGGGCGAGCTGCGCAAGGCGCGCCGGAAGAAGTATCTCGACATGGGGCAGAAGGCGCTGGTCGCCTGAGCGTTCCGCCCGCGCCTCACATGGCTTCCGGTTTCTTCGCCGGCCCGGCCTCCGGGGCGGGCAGGGCGAAGCCCGCCTCCCGCATCAGCCGGTCCGAATTCTCCTCCACCGTTTCCTCGAGCCGGCGCATGAATTCGGAGATCCTGAGCCCCGGGGCGATCGGCGGCAGGAACTCCACCACGGCGACGCCGGGGTCGCGGTAGCGGCTCCGCCGGGCCCAGAACACGCCCACGTTGGTCGCCGCCGGCACGCAGGTCTTGCCGAGCCGTTCGTAGAGCACGCCCGCCCCGACCTTGTAGGGCAGTTTCGCGCCGGGCAGCGTGCGCGTTCCCTGGGGATAGATGACGAGCTGGTGCGGCGTGCCGCTGTCCTTCTCCACATCCGAGACCATCGCCTTCATCGCCGCCGCGCGCTTGCCCCGGTTCACCGGCGTCGATCCGATCCGGAGCGCGTAGAGGCCGAGGATCGGCGCCCAGCGGAGCTGCTGCTTCATGATGAAGCGGACGCGGGGCAGGTGGTAGGAGAGGATCATGATGTCGAGGAAGGACTGGTGCTTCGAGGCGACGATCACGTCGCCGGTCGGGATCTCGCCCCGGACCTCGACCCGGAGCCCGCAGATCACCCGCAGAAGCCAGAAAACGGCGCCGCAATAAGCCTTGATCGCGCGATAGGCGCCATCGACCGACCAGAGCGCCATCGGCGCGCAGAGGATTCCCATGATCGCCATGAGCCCGTACATGGCGATGTCGAAGATCAGGGAGCGGATCAGGCGCATCGCATCAGCTCCAGCGGCGCAGGCTCGCCCGCGTGGCGAACCGGGTGACGGCCCAGGCGACAAGGCCCGCGATCAGGGGAACGAGCACCGGCAGCGCCCAGTGCCAGCCCTGGAGGCCGATGCCGACGAGGAAGAAGCCCTGCTCGCTGGCCTGGGGGAGCGCGGCGAGAAGCGCGAGCCCCGCCGCCGTGCCGATGACCGCGCCGCCGAGGGCGCGCAGGGTGAAGCGCCGGGTGAAGGCGTGGCTGATGTAGCTGTCGCGCGCCCCGATGAGCCGAAGGGTCTGGATCACCTGCCCGTTCGCCGCCACCGCCGCCTGCGCGGCGAGCCCCACCACCGCGGCGAGTGCGAGCGCCGTCAGGCCGAGGCAGACCAGCGCGAAGAGCCGGAGCCGCTCCGCCGTGGTGACGAGGGGCAGGCGCCAGGCGGCGTGATTGTCGAAGACCGCGCCCGGCGCCTCCGCTCCGAGGCGCAGGGCGAGGCTCTCCTCGTTCAGTTCGGCGCGGTCCGTCGTGACCGCGATCAGGAGCGGCAGCGGCAGCGTCTCGACCGCGAAGCCGGGCCCGAGCCAGGGTTCGAGCAGCGCCTTCTGCTCGTCGAGCGTCACGACGCGCACGGAAAGGATGCCCGGCGTGGTGCGCAGCACGTTGAGCGCGGCGCGCGCCTGCGCCTCCACCTGATCCTTGGGGGCGAAGATCTGCAGCGTCGCGTCGCGTGCGAGTTCGCCCGACCAGTTCTCGGCGAGCCGCCCCGCGGCGAGCGCGAGGGCGAGGGCGAGCACGGCGAAGAAGGCCATCACCCCGGCGAGAAATCCGACCGAGACGGCCGCGCGCGCGCCCCTGGGGACGACGCGGCCCGCGCCGGGGTCACCCCTGAGAAACCGGCCCGCCGCGCTCACAGATCCGCCCCCGCGAGCTGCACCCGCCCCTGCGCGATGCGCAGCACGCGGGCCTGGACCCGCGCCTTCGCGGCGCGGATCAGGTTCAGGTCGTGGGTCGCGATCAGCACGGTCTTTCCCATCCGGTTGAGCTCGACCAGCAGCGTCAGCACGCGCTGGGCCATGTCCCAGTCGAGATTGCCGGTCGGCTCGTCGGCGAGGATCACGTCGGGGCTGAGGATCACCGCCCGCGCCACCGCCGCCCGCTGGCGCTCGCCCCCCGAGAGGAGCGGCGGCGCGGCGTCCACGCGCGCGGTCAGATCGACCCATTGCAGCAGCGCGCGCAGATCCTCCTCCCGCTCCCGCGGGTCGATGCCGTTGACCGTGAGGGGCAGGGCGATGTTCTCGGAGATCGGCAGGTGGTCGAGGAACTGGCAATCCTGATGCACCACGCCGACCCGGCGGCGCAGATCGGCGATCGCGTCGCGTTCCGACGGCGCGATGGAGCGGCCGAAATGGCGCACCTCGCCCGTCGTCGCCGCGAGGTCGAGGTAGCACAGCCGCAGGAAGGTCGTCTTGCCGGCGCCCGACGGGCCGACGAGAAACTGGAACGAACCAGGCGCCAGGGTCAGGCTCATGTCCCGGAGAATGGCATGGTCGCCGTAGCTGAACCCTGCCTGCTCGAATTCGATCACCGGGTCCTCCGCCGATAGTGGCGACGAGTTATACAGCCGTCGCCGGGCAGCGCAACGCCCCCCTCCGCCGGATCGCGCGCCCCCCGGCTCCTTGGAATGCGCCGGGGCCGCCGCTAGAAGGGAGAAGCCGATTCGCGCGTGGCGGGCGGCTCCGAAGAGGCTTCCGATGCGTGTCACCTGCCCCAATTGCGGCGCCGAATACGACGTCCCGGAGGGGCTGATCCCGCCCGCCGGCAAGCATGTGCAATGCACCGCCTGCCACACCCGATGGTTCATGCATGGCGAGGCCCGGGAGGCGCTCAGCGAGGAGCAGATCCTGCGCAAGCTCGAGACCCGCTCGGTCCGGCCGGTGCCCGGCGCGGGAACCGGCGGCGCGGAACCGATCCCCTTCCCCGGCGCCGCCGCGGCGCGTCCCGCCCCTCCCCGGCCGGCCGAGCCGGTGGCGAGACCGGAGCCCGGGGGCGAGGCGGACGGCCCCGACGAATCGCCGGCCTCCGTCCCGGAGCCCGAGGCACCGGAGGAGCGCGCGCGGGAACCGGAACCCGAAACGGCGGAGCCGGAGGCCGCCGCCCCGCCGGACCTCCCGCCAGAGGAGGAGGCCCCGCTCTCCGAGGCACGGCCGAGGATCGTGGCGCCGCGGCCCGAACCGGCGGCGGAACCCGCCGCTCCCGCGGTCCCGGAGGCGGGGGAGCCCCGGATCGCGCTCCGCGAGGCGCCGCGCGTCCCGCCCCGGATCGAGGTCGCGGCCGCGCATGCGGAACCGCCCGCGCCCGTGAAGCCGAAGCGCCGCTTCCTGCCGGGCTTCATCCTCGCGCTGCTGGTGGCGGGGCTCGCCCTCGAGATCTACGTCTGGCGCGATCCGCTCGCCGAGCAGATACCGGCGGCGGCCCCCGCGCTCGGGAGCTACGGCGACGCGGTCGACGGCGCGCGGGAATGGCTGCGGGACCGGTTCGAGGGCGCCTCCGGCAAGCAGCCGGGCTGACCCGTCAGAACTGGTCGAGCAGCCGCCGCAGATAGTCGAGTTCGAGTTGCGGACGGAACTGCTCGCCCGCGCGCCGGCGGATCTCGTCGAGCAGGGCACGTCCCCGGGCGATGGCATCGGCGTTGGGCAGCATGTTCTCGCTCCCGCCGATTCCGCCGCGCGAGCCGAGCGGCCGACCCAGCGGATCCCGGCCGTTCTGGGCGCGGGACTGGCTGTCCTGCTCTCCCTCGCCGACCTGCTGGCCGTCCTGGCGCATGTCCTTCGACATCTCGCGCATGCCCTCGCGCAGCCGGTCGATCGCCTCGGCCTGCCGGTCGAGCGCCCCGGCGGCGTCGCCCTGGTTCAGCCGGTCGCGCGCGTCGCCCATGCTCCGCTCCGCCTGGCGCATCGCCTCGCGGGCGGCTTCTCCCGCCTCGCCCGGCAGATCCCCCTGCATCCCCTCCATCAACTGGCGCAGCGCCTCCTGGCGGCGCGCCAGGTCCGACGCGCTCGGCCCGCGCTGGTCGCCCTCGGCCCCCGGCTGGGGTGAGCCGTTCTCGCCCTGGCCGCTCTCGGCCTGGTCCCGGTTCTCCCGGAACTTCCGCTGGAGCTCCTGGAAGGAATCGTCGGCGAGCCCCTGCTGTTCGCGCAGCGCGTCGGCGAGCCCCTGCATCGTCCGCTGGCCTTGCCCGCCCTGGCCCTCGCCCCCCTGGGTGACCTGCATCCGCATGCTGTCGAGAAGTTGCTGCAGCATGCCGAGCAGCTGCTCGGCCTCGGCCTTGCGGCCCTGTTCCGACAGTTCCTGGATCCGGCGCATCAACTCCTGGATCTGGTCCTGGGTCATCGTCTGGCCCTGGGGCGCGTTGTCGGCCTTCTGCTGCTCGCCACGCTCGATCGCCTCGCGGGCCATCTGCTGCATGTAGTCCTGCGTCGCCTGGCGGAGCTCGTCCATCAGGCGCGCGATCTCCTCGTCCGACGCGTCGTTGCGCAGCGCCTCCGACAGCCGTTCGCGCGCGCGGTCGAGCCGGGCCTTCGCCCCGGTCAGCCCGCCATCCTCGATCAGGAGCGCCGCGCGCCAGAGCGCCTCGGCCACGTCGTCGACCACGTCGGCCGCCTTGCCCCGGGCGTTCGCCCCGGCGAGTTCGCGGATCGCGGCGCGGGTGATCAGATAGGCGCGGGGACTGTCGAACACTTCGTCCGGCTGGACCGTCACCGCGCGCAGGACGCGGGTGACGCGGGTGGCATTCTCCGGCGACCAGAGCAGGTCGCGGCGCTGTTCCACCAGCGCGGCGGCGAGCGGATCGTAGAAGGGCCGCGCGGGCAGCAGGGTCGCGATCGGCCCGCTGTCGCCGCGTTGTCCGATCGCATCCTCGGCGCTCAGCGTGAGAAGGACCGGCAGGCCGGCGAAGGGACTCTTCGAGAAATCGTCGACCAGCGCCTCGTTCACCTCGGCGCCCGCGCCGGTCATCGGCATCGGCAGGTCGATGACGAGCGGCGGCCGCGCCACCGGCTCGACCGCGAGCCCGTAGCGGCGGTCCGCGCGGGACGGGTCGAGCGCGATCTCGGCCCGCGCCTTGGCGATGCCGTGGTCATCCTTCGCCAGATAGGCGATCCGGGTCTTGCCCTCCTCGACCATCGTCACCGGCTCGGCGAGCGCGATGGTCGGCGGCAGGTCCGGTTCGACGGCGAAGCTCCAGTTGCCGAGCGCGCCGCCGCCCCGGGTCAGGCTGACCGCGCCGTCGCGGCGCACCTCGAATTCGGCGCTGGCGATGCCGGGCGCGCTCTCGGCCAGCGCGGCGGGCGTTCCCTCCGAGACGCTCTCGTCCAGAGCGAAGTCCGCGCCCTCGCCCCCGTAGACACGGATCGTGATCCGGGTGCCCGCCGGCACGCTCACGGGCGTGGCGGAGTGGATGTCGGGGAGATAGAGCGTCGGGCGGCCGGTATAATCCGGCGGCTCGGCCCAGCCCTCGAAGCTCGGCCCGGTTGCGACCCGGGACGGGCCGGCCGGCCGGATCGCCGCGCCGACGCCCCTCAGCCCCTCGCCGCCGGCGAAGACGAGCGCGGCGCCGAGCAGGACGAGCGCGGCGAGGCGGAGCGCGAAGGGATCCCGGCTCGCGAGGCGCAGGTCGGGGGCCACCGGCCGGGCGGCGGTCGCCGCGCGGCGCATCCGGGCGAGATGCGCGGCCCAGACCGCGCGGGAGCCCGGATCTCCGGTGCCGAGCGCCTGCGCGTCCTCCAGCGCCGCGAGCGGCGCGCCCGGGAGCGTCGAATCGACCCGGTCGCGCGCCTCGCGCGGGCTCGGCCAGCGGAAGGCGCCGACCCCGCGCCAGCCGAGCCAGAGCGCCGCGAGGCCGGTGGCGACCAGCACGGCGATCATCTGGCCGCGCGTCAGCAGTTCGGGCAGGCCGAAGGCGAGGACGGACCAGAAGGCGGCGGTCAGCGATCCGAGGGGCCAGAAGGCGCGCAGCAGCCGTTCCACGATCATTCCGGCGCGGGTGCGCCGAATCGTGCCAGCCAGCCTGTCGTCGCGCGGAATCTCGTCCTCTGGGCTCTGCCTCATCCGCCTCGCTTCCGGGGCGCGCCGGGTCGGAACATCCGCCGGCGCGGGAATCTCAGTCGATCCAGTCCGGGATGGTATCGCGGTTCAGCATTTCGTCAAAGCTCGGTCGCGCGCGCACCACGGCGAAGTGATCCCCGGAGACCAGCACCTCCGGCACCAGCGGGCGGGAATTGTATTCCGAGGCCATCACCGCGCCATAGGCCCCGGCGGAGCGGAAGGCGACCAGATCGCCCTCGCCGAGCGGGGGCATCGGGCGTTCGCGGGCGAAGGTGTCGCCCGTCTCGCAGACGGGGCCGACGATATCGACCGGATGACGCTCGATCCCGGGCGCGGCTTCCGCGACGGGGACGATCTCGTGGAAGGCCTCGTACATCGCCGGCCGCACCAGGTCGTTCATCGCCGCGTCGAGCACGAGAAAGTCGCGCCCCTCGCCGTGCTTGAGCCAGATGACCGAGGCGAGGAGGATCCCCGCGTTGCCGACGATGAGCCGCCCCGGCTCGATCTCGATCTCGCAGCCGAGATGGCCGAGCGTCTCGCGGATCACGCCCCCGTAGTCGAAGGGGAGCGGCGGCGCCTCGTTGTCGCGGCGATAGGGGATGCCGAGACCGCCGCCGAGGTCGAGCCGGCGGATGTCGTGCCCTTCGGCCCGAAGCGTCCCGGTGAGATCGGCGACCTTGGCGAAGGCGGCCTTGAACGGCGCGAGGTCGGTCAGCTGGCTGCCGATATGGACGTCGATCCCCACCACCTCGATCCCGGGCAGCGCCGCCGCCTCGGCATAGACCTCGCGGGCGCGCGCGATCGGAATGCCGAACTTGTTCTCCGACTTGCCGGTGGCGATCTTCGCATGGGTTCTGGCATCGACGTCCGGATTGACGCGGATCGCGATCGGCGCGCGGGTGCCGAGCGAGACCGCGACCTCCGAGAGCGCGCGGAGTTCCGGCTCGGACTCGACGTTGAACTGGCGGATGCCGTGGCGGAGCGCGTCGCGCATCTCCTGGCGCGTCTTGCCGACGCCGGAGAAGACGATCCGCTCGCCCGGCACGCCGGCGGCGCGGGCGCGGATGTATTCCCCGCCCGACACGACGTCCATCCCGGCGCCGAGATTGGCCATGACGCGGAGTACCGCCTGGTTCGAATTCGCCTTCATCGCATAACAGATCAGGTGATCCATCCCCGCCAGCGCCTCCTGGAAGACACGGTAATGGCGGGTGAGGGTCGCGACCGAATAGACATAGACGGGCGTGCCGACCGCGCGGGCGATCTCGGTCAGGGGCACGTCCTCGGCGTGAAGGATGCCTTCGCGGTAGAGAAAATGATCCATCGGGCACCTTTCGCGCAGCCGGTCCGGCGGCGCGTGCCTATCCGGCGCGGCGGCGGGAATCAAGCTGACAGCCGCCTCGCGCTAGGAGCCCGCCTCCTCAGTCGGTCGGCAGGTCGGCCTGCGGGGGCTGGGGTTGCGGGACGGGGAGCGGCTGGCCGCCCGGAGTTCCGGGCTGGCCCTTGATCCCGCAGCCCGCGAGGAGAAGCGCGAGGATCAGCGCGGCGCGGCTCATGCCGGAAAGGTTTCGCGCCAGCGGGCGATCTGGGCGCGGACCTGCGTCGGCGCGGTGCCGCCGTAGCTCGCCCGGCTCGCGACGGAATTCTCGACCCCGAGCACCTCGTAGACATCCGCCGTGATCCCGTCATGGACCGCGCGCATCTCCTCGAGGCTCAGTTCTGGCAGGTCCACGCCGCGGTCCTCGGCGCGCTTCACCAGCGCCCCCGTCACGTGATGCGCGTCGCGGAACGGCAGACCCAGCGCGCGCACCAGCCAGTCTGCGAGATCGGTCGCCGTCGAGAAGCCGCTCGCCGCCGCCTCGCGCAGCCGGTCCACGTTGGGGCGCATGTCGCCGACCATGCCCGTCATCGCGGCGAGCGCGAGCATCAGGCTGTCGGCGGCGTCGAAGACCTGCTCCTTGTCCTCCTGCATGTCCTTCGAATAGGCGAGGGGCAGGCCCTTCATCACCGTGAGCAACGCGACCAGGGCGCCGTTCACGCGCGCGACCTTGGCGCGGATCAGCTCCGCCGCGTCGGGGTTCTTCTTCTGCGGCATGATCGAGGAGCCGGTGGAGAAGCGGTCGGACAGCGTCACGAAGCGGAACTGGGCGGTCGACCAGATCACGAGCTCCTCCGCCAGGCGGCTCAGATGCGTCGCGGTCAGGCTGGCGGCCGAGAGAAAATCGAGCGCGAAGTCGCGGTCGGAGACGGCGTCGAGCGAATTGGCCATCGGCCGGTCGAAGCCGAGCGCCTGCGCCGTGAAATGCCGGTCGATCGGGAAGGACGTGCCCGCGAGGGCCGCGGCGCCGAGCGGGCTTTCGTTCATCCGCGCCCGCGCGTCCTCGAATCGCGAACGGTCGCGGGCTAGCATCTCGACATAGGCGAGCATGTGATGCCCCCAGGTGACGGGCTGGGCCACCTGCAGGTGGGTGAAGCCCGGCATGACCGTCTCCGCCCCGTCCTCGGCCTGGGCGAGAAGCGCGCGCATCAGCGCCTCGATCCCTTCGATGGCCGCGTCGCACTGGCCGCGGACCCAGAGACGGAAGTCGGTGGCGACCTGATCGTTGCGCGACCGCGCGGTATGAAGCCGCCCCGCGGCCTCGCCGATGAGTTCCCGCAGCCGGCTCTCCACGTTCATGTGGATGTCCTCGAGCGCGGTCGAGAAGCGGAATTCGCCGGAGTCGATCTCTGACAAGACCGTGAGCAGACCTTCCCGGATGAGTTCGGCGTCGGTATCAGTCAGGATGCCCCGCCGCGCCAGCATCGCGGCATGGGCGCGGCTGGCCTCGATGTCCTGGGCCGCGAGGCGCTTGTCGAAGCCGATCGAGGCATTGATCGCTTCCATGATCGCGTCCGGTCCGGCCGCGAACCGGCCACCCCACATCGCGTTCGAGGTCTTTTCAGTCATGCGCCTGCCCATCCGCCGCTTCGCCGCCCCAAGCTCGCGCGCCGTCCCGGCCCCGCTGCTCGCGGCCCTGCTATACGCCGCCGCCCTCATCGGCGCAAACCCCGCCGCGGCCCAGAGCCTGACGCCGGACCAGCGCGGCGAGCTCGAGGCGCTGAGGGCCGGGGAAATGCGGAAGCTGGTCGTCCATCCGGAGCCGGTTCCGGTTCCCGGCGATCCGGTCTTCGACCGCGACGGCGGCGAGCACAGCCTCTCCGAAAGCGACGGGAAGATCCGGGTCGTGAACTTCTGGGCGACCTGGTGCGCGCCCTGCCGGGAGGAATTCCCCGCGCTCGACGCGCTCGAGAAGACGCGGGGCGGCCCGGATTTCCAGGTGATCCCGATCGCCACCGGCCGCAACGACCCCGCGGCGATCGACCGGTTCAACAGGGAGGTGGGGATCACCGCGCTCGCCGACGGCTATCTCGATCCGAAGAGCAAGCTGGCGCGGGGCATGGATGTGATGGGCCTGCCGGTCACGCTCATCCTCAACCGCGAGGGCGGGGAAATCGCCCGGCTCATGGGCGGCGCCGACTGGAGCGGCGCGGATGCGAAGGTGATCTTCGACTATCTCGCCGCGCTGCCGGGCTGAGGCGGGGGGGGGGAAGGCGGACCCGCCGGTCCGCCACCAGGCTGGCGCCCGCCCGCGGGCGTCAGACCGCCTCGGCCAGGGCCTCGGCCGGCCGCTTGCGGAGCCGCAGGAAGGTGAACATGCCGAAGGGCGGGAAGTCGCGCCGCTCGACCACCTCGAGATCCTCGCTCCCGAGCACGCGCTCGATCGGGAAGTCCGAATGCCAGCCGAGCAGGTCGGCGAAGGGGGCGAACCCGCGCTCCAGCCGGGCGAGCGGTCCGTCCTCGCGGGCGAAATGGTTGACGATCACCACCTCGCCGCCGGGCTTGCAGACTCGGGCCATCTCCGCCACCACCTTCTCGGGCTCCGGCACGACGGAGACGAGATACATCGCGACCACGGTGTCGAACGTGTCGTCGGGGAAGTCGAGCGCGCGCGCGTCCATCCGGCGCAGCTCGGTCACGTGGCTCAGCCGCTGTTCCTCGACCTTGGCCCGGGCCTTCTCGAGCATCTCGGGGGAGAAATCGACGCCCGTCACCTCGACCCCGTCCTTGTAATGGCGCAGCGCGAGGCCGGTTCCGACCCCGACCTCCAGCACCTTGCCCTGCCGGGCGTTGACGTGGCTGACCGCCTTGGCCCGTCCGGCGCGCGTGATCGCGCCGAAGGTCTGATCGTAGACCGGAGCCCACCGGCGATAGGAAGCGCCGACTGCCTTCAGTTCCATAAGCTACCCTCGGATTGTTTTGTCTTCGTTCTCAGGGTTCGGATCGGGCCCCTCCCCGGGCCCGTCCCGCGGGTCATCTCCGCCCCGCGCGGTGGTCCCGCGCAGCCGGATCGCGGCGTGGATGAGCGTCGCGACATAGGCGAGCGCCACCAGCACCATCAGCAGCCAGAACCGCGTCGCGGCGAGGCCGACGACGATCGCGGTTCCGATCAGGAGGAAGCGTACCTTGTCGCGCGGGATCCGGATCGCCTTCGGACTGAAGGTCGGCAGCCGGCTGACCATCAGCAGGCCGACGAGGCCGAGCCAGGGGGCGACGAGCGCGGGCAGGTCGCGCGCGTCCCAGAGCCCCGCGAAGGTCGCGAACATCGGCAGCAGCGCGAGCAGCGCGCCGGCCGGGGCGGGGACGCCGACGAAGCGGGGCACCGCGCCGCCGGTCGGCGCGTCGCGGTTCACGTTGAACCGCGCGAGCCTGAGGCAGCAGCAGACGATATAGACGAGGACCAGCACCCAGCCGAGATCGACCGCGTCCGCCAGCGCGAACTGGTAGACGATGATTCCGGGCGCCACCCCGAAATCAAGGAAGTCGCAGAGCGAATCGAGTTCCGCGCCGAAGGGGCTGACGCTGTTCAGCCGTCGCGCCAGGAGCCCGTCCACCCCGTCGAGCGCGGCGGCCACGAGGACCAGCAGGACCGCCAGCGCGTATTTCTCGGCATAGGCGAAGCGGATCGCCGTCAGCCCGGCGCAGAGCCCGATGATGGTCACGAGGCTCGGCAGCAGATGGAGGAAGGGGAGCTTTTCCCGGCGCGGAGAGATCATCGCTCAGCGTACCTCCCCCAGCCGCGCCGGCTCGCTTCCCGCGAGATCGGCGATCACCGTCTCGCCCGCGATCGTGCCTTGCCCGATCGCGACCAGCGGCGCCACGCCATCGGGCAGGTAGACGTCCACGCGGGAGCCGAAGCGGATCATCCCGAAGCGCTGGCCGGTCGCGAGCGTGGCGCCCTCCTTCGTCTCGCAGAGGATGCGCCGGGCGACGAGGCCCGCGATCTGCACCACCGCGATGTCGCGTCCGTCCGCGAGCCGGAGCGCGAGCGCGTTGCGCTCGTTGTCCACGCTCGCCTTGTCGAGCGAGGCGTTCAGGAACTTGCCCGGCCGGTAGGCGACCTTCGTGACGGTGCCCGCGATCGGCGTCCGGTTCACGTGGCAGTCGAAGACGTTCATGAAGACGCTGACCCGGGTCCGCGGCTCCGGCCCGAGGCCGAGTTCCGGCGGGGGCGCGGCCGGTTCGATCAGCGAGACGACGCCGTCGGCCGGGCTGACGAAGAGGCCGGGCCGGGTCGGGGTGACGCGTTTCGGATCCCGGAAGAAGTAGTAGCACCAGACGGTCAGCCCGAGGCCGAGCCAGCCGAGCGGCTCCCACACGAGGAAGAGCAGCAGCGCGACGATACCGAAGACAGGGATGAACTTCCATCCCTCCCGGTGGATCGGCTTCACGACCGTCGAAATCATGTCCATTCGGCGGTCTCTCCGCTCCACCGTTTCCGTTGTGATGGTTAATTAGGGCATGCGAGGCTCCGTTGAAAGCGCCTTGGCGACCTTCGGACGCAACCTCCCGATAACCTTCCCGTGGCAGGCAGGTTCCGTTCGTCGGAGGTGCCGGATGATGATGGCCACTGTCGCGCGCGTGCTCGCGCTCTGCCTCGCGCTCCTCGCGGCCGGCCCGGCCCGCTCCGAGAGCGATCCCGACGCCGCGCTCTGTGAGGCGGCGATCGCGGACGGGGCGCGCCGGGGCGGGGTGCCGGTCGAGGTGCTCCACGCCGTGGCGCTGACCGAGACCGGCCGGAAGTCCTCGGGGCGTATCCGGCCCTATCCATGGGCGATCAACCGCGAAGGCCAGGGCCACTGGTTTCCGGATCGGCAGGCCGCGATCGCCTTCGCGCGCCGGAGCCTCGCGGAGGGGCGCGACAGCTTCGACGTGGGCTGCGCGCAGATCAACTACCGCTGGCATGGCCATGCCTTCCCGAGCCTCGAGGACATGTTCGACCCGCAATGGACCGCGACCTACGCCGCGCAGTTCCTGCGCAACCTCTACGAGGAGCGGGGAAGCTGGTCCGAGGCGGCGGGCGCCTATCACTCGCTGTCGCCGGACCTCGCTGCCGTCTACCGCCAGCGATTCGACCGGATCCTGGCGGGCCTCGGGCCGGAAGACGTGCTCGCGACGCCGGGTCGGGGGTGGCGCGCCGCCGGCGCCCCCCCGGAGACGCGTCGCGCCGGCCGGGCGGAGCGGCGCGCGGGCCGGGCGCGGGCGAAGATGGCCGGCGCGGGTCCGGCCGCGCCGGCCTTGCCCGGCTCGGTCGCGCGCATGCCCGCGGAAGCCGTCGCCGGCGCGATGCCGGGCGCGGGCGGGCGCCCGCTCCTCACCGGCGGACGGCCGCTCACCGGCGCGGCGCGGCCGCTCCTCGTCAGCCCCGGGGCATGGCTCTACTGAGGCGCCGCCCCCGGCGGGCGGTGCTTGTCAACGCTGTCCTCATCCCCTATCTCGCGACCATGGCAATGCTTCGTCCGATCCTGATCCACCCCGACCCCCGGCTCCGCAAGACGGCGGCGCCGGTCAGGGGCGTCGACGCCTCGGTCCGGCAGCTGGCCGACGACATGCTCGCGACCATGTACGACGCGCCCGGGATCGGCCTCGCCGCCACCCAGATCGGCGTGATGAAGCAGGTCTTCGTGATGGATTGCGCCGGCAAGGACGAGACGCCGGATCCGATGGTCTTCCTCAATCCCGAGATCACCTGGGCCTCCGACACGCTCGTCGCGAGCGAGGAGGGGTGCCTGTCGATCCCGGACATCTTCGAGGACGTGACCCGGCCCGACCGGGTGCGGCTGCGCTGGATGGATATCGACGGGCATGTGCGGGAGGAGGAATTCTCCGAACGTCCCGCGACCTGCGTGCAGCATGAACTCGACCATCTGCGCGGCAGGCTCTTCATCGACTACCTGAGCCCGGTCCGTCGCGCGATGATCACCTCCAAGATGAAGAAGCTGAAGCGCGAGAGAGCCCGGGCCTGACCCGCCGCGACCGGAACGGGCGCCGCCCGGCCTCCGGACCGGCCGACCGAACGGAGGCCCGATGCGGCTGATCTTCATGGGCACGCCCGATTTCGCCGTCCCGCCGCTGCGCGCGCTCGTCGAGGCCGGGCATGAGGTCGCCGCCGTCTACACCCAGCCGCCGCGGCCCGCGGGACGCGGACAGAAGCCGCGCCCGAGTCCGGTGGCCCGCGCGGCGGAGGAACTCGGGATCCCGGTCCGCGCGCCGCTGAACTTCCGCGATCCGGCCGAACGCCGCGCCTTCGCCGACATCGGGGCCGAGCTCGCGGTCGTCGTCGCCTATGGGCTGATCCTGCCGCCCGAGGTGCTCGCGGCGCCCGCGCGGGGCTGTTTCAACATCCACGCCTCGCTCCTGCCGCGCTGGCGCGGCGCGGCGCCGATCCAGCGCGCGATCCTCGCCGGCGACGCCGAGACCGGGGTGGCCATCATGGAGATGGAGGCGGGGCTCGACACCGGCCCCGTCTGGCTCGAAGGGGCGATCCGGATCGGGCCGGAGGACACGGCGGGCTGCCTGCACGACCGGCTCTCGATCATGGGGGCGCATCTCATCGTCGAGGCGATCGACCGGATCGACGCGCTGCGTCCGCTGCCGCAGGCCCTCGAGGGGGTGACCTACGCCTCGAAGGTCGACAAGGCGGAGGCGCGCATCGACTGGACCGCCTCCGCGGCCGAGATCGACCGGCGCATCCGCGCCTTTTCGCCTTTCCCGGGCGCCTGGTGCGAGATCTCGGGCGAGCGGGTGAAGCTGCTGGCCTCGGTCCTGGTGCCCGATTCGCCCGGCGGGGCCGCGCCCGGCACCGTGCTCGACGACGCGCTGACGATCGCCTGCGGCGACGGCGCGCTGCGCCTCCTGCGGCTGCAGCGGGCGGGCAAGGGTCCGGCGGCGGCGCAGGATTTCCTGCGCGGCTTCCCGGTCCGGCCGGGCGCGCATCTCGTCTGACCCCGCGGAACTCCGCTTCGGGATTTCCCTTCGCCAGACTGTGATATGGTCTCCGGAACCGGAGGGATATCATGAAGCATGCCAGGGCGTTTCCGCTCGCCCCCGCTGGTCTGGCCCTCGCGCTGGCCTGGGCTTTCCCGTTCGCGGCCGCCGGCGAGGAGGCCCCGATCCGCTTCCGGCACGTCCTTCAGACCGGGCGGGGCCCGGTTCCGGTCAGCATGGAACTCTATCTCGAGGCCGTGAACGACGATGTCATCGCGCTGAAGGTCGCCGGCGACCTCGCCCCCCTCCAGGAGGCGCTGCCCGGACTCCTCTCGAAGGTCGTCGAGGATACCTGTACCCGGCGGATCGGCGTCGAGGTTCAGAGCGTCCGCGCCGAGGTCGATTCGCTGCGCCTTCTCGGCCGCGTCCAGATCATCACCTACCGCTGTCCGGACCCGTCGGATCTCGGGAGCCGCCAGCGGCGCCTCGGCAACATCACGGCGTTCGACGCGCTGGTCGGCGGCAGGATCGAGGACAACTGCCTCGGCGGGGAGGTGGCCGAGCTTTCGCTCGATCCCAAGGGGCTCGTCGGCGGCATCCTGAATCTTCTCGGGCTCAGCGAGCGCATCGCCCGCAGGGCGCGGGAAACGATCAACGAGACCCTCGGGAACGAGATGAAATGCATCGAGCTGCCCGAGAAGCTGAGGATCCTCCACACCAACCTGTCGAGCGGCGGTTTCCGCGATTTCGGGGACGGAAAGATGGGCTTCGTCGTGAAGGGGTCGATCAACGTGCGGGCCGGCAACCTCGTCTCTCTGGTCAAGGTTCTGGCGGAGGAGGGGGAACTGCGCGACTGACGGCGGGGCGGTCCGGCCTATGCCCCGGCCGTCGCCCGGACCGGCTTGAACGGCGCCATGCCGCGCCGGGCGAGTTCGTCGGCCCGCTCGTTCTCCTCGTGGCCCGCGTGGCCCTTCACCCAGTCCCAGCGGATCCGGTGCCGCTCCGCCGCGGTGTCGAGCCGGCGCCAGAGATCCTCGTTCTTCACCGGCTTTCTGTCCGCGGTCTTCCAGCCGTTCCGGCGCCAGCCGTGGATCCACTTCGTGACGCCGTCGCGCAGATAGTTCGAATCCGTGACCAGCGTGAGCTCCGTCGGGCGCGACAGCGCCTCGAGCGCAGAGATCGCGGCCATCAGCTCCATCCGGTTGTTCGTGGTCATCGCCTCGCCGCCCATCAGCTCGCGCGACTTCACGACCTTCCCGGCATCGCGCGCGACGAGAAGCGCGCCCCAGCCGCCGGGCCCGGGATTGCCCGAGCAGGCGCCGTCGGTATAGGCGAAGAGTTCAGCCATGAACCGCCCCGATCAGCAGGCAGGTCATCACCCCCGCCGTCAGCGGCAGGCGCAGCGTCAACCAGTAGTCCGGCGCGACGCCGAGCCGCTGGAACACGATGTCGATCCCCTGCAGCGCCACGAAGCCGAAGGCGAGGAAGACGCAGCTTCGCGCCGGATGCGACTGGATCGCGAAGTAGGACGCGATCACCGGCACGCCAGAGGCGAGGAGCAGCGTCCAGCGCGGCACCCGCGGCGGCGCGGAGGCGAAGCCCCAGAGGCAGCCGCCCATGAAGGCGAGGATCGCCGCCCCGAAGGATTCGAGCACATGGAGGCCCCCGGCGGGCCCGGTCGGCGCGACGCCGAAGGTCGGCAGCGTGCCGGGCGTGGCGAAGAGCAGCGCCACCGCGTAGACGAAGGGCACCAGCCCGAGCCAGCCGATGACCAGCGCGGGCAGCGGAACCCGGCTCATGCGACCTTTTCCCGCAGCACGCGCGGCACCTTGAACTCGACATCCTCGCGCGCGGTCTCGACCAGTTCCTCGGTCACCTCGTAGCGCTCGCGGAAGGCCGCGATCACCTCGTCCACCAGCACCTGCGGCGCCGAGGCGCCGGCGGTGATGCCGACCGCGCGCGCGCCCTCGAGCGCGCGCCAGTCGATGTCCGCGGCGCGCTGCACGAGTTGGGCATAGGCGCAGCCGGCCCTGCGGCCGACCTCGACCAGGCGCTGCGAATTCGAGGAATTCGGCGCGCCGATCACCAGAAGCGCCTCGATCATCGGCGCCATCGCCTTCACCGCCTCCTGGCGGTTGGTGGTGGCGTAGCAGATGTCCTCCCGGCGCGGCCCCGCGATGTTGGGGAAGCGCGCGCGCAGGGCGGCGACGATCTCGGCCGTGTCGTCGAGCGAGAGCGTGGTCTGGGTGATGAAGGCGAGACGGTCGGGATCCTCCGGCGCGAGCCCGGCGACGTCCGCGACCGTCTCCACCAGCGTGACCGCGCCCTCGGGCAGCTGGCCCATCGTGCCGATCACCTCCGGATGGCCCCGGTGGCCGATCATGATCATCCTGAGCCCGTTCTCGTAATGCCGCTCGGCCTCGATATGGACCTTGGAGACGAGGGGGCAGGTGGCGTCGACATAGAGCATCCGCCGCGCCTCGGCCTCCGCCGGCACCGATTTCGGCACCCCGTGGGCGGAAAAGACCACCGGGCGGTCGGGCGGGCAGTCGCCGAGCTCCTCGACGAAGACCGCGCCCTGCGCGCGGAGCGTATCGACCACGTACTTGTTGTGGACAATCTCGTGCCGGACGTAGACCGGCGCCCCCCATTTCCGGAGCGCCATCTCGACGATCTTGATGGCGCGGTCGACCCCGGCGCAGAAGCCCCGGGGCGCGGCGAGATAGAGGGTCAGAGGCTCGGGCATGGTGTCTCGCGGATCATCGGCCCGGCATGGGCCATCCGCGGCAATATAGAGGCGACGGGCGCCGGATGACAGACCCCGGCGGCGCGTCCGTCCCGCTGTCCGGGACGGAGCGATTATCGTCACGCGAGCAGCCGGGCCGCGATCCGGGGCCAAGGGCTCAGTCGTCTTCCTCGGCCAGCACGCTCGCCTGCTGCTGCGCCTGCTCGCCCCGCGGCGGGCGGCCGATCACCTCGCGCAGTTCGTCGAGCTCGATGAAGTTGTCGCACTGGCGCCGCAGTTCGTCGGCGATCATCGGCGGGCTGGAGCGGATCGTCGAGACGACGGAGACGCGCACGCCCTGCCGCTGTAGCGACTCGACCAGCGGCCGGAAATCGCCGTCCCCCGAGAAAAGAACGATGTGATCGACATGCGGCGCCATCTCCATGGCATCGACCGCGAGGTCGATATCCATGTTGCCCTTCACCTTGCGCCGGCCCATCGAATCGGTGAACTCCTTCGCGGGCTTCGTCACCATCGCGAAACCGTTGTAGTTCAGCCAGTCAACGAGCGGCCGGATCGGGGAATATTCCTCGTTCTCGAGAAGCGCGGTGTAATAGAACGCCCGAACCAGCTTCCCGCGACGCATGAATTCCGTGCGCAGGAGCTTGTAATCGATATCGAACCCGAGGGACCTGGCCGCCGCGTAGAGATTCGCACCGTCGATAAACAGCGCGAGGCGCTCATCGCGATAGAACATGCCCTATTTGCCTCCTTGAAAAGATCAACAGCATTCGTATCACTGTCCGGAGGTGGGCGCCCCTCCGGGCAGGCAGTTATATGTCGTTGCTTGCGCGGGCGAAAGCCCCACGAACGGGCAGTCGCCGATCACGCCGCGAGATCCGTCAAAATGCCGAAAAACACGTACCTGATCGCCATGGGAGCCAACCTGCCTTCTCCCGTCGGCGGCCCCGTCGCCACCCTCAGGGCTGCGATCGACCTCCTGGGCAAGGACCATAACATGGTCCTTGGATTCAGCCAATGGTTTAGCACGCCCGCCTTTCCGGCCGGGTCCGGGCCGGACTATGTCAACGCCGCCGCGCGCGTCGAAAGCGACCTCGATCCGGAGGCGTTCCTCGCCCGGCTCCATGCGATCGAGGCGAGTCTCGGGCGGCGGCGGGACCGGCGCTGGGGGCCGCGGGTCTGCGATCTCGATCTGCTCGCGGCCGGCCAGCGGGTGCTGCCCGACCGCGAGACGGTGGAACGCTGGATGAACCTGCCGCCCGGGGAACAGGCGCTGATGGCGCCCGACCGGCTGATCGTCCCCCATCCCCGGCTGCGGGAGCGGGCCTTCGTGCTGGCGCCGCTCGCCGAGGTGGCGGCGGACTGGCGCCATCCGCTGCTCGGCCTCTCGGTGCGCGAGATGCTGGAGGCGCTGCCGGAGGAGGAGCGCGCCTCGGTCCGGCGGCTGCGGCCGCGCGACATCGTGTGAGGCATCTTGTTCCGGGGCGGCGGGCGTGATTTGATGCTCCGAGTGCCTCGGGCGTTTTCGCGACCCCCCTTGCCATCATGGCCGGAGGGGGATACGTAATGTTTTTCCGCGCTCAGGATGATCTGGAGGCTGCCCTATGGCCCGCGTTACCGTTGAAGACTGCGTCGACAAGGTGCCGAACCGGTTCGAGCTCGTGATGCTCGCCGCGCACCGTGCCCGCGCGCTCGCTTCCGGCGTGCCGCTGACCGTGGACCGCGACAACGACAAGAACCCGGTGGTGGCGCTGCGCGAGATCGCGGAGGAGACGCTGACCGCCGACCAGCTGCGCGATTCGGCGATCGAGAGCTTCCAGCGGCAGATCGAGGTCGACGAGCCGGAAGAGGACAACATGGCGCTGCTCATCGGCAACGACGCGCCCGTCGAGGACGACATGTCCGAGGAACGGCTGCTGCGCGCGCTGATGGAAGCGCAGGGCGAGAACTGACGAAGACCCGGGGGCCCGACCGCCATGGCGGAGATGATCCCGGTCAAGCCGGGCCCCGACGGCATCATCCCGGTCACGAGCCTCACGGATCTCGTCCGCTCCTATAATCCCAATTCCAGTTCGGCGCTGCTCGCCGAGGCCTATGAATACGGCCGGGAGATGCATTCCGGCCAGCTGCGCTCCTCGGGCGAGCCCTATTTCAGCCATCCGGTCGCCGTCGCCATGCTGCTCGCCGAGCAGCGGCTCGACGACGCGACGATCATCACCGCGCTGCTGCACGACACGATCGAGGATACGGGCTCGACCTATGGCGCGATCGCCCGCCGCTTCGGGGAGGAGATCGCGCAGCTCGTCGACGGGGTGACGAAGCTCACCAATCTCGAGCTCTCCTCGGTCGAGAACGCGCAGGCGGAGAATTTCCGCAAGCTCCTGATGGCGATGTCGCGCGATCCGCGCGTGCTCCTGGTGAAGCTCGCCGACCGGCTGCACAACATGCGCACGATCCGCCACCTGCGGCCCGAGAAGCAGGCCCGCAAGGCGCGCGAGACGATGGAGATCTTCGCGCCCCTCGCGGGCCGGATGGGCATGCAGTGGATGCGCGACGAGCTCGAGGACATCGGCTTCCGCATCCTCAACCCGGAAGCGCGCAAGTCGATCATCCGCCGCTTCGTCACGCTTCGCAACGACAGCGGCGACGTGATCCCGAAGATCACCGAGGACATCCGCGTCGCGCTCGACCAGGCTGGGGTCGAGGCGGTGGTCTTCGGCCGGGAGAAGAAGCCCTATTCGGTCTGGCGCAAGATGGAGGAGCGCAAGGAAGGCTTCTCGCGCCTCTCGGACATCTACGGCTTCCGCATCATCACCGATTCGGTCGCGGACTGCTACACCGCGCTCGGCGCGGTGCACCGGCGCTGGACGGCGGTGCCGGGGCGGTTCAAGGACTACATCAGCCAGCCGAAGTCGAACGGCTACCGCTCGATCCACACCACGGTCTCGGGCCGCGACGGCAAACGGGTCGAGGTGCAGATCCGCACCGCCGAGATGCACGCGGTGGCCGAGACAGGCGTCGCCGCGCACTGGTCCTACAAGGACGGGGAGCGGTTCGAGAATCCCTTCGCGGTCGATCCGTTCCAGTGGCTCCGCGCGATCACCGAGCGATTCGACGGCAATGAGGATTCGAGCGATTTCCTCGAGCATGTGAAGCTCGAGATGTTCACCGACCACGTCTTCTGCTTCACGCCGAAGGGTGAGGTGGTGAACCTGCCGAAGGGCGCCACGCCGATCGACTTCGCCTATGCGATCCATACGCGGATCGGCGACAGCTGCGTCGGCGCCAAGGTCGACGGGCAGCGCGTGCCGCTCTGGACCAAGCTCAGGAACGGCCAGCAGGTCACGATCATCCGCGCCGAGGGGCAGCGGCCGCAGCCCTCCTGGGAGGACATGGTCGTCACCGGCCGCGCGAAATCCGCGATCCGCCGCTCGATCCGGGGCGAGCAGCGCGCGACCCAGGTGCGGCTCGGCCGCGAGATCGCCCGCGTCAGCCTGGAGCGCGTGGGCAAGAAGGCGACCGACAAGGCGCTCGAGACCGCCGCGCGCCGGCTCGGCCTCGAGGAGGCCGACGACGTGCTGGCCCGGCTCGGCGGCGCGGAGATGACGGGCAAGGATCTGGTCGCCACGCTCTATCCCGAACTGATCCGCGAGGCCGGGCTGCCCCGGACGCCCGATCCGAAGCAGTCGGTCGTCATCGGCCTCGGCTCCGGCCAGACCGCGCATCCCGCGCCCTGCTGCAACCCGATCCCGGGCGAACGGATCGTCGGCATCGCCGTGCGGGGCAAGGGCGTCGTGATCCATGCGATCGACTGCGCGAGCCTCGTCGCCTACGAGGATACGCCCGACCGCTGGATCGACCTGCGCTGGGCCGAAGGCAACGCCCATGCCGAGCATATGGTGCGGATCGAGGTGGTGATGGCGAACGACGCCGGCGTGCTCGGGCGGATCTGCACCCTGCTCGGAGAGCATAGGGCCAACATCACCAACATCGTCTTCGCCGACCGCAAGCCGGATTTCTATCGACTGCTGATAGACGCGGAGGTCAGGGATATGGAACACCTGACGCACATCCTCACGGCGCTCGAAGCCGATTCGGATGTGGCCGAGGCGCGGCGCTACCGCGCGCCCTCGACCGAGGAAGCAGCCGCGGGCGGCTGACGGCTTCGGCGCGGCGGGGCCGTCGCGCCGGTCAGGAAGGGAAGGCGGCGGTCACGCGCGATGGTCTTCAAGCGACGCGACAAGCCGCCGGTGCTGGTCCGGCTGCGCGAATGGGTCTATCCGCGCCGGGGCTACCGGCGCGGGATCGAATATCTCGGGCACAGGGTGCGCCGCCTGCCCGACACGCCGCACCGGATCGCGCTCGGCTTCGCCTGCGGCGCCTTCATCTCCTTCACGCCGCTCTTCGGTCTGCACCTCGTCTGCGGCGTCGGGCTGGCCTGGCTTCTCCGATGCAACGTGATGGCGAGCCTGATCGGCACGCTGGTCGGCAATCCGCTGACCTTTCCCTTCATCGCGGGGCTGAGCCTGACGCTCGGCCGCCGCATCCTCGGCCACGGGGTTTCCGGCCGCGACTTCGGCCGCATCGCCGAGGCCTTCAGCCAGGCGGCGTCCGGGCTCTGGGAAAGCTCGCTCAGCCTCTTCGGCTTCGGCCATCCGCAATGGCAGAAGCTGAGCCTCTTCGTCTACGACATGGCCTGGCCCTACATGGTGGGCGGCCTGCTGCCGGGGATCGTCACCGGCATCGCCTCGTACTACATGGTGCGGCCGATCGTCACCGCCTACCAGGCGCGACGGCGGACGCGGATGCTCCGGCGGGCGAAGACGCGGCTCGACGCCGCGCCGACCCACGCCGGCGAGGCCGAATGAGCGCGGGCTGGCAAGTGGCGCGGCCGGGCGTATAACCTGCGCGCGGCTGACGGAAAGGACCTCTCATCATGACCGGATCAGATGGACGGCTCAGGCTCGGGGTGAACATCGATCACGTGGCGACCGTCAGGAACGCGCGGGGCGGGCCGGTGCCCGACCCGCTGCGCGCCGCGCGGCTCGCCGAGGCGGCGGGCGCCGACGGAATCACCGCGCATCTGCGCGAGGATCGCCGCCACATCACCGACGCCGACATCGAGGCGCTGGCCGCGAACCTCACCCTGCCGCTCAACATGGAGATGGCCGCGACCGAGGAGATGCGCGCGATCGCGCTGCGGCTCCGGCCCCATGCCGTCTGCCTCGTGCCGGAGAAACGCGAGGAGCGCACGACCGAGGGCGGGCTCGACATCCTGCGCGACGAGGCCCGGCTCGCGGATTTCGTCGCGCCGCTCGCCGAGGCCGGCTGCCGGGTCTCGATGTTCATCGCCGCCGACCGGGGCCAGATCGAGGCGGCGCGGCGCATCGGCGCGCCGGTGATCGAGCTTCATACCGGCGCCTATTGCGACGCCGAAGTCGCGGGCGAGACGGCGGCGCGCGACGCGGAACTGGCGCGCATCGTCGAGATGGCCGCCTTCGCGCGCGGGATCGGCCTCGAGGTGCACGCGGGCCACGGGCTCACCTATGACAGCGTCGGCCCGATCGCGGCGATCCCGGAGCTCGCCGAACTCAACATCGGCCATTTCCTGATCGGGGAGGCGATCTTCGTCGGACTCGAGGCCTCGATCCAGCGGATGCGCGCCGCGATGGACGCGGCCCGCGCCCTGGTCCGGAACCGCGCGGACTGACCGCCCCGCCTCCGGAGCGGAAGGGGCATGATCGGGAGGATCGAATGAAAGGCTACTGGCTCATCCTTGGCACCGAGATCACGGACCAGGCCGCGCAGGCGGAATACGGGGCCCTCTGGGCGCCGATCGCGAAGCGGTACGGGGCGCGTCTCGTGAGCGTCTCGGAAGCCGCGCGGCTTCTGGAGGCCCGCGACGCGAGCCGGATGCTGCTCGTCGAGTTTCCGAGCCACGAGGCGGCGCGAGCCTGCTACGAGGATCCCGCTTACGAGGCGGCGCGGGTCTTCGCGGCGAAGGCGGCGAAGCGGAGCCTGGTCCTGCTGCGCGGCGAGCTCGGCTGAACCCCGAAGGCGCTAGCGCGCAGCATCCCCGGGCCGCTCGCGCGCGTCGAGCGTGAGCTGCAGGAAGACGAGGTCCAGCCAGCGGCCGAACTTGGTCCCGACCTGGGGCATGAAGCCGACCCGCGCGAAGCCGAGCCGCTCGTGCAGCGCGATCGAGCCGGCATTGCCCGCCTCGATCCCCGCGACCATCACGTGCTTGCCCAGGTCGCGCGCCTCCGCGATCAGCGCCCGCATCAGCCGCGGGCCGATCCCGGCTCCGCGCGCGTCGGCCCGGACATAGACGGAATGCTCGACCGTGTGGCGATAGCCGTCGAAGGCGCGCCAGTCGCCGAAGGAGGCGTAGCCCGCCACCCGGCCCGCCGGATCGACCGCCACCAGCACCGGATAGCCGGCCGCCCGCCGGCCGCGGATCCAGTCGATCCGGTTGGCCGCGTCGACGGTCGCCTCGTTCCAGATCGCCGTCGTATGCTCCACGGCGTCGTTGTAGATCGCGGCGATGCCCGCCGCGTCGGTTTCCTCCGCCGCCCTGATCGTGATGTCCGCCATCGTGTCTCTCTGGTTGGACCCGGTCCCGCTTGCCGCTAGAACGACCGGACGAACACCCGGCGGGAGCGGCGGCATGATCCTCGGCATCGGCAACGATCTTTGCAATATCGAGCGGATCGGCCGGACTCTCGAACGCTTCGGCGACCGCTTCCTCGACCGGGTCTACACGCCGATCGAACGGGCGACCGCCGAGCGCCGCGCGAACCGGGTGGAGACCTATGCGAAGCGCTGGGCGGCGAAGGAGGCCTGTTCGAAGGCGCTCGGCACCGGGCTCCGGATGGGCATCGTCTGGAGCGACATGGGCGTGGTCAATCTCGCCACCGGCCAGCCGACGCTGATGCTGACCGGCTGGGCCCGGGAGCGCGCCGCCGCGCTCACCCCGCCGGGCCACGTGCCGGTCCTGCACCTGACGCTGACCGACGATCACCCCTGGGCCTACGCCGTCGTCATCCTCGAGGCGATCCCGGATCCCGGGCCGCCGCCGAGCGTGGTGGTGTGACCGCCGGGCCTCACCGGCTCCGCCCGAGGATCAGGGGCAGGGCGACGATCAGGAACAGGATCCGCACCAGGTGGTGGATCGCGACATAGGCCGGATCGTAGCCGAGGCCGAGGCCGATCGCGGCCATGGCTTCGACCCCGCCGGGCGCGAAGGCGACCCAGGCCTGGCCGAGGGGCAGGTCCGTGAGTCGCGCCGCGGTGGCGGCGAAGAGGGCCGAGACGACGGCCGCCGTGCCCGTGGTCGCGACCGCCGCGCCGACGAGCGACAGGATCGCCCGCGCCGAGATGCCCGAGAAGCGCGTGCCGATCACCGAGCCGGTGATCGCGAAACAGCCGAAGATCGCCCAGGGCGGCAGCCGGCCCTCCGCGAGGCCGAGCGCGTGGGCGAGGCCCGAGAGCAGCATGCCGGCGACGAGGAACGAGGCCGGCAGCCCCGCCCGGCCGAGCGGAATGCCGAGGCCGATCGCAAGTGCCACGAGCACCGCGCTCGCGACCAGCCCCATCACGAGCGGCGGGGCCAGCTGCGCCGGGGGCGAGATCGCGAGGAAGATCGCGAGCGGCAGGGCGGAGGCGAGGATGAGCAGCCTGAGGCTCTGCAGGATCACGATGGTGATCATGTCGCCCCGGCCCCCCTGCGCGACGGCGACGGCGTAGGACATCGTGCCGGGGCTCGAAGCCAGCACCGAGGTCGCGAAATCGTAGCGGAACACCCGGCGCAGGATCAGCGCGGCGACCGCGAGCGTCGCGACCAGCGAGAGGCAGAGCAGACCGAGGCTCGTCGCCCAGGTGGCGACGTCATGCAGGATGCTCGGCTTGATGCCGGACCCGAGCGAGACCCCGATCCCGGCGAAGGCGATCTCGCGCGGGAGCGGCGGCACCGCCACCCTGATCCCGTTCCAGGCCGCGATCGAGACGGCGAGGCTCGAGCCGATCAGCGCGCCGGCGGGCAGGCCCGCCGCCGCGGCGAGCGCGGCCCCCGCCCCGCCGATCGCGAGCGTGCGGAGCGGGAGCGCGAAGGCGTCATTCATCTTCGGCGACGGCCGCGAACCGGCGGGAGCGGCGCGACAGCCAGATCGGCACCACGACCACCGCGACCGCGAGCGCGTAGAGCACGAGGCTGTCCACCGTCGAGAACAGGATCCGCCAGTCGCCGCCGGAGATCGAGAGCGCGCGGCGCAGGTTGTTCTCGAACAGGCTGCCGAGCACGAAGCCGAGGATGACGGGCGCGAGCGCGAAGTCGAGCTTGCGCAGGATCCAGCCGAAGACGCCGAGACCGATGATCATGTAGAGGTCGAACGGATTGCCCACGATCGAATAGATGCCGATGAAGGCCAGAATGGCAATGAGCGGCGTCAGGTAGTGCTGCGGGATCGTCAGCATCCGGGCGAAGAGCCCGACCAGCGGCAGGTTCAGCACCAGAAGCGCGACATTGCCGATGTACATCGATGCGATCAGGCCCCAGGCGATCTCCGGCCGCTGCGCGAAGAGCATCGGCCCCGGCGTCACATTGAACATCAGGAGCGCGCCGAGCAGGATCGCCGTGGTGCCCGATCCCGGGATGCCGAGCGTCAGCATCGGCACCAGCGCGCCGCCGGCGGAGCCGTTGTTCGCCGCCTCGGGCGCCGCGAGGCCCCGGATGTCGCCCTTGCCGAAATTCGCGCCGCCCGCGCCCGCCATCCGCTTCTCGGTGCCATAGGCGACCGCCGAGGCGACCGAGGCGCCGGTGCCGGGCAGCACGCCGATGATGAAGCCGATCAGCGAGGAGCGCAGGATGGTCCATTTCGTCCGGGCGAGATCGGCCCAGGTGACGAAGCTCTTGTCGATCGGCACGGTGGAGAGCCGGCCCCGGACCTGGCTTTCCACGAGGTGGAAGAGTTCCGCCATGCCGAAGAGGCCGATCACCACGATCAGGAAATCGATCCCGGCGAGCAGGTCGGGAATGCCGAAGCTGTAGCGCTGCACGCCGGTATTCGCATCGACGCCGACGGTCGCGAGCATCAGCCCGATCAGCGCGCCGATCAGCGTCTTGACCGGGCTGGAGCCGACCAGCGAGGCGAGGCAGGCGAAGGCGAAGACCATGAGCGCGACGTAGTCCGAGGGCTGGAACTTCACGCCGAAACTCGCGAGCACCGGCCCGAAGAGCGACATCAGCACCACCGAGACCGTGCCGCCGACGAAGGAGGCGACGGCGGAGAGCGACAGCGCCTTGCCCGCCTGGCCGTTCCTGGCCATCGGGTTGCCGTCGAGCGTCGTCATCACCGCGCCGGCGTCGCCGGGCACGTTCAGCAGGATCGACGAGATCCGGCCGCCGTATTCGGCGCCGTAATAGATGCCCGCGAGCAGGATCAGCGCCGATTCCGGCGGAAAGCCGAGCCCGTAGGCGATCGGCAGCAGGATGGCGACGCCGTTGATCGGGCCGATGCCGGGCAGGGCGCCGATCAGCGTGCCGGCGAAGCAGCCGCCGAGCACCAGCATCAGGTTGAACGGGGTCAGGGCGACCGAGAAGCCGGTGCCGAGCCCGGAGAGCACTTCCATCATCGGAAAGGGTCCTTCAGAGCCGGGGCAGCGGGCCGGCCGGCAGATTGAGGTCGAGCAGCCCCACGCAGAGCAGGTAGCCGCCGGCGCCGATCAGCACGCCGAAGAGCGCCGCGCGCGGCCAGGCGGCGCCGAGCAGGCGCGAGGTGATCGCCGCGAAGAGCGCGGTCGAGAGGATGAATCCGAGCGGCTGGAACAGCACCGCGTAACCGACCAGCAGCGCCAGCACGAGCGCGAGCCGCGCCCAGCTGGGGCCGTCCACGTCGAAATCCCGCGTGGCCGGGCGCCAGAGCAGCCCGATCAGGCAGAGGAGCATCGCGACCGAGAGCAGCCGCGGCCAGGCTTCCGGGCCGAGAGGGTCGTACTGGAACGGCGCGGAAATGACGAAGAAGGCGAGCGCGCCGTAGATCAGCGTGACGACGGCGAGCGCCGCGGCGAAGATCCGGTCAGGCATGGGAACCTCGGGAAAGATGGGCCGCCGCGCGGGCGGGGGAAGGATCGGCCGGCGCGGTCCGGGACTTGCGCGCCCCCGCGCCGGCCGGAGGCGTCAGTTGGCGATGAGCCCGGTCTCGACGGCGAGGTCGTGAAGCTGGCGGGTCTGCTCGCGCACCGCCGCGTCGAATTCCTTGCCCGACAGGTTCAGCGGCAGCAGGCCCTTCTCGGCCTGCGCCTTGTGGAACTGGTCGCTGGCATGGGCCTTCTCGAAGACGGCGACCCAGGCCTGGAAATCCTCGTCCGGGACGTCCTTGCCCATGTAGAAGCCGCGCATGATCGGCCAGGTCGCGTCGTAGCCCTGTTCCTTCAGCGTCGGCACCTCGTCGAAGGGCGGGTCCAGCCGCTCGTCGGACATGACGCCGAGGATGCGCAGGCTGCCGTCCATATGCGCGGACATCTCGCCGATATCGCCGGTATAGGCCTGGATGGCGCCGCCGATCAGGCCCGCGAGCGCCTCCCCGCCGCCGTCGAAGGCCACGTAGCGCATCTTGCGCGGGTCACCTTCGACCGCCTTCAGGAGCAGCGCCGCCTTCATCCAGTCCTGCGAGCCGACCGACCCGCCCGCGCCGACCGTGACGCTGGCCGGATCGTCCTTGAGCGCCGCCATCAGGTCGCCGAGCGTCTGATAGGGGCTGTCCGCGCGCACGATCACAGCGCCGTAATCCGTCCCCGCCGTCGCGAGCCAGCGCGCGTCGTCGACCGTCCATGCGCCGTACTTGCCGGTGACGAGATTGAGCAGCGACCCGGTCGAGAAGGCGACGATGGCGTTCGGATCGTCGGTGCGGGTGGTGTTGAACATGTTGAACGCCACCGCGCCGATGCCGCCCGGCATGAAGGAGACTTCCAGCGGCCGGTCGAACAGCCCTTCGAGACCCTGCTGCGCCACGCGGCAGGTGAGGTCGAAGCCGCCGCCGGGCTGGGCGGGGGCGATGCATTCGGGCCGGTCGATCTCGGCGGCCGCGGGCAGGGCGAGCGTGGCCGCGAAGGCCGCGGCGAGGGCGAGAGAGGTGAACTTGGACAAGGGTTCCTCCGGATCTTCTCTTGATCTTTTCGTTGCAAGGCTCCCGACGGAGCGGGCCTTCCGCCCTGACTAGAGGGGAAACCTGTCATGAGCCTGTCGCATGGCTTTCCCGCCCGGCGCGCCGGGGATATGCTCCGCCCCGTGACCGACCCGCGGTCGAACAAGCGGGCGGAAGGGGTTGGAATGCGTGTCTTGCTGCTCGAGGATGCCCTGGATGTCGCGGAGGCGGTGGAGGCGAGTTTCTCCCGGCGCGGCGACGCGGTGGACCACGCCGCGCGCGTCGCCGATGCGCTGGAACTGATCGCGGTGCAGGATTACGACGTCGCCATCCTCGACGTCGGCCTGCCGGACGGCAGCGGCACCGACGTGCTCGCCGCGCTGCGGGCGGCGGCCAGCCCGACCTTCGTGCTGATGCTGACCGCGCGCTCCAAGGTGGACGATCGCGTCTCCGCGCTCGACGAGGGCGCCGACGACTACCTCGTGAAGCCCTTCGACCTGCGCGAGCTGCACGCGCGGGTGCGCGCGCTGACGCGGCGGGCGGGGGAGTCGCGCGCCGCGCTGATCGAATTCGGCGACATCGTCTTCGACCCCGCGCAATGCGCGCTCAGCGTCCAGGGCGTGCCGGTCACCCTCACCCGGCGCGAATTCAGCCTGCTCGAGATCATGCTGGCGAACCGCGGCCGGGTGATCCCGAAGGAGCGGATCCTCGACCGCATGTTCTCCTTCAACGAGGAGGAGGTGGGCGTGAACGCGGTCGAGACCTATGTCGCGCGCCTGAGACGCAAGCTCGAAGGCAGCAGCGTCTCGATCCGGACGCTGCGCGGCCTCGGATACCAGCTCGTTGCCGAGCGTTGACGGACCGGCGGCGCCGCTCGATCCGCCGCGCAGCGTCTCGCTGACCGCGCGGCTCGCCGGGGCGCTCGCCCTCCTGCTCGCCGCGGGCGGCCTGCTCGTCGCGGCGCTCGCCTTCGCCTATGGCCGGGGCGCGGCCCGGCAGGCCTATGACCGGCTCCTCGTCGGCGCCGCGCGCCAGATCGCCGATTCGACGGCGCCGCGGGACGGGGCGATCAGCGTCGACCTGCCGGTCAGCGCGTTCGAACTCCTGGCGCTCGCCCCCGACGACCGGGTGATCTACGCGGTCTTCGCCCCGGACGGACGCATCGTCACCGGCTACGACCTGCCCCGGCCGGAACCGGGGTTCGAGGGTTTCTACAACGGCGATTTCGGCGGCGAGCCCGCGCGCTTCGTGGTGACGGACCGCCTCTTCGCCGAGCGCGACCTGAGCGGGCCGGTCGCGGTCGTCGTCGGTCAGACCACCCGCGCGCGAGGCGAGCTTGCCCGCGACATCACCGAGCACGCGCTCGTGCTCGTGGCGCTCGCGGGCCTGCTGATGACCGCGCTCGCCGCCTTCGCCGCGCGCTCCGCGCTGGAACCGCTGCGGCGGATCGAGCGGGCGATCGCGGGGCGGCCACCAACGGACCTGACCCCGATCGGCACGCCGGTCCCGCGCGAGATCGCCGGGCTCACCGGCGCGCTCAACCGCTTCATGGACCGGATCAGCCGCCAGAGCGCGGCGACGCGCACGCTGATCGCCGATGCCTCGCACCAGCTGCGGACCCCGATCGCCGCGCTGCGCGCCCAGGCAGAACTCGCGGCGGAGGAACCCGACCCCGCCCGGCAGCGAGCGATCGTCGGGCGGATCCACGACCGCTCCGTGACGCTGAGCCGCCTCGCGGACCAGCTCCTGAACCACGCGCTCATCATCCACCGCGCCGACGCGGTCCCGCGCGAGCGGCTCGACCTGCGCGAAGTGGCGATCCGCGCGACCGGGGAGGCCGACCGCGACCTCTTCGCCTCGGCCGCGGAGCTTCATCTCGATCTGCCGGAGGAGGAGGTGCCCTGCCTCGGCGACGCGCTGTCGCTGGTCGAGGCCTGCAAGAACCTGCTCTTCAACGCGCTCCGCCACGGCAGGCCACCGGTCACCGTCTCCGTCCGCGCCGAGGCCGGCCGGGCCGTGCTCGCGGTGGAGGACGCGGGGCCGGGCATGCCGAGGGAGCACTGGGCGGACGCGACGACGCGCTACGCGCGGGGCGCCGGCGTCTCGGCGCGGAGCGCCGGGCTCGGGCTCGCGATCGTCGACGCGGTCGCGCGCGCCCACGACGGCGCGCTACGCTTCGGACACACGGGCGAGGGGCATTTCATCGTCGCGCTGGAACTGCCCGGGGTGGTGCGATGAGGCGGGCCGTTCTCGCCTGCGCCGTCCTGGCGGGCCTCGGCTCCGGCGCGGCCGCCCAGCCGGGGCCGGAGGCCGTCGCGCGCTATGGCGCGGCCGACGCGGCCCATCCGATCCTGATCCAGGGCGCGCTCGACATCCCCGCCTTCGCACCGGCGCTCGAGGCCTTCGTCGCCTCCCATCCGGCGGTCGCGGTGACGCTCGAGCAATGGAACACCAACGATCTCTTCGCGGCGATGACGGTCGCCTGCGCGGGCGCCGCGCCGGTCCCGGACCTTGTGATCTCCTCGGCGGTCGACCAGCAGGTGAAGCTCGTCAACGACGCCTGCGCCCAGCCATATCGCTCGGCCGGGACCGCGGCGCTGCCGCCGGAACGCAACTGGCGCGACGAGCTCTTCGGCCTGACCTCGGAGCCCGCGGTGATGGTCTACAACCGCGCGCTGCTGCCGCCGGGCGACGCCCCCGCCTCGCGTTTCGACCTGCTCGACCTGCTGCGCCGCGAGGATGGCGTCTATGCCGGCCGGATCGCCACCTACGATATCGAGCGATCCGGCATCGGCTATCTCTTCGCCTTCCTCGATTCGATCCAGGCGACGACCTTCGGCGGGCTGATCGAGGCCTTCGGCCGGGCCCGCGTCGTCGCCACCTGCTGTTCGGCGGAGATCGTCGACGCGGTCGCGCGGGGCGAATACCTCGTCGCGTACAATATCCTCGGTCCCTATGCGATGGTGCGGGCGGCGACCAACCCGGATCTCGCGGTGGTGACGCCCTCCGACTACACGCTCGTCCTGTCGCGCGGAGCCTTCATTCCGAAGGGCGCGCGCGACCCCGGCGCGGCGGGCGCGTTCGTCGATTTCCTGCTCTCCGAACCGGGACGGCGAGCGCTGGCCGAGACCTATCTCACCCCCGGCCCCGGAAATCCGCCCGAGGACGCGCAGTTCACCCGCCCGATCCCGCTCTCGCCCGTCCTGCTCGTCGGCCTCGACCGGCAGAAGCGCGCGCGGCTTCTGGCGCTCTGGCGGGAGACCTTTCCGGAAACGCGCTGAGGGGGAGCAACTGGCGGCTGGTCGGGGCGACTGGATTCGAACCAGCGACCTACGGTACCCAAAACCGTTCAACCTAACTGAGGGCATTCGGTCTTTTCGCAAACCGAGGCTGGGTCAGACATCCGTAAATCAATGAGTTACAGGCCGTTTGCAAACCGGGTCAGGGCTGCGGCGCCGGAAGGTATGCGCCAAAAAAAGGGCCGAGCCACAATGACCCGGCCTAGTCAGGGAGGAAACGCCCTGTGCTGGGCGGATATGGTGCAATGCACCATAAACGATGTTTTTACGCTGCATTGCAGCAAAGTCAAGCAATAACGCTATTGGACTGAAGAATCATGCCGCGAAGACTGTTGCGTGATTGGCATACATCTATCTCCTCTCCAGGAGATTATGGGATGCCAACTCAGTTATGCCGCAGGTGATGCCATTCGTGAGGGCGTGGCCTCCGCCTTCAGCCCGTCACCGGAAGCTGATCCCCGGCGCCCGTGCCGACGGCGCGGCCTTCGCCGCCAGGCTGCCTCCCGTGGCCACCTCATCGGGCTCGGGCCTACCGCGCCTCGAAGACGACCGCGTCCTCCTCGATCGTGGCAACGACGTCGATCGTGTCGATCGTCTCCGGATCGATGGCGGTCGGATCCGTGGATAGCACCACGAAGTCGGCGAGCTTGCCGGGCTCGATCGAGCCTTTCGTGGTGTCCTCGAAGTGTTGCCATGCCGGCCATATGGTGGCGAGTTACCTCATCTCGGCTCTTTGGGCGCTCGGGGCGGTTCAAAGCCGAAGGCGAGCTTCCCCCACCGGAAGCTATGCGCCGGCCGTCCACTTTCCCAATCGCTTTGCGACCCAGACTAATCGGGGGAGTTGTATCGTTGCTCCGGTTGGTCCAATGCTCCCCCCGAAGATCTTGGGGAGCCACCACGATGATGTGGACAAAGGAAGCCTTCGCAATCGCAGCAGCCAGATGTGAGGCTGGCAGGCTCGTGCGCAAGCACGGTCTGGCTATGGCCGTGGCGTTAGGCCGGGTCAAGTACGCCGGAAATGCGCTCCGGATCTTCGAGCTGAACGCGGAGGCCGAGGCGCGCGGGGCGACGCAGGACGAGCTTTCATGACGAGTGAGCGGCCGCGTAGCTCGAGCACGAGGCGTGAACGGCGGACCTCGATCGTCCGCGCGTTCGCAAAATCCCGTTGGTCGAATCGGTGCCGGTGCCTTTAACTGCGCGACGCCCCCTCACCGCATTTATATCTTTGGCCTGGGGTAAATCTGAATGCTTTCAAATAAACGAATATTTCGTTGCGGAACTTGCGGCCACCATATGCGCCTTGGCGCCGAGGCCTGCGGAGCGTGTTACGCGACATCGCCTCTCTGGAATCGAACGCACTTCTGGATCATCTGTGGCGGCGCGGCGGTGGTCGTGCTCGCGCTTCCGTTTCTGCTGCTGTAGGCGAGGCCCTGGGCAGATCCGACTAGCTATTGACGCGCCTGCGAAGAAGCGGATCTGCTCGCGCAGCCAGCCGCCCGGGCACCTCTGCCGGATGCCTGGTCAGGTCCCCGGCGCGGGTTGAGCAGTCGCGCCGGGGGCCGGTTGCTAGCTCACGGCCCCGAAATCCACGGACCAGAGATCACGATCGTGTAATTGACACGTTGTACGAGTGCATGGTACGAAATCTGAGTCGTTGCGGATATATATCCATAAAACGGCAATAATATAAAAATATAAGATCAAAAGGGAAGGGATCCACATGCCTACCGCCAGCATAGGTGTGCGTCGTTACAATGGACCTTTGATTGCTCCCGATCTGTTATCCGGCCAGAATACCTTGCTGCTTTCAACGTTCAGCGCGCAGACCACGGGAACCCTCGCCGACAACGAAGGCACACTGAGCAACGCTGACAGCGGAATCAGCACTTTCGACGGAAATTCTCTGACCTATGTCGGCAGCGGCACGGTTCAGGCGGGAATTAGCGTCGCCGGCGTCATCGTTCCAACCGGTCCGGCGGTGGATGTCGTGGTGTTCGACGCGGGCGGGGAGACCTACTTCCATTTCCCCGACGGACCGCCAACGGCGCTCTCGGCGGTCGCGATGATCGTCACCATCGACAGCGACCCCTACGAGGTGTTCCCCAACCCCTATCTGGGCGACGCGGCCGTCAACACTTTTCACGGCGACAACTTCGCCAACATCATGACGGGCGAGGGCAAC
>NZ_VFRP01000029.1 GCF_006385685.1 Amaricoccus solimangrovi | reverse complement strand
ATCAGTCCAGGGCATCGGATCTCCGTCAGTCTTCGCAAACCGACGTGAATCACAACCCTATGATATCGCTCAACTCATTTCGGGTCCGGCTCTAAACTGCTGGCATGCTGCGGAGCATGAGTCTGTGGCAATGTGGAAAATCTACGGCTCGCCGGGGGCTGGCGTTGCGGTTGTAACCAACGGCGGCAGACTGGAGGCCGCACTTTCGTCCAACCCAGAAAGCCTTTATCTCGGCGCGATAAGATACGTGGCACCAGGAACGATCGAATTTGGAAACCCGAACAGTTTTGATACGATTTTGGTTAAGCGCGCAAGCTATGCGTATGAAAAAGAAGTGCGACTAGTTTACTGGGATACAAACAACATGCATGATTCGTTGGAGAGCGCTTCATGGAATGAAACCACAATGCGCTTCGATGGCATTGTCGAAAAAGATGATCCGCCGGTTGCCGGTCGCTCATTTGATTGCGACGTTGACGTTCTCATCAAGAGAGTAGTCGTTTCTCCGTTTGCTCCGCCGTGGTACCTTCCGATGATCGAGCGCCTCCGCGAGCAGTTGAACCTGCACTTCCCGATTACGGCTTCGCGGCTCCTTGCCGCTCCTCCGATTGCTTAGGCCGCGCCTCTAGTCGACGGGACCTCCGTTTCTGCAGCATAGACGACGCGCGGCGGCTCCCTTGTTCCACTCCTAACCCCCATCCCGCTGCAACGGCCGGATCGCCCCGCGCCGGGGCGTCCCGTCCGCCTGCGCGGGCAGGGGCATCCTCTGGCAGGTGCCGCGCGGCACCCAGATCCAGGCGTTGCCCTGGTAATCGACCGTGGAGGCCGCGGTGTCGCCGCCCATGCCGATGCCGTCGTTCTGGCCCGCGAGGGCGACGCCGAAGCATTTCTCCTCCGGAACGTCCTGCCCGCCGGTCGCCGGTTCCCCGGCCTCCTGCGCCGCCGCCGCGCCGGCGGTCAGTGCCCAGATGAGAAGGATGTGCCCGATGCGCATGCCGCGCCTCCCGTTTCACCGTTTCGCACGACTATCCGGCCGGGGGCCGCCGATGTGCAAGGGGCAGTCTCCCCGCGCGGCCCGATCGCGCCTATATCCCCGGGGCCGGATGAGGGAGGAAGGTACATGGAGATGCGGGGCTCGCGCCTGATCGGCGCCGCGCCGGAGCGGGTCTGGGCGGCGCTGATCGATCCCGAGGTGCTCCGCGCGAGCATTCCCGGCTGCGAGGCGATGGAGGGCGACGTGGAGCGCGGCTTCGAGGCGCGCGTCCACCAGCGCATCGGCCCCGTGGGCGCGAGTTTCGACGGAAGGGTCGAGCTCGAGGACGTGACGCCGGGCGAGCGCTACCGGCTGGTCTGCCACGGCAAGGGCGCGAACGCGGGGCGCGCGCGCGGCGGGGCGGATGTGACGCTGAGCGCGACGCCCGAGGGGGCGACGCTGCTCGACTACGAGGTCACCGCGCATGTCGAGGGGCGGCTCGCCCATCTCGGCGCGCGGCTGCTCGACACCTTCGCGAAGAAGATGGCGGACCGGTTCTTCGAGAATTTCCAGCGCGTCGTCGAGGGGCGGCCGGAGCCGGAGCCGCGCCGGGGCTGGCTTGGCCGGGTGCTCGGCGGCGGAGGGTGAGCCTCAGCCGCGCGGCCCGAGGAGGATCACCGCGGCGCCGATGAGGACGATCACCGCGCCCGCGAGGTCGGAGCGGTCGGGCCGGATCCCCTCGACGCGCCAAAGCCAGAGGAGCGAGGCGGTGACATAGACCCCGCCATAGGCGGCGTAGGCCCGGCCGGCGGCGGCGCTCGCGACGAGGGTCAGCGCGAAGGCGAAGAGCGCGAGCGAGGCCATTCCCGGCAGCAGCCAGAGCGCGCTCCGCCCGAGCCGCGCCCAGGCCCAGAAGGCGAAGCAGCCGCCGATCTCGGCGAGGGCGGCGAGGGAATAGATCGCGAAGCTCCGCATGCTCAAATCTCCGATGGCCGATCGTGAGACCGGCATGTCCTGAGGCCGGCATGTCTTGAGACCGGCTTGGCCCCCGGCTAGCATGCGCGCCGCAACGAGAAGCGGCGCCCCGCCCGGTGGTTGTCCGCCCCTTATCCGAGGAGAACGGTTCCTTGACACTCGCGCCTGTCACCCGCCGCGACGCGCTCGCCGCGGCGCTCGCCTCCGGCGCCTTCTTCCTGCTGCCCAGGATCGCGGCGGCGCAAGGCGTGTCGCAGCTCGCCACCGGCCCGGCCGAGCCCTTCTCCTTCGACATCCTGCGCGAGATGGCGCGCGATCTCGCGAAGCGGCCCTATGTCGCACCCGAGGTGCCCGACGCCCGGATCCTCGAATCGATCGACTACGACCTGCACCAGCAGATCGTCTACCGGCCCGAGGACACGCTCTTCGCCAATGACCCGGATGCGTCCAAGGTCCGTTTCTTCCATCCCGGCCGCTACTTCAAGGAGCCGGTCAGGATGTACGTGGTCGACGGCGGCCAGGCGCGGGAGATCCCGTTCTCGACCAAGCTCTTCGAGATGCCGGAGGACCACCCGGCGCGGCTTCTCGGCGCGGGCACCGGCTTCGCCGGCTTCCGGGTGATGGACCCGGAGCAGAAGGACGACTGGATGGCCTTCCTCGGCGCCTCCTACTGGCGCACCTCCGGCTATGTCGGCCAGTTCGGCATGTCGGTGCGCGGCCTCGCGATCGACGCGGGCGCGGCGACGCCGGAGGAATTCCCGCGCTTCTCGCGCTTCTGGCTCGAGAAGGCGCCGAACGGCGGCCTCGTCACCTACGCGCTGATGGAGAGCCCGCGGGTGACCGGCGCCTATCGCATCGTCTCCCACCGCGATCAGGGCGTGTTCCAGGACGTGGACGCGAACATCTTCCTGCGCGGCGACATCGACCGGCTCGGCATCGCGCCGCTGACCTCGATGTTCTGGTTCGGCAAGAACAACGACTATCTCGCGCCCGACTGGCGCCCGGAGGTGCATGACAGCGACGGGCTCGAGATCCTGACCGGCGCGGGCGAGCGGATCTGGCGCCCGCTCAACAACCCGCCCTATGCGATGACGAACAGCTTCGGCGCCGACGGGGTGAAGGGCTTCGGCCTCGCCCAGCGCGAGCGCGACTTCCGCCAGTACGAGGACGACGGCGTCTTCTACGAGAAGCGCGCGAGCGTCTGGGTCGAGCCCAAGGGCGACTGGGGCGCGGGCGCGGTGATGCTGGTCGAGCTCTCGACCAACGACGAGATCCACGACAACATCGGCGCCTTCTGGCGCCCGGCCCAGCCCGCGACGGCCGGGACCGAGTTCGACATCGCCTACAAGCTCAACTGGGTCGAATCGAGCCCGACGCCACCGGTCGCGCAATTCACCGCGACCCGGATCGGCGCGGGCGGCGTGCCGGGCCAGCCGCGCCCCGCGAACACGGTCAAGTTCGTCTGCGACCTCGACGGCCGGGGCTTCCAGGGCCTCGACCGGACGAGCGGGGTGGAGGCCGAGGTCCAGGCGAGCCGGGGCGTGGTCGGCCTGACCGTCGCCTATCCGATCGCGACGCGGGAGGGCTGGCGGGTGATGTTCGACCTCGACATCGGCCCGGAGGACGAGACCGACGCGCCGATCGACCTCCGGATGTACGTCCACCTCAAGGGCCAGGCGCTGAGCGAGACCTGGCTCTACCAGGTCTTCCCGAGCCAGATGCGCGAGCTCCTCGCCGCCCACGCCTGAGCGGGGCGGCGCGCGACGGCGGGTGTGCCGGCGGCGAGGGTCGCTGCCGGCCATGAGCCCATTGCGCCATTTTTCAACATTGCAACGCGACATTCGCGTGGCTGTTTCGGGAGCGGCCGCGTACCTCGTCGCTCTACAAGGCGCGCCCGAACCGGCGCGGGCCACAGCAGAGCTCTTGCGAAAAGTCGGGCGGAAGCCACGCGGTCCTACTGTGGGATATTCCAGTACCGAATGGGGTTTTGCAGGTGCTTCATGTCTGGATGAACCACCCGCTTACCGTTCGAGCCGATCAGACGCTTCCAAATCTCGGTGGGTGCCGGATGACCTTCGAATTCATACCGTCCGGTTGGGAGTGCCTTCCACCTTTCGGCGACATATGCCGCTTGCGTGATCCCCCGCCACACGGCGATGATAAAATCGGCCTGACGGGCGCGGTCCGGACTTAGGCGCCAGCTTGTGCGGACTTGATCATAGACGTTTTCCCACCCTTTGTCGCTCTCGACGGCGTTGATGTTGATGAGCAGCAATTTCAGGTCCGCGCAGTCTCCAAGTTCCGGAAGGTCGTATTTGGCTTGAATCTGACTGGCGTGCATGCTGCCACGATCGCCGCTGCTGTGGCCCCCTTGGACGTTGGAGAGGCCTGGGTAGGCATCGATCAAAGCCGCCTCGACCTCAAACGCGGTTTTCTCGTCCATCCCATGACGATGAATGACGTGGATTACCTCAAGTCCGAAACCTGCTTCGGCCTGACGACGAATATCTTTGATTCTCTTCAACTTCGCCGAGACCTCGTCCTCGCCTGTCCATTCAAGATCCTCCTTTCCGAGTGATCCCCCCGCGTGCTGAAAGACGCGGTTTCCTTTCCCCTTTCCAACGTAGAAGGTCTCTCCGTTCCGCGGGTCGATCAACCGGTAAACGTAAAAGCCGACTTTCTCGATTACCGCGGACGAGAACTGCATTGAACTCACACCATTGCCTCCTCGATCATCGTGCTGCGCGGCACCCACCCGCGTCTCTTTTCAATGCATGAGACGTTGTCCCCTACACAACAGATCGCATCAAGTTCCTTGCCCGCCGCCGCAGTCTCGAACGGCTAAAAAGCAGACCGTCTGCCGCGGCGCAGATGGCTGCGGAGCTGGCCGCGCCGCGGCGAAGGGTCGCTTCCAGTGCGAAGCAGAGATATTCGCGCCCCCGCGACCGACTCCTACCCCCGCGCCTTCGGATGCGCCCGCTCGTAGACCTCCATCAGCCGCGCCTGGTCGACGCCGGTATAGACCTGGGTCGTGGCGAGCGAGGCGTGGCCGAGCAGTTCCTGGATCGCGCGGAGATCGCCGCCCGCCTCCAGCAGATGCGTCGCGAAGGAATGGCGCAGCGCGTGCGGGCTCGCGGTCGCCGGCAGACCGAGCGCGGTGCGCGCCGTCTGCATCGCCTTCTGCACCAGACGCGGGTTGAGCGGCCCGCCCTTCGCGCCGAGAAAGAGCGGCGCCTCGGGGCCGGGGGCGTAGGGCAGGAGCGCGCGGTAGTCCTCCACCGCGCGCGCCGCGACCGGCAGCACCGGCACCAGCCGCTCGCGCCCGCCCTTGCCGGTGATCCGGAGCGTCTCGCCGAGCGGCGCGTCCGACTGGCGCAGCCCCAGCGCCTCGGAAATGCGCAACCCCGCGCCGTAGAGCAGCGTCAGCACTGCGAGATCGCGCGCCGCGATCCAGGGCTCCTCCGCCTGGGCCTCGACCGCGGCCAGCAGCGCGCGCGCGGCGTCCGGCGAGACCGGGCGGGGCAGGCGCTGCTTCGTCCGCGGTCCCCGCGTCGCGGAGACCGCCGGCGCCGGCGCGCCGCGCGCCTCGGCGAGCCAGGAATGGAAGCTCTTCACCGCCGAGAGCGCCCGGGCGAGCGAGCGCGCCGAGAGGCCGCGGGCGCGTTCCGCCGCCATCCAGGCGCGCAGGTCCGGCACCGCGACCCGCGCCAAGGCCTCCGCCCCCATCGGGCCGCCCTCGTGCAGCGCGAGAAAGCCGAGATAGCCCGAGACGTCGCGGCGATAGGCGGTGATCGTGCGCGGGCTCGCGCCGCGCACCGCGCTCAGCTGCGCGAGCCAGTCCCCGAGCAGCGCCACCGCGCCCTCCGACGGCGCGGGCCGGTCGGGGGCCTTCACCACCGGCGCGGTCACGACAGCCAGCGCCGCATCACCCGCTCGAAGACGCCGGCTAGGAAGCCCAGCAGGTCGGTGCCCTGATCGGGGTGGAACCGGTGCCCGTCCGCCGCGCCGAGCGCGAGCAGCCCGCCGAGATTGCCCTGGCCGAGATCGAGCTTCAGCAGCGCCTCGGAGCGGACCTCGCCCGCGCGCGCGCCATAGATCGCGTTCTCCTCCGGCCGGGCGTGGCGCAGCGTCACGCGCCGCGCGCCGAGACCCCGGCCCTGGCGCACATAGGCGTCCACGCCGCCACGCGGCAGCGCCACCATCACGTCGCGCAGCGGCCCCTCCGGTCCGAGGCTCGACCCCGCCGGCGCCGCCGGCGCCTCGAGCCCGAGCCGGATCACCTCGACGCCGAGGATCATCGCGACGTCGTGGGTCAGCACGCGCAGCAGCCCCTCGAAATCCGCGGGCTCCAGCAGCGCGAGACAGGCGCGATGCACCTGGTTCGTGCCCGCGACATTCTCGTAGGCCGCCGCCAGCACCTCGCGATGCGTGTCCTCGAGCCGGTCCAGCCGATCCTCCAGCCGCTCCACCAGCACGCCGCGCAGATCGACCACGTTGCGCCCCTGCGTCCGCCGGTCGGCGGCGAGCAGCGCGCGCATCACCTGGTCGTCTTCGAGCACGAGCGCGGGATCCGCGAGGATCCGGTCGCGCAGGAGGCTCGCCGCCTCCTCCGAGACCGCGCTCACCGCGCGGGCCCGGCGATCGCCGCGCGGGGCGCGGGTTGAGAAGGCTGGGCACGGCGAAGCGCCGCGCGGTCGGATGCTCCCATGGGACTGCTCTCTCGATTGCCGGCCCTTCGGCCCTTGTGATTTGCCGCGATGATAGACCAAGACTGGCCGGCGATGGAACATCTCAATCCCACTCGACCCGACCTGCCCGGCGACCCCGCCGCGCCGCCGGAATTCCCGGCGGGCACGCCCGTCGCGGTGCTGACGGCGGAGGGGCTCGACCGCTTCCTCGACTACCGCGCGCCCGGGGGCGGCGTCTCGGTGGGCGATTTCGTCGCCGCGCCGCTCGGGCCGCGCCGGGTGCTGGGCGTGGTCTGGGGGCCGGGGCGGGGCGGCTTCCCGCCGGAGAAGCTCCGCGACATCGCCCGCCGGCTCGACGTGACGCCGATGCGCGGACAGATGCGCGAATTCCTGACGCGGGCCGCCGATTACACGCTGACCCCGCTCACGCTGATGCTGCGCCTCGCGAGCCGGGCGCCCGGGCTCGGCGAGCCGCCGGCCTCGCGCCCGCTCCTGCGGCTGACCGAGGACGTGCCCGAACGGATGACGGAGGCGCGCGCGCGCGTGCTCGCGGCCTTCGCGGAATACGGCAACCTCGGCTTCGCGCCGGGCGAACTCGCGGCGCTCGCCGGGGTCTCGCATGGCGTCGTCGCCGGGCTCGAGAAGGCGGGCGTGATCCGGCGCGAGATCGTGACGCGCGACCCGCCCTTTCCCCGGCTCGATCCCGAGGCGCCGGCGCGCGCGCTCTCGCCCGCCCAGGCCGCCGCCGCCGCGACGCTGCGCGCGCGCGTCGCCTCGGGCGCCTATTCGACGACGCTGCTGAAGGGCGTGACCGGCTCGGGCAAGACCGAGGCCTATCTCGAGGCCGTCGCCGAGGCGCTCGCCGCCGGGCGCCAGGCGCTGGTGCTCCTGCCCGAGATCGCGCTCTCGGTCGAATTCCTCGACCGGGTGGAGGCGCGCTTCGGCGCGCGCCCCGTGGAGTGGCATTCCGGCGTCACCCAGGCGAACCGCCGCCGGGGCTGGACGGCGGTGGCGGAGGGGCGGGCGCAGCTCGTCGTCGGCGCGCGCTCGGCGCTGTTCCTGCCCTTCGCCGATCTCGGCCTGATCGTCGTCGACGAGGAGCACGACGGTTCCTACAAGCAGGAGGAGGGCGTGATCTACCACGCCCGCGACATGGCGGTGCTGCGCGCCTCGATCGAGAAGGCGGCGGTGGTCCTCGCCTCCGCCACGCCCTCGCTCGAGACCTGGGCGAACGCGGAGGCGGGCAAATACGCGCGCCTCGAGCTTCCCGAACGGTTCGGCGTCGCCCGGCTGCCGGAGATGGCGGCGGTCGACCTGCGCGAGGCGGCGCCCGGTCCGGGGCGCTTCATCTCCGAACCGCTGGCGCGCGCGGTCTCCGACCGCCTCGCCGCCGGCGAGCAGGTGCTCCTCTTCCTCAACCGCCGGGGCTACGCGCCGCTCACCATCTGCCGCGCCTGCGGCCATCAGGTCGGCTGCGACAATTGCGACGCGCGCATGGTCGAGCACCGCTTCCGGGGCCGCCTCGTCTGCCACCAGTGCGGCGCGACCCGGCCGATCCCGACCCGCTGCCCCGCCTGCGAGGTCGAGGGCAAGATGACCGCGCTCGGCCCCGGCGTCGAGCGCGTCGCCGAGGAGGCCGAGGCGCTCTGGCCCGGGGCGCGCCGCGCGATCCTCTCCTCCGACCTCGCGCAGGGGGCGGCGGAACTGAAGGCCCGGATCGACGAGATCGCCGCCGGCGGCGCGGATCTGGTGATCGGCACGCAGCTGGTCTCGAAGGGGCACAACTTCCCGCATCTGACGCTGGTCGGCGTGATCGACGCCGATCTCGGCCTGCAGGGCGGCGACCTGCGCGCCGCGGAGAAGACCTTCCAGCTGATCCGCCAGGTCGCCGGCCGCGCCGGGCGGGCGGAGCGGCCGGGGCTCGCGCTCATCCAGACGCATCTGCCGGATCATCCGGCGATCCGGGCGATCCTCGAGAACGACGACGAGGGCTTCTGGCGCGCCGAGGCCGAGCAGCGCCGCTTCGCCGGCGCGCCGCCCTACGGGCGGATGGCGGGCATCATCGTCACCGGAACCGACGAGACCCGCGCCTGGGAGACCGCCCGCGCGCTCGGCCGCGCCGTCGACGGGCTGCGCGCGCTCGGCGCCGAGGTCTACGGACCCGCGCCCGCGCCGATCGCCCGGATCCGCGGCCGCTGGCGCGCGCGCCTGCTCGTAAAGGCGCCGAAGGGGGTAGCGATCCAGTCCGCGATCCACGCCTGGATCGCCGCCGTCGCGGTTCCGGCCAATGTCCGCGTCACCGTCGACATCGACCCGCAGAGCTTCTTCTGATCGGGCGGCGGATACTCGCATTCGGCCGCAATTCCGCCGCCCGCACACTTGACACGTGCGCGCGCTTCGCCTGACATGCCTCCGGCGGCCGTCTCGGGATGACCGAATCCCGCCCGCGGAAGCCGGCGCCGGGACGATGCTCCCCGGCGGTTTCCCGCGTCAGCGCAGACGAGACGATCCGCGGAGCCGAGGTGACCGATCTTCGAAGAGATGCCCTGTCCCTCGTCGGGGTGACCCTCGGGATCGGGGCGATCGTCCTGCTGGTGCGCTTCCTCGGGTTCGGCCATGGCCCGGTCGCGGGCGCCACGCCGGCCGCGGGGCTCGCCCTCGCCGCCGGGCTGCGCCACGGCGGCGCGGGGGCCCTGGCGGTGGCCGCGGGCTTCCTCCTCGCGCAGACGCTGATCGGCCTGCCGCCCGCGTCCGCGCTGACCATCGCGCTCGCGCACGGGCTGGCCGCGTGGATCGCGGGCGCCGCGCTCCGGCGGGTCCGGCCGCGCCGGCCGGGCCGGTCGCATACCGGCGATCTCTTCGTCCTGCTCGGCGGCGCCGGGATCTTCGTCCTCGTCACCGGGCTGGTCATCGCCGCCTCCGCCGGGCTCGGCTTCGTCCCGCTCGACCGTCCGGCCCCCTTCCTCGCGGTCATCGGGCTCTTCCTCCCGCTCGGCATCGTCACCGCCTTCCCGGTGATCTCCCACGCGGGCGAATGGCGCGCGGTGGCGGAGGATCCCTGGCCCGCCATCCGGATGGCGCTGGTGGGGGCGCTGCTCGTCGCCGTTCTCGCCCTCGTCCTGCGCGAAACGGACCCGGGCTTCACCGCCGGGACCGCGCTCGTGCTCTCGATGCCCTTCTGCCTCTGGGTCGCGATCCAGCCGCGCACGCTCGACGGCGCGCTGGTCGGGCTGCTCGCCGCGCACGCCGTGCTCTATCTCGTGCTGCGCGACGCGGGGACCAGCGTGCTCGATCCGGCCTATCTGCTGACCACGCTCTATCTCAACCTGCTGATCGTCACCGCGCAATTCGTCCACGCGGTCAACCGCGACCGGCTCGACGCGCTCGCCGAGGTCGCGGCGCGCGGGGCCGAACTCGAGGCGCGCGTGGAACAGCGCACCGCGAAACTCGCCGAGATGACCGGACAGGCGCGCGCCGCGGACGCGGCCAAGACCCGGCTCCTCGCCACCGTCAGCCACGAGGTGCGCACGCCGCTCAACGGCGTGATCGGGATGGCGAGCGTCGTGCTCGCGGGGCCGCTCGACCCCGGCACGCGCGCCAATGTCGAGATCATCCGCCGCTCCGGCTTCCACCTGCTCGACGTGATCAACCGGATCCTCGACTATTCCCGCCTCGAGGACGCCGCGGAGGCGGAGATCGAGGATTTCGACCTGCGCGCGCTGATCGAGGAGGTGATCGAGGAGGCGCGCTTCCTGCCCTTCGCGGGCGGACTCCGGCTCGATCTCGACATGGCGGGCGCGCGGGCGCCGCGCCGGGGTCAGCGCCAGGGCCTCCGGCAGGTGCTGACCAATCTCGTCGGCAACGCGCTCAAGTTCACCGAGGACGGCGGCGTTCTCGTGCGCGTGCGCGAGACAGCCCCCGGCCATACCCGGATCGAGGTCGAGGATACCGGCCCCGGCGTCCCGGAGGATCTCCGGGAGCGGATCTTCAGACCCTACGAACAGGGCGACGCCGGCGCGGTCCGCCGCCACGGCGGCAGCGGCCTCGGCCTCGCGATCTCCTCGGAGATCGTGGCGCGGATGGGCGGGCGGATCGGGCTCGACGGCGTGGCGGGGCTCGGCTCGCGCTTCTGGATCGAACTGCCGCTGCCCCCGGCCGAGACCGCGCCGCCGGCGCCGGGCGCGCTGCGCGCCTGAGCGCCGATCGCGCTGGAAATCGGCGCCCCGGCGGGATAGGAGACGGCCAGTTTCCGCCAGAGGCCCCGTCATGTCCGAGCCCCATCCGACGATCCGTCCGCGTCCCGGCATCCTCGACATCGCGCTCTACGTGGGCGGCGAGAGCAGGATCGGCGGCCTGAGGGCGCTGAAGCTGAGCTCGAACGAGAATCCCTACGGCCCGAGCCCCGACGCGCTCGCCGCCTTCGCGGCCTCCGCCGCCGATCTCGCGCTCTATCCCGACAGCGGCCACGGCGCGCTGCGCGCCGCGATCGGCGCGGTGCACGGGCTCGATCCGGAGCGCGTCATCTGCGGCGCCGGATCGGACGAGATCCTGACCTTCCTCGCCCAGACCTACGCCGGCGAGGGCGACGAGGTGATTCATACCGAGCACGGTTTCGGCATGTACCGCATCGTCGCCCTCGCCGCCGGGGCGACGCCGGTCGTCGTCCCCGAGCGCGAGCGCCGGGTCGACGTCGACGCGATCCTCGCCGCCTGCACCGGACGCACGCGGCTGGTCTTCTTCGCCAATCCCGCCAATCCGACCGGCACGCTGGTCGGCGCGGAGGAGATCCGCCGCCTCGCCGAGGGGCTGCCGCCGGAGGCGCTCCTCGTCGTAGACGGCGCCTACGCGGAATTCGTCGGCGGGGATTTCGACGGCTCCGCGCGGCTCGTCGAGGCGCGCGACAACGTCGTGATGACCCGCACCTTCTCGAAGATCCACGGGCTCGGCGGGCTTCGCGTCGGCTGGGGCTACGGCCCGGACCACGTGATCGCGGCGCTCAACCGCGTGCGCGGGCCGTTCAACCTCTCCGGCCCGGCGCTGGTGACCGCGGAGGCGGCGATCCGCGACACCGCCCATGCCGACCGCTGCCGCGCGCTCAACGCCGGGAACCGCGCCCGGCTCGCCGCCGATCTCGCCGCCGCGGGGATCCCCTCCGACGAGAGCCACGCGAATTTCATCCTCGCGCGCTTCCGCGACGCGGCCGAGGCCGAGGCCTGCGACCGCGCGCTGCGCGAGGCCGGAATCATCGTGCGCCGCGTCGCAAGCTACGGCCTGCCCGATTGCCTCAGGATCACCATCGGCGACGCCGAGGCCTGCGCCCGCGTGGCGGAAGTGGTGCGCGCCTTCGCGGAGGCCCGCGTCTGATGGCCTACCGGCGCGTCGCCCTGATCGGCCTCGGGCTGATCGCCTCCTCGATCAGCCACGCGATCCGCCGCGCGGGGCTTCCCGTCACCGTCACCGGCCATGCCCGGACCGGGGCGACGCGGGAGGAGGCGCGGCGGCTCGGGCTCGGCGAGATCCACGACACCGCCGCCGGGGCGGTACGGGGCGCCGATCTGGTGATCCTCTGCGTGCCCGTCGGCGCGATGGCGGGGGTGATGGAAGAGATCGCCCCGGCGCTGGAACCCGGCGCCACCGTCTCCGACGTCGGCTCGGTCAAGGGCTCGGTCATCGCCGCGATCCGGCCGCTCCTGCCCGAAGGCGTGCATTTCGTGCCCGGCCACCCGCTCGCCGGGACCGAGCACAGCGGCCCGGCCGCGGGCTTCGCCGCGCTCTTCGACAACCGCTGGTGCGTGCTGACCCCGCCCGCCGACACCGATCCGCGCGCCGTCGCCGCGCTCGAGGCGTTCTGGCAGGCGCTCGGCGCCAATGTCGAGGTGATGGACGCCGAGCACCACGACCTCGTCCTCGCGGTGACGAGCCATGTGCCGCATCTGATCGCCTATACGATGGTGGGCGTCGCGGACGACCTCAGTCGCGTGACCGAGAGCGAGGTCATCAAGTATTCCGCCGCCGGCTTCCGCGACTTCACCCGCATCGCCGCCTCCGATCCGACGATGTGGCGCGACGTCTTCCTCAACAACAAGGAGGCGACGCTCGACATCCTCGGCCGCTTCACCGAGGAACTCTTCGCGCTCCAGCGTGCGATCCGGCTCGGCGACGGGGAGCATCTGCGCGCCTATTTCACCCGCACGCGGGCGATCCGGCGCGGCATCATCGACGCGGGCCAGGACACCGCCGCCCCCGATTTCGGCCGCGCCGCCCAGCCGGCCCCGGCCGGGTAGCGGCGCTCGGAGCACCGGCCGGCCGTCCCGCGCGCGTGGCCCCCGGCCGGGCCGCGCGACACGGCCGAACCCGGCCTTCCGGAGCCGGCGCCGGACTTCGCCGTTGCCCATCGCCTCCCGCCGGTGACAAGATCGAACGGCATGGCGCCGAAACCCCGCGCTTTTCCGGAGATCGCAGACGTGACCGAAACCCCGCATCTGACCGTCGTGAAGCACCCGCTGGTCCAGCACAAGCTGACCCTGATGCGCGAGCGCGAGACCTCGACCGCCGGATTCCGCCGCCTCCTGCGCGAGATCAGCCTGCTGCTCGCCTACGAGGTGACGCGCGACCTGCCGATGACGACGCGCACGATCGAGACGCCGCTGACCGAGATGGAGGCGCCGGCGCTGGCCGGCAAGAAGCTCGCGCTGATCTCGATCCTGCGCGCGGGCAACGGGCTGCTCGACGGGGTGCTGGAACTCATCCCCTCGGCCCGCGTCGGCTTCGTCGGGCTCTACCGCGACGAGGCGACGCTGAGGCCGGTGCAATACTATTCGAAGGTTCCCGCCGATCTCGAGGAGCGGGTGGTGATCGCGCTCGACCCGATGCTCGCCACCGGCAATTCCTCGGTCGCGGCCATCGACCTCCTGAAGGAGGCGGGGGCGGGGGACATCCGCTTCCTCTGCCTGCTCGCCGCGCCCGAGGGGGTGGCACGGATGCGGGAGGCGCATCCGGACGTGCCGATCGTCACCGCCGCGCTCGACCGGAAGCTCAACGAGAAGGGCTACATCATGCCCGGTCTGGGCGACGCGGGCGACCGGCTGTTCGGGACCAAGTGAGCTCCGGCCCTGCGAATATGCATGGACATATTCGCAGGGCCGGGTGTGTCGGCGGCGAATAAGCCTATGCATATTCGCCGCCCGATCCGCCTCAGGCGGTGACGGCGCCGAGCGCCTTCATCGCGGCGGCGGCGATCTCGAAGGAGCGTTTGCGCGCCGCGTGGTCGTGGATCTGGCCGGTCAGGATCACCTCGTCGGGCGCGTAGCGTTCGAGGAAGCCGCCGAGTTCGCGCTCCACCGTCGCGGGCGAGCCGACCGCCGTCACCGAAAGCGCCTCGTTCGCCATCGCGAGCGCGCCGGGCGGCACGGTGGCGGCGATATCCGCGACCGGGCGGGGCAGCGGCCCCGGCTGTCCGGTGCGGAGCCGGACGAAGGCGAGCTGCATCGATGAGCGCAGGAAGCGCGCCTCGGCGTCGGTCTCGGCGGCGAAGACGTTGATCGCGAGCATGAACCGCGGTTTCGCGAGGGTTTCCGACGGCCGGAAGGTCTCGCGATAGACGCCGAGCGCCTGGTCGAGCGCCTGGGGCGCGAAATGGGAGGCGAAGGCGTAGGGTAGGCCGTAATGCGCGGCGAGCTGCGCGCCGTAGAGGCTGGAGCCGAGGATCCAGACCGGCACACGCGTGCCTGTCCCCGGCACGGCGTGGACGAGCCGGCGCGGATCGTCGTCGCCGAGATAGTCCATGAGTTCAAGAACATCACGCGGGAAGCTCTCGCCGTTGTCGAGCCCCCGGCGCAGCGCCCGGGCGGTGTTCATGTCCGTCCCCGGCGCGCGGCCGAGGCCGAGGTCGATCCGGTCCGGATAGAGCGTCGCGAGCGTGCCGAAGGCCTCCGCGACCATGAGCGGCGCGTGGTTCGGCAGCATGATCCCGCCCGAGCCGACGCGGATCCGCGCCGTGGCCCCGGCGACGGCGCCGATCACGACGGCGGTGGCCGCGCTGGCGATGCCGGGCATGTTGTGATGCTCCGCCAGCCAGTAGCGATGGTAGCCGAGCGCCTCGGCGTGGCGGGCGAGATCGAGCGTGTTGGCGAGCGCGTCGCGGGCGGTGGCGCCCTCGGGAATGGGCGAGAGGTCGAGCAGGGAATAGGGGATCATCGGAGGCTCCGGCGGGCGGTTTCGCGCTCGATATAGCCCGTTCCGCCCGTGCTTAAAGGCTCAGGAGCCGGGGCCGAAGGCGGCGAGGAACCGGTCGCGGAACGCCGCCATCGGCCGGGGCGCGACCGCGGCCGCGGGCCTGAGCCCCGGCGTCCAGCCCCAGCCCGCCAGCCGGTCGACGAGTTCCGGCGGGCCGATCACATGGACAGGCACGTCCTGGCCGCCGATCCCGCCGGAGACGAATTCCGCCGGCTGGTGGTCGCCGAGCACGATCAGGAGCGGCGCGGTCCCGGCCCGGCGCGCGGCGAAGGAGAAGGTCGTGGCGAGCGCGTAGTCGATCGCGCGGCCGTATTGCGCGCGCACCTTCTCCGGATCGCGCCAGAGCACTTCCGGGCTCTCCCCGGTCGTGGCCCAGCGGTCGAACACCGTCCCGTCGCCGACCTCGGCCCAGGGGATGAGCGGCGGGATCGGCGTCCAGGGCGCGTGGGAGGAGATGAGCGCGATCTCCGCGATGACCGGCGGGCGCGGCGCGGGATCGAGTGCCTGGCGCTCGAAGGAGGCGAGGGTGAACTGGTCGGGCATGGTCACCCAGTTGAACGGCTCGCCGCGATAGCCGAGATCCTTCGCCACCAGCACCGTATCGTAGCCGAAATAGCGCGCCTCCGGCCAGGCCAGCGTGATCGCGGGCATCACCGCGACGCTGCGCCAGCCGGCGCGCCGGGCGAGGCGGGGGAAGGTGAGCCGCGGGCTCGCGATCAGCGCGCCGTAGCGGGCCTGCGAATCGATCCGGAGCCCGGAGAGCAGCGTGCCATGCGCGAACCAGCTCTGCCCGCCGATCATCGGCGCGGTCAGCCAGCCGGAGCGCGCGGCGAGACCGGCGCGGGCCAGTTCCCCCTCGGCGGCGGCGAGCCGCGCCTCGGTAGCGGGGCGATAGAGCGGGTTCTCGAGCGCGGTCCGGCCGTAGGATTCGACGAAGACGACGAAGATGTCGTGCCCCGCGAGCGCGGGCAGGATCGCGGCTGGCGGCGTCGCGGCGTAGGGATCGCGCGCCGCCTCGCGCCGGAAGCGGGCGAGGTCCGCGCGCGCGGCGAGCGTGTCGCGCAGGTGTTCGGCGGCGAGCCGCGTCGCGCGGGCGTCGCCGAGGGGCGCCGGCCGTCCCGCGAGGGCGAGCGCCGGGGGGACGAGCGCGAGCAGGAAGAGCGCGGCGAGACCGGCCCGGGCGCGGCCGCGCGCGGGACCGAGCCGGGCGACCCGGCCGGCGGCCCACCAGAGCGCGAGGCCGAGGCCGAGGATCGCCGCGGCGAGCGCGAGGCAGAGCAGGAGCGTCAGCGGCGTTCCGATCGTCCCGGCGCTGAGCCGCGCCGCCGCCGGGATGAGTTCGCCGTCGAGCGCGGGGTTGAACGGCCGGGCGAAGGCCGCGTAGGCGGCGATGTCGGCGCCCCGCAGCGCCGCCAGCGCGACCAGGACGGCGGCGAGCAGGAGACGCGCCGCCGTCAGCGCGCGGCCCCGGAGCAGCATGAGGCCGAGGAGCACGGGCGGCAGTTCGAGCGGAAAGACCGCGAGCGCCCCCGGCGCGATCTCCGCCGCCCGGTCGGGCAGGATCAGCCCGAGCCACAGCAGCGCGATCCCCGCCAAGGAGCCGGTCACGCGGGCTCCCGGATCAGTCGGGCATAGACGTCGCCGGAGCGGGCCGCGCGGGCGAGGAGCGCCGCGATCCCGGCGGCGTCGGTCCAGGCGTCGAGCGCGAAGCCCCGGGTCTCACCGGAGATGAAGTTGAACTCGTATCGTCCGAGCAGGCTTATCCTTTCGAGGCTCGCCGCCGCGACGCGGGGCAGGGCGGGCAGCGTCTCGAAGGCGATCCAGCCGACGGGATGCGACAGACCCGCCAGCACCGCGTCCTCGAAGCCTTCGACGTCGATCTTGACGAAGCGCGGCGCGCCGTGCGCGGCGATGAGCGCGTCGAGCGTGGTGACGCGCACCGTCTCGGCCGCGTCCCAGCGCACATGTGCGAAGCCGGGCGCCGTTCCCATCTCGGCGGCGAAGCCGGGGGCGAGCGAGGCGACGGTGGGATGGAGGCGCGGGATCGCGAGTTGTCCGGTACCCTCGCGCGCGCCCGCGGCGGCGCGGATCAGCGTGGCCCCGGGCGGCAGGTCGCGGGCGAGGAAGGCGTGGAGGAGCGGCTGCGGCTCCAGCGCGACGACGCGGGCGCCCGCCGCCAGCATCGCGCGGCTCCGGTTGCCGACATGGGCGCCGATGTCGAAGGCGAGATCGCCGGGCCGCAGGATCGTCCCGTAAAGCCTTGCGAGCGCGCGGTTCTTCCACGGCCTGGCGCGGTAGATGACGAGCGAGCGCGCAAGCCCGGCGAGATCGCGCGCGGCGGGCCGCGTCGTCATCGCCGCGCCAGCCACAGAAGGTCGCGCGCGAAGGACCAGCCGAGCAGCGCGAGGGCGCCGGCGGCGATCGCCTGCGAGAGCGGCGGAACGACGGGCGGCGCGACGAGGAGCGTGAGCGCGGCCAGCTGGACCACGCAGACCGCCTTGCGCCGCCGGGAGGGCGGCAGCGGCGCGGCGAAGGCGGGGCGGAGCCGGCCGAGGCCGAGGAAGGCGTAGCGCATCAGGCCGAGGCCGAGCACCCAGGGACCGGCCTTGCCCATCTGCCAGACGAGGAGCGCGAGCGCGAGGCCGGTCAGCGCGTCCACCTCCATGTCGAAGCGGGCGCCGAAGGGCGAGGCGAGCCCGGCGCGGCGCGCCAGCCAGCCGTCGATCCCGTCGAGCGCGAGCAGCGCGGCCGAGGCGAGCGCGACGCCCCAGGCGGCGGCGCCCGCGGGCGCGGCGCCTGCGATTCCCGCGGCGGCGATCAGCGCCGCGCCCCCGGCGCGGGCGAGCGTGACGGCGTTCGCGGCGCCGAACCGGTCGGGCGGGTGGAATCCGTCGAGCCCGCCCCGCGCCACCGCGACGACGACGGCGAAGATCGCGAGCGCGAGGCAGGCCGGCGCCGCGCCGGCGGGCGCGGCCCAGGCGGCGGCGAGGATGAGCGCGGCGAGCGGCGCCGCGGCCCCCCAGAGGCCGCGCCGGGCGCTCCGGCCGGCCGCGGGGTCGAAACCCGCCGGAACCTCGCTCACCGCGATCGCTCCGCGCTGGTCCGGGCGCGCCGCTCTGCTATGCTGGCCCCGGGCCGGCAAGGGAGGGGCGCGGGAACATGGGATACGGAACCGTCTCCCGTCTCTTTCATTGGACCACCGTGCTCATCGTGCTCGTCATGATTCCCGTTGGGCTGACGATGATCCAGGATCTGCCCCGGTCGGTGCAAGATCCACTCTTCATCCTGCACAAGGGGCTCGGCTCGGTCTTCCTCACGCTGATCCTCGCGCGGATCGTCTGGCGCCTCCGGCACCCGCCGCCGCCGCTGCCGGAGAGCATCCCGGCCGCGCAGCGCCGCGTCGCCGCGCTGTCGCACGCGCTGCTCTATCTGCTGCTGCTGACGATGGCGGTGAGCGGCTATGTGCGAGTCACGACAGGCGGCTTTCCGATCGAGCTCCTGAACGCGCTCGGGATCCCGCCGCTCTTCTCGAAGCACGAATCGGTGAGCCTGGCGGCGAAGTCCGTGCATCTGACGACCGTCATCGTGCTGATCGCGGTGATCGCGCTGCATGTGGGCGCCGCGCTCCATCACGCGCTCGTCCGGCGCGACGGGGTGCTGGCGCGGATGTGGCCGCCCGTCGCGCCGCGCTAGCGCCGCCGTTTCCTCAGCCCCTCCCGCCGGGTGGGGCGGATGAAGGCGCGCTCGATCGCGGCGAGCAGGTAGAGGCTCCAGCCGACGGCGCGCGAGAACGGGCCGAGGCGGGGCGACCAGCCGAACCATCCCTCGTCGATCCGGTCGCGCGGGCGGCGCCTGATCCGCGGCGGGGAGGATTTCGTCCGTTGGCGGCTTTCGTGCAAGATCGGTGTCCAGCGCTGCTTGCGGTGGCGCGCCCCTCGCGCGCCCGAGGGGAGTATGGCACGTTTCGGGGGGGATGTGGCAACTTCCCGCGGCGCGGTATGAAGGGCGGGAGGCCAGCGGCCGATGAGGGACTGCTAACTCCTCATCGGCCTCGCCGGACGATCCGCCAGAGGTGCGCGGATGGCGACTGAAACGTTTCTACCACTTTCCCGCCCGGCGCACAGCGTCGATCGGCGCGTCGGGAGGGCATCGGCGGGGCCTTGCTGACAGCGGATTCGCGCCGGCGCCGGAATGCTCGGAATTCCGCCGACGGCGTCTCACCTCAGGTTGTAATGGGCGCCGCCTTGATCGCATAAGCGAAATTCGGGGCGTCGAGGCAGTCGAGCAGGGCGCCCGCGACCTCGGCCTGGGGATACATGAGGAAGGCGACGCGGTGCTCCGAGCCCGGCAGGACCAGGTCATGCGCGTCGTTATAGGCCATCCAGTTGCCCTCCCAGGCGCCGAAGAGGGCCGCGCGCGCGGCGGCGACCTTCGCGCTGTCGAGCGCGTTGTCGCCCGGCGGCTCCTCGAGGGCGACCTTGCGCACGTCGGCGGGATCGACGGGCACCCAGCCCGCCCCCTCGAGCCAGACCTCGGCCCGGCAGTGCTGCGCCTTCGTCACCGTCTCGCCGCCCGCGCCGAGGCTCTTGTAGCCGAAGGCCGAGGGGGCGACGCGGATCCCGTAGACATCGCGCGCCGGCACGCCGGAGGCGCGGGCGAGCGCGACGTAGAGCGCGTTGATATCGGCGCATTTGCCGCCGAGATAGCCGCTCTCCAGCATGCTCGCCACGTCGCCGAGGCCGCAGCCCCGGACCTCGGCCACGCGGTGGGTGTTCTCGACCACCCAGTCGTAGAGCGCCGCCGCCTTCTCGCGGTCGGTCGCGGCGCCGGCGGTGACGCGCTCCGCCGTCTCCCTCACGATGCCGTCGGTCGGAAGCAGCTCGGTCGCGGCGAGATAGCGCGCGCGCGCCGGGGCGGCGAGCGGCGGCGCGTCGGTCCGGGAGAGCACCTCGCCCCGGTCGCGGGTCCGGAAGGTGCTGATCACCGTCAGCGTCGGGGCGGCGGTGCCGGCGGAATATTCCGCGCGGATCATCCGCGCGCCGGTCGCGGCGTCGGTGACGACCTCGGCGGCGTCGGCGTTGCCGCGCCACTGGTCGCCCTCCGGCGCCATCCAGTCCGCCGCCGCGATCGAGGGCAGCGGCACCCAGGCCGTGACCGGGCCCGACTCCTTCCGGATGTCGAGCGTCGTGGTGACGACGAAGGTGCGCCAGTCGCCCGGCCGGGGAGCGAACTCCGCCGCGGCGAAGGCGCCGCGCGGCAGCGCGCCCAGCGCCGCCACGCCCGCGGCGCTCGCCAGAAAGTCACGTCGGTTCATGGCCATCCTCCCTTTGCCATGGCACGGGCCCCGGTTCTCCGGTGGCCCCGGTCGATGCGTCGCTCCGCCCGCGCCTCACCGCCGCGCGGAAGCGGTTCCGCCGCCCGGGCGCGGCGTGGCGGCGAAGGCCGGCGGCGCGGCCGGCGCCCGGGTGTGCGCATTCCATCGCGCGATGTTCCGCGGCGTTTCGTCCTTTTGTCAATGCGCGCCGCTGGCTATCCTCCCGCGCGACGAAGGGGAGGCGAAGATGGCGGATGGACTGGAAAGCGCGCCCGGACCGCGGCTGACGGAACTCGCGCATGGCGGCGGCTGCGGCTGCAAGATCGCGCCGGGGGTGCTGCGCGACCTGCTCGCCGGCCAGCCGGCGCCGGGGGCCTTCCCGAACCTGCTCGTCGGGACCGAGACCTCGGACGACGCCGCCGTCTGGCAGGTGGACGAGAACGCCTGCGTCATATCGACCACGGATTTCTTCATGCCGATGGTCGACGACCCGTTCGACTTCGGCCGGATCGCCGCGACCAATGCGATCTCCGACGTCTATGCGATGGGGGGCAGGCCGGTCATGGCGCTGGCGATCCTCGGCATGCCGGTCGACAAGCTCGCCCCCGCGACGATCCGGGAGATCCTGCGGGGCGGCGCCAGCGTCTGCGGCGAGGCCGGGATCCCGGTCGCGGGCGGCCATTCGATCGACGCGCCGGAGCCGATCTACGGCCTCGCGGTCACCGGCCTCGTCCATCCCGACCGGCTGCGGCGCAACACCGGCGCCCGGCCGGGCGACGCGCTGATCCTGACCAAGGGGCTCGGCGTCGGGATCTATTCGGCGGCGATCCGGAAGGGCGCGCTCGACGCGGCGGGCTACGCCGAGATGCTCGCCTCGACGACGCTGCTCAACCGCGTCGGCGCGGACCTCGCCGCCGATCCGGAGGTGCGCGGGATCACCGACGTGACCGGCTTCGGCATCCTCGGCCACGCGCTCGAGATGGCGCGGGGCTCGGGCGCGACGCTCCGGATCGCGGCGCGGGAACTGCCCTGGCTCGAACAGGCCGAGCGGCTGGCGGAGGCCGGCTTCGCGACCGGCGCCTCGACGCGGAACTGGGCGAGCTATGGCGAGGAGATACGCCTGCCCGCGGATATGCCGGACTGGCGGCGCAGGCTCCTCACCGATCCGCAGACCTCCGGCGGTCTGCTCGTCGCCTGCGCCGAGGGGGCGGCGGACCTGCTCCTCGCCGCGATCCACTCCGCCGGCTATCCGATGGCCCGGCGCATCGGCGAGGTGCTGGCCGGCGATCCGGTCGTCGTCGTCGCGTAGGGCGGACAGCTGTCCGCCATCCGGCGCGGCGAGGAAGGCGGATAGATGTCCGCCTTGGTCCCGCGGGAAGGCGGACAGATGTCCGCCCTACGGGTCCGGCGAAGGAGAATGGGAGTCGAACCCACCCGGGACGGTCTCGCCGCCCCACCCGGATTTGAAGTCCGGACGCCCCACCGGGGACGATTCTCCTCCATCGGAGCCCGCGCGCGCGTAGAGATCGGCGCGATGCGGATTGATACGTCTGAGATCCCCGCGCCGCAAGGTCAGGCCCTGGCGGTCGAAGAAGTCGAGGATCTGGATCGCGACCTTGCGGCCGTTCTCCATCCGGTCGCGGAAGGCGGCGGCGGTGAACCAGCCCTCCGGCGCGGCGGCGGAGAGCGAGCGGACGAAATCCGCCATCTCGGCGGTGGTGGCGCGCAGGAAGAAATGGTCCTTCGCGATCTCGTCGACCCGGCCCGCGCGGGCGCAGAGCTTCATCACCCGCCGGATCTCGGCCTCGTCGAGCCCGAGTTCGCCCGCGAAGTCGCGAACCCGGGGCGGGCGGAACCGCGCCGCGCCGCCGAGGCCTCCGGCGACCCGGGCGTAGATCTCCTCGTCCGCCTCGGTCAGCCGGGCGACATGGCCGGGCAGGCGGAGGAAGGCGCCGTCGAGCACCAGCCGGCCGGCGGCGGCCTCGGCGCGCAGGTGATCGAGGAAGGGCTCCTTCGGCGGGCGGGGCGTCAGCGCGAGGCGCAGCCTCTCGCGCGGCATGCCGTGGAGTTCGGGATTGGCCTCGTGCCAGGCGGCGAGTTCCGCCCCGATGGCCGCGCGGAGCCGGGCGACGCCTCCCGGAGCGGCGAGCAGACCGCCGAACCACTCGGCCCCGGGCGCCGCGACGGCCGCGGCGAGTTCCGCGTCGCTGAGCGCGCGGTCGCGGGCGAAGGCGTCGGGGGCGACCAGTTCGCCGGTGGCGAGCAGCCCGGCGAGCGCGGCGCCGGGATCCCGCGGCGCGGCCGCGGCGAGAAGCGCGCGCCGCGCCTCGGTCCGCCGCTTCCGGGCGGGAGCACGGAGGTCGAGAAAGACGCCGCCGCCGAGCGTGCGGCGCGCGGAGACGTCGCGCAGGATGTAGCGGTCACCGACGAAGCCCGCGACCGGGCGGTCGAGCACCAGTTGCGCGAGGCCCGCGCCGCCGGGGCCGATCGGATCGCCGAGCGGCACGACGCGCGCGCCGACCTCCGCCGCGCCGGTGTGGAGCCGGGCGGGGAACCAGGTGCCGACCGGCCTCGGCTCGGAGGCGAGGACGCGCAGCGTCGCGTCGATCCGGTCGCTCGGCGCGAGGAGGGCCGGATCGAGCACCACGTCGCCGCGCGCGATCGCCTCCCTGGCGACGCCTTCGCCCGCGAGGTTCAGCGCGCAGCGCTGCCCGGCCTCGCCGCGCTCGGCGGGCGTGTTCTGCGCGTGGATCGAGCGGATGCGGGCGGTGAGGCCCGAGGGGCTGACCGCGACGCGCTCGCCGGTGGCGAAGGCGCCGGAAACCACGGTTCCGGTGACGACGGTCCCCGCGCCCCTGAGCGTGAAGCAGCGGTCCACGAGCAGCCGGGCGCGGCCCTGCCCGGGGCGGGGACGGGCCGCGCGCTCCTGCCCGGCGAGGTGGCCGCGGAGCGCGTCGATCCCCTCTCCGGTGACGGCCGAGACCGGGAAGACCGGCGCGCCGGCGAGCCCGGTTTCCGCGAGGAGCGCCGCGACCTCCGCGCCGACCTCCGCCCGGCGCGCTTCGCCCGCGAGGTCGCATTTCGTCAGCGCCACCGCGCCCAGGCTCAGCCCGAGCAGGTCGAGGATCGCCACATGCTCGCGCGTCTGCGGCATCACCCCGTCGTCCGCCGCGACGACGATCAGCGCGAAGTCGATCCCGCCCGCGCCGGCGAGCATCGTGTGCACGAACCGCTCGTGGCCGGGCACGTCGACGAAGCCGGAGATCGCGTGTTCCGGCGCGCCGGGCAGGTGGCGGTAGGCGAAGCCGAGGTCGATGGTGATGCCGCGCGCCTTCTCCTCGGCGAGCCGGTCGGCGTCCACGCCCGTGAGCGCCTTCACGAGCGCGGTCTTGCCGTGGTCGATATGGCCCGCCGTGCCGATGATCATGGCAAGGCTGCGAGGCTTTCGAGGAAGCCGGCCTCGTCCTCCAGGCAACGCAGGTCGAGGATCAGCGCGCCGCCCGCGACGCGGCCGAGGATCGGCCGGGGCAGCGCGCGGAAGGCGGCGGCGAGCTTCTCCGGCGCGGGCCCCGAGAGACGCAGGCCCGCGCTCGGCAGCGTCTCTACGGGGAGCGCGCCGGAGCCGATCTGGCTGGCGCAGCCGGTGACTTCGACCGTGACGTCGGGGAGGCAGGCGGCGACGCGGGGCGCGAGGCTTTCGGCCAGCGCGCGGATCTCGGGCTCGGGCCGGGCCATGGCGCGGGCGGTCGGCAGGCGCCCGGTCAGCCGGTCGGGGTCGCGGTAGAGGCGGAGCGTCGCCTCGAGCGCGGCGAGGCGGATCTTGTCGAGGCGGAGCGCGCGTTTCAGCGGATTGGCGTTGATCGCCGCGATCAGGTCGCGGCGGCCGACGATGATCCCGGCCTGCGGCCCGCCGAGCAGCTTGTCGCCGGAGAAGGTGACGATATCCGCGCCCTCGGCCACCGCCTCGCGCACGGTCGGTTCGCGCGCGAGTCCGAAGCGGGACAGGTCGATCAGCGTGCCGGAGCCGAGGTCGTTGAGGAGCGGCGCGCCGGCCTCGCGCGCGATGGCGGCGAGGTCAGTGCCGGGGACCTCCTTCGTGAAGCCCTCGATCCGGTAGTTCGACGGATGCACCTTCAGGATCAGCGCGGTCTCGGGGGAGAGCGCGGCGCGGTAGTCCTTCGCATGGGTGCGGTTGGTGGTGCCGACCTCGCGCAGCCTCACGCCCGCGCGCTCCATGATGTCGGGCATCCGGAAGGCGCCGCCGATCTCTATGAGCTCGCCACGCGAGACGATGGCCTCGCGGCCCTGCCCAAGCGTGTTCAGCGCGATCAGCACGGCGGCGGCGTTGTTGTTGACGACCGTCGCATCCTCGGCGCCGGTGAGCTCGGTGAGCAGGCCGCGCAGGTGGGAGTCGCGCTCGCCGCGGCGGCCGGTTCCGAGGTCGAATTCGAGCGCCGCGGCCTCGCGCATCGCGGCGGTGGCGGCCTCGACGGCCGCCTCGGCCAGCAGCGCGCGGCCGAGGTTGGTGTGCAGGATCGTGCCGGTGAGGTTGAAGAGCGGGCGCAGGTTCGAGCGTTCCGCCGCCGCGAGGCGCTCGGCCAGCGCGGCGCCCAGGTCGGGCGGCATCGAAGCGCCGGCGCGGATCTCCGCGAGAAGGGCGCGCGCCGCCTCCGTCACCGGGGCGCGGCCGTGGCGTTCGACGAGCGCGGCGTTCGCCCGGAGCAGCCGGTCGACCGAGGGCAGGTCGCGGAGCGTCTCGCGGCCGTCCATCTCAGTAGCCGATCAGGAACGGGTCGAAGCCCGCGCGGCGCCAGTCGGTGCCGCCCATCAGCGCGTCGAGCCCGAGGCTCGCCACGTCGTCGGCGATCTGCTCGAGCCCGGCGTCCTTCGTCTGGTAGAGGGTCTTCACCCAGGAATGGCAGGAGTCGCAGACCTCGGCCTTGATGACCGAGCCCTCGGCGTCGAGCGAGCGGTAGCCGATGCCCTTCGTCGAGCCGCAGGCGAGGCATTTGACCCGCACCTCGTTCCAGAGGGTCTGGCAGGTGGCGCAGGCGGCGTAGCGCACGCCCTCGACCTTCGGGAGCGCCATCACGAGCGAGACCGCGGGCCTTCCGCCGCAGCAGGGACAGGCGCCGGTGCCGACCGGGACGAGGCGCTTCGCGTCGAGCGTGGCGGCGAGGCGGGCGGCGTGGATCTGGAGCCCGGCGGCGACGTAGAGATGCACCGCCGCCTCCTCGGCCGGGACGGTGGCCGCGATCAGGTTCAGCGCCATCCGCTCCCATTCCCCCCGGCCCGCCGCGCGGGCGAGGTCGAGCGCGGCGCGGGCGGGCTCGGGCTTCGGGATCGCCCCGGCGGCGTCGAGGAAGGCGGAGATGGTGGTGGCGAGATCCCCGGACCGCGCGAGCGCGGCGCCCTCGATCGGGGGCAACCCGGCGGCGCGCGCCCGGGCGACCTGTTCCGCGGGGAGCGGGGCGGGCGCGGGAAGCGCGGCTGCGAGTTTGGCCTGCGTTCCCGCGAGTTCCGAGAGGAAGCTCAGATAGGGTCCGAGCCGGCTCGATTTCGCGAGGAAGGCGAGGCGGGTAGCCCGTCGCGCGAAGAGCGCGGCGGGATCGGGCGGGATTGCGAACGGGGGGTCGGCGATGACCCCGATCCGGGACGGGTCGGGTGCGATCTCAGCGGGCAATGCGTACCTCCGGGCCGACCGGCCACAGGTCAGGGGTTACTTCGCCGGGCCCGCCCGGTCGAGCCGGGCCAGTTCCCGCAGCCATTTGCGGTGATGCTTGAAGGCCCAGCCGCCGGTCACCGTTCCCCGAGTCATGGCGCGGATCGTGCCCCGCGTCCAGATCGCCGCGTAGACATGGACGATGAAGACGCAGATGATCAACACCGCGGCGATCGAATGGGTGATGGTCGCGATCCGGCGGGTCGGGATCGTGACCAGCCCGTCGAAATACTGCTCCCACATCATGATGCCGGAGATGATCAGCACGATGATGAGGCCGGTCATCGCCCAGAAGACGATCTTCTGGGCGCCGTTGTACTTGCCCATCTCGGGCAGTTCCTCCTCCTTCGCGGCCAGCACCTTGCCGGGTTGCGAGAGCCAGACGCCATCCTCGCGCGTGGGCAGGTTCAGCCGGACCATGCGGAGAAACAGCACGAGGAAGCTCAGGAACAGCACGACGCCGATCCAGGGATGGAGCATCCGCGCCGTCTGCCCGCCGCCGAAGAGGCCGGAGAGGAAATAGAGCGACGGGTGGAAGAAGGAGAGGCCGGAGACGAGCAGCAGGACGAGGCAGCCCGCCGTCAGCCAGTGGTTGCCCCGGGTCCATGGCCCGTAGCGGCGGACCGAGACCGGATCGACGGTTTCGATCCGGTCGCCCGACTGCGAGTAGACGCGCTTTTTCATCGCTTCGTCCCCTCCTCGGTCTCCACGAGGTCCTCGGCCTTCTCCTCGTCCTCGTGGCTGACCTTGTTCGCCCGCCCCATCAGCCCGTGCAGCGTCGTGCCGACCGCCATCGCCCCGATCGCGGCGAGGCCGAGATATTTGGTGACGCCCTTCCAGGTCTCGACCACCGGCGAGATCCGGGGCTCGGCGGGCAGGCCGGCGTAGACCTCCGGCTTGTCGGCGTGGTGGAGCACATACATCACATGCGTGCCGCCGACGCCGTCCGGGTCGTAGAGCCCGGCATTCTCGAAACCGCGCGATTTCAGTTCCGCGATCCGCTCCTCGGCCTGGGCCTTCATGTCGTCCTTGGTGCCGAAGCTGATGCATTCGGTCGGGCAGGCCTTGGCGCAGGCCGGCCCCTGGCCGACCGCGACGCGGTCGGAACAGAGCGTGCACTTGTAGGCCACGTTGGTGACCTTGGAGACGCGCGGGATGTCGAACGGGCATCCCGAGACGCAGTAGCCGCAGCCGATGCAGTTCTCGTGGATGAAATCGACGATCCCGTTGGAATACTGCACGATCGCGCCCGGCGCCGGGCAGGCCTTGAGGCAGCCCGGATCCTCGCAATGCATGCAGCCGTCCTTGCGGATCAGCCATTCGAGCTGGTTGGTCTCCGGGTTCTCCCATTCGGTGAACCGCATCAGCGTGAACATTTCCGGCGTGAGATCGTGCGGGTTCATGTAGCTGCCCGCGAAATCCTCCATTTCCGGATGGGTGTCGTTCCACTCGATACAGGCCGACTGGCAGGCCTTGCAGCCGATGCACCGGGTCACGTCGATGAGCTTCGCGACCTTCGTGAGCTCGCGTTCCGGCGCGGGCTGGTCGAGGGTCGCGGAGCGCCGGACGAGATCCTGGGGTCCGAAGTAGGACTCGAGCTGCTCGACCGGCGGGTTCGACCGCGCGGTGGTCGGAGGCGTCGCCGCGGTCATGACGTGGCTCCTTCCGTTGGCGGGGTGGTCTTCTCGATATTGACGAGGAAGGCCTTGGATTCGGGCGTCTCCACATTCGCGTCGCCGACGAAGGGCGTGAGCGAATTCGGCCCGAACCCCTTGCGCGCGGCGCCGGTGAAGCCCCAGTGCAGCGGGATGCCGACGACGTGCAGCGCCTTGCCGTCGCACATCAGCGGCTTGAGGCGCTTCGTGACATAGGCCTTCGCCTTGATAGAGCCGCGGTTCGACCAGACCCGGACCCAGTCGGCATTGCCGATCCCCTTCTCCTTGGCGAGTTCCTCCGAGATCTCCACGAAGAATTCCGGCTGAAGCACCGAATTCACCGGGTTGTGCTTCGTCCAGTAGTGGAAATGCTCGGTCAGCCGGTAGGAGGTGCCGACATGCGGGAAGTCGGCGGAGGTCGCCAGCTGCGCCGCGTCGTCCTCGAAGATCCGGGCGGCGGGGTTGCCGCGCAGATCGGGGTTGAGGAAGTTCGCGACCGGCGATTCGAACGGCTCCATGTGGATCGGGAACGGCCCGTCGCGCATCAGCCCGCGCGAGAAGAGCCGCGACACGCCCTCCGGATTCATGATGAAGGGCATCACGGTGCCTGGCTTCGCGGTCACCGCGATGTCGGGCACGTCGTAGCCGATCCATTTCTCGCCGTTCCACCAGACGAGCTTGCGCTCCGGATCCCAGGGGTTGCCGTCGAGATCGGCCGAGGCGCGGTTGTAGAGGATGCGCCGGTTGACCGGCCAGGACCAGGACCAGTTGAGATAGGCCCCGGTCCCGTCGGGATCGGAGGTATCCCGCCGCGCCATGTTGTTGCCCTGCTCGTTCCAGCAGCCGGAATAGATCCAGCAGCCCGAGGAGGTCGAGCCGTCGTCGCGCAGCTGGGTGAAGTTCTGGAGCAGCTTTCCGGGCTCGGCGAGCACCTTGGAGGTGTCGACCAGATCGGTCACCTGGCCGAGCGCCCGGCCGTTGATCTCCTTCGCCAGTTCCTCGGCCGTCGGCTCGTTCGGATCGGCGTAGTCCCAGTTGAGATTCAGGATCGGCTCGGGCACGGTCCCGCCTTCCTGGCGGTAGAGTTCGCGCACGCGCAGGAAGATCTGCGCCATGATCCAGGTGTCGTGCTTCGCCTCGCCCGGAGGCGAGCCGCCCGGCCAGTGCCATTGCAGCCAGCGCCCCGAGTTGGTGAGCGAGCCCTCCTCCTCCGCGAAGCAGGTGGTGGGAAGCTGGATCACCTCGGTCTCGATCGCCGCCGGGTCCACGTCGTTGAAGTCGCCGTGGTTCTCCCAGAAGCGCGAGGTCTCGGTCTCGAGCGGGTCCATCGTGACGAGGAGTTTCAGCTTCGAGAGCGCCGTCGTCAGCTTGGCGCGGTTCGGGAAGGCGAGGAGCGGATTGAACCCTTGGCAGAAGTAGAGATTGACCTCCCCCTTGTACATCATGTCGAACATCCGGAGGATGTCGTAGTTCGCGACGTCGAGCTTCGGCAGGTAGTCGAAGCACCAGCCGTTCTCCTTCGTCGCATGATCGCCCCACATCGCCTTGAGGTAGGAGACCATGAACTTCGGATAGTTCTGCCAGTAGCTCGTCTGGTCGGGCCGGAGCGGCTTGTATTGTCGCTTCGACAGGTAGGTGTCGAAATCGGTGTCCTTCTCCGTCGGCATGTTGAGATAGCCGGGGAGCAGGTTCGACATGAGCCCCATGTCGGTCAGGCCCTGGATGTTCGAATGCCCGCGCAGCGCGTTCATGCCGCCGCCGCGCATCCCTATGTTGCCGAGGATGAGCTGGAGCATCGCCATGCCGCGGATGTTCTGCGCGCCCTTGGAATGCTGGGTCCAGCCGAGCGCGTACATCGAGGTCATGACCTTGTCCGGCGCCGAGCACTCCCCGATCATCTCCGCGATACGCAGGAACCGGTCCTTCGGCGTGCCGCAGATCCGCTCCACCATCTCGGGCGTGTAGGGATCGACATGCGCCTTCAAGAGGTTCCAGACGCAGCGCGGATCCCGGAGCGTGGGGTCGGTGAGCGCGAAGCCGTCATCGCCGATCTGGTATTCCCAGGTCGACATGTCGTAGTTGCGCTTCTCCGGCTCGTAGCCGGTGAAGAGCCCGTCGGACCAGCCGAAGCCCTCGTTCACGAGCAGGCTCGCGTTCGTGTAGTTCCTGACGTAGTCCCACTGGACCTTGTCGTTCTCGATCATCCAGCGGATCATCCCCATCAGCCAGGCGATGTCCGAGCCGGGCCGGATCGGGGCGTAGTAATCCGCGACCGAGGCCGTGCGGGTGAAGCGCGGGTCGACGACGATCAGCCGGGCGCCGCGACGCGCCTTCGCCTCCGTCACCCATTTGAAGCCGCAGGGATGCGCCTCCGCCGCGTTGCCGCCCATCACGATGACGAGGTCGGTATTCTTGATGTCCGTCCAGGAGTTGGTCATCGCACCGCGACCGAAGCTTGGGGCCAGACTGGCCACCGTCGGTCCGTGTCAGACGCGCGCCTGGTTGTCGAATCCCGCGACGCCGAGGGCCTTGACGACCTTCGTCGTCGCCCAGGCGGTTTCGTTGGTGGTGGCCGAGGCGGCGAGGAAGCCCGTGCTCGTCCACCGGTTGACCGTGACGCCTTCCGCGTTGGTCGTGATCAGGTTCGCGTCACGATCGTCCTTGAGCGCCCGCGCGATCTTGTCGAGCGCGGCGTCCCAGGTGATCGGCTCGAACCGGTCGGCGCCCGCCTTGCGGTAGCGGGGCTCGGTGAGCCGGGTCGGCGCATGGATGAAGTCCTTGAGCGCCGCGCCCTTCGGGCAGAGCGTGCCGCGGTTGGTCGGATGGTCCGCGTCGCCCTCCACGTGGAGGATCTCGGCGCCGCCGGCCTTCACGTCGCCCTTCGAATAGAGGATGACGCCGCAGGCGACCGAGCAGTAGGGGCAGGTGTTGCGCGCCTCGGTCGTGGTCCAGAGCTTGAAGGCCCGGACATGTGCGATCTCGGCGGCCTCGGCCTCGCCGAAGCCCATCGCACCGACCGATGTCGCCGCCACGCCCGCGCCGGCGAGCTTCAGGAAGCCCCGGCGCGAGAGGTCCACGTTCATCGTCGTCCTCCTGTTGCCTATCCATGGGAAGATCGGTGCGCAGACGATAGACCCGCCGTGCCACGCGTCAAGATGTTTCAATGGCGAGGTTTTTTGCCGCGGCGCATCATTTTCCGGCGGGCCCGCCCGGCGCGCGGGAAAGCGGCGCGCGCGGCGGCGGAACCTGGCGTGGTGTTCGCGCGATGGGTGAGCGGGGGACGGAGAAGCGAGGGCGTCGGCATGCGGTCAGGCTACGAGAATTTCGGACGGGGTCGCGGAAGCGGGAGGCGCCGGTGACCGCTCCCCTCTGGGGGGCGGAGCCGGAGGCGGAGGGCTACCGCTTCCGGCTCTGGGCGCCGTCGCAGCGCGCGCTGACGCTGCGCCTCGGCGGCCGCGACCTGCCGATGCGGCCGGAGGCGGACGGCTGGTACGTGCTCGCCGCCGAGGCGCGGCCCGGGGACGCCTATGGCTTCGTGCTGGAGAACGGGCTGATGGTGCCCGATCCGGCGGCGCGGGCGCAGCGGGGCGACGTGCACGGTCCCTCGCTCCTCGTCGATCCCGGCGCCTATGCCTGGGCGACGGAGGACTGGGCCGGGCGGCCCTGGCACGAGGCGGTGATCTGTGAACTGCACGTCGGGACCTTCACGCCGGAGGGCACCTACCGCGCGGCGATCGAGAGGCTCGACCATCTGGCGGAGACCGGCTTCACGGCGATCGAACTCATGCCGCTGTCGCAGTTCGACGGCGCGCGGGGCTGGGGCTACGATGGCGTGCTGCTCCGCGCGCCGCACAACGCCTATGGCACGCCCGACGACCTGCGCGCGCTGATCGACGCCGCCCATGCCCGCGGGCTCATGGTGTTTCTCGACATCGTCTTCAACCATTTCGGCGCCTCGGGGAACTATCTTCCCGCCTACGCGCCGGATTTCTTCCGGAAGGGTGGCGAGACGCCCTGGGGCGCGGCGATCGCCTATCACCTGCCGCCGGTGCGCGCCTTCTTCGTCGAGGCGGCGCTGGGCTGGCTCGCGGAATACCGCTTCGACGGGCTCCGGCTCGACGCGATCGACTACGTGCGCGACCCGGAGTCCGATCCGGAGATCCTGATCGACATCGCACGCCAGATCCGCGCGGCCTTCCCGGACCGCGCGATCCATCTCGCGACCGAGGACAACCGCAACGTCACCCATCTGCACGAACGGGGCGAGGACGGCGGTGTGCCGCTCTATACCGCGGAATGGAACGACGACTTCCACAACGCCGCGCATGTGATCGCGACCGGCGAGACCGAGGGCTATTATATCGATTTCGCGGAGGGCCACTGGGAGGTGTTCGGCCGGATCCTCGCCGAGGGTTTCGGCTTTCAGGGCGAGCATTCGGCCTTCCAGGACCAGCGGAGAGGACAGCCCTCGGCGCATCTGCCGCCCGTGGCCTTCGTCGATTTCCTGCAGAACCACGACCAGATCGGCAACCGCGCCTATGGCGAGCGGCTGAGCGTGATCGCGAAGCCCGAGCGGCTCCGGGCGCTCACGGCGATCCTGCTGCTCTCGCCGCATATCCCGCTGATGTTCATGGGCGAGGAATGGGGCGAGACCACGCCCTTCGTCTTCTTCACCGATTTCCACGGCGAACTCGCCGAACTCGTGCGCCAGGGGCGGCGGCGCGAATTCGCCCATTTCGCGGCCTTCCGCGACGAGGCGGCGCGCGCGACCATTCCCGATCCGAACGAGCCGGGCAGCCTCGCGGCGAGCCGGATCGACTGGGGCCATCGCGAGACCGAGGCGGGCGCCGCGGCGCTCGGACGCACGCGCGACTTGCTCGCCACCCGCGCGCGCGAGATCGTGCCGCGTCTCGCCCGCGCGCCCGGGGGCGGCGGGAGGCTCGTCGCGGCGGAGGAGGGGGTGCTCGCGGTCGACTGGCGCCTCGACGGCGCGACGCTCAGGCTGCGCGCCAATCTCGACGACCGGCCGCGCGCGGTCCCGCCCGGCGCCGGCCGGGCGATCCTCGGCGGTCCCGGCGCGGAATTGCCCGCCGGCGAAGTCGTGTTCCTGATCGAGGAGGATGCCCCGTGACCGAGCAGCCCGTGACCGAGCAGCCCGCGCCGCCGCGCGCCACCTACCGGATGCAGTTCGGTCCCGGTTTCGGCTTCGCCGACGCGGCCCGGCACGCCCCCTATCTCGCGCGGCTCGGCGTCAGCCACGTCTATTGCGCCCCGATCTTCGCCGCGCGGCCGGGCAGCACGCATGGCTACGACGTCATAGACCCGACGCGGATCAACCCCGAACTCGGCGGCGAGGACGGGTTCCGCGCGATGGCGGCCGATTTCCGCGCGGCCGGGCTCGGCCTCATCCTCGACATCGTTCCGAACCACATGGGGGTGGGGACCGACAACCGGTACTGGCAGAGCGTGCTGCGCGAGGGGCCGGAGAGCCCCTATGCCGGCTGGTTCGACATCGACTGGAACCATCCGGAACTGCCCGGCAAGCTGCTGCTGCCGATCCTCGGCAGGTGCTACGGCGCGGCGCTCGCGGCGGGCGATCTGGCGGTGAAGGTGGACGCCGAAGGGCCGGCGGTCTGGGCCCATGAGACGCACCGCCTGCCGCTGCGGGCGGAGGATGTCGCCGCGCTCGACGATCCGGCCGAGGTCGCGCGGCTGAACGCGGACCGCGGCGCGCTCGACGCGCTGATCGCCCGGCAGCACTGGCGCGTGGCGAAATTCGACTACGACCGGGGCGTGATCAACTACCGCCGCTTCTTCACCGTCAGCGATCTCGCCGGGCTGCGCGTCGAACTGCCGGAGGTGTTCGAGGCGACGCACCGGCTCATTCTCGATCTCGTGGCCGAAGGGCTGGTCGACGGGCTCAGGGTCGATCACGTCGACGGGCTCTACGATCCGGGCGACTATTGCCGGCGGCTCCGCTCGGCGGTGTCCCGGCCGGTCCGGATCTGGGTCGAGAAGATTCTCGGCGCCGACGAGCCCCTGCCGGCCGACTGGGGAACCGACGGGACCACCGGCTATGAATTCGCCAATCTGGTCGACGGGCTTCTGGTGGTGCCCGGGGCGCTCGGCGCGCTCGACGACGCCTATTCCGGCTTCGTCGGCCGCGTCCCGGACGTGGCGGGGATGGTGCGCGCCGCCAAGATCGAGATCATGACCGGCCGGATGGCGGGAGAGCTCGACGCGCTGCTCGCCCGGATCGTCGATCTCGCCCGCGCCGATCCGGAGGCGCGCGACATCGCGCCGCAGATCCTGCGCGCGGCGCTGGTCGAGACGGTCGCGGCGCTCGACGTCTACCGCACCTACGCCGACGCGGCCGGGCTCTCGCCCGCGGACCACGCGCGGATCGACGCGGCGCTCGGCCGGGCGCGGGCGCGGGCGCCGGAACTGGGGCCGGAGGTCTTCGACTTCCTCGCCGCGCTGCTGACGCTCGCCCGGCCCGAGGGCATGCCGGTCCTGCGCCGGCTGCAGCAGCTGACCGGGCCGGTGACGGCGAAGGGCGTGGAGGACACGCTGCTCTACCGCCACGCCCGGCTGATCGCGCTGAACGAGGTCGGCTGCGAGCCCGGGCGCTACGCGGGGACGGTGGCGGAGTTCCACGCGGCGAACGCGGCGCGGGCGCGGGAACTGCCCGCCTGCCTCTTGACCGGATCGACGCATGACACCAAGCGCGGCGAGGACGCGCGCGCCCGGATCGCCGCGATCACGCAGGATCCGCCGGCCTTCGCCCGCGCCGCCTCGGCCTGGCTCGGGATGCTCGAGGATCCCGCGCGCCCGATCGACCGTAACGAGGCCTGGTTCTTCTTCCAGCTCCTGCTCGGCGCCTGGCCGATGGAATGGCGGCCGGACCGGCATCCGGGCGTGGAGGAACTGGGCGCCTTCCGCGAGCGCGTGCGCGAGGCGATGCTGAAATCCGCGCGCGAGGCGGCGGTCAACACGCGCTGGGTGCATGGCGATCCCGATTACGAGGCCGCGCTCGCGGCCTTCGTCGACCGCGCGCTCGACGCCGGCCCCGAGAACCGCTTCCTCGCCGCCTTCCGCGAGACCGAGGCGGCGCTCTTCCCGGCCGGGCTCGGCAACGCGCTGATCCAGACGGCGCTGCGCCTGACGGCGCCGGGCGTCCCCGACATCTACCGCGGCGCGGAACTCTGGGAGCAGAGCCTGGTCGATCCGGACAACCGGCGCCCGGTCGATTTCTCCACGCGGGAAGGAATGCTCGACGCGCTCGACCAGGGCGTCGGGGCGCCGCTTCTGGGCGGGATCGAGGGCGGGGGGCCGAAGCTCGCGCTGATCGCGGCGCTGCTCGCGCATCGCGCAAGCGCGCCCGATCTCTACGCGCGGGGGGAATATGTCCCGGTCGCGGCCGCCGATCCCCGGCTGCTCGCCTTCGCGCGGCGCTGGAACGGGACGACGCTGGTGACCGTCGCCCGCCTGCCTGGCACGGCGGTGGAGCCCGATCTCGCCGCGCTCGGTCTCGTCGGCGGCTGGCGCGATCTGGTGGCCCCGGCGATCAGCGGCGACCCCTCCACCGCCCCCTTCGCCTCCGCCCCGGTCGCGGTGCTGGTCCGGCCGTGAGGCGCGCCGCGCCGGGCCGGGCGGGGCTCAGAAGCTGAACCCGCCGCCCCCGCCGAAGCCGCCGCCACCGCCGCCGAACCCGCCGCCATTGCCGTTGCCGTTCCCGTTGCCGTTCCCGGTGTTGCCGTTGCCGTTGCCATTCCCGTTGCCGCCGCCCCCGCGGGAGGAGCCGCCGGAGCTTCGGGATCCGTTGCCGTTCCCGCTGGAGCTGTTGTTGTTGCCCTGATTGCTGGCGGTGTTGTTGTTGCCGTTGTTGTTGCCGGAATTGTGGTTGCCGTTGTTGTTGCCGACGTTGTTGTTGCCGTTGTTGTTGCCCCGGCCGCCCGAGGCGCCGCCAGTCCCGCCGCTGGTCGTGGTTCCGCCGCCGCCCGCGGTGGAGCCGCCGGTCGAACCGTTGCCGTTGCCGCTCGTGCTGTTGTTGTTGCCGTTGCCGCTTCCGGTGTTGTCGTTTCCGTTATTGTTTCCGGTATTGTTGTTTCCGTTGTTGCTACCGGTGTTGTTGTTGCCGTTGTTGTTTCCCTGACCGCCGCTTCCTCCGCCGGAGGAAGTTTTCGAGCCGCCGCCGGTCGTGGTGGATCCCCCGGAAGCGCCGGAGCCGCCGGAGGTCGTGGAAGTTCCGGTCGTGTCGCCTCCCGACGAATAGCCCGAACCGCCGGAACCGCCCGGCGCCGGCGTCGCGCCGTCGACGCGCGTGGCGGTCGTCGTGTTCGCCGCGGTCCCGGGGTCGCCGGTATAGGCCGCGCCGCCGCGCAGGTTGGTGGAGATCGCGGAATCCGACGTGTTCCTGGTCGAAGGCGATGGCGAGATGGCGGCTGAGCAGCCGACCAGCACGCCAAGGGATGCTATGACGAAGCGCATGGGCCTGAAGCCTCTAAAGCTCTGGCGACCTCCGGACGGACAGCCGGGTCCGCGGCGCGAAGCGTCGCACCTGATCAAGATCTGCGGGCGGGCGAAACCGGATCAGCCGCCGCCCGCGCCCCGCCGGCGCGGGAAGGTGGGAGGCGAAATCCGGTCACGGGTTTCCGTTGAAATTCCCGTTCCCGCTCCCGATGTTCCGATTTCCGTTACGGCTGCCGCCGTTGTAATTACCGTTCCAGGAACCGATATTCTTGTTCCCGTTATTATCACCGGAATTGAAACTGCCGTTGTGATTTCCGATATTCTGATTTCCGTTGTTCCTTCCGGTGCTCCCGTAGCCGTTCACGCTGCCGACGTTGTTTTGTCCGCCGTTCTTGTTGCCGACGTTCTTGTTGCCCGAGTTTCCGCTTCCCACGTTCCCGTTTCCGGAATTGTTGAATCCCACGTTGTTCCGTCCGGTGTTGCCGGCACCCACATTGCCGTTCTTGTCAACGACCGTGCCGACTCTGGCCTGGGTGCGGCTCTCGATCGTCGCGCGGGTGCGCCCCCAATCCGCGGCGCCGGCGGGCGCGGCGAGCGCCATGCCGGAGAGCAGGGCCGTCGCGATCAGGATTGTCTTCATTGTCTCGGTCCCCCGTTGCGTTTTCGCATCCACCGCCCCGGATCCGGGGCGGTGGACTGGTCTCGCGACTCAGCGCCGGTGGTGCCGGCCGCCGCTGTTGCCGTTGCCGTTCACGTTGCCGTTGCCGCTGCCGTAGTTGACGTTGCCGTTCAGGTTGCCGTTGTTGCGACCGTGGTTGCCGTTGCCGTTGATGTTGCCGTTGACGTCGCCGCGGTTGCCGTTGCCGTTCAGGTTGCCGTTGAAGGCCCCGTGGTTGAAGTTGCCGTTGGCATTCCCGTTCAGGTTGCCCCTGTTGTAGTTGCCGTTGGAATTGCCGTTGTAGGAACCGTGGTTGACGTTGCCGTTCAGGTTGCCGTTGCCGCTGCCGTAGTTGCCGTTCCCGTTGTCGTTCCCGTTGTAGGAACCGTGGTTGAAGTTGCCGTTTCCGTTGCCGTTGAGGTTGCCAACGTTCCCGTTCCCGTTGCCATTCCCGTTGCCGCTCGCGGCCATGGCGAGGGACGCGGAGAACACAACAGCGGTGAAAGTCGCGATGGCGGCTTTGGTGATGGTCATTAGGCTCACTCCCTAGAAAGTTTTCCCAGATGGACGCAATTCCATTCTGGAGGTTTCCACCCTGATTACCTTCAGCGTCCGTAATTTTGGTTCGAAGGCGAGAATCATTTAGCACGATAATTACGAGTCGTCAAACTTTAGTCTAATAAATAATCACAATACTATGATAAGACAACAGAAATCCGGGCGACAAAAGTCGCCTTTCCGAAAAAGATTGAGATGTAATCTTTGCTATGATTCCGTAATTGGACTCATCCCCCGTGCTTCGCATCATAACATGTCGCGCCGATCTTGGCCAATGCTCCAGGATGAAAAGTAAGGGAGAGAATTACGTAAACGTATTTCTCGTTCCGAAACGCGGCGGAACGCGGCGAATACGCCGCCGGGGGCACGCGGGATCGTTTCCGGCGCGGAAACGTCCGGGGAGGATGGAACTCGCGGGGGTGGTGGCTTCGCGCCGCCACCGGCCGGCGTGGCGGCCGCGGCCGGTCCGCACATGTAAGCCGCGCCCGCGGGTCGGACGCGCGGCCTGGCCTGAACGATCTTCCGCCAGGAACGGCCGGGCCCGCGCCCCCGCGGGCTTCCGGTCAGAGGATCAGATCGTCCGCCGCGTAATCCTCCGCCCGGACCGCCGCGCCATCGAGCAGCGCGACGACGAGCGTGGCCCGCCCGGTATCGGCGCGCAGCTGGCTCGCCGCGCCGTCCGGATCCTCGACGAACCAGACGCGCCCGGTGCCGTGCCAGTCGTCGGGCCCGGCGAAGCGCCAGTCCTGCGACCCGCTCCGGTAGACGTTCGCGTCGATGGCGGAGATGTCGAACCTGTCCTCGCCGACGTGGAAATCGGCGACCCGGTCGCGCTCCGCGAGGCTGGCCTCGGGCGACTTGAAGACGAACTGGTCGGCGCCGTCGCCGCCGCGCAGCGTGTCGGCCCCCGCGCCGCCGATCAGCCGGTCGGCGCCGCTCCCGCCGCTCAGCGTGTCGTCGCCCGCCTGTCCGAACAGCCGGTCGTCGCCCCCGCCGCCCTCGGCCCTGTCGGCGCCGCGCCCGGCATGAAGCGTGTCGTTCCCGCCGAAGAGCCGGAACACCTCATCCATCTGCAGGCCGGCCATCGCATCCCCGCCGCCGGTGCCGCGGAAGATCCCGTCGGCCGGGGGCGTCACGTCGCGCACGATGTCGCGCCAGTGGTCGAAGCCGACCGCCTCGTCCGCGTCGATCCCGCGCGGCAGCATCGCCTCCGGATCGCCGCCGGCCGCCTTCAGCAGGGCGCCGACGAAGGCGTTCGAATTCTCCTCGGCGACGTTGTAGTCATAATGCGCCGCGTCGAGCGCGCGGGCGTATTTCACCATCAGCGACCAGGCGGCGTCGTCGCTGATCCCCTGGAAGTCGAGATCCGTCGCGTGCCGCCGCGCCGGCGTCTCGCCGTCGCGGTCGTCCGCGGACTGGTCGATCGGCACGTTGATCTCGATCCGCATCGGCGAGCCCACGAGCTGCCATTCGCCGCGCGGCCCGGCCCGCAGCACGTATTCCGCGCCGGTTCCGAGATCCTCGAACACCAGATAGAGATGCGGCACGCCGATCGGCACCCCGAAGGAGGCTACGTCGCTCGCCTCGATGGTCAGCCGCCCGGTCACGCCGCCGCCCTCCACCGTTTCCCGGGACGCATCATGCGCTCACGCGCGCGCGATTGGAACGGTTTTCGGGCGGAAGGGCTTTCCGCGAAAGAGGGGGGTCATGGTACCAGCGCCCCGGCTTGAACGGGGGACCTCCTGATCCACAACGAAGTCAGCATCACCTAGAATTGTTCCAGATATGGAAGCAACATGCTGACAAGTAAAGAATAAATCTTCCCATTATCGGGACCGTCACAATCCTCTTGTCCCCGGGGATTCGGCACGTGTATTGATATTCCTCACAGTTTTTCTGGCTGAAGGATGTCCCCATTTTGTCCCCGCTTCGTGAACCGCCCAAGGACCGCGTCAACCTGACCCAGCGTATCGTTGACCGGGAGAGCACCGGCAAGCCCCGGGACAAGGAGCTATGGCTGATGGACGCCGCCGTCCGAGGCCTGGGTGTCCGCATCCGCACCAACGGCCGGGCGAGCTACTACCTCAGGACCACCGACAGCCGTAGCAAGAACGTCAAGCTCCTGCTCGGGGAGACCTCCAACATCCGCTTGGAGGAGGTCCGCAAGCTCGCTGGCATCAAGCTGAAGGAGTTGCGAGAGAGCACCGAGGGGACCCGTGAGGCAACCCGCAAGGCCCAGAGCATGACCTTCGGGAAGCTGGCGGAGGAGTATCTCCTCGGTATCGAGGACCGGGGGAGAACCGCCACATACCTGACGGACACCCGCAGGATGCTGGAGATCTACGCCCTCCCGAAGCTGGGGAGCATGCCGCTCCTCGACATCGACGGCCCAGCCCTGGAGCGCGTCGTGAGGGACCTCCGCAGGACCGGGAAGATCTACCAAGCGAACCGCCTCAGGCAAGCCCTCATAGGCTGTTGGAGGCTCGCCACGCGGCGGGGATACCTCCTGTCCTCCGCCATAGCCGAGAATATCGAGAGGTCCACCGAGCAGCCCCGCAAGCGGGTCCTGAGCGAGGCCGAGGTTGAACGCCTGTGGTATGTGATCGAGAACAGCCCGACCCCGGGACACCAAGCCGCCCGGCTCATCCTGCTGACCACCAGCCGCCGGAGCGAGGTCCTCGGCGCCCGTATCGAGGACTTCGACCTTGACCGAGGTGTCTGGATCAAGACGAGGACCAAGACGGGCAGGGTGGCCGAGGTTGCCCTGAGCAGGGAGGCCCGGGAGTTGGTGGAGAAGGTCGCCAAGGGGAGGACCGAAGGCTGGCTGTTCCCGAGCACCGGGAAGACCGGCCACCTTGTCGAGATCAAGAAGGCATGGAACACCGCCCTCAAGCTCGCTGAAGTCCCGAGCGCGACCCTTCACGACCTCCGAAGGACAGCCGCAACGAGGATGCTGGAGCGGGGCGCCAGCGTCGCCGCCGTCATGCAGGCCGGGAACTGGTCGAGCCCTAGCGTCTTGCTGAGGAACTATGCTCACGTGAGTGTGGAGGTGCAGCGGGAAGCGGCTGAGAACATTGTCCCGAAGCGAACCCCGAAGGTGGCGGAAGGGTGACCCACATGCGTGACCTCAAGGCGACCCTCCGGTATGTGGAGGAGACGATTGCGCTGGAACTCGCGCGCCCTGCGCCGAAGGAAGCCGATCTGAAGATGTTGCGTGAGCTGCGTGAGGCCCTCCTTCAGGCTGTGGCCGAGCGGGAGCGGGCGAGGAGTGACGATGCCTGACAAGCTAGAGGTTACCATCCTGTTCGACAGGAAGACCGGGGAGGTAAGTGTTCGCCTAGACGGGAAGACCATCCGGTTGCCGGAGCCGTTCAAGAAGACTGAGAAGGCGCTGACCGCCGCCGCGAAGTATGCGGCAAAGCTTGTGGACAGGGCAGGCTGATCTACGCCGGGAGCCCGAATATTCCGAGGAAAAATCTGAGGCCCCGAGATTAATATAGCAGCACGCGCGTACCCCCCGTGCCCCCCGCAGCGCCCCTAGGGAGCCCGTAGGAGGGCCTCCTTCCTGCCCGCTGGGGGGAAAACCCATGGCGGCCCGAGAGCGCCGTCCTGAGCCGAAGCCTGTCACGCCCTGAGGGCATGGGGTGTTCGAGATGGGGGGGGTATGGTCGGACTGTCCTGCTCACCTCCTATGCCATCAAACGTTCGTTTAGTGACACCTCCATATGTCATCTTCAGGTATGCCGTCAACACCAGCTTGACATAGTTGTTGCCACGTGATTGATGGCCTGGACAACTGACACCCCGGAGCCGAGGTTCCTCGCCATGATCACCGCCGTCTATGCCCGCGTCTCCACCGCCGACCAGACCACCGAGAACCAGCTTCGGGAGATGGAGGCCAAGGGCATCGTCCCCAACATGACCTTCACAGAGACCGTCAGCGGCTCCGTAGCGGCCATGGAACGGCCAGCCTTCCGGGACACCGTGGCGGCGCTGAAGGCCGTGAGCGGCCCGCGTAGGCTCGTTGTGACCAAGCTTGATCGCCTCGGGAGGAACACCTCCGACATCCTCGGGACCCTCGACATCCTCGGGAAGATGGGATGCGGCGTCGTGGTGCTTCAGCTTGGAGACCTCGACCTGACAAGCACGGCGGGCAAGCTCATGGTGACGATGCTGGCCGCAGTCGCCACGATGGAGCGGGACCTTCTGATCGAGCGGACCCACGCGGGACTTGCCCGGGCTCGTTCGGAGGGCAAGAAGGGTGGACGCCCAGAGGCCCTGAGCGAGGAGCGGAAGGAGATCGCTAGGGGGATGCTGGCGAGTGGCTTGAGTGTGAAGGCGGTTGCCGGGGAGCTTGGGGTGGCGAGGGCCACGGTGGCGAAGCTGAAGGCTGTGGCTTGATAGGCACAGTGTTGCAATTATATCACTATGTCTGTAGTGGTATCTGTGGCGTTTCCGGTCCATCGTGGCGGCAGGACGCGATAAGCTCCGGGAGGTAAGCATGCCGTTCATCTTGAGTTGGACCGGACAGCGTGGCGGGGAGAGCCTAACCGTCGCAACAGCTACTGAAGCACTCAAGGAGGCAGAGCGTCGCGTCCTTCGGGTTCCGAAACTGATTATCCGGGATGACCGAGGAGAGCGGCTGTCAACCGACGACCTGCACCAGATCGTCTATCCTGATGATGACTTTGGGGTGAGGTAGGCTCAACAACACCCTCTCGGGCATCTCGAACATCCTCGGCCAGGGTGGCGCCTCGGTCCACGTGTTCGAGGGCCACAACATCCGCGTCGTGGAGATCGACGGGTCGCCGTGGTTCGTGGCGGTGGACGTGTGCAAGGCGCTCGGCATCAAGAAGGCGAGCTTCGCCTATGCCCGTGTAATCGCTGACAAAAAGCGCATGGCTGATCGGACCAGCCTTGGTCTGGCGCCCGGCCGTGCGATGACGGTGGTCTCCGAGAGCGGCCTCTACGACCTCGTTCTGGACAGCGGCAAGCCTGCCGCCAAGGCGTTCCGCGCGTGGATTGTCGAGACGGTCCTCCCGGCCATCCCCGCTTCGCGGTCTCCGCCTCTGGCGGGCAAGGACGGCGGCTACGTCCTCGGGGAGGAGAAGGTCCTGACCGGTGAGGCCACCATCGAGGAGCTGGCGCGAAGCGCATTCCCCTGCGGGGGAGGCCTCCGCGTTTACCCGTAGCGGCGTTACGGGCAAACCCAGCGAACCCCTGCAAAGCGGGAATTCGGCTACCACCTCCGCAGCACCTCCGCACCACCTGCGCGTTCTCCATGATTTCAATTTAGGGAGAAGCCGCAGACAGTGATTCAGAATCTCCGTCTTCCGGGAGCACCTCCGCACCACCTTCGGGTTCACCGCCGGAAAAACTGGCGGTGACCTCCGCACCACCTCCGCCCACGCACCGGCTCTCTCACCCCCACATCTTGTGTCCACCTCCAGCTCCACCACAAGTACCCCTCAACGCGCCCCGTACAGGCCCGTCTTCCCTCCCCGCCGTTCCACCCCTCGACACCCCCGAGATCGCCGTGTGCGAGCCTCTCCGCGCCTCAAGAAACTTCGCCACCTGCTCACAATCCCCCTTGACATACTCGCAAGAGCCCTTCGAGGGCTGATTCGCATGCCCTTGATGGCAAGGATGAAGTTGTGCATATAAGACTCTGTAGTTGAAGGATTATTCGATCTGGCGGTGGAATTACCCCTCACCTTCGACCCCCCCCGGTTCCACCTTATCAATTACCCTAGGGTAGGCGCTAGGGTGTGACCCTCGATCATCATCTCCAAGGAGGACCAACCCGAGGGTGATACCTTGAAGGTGAACCTTCACGAGTGCCTCCGGAGGAGGAGGGTGTGAAGGCGCTCCTTCACCGTTCACTGATCGGGGGATGACCTCCTCGGAGGAGACCGAGGAGACCGAGCACCCCCAGACACCTGTCCCCACCTGAAGGACATCTTCCCGTGTCCTCTCCCTCCGAGAGGGTAGCGGAAGGCGCCCTTCACCACCCTGACAGCATCAGCACCGACAGCATAAGGACCAGAATGTCCGTCTACCAAGCAAGGCCCGGGAGGTGGGCGGCCATCGCCTCCATCGCTGACACCTCCTTCTATGTCGGGACCTACGACAGCCGGGAGGAAGCCAAGGAGGCCGAGGCCGAATGGAGGGCCACCCATGAGCAGGAGACCCGAGCCCGCATTCATCATGAGCGGTATGGACCGAAGGACGAGGTTGATCACAGCCGGGCAATCGCTGCCCTCCACCTGCTAGAGGCACCCGAGGAAGATGTGTCCGCCACCCCGAAGGTGCTCCCTCGGGTTCCCTCCCTGCAAAGCAGGAATGCGGCTACCGCCGCCAGCGAGCCCCGGAGGGTCCGCGTCCTCCGCGTTCCTCGTCCTGGCTGACCTACGGAGATCACCCCTCACCTTCGACCTCCCCCAAGCAATGCGAGGAATGCCCGGGGGACAGGTCGCCTCCGCCGCCTCGTGAGACGCCGCGCAAGAACAAGACCCGGGATAACCGGGCACCCATGATGCCATCACCGTGACGGTTGACAGGCCCGGCACAGCCGGAACGCTGCTTCCGCAGCCAACGAGAACGAGACCGGAACCAACCGGTCCGCCCCCTCCGCCTCCCCTCACGACACCCTGAGCACGCCCTGAACGAGCCCCTAGCGGGCCGTGAAGCCGTGTCCGCCATCAAGGCATCATCTCACCATGAACAACCTCCCCGCCGCGCCCAGCGCCTCCCCATCCTTCCCGCTCCCGGCTGACCTCGGCAACGGCGCCGTCCGCGCCATCATGATCGACGGCAAGCCGTGGTTCATCGTCCGCGACATCTGCATCGCCATCGGCCTCGACCTTGCGAAGGGCACGACCCCGCATCTCCGCCGCATCCCCAACAGGCACAAGCGGCTCGTCCTCCGTTCCGAAATTCCTAACCTGATTTTGGATGGGGGTTCGGCCTTCCCGAACCGTGGCTTGGTCGCGGTCTCCGAGGCCGGGCTCTACCGGCTCATCATGCGGTCGGACAAAGAGGCCGCGCTCGACTTCCAAGACTGGATTGCCGAGACCGTCCTCCCCTCCATCCGCCAGCACGGTGGCTACATCCTCGGACAGGAACACCTCGCGGAGGAGAAGCTGGCCGAAGTCACCGGGGCCATCCGCGTCATCGCCGGTATCGTCCGAGAGGAGGAGATCGAGGCGAGGGATTCCGCCTTCCGGCTCTTGAGCAAGGGCCGCCGCCGTCGCCCCTCCCGCTGGACCTGAAGCGCCCCTGAGCGAGCCCCTCGCGGGGGCTCCTCGTCCTCCTCCTCCAGACCCACCACCCTGCAACCCCGGCGGCTATCGCCCCGGAGAAAGCACCCCCCATGCCTTCGCGCCATCGTTCCGTCCGCCCGAGCTACAAGCCGTGGCCGACCCTGACGCCCGCCGAATGCCGCCTCATGGTCGCCCAGGCCGACGCCGCCGTGATCGCCGCCCGCGCCTCCGGTCCCTCCCGTGACGCCTGCCCCCGCATTGATCGCCCGGGCGTGGCCTACGTCTTCACCCACCGGGAAGACCCGAAGCGCGTCCGCTCCCACCTCGTCACCATGGACGGCCTGCGCGGCCTCGTCCCCGCAGCCGAGCGCACCGCCGGGAGCCGTGGCGTCCTGCCCCTCTGGCAGAAGACGGGGATGGCCTGAGCATGTCCTTCGCTCCGAACATCCCCGATCACAAGCCGACCCCGGCGCCCGTTATCGAGAAGGTCGCCCCGGCCCAATTCGAGACCCCCGGCGACAGCCAGTCCGCCCGAAGGACCTCCGCGACGGGACGCAACGCCCTCCGCGTTGACCGGACCAAAGGCGGCCTCAACGTCCCCGGCGCCTCCGCAGGCACCGGCCTCAGCATTCCCCGCCTCTGACATGCTCATCGAGATCACCGGCACAGAGAGCCTGTGCAAGCGTGCACGTCGCCTCATCCGCGAGGGTGCCGACCCGAACGAGCATGTGGAGTGGGTCCGCAACGGCATCCCGGTATTCAAGCGGACGTGTTCGCTCTCCGAGTGGGCGGGACACCGCATCATGGAGAACGACCACACGTCCGCCCGGTTCGTCCGCTACACCCCGAACACACTCCCGGCGGCTAACACGTAGCCCTCAGGACGGCCGTCTCCGTCTCGGCCGATACCTGACACCCCCTGATCAAGATGCCCGTCCTACGGGCTCACCCCACACCCTCCTACCGCGTTGCCTATCGGCTCGCAGAAAGCGCCCCCGTGGCCTACAACTTCAACTCCGCCAAGCTCCACCTTCAGACCCTCATGCAGAGGAACCCGAAGGGACAGGAGACCGCCGACCATCTCCGCAACCTCCGCTCCCGGCTCAACGCCGAGGCCGACCGCATCATGACCGAAGCCAAGGCCGCGATGGCCGAGGCCAAGGCGAAGGCCGCCGCCCTGAAGAAGGACGCGGACAATCTCCCCCCGGACTTCGAGGGCGAGAAGCCGACCACGGTTGCCGACTTCACCAACTACGGGTCCCCCTCGGGGTTCACTCCGACGCCCGCCCACATGCGCCCGAGGAAGCAGACCCCGGAGGAGCTTGACCGACAGTTCCGCCGCGCCACCAACCTCGACCAGAAGGGCCTCTGAGATGACCGACCTCGTGAAGGGCTCCGCCGAATACGACGCCGCGATGGTCGCCAAGGCCCAGGCCGTCCGCGAACGCTTCCCCGATCGGGCCGCCGAAGCTGACTTCCGGGGCCAGCCCCAGCCCCAGCCCCAGCGGTCCTATTCCGACTACCTCCAAGCCGAGCGGTCCGCCACCGTGGCGCCTCACTCCGCCATGACC
>NZ_VFRP01000028.1 GCF_006385685.1 Amaricoccus solimangrovi | reverse complement strand
GGCTCGACACCCGGATGTCGATCGCCGGGAGGGCGGCGAAAATCGCCTGACACACCGCGAGCGCGCCAAGCAGCCAGAGGAGCCAGTCGCGGGTCTTCAAGATTCGAACTCCCCCGGAGGCGGCGAAGGGCGGCTTCCGCCCCCGCCGCCTGGCGCGCCGTCTGCGATCCGGGGCACCGGACGCACGCGGGTCGGCCGTCGGGACGTCGCGCCCTCGGCGCGCGCGATGGGAATCGTGCCGGATATCCGCCTCGGCGGAGCCATTGTGCCCTCCTTGGTGGCGCATGCGATGCGATGAGCCGGGGCCGCTGGCCCGCCGCCGATGCGAGCGAGGCCGGATCATTGCCGGGAAAACCCGTCAATGAAACGCCCCGCGAAGCGGTTCGTTCAAATACCCTCTCCGCGGCTTCCGGGAGGAGTTCCATATCGCGCCAATCGATGACGTGGCGGCGCCGCCGACAACGCCGCGGACGGGCCGGCGCGTGGGCCGAGGATGCTGGCCAGCGTCGGCAGGAAGTCCATGATCGAGAACATCGCGGGGGAGCTCGAGTCCGGCGCGACGTGGCCGGGCCAGCGGATCAGCGCGGCGGTCCGGATCGAACCCTCCGTCACCTCGCCGGGCTCGCCCCGGGACGGCCCGGGGCTGCCCATGTCGGGCGTGCCCTGATTGCCGAACTCGCGGGCGTTCTCGCCCCACGGGCCGTTGTCGGAGGCGAAGATCACCACGGTGCCGTCGACGACCCCGAGCCGGGCGAGCGCGCGGTCGGCAGGCTTTCCGGCGCCGAGCCGAGGTGCCACTTGCCGAGGATCGCCGCGGCGTAGCCGACGCTCCCGAACATCTCGCCCATGGCGAAGGCGTCCTTCGGGAGCGCGCAGGGGCTGGAAGATGCCGGGCCGCATCGGAATGGCCGGCTTCCGCGGGCCGGAGGCGTCAGTCGGCGCCGCTCTTCATGGACCGGACCTGCTGCACGACCTGCTCGAGGTTGTAGCTTCCCGGTTCCTGCAGCGGCGGGTACTTGACGTAGGTCTCGAGCTCCTTCAGCCAGAGCGCCTGGCCGAGCGGCAGCAGGTTCCAGTCGTAGACATAGGCCGTCGATGGCGAGGCGAGGGAGCCCCCCATGCCGAAGAGCGTCTTCTGCTGGTCCCCCACCGAGGTCTCGAACGGGTCGCGCTTGATGTTGACGACCTGGGTCCAGCTGTACGGCTGCACGCCATGGATGAAGCCCGCGGGATCGTCCGAGACCATCGCGAAGTACATCTTCCAGTTCTTGTAGCGAACCGCCGACGGATCCTTGCCGGAGTAATAGAAGAAGTGATCACGGGGCGAATCGGCGACCTTGCCCTCGAGATAGTCGCGCACGTTCATCCCGTCGAGTGTGGTCTTGACCAGGCCGGGATAGCCGTTCTCGACCTGGGTCCTGAGATCTTCGCCCTTCGGCCCGCCGGCGATGTCGACGAGCGTCGGCACCCAGTCGAGCGCGGACATCATGTCGGTCTTGACCGTGCCGGGTTCGATGTGACCGGGCCAGCGGATCACCAGCGGCACCCGCATGCCGCCTTCCCAGGTCGAGAGCTTGCCGCCCTTGAAGGGCGTCGTACCCCCGTCGGGGAAGGTGATCGTCTCGGCGCCGTTGTCGGTGGTGAAGACGACGATGGTGTTGTCGAGCTGGCCCATCGTCGAGAGCTTGTCGAGCACGGTGCCGATGTTGTCGTCCATCTGCTTCATGCCGGCTTCGTTGATGCCCCAGTCCTTGCCGCCCGGCTCTCCGACCATCGCGAGGTATTTCGGCGGCAGCATGGTGGTGATGTGCATGCGGGCGGGGTTGTACCAGACGAAGAACGGCTTGCCGGTCTTCTTCGGGTCGTTGCGGTCGAGGAAGTCGATCACCTTGGCGGAGATCTCCTCGTCCACGGTCTCCGAGCGTTCGAGCGTCAGCGGCCCCTCATCGGAGCAGGTCTGGTTGTCCGCCCCGCCGTCGGAGGACTTGCAGGCCAGCACCGGGCGCGGCGGCGTCAGGCAGACCGAGGTCTTGGGATCGACGGCGCCCGGCACCTCGGCCAGCCCCGGAATCGGCGTGTTCCGGCACGGTGGCGCCACCGTCTGGCTGGTCGGCGTCGCGTTGATGTCGGGGAAGCTCACCCCCTGCATCGCGTCGAGATGGTAGAGATAACCCCAGAACTCCTGGAAGCCGTGCGCGGTCGGCAGCGACTCGGTGGTGTCGCCGAGGTGGTTCTTGCCGAATTCGCCGGTGGTGTAGCCGAGGTCATGGAGGAATTTCGCCAGCGTCGGCGTCCCCGCCCGGAGATAGGACGGGCTGCCCGGGATCTCCGGCAGCAGCATGCCCACGCGGAGCGGGTTCATTCCGGTGAAGAAGGCGGTGCGTCCGGCGGTGCAGCTCTGTTCGGCGTAGTAGTCGGTGAACATCGCGCCTTCGCGGCCGATCCGGTCGATGTTCGGCGTCTCGCCGACCATCAGGCCGCGATGGTAGATCGACGGCTGCATGTAGCCGATGTCATCCCCCATGATGAAGAGGATGTTCGGCCTTTCGCCCTCCTGCGCCGACGCTGGCAACGCCGTTCCCGTCGCGGCGGCCACGAGGGCGAGGGCGGAGGCGCGGAACAGGTCCGCGGCCCCGCGCCACCCGCGTTGCTTGGGTTTCATGCTGGTCTCCTCTGCCGGTTCCGCGGATCGCGGTTTTGAACGTCAGCCGCCGGAGTGCCCGCCGCCCGCCGTCTGTCTCAGGTACGCGGCGATCTCCGCTTCGATTTCGGAGGCGAGCCGCCGGAAGTCGTCGGCCTTGGCCGCGTCGACCGTTTCCCAGCGCGCGAGGGCGGCGAGCGCCTCCTCGTAATCGTCGCAGACGGCGCGAAACCCGGCATCGCGCGTGTAAAGGCGGTGGATCGCGAGTTCGTCGTCGGGAAAGAGCGCCACCACATGCACGAGCCGTCCCATCTCTCCCTCCGCCCGGCCGACCGCGCGAGGATCACGCCGCCTCGCGCCGGCGGGAGCGGCGAACATGTTCGAACACGTTTCGCAGCCCGCATTCCTGTGTCATCTCAGAGCGGAATAACGTAGGTTAACCGTGTGGGCGGGAGGCTCGCGGGGCATGGGGACGATCGGGACCGAAGGCGCCGGGGGCGCGATCCTGCCTGATGTGCCGGGGCCGTCCGATACGGCGGCGGCGCTTGCCCGCGTCCTCGCCACGCCGAAGTTCCGGCAGGGACGGCGGCGAAGCATGCTCGCCTATCTCGTCGAGGAGACCCTGACCGGACGGGGCGACCGCCTGAAGGGGTACACGATCGCCACCGCGGTCTTCGGCCGGGGCGATGACTTCAACGCGCAGTCCGATCCGGTGGTGCGCCTCGAGGCCCGGCGCCTCAGGCGCGACCTCGACGGCTACTATGCCGAGGACGGCAGGCTCGATCCGGTGCGTCTGTCGATCCCCAAGGGCGGCTACGCCGTGCGGTCGGAATGGCGCGAGATCGCGGCCGCTCCCGCCACCCCGCCGCCACCGCCACCCGCCGAACCCGTACCGGACCGGCGGCTCCGGCGCCGCCGAGGGGCGCGGTTCGCAGCGGGCTGCGCTCTCGCCGCCGCGGCCGCCCTGCTCGCCGCCTTCCTTGCCGGGCGGGACGCCGCGCCTCCGATCGGGGAGAGCGGCCCCAGCATCATCGTCCTGCCGTTCACGCCGAACGGGGCGGAAGACGAGGTCACATTTCTCGCGGAGGGCATCAGCCAGCAGCTGATCACGGAACTGAAGCGCTTCGACGCGCTGCGGGTGTTCTCGGCGGGGGCGAGTTTCGGGGAGAGCGGCGACGCGGACGCGGCCGAACTCCACGACAGGCTCGGGGTGTCCTACGTCGTCAGCGGCGGCGTCACGGCGACCGACTCGCAGGTCCGCGTCAACGCCATGCTCGTCGACGCGGCGAGCGGCGAGGTGAAATGGAGCGAGAGCTTCGACCGGCGGCTCGATCCCGGCGATCTGCTCGCGGCGCAGGGCGACATGGCGGCGGGGATCGCCATGGCGCTCGGGCAGCCCTACGGGGCGGTGAAGGGGGATGTGACCGCCCGCGTCCTCTCCGGCGCCGTGCCGAGCATGGCGAGCTACGCCTGCGTGCTGCGGGCCCACATCTACCGCCGATCCTTTCCGCCCGAACTCTACGCGCCGACGCGGGCCTGCCTCGAGGAGGCGGTGCGACGCGATCCCTCCTATGCCGAGGCCTGGGCGCTGCTCGGCTGGCTGGAGATGGACGGCGTCCGCTTCGACTTCACTCCGGGCGTCGACCGGGACGCCGTCCTGGGTGAGGCCCTGTCCACGGCCCGCCGCGGAAGCGAGCTCGACCCGGAGAACGTGACCGCGCTGAAGGCGCTTGCCTCGATCGAGTACTACGCCGGCTATTACGATGAGTCGGAGCGCACCCAGCGCGCGGCGCTCGCCCTCAATCCGAACGATCCGGACACCCTCGCCCAGCTTGGCTGGCGGCTCGCGGCGCGTGGCAAATGGGACGAGGGCGTTCCGCTCCTCCAGCGCGCGATCGCGCGGTCGATCAGGCCGCCGGGCTGGTACTACCACCTGATCGCGATCCACCAGTATCTCGAGCGCGACTACGCCGCGATGCTGGAAACCGCCGGGGAGGGCGCCGCCGAGGGCTCCCCGACGGGTCAGGCGCTGATCGCGATCGCGGCGGGCGCCCTCGGCGACGCGCCGACCGCCCGCGCGGCGCTCGCGCGGATGAGGCCCTCGAACCCAGGCTCGCCACCGATCCCGCCGGCTATTTCCGCTCGCACCAGGGCACAGAATCGACCATCGACGCGCTGGTGGCCGGCCTCCGCCGGGCCGGCTGGACCCGCCCGCCGAGCCACCCGCGAGCGCTCCCGCGCCCGTCCGCTGAGGGTTTCCGCCCGATCCGGCGCGGCTAGCGGTTTTCCTCGTCCCAGGGGTTGATGATCCGGACACCCGCCGCGCGGAAGGCGCTGGTATCGCGGGTGGCGACGATGAAGCCGCGTGCGACCGCGATGGCCGCGATGTACCCGTCCGGCGTCGGAAAGCCCTTTCCCGCGGTTCGGGCCGCGACCGCGAGATCGGCGTAGCAGCGCGCGGCCGCGGTGTCGAACGGCAGGATCCTCGCCTGGAACAGGCCGAGCAGTCCGTCGGCCACGGCGGCGAGCTTCCGCCTGCGCCGCCCTTCCGGCAACGCGCCGATGCCGAAGAGCAGTTCCGCGACCGTGACGCTCGAAAGAAAGAGCGTCTCGGCGGGTTGCCCGTCGAGCCAGTCGAGGACCGCCGGGGCCGGATCGGGCTTCATCGCCTCGGAGACGACATTGGTATCGAGCAGGATCATTCGAAGCGCATCGGGGAGGCCGGCGTCCTGTCGCGCACCCCCTCCAGCGCCTCGAAATCGGCGTTCGTCAGTCCGGCGTCGCGGCTGAGCGCCGAGAGGGCGGACCCGACACGAAGACGGCCGGCGGGCAGGACCGTCGCTTCCAGGATATCGCGGATCTCCGCCTCGGTGCTGCGCCCGTGATGCGCCGCGCGCACCTTGAGCGCCCGGTGGACCGCTTCGGGAAGGTTGCGGATGGTGACGGCCGGCATGTGATATCTCCGAGGCCAGAATGACATGCATGACATCAAGATAGGCCACATGATATCATCCTTCAACCATTTCCGCGCCGGGAGAGGGATGGGCCGCGCGATGAACCCCGGCGTGTCGACCAGGTGACGCGAACCGACCTCGACGGCGCGCGAGAGTTTCCGCGGCGGCGGGTTTGCTCTACGCTGAGCGCCGGATCGAAACAGCGCCCCCTGTCCGCGGCGCCGGAGGACGGATGATGACAGCCCAGGTCGCGCGCCTTCGCGCCTTCTTTCTCGTCTCCCTGCTTGGCCTTCTGCTCTCGGCCTGCGGCTACAACACCATCCCGACGCTCGAGGAGCAGGCCAGGGCGCGCTGGTCGGACGTCCAGAACAACTACCAGCGCCGCGCCGACCTGATCCCGAACCTCGTCGCGACGGTGCAGGGCTACGCCGCCCAGGAAAAGGATGTGCTGACCTCGGTGGTCGAGGCGCGGGCGAAGGCGACCCAGATCACGGTATCGGCGAGCGACCTGTCCGATCCGGAAAAGATCAGGCAGTTCCAGGAGGCGCAGGGCCAGCTGAGCGGCGCGCTCGGCCGGCTGATCGCCGTCAGCGAGAACTATCCGGACCTGAAGTCGAACCAGAACTTCCTCGCCCTGCAGTCGCAGCTCGAAGGCACCGAGAACCGCATCGCCGTCGCGCGCCGCGACTATATCGAGGCCGTGCGCGCCTACAACACCGAGATCAGGACCTTCCCGGGCGTGATCTGGGCGAAGATCCGGGGCGCCGAGCCGATGGCGGACTTCACCGCCAGCGACGGCGCGCAGACCCCGCCCACCGTGAAGTTCTGACGCGGGGGGCCAGATGAGCACCCGCGATCTCGCGCGCCTGAGCCCGGGGCGCCCGCTCCTCGCCCTCGCCGCGCTCGCCCTCGCCTTTCTCGCGACGCTGGCCGCGGCGCAGAGCTTCCCGCCGCTGACCGGCCGGGTCGTCGACGAGGCCGGGATCCTCTCGCCGGAGGCGGAGGCCGCGCTCGAGCCGAAGCTCGCCGCGCTGGAGCAGCGCTCGGGCATCCAGCTCGTCGTCGCCACCGTGCCCTCGCTCCAGGGCCAGGAGATCGAGCCCTACGCCAACGGGCTCTTCCGCGCCTGGAAGCTCGGGGAGGCGGACAGGAACAACGGCGCGCTCCTGCTCGTCGCGCCGAACGAGCGCCGCGTGCGGATCGAGGTCGGCTACGGCCTGGAGGGAACGCTGACCGACGCGCTTTCGAAGGTCATCATCACCAATGCCATCACGCCCCGGTTCAAGGCGGGCGACTTCGACGGCGGCGTCGCGCGCGGCGTCGACGACATCATCACCGTGCTGACCACGGACGCCTCCGAATGGGAGGCGCGGCCGGAGCTCCGCCTCGACCGCGCGCCGGAGGGCGACGCGGCCGGCTGGCCCGCCGCCCTCCTCTTCTTCGGCTTCGTCGCCCTCTTCATCCTGTCGCGCGGGTTCCGCCGCTTCGTGAACGCGATGCTCTTCGGCATGCTGATCAGCCAAGGGGGCGGACGGTCGGGCCAGTACCGGGGCGGCCGTTCGGGCGGCGGCGGATGGAGCGGCGGCGGTGGCGGATTCTCCGGCGGCGGCGGCTCGTCGGGCGGCGGCGGCGCGTCGGGGAGCTGGTGATGGAAATGTCCCCCGAGGATCACGACAGGATCGTCGCCGCCATCCGCGCGGTCGAGGCGCGGAGCACCGGCGAAATCGTCTGCGTGCTCGCCGAGCAGTCGGCCGACAGCGGCGCGCTGCCCATCCTGATCGCCGCGCTCGCGGCGCTGGCGGCGCCCTGGCTGCTCATCGCCTTCACCGCGCTGCCGGTCACGAGCATCCTCACGCTCCAGCTCGCGGTGTTCGTGGCGCTGGCGCTCGCGCTGTCGCCGCCCCGGGCGCGCGCCTGGCTGATCCCCCGGCGGGCGCGGCGCGCGATGGCGTTCCGCGTCGCGACCGAGCAGTTCTACACCCGCTCGGTCTCGCGCAAGCGCGACCGGTCGGGCATCCTGATTTTCGTCTCCCTCGCCGAACATTACGCCCGCGTCATCGCCGACGAGGGCGTCGCGGCGCGTGTTCCCCAGTCCCATTGGCAGGACGCCGTCGACGCGCTCGTCGCGCATCTGCGCGAAGGCCGGGTCGCCGACGGCTTCGTCGCGGCGATCGAATCCTGCGGCGCGGTGCTGGTCCGGGAGTTCCCGAGCACGAGCGAGAGCGCGAACGAACTGCCCGACCGGATCTATTTCATCTGACCCCTTCGGGCGGGCGCGCCCGCCGCGATCAGCGCGCGTCCCGGTCAGGCCGGAAGCAGCGCGCGTGTCGCCTTCTCGACTTCCGCGCTGTCGGCGGCGACGCGGCCCGGCGCTCCGGCGCAATGACCGAAGGCGGAGCGCAGGGGCCGCAGCTCTCCGCGCGCGACGGCGGCGATCTCGAGGGCGTTTTCCTCCGGCGTGAAGTAGCGGTCCGTCTCGCCGGGCATCGCGATCACCCGGGCGGTGACCCTGGCGAGGGCCGCGGCGAGATCCGGCGCCCCGGTCGCGCGGGCGAGATCCGCGCCTTCCCAGGTCGCAAGCGCCACCGCGAGATCATGCGCGTCCCAGAGCAGATGATCCCGCTCCCACCAGTCGAGCACCGCCCCGGCGCCGTCGAAGCCGAGCTCGCGCCAGCGCGCGTCGCGCCAGAACGCGGGCGAATAGGCCCAGCCGGCGTAGACCCTGCCGAAGGCGCGGAGCGCCCGGGGGGCGTTCCCCGGTCCGGGCGCGGCGCCGGCGAAATCCGGGTCGGCCTCCAGAACCGCCCGCAGCCCGGACAGGAACACGCGGTTCAGCGGCCAGCAGCCGGTCGCGCCGCAGACGGGGAGGATGGCCTCCACCCGGTCCGGAAACATCGCCGCCCAGTGCCAGGCCTGGATCGCGGCGAGCGACCACCCCTGGACGAGCGCGAGCCGGCCGATGCCGAGCGCGTCGAGAAGGCTGGCCTGGGCCCGGACGTTGTCCTCGACCGACACGCCGGGGAAGGCCTCCCGCTCCCTGCCGTTCCGATGGCTGGGCGAAGTCGCGACGCCATTGCCGAAGAGGTCGGTCGCGATGATGAGAAGCCGCTCCGGATCGAGCGCCCGCCCGGGCCCGATGATCCCGGTCTGGGAGGCGCTCGTTCCGGTGTAATAGGAGGGCAGGAGCACCGCGGGCGCGTCCCTCTCCCCCCAGAGGCGATAGGTGAGGACCGCGTCCCGGAGGCGGCCGCCGCCCGAGAGCGGCAGGTCGCCGAGGGAGAAGCGCCGGAGCTCGGGCAGGTCCATCAGAACAGCTGGCTGTAGCGCTCGGTTTCCCAGGCGCCGACCGTCAGGTGGTACTCGTTCCACTCCTGGCGCTTGTAGAGCGCGAATTCGTCGCGAAGCGCGGTGCCGAGCGTCTCCTCCACCAGCGGATCCGCCTCGAAGGCCTCGACCGCCTCGAGCAGCGTCTGCGGCAGGAACTCGATGCCGCGCGTCGCGCGCTCGGCCTCGGTAAGCTCGTAGAGGTTGTCATCGTTCGGCTTGCCCGGATCGAGCGCGCGCTTCACCCCGTCGAGCCCGGCCGCGAGCACGAGCGTCGCGGCGAGATAGGGATTCACCGAGCCGTCCGCGTTCCGGCTCTCGCAGCGCCCGCCGCCCGCCGGCACGCGCACCGAATTGGTGCGGTTGTTGGAACCATACGAGTTGAACACCGGCGCCCAGCTGAATCCCGCCATGGCGCCCCGCCGCACCAGCCGCTTGTAGCTGTTGACCGTCGGCGCCAGCGCCGCGCAGAGCGCGCGGCCATGCGCGAGGATGCCGCCGATGAAGTGATAGCCGGTCGCGGTGAGGCCGAGCCCACGCGGATCCTCCGCCGGGTCGCAGGCGAAGGCGTTGGCGCCGCTCGCGAGATCGCGGAGCGACATGTTGAAATGCGCGCCGTTGCCGGTGCGGTCCGCGAAGGGCTTCGGCATCATCGTCGCGATCAGCCCCTCCTCCTCGGCGTAGTGCTTCGCCATCATCCGGAAGAAGGTCAGCCGGTCGCAGGTGGTGAGCGCGTCGGCGAAGCGGAAGTCGAATTCGAACTGGCCGTTCGCATCCTCGTGGTCGAAGGAATAGAGATCCCAGCCGAGCGCGTCGATGGTCGAGGCCATCCTGTCGAGCCAGCCGAAATTGTCGAGGAAGCCCTTCAGGTCGTAGCAGGGCTTCACCAGCGTGTCGTTCGGGCTCGGCACTTCGAGCCCGGCGGCGGTCCGGCGCAGCAGGAAGATCTCCGCCTCGATCCCGAGGTCGAAGCCGAAGCCGAGCTCCGCCGCCTTCTCGAGCTGCGCCTTCAGCGCGACGCGTGTCGAGAGCGGATAGGGGGCGCCCTGAAAATGGTTGTCCGCCGGCATCCAGGCGATCCTCGGCTCCCAGGGCAGCTGGATCACGTGGCCGAAGTCGGGGATCGAGGTGATCTCGTCGTCGTTCGGCGCCTGGCCGAGCCCGTCGAGCGCGTAGCCGGTGTAGCGTTCCGAGCCATGCGCCATATGTGCGAGATGGGGCAGGGGAACCACCTTGCCCTTCTGGACGCCATGAATGTCCACGTAGGCGCCGACGCAGTAGCGTACGCCCTTCGCCGCCAGCTCCGCCTGGAGCGCGGCGATCGCCTCGTCGGTCATGTCGAAGGCCATGCGCTTACTCCGCGATCCTGAGGGTGACCGTGCGGCTCTGGTCGAACCACGTTTCCAGTCCCGCGATCTTCAGTTCCAGCGACCCCGAGACGACCTCGCCGATATAGGAGATCGGCAGCGGCTCGTCGGAGGCCTCGTCGCCGTAGACGACGCAGAACTGCTGGCGCGGGCTGTAGAAGCAGACGGCGCCCGCCGGGCTCCCGTATTTCGCGACCCGCTCGGCGCCCACTTCCTCGGTCAGGTAGCGGTTTTCCCAGGGCGCCACGATCGGCATCGTGAAGAAGATGAGATCCCCCAGCAGCTTGCCGTGCTGGAGCATCGAGGTCATCGGCAGCTTCTCGCGGAACTGGGCGCAGAGGTTCGGGACCTTGTCCTCCCAGACGTCGATCTCGCAGATGTCCTTGCCGGCGATGTCGAGAACGAGCCGCATGCTCACGCCTCCTTCCGCCGGAAGGCGTCGCCGAGTCCCCAGGGCAGGATGTAGTCGACCCACATGTGCAGCCGGTTCGCATAGCCGAGCGCGGCGTGGGAGAGCCGGGCGAGCTCGTCCGTGGTCTCGCAGAGCTTCGCCGCCTCCACGTAGAGCCGCGTCATCTCCGCCGCCGAGGGCAGCGAGACGAAGTCGAAGAAGGACGCCTTGTAGCCGATGATCTGGTCGATCAGCGCCTGGAGCGTGGCGAGATCGGCCGTCGTGTCCTCGCAGACGCGGATGATGCCCCAGAGCATCTCGTCGGCGAAGGTGCGCGCCTCGCCCTCGGCGAAGATGATGGTGGAGAGGTACTGACCGCGCGCGCCGGTGCGCCGCGGCACGATCCCCTGGCCGAGCGCCGTCACGTCCTCGGGCGAACTCATCCATATCTTCTCGCGCTCCGCCTCGAAGCGCGCGATCGCCTCTTCCACCGTCATTCCGTTCTCCTGGGGTGTTCTCCTGGTCGCCCAAGCTGAGCGTGGTTTGATCAAACATTCAAACAGATTTTTCGGAAGCGACCGTTTTCCCTATCTTCCGGGCTGCGAAGATACTGGAAAGGCTGACGATCCCGAGTTTGGCGAGGCCGATTCCAAGCGCTTGGATCCGGCGTGAACGGAGGGGTGGATGACTGGATTCGCCTCGATCTGCCTCGAAACAGACGACGAATCGCTGATTCTTGCCGCATCGATAACATCCTGGGCAATAAATGATCATTAGCCTGTGTCATGGCGAATTAATGCGGCAAGTAGCCCCCCGGATCCCGATTTTCGCCCGGCCCCCGCGGATCGCGGTAGCCACGCCGGCCCCCGGACCGTCAGGTTTGAACGAACGATCAAATGCCTGCCCTCCCAGCCGGCCGCCGCGCCCGCCGCTTCCATGGAGAGACCATGCCGATACCCGTTCGTCCCTTCCGCCTCCCGACGCTCGTGGCCGCGCTCGCGGCGAGTCTCGCCGGCCTCGCCCCGGCGCTGGCGCAGGACGCCTATCCGAAGACGCCGATCCCCGAGCAGAAGGAGGATCCCGCGATCCACGCGCTTCTGCCCGAGGCGATCCGGGAAACCGGCGTGCTGAAGATGGCGACGGATGCGAATTATCCGCCCTGCCAGTGGTTCGACTCGGAAAAGAAGATGGTCGGCTACGAGGTCGACATCTGGGACGCGCTGGCGCAGGTGATGGGCGTGACGCTCGAGGTGTCCTCGATCGACTTCGCGGGGCTCATCCCCGGCGTGCAGGGCGGGCGCTACGACGCGGCGATGGAATGCATCACCGACCGGCCGGAGCGCGAGGAGGTGGTCGATTTCGTCAACCATTCGCTGACCTACGGCAACCAGTTCTACTATCTCGCCTCGAACGACACGATCGTGGCCGAGGATCCGAAATCCTTCTGCGGGCTCACCACCGCCGGCCAGTCGGGCACCGACTTCCTGACCCGGCTCTCCGGGTTCAACGACTGGTGCGTGGAGCAGGGGCTGGAGCCGATCGAGATCGGCGAATTCCCGCAGCAATCCGCCGTGCTGCTCGCGCTCTTCTCCGGCCGGATCGACTTCGCTCTCTCCGAGGGCTCGGCGGTGGACGAGATCCGGGCCAACAACCCCGTGGACATCGGCTCGATGCCCGATCCGCTGGAGGAGAAGCACTACCTCGGCATCGTCGTCGCCAAGGAGAACGAACCGCTGAAGGCAGCGCTCGTCGCGGCGCTCACCAAACTCAAGGCGGACGGGGCCTATGATGCGATCTTCGCGAAATGGAACCTCAAGCACGCCGCGCTCTCGGATTTCGGCGTGAACATGACGACGACGAAGCCGCTGCCCTGATCCCCCGGGGGGGCCGCGTCCGGCGCGGGCCCCTCGCACCCCCGTCGGAGAGAGCCGGAGCCATGATGAAAAGCGAAACCGAGCACGACCGCCCGCCCCGCGCACCGCTCTTCCGCTGGGAGGAGGTGCGCTGGAGCGCCGTCGTCGCCGCCGTCCTGATGGCCACCATCGGCATCGGGCTCGCCTGGAGCGTCGCCACCAACCCGCGCTTCCAGTGGCCGGTGGTGGGGCAGTACCTCTTTTCGTCCACCGTGCTCGGGGGCTTCCTCACGACGCTCTGGCTCACCGCCGTCACGATGGTGATCGGGGTCGCGATCGGCATCCTGCTCGCGCTGATGACGACGCACGGCAGCCCGCCGGCCCGCGCCTTCGCCGCCGCCTACACCTGGTTCTTCCGCGGGACGCCGGTGCTGGTGCAGCTCATCTTCTGGTACAATCTCGCCGCGCTCTATCCGAAATACCGGATCGGCATCCCCTTCACCGACGTGACCTTCCTCACCGGCTCGTTCAACGACCTGATCACCCCCTACACGGCGGCGATCCTCGGGCTCGGCCTCAACGAGGGCGCCTACATGGCCGAGATCGTGCGCGCGGGGCTGAAGAGCGTGCCGCCCGGCCAGGACGACGCGGCGAAGTCGCTCGGCCTCTCGCGGCGGCAGGGTCTGTTCCTGATCGTGCTGCCGCAGGCGATGCGCTTCATCGTGCCGCCGACCGGCAACCAGACGATCGGGATGCTCAAGACCACGTCGATCGTCTCGATCGTCGCGCTCTGGGACCTGCTCTATTCGGTGCAGACGATCTATTCGCGCACCTTCCAGACCATCCCGATGCTGATCGTCGCCTGCGTCTGGTACCTCGTCGCGACCACGGCGCTGTCGCTGATACAGGCGCGGATCGAAGCCTACTACAACCGCGGCCACACGGCCCGCGCCACGACCACCAACCCCGCCTGACCGGAGACGACGCCATGGAATTCGGGCTGTTCAACCTGATGTCCTACCGCCAGCACCCGCGCGGCGTGCCCGGCGTGGTGGCGGATGCCAAGCTGATGGTCGGGCTCGCCGAGGAGATCGGCCTCGACACCGCCTGGTTCGCCGAGCACCATTTCACCAACTATTCCGTCTCGGTCTCGCCGCTGATGATGGCCGCGCACATGGCCGGGCTGACGCGGCGGATCCGGCTCGGCACGGCGGTGATCGTGCTGCCGCTCTACCAGCCGATGCGGGTCGCGCAGGAGATCGCGCTGGTCGACCAGCTCTCGGGCGGGCGGCTGGTGCTCGGCGTCGGCACCGGCTACCAGCCGTTCGAGTTCGACCGCTACGGCGTCGATGTCACGACGCGGGGCGACATCTTCCTGAAGTACTGGGATGTTCTGGAGGAGGCGCTGACCACCGGCGCGGTGACGGGTTCCGCCCGCGCGCTCGGCCTGCCCGAGGCGCCGATGCTGCTCCGCCCGGTCCAGACGCCCCTGCCGCCGCTCTATGTGACCGGCGGCGATCCCCGGATCATCGCCCGCCTCGGGCCGCTCGGCGCCACGCCGTTCATCACCGCCGGATGGCGCGGGTCGGAGGCGCTGATCGCGATGGGGCGAAAGACCCGCGCCGACTGGGCGGCCGCCGGCTTCCCCGCGACCGGGCTCGGCGTCCAGCAGTACGTGCATGTCACCGACGACCCCGCCGAGGCGCTGATCGCCGCCGATTGCGCGCGCTTCGTCGGCCGGATGGCGACCGGGCTCCGCGCGAAGGAGATCGGCCATGCCGGGCCGATGATCGACGCGCCGCCGCTGCCCGACGAGCCGCCGCTCGAGACCTTCCGCGACAATGTCATCATCGGCTCCGCCGCGCAGGTGACCGAGCGCATCCTCGCCGAGCGCGCGGCGATGAACCCGACGCACTACAACATGTTCTTCCAGTTCGGCGACATGCCGCTCGCGATGGCCGCGCGCGCGCTCGAACGCTTCGGGGCGGAGGTGCTGCCGGTGCTCCGCCGCGAAACCGCGGCCACCCCGGCCGACGCCACCGCCTGAAGGAGACCACGATGAGCGAACCCGCCCGGATCGAGAGCCTGGAGAAATGGGCGCCCGAGCGCATCCTCGCGGCGGTGCACGGCGGCCGGGGCCAGACGCTGGCGGATGCCGAGACCCTGCCCCCCGCCGCCTACACGACGGAGGCCTTCTTCGCGCTCGAACGCGAGCGCATCTTCCGCCCCGGCTGGATGGTGGTGGGCCATGTCGCGCAGATCCCGGAGGTGGGCGACTATTTCACCCTCGACCTGCTCGGCGAGCCGATGGTGGTGGTGCGCGGCCCCGACCGGATCCGCGTGATGTCGCGCGTCTGCCTGCACCGCTGGGCGCCGGTGGTCTCGGGCGCGGGCAATGCGAAGATGTTCTCCTGCCCGTTCCACCGCTGGGGCTACGACCTGACCGGCCAACTCAAGGCCGCGCCCTTCATGGATCAGGCGCTGGGGTTCGATCCGAAGAAGTGCCGTCTGCCCGAGATCCGCTCGGAGATCGTGCTCGGCTCGATCTACGTGAACCTCTCGGGCGACGCCGAGCCGCTCGGCCCCCGGATGGACGGGCTCGCGCGGGAATTCGCCAATATCCCGATGGACGAGCTCGTCGTCGGCTATTCGACCGAATTTCCCTGCCCGTTCAACTGGAAGATCGCGGTCGAGACCTTCATGGAATGCTACCACCACATCGGCGCGCACGCGAAGACGCTGCAGCCGCACCATCCGGGTGGCGAGAGCTGGGGGCTCGTGAAGGAGGATCCGGAGCAGGGCTGGATCGGCCTGCGCCACCCGCTCCGGGCCGACCTGCCGACCGAAGCCGCGCTCGCCCCCGGCCTGCCGGTCTTCGCGGACTGGACCGAGGAGCAGATCCGGACCGGCAACCTCTACCACGTTTTTCCGAACCATCTGATGGGCACCTCGGCCAACTCGGTGCGCTGGACCACGATCCTGCCGAAATCGGCGGGCGAGACCTGGTGGATCCGGCATCACCTCGTGCACCGCTCGGCGCTCGAGAACCCGGAATTCGCCGATCTGATGGCGCAGGCGAAGGAAAAGGGCGCGGTGATCGCCCGGGAGGACGTCGAGGTGAACACGCTGCAGCAGATCGGCGCGAAGTCGCGGCTCGCGGGTCCGGGGCGGCTCAGCCATCTGGAGATGCCGGTCTGGCAGCTCGCGGACTGGGTGCGCGACGGCATCGGGGAGAGCGTCTGATGGACTACGCCAGGCTCGGCCGCACCGGCCTCGAAGTCTCGCGCCTCTGCCTCGGCTGCATGAGCTACGCCACCGGGCCGACGCCCCGGCACGGCTGGCTCTTCGACGCGGAGGGAAGCCGGCCGTTCTTCGCGAAGGCGCTCGACCTCGGGATCAACTTCTTCGACACCGCCAACGCCTATTCCGACGGCGGCAGCGAGGAGACGCTCGGCCGGCTCCTGCTCGGCGCCGTGCCGCGCGACGAGGTGGTGATCCTGACCAAGGTCTACAACCGGACGCGGCCCGGCCCGAACGGCGCGGGCCTGTCGCGGAAGGCGATCCTGTCGGAGATCGACGCGAGCCTGAAGCGGCTCGGCACCGATCACGTCGACGTCTACATGATCCACCGCTGGGACTATGCGACCCCGCTCGAGGAGACGCTGGAGGCGCTGCACGACGTGGTGAAGGCCGGCAAGGCGCGCTATCTCGGCGCCTCCTCTATGTTCGCCTGGCAGTTCGTCACCGCGATCGAGACGCAGAAAGCCAATGGCTGGACCCGCTTCACCGTGATGCAGAACCACCTCAACCTGCTCTACCGGGAGGAGGAGCGCGAAATGCTGCCCTTCTGCCGCGCCGCGGGCGTGGGGGTCATCCCGTGGAGCCCGCTCGCGCGCGGCCGCCTCGCCCGCCCCTGGGGCGAGGGTTCGGAGCGATCCGCGACGGACGGCTACACGCCCGCGCTCTACGCCGAGGAGGTCGCGGCCGACCGGGAGATCGTCGGCAAGGTGGTGGAAATCGCCGCCGCGCGCGGCGCGAAGCCCGCCCAGGTCGCCCTCGCCTGGCTGCTCGGCAGGGAGCCCGTCGTCTCGCCGGTGATCGGGGCGACCCGGCCCGAGCAGCTCGCCGACGCCGCGGCCGCCCTGACCCTCGAGCTTTCCCTGGAGGAGATCGCCGCGCTCGAGGCGCCCTACCGGCCGCGCGCCGTGATCGGCTTCGCGTGAGATGCCCGCGGGCCGCGCGGGCTTTTCGGCGGAATACGACGTGATCGTCGTGGGTTCCGGCGGCGCGGGGTTGACCGCGGCTCTCGCCTGCGCGGCGGGCGGGCTGTCGGTGCTCGTCGCCGAGCGCATGGACCGGATCGGCGGCACGACCGCGATGTCGGGCGGCGGGATCTGGATCCCCGGCAACCATCTCGCCCGCGCCGCCGGGATCGCGGACGACGCGGAGACGGCGCTGCGCTACATCCGCGCGGTCAGCCCGGCGGGGTGGGAGGCCGAGGAAGGCCCGCTCTGGGAAGCCTTCGCCCGCGAGGCGCCGCGCTGCCTCTCCTTCGTCGAGCAGGCGACGCCGCTCCGCTTCGCCCTCTCCGACGACGCGGACCCGTATCCGGAGGCGCCGGGCGCGCTCGCGACGGGGCGGATGGTCTCGCCCCGGCCGATCCGCCGGGCTGGCCTCCGGCTTCAGCCGCCCCATGTGGCGCATCTGCTGACCTATCAGGAAATGCGACGGCACGACCCCTGGCATCGGCCGGGGCGCGCCGCGTTCAGCCTGGCGCCCCGGCTCGCCGGGCGCCTTCTCCTTGGCCGCCGCGCGCAGGGCACCGCGCTCGTCGCGGGCCTCGCCCGCGGGCTCGGCGCCGCGGGCGGGCGCGTGGCCACCGGACTCCGCGTCGTGGAGCTGTGCCGCGGTGGCGACGGGCGCGTCGTCGGCGTGAGCTGCGCCACGGCGCGGGGACCCCTGAAGCTCCGGGCGCGGCGCGGCGTCGTGCTCGCCTCGGGCGGGTTCGAGCGCGACACGGCCCGGCGCGCGCGGCATTTCGCGGGGCCCGTCGATCTCGTCGCCTCCGCTCCGGGCAATACCGGCGACGCCGCCCGGATGGCGGAGGCGGTCGGCGCGCGGCTGGCGCGGATGGATCAGGCGAACATCGCCCCGGCGCTGCCGGCGCGTCTCGACGGCGCGCCGCTTCCGGTCGGCACGTTCCACCATCGCGAACCGGGGGCGATCCTCGTCGACCGCGGCGGGCGGCGCTTCGTCAACGAATACCTCTTCAATCTCGGCGAAGTCCTCGCCGAGCGCGACCCGGCGACCGGCGCCTCGCGCCATCTGCCCGCCTGGATGGTCACCGATCGCGCCACGCTCCGGACCGCACCGCTCCTGCGACGCTTCCTCGCCCGCGCGCCGGGCTGGGCGCGGGAGGCCGGCTCTCCGGCCGGTCTCGCCGCGGCCATCGACGTTCCGCCGGCCGCGCTCGCGGAAACGCTGCTCCGCTTCAACGCGGACGCCGCGGCGGGCGAGGATCGCGATTTCGGCCGCCATCTCGACCCTCTCGCCCCCGGCGGGCGCCGGCCGGAGCGCCTGCGGCCCATCGCGCCGCCGCTCGTCGCGCTGCCCTTCAACCTCTGCCTGCTCTCGACGAAGGGCGGGCCGAGAATCGACGCGCATGCCCGGGTGCTCGACCGGGCGGGCGCCCCGATACCCGGCCTCTACTGCGCGGGCGTCGCGATGGCCAATCCGTTCGGCACGCGGGCGGTCGGATCGGGAACCACGCTCGGGCCGAACATGACCTGGGGCTATATCGCCGCCCTGCGCATCCTGGGAGACGAGGCATGACCGAAGCACCCTTCGACGGACAGGTGGCGCTTGTGTCCGGCGGCGCGCGCGGCATCGGCCGCGCGATCGCGCGGCGGCTGGCACGGGGCGGCGCGCGCGTCGTGCTGACCGGCCTTCATGACATGGAGGGCGCGCGCGCCGCGGCGGCGGAGCTCTCGCGCGAGGGCGCGCGGGTGAGCGCGATCGCCATGGATCTCGGCGACCGCGCCTCGGTCGACGCCGCCGTGGCCGGGACGCTCGACCGCGCCGGGCGCCTCGACATCGCCGTCAACAACGCCGGCGGATCGCGCCCGGGCCGGCTCCTCGACCTCCCGGCCGCCGACTGGGACGCGCTCTTCGATCTTCATGCCCGCGGCTTCTTCTACTTCGCCACCGCGGCCGCCCGCGCGATGGGACAGGCGCCGGCCCCGGGCGAGGGGGGCGCGATCATCGGCATCGCCGGCGCCTCCGCCCTGCGTTGCTACCCGGGCGCCGGCGCCTACGGGGCGGCCAAGGCGGCGGTCGTCGCCGCGGCCCGGCAGATGGCGGTCGAATGGGCGCCGCTCGGTCTCCGGGTGAACTGCGTCTGCCCCGGCCCGATCCGGTCGGCGGGCTCGGACTGGGAGACGCGCGAGCCCGCGCTCGCCGCCGAGGTCACCGGCATCCCGATCGCGCGGGCCGGCACGCCGGAAGAGGTGGCCGAAGCGGTCGCCTACCTCGCGGGCGCCCGTTATGTTACGGGTCAGCGGATCGTGGTCGACGGCGGAAGCACGACCACCTGGTACATCAAGGGGTGAGGGTACCGGCGCGTGGACCGCGAGACTGACGAGGTGGACCAGGGCCCGGCGGAGCGTCGGGCGGGTGGTGAGGGACCGGCGCGCCGCGTCCGCCGCCGGGGAGCCGCGCGGGCCGCGCGCGAGAGCGACGGCCGGCTCAGGATCGCGGCGGGATCGCCGCCCGACATCATGTGCCGCGTGGCTCTGGACCTCTTCGCGGAGCAGAACTATTCGACCGTCACCGTGAAGGACATCGCGCTCGCCGCCGGGATGAACCCCTCGCATCTCTACTACTACTTCGACAACAAGGAAGAGCTTTTCATGCGGGCGATCGCCCGGGTCGTCGAGGAGGCCTTCGAGCAATTCGCCTCGGTGACGCGCGAGGCGCGCACGCCGGAGGCGGTCATCTCGGCCTGGATCGATCTGCATATCCGCCAGTTCGTCCAGTTCCAGAAGGTCGCGAAGATGAGCCTCGACTATGCGAGCACCCACAACCGCGCGCCGCTGGTCGATCAGGCGATCCGCGCCTTCTACGATCAGGAGGCGGACGTCCTCGGCGCGGCGATCCGCGACGGCGTCGCGCGGGGCGAGTTCCGCCCGGTCGACGCACGCGACGCGGCGCTCTTCATCTCGACCTTTCTCGACGGCGCGCTCTTTCGCAACGTGATGTTTCCGACATTCAACTACGCCCGCGCGATCAAGACGATGCGCCGGATCATCCTCGACCATCTCAGGATCCCCGACGCCACCGGCTAGGATGTCCGGGCGGCGCCGGGACCGGGCGAGGCCCCGGCGCGCCGGGCCTGCCACATCATAAGCATGATTATCCGGGGTGCTTCCGGACGCCCTTCCCTGGGTCAGACGGCGAGGAAGCCGCCGTCGATCGGAAGGACCGCCCCGGTGATCATGGCGCCGTCGCCGGACAGGAGCAGCGCGATGCTCCGCGCGACCTCCTCGGCCTCGGCGAAGCGGCCGAGCGGGTGGCGGACCATCATCGGCGCGCTCTTCGCCTCGTCGCTCCAGGCCTCGGCGGCGAGTTCGGTCAGCGTGATCGTCGGCGCGACGGCGTTGACGCGGATCCCGTGGGGACCGAGCTCCTTCGCCAGAACCCGGGTCGCGCCCTCGAGCCCGGCCTTCGAGGCCGCGTAGCAGAGATGATCCTGGAAGCCGCGATGCCCGGCGATGGAGGTGATGTTCACGATCGCCCCCCCGCCGCCGGCCGCGATCCGCGCGCGCGCGAATTCCTGGCAGGTGAGAAGCGCGGCGCGCAGGTTGATGCCGAGCACCGCCTCGTAGCCCGCCTCGGTCATCTCGAGCACGCTCTCGAGCACGTTGATGCCGGCGCTGTTGACGAGATAGTCGCAGGCGCCGGCCTCGGCCATCGCGGCGCGGGTGGCGGCGGGATCGGCGAGGTCGACCGCGATCGCGCGGCCGCCGATCTCGGCGCGGAGGCTGTCGAGATCCGACTGCGTGCGGCTGAGCGCGACGACCTCGGCGCCACGCTCGGCCATCAGGCGCGCGCAGGCGCGACCGATGCCCTTGCCCGCGCCGGTGATGATGACGGACTTGCCGGTGAATTGCATGGGATCCTCGGGAATGCTGGGGAAAGGCGGGAAGGTGCTCGGCGAGGGCGACGGCGAGACGTTGCTAGGAGATGCCGCCGATGGAGGCGCGGATCTCCCGCGCGGCGCGCTGCAGGGCGAGGAAGGCCGCGTGGCGCGCGTCCTGGAGCGCGCGGGTGGCGGGATCGGGCGCGCAGCGCGTGGCGACGCGCGACATGGCCGGCATCGCCGCGCGCAGGCTCGGATGGACGCCGGCCGCGACCGCGCCGAGCATGGCCGAGCCGAGCAGCACCGGCTCGGCGCATTCGGTGATCTCGACCGGAAGCCCGGTCGCGTCGGCGAGGAGCTGGCGCGTCAGCGGATGGGCGCCCGCGCCGCCGCTCACGCTGATCGTCGCGACCGGGGCGCCGTGCTCCGCCTGGGTCTCGATGATCTGGCGCAGGCCGTAGCCGAGGCCGCAGATCCCCGCGACATAGAGCGCGACGAGCGAGTCGGGGCCGGATTCGAGCCCCTGCCCCATGATGACGGCGCGCGCGTGGGGATCGGCGAAGGGGGCGCGGTTGCCGAGGAACTCGGGCACCACGTGGTAGTCGTCGGCGAGCCGGACCGCCGCGCTCGCCGAACCGGCGAGTTCGAGCGCCCGGTCCGCCAGCCAGCCGGGCAGCGACTTGCCCGCCGCCCGCGCCAGCGCCTCGGTCTCGGCGGCGGCGGGATGGAGCCGCGTGAGCTGGTCGATCGCGGCGCCCGCCGCCGACTGCCCGCCCTCGTTCAGCCAGGCGCCCGGCACCATCGCCGAGTAATACGGGCCCCAGACGCCGGGGACGAAGGCCGGCTCCTCGGTCGTCGTCATCGTGCAGGAGGAGGTGCCGAAGACATAGCCGAGGCAGCGCGTCGGATCGCCCCCCGCCGCCACCGTGCCGACCCCGCCCGCGTGCGCGTCGATGAGCCCGGCCGCGACCGCGACGCCGGGGCGAAGCCCCAGCGCCCCGGCCGCCGCCGGGGTCAGTCCCTGGCCGAGCGGCGTGCCGGGATCGACCACGCGCGCGCCGATCCGCGCGAAACCCTCGTCGGCGAGGTCGCCCAGGCCGATCGCACGGAAATAGTCGGCGTCCCAGCGCCCTTCATGCGCGAGATAGGTCCATTTGCAGGTGACGGTGCAGGCCGAGCGTTCGGTCGCGCCGGTGGCCTTCCAGGTCAGAAAGTCGGTCAGGTCGAAGAAATGCGCCGCCCGCGCGTAGATTTCGGGCCGGTTCTCCCGCAGCCAGAGCAGCTTCGGCGTCTCCATCTCGGGCGAGATCCGGCCGCCGACGTAGCGCAGCACCGCGTGGTCGCCCGCGTTGATCCGCTCGGCCTGGCCGAGCGCGCGGTGGTCCATCCAGACGATGACGTCGCGCTCGGGATGGGCGGGATCTCCAACGGGGAGGGTCTCGTCGCCGGGCCCGCGCACGACGAGCGAGCAGGTCGCGTCGAAGCCGATCCCGGCGACGGCGGCGGGGTCGATCCCGGCCTCCGCCACGCTCTCGCGCGTCGCGGCGGTGACCGCCTCCCAGATCTGCTCGCTCGACTGCTCGGCGACGCCGCCGTCGTCGCGATGCATCCCGATCGGGCGCTTCGCGGTGACGAGGAGCTTGCCGGCGGTGTCGAAGACGCCGGCCCGGGCCGAGCCGGTCCCGACGTCGATGCCAATGAGATAACGCTCCATCGGTGGCCCTCCCCGGCCGGCGCGCCCGCTCAGACGCGGTCGAAATTGGTCGGCAGCACCAGCATGTCGCGGATCGTCACCGTGCGCTTGCGCGTCAGCATGTAGACGACCGCGTCGGCGACCTCGCCCGGATCGATCAGCGAACCCGATTCCTTCGCCTTGCGCAGGTTCTCCTCCGGCCAGTCGGCGAGCAGCGCCGAGACCACCGGCCCGGGCGAGACCTGGCCGACGCGCACGCCATGCGGGATCATCTGCCGGCGCATCGTCTGGACGAAGCAGGTGATCGCCCATTTCGATCCCGCGTAGACCGGCTCCCAGTAGGTCGGGAAATGCCCCGCGATCGAGCAGGTGACGAGGATGTCGCCGGTCTTGCGCGCGGACATGTGCGGCACGACCGCGTGCACGTTCTTCATCACCGCGTTGACGTTGAGGTTCAGCATCCGGTCGATCGCCTCGGGCGTCGTCTCGGTGAGGTCGCCGCCGATATAGGTGCCGGCGTTGCAGTAGAGGATGTCGATGTGATCGACCTTGCCGAGGATCTCGGGGATCATCGCATCGCAGCTCGCGGCGTCGAGCAGGTTCGTCACCTGCGGGATCGCCCTGTCGCCGAGCCTGCCGGCGAGTTCGGTGAGGGCGGCCTCGTTCCAGTCCACCATGACCACGCTCGCGCCCTCCGCGAGGAGCGCCTCGGTCGTCGCGAGGCCGATACCCGAGGCCGCGCCGGTGATGACGGCGATCTTGCCCGCCAGCGATTCAGACATGCTCTTCTCCCGGTTTAGAGATCGCGGCGGCGCTCAGCGCCAGTCCCGCCCGATGTAGATGGCCAGCAGGATGATGAAGCCCTTGATCACGTCCTGCAGGTAGGGGTTGATGCCCATGAGATTGAGGCCGTTGTTCAGGATGCCGAGCAGCACCGCGCCGATCAGCGTCCCGAGGATCAGGCCCCGGCCGCCGGCGATCGCGGTGCCGCCGAGGACGACCGCCGCGATGGCGTCGAGCTCGAAACCCACCCCGGCGTTCGGCTGGCCGCTCATGAGCCGCCCGGTCAGGATCACGGCGGCGAGCGACGCGGTCAGGCCCGAGATCGCGTAGACCGCGAGCTGCACCCGCCGGGTCTTGACGCCCGAGAGCCGCGCGGCGGTCTCGTTGCCGCCGATCGCGTAGACATGGCGCCCGAAGGCGGTGCGCTGGAGCACGACCCAGGCGACCGCGTAGATGAGCGCCATCATGATGACCGGGACCGGGATCACGCCGATCCGGCCGATGCCGAACCAGGAGATCCAGGACGGCAGGCCGCTGATCGGATAGCCGCCCGAATAGATGAGGCCGAGGCCGCGTGCCATGCCCATCGTCGCGAGCGTCACGATGATCGCGGGCATCCGGCCCCAGGCGACGAGCGCCCCGTTGACGACGCCGAGCGCGAGGCCGAGCGCGATCCCGGCCACGAGCGCGAGCGGCGCCGGCAGGCCGATGTTCACCATCATCCCCGCGCTCAGCGTGCCGACGAGCGCCATCACCGCGCCGACCGAGAGGTCGATCCCGCCGGTGAGGATGACGAAGGTCATGCCGACGGCGAGCACGCCGACCACCGAGACCTGCCGGAGCACGTTCAGGATGTTGTTGAGGCTGAAGAAATTGTCGCTCGCGAGCCCCATGAGGCAGGAGACGACGATGAGCCCGATGAGGGGGAGCGCGAGGGGCGAGCGCAGCAGGGACGCCGGGCTGAACCCACGGCCCTTCTCCTCGGGGGCGGTGACGGTGTCATGCGACATGTTCGACTCTCCCGGTTGTCGCGTGGGTCATGATGGTTTCCGAATTGATGTCCGCGCCCTCGACGGTCGCGACGATCCCGCCCTGGCGGAAGACGCAGACGCGGTCCGAGAGGCCGATCACCTCCGGCAGTTCGGAGGAGACGGTGATGATCGAATGGCCGCGCGCGGTGAAGGCGCGCATCAACGCGTAGATCTCGGCCTTGGCGCCGACGTCGATGCCGCGCGTCGGCTCGTCGAAGATCAGCACGCGCATGTCGTGGTTGAGCCAGCGCGCGATGACGACCTTCTGCTGGTTGCCGCCCGAGAGCGTGTCGACGCGGGCATGCGGGCCCTGGGCCTTGACGCGCACCGCCGCCATCGCGGCGGTCGTGCAGTCGAGCTCCTTGCGCAGGTCGATGAACCAGTGGTTCCGGCGGTACTTGCCGTAGTTGTTGAGCGAGACGTTCTGCAGGATCGAGAAGCTCGTGATCAGCCCCTCGTCCTTGCGGCTCTCGGGCAGGAGGCCGATCCCGTGCGCCAGCCCCTCGTCGGGACCGGAGAACCGCTTCTCCACCCCGTCCATCCGGACCTTGCAGCGCGCGGCCGGATAGGCGCCGAGAAGCGCGAGCACCGTCTCGGTCCGGCCCGAGCCGACGAGGCCCGCGAAGCCGAGGATCTCGCCCGAGCGGAGCTCGAAACGCGAGACCGGGCCGCCCCGGCGGAGCTGGACCTCCTCGGCCTCGAGCACGACGGGGGCGGCGGGGTCGACGCCGGGCTTGGGCGGGAAACTGCTCTCGATCCGGCGGCCGACCATCATCTCGACGACGCGGTCGTTGTCGACCTCCGAGACCGCGCAGCTGCCGACGAACTGGCCGTCGCGCAGCACGGTGATCCGGTCGCAGATCTCGAAGATCTCCTCGAGATGGTGCGAGATGAAGATGATCGCGACGTCCTGGCGGCGGAGCTCGCGCATCACCGCGAAGAGGTGCTCGACCTCCGAGGGCGTCAGCGTCGCCGTCGGCTCGTCGAGCACGAGGATCCGCGCATTGAGCGACAGCGCCTTCGCGATCTCGACGAACTGCTGCTCGGCGACGGAGAGGCGCGCCACCGGCACGTCGAGCGGCACGTCGACGGCGAGCTGGCGCATGATCTCGCGCGCCCGCGCCCGCATCGCGCGCCGGTCGAGCAGCCCGAACCGGCCCCGGAGTTCGCGGCCGAGGAACATGTTCTCGACCGCGTCGAGATAGGGGATGAGGCTGAACTCCTGGAAGACGATCCCGACGCCGGCGGCGATCGCCTCGTCGTAATCGGCGAAGTGGCGCTCGGCGCCGTCGATCCGGATCGTGCCCTCGGAGGGCTGGAGGATCCCGGTCAGGATCTTCATCAGCGTCGACTTGCCCGCGCCGTTCTCGCCGAGAAGCGCGTGGACCTCGCCCGCGTGGACGCGCAGATCGACGCCGTGCAGGACCTCGATCCTGCCAAACCGTTTCTTGATGCCGTTCAGTTCGAGCATGTGCCCACCTCGTGGCCGGAGAGGACCGCCGCTCCCCCGCGGGGGGAGAGCGGCGGAGGGTTGCGCCTTACCAGCTGAAGTCGGCGGCGTTCTCGGAGTCGACGACGCGCACGTCGATCGGCACCTGGGCCGGGACCACCCGGGCGCCCCACTTCTGGGCGAGCGCCATGGCGAGGCCGACGCGGACCTGGTCGCGCGGGAACTGCGCGGTGGTCTCGACGAAGGGCGTGCCGTCGGCGATCGCCTTCACCGCCTCGGGCGCGCCGTCGACGGAGGTGAGCTTGATGTCGCGGCCCGAGCCCTGGATCGCGGCGAGCGCGCCCATGGCGCCGCCGTCGTTGACCGAGAAGATCCCGGCGAGGTCCGGATGCGACTGGATCATGTTCTCGACCACGCCGAGCGCGACCGAGCGGTCCTGCCGCCCGTTCTGGGTGTCGACGAGCGTGATCCCCGGCGCCTCGGCGAGCGCCGCCTCGCAGCCCTCGACGCGCTCGAGGATCGGCACGACGGGGATGCCGTCGAGGATCGCGACCTCGCCCTCGCCGTTCAGCGACTCGGCGAGGTACTTGCAGGACATGTAGCCGGCGTCGCGGTTCTTGGAGCCCACGAAGGTGTCGACCGGGCCGTTCGCATTCGCATCGACCGCGACCACGATCACCCCCGCGGCCTTGGCGGCGTGCACGGCGGATTCGATGCCCGCGCTGTCGGTCGGGTTCAGCAGCAGGATGTCGATGTTCTGCTGCAGCATGTCCTCGACGTCGGAGATCTGCTTGGCGACGTCGTGGCCGGCGTCGGTCACGATCACCTCGGCCCCGATCGAGGCGGCGGCCTCGTTCAGCGCCTCCTGCATCGAGACGAAATAGGGGTTGTTGAGCTCCTGGAAGGTCATCCCGATCTTGAGCTGGTCCTGGGCGACCGCGGGGGCGGTGGCCAGCGCCAGCAGGGCGGAGGCGGTGAGAAGGGCTGTTTTCATTCTGGGTTCCTCCCAAGGGGTGTCGCAGGCAGCACCCGCGCGTCTTCGGACGGCACCGCGCCGTTCGAACTCGTGAAATCTTCGCGGTCAGGCGGGCTTATTCGGCCATGACCATGGCTTTCTGGGCGGCGAACGTCGTCCGGAACTCGGACGGCGACATTCCCTTCAGGCGAAGGAAATGGCGGTTGAAGTTCGAGAGATTGGAGAAGCCGACATCGTAGCAGATCTGCGCCACCCGGGTCTCGGGGTGGGTCAGCAGCATCTGGCAGGCGAGGTCGATCCTCAGCTGGTTGCGGTAGCGCACGAGCGTCGTGCCGGTGTGGCGCTTGAAGGCGCGGGAGAAGGCGCTCTGGCTCTGGCCGACCATCGCGGCGAGCTCGGTCTCCTCGATCTGCTCGGTCAGGTGCTCGCGCACATGGGCGAGCGCGCGGTTGATCCCGCCGTCGCCGAAGCGCGTCAGGTCGAGTTCGAAGCTGAGGCTCGCCAGGACCTCGTGGCCGGGCGCCTGGCAGAGCAGATCGAGGATCTCCCAGAAGAGCGCGAGCCGGCGCAGGCCCCGCGCCTCGATCAGCGCCTCCATCAGCGGCCGCGCCCGCGCGCTCGTCTCGTCGTCGAAGATCAGGCCGCGCCGGCTCCGCTCGAGGAGCGGGCGCAGCGCCTCCATCTCGGCCATGGCCGCGCTGGCCTCCTCGATGAAGGCCTCGGGGAACTGGATCACGAGCGAGCGCAGCGGCACGACCTCGCCGGGCGCGATGTCGCTGATCCAGTTCTGCGGCAGGTTCGGCCCGGTCATGATGAGCTGGCCGGGCCGGAAGGAGCCGACGAAGTCGCCGACGTAGAAGGTTCCGGAGGTCGCGGTGACGAGATGGATCTCGTATTCGGGATGATAGTGCCAGCGCACCGTCCGGAACGGATAGCCATGCATCCACGCGGCGAAGGACTCGCCCTTGCGGATGTGGACCAGTTCCAGATCTGGCTGCACGGGTCTTCCTCCAACCTGCGTCGCTTTCCCCGGGAAGCGGGTGGCGCTTGTTCTGCGGACGCGCCGGACGCAGCGGAAACCTAGGTTGGGGACCGGGGCGGATTCCACATCAAGGCGAAGAAAAGATCGATACTTTTTTGCGTGCGTTCTGTCGGAAAACGACCGGTTTCGCGGAAATGATCCATCGCTGCTTCGCCGCGCCGCGGCAGAAGCTTGCGCGAGCAGATCGCCCTACCTGAAGTTCTCCAGTTAAATACCTGATCTTTCGATCGGTATCGTCTTGTCTCGGGCGTGTTGGCAAGCGGCGCGCCTCGCCTTCGTGGCGGCGCGCGTCTCATACTTTTCCGCATGGCACACGGCGCGTTTCGGATCAGGCGCGATCCCGGCGCGCGGCGGCGCCGGGACGAAGGCGCGGGTCGGCGCCGGTCAGTCCGGCATGACGATCTGGAGCTTCACGTCGGTGTCGCGCGCCTCGACGGCGCGGTCGAAGGCGGCGACCGAGTCCTCGAAGGGAAGGCTCGCCGAGATCAGCGGCTTCAGGTCGACCTTGCCCGAGGCGATGAGCGCGATCGCGCGGTCGTAGACATTGGCGTAGCGGAACACGGTCTCGACGCGGAGTTCCTTCGCCTGGAGCCCGACGATGTCGACGGGCACCGGATCGACCGGCATGCCGACGAGCACGATCGCGCCCCCCGGCCGCGCGAGCGCGGGCAGGCCGAGGATCGCCGGCGCCGCGCCCGAGCATTCGAAGACGACGTCGCAACCCCAGCCGTCGGTCGCCGCGGCGACCGCCTCGGAGAGCGCGCGGTCGCGGATGTTGACGGTCTCGATCCCGTCGTAGGCGCCGATGATGTCGAGCTTGGGCTGGGCGAGGTCCGCGACGATCACCTTCGCGCAGCCGCCGGCGAGCGCGGCGAGCGCCACCATCATCCCGATCGGGCCGGCGCCGGTCACGACCGCGACGTCCCCGGGCTGGATCCGCGCCCGGAGCGCGGCCTGCATGCCGATCGCGAAGGGCTCGACCATCGCGCCCTCGGCGAAGGAGACGCTCTCGGGCAGCCTGTAGGTGAAGGCCGCCGGATGGATCACCTCGGGGGTGAGGCAGCCATGCACCGGCGGCGTCGCCCAGAAGGTCACCGCCGGGTCGACGTTGTAGATCCCGAGCTTGGCCGCGCGCGAGGTCGGGTCGGGGATCCCCGGTTCCATGCAGACGCGGTCGCCGGGCTTCAGATGCGCGACCTCCGCCCCGGTCTCGATCACAATTCCCGAGGCCTCGTGCCCGAGCACCATCGGCGCCTCGACGACGAAGGGGCCGATCTTGCCGTGGGTGTAGTAATGCACGTCCGAACCGCAGATCCCGACCGTGTGCGTCCGGATCCGGACGTCCCTGGGCCCGAGCGTGCCGGGGATATCGAAATCGCGCAGCGAGAGCCTGCGCTTCTCCTCCAGAACCAGCGCCTTCATCCGGGCATCCTCCTTGAACCGACGTTGCCGGGCCCGCGCGCGGGGCCCCGGGAGCAAGCTCATGGCGGGCGATCGCGGCGTGTGCAAACGGAATTCCGCCGCCACGCGTGCGAAGCCCGGCGGGGAGGAAAAATCGTATCACTCTCCGGGAGCCCGGCCATCGGAGCCACTCGCGGCCCGCCCGCCCGTCAGGCCTCGGCGGGGCGATGATTCGTCGAAGGCGCTTCGCTTGACCGGTCGCTCATGGCGATCCGCGCGGCGTGGCGGGAACGGACCTTCCGGGTGTTTCGCCGCGCGCGGCCCTGCCCGGGTTTCACGAGCCGATCCTCACCTCGCGCGCGCCGAGGATCGGATCGGGTCCGATGGAGTCAGGGCGTCAGGCCCGCGCTCTCCCGGTGAGATAGGGCTTCATCCATCCGAGCCCCGCGCTGGTGCCGGCCTTCGGTTTGTACTCGCAGCCGACGAAGCCGTCGTAGCCGAGCCGGTCGAGTTCCCGCAGCACGAAGGGATAGTTGATCTCGCCGGTCCCGGGCTCGCCCCGCCCCGGATTGTCGGCGATCTGGACATGGGCGATGCGCCCGCGCAGCCGCGCGAAGGTCCCGATCAGGTCGCCGCGCATCACCTGCTGGTGATAGACGTCGTACTGGATGTGAAGATTGTCCGATCCCACCGCGTCGAGGATCCGCCCGGCGTCGTCGGTGGTCGGGATCAGGAAGCCCGGCATGTCGCGCAGGTTGATCGGCTCGAGCAGGAGCCTGATCCCGGCCTCCGCGAAGCGGGGCGCCGCGTGGCGCAGGTTCGCGACCAGCACCGCCTCCAGTTCGGCCCGGTCCGCGCCCGCCGGGGCGATCCCCGCGAGGCAGTTGACCTTGTCGCAGCCGAGCGCCTCGGCGTAGCGGATCGCGGTCCCGACCGAGGCGCGGAACTCGTCGACCCGGTCCGGCAGGCAGCCGATGCCGCGCTCGCCGCCGGCCCAGTCGCCGGCGGGCAGGTTGAAGAGCGCCTGCGTGAGGCCGGCCGAGCGGAGCGCCGCCGCGACCGCCTCGGGCGGATGTTCGTAGGGGGAGACGTATTCGACGGCCGGGAAGCCATCCTCCGCGGCCGCGGCGAAACGGTCGAGGAACGGCAATTCGGCGTAGAGAAAGGACAGGTTGGCGGAGAATCTGGGCACGGTTCGGTTTCCTCGGGCGGCGGATCTCGTTCTGCGCGGCGGAGATGAGGCTCGGCCTACAGGCTCCGCGCGGCGCCGAACAGACCTGTTCGGCCTCGCCGCCCTTCCGTCACGCGCGGATCGGTCGCGCGCGGGTTGAGGCAAAGTGACGCGCGGGGCCGCGGGAGGGCGCGGGACCACCTATATCGCCGGGACCGGGAGAAACCCGGGGGAAACCGATGGAGGCGAGACGACATGGACCGGAACGACCAGCAGGCGATCGAAGGGCTGTTCTCCAGGCTGGCCGAGGCGGAGCGCGCCGCGCCCGCGCGGGACGCCGCGGCCGAGGGCTTCATCGCGCGGGCGATCGCGGCCCAGCCGGGCGCGCCCTACTACATGGCGCAGACCATCGTCGTTCAGCAGGCGGCGCTCGAACAGGCCCAGGCCCGGATCGAGGCGCTGGAGACCGAACAGGCGCGGGCGGGCGGCGGCGGCTTCCTCTCGAGCCTCTTCGGCGGTGGCGCCCGCCCGACGCCCCGGCCCGCGCCGGGGAACGGCCCGGCGACGCAGGCCATGCGCGCGCCCCATCAGGGCGGCGGCTTCCTCGCGGGCGCGGCGCAGACGGCGGTCGGCGTCGCGGGCGGCGTTCTGCTCGGCAATGCGATCGCGGGCATGTTCTCCGGCGATCCCGCGATGGCCGAGGAGACGCCGCCCGAGGAGGATGCCCCGGCGGAGGAGATGAGCTTCGACGAGGACTTCGAGATGTGAGCCCGGGGGCGCCTTCGCGACGGGGCGGAAGGCGCCCTCCCCTCGTCACGGGTTTCCGATCGCGGCGTCGCCATCCTGACCGGCGGGAGCCGGATCCGTCAGCGAGCCGTCAGCGGGAATCGGGCAAGGGAGGCGGATGAAGATTCCAGGCCTCGCGACCGTCCTGCTCGTCGTGCCCGTGATCGGCAACGCCGATCTCGACGACAGCGACCGCGCGCGCCGCGCGCTCGAGCGGGGGGAGGTCCTGCCGCTGCGCGAGATCCTCGGGATCGTCGAGCGTGAGATCGACGGCCGGATCATCGAGGTCGAGTTCGAGGCGAAGGATGGCGGCCATGTCTACGAATTCGAGTTCATCGCCCCGGATGGGCGTTTGCTCGAGGCGGTCGTCGATGCGAGAACCGGCCGCGTGATCTCGGTCGGGGAGGATGATGACGACTGATGCGCGTACTCGCGGTGGAGGACGATCCCCGGATCCGGCGCGACCTCGTGACCGCGCTCTCGGCGGCGGGATTCCGGGTCGAGACGGCGAGCGATGGCGAGGAGGCCTGGTTCCTTGGCGACACCGAGGAATATGACCTCGTCGTGCTCGACCTCGGACTGCCGTCGATGGACGGTCTCGCGATCCTGAAGCGCTGGCGCGCGAACGGCCGTGACATGCCCGTGCTTGTGCTGACCGCGCGGGGCGCATGGGTCGAACGGGTGGAGGGGATCGACGCGGGCGCCGACGACTACCTGCCGAAGCCTTTCCACATGGAGGAACTGGTCGCGCGCTCGCGCGGGCTCGTCCGGCGCGCGGCGGGACGGGGCGCCGCCATCCTCGTGGCAGGCTCCCTCACGATCGATGGCAATCGCATGACCGTCGCCGTCAGGGGCGTACCCGTTGCGCTATCGTCGCTGGAATACCGGCTGATCGCCTATCTGGCGCTCCACCGCGCGCGGGTCGTTCCGCCCACCGAATTGCTGGAACATCTCTATGGCGACGACGACGCGCGGGAGGCGAACGCGCTGGAGGCGCTGGTCGCGCGGCTGAGGCGCAAGCTCGGGCCGGGGCTGGTCGGCACGCGGCGCGGCTTCGGCTATTACCTCGAAGCGGACGCGTGAGCGGCGGCTCGATCAGGCTCCGCCTTCTGCTCGCCGGCGCCGCCGCGATCCTGGCGGCCCTCGCGCTCGCCGCGGTCGGGCTGCGCGTCCTCTTCGAGCGGCATGTCGAGCGGCGCGCCTACGCGGAGATGCTCGTCGATCTCGATCAGCTGGCCGCGGGTCTCTCGCGGGCGCCGGACGGCTCCGTGACGGTGACCCGTCCGCCGTCCGATCCGCGTTTCGCGCGGCCCCTCTCCGGCTCCTACTGGCAGGTCGAGACCGACACGGGCGGCCCGTCGCGCTCGCGCTCGCTCTGGGACGGGGCGCTGGATCTTCCGGATCCCGCTCCGCCGCCCGGCACGCCGCGGGAAGACGCGCTGGAGGGGCCGGGGGGCGCGACCCTCCTGCTTCTGGAGCGGACCCTGACGCTCGCCGAAGGGGGCGGCGTATCGCGGGTTCGCACCGCCGTGGCGCTCGACCGGAGCGAGGTCCGCGCGGCGACCCGCGCCTTCGTCGGGGATCTCGCGCCCTATGTCGCCCTGCTCGCCGCGATGCTGATCGCCGCGGGCGCGGCCCAGGTCGCCGTCGGCCTCCGCCCGCTCGCGAAGGTCGGGGAGCGCGTCGCGGCGGTGAGATCGGGGGAGAAGAGCCGGCTCGGCGCGGATTTTCCGCGCGAGATCCGTCCGCTCGCCGCCGAGGTGGACGCGCTCATCGCCGAACGGGAGGAGGCGCTCCTGCGTGCCCGCGGACGTTCGGCCGATCTCGCGCACGGGTTGAAGAGTCCGCTGCAGGCCCTGATCGGGGAAGCGGACCGGTTGCGTGCGAAGGGAGAGCGCGCGGAGGCCGAGGGTATCGAGGAGATCGCCCTGGCGATGCAACGCCACGTCGATCGCGAACTGGCGCGCGCCCGCGTCGCCTCCGCGGCGCGCCTCGCGCTCTCGGAGCCGGCCGGGGTCATCGACCGGCTCCTCGCCGTGCTGCGCCGGACTCCGGAAGGCGCTCGCCTCGGCTGGCGCGTCGATGCCCTGCCCGGCCTTCGCGCGCGCATCGACGCGGATGACCTGACCGAGGCCCTGGGCGCGCTGCTCGAGAACGCCGCGCGTCACGCGCGCGCGGCGGTGGAGATCCGCGCGTCCCGCGCGGGGGGCCGCGTGGTGATCGAGATCGCGGATGACGGTCCCGGCATACCTCCGGAACTGCTCCGCACGCTCCGGACCCGCGGCGTCCGGCTCGACCTCGCGGGCCCGGGCGCGGGCCTCGGATTGTCCATCGCCTCGGAGATCGCCGCCGCCGCCGGAGGCGCGCTGGCGCTGGAGAATGGCCGCCAGGGGCTCATCGCCCGGCTCGACCTGCCGGCCGCCCCGCCCTCTTCCTGACAGCTTCCTGACACCCGCCGTCAGACCGGCGTCAGCGGGGATGTGCTCAGGAGGGGATGACATCACAATCGAGGAGATCACCGATGCACATCGACGGCGACGCCGGCGGCAACGTCCTGCGCGGAACCGGCGCCTTCGACCGCGTCCGCGGATTCGGGGGCAACGACACGATCTTCGGACGTGGCGGAGACGACCGCCTCCTTGGCGGGAGCGGTCATGACGAGATCGAGGGCGGTTCGGGCGACGACCGGATCAAGGGCGGGACCGGGAACGACGAGATCGAGGGCGGCTCGGGCGACGACCGGATCTATGGCGGCGACGGCGACGACGAGATCGACGGCGGTTCCGGGCGCGACCGTCTCTCGGGCGGCGTCGGGCGCGACGAGCTCGATGGCGACCGGGGCGACGACAGGCTTTTCGGGGGCGCCGGCGATGATGAACTGGATGGCGGCGAAGGCTCCGACCGCCTGGTCGGCGGCGCGGGCGACGACCGGATCGATGGCGGCGAGGGAGACGACGTGCTCGTCGGAGGCGCCGGGGCGGATGTCTTCGAGTTCGACGATTTCGGCGGAGCCGACGTGATCGAGGATTTCGAGCCCGGCCTCGACCGCCTGGACGTCGAGGAATTCGACTTCGCCTCCGCCGCGGCGGTTCTGGAGCGGGCGACGCGCTCGGGCGACGACGTGATCCTCGATCTGGGCGAAGGAACCGCGGTCACCCTCCTCGGCGTCCGTCTCGGCGATCTCGGCGCTTCCGACTTCATCCTCACCTGACCCCGCGAGCGCGAGGCGCGTCCGGGCGCGGCGCCCTCGCATCCACCCCCGGCCGCGCCGGCTTCCTCCCGGGATGAAAGAGGTGACCTTCCAATCGCAAAGCGATATGATCGGTACAGTATCCGCTTGATTCCACACGGGAGAGCACTCGGCGCGCTCCTGAATCGAAGGGGTGAGCCGTGGCAACCTACGTTCTCACGAGCGGCGACGATTATCTCGCCGGAACGCCGGACGCGGATGTTTTCGATGGCATATCGAGCGATGGAACGCCCGGCGCGGCCGGCGGAATCGACATGCTCTCGGGCGCCGGCGGCGATGACGATTTCCTGCTGGCGCCCGGCTATGGCGACGGCGGCGCCATCGACGGCGGCGCCGGTTTCGATCGCGTATACCTGCGGGGCGATACCCTGGGCGCGCTCGCCTTCGCGAATGTCGAGCATCTCCTCGTGGAGAGCTACGAGGTGGCCCTTCGGATCGATCAGCTGAGCGCCTTCGCCGCGATCACCCTGCCCTCCGGCGGGAACATCTACCTGACCGGCCCGGGCGGCCCGATCGATTTCTCGGGCCGGGTCACCGGCACGACCGGCGTCGCGGTGAACGCGACCACGCTCTCCTCCGGCTACGACGTCACCGGCACCGGTCATGCCGATTCCTTCGCCAATACGCGTCACGACGACGTGGTCCGCGGCGGCGCGGGCAACGACCGTTTCGTAGGCGTCTATCGCGACGACGCCAGCGGCGGCGCGGATGCGCTTTACGGGGGCAACGGCGCGGATACGTTCGAGGTGCGGCGCCAGGACGGAACGATCGACGGAGGCGGCGGCGACGACGTGGTCGTCGCCGCCGCCTTCCAGCTCTACTCCTGGTCGCCCTATCGCGGCACGGGAGATCTCGGCGACCTGACATTCAGCAATGTCGAGCGGCTCGTCGTCATGTCCTGGGGCGTGACCTTCGCCACGCTGGAACAGCTCAACGCCTTCGCGCGCATCACCGGCGGGAACGACACCGGCCAGATCATGTTCCGCGTCGACGGCGCCGGCGGGTCGATCGACTTCTCGACCAGGCTGCTCCTTTCGAACGAGCGCGTCTGGCTCAGCGCCGTCGACGCGACCTCGGGCGTCGGGGTCACCGGCACCGCCAACGCGGACACGCTGGTGGGATCGGGCTACGCCGATACGCTGACCGGCGGCGCCGGGGACGACGACCTCGGGGGTGGCGGAGGCGGCGGCGACGGCGCCGACCTGATGAACGGCGGGGACGGCGACGACGACTACACCGCCGACGCGACGGACACGCTGATCGACAGCGCCGGGATCGACACGATCTTCGCCGCCGCGACCTTCGACCTCAGGCGCGGCCCCCGGCTTCAGGGCGATTTCGAGAACCTGACGCTCTATCACGGCTCCGGCGGGTCGGCCGACAGCGACGGCTATGGCAACGCCCTGGCCAACGTGATGACCGGAACCGGCGGGGACAACACCCTCGACGGGCGCGCGGGCGCGGACGAGATGATCGGCGGGGACGGCGACGACGTCTATGTCGTCGACAATGCCGGCGACAGGGTGGTGGAGCAGGAGGCGGGCGACCACGGCCACGACACGGTGATGTCGCGCGTGGCTTTCGACCTCGCGAATCCGGATCAGGCCGCCGGCCTGCTCGAGGATCTGGTGCTGACCGGCGCCGGCGACATTCGCGGGCTCGGCAACGATCTCGACAACATCCTGACCGGCAATGCCGGGGCCAATGTTCTCGATGGCCGCGGCGGCGCCGACACGATGGCCGGCGGCGCGGGCGACGACCGCTACCACGTCGACGACGCCGGCGATCAGGTCGGCGAGGCGAGCGGCGGAGGCTTCGACCGGGTGTTCTCGACGGTGACCTTCTCGCTCGCCGGCGGCCAGGCGGAAAATCTCGCGCTGCGAGGGAGCGCGGCCATCAACGCGACCGGCAACGGCCTCGCCAATGTCCTGACCGGGAACCCCGGCGACAATCTTCTCAACGGGGGTGGCGGCGATGACACGCTCGGCGGCGCCGCGGGCAACGACAGGCTGAACGGCGGCGCCGGCGCCGACACGCTGAACGGCGGGATCGGCGACGACATGCTGAACGGCGGCGGCGGGCCCGACGCGCTGAACGGCGGCGCCGGGCTGGACGTGTTCCGCTTCAATTCGGCCTTGGGCGCCGTCGACGCGATCATCGGCTTCAACGCGGCCGCCGACACGATCGAGATCGCAAAGGCGGTGATGCCGATGCTGACGGCGAAGGGCGTCCTGGCGAGCGGCCTCTTCGCGGCCAATGCCACCGGCTCCGCGCGGGACGCGGACGACTTCATCCTCTACGACACGTCGCGCGGCGAACTGTCCTACGACGCCGACGGCGACGGCGCGGGCGCGGCCGTCGTCTTCGCCGCGCTGAGCGGCGCGCCGACGCTCACCAGCGCGGACCTCGTGGTGATCTGAGGCGGGGGTGGGGATCCCGCCGCGTTGCCCCGGAGGGCCGGGGCGCAGGGGACCCCGGACGGGGAGGGAAACCGGAGTGCCGACGCTCTACTTCTCGCGCAACCCCAATCCCCGGCTCGCGGTGGCCACCGCGAAATACCTCGGATCGGAGATCGAGTTCGTCTGGGCCTCGCCCTTCGATCCGGCGTCGAGCGAGCGGTTCCGGAAACTCAATCCCTCCCTCCGCGTTCCCATTCTCGTCGAGGACGGGACCACGCTCTGGGAAGCGGATGCCATCGCCTGCCGCCTGTCGATGTCGGCCGGATCGACCTTCTGGCGGCTGGATCCGGAGCTTCCGGAACTGATCCGGTGGATCAGCTGGGGCAAGGCGAATTTCGTGCATGCCTGCGACATGGTCCATTTCGAGTTCGGCACCAGGCAGCGTTACGGGCTCGGCCCGGTCGATCCGGTGAAGGTCGCGGAAGGCGAGGCGCTCTTTCGCGCGAGCGCCGCGCAACTCGACGCGCATCTCGAGACGAGAGCCTTCCTGCTCGACAGCGGTCTGAGCTACGCCGACTTCCGGATGGCGACCTTCCTGCCCTTCAACGCCGCGGCCGGCCTGCCGCTCGCGGACTATCCCGCCATCTCGCGCTGGAACGACCGCCTGTCGCGGATACCCGCCTGGGCCGACCCCTTCGCCGGGCTGGCCGCCCCCGAACTGCCGTTCGTTCCCCCGCGCGCGCGGTGACGGGCCGCCGCGCCGCGATCCGGTACGCCCGCGCCACCGGGCGCGGCGAAGCCCGCGGAAGGCGTCGGGCGGCGGACACCGGGCGTCACTCCACCGCCTCGATCTCGCCCGGGCGCCAGGACTTGTCGAAGAACGCCTCGAGCGGGCTGTAGAGCCGCAGGATGGTGACCCAGCCCTTCCCGGGGTCGGTCTGGATCCAGTTGCCGCGGCCGACGCCTTCCGGCTGCTCGGGCGCGAACCAGATCGTCGTCGAGCCGTCCGCCGCCGCCTCGGCCGCCGGCGAGGGATAGGACTGGCTGCCGGCGCGCGGGTATTTCTGCGGCGTCTGGAGCATCGAGCGGGTCTGGTTGTCGTAGAGGGTGAAGGACCAGAACTCCCCGGCCGGAATGCCCTTGGGCAGCGTGACCCTGTAGGTCTTCGCCCCGTCGAGGAAATGGCCGTCCCCGTCCTTCGCCGCGAAGAGATACTGCGAGCCGACGCCCGGCAGCCGCATCGCCATCGCCGGCGTGATCCCCGTCGCCATGTAGAAGAACGAGGTGCGCGCGTCGAGCTGGCGGTAGCCGGTCGGCGGATAGGGCTTCGCCCCTTCCCGCGTGATCTCCGGAAGCGGGGTCTCGAACTGGTAGCCGCCGAGGAAGAGCGGATTCCACCATTGCGAGTCGGGATAGTAGAACCACTCCGGATCGCGCGGATCGAAGCCGAGCGTCCGGCTCGTCGCGTTGGCGACGGCGGCGGCCTCGGTGAGGATCCCGCGCATGCGCGCGTCCGGGGCGAACTCCCTGCCCTTCTCGATGCCGATGGCCGCGATCGGCCCCATCAGCTCGGGATCGATCACATCGGCGGGCTCCGCCTGCACCAGGTCGTTCAGCATCTCGTAATAGCTCAGATCGTTCGGCGGGATCGTGTTGATGACGAGGCCGGTGCCCTCGTGGAACACCGGCGTCTCGGGCGTCGCGTCCCGGCCGAGCTCGACGCCGCCTTCGAGATATTCGGCGATCGAGGTGCCGACACCCCCCGGCGCGTAGGGATAGATGCGGGTGCTGGACTTGATCGCCTCGACCGGCGCCTTCGGATCGTCGTTCTCGAGGAACGCGCGCCCGAGCAGCAGGACGCGGCTGGTGCGGGAATGCCCGACATAGAAGCCGCCCTCGGGCAGCGGGCCGTCATAGCCCGGCCCGACCAGCAGGTACTTGCCGCCCTCGCCCCGGTCCGGCCCCGGCCGGCCGAAGTCGGTCACCCAGTGAAACCACATGTCGTCGATGGTGCCGAGCGCGCCCGGCGGGGTCTCGACCACCATCGGGCCCTTCGAGAGATCGACGAAGCCGAGGAAATAGACGGTATCGGCGTTGGCCGTCAGGAACAGCGACGAGGAATCCATCAGCCCGGAGAAGATCAGGATCTCGTTGTCCTTGATCCCGGCGGCCTCGAAGCCCTGGCGCGCCGCCTCGACGCTGACGCCCCGGAAGGTGTCGGTGAAGGCGCGGAACGCATAGGTGAAGTCGAGATGATCGTAGAGCGCAGCCGCCGTCTTCGGCCCGGGCGCGCCATCGGTGAATTCGAGCGTGCCGAGCCGCGTCTCGACGCGGTCGGGCGTGGCGATCGCGGCGGGCGGTTCCTTCTGGCCCTGGGCGGCGGCGGTCAGCGGGACGGCGAGCAGGCCGGCGGCGGCCATGGCGTGAAGCGGAAGTCTCATGCTCGGTGCGATCCTCGATCTGGTTCGGTCCCGGTTCCGGGGTTTGGGAGGCTCCGGGGCCCGGCGAACCGGACCCCGCGTTGCGAGAATGGAGGACCGGCGCGGCCCTCTCAAGGAGTCAGTTGCTCGTCTGACGAGCGCCCCGGATCATCTCCTGCTCGGCGGCCGTCAGTTGCTCCGGGCCGAGCTTCACCGTCACCCGGTCGATCGTCCCGGTGAAGGGGAAGGGCACCTTGTAGTCGGACTCGTCCACCGAGGTGCCGGTATCGACGCCGACGTTGAAGGTCTCGACCCAGCCGATGCCGACCGGCAGGCTCTTCGGCATCTCCCTCGTATCGACCACCGCGTCGTCCACCTTGAGCGTGCCCGTGCCGCCCTTGCCGAGCCCCGGCGCGGACTGTTTCCAGTCGAAGACGAGCGTGTGATGCCCCGGCGAGAGCGCCTCCTTCCCCTGCCATTTCACGGTCTCGAGCTGGATCAGGTTCCAGGTGAAGGTCGGCTTGCCTCCGACGAGATAGAAGCCGTAGCCGGAGAACCGCCCGCCGTCGGTCATCAGCATGCCCTCGGCGCCACCCGCCGGGATCTCGACCTCGGCGGTGATCGTGTAGGACTTGTTCAGCAGGTCCGGCGCGCCGGCGACGCCCGGGAACGGCACGTTCATGAGCGGACCGGCGTAGGAGAATTCGTTCCGGCCCGGCGTGTAGCTCGGCTTCGGCGCCATGAAGCGCGGCAGGGTGCGGTCGTCGAGCGGGAAGACCCGGTACTTCTCCGCCTGCATCGTGAAGAGCTGTTGCATGTCGCGGAGCTTGTCCGGATTTTCCGCCGCGACGTCCTTCGCCTGGCTCCAGTCGGCCTCGATGTCGTAGAGCTGCCACTTGAAGCCGTTCATCACATCCGCCGGCGGCGGCGCCAGCGACAGATCCCACGGCGCGACCAGGGGCGGCGCCGCGGCGACCCAGCCGTCGTGATAGATCGCGCGGGAGCCGAACATCTCGAAATACTGCGTGTCGCGCCGGCCGGGGGCGTTGGCGTCGTCCCAGGTATAGGCCATGCTCACGCCCTCGATCGGCCGCTGCGCGACGCCGTTGACCGAGACCGGTTCGGGGATGCCGGCGGCCTCGAGGATCGTCGGCACGACGTCGATGACGTGGTGGAACTGCGTCCGGATGCCGCCCTTGTCCTTGATCCGGTCGGGCCACATCATCGCCATGCCGTTGCGGGTGCCGCCGAAATGCGAGGCGACCTCCTTGGTCCACTGGTAGGGCGTGTCCCAGGCCCAGGCCCAGGGCACCGCGTAATGCGGATAGGTCTGGTCGGTGCCCCAGGCGTCGTAGAACTTCATGTTGTCCTCGACGCTCGGGTGGATGCCGTTCAGGATCGCGAACTCGCTGTAAAGGCCGTTGAGCGTCCCCTCCGGACTCGCGCCGTTGTCGCCCGAGATGTAGATGATCAGCGTGTTGTCGAGCTTGCCCGCGTCGTCGATCGCCTGGACCACCCGGCCGATCTCGTGATCGGTATAGGCGAGATAGGCGGCGTAGACGTCGGCCTGGCGGATGTAGAGCTTCTTCTGCTCGTCCGAGAGCGTGTCCCACTTCGGCAGGTCGTCCGGCCAGGCGGTGAGCTCGGCGTTCTCCGGCACGATCCCGAGCTTCTTCTGGTTGGCGAAGATCGTATCGCGGAGCTTGTTCCAGCCCTCGTCGAAGAGGTGCATCGCCTCGATCCTGTCGACCCACTCCCTGGTCGGATGATGGGGCGCGTGGGTGCCGCCCGGCGCGTAGTAGATCATGAACGGCCGCTCGGGCTGCACCTCGTTCAGCATGTTGATCCGCCCGATCGCCTCGTCGGCCATCGCGGTGATAAGGTTCCAGCCCGGATGGCCGAGATAGGGTTCGATCGGGGTCGTGTTCCGGAACAGGTTGTTCGGTTGCCACTGGCTCGTGTCGTCGCCGATGAAGCCGTAGTAGTAGTCGAACCCCTTGATCGGCCCGGTCGGCCAGTCGGTGAACGGCCCGGCCTGGCTCGCCACCCAGGTCGGCGTGTTGTGGTCCTTGCCGAACCAGGAGGTGTCATAGCCGTTCTGCTTGAGGATCTCGCCGACCGCGACCGTGTCGCGCTTGATCACGCCGTCGTAGCCGGGGAAGCCGGTGGCCTGGTCGACCACGACCCCGGTCGCGACCGAATGGTGGTTGCGCCCGGTCAGCAGCGCCGCGCGGGTGGGCGAGCAGAGCGCCGTTGTGTGGAACCGGGTGTAGCGCAGCCCCTCGTCGGCGATCCGGTCGAGCGTCGGCGTCGGGATCACGCCGCCGAAGGTCGAGGGGGCCGAGAAGCCCACGTCGTCGGTCATGATCAGCAGGACGTTCGGCGCGCCCCGGGGCGGGGTGATCAGTTCGGGCCAGGAGGGCGTCGATTGCATGGCATTGGTGTCGATCTCGCCCCGGAACGGGCGGGGCGGGGCCGGAAGGTAGCGTCCGTCGATCGTCGTCGTCGCCCCGGCGGCGCCCGCCGGCGGTGTCTCGCCCGCCCCCTGGGCCGAGGCCACCGTCGCGGTCAGGATGAGCGCGAGGGTGAAGGCGGTCGCGGGCAGGGTCTGCCTCGTCACGTGCATGGCTCTGGTCCTCTGGTTCGTGTCGCGACCGCGCCGGGCGGCGCGGGCAAGCTGGATGTCTCGCGCCCCGGGCGGAGCCGCGCGGCTCCGCGTCAGTAGCAGGGCGGATAGGGCGGATAGCCGCAGGCCGGCCGCGCCGCGTCGACGGCGGCCGCGTCGGCCGCGCCCGCGTACCAGGCGCCGCGATAGGCGGTCCGGCGCGCGGCGCCTGCGAAGGAGAGCGGCGTGAGCGGCCGGCCGATGATGTCGATGAAGAGCGCCGCCGGACCCGTGGCGCCGTCGAGGCTCCCCTCGAGCACGTCGACGTCGAAAACGAGATCAGCCCCGTTCATCCGCGGGTTCCGGAGCGTCACCACGGCGTCGTAGACCTCCTTCTCGGTGGTCCCGAAGGCCGAGACGGTGGCGTTCGGCGGGTCGGCGTGGAAGCTGTCGGGATAGGACGGGTTCCATTCGTCGAGCAGCACGCTCGTCGGCGCGTGTCCCGCCGCGCGGACCGGGCGGTCGGCGAAGACGATGGAATTCGCCGCCACCGCCTTCAGCGTCAGCGTCCCCTCCGCGAGCGCCGCCCCCGCGGCGTTCATGACGATGAGCGAGGGCACGATCTCGGGGCGGGCCTTGCCGATCGTCTTCTGGAGCGGCACATGCGGCGCGGGGGGCGGCGCCGATTGCGAGAAGCCCGGCCCCGCGAGCAGAAGCCCCGCGGAGAGGAGAACGGAAACCAGCGTCGGTCGCAGCATGAAAGAACCTCCGGAGGGGCGGCCGGTACCCACGGCTCGCGCGGCGATCTGGCCGAATATGCATATGCATATCGAGCGCGCGGCCGGATCCCCGTCCGCCCTCGGTCGGATATGCATTTACATATTCGCGCCGATCCGGCGGGCCGGGTGGTTCGGGCGCGGCGGGTCCGCCCGCCGCGCGGCCGGACCCTGGTTGATGGAACGGGCGCTACTTGCCGGTGACGACGTCGATCACCATCATGTCGACCTTGTCCTTGCACTCGGCTTCCAGCTTGGTGTGGATCGCCTCGGCGGTCAGCTGCTGCTCCTTCGGCAACTGCGAGGTCTCGGTCTCGAGTTCCGCGATGGTCTCCATCTTGGTGGTCTCGTCCATCATGCTGTAGTCGCCGCAGGTGACTTCCAGCCCGGCGGCGAAGGCCGGCGCGCCGAGCAGCGCGAGAATCGCGGCTCCGGTCAGATAGCGTGTCATCATCCTCTTCCCTCTCCCATGGCCTTCCGGCCGTTGTCGCCCCCTGCCGGGAGCGGGCTCGGACGCGGGACCGGATCCCCGGTATCCGCCGCGTCAGATCGGTTCGGCGCCACGGGCCTCCCGGCCCGCCGGCTCAGCGTCGCCTGCGGTCGGAGAGCCGGATCACCTCCTCCTCCCGGACGGCGTCCGACATCTCCCCGAGAAGGCGGACGATCCAGCCCTCGCATTCCTCCCTCCGCGCGGCCCCGGTCGCGGAGCCGTCGCCCGTCAGCGTTTCGAGCGCGGCCTCCGCGGCGGCGAGTTCCTCGCACATGTCGCGGAACGCCTCGTCGCGCTCCGCCAGCCGGAGCACCCGGTCCGCCTTCTCCGGAAACCGCCGGAGAGCGGAGGCGAGGTCGCGCTCGGGCTTCCAGCTCATCGCACCCGTCCAGATGTCGCGATCCGGCACGGAGGTCGCGCCGCTCGTCCGGAGCCTGACCCGCCCGGGGGACCGGCGGAAGTATCGGGGGGTAATTAACCCCGTGGAACGCGCGTAAACCGCGCGGCGGACAGGTCGCGTAACGATTGGCAGGGCGAGGCCCGGAGAGTATAAGCCACGCGACGCCGGAGGATTGTCCGGCGCGCCGAGGAGGGGGTGCCTTGGAACAGGTGGCATACCGGCCCGAGGGGGAGGGCGGGTCGCTCGACCCGGCGCCCTGCCGCGCCCAGCTCCGGCGGATCCTCGAAAGCGACGCCTTCGACGCCACCGACCGCGACCGCCGCTTCCTCGCCTATGTCGTCGAGGAGGCGCTGGCGGGCCGGGCGGAGCGCATCAAGGCCTATTCGATCGCCATCGAGGTCTTCGGCCGCGACGCCTCCTTCGATCCGCGGACCGACCCGATCGTGCGCGTCGAGGCCGGGCACCTGCGCCGCGCGCTCGACCGCTACTACCTCTCCGCCGGCGCCGACGATCCGATCGTCATCACCGTGCCGAAGGGCGGCTACGTGCCGAGCTTCGTCGCGCGCGAGGCGGCGCCGGAGGCCACCGCGCGGCCGGAGGCCCCGCGACGTCGCGTCGCGCCGCTCATCGGCGCCATCCTCCTTCTCGCCCTCGTCACGCTCGCGGGGCTTCTGGGCGCCTTACGGTGGCCGCGCGCGGCGGCGCCCGCCAAGCCCGACATTCCGCGCGTCGCGGTCGTGGCGCCCCGGGTCGTCGCGGGCGACGCGCTCGACGCCGCGCTCGCGAGCGGCCTGACCTCGGAGCTCATCGCCGAACTCGCGCGGTTCCGGGACATCGTCGTCGTGGCCCCGCTGGAGGAAACGGCGGAGACGACGCCCGGGCCGGGCTACGCGCTCGACGGGACGCTCAGCCGCGACGGCGACGAGCTCCGCGTCAGCCTCAACCTGCATCGCCCCGTCGACGGGACGGTGGTCTGGGCGCGCAGCTACGCCGCCGATCTCGGGACAGAGCGGCCGCTCGCGGCCGAGACGCGGATCGCGGCCGAGGCCGCGACGGCGATCGGCCAGCCCTACGGCGCGATCTTCCAGGCCGACGCCGCGGCGCGGGCCGAGCGGCCGGCGGACCCCGCGGATGGCTATGCCTGCGTGCTCGCCTATTTCGCCTTTCGCGCCACGATCGACGCCGAGGGCTACGGGACGGTCCGGACCTGCGTCGAGCGCGCGGTCGCGCGCCTGCCCGACTATGCGACGGCCTGGGGATTGCGCGCCCAGGTCGCGATCGACGGCCGCCGCTGGGGTTTCGAGCCGGAGGCGGATCTCGGCCGCGCGCTGGCGGATGCGCGCCACGCGCTCCTGCTCGATCCGGCCAACATCCGCGCGACCGAGGCGAAGATGATGGCGCTTTATCTCGGCGGGGATTTCGAGGGGGCGCTGCGCGTCGGCGCGGCCGGGGTCGCGCTCAATCCCAACGACACGGACATGCTCGGCGAATACGGCTACCGCCTCGCGCTGCACGGCGAATGGGACCGGGGCTGCGCGTTGCTGGCCGACGCGCTCGCGCGCAATCCGGGGCCCCTGCCCTATTTCGAGACCGGCATCGCGCTCTGCGCCTATATCGACGGCCGTTACGCGGAGGCGGCGGCCCGGATCCGGTCCGCCGTGTTTCACGACGTGCCGATCTACCACCTGATGGCCGCCGCCTTCTTCGCGGAGGCGGGCGAGATGGAGGACGCCCGCCGCGAGCGGGACTGGCTGGCGGCGAAGGCGCCGGCGCTGCTCGGGGATCTCGAGGCCCGGGTCCGCCCCCTCGCCGGGCGGCCGGAGGATTACGAGCGGTTCGCGGCGTCGCTCCGGCGTGCCGGTATCGGCACCGAGTGAGCGCGACAGGGAGAGCGCCGCTACGCCGCGGGCGATGCCACCCGTTGCGCCGACCTCCGTTCAGCCGCACTCTCGCCGGACAGGGTCGGAACGGGCGGGAGAGCGGACATGCGACGTCATCTGACGGATAGCCGGCGGGGGACCGTCGCGACGGGCGCGAGCGCGACCGGGGCGGCGTCGTTCGGCGCGCTGACACTGGGCGCGGCGGCGCTCGGGGCGCTGGCCGTCGGCGCGCTCGCCGTGGGCGCCCTGGCGGTGGGGCGGCTTTCCGTCGGGCGGGCCCGGTTGCGGCGGGTGGAGATCGGCGAACTCGCCGTCGGGTGGCTCGCGGTCGGGACGCGGGCCGGCCCCGGCGTCGTGACCGAGGTGGCGCGGATCCGCGCGGCGCCGGGCATGGGCGACGCGCTGGCCCGCGCCCTGTCGGAGGAAATGGCCCGTAACGGGCACGCACCGGCGCCCCTGCGCGCGCATCGCTCGCGCGCCGATCCCGACCTGTTCCTGCTCCAGAGCCTCCGCGACGATGCCGGGGCGCACGCGGCGCCGGCCTTCGACGCCTTCCTCCGCGACGCGGCCCGGCGGCGGCTCATCCCGACCGCGTCCGGCGAACCGGTGGGGATCGAGAGCTACGAGGCGATCTGAGGGGATCCCGGCGTTGGACGTATCGCAGGAACCGGCGGCGATCTGTGTCGTCGACGGCGCCGGAGCGCTGCTGGCGGAGGGCAGGGTCGGAACCTGCCCGGATGCGATCGCGACCTGGCTCGGGTGCTGGACACCCGGGAAGATCGGCATGGAGACCGGCCCGCTGGCGGTCTGACTATGGAATGCGCTGACGGCGAAGGGGCTGCCCCTCGTCTGCCTCGACGCGCGCCCTGCCAACGCCGCCTTGAAGATGATGCCCGACAAGACCGACCGTCATGACGCGCGCGGCATGGCGCGGATCGCGCGGACCGGCTGGTTCAAGGAGGTGCGGATCAAGAGCCATGCCGCCTGCGTCACGCGGGCGCTGCTCACCGCCCGGGATGCTCTGGTCGGCGTTCGGGCGCGGCTCGAGAACGAAATGCGCGGACTCCCGAAGACCTTCGGCATCTGGCACGTCCCGCCACGGAGCGCCGGTCCGGAACCGCCAGAGGATGCCGTTGATGACCCTCCGGTCATCGACCCGCGGCACCCCTCGAGGCTTGTTCGGCAACAGCGGCTCGATGACCACCCATTGCTCATCGCTCAACTCATGCCGTCGCATCCAACCCTCCACTTTCGGAAGGTTGAACCAGAAATCAGCGCAGGTGGGAATCCTGCTTATGGGGCCACACCCTGGGCGAGAAGATCTCGGGCCTCCATGTGTCGCGGGGCACCCTCGGCAGCGGCGCGGTCGGTCAAGGAAGGGAGGCTCCGAGGCCGGCGTGCGAGATGAGCGGCGGGCGCTGGCAGGGCCGCCGGGGCGGCGCCTGCCAACGTATCCGCGCGACCGGGTGCCTACTGCGCCAGCCAGGACTGGAAGCGGCCGTCGAGTTCGTCGCGGTGATCGGCCCACCAGGTGTAGTTGAAGAGGAAGCCGGTCTTCGCGTTCTCGGGA
>NZ_VFRP01000027.1 GCF_006385685.1 Amaricoccus solimangrovi | reverse complement strand
ATCAGTCCAGGGCATCGGATCTCCGTCAGTCTTCGCAAACCGACGTGAATCACAACCCTATGATATCGCTCAACTCATTTCGGGTCCGGCTCTCAGTATCGGGCACGGGAATGGCGAACGGATTGTCCTGGGGCGGTTGCGAGGTGATCGGTACCATGAGCACCTCCAAATCGACGGCCGAATTGCGCGTGACCAAGGCCATGGCCACCGGGCGCGTCTTGCGTCCCTCCGTTTCGCCGCGGGAGGCTTCCCGGCTCCAGAGGAAGGGATAGCGCCACACGTCCCCGATCGCGGGACCCTTGGCGTCATTCATTGTCGATGCTGTCCTGAAGCTCGCCGATCAACTTCTCCGCCTCAGCGTCGGTGAGTTCCGAGACATGAAAGGATCGCCGGGTTTCGCCGCGATGGCGCAGACGGTCATATTGCTCGGTCGACAGCATGACGAACCGCGGCTTGCCATGGCGGGCGATGGTCACCGGGGCCTCCGCCGCGGCGGCCAGCACATCGCCGGTGCGGTTCGCTAACTCGGTCGAGGAAAACTGCTTCATGTGGGACCTCCTGCCTCTCCCCATATTAGCTATTTTGGGGATTATCGGCAAGCTGCCGATCGGTATGATCGTCTGTCGGCGTCGGGCCGGAGTCGGGTGGGTCGGAGGGCGGAGGTTGGATCATGCCCACGGATTTCCTGCCTGCCATTCGCCCTCAACGCGTCGCCTGGAACAAGGGGCGCGTCGTCGGCCAGAAGCGCCCGCTCCAGCCCAAGCACGTCTGGTCGATCCGCGTGCGCCTCGAGATGGCCGACACGCCACGCGACCTCGCGCTCTTTAACATGGCGATCGATAGCAAGCTGCGTGGCTGCGACCTCGTCCGGTTGAGGGTAAGAGACGTGTTCGCGGCGGGGCGCGTGCGGGAGCGCGCCTCGATCACCCAGCGCAAGACAGGTCAGCCGGTCCGGTTCGAGATCACCGAACCCACGCGACAATCGCTGGAGCACTGGATCGCGAATCCCGAGATGCGCGGCGCCGACTTCCTCTGGCCAAGCCGGTTCCACGGCAGTCCTCATCTCTCAACCCGGCAATACGCACGGATCCTGCGCGGCTGGGTCACTTCGATCGGGCTGGAACCGAGCGCCTACGGCACCCATTCGATGCGCCGAACCAAGGTCGCCCAGATCTACAAGAAGACCGGCAACCTGCGCGCCGTCCAGCTCCTCCTCGGGCACACTAAGATGGACAGCACCGTTCGATATCTCGGCGTCGACCTCGACGACGCCCTCACCATCTCCGAGGCCATCGATCTTTGACTAAGGCCGGGCCGGCTATCGCCGGCCCGGCGCAGAGCCGTCATTTAAGCGGACCAATGTCGTTGCGCCGCGATTTTCCATTTGCCGCCGTTCGGCGAAGCTACCAAGGGCGAATCGCTACCCGCCGTCGCGGACGTCGGAGAGCGCGGTAGACTCTCAACACTACGTTGCCGATCCAGGGCCGCGCTTCCTAAGGTCAATGACCAATACCCTGACCTCAACTATAATCCGCAACTGGACAAGCACGACGGGGGGGCGATGGCCACTACACAGAGCGCCACGGACGGCACGCGCGGCTACCTCGACGCCGTCAGTCCGCTGTTGGTCGATGAACTCAGCGGCCTGAGTCTTGCGCCGCTGACCGCCATCATTCTGCTTTGCGCTGCGAGGCAGACCATCGACCACCCCACGCCCGACGTTGTCGTTCCCGACCGTCTTGTGCGTCGACAACGTTCCACGGGCGACGATGACGACAGCAATGACAACGTGGCGGCAAGGCGTGGTCCGCAGCCGTCGGTAAGGGTGATGCCCCTCAACTTGGTCGTGGCCGCAATTTCAGTTGCTATCGAACGCGATGAGCCCGAGGCTTCGCCGCAGGAGTTGGCTGCGCTACGAGCCTGGGGTGAATTGGACAGTTCGAGCACACGAAAATTCCTCGCATTCCGCTTGGAGCACTTTCCAACCCCATGGCAAGGATACGAAGGGCTGAGTTCATTCGACCTCGTTGGCGTCGCCTTGAGCCCGGCGCTCAAGGATGGACTTCTGAATGCGGCAGCGGTGCGTACTCCAGTCGAGGCTGTCACGCTGATCGAGACGTTGCTCAAGAATAATGCCGGGGGCGCAGCCGAAACCCTTCGCGAGTACGGGTTCGGAGGCTTCGTTGCGCAGCATGTGATCGGTAGCCGGCGCAGAGTCTACATGGCGCGAAAGGCCCATGAGGATGAGCTCAGGCTCGACGTTCGGGAGCATGCGCGTGTCATTGCGCGCATCTTGCGATCCGCGCATGGAGAGTTCACGCTCGCCCTCTTCGGCCCGTGGGGATCGGGAAAGACCACGCTCACCGATCAGCTCGGACCGATGATCGATCCCGATCTTCCCGGCCAGAATGGCTACCGGCGCGTCTGGCCGCTCGCCCGCTGGCCACGGTATGCTGTCGTCAAGCACAACGCATGGAAATACAGAGCTTCGCCTGAGGCTTGGATCTTTCTCCATAGCAGCCTGGTCAGTCGTGCAAGCCAGGACAAAGGCGTTCTGGCACGGGTCGCTCTGGCGCTGCGTGCGTCGGCCGCCAAGTCGGGCTACTGGCCGATCGTTCTCGCGCTTCTCGCGATATGCCTCGCGGCACTGCCACTCGGACTGATGCTGCGAGCCGCGATTCTGGTCGGCTCCCTCGTCGGGTTCGCTTTCCTGCTACATTTCGCGAGCGTCGCAATCAGCGTTGCCCCCAAGGTGCGCGAACTCTTCGCGCGACATATGCGGCTCGCCGGGCACCAGGAGAAGCTCGGAATGCTCGCCCTGATCGGTGACGACGTGCGCGCGCTGCTGGTTGCCTGGACATCAGGGCGGATCAGCGAACCCAAGGATAGCAGGGCGCCGGACCCGGATCCTGCGGCGGCCGATCCTTCCCCCTCGCTCGCTCAGCCGATTTCTGTCGTACTGCTCGCAGCCTTGATTTCGGCGGGCTTCCTTTTTGAGGGGATGCACCCGAGCAAGGACTTGGGAGGACCCGGTTTCTGGGGCAGCTACCTCGCCCCGTTCTTCGCGGAGGTGTCACGGTTCTTCGCGGAGGTGTCACAGCGGGTCGGTGGCCGTCTTCCCGAAGCCGTATCCGCCTCCAATCCGAGCGGGCTCGGAACGGACAGAAGTGGCCCAGCCGAGACGAATTGGCTTGCCAACTGGCTTATCTGGGGCTGCTGGACGATCTCAGCACTGGCGATCCTAATTGGTCCACGGCTCATGTCGCAAGGTCGGCCAGACAGGGTGCTGCTTGTCATCGACGATATCGACCGGTGTGCTCCCGACGAGATGCTCGGCGTGATTGAGGGCACCCGCCTCCTGCTGGACGATCCGGTCATCAGTGCGCGCCTCCAAGTTCTCATGCTCGTCGACGAGGACAAGCTCGACCATGCGATCGCGGAACGCTTCAAGGAGTGGATCGCTAAGCGGACGGACGCGGGGACTGCGGGTTTCCCGGATGCCCCCGAGATGGCGAGGAAGCACCCGGCGACACGCTTCCGAGATGAACTCGTTCGAGAACAAAAAGATAAGCTCTTTGCCTGTCATATCCGGGTGCCGGGACTGAGCCGTGACGACATCGAGAACCTTGCGATTGCGCTGGCCGGACGCGAGAATGAGGGGTTGCGGGATCTCGAACGCCGGGCAGCGGACCGCCGTGAAAAGAACGCTGCCTCCATTGCTCTTGACTGCGAGGAGGCCCTTGCAGGGGAGGGGAAGCTGCCCGAGCCCCTTCTCGATGAGGCGACGATTCGCAGCGGCCGCCCAAAGTTCAAGGGCCTCGGCGGCGACAGATCGCCTGAGGCCAATGGCCGAAGGCATGCGGAGGCGATCCGCCGCAGCTCCCAAGCCAATGAAAACCTCGACCGAGCGCGGGCACTGGCGGAAAGGCTTGCGCCACCGCCTGAGGCGGCCAATGTCCGTTTTGATTCCGATCGTTCCTATCTCGAAGCGGAGACCGCTCCAGTTCGCTTCACCGATCGGGAGGTCGAGAGCCTCGGAATGGCGGCACCAGAGTACTTCAGGGAGCTTGGACATACCGCGTCGCCCCGTGCGATCCGGGCCCTCATCTTCAAGATACAGCTGTTCCGGCTGCTTCTCGAAGAGCGGGATATCTCGCGTCCAATCTCCATCGATTCCACGCTCGAGGTGTTCCGCGCCGTCCAGCTTTCGAATCCCGACGAAACGCCCGGGATCGACCGCCGCATCGCCTCGGTCGCGCGACAAGTGGTGTGAGCGCCGGGGCATCTTTTAGGAGCCGGTTGATTCTGGATTGGCACCTTCGGGTTGATCGGAAGGATTTGGGACTTTGCGTGGGGATAAGGTTGGGCGGCGCCGGTCGGAGGTCAATGGCATGTCGTTCCACACGTCCAGAAACGACCATTCGGTGCCGCGGCTGCGGAGAACGACTGCTTCTCGCCCTTGTGGCCGATCCAGCTGCGGCGCAGCGGACGACTGCTCTCCGCCCTCACGCGACCTCCGCCCGCATTAGTCAGGAGGCGGCTGCCCGAACATTGATTCGATATCCCGATGTCCTTCCAACACGTTCACGATCTCCAGCGCCTCGTCGCGATACCTGAAGAAGATCACATAGCTCCCGTAGGCCGAGCTTCGGATGTCGGGGAGCAGTTCGGGCCGCGCCCGGCCCATCGTGCCCGGAAGCGACGCCAGTTTCTCGCAGTGCGCCTGGAGCCGGTCGACGAAGGCGCCTCCGACGGCAAGGCTGCCGCTTTCCCGGATGATGTAGTCCAGGATCGCGAGCGGATCCCGCTGGGCGGCGGCGAGATAGACCAGTCGCGGCACTAGAATCCTTCGCCCGACAGCGCCTTCGCCCTCGCCTCGAGCTGAGCTCGCACCGTGTCCGACTCCGCCTCGCCGCCCTCGGCGATGGAGGCTTCCAGCGTCCGGCGCAGCGCGGCCAGCTTCGCCTCGCGCTCTTCGACCAGCCGTAGTCCTTCGCGCACGACCTCGCTCGCCGAGCCGTAACGCCCGTCCTTCACGACACCCTCCACGAAGCCCTCCCAACGCGGGCCAATCGATACGTTCATGTGTGACCTCCTGTCCGGCTCACTCTACGCTGACAGCACAGATTGCGCAATTTTTGTTATCGATGGCGCGGCGGCCGTCGGCATCCGCCGCCGCGGCCGACCGTATCGGGGCGACAGCCGAAGCCGGCGCCCCGCCCCTGCGTCATTCCTCCGGCGAATGGTTTGACCGCAGGTTCGCGCGCGCCTGGCTGATCAGGCTCGCCATCTCCGAGGCGATGCCGCGCTGATCGGACACGAGCCTGTCGAGCTTACGATGCGTCGCGGCCTCCCCGGTCTCGGCGTCGCCCCCCTCCGCCGACGGCACCTCCGGCGATGTGGCGCCGGCGGGCGTGGGCGGGGACGGTGGTACCGGGGTCGGGATCACCGAGGCCGCAGTGGGAGGCGGCTCCCGGCCGGCATCCGGCACCTCGTCGACGGCCAGTGCCTCGCCGGGTAGCGGCGTCGCCTCCATCTCCGGCGGCTCGTTCATCGCCTCGCTCTGCTGCCCAGCGAAGAGCGCCTTCAGCGCGCGATCCTCGTAGTATCTGACCTTGTGGAGCCGGACCGGGTTCTGGTCGCGGATGAGCGCGACCGCGGTTTCCGGGCCGAGCAGCCGGATCTGCTCCGGTCGGATCAGCCGGGCGCCCTCGTTGCGCTCCTGGATCGTCGCCGCGTCCCAGCCGCGCTGGCGCCAGGATTTGACCCGGGCGCGGCGGGTCGCGTCGCCGATCGCCTCGGAGATGTAGCGCGGCGTGTCCATGTCGGTCGGCGCCATGAAGAGCTGCAGCTCGCAGTTGCCCATGAAGTTTGCCGCGCCCTCGGCGCCATACGTCTCCTTGAGGTTGGCGAGCGACTGGACGATCAGCATCAGATGCGCGCCCGAGGAGCGCACCGTGGTGATCGCCCGGCTCATCTCCTCCATCTTGCCCAGCGAGGCGAACTCGTCGAGCAGGAAGAGCACGTCGAACTTGTCGTTCTCGCCCCGTTCGGTCTCCTGCAGCGCGGTGAACATCTGCTGGAACATGAGCCGGATGAGCGGCGAGAGCACGCCGAGATCCTTCTGGCTCACGCAGATGAACACCGATCCCGGATCGGAGCGGAAGCTCGTGATCTCGAAATCACTCGCGGCGGTCGCGTCGCGCACGTCCGGATCGGCCCAGAGCCGGAGCCCGCCGTCGAACATCACCGACATGTAGCTGCCGAGCACCTTTTCGGGCTGGCTCGCGAAGCGGTTGAAGACCGAGCGCGCCTCGCCGGATTTCGTGGCGGCGGCGAGAGCCGCGAGCAGATCCGTCGCCGCGCCGGCCTGGGTCAGGAGATCGTAGACGGCGGCGATGGTGGGCGTGCCGCGCTCGCGCGCGACCACGGCGGTCGCGGCGAAGATCTCGCGCGCGCCGTCGACCCAGGACTCGGTGCCCTTGCCCTTGGCCTCGATCAGGCTGCCCGCGAGGCGGAGCGCCTCGGCGAAGCGCCGCCGCTCCGGCGCCGCCGCGACTTCGTCGAACGGGTTGTAGCGATGCGAGCGGCGGTCCTTCGCGTAGGGCGCGAACCTGAACACCCGGTCGCCGAGTTGGCGCCGGCGCCGCGCGGTCTTGGCGTAGTTCTCGCCCTTGATGTCGAGGCCGACGATCGAGCCGAGATAGGTGAGCAGCGTCGGGATCACGACGCCGACGCCCTTGCCCGCGCCGGTCGGAGCCGCGATCAGCGAATGGACGATCCGCTCCGAGCTCAGATACGCCGCGAGCGATCGCGGACGCCCGAGCTTGCCCCAGACCGGTCCCCGGATCTCGCGGGCCCGGCGGGCGAGGAGTTCGGCGCGGCGCAGCTCGCGCGGCTCGGCCCAGCGGGCGGTGCCGTGGCTGGTGAGCTCCTCGCGCCAGAGCAGCGCCACGCCGGCGAGCGCCGAGGCGGCGGCGGTGCCGAGCCCAACGAGCGCGCCGGACTTGAACGGCCAGTCACCGAGCGCCGCCAGATCCGGCAGCAGCGCCGGGAATGTCCCGAGGCCGATCTCGCCGAGATCCCCGCCGAGGCGCCAGGTGACGAAGGCGCCGGCGGCGAAGAGGCCCGGCAGCGCGCCGACCATCAGCCCGAGCGCCGAGCCGAGCAGGACATCCTCCTTGCGCCGCCCCATCACCGGCTCCTCTCGTCGTCGTCGCGCGCGCGGACCGGCCGCGCCGGCGGCTCGGTGGACGCCTCGCGCGAGGGCGTGGGTGGTTCGATGTTTCTCGCGTTGTCACCCCGCGTCGGGGCGCGATCTTCGCGGCGCTGGCTCGGACTGGTCGCGGCGTCTCGGACCGCCTCCTGCCGATCGCGCGACAGTTCGCCGGCAGGATCGCGCCCGCGTATCTCCGCCTCGCGATAGATTGCGCGGGCCTCGGCGTGGAACGCGAGGAGCTGGTCGTTGGTGACCTCGGGACGCTCGTAAGGCTTGTCGAGCGCGTCGCGCCGGAGCTGGCGTTCGATGATTTCCTGGGTGCGGTAGTCCTGGCCGAGACCGAGCGAGACCCGCTCGGCGCCATGGCGCGCGACGCTCGCCGCCGGATCGAGATCGAAGCGCTCGGCGAGCCGGGCGAGCCGCGCGTCGGCCTCGGCGCGGGCCGCCACCGCCGCCGGATCGCCCGGATCGGGCACAAAGCCGCGATAGTCCGGATGCGCGGCCTCGGCGCCATAGCGCTGCAACGGCGTGTTCTCGCGCAGGAGCGGCGCCGCCTCGGCCTTCAGCTCGGCGATGCGCCGGATGAATCCGCTCCGCGTCGCGGCGTCGAGGATCTCCCCGACCGTCTGGTCGAGCCGCGCGAAATTCTCCCGCGCCTCGTCCTGCTTCGCTTCGATGGTTCGCGTCATCGCGAGGGCCTCCTTCGTCGTCAGATCAGCCAGGGCGTCGCGCTCGGACGTCAGCGCCCGCCCCTCGAGTATCGTCGCCGCCGCCGCTTCGAGCTGGCGCGCGCGATCCGTGTCATCCTTCCCGAGGATCGCCGCCGCGCCCTGGTAGGCGCGCGCGTAGCCGAGGATCGCCGCCGCCGTGCTGATCGCCGAGGCGGCGCTGTGCTCCGGCGCGACCGGATCGCGCCCCTCGGCCCGCGCCCGGCGGTATTCGCCGTCCGGCACCGGGCGCGCGTGCACGCCGCGCGCGAGCCGCGCGGTGCCGGTGAGCGCGATGCCCTCGCGCGCCGCGACCTCGACCTGGACCTCGCGCAGCCGGTCGAAGCTGATCGCGCCCCAGGACGAGATCCTGAGCCAGGTGCCCTCGTCGAGGCCGCGCCGGCCGACGACGACGTGGATATGCGGATAGGCGGTGTCGGTGTGGAAGGCGGTGTAGTAGTCCCAGCGATCGCCGTAAGCGCCGCTGTCGAAGAGCTCCGCCGCCCAGGCCCGGCCGGCGCGCTCGGCCGCCTCGGGATCGGTGCCGCGCGGAAAGCTCACCACGAAATGCGAGGTCCGGTCCGGGCCGCCGCGATCGGCCTCCGGCATGCCCCAGTCGGCGGCGATCCGGCTCGCCTCCCCGGCCGTGATCTCGACGCCGAAGCCGCTCTCGGACGCGCGCAACGCCACCGCGCCGCTTCGGCCGAGATAGTTCATCTGCGCGCCGAGCCCGCGCGCGTTGCGCGCCCCGCCGGTGCCGATCAGCTTCACCATCGCCTGCGGGCTCGGCGAAAGCACGCCGGCGATCGCCGCCCGTCGCCGCCGCCCGGAGAGACCGGCACCGCCCTGACCCTCGCGCGCGGCGGCGCCGCGTCCGAGGCGCAGCCGCGCCCAGTCCTCGCCCATCACCGCGTCGACCGGCGAGAGGTGGGGTGGCGCCGCCGCGCCCCGGCGCAGCAGCTCGGGAACCGAAGCGACGGCGGTCATGTCGGGTCGTCCTCGGCGGCGTCCATCGCCGCGGCGGCGCGCAGCCGGGCGAGGCCATCCTCGCGGCGCGCGCCGAGATCGAGCATGCGCTGGAGCAAGCCGCGCACCTCGATGAGCACGCGACCGAGCTCGGCGCGCTCGGCCAGGAAGGCGCGATAGTCCGGATCGTGGGTCCGGTTCGCCGCGTGGGCGATCTGGTTCACGTTGGTGGCGACGCCGGCGATCTGGCGATTGAGCGCGCGCAGCTCGGCGACGACGCCCGCGTCGGTCTCGAGAAAGCCGCCGATCCGGCGCGCCGCGATCCGGAGCGCGCGGTTGCGCCTGATCCCGAGCACCGCGATCTGCGCGTCGAGCTCCGCGAGCTCGGCCTCGGTGACGCGCACCGACAGCAGCTTGTCGGCGCGCGGCGCCTTCCGCGCCTGCTCGGGATCGCGCCATCGGCCCCGGATCCGGCGGCGGTTCCGCCAGGCGGGCGCCGTCTCGTCGGGCTCGGGCGCGGCGGCGGGATGGTCGGTTGGGGGAGGCACGTCGGTGGGCGGATCGATGGGCACGGCGGCGATGTTCTACAAAGTCAATTATCCTGCCTCGCACCCTACCCCAACCGAATCCCACTCTTCAAGCGATTATCTTCGCTCCAGCCAAAGCCACGCGGGCTGCGTGGCGATGCGGCGACCGAGCGTCGTAGTCACGCGATGAATCAGTCATTTAGCCCTGTGACCGCGCGGGGCGAGGGTCACAGGGCTCCGCGTTCGCGTGGCGGCGTAGTACTATCGCGTTGCGTGCACGGAGCGATGAAGCGGTGCGTCGCCGAAGCACCGGCGTGGAGCGGTGTCGCGGCGAAGGTGCCCCGTCGCGGACGGGTCCCGAGGCGCTCGGGCGGCGTCGCCAATGCGTGCCGGAGTGGCGACGTCCCGGGGCGCCGGAGCACCGCCGCCATACGGTGGTAGCGCAGCGGCGCATCGGGGGATCGTCGCGCTGCTGCTAAGTGGCGCTGTCTCGCTGTCGCCGCGTGGTTTTGTAGCCGCGCGGTCTTGTCGTCCCGCGAGCAGATGGTACAACCGGGGCGAAGACCAAGCCTGGAGTGCCCGATGAAACTGATCTCCTTCGTCTCGTTCAAAGGCGGTGCCGGAAAGACCACCGCGCTGATGGCGATCGCCTCGATGCTGCTCGCCAAGGGCCACCGGGTCGCGCTCTTCGAGGCGGACGAGAACGCGCCGCTCGCGCGCTGGAAGGAGAATGCCGAGGCGATCGGGACCTGGAGCGATCGCTGCCTGCTGTCGACCTGCGACGCGCCGGAATTGGTCGCGCGCGCGCACGCCGCCGCGAAGGCGGCGGGCTGCGCCTTCGCGCTCGCCGACACCGCCGGCGGCGGTTCGGACCTGAACACCCTGCTGCTCTCGAATTCGGAGCTCGTGGTGATCCCGACCGCGCTCACCGTGCTCGATCTCGACGAGGCGCTCACCACGATGGAATTCGTCACCGAGACGCTCGCGCGCGGCATCGGGCGACCGATCCCGGCGCGGCTGCTGTTCACCCGCTTTCCGCAAAGCCGGCTCAAATCGACCGAGCAGGCGAACCTCGAGGCGGTGCGCCCCCTGCCCCGGTTCGAGAAGCACCTGACCGAGCGCGCCGCCTTCGCCGATCTCAAGATCACCGGGCCGCTCGCGAGCTATCACCAGATCCTGGCGGCCTCGCCAGCGAAGCGGCTGCTCGCGAACCACCTGATGGCCGCGATCGGCGAGGCGCGCGAGGTGACCGAGGAGCTGCTCGATCTGGTCGGAGGCGCCATGCCAATGGCAGCGCGCGCGTGAGCGGCCTGATCCAGCCGCCGAGCTACGCCAGCCTCCGCGCCCAGCTCAACAAGTCCCGCGCGAAGGCCGGATTGCCGGACCAGCCGACGGCGCCCGAAGGCACGGAGCTGGGGGCCGAGGCGATCCCATCGGAGGCAGCGGGGCCCGCGCCGGCGCTGCCCGGCGAGCTGCCCGCCGCGTCGCCTTCCCCGTCGCCTCCGCCGGAGCCGGCGGCGCCGCTCGAGGCGGCCCCGCGGAAGCCTGCGCGGCGCGTGGCGGACGGCGCGACGGGCGGCCGCAAGGTCTACAAGTTCCGGGTACCGGTGCCGGTCGCGGCACCCGGGAGCGAGTTCGCGAAGCTGATCGACGCCTATGGCGAGGCCGATGCCATGGGCATGATCCTGAGCTCCGCGCTCGACGCCTGGATCGGCGGCTATGGCGCCGGCGCCATCGTGCTCGACCAGCCCGCCTATCCCGTCACCGGCCGCGCCTTCGGCACGACCCGGCGCTTTCCCGACGCGCTCGTCGCCGATGTCCGGCGCCGGATCGATCCCTACGATCGCCGCGCCGACGGCTTCATCGCGCAGCGCATCGCCGTCAGCGCGCTCTCGGCCTGGCTCGCGAAGGGCTGAGCCCACCAGCCCCGCCGTTCCCGAAGTGTCGGCCCACTGCCCGCCCCGGCGCCTGTGACGCCGAGCGCGGCGGGGACGGCGAGACGGGGCGTGCTCGGTCGGAACGATCGGCGCCAGCTGTTGAACGCCGCTGGCCTTGCACCGATCCCCCGCGGGGGCGAGGCGCGCTCCGATATCGGTGGTCTCCGCGCGCCTCGCCCCCGCTCGCGCCGCGCCTGGGCCCTGTCCGGCGGGACGGCGGCCATCGGCCGGCAACCGCCCGCGCCCGCGCGGCGGCGCGGGTGAGGAGACTGAAGAAACAGGCGCCGGGACGATGGTGAGCGGGCCAGCGGCCCGTCGATCCGTCGTCCCGTCCGTGGATTGGCGCGATCGCCGGATCGGCGATCTCCGGTTCGCGTGTCGGTCTCGGGCGGACGCGCGCGGCTACGCGGCGGCGGTCCAGTCGCCAGTCCGCTTGCCTACCCTGGAACCGTGGGTGGGGCGCTTGGCTGACCTGTTGCGTTTATTTCGATTGCTGACACCCTATATGCATCGGTAGTACAGGAGGAGTGGGTGGGGGTTCCCACCCACGGGCCCGCCCGCGAAAAGGAAACATGCGATGCTCGCACTCATGGATCAGACGCACGAACCGTTCGTGGCCGACGAAGCCGAGGCCGTCGTCGCCCGCGCCGCCGCCGATCGCCTGCGCGCGGTCGCGAAAGCCAACCAGAATGTCGAGATCTCGATCGACAACGAGGATGCGAGGATCGTCGTGCCGCTGCCGGCGGCGGCGGTCGCGATGTTCCACGCCGTCCTCGAGGCCATGGCGCGGCGAACGCCGATTTCGATCATTCCGTACGACGCCGAGCTTTCGACCCAGCAGTCGGCCGATTTCCTGAACATCTCGCGCCCCTATCTCGTCCGAAAGCTTGAGGCCGGCGACCTGCCGTTCCGGAAGGTCGGCACGCATCGGCGCATCCGGTTTTCCGACCTTGTCGCCTATGAGCGCCGCCGCGCGGTGGAGCAGGAAACGGCGCTCGCGAATCTGCACGACGAAGCGAGGCGCCTCGGACTGGAATGATCTCCACCTTCACCGCGTTCTTCGACGCGAATGTCTTCTACGGCGCGCGGCTCAGGAGCCTCGTGCTCTAACCTCGCCCAGACCAAGCTCTTTCGAGCGCGTTGGAGCGACCTCGTTCATGACGAGTGGATCGAGAACCTGCTGGCGAACCGACCCGACCTCGCTAGGGAGCAGCTGGCGCGCACGCGCTCGCTGATGAACGCCGCCGTTCCGGATTGCCTGGTCGAAGGTTTTGAGGCTCTTGTCGGCGGGATCGTGCTTCCCGATGAAGACGACCGGCATGTCGTCGCAGCCGCGATCATGACGCGGGCCAACGTGATCGTCACGTTCAACGAGGCGGACTTCCCGAGGGAAGCGCTCGAGGTGTTTCGTCTCCATACGAGACATCCCGACGACTTCCTGATGGACCTGTTCAGCCTCGCCCCCCGGGAGTTCACCGCCGCCGTCATCGCGGACTTCACGCACTACCGCGCGCCCCCGCTGAGCTTCTCGGACTACCTCGCCGCGCTGGCGAAGGCGGGCGTGCCGAACCTCGCGAAGAACCTCGAAGGGATCGCCGTGCTGGTTCCTCGCAGCGAGGGCTGATGCACTCGCGGGAAGCACTCCCGCTCGCGCCGCGCCACACCCCCGGACCGGCGGGAAGGCGGCCATCGGCCGGCAACCGCCCGCGCCCGCGCGGCAGCGCGGGCAAACACAACAAGAAAGGCTCCGGGACGACGGTGAGCGGGCCAGAGGCCCGCCGATCCGTCGTCCCGTCCGTGGATTGGCGCGATCGCCGGAACGGCGATCTCCGGATCGCGCGTCGGTCCCGGGCGAAAAGGCGCTGCTACGCGGCGGCGGCGGTCCAGTCGGCGGCGTTGATCATCTGCTGGATCCGCTGGCTGGCCTGCTGCGCGTCGGGCGTCAGCTCGCCGAGCAGGATCGCGCCGCGCGGCGCGAGCGAATGCCCGGCATGGACCCGCGCGAGCCAGGGGCGAAGCCGGGCGGCGATTTCCGCGACCTTGCGCGGATCGCCGACCACCGGCGCGCCCTGCCCGCGCACCTGGCGCCAGACGAAATCGCGAAAGAAACGGACCGACTCGGGATAGTCGAGCGCGTTGCGTCGCCGCTCTCGCGCCGAGATCCGGCAGGAGCCGTCCGCCTCGAGCAGCAGCGCCAGTTCCGGCACCCTGCCCGCGCCGCCGAGCGGCCGCGCCGGATCGCAATCGACGGTGATGCTGAGGGAGAGTTCGCGGGACATCGCGGGGGCCTTTCATCCGGAGCCGCGCGGACGTGGCCGCGCGGAGACGTGCGTGGGGTTTTTCACCACTTGGGGTTGAAGCTGATGATTTCGCGGTGCTCCCGCATTGGCGAGTCCGCGTCAACCGTCAATCTACTCGGCAAGCGATATTCCCCGCCGCGCTCCGGAGTGTCTCGTTGCCCGGCGCGCGGCGAAAGGCCGCCGCCGCGCGGAGCGTGCGCGGATCAGTCGTCGATGATCAGGCCACCGGGGAGCAGCACGACGCCATCTCGACGCAAGGCCTCGATCTGCTCGGGCGCGAGGCCGATCCGGCCGGCGTCGCCGCCGTCGATCACGATCTCCCGCTCCCGGCGCCACGGGCCGAGGCGCGCGGGCAGCGCCGCCGCGCCGCGCCCGGTCGCGAGCGCGTAAGAACCCGCCTCGCTCCTGAACACATGCGCGCGCATCTTGTCTCCTCCTCCGGGCGGCGGCGATATACCCGCCGCCGCCCGGGATGAAAACCGCCTCAGGCAACCGCGCGTTCCGCCGCGCGGCTGGCGAGATCGCGCAGGTAGTCCACCGCCTTCTGCGCCTCGGCGGCGGCGCGGAAGATCGCGCGTTTGTCGTCGCGCAAGGCCTTCAGCCAGCTCTCGACATAGGCCGCGCTCTGCCCGAAATCCGGCGTCAGCCCGAGTTCGGCGCAGAGCATCACGTTGCCGAGCTCGGCGATGAGCTCCTCGAACGCGTAGGCGCTCCGGTCGGCGAACTTCGCGAGGCGGTCGAGGCGGTTCGCAGCGCCGCTCCAGTGGACTGCCTCGTGCGCCAACGTCGCATAATAGCCGGCCATCGAATGGAAGGTGCGGATCGGCGGCATGTGGATCCGATCGCTCCTCGGATCATAGTAGGCGCGCGGGTCCGGTGTCGAGACGATCACCGCGCCGGTGGCGGCGAAGAAGGCTTCGAGTTCGGGATCGGCCTCGGTGCCGAGATCGCGCGGCGGCTCGGCGCTTCGGTAGTAGTCCTCCGGCAGGCCGTCGATCTGCTCGGCGTTGAAGACGGCGTAGAGCCTGGTGAACGGGATCGCGCGCGCGTCATCGTCGGGTGTCTCGCCCGGCTTTTCGAAGGTGCCGAACTTGACCACGCTCGCGGATTTCTCGCCCTTGCGCACCTGCCCGCCAAGCGCCTGGGCCTGGCGGTAGGTGAACCAGAAGCGCGAGGCGTAGCCTTTCTCATGCGCCTCGAGCCAGAGCAGGATCACGTTGATGCCCCGGTATGCCTCGCCACAGGCGCGGGTGGGAAAGCCGGCGCCGACCGCGTCGCCGGTCCAGGGCTTGCGCCAGGGCGGGGTTCCCGCCTCGATCGCCGCGATGATGCGATCCGTGACCGCCTGCTGAACGTCGATCCTGCCCGCCATGTCTCCAATCCTCTCGATGCTGGGCGGCCGGGGTCCCTGCCCCGCTTCCGCCGATGGGCGGCGCCTCCCCGGTCTGCTTCCCGAGAAATGCGTCCATGCATTTCCCGGGAGCGGAACGGGGCGGGCGCGGCCCGTCCCGTGGCCGGGCGGGCGCGGGTCAGACCTGGGCGGAGGCGCCCCTGGCGCGGCCCGCAGGCCAGAGGCCGAGGACACGGGGGGCGGCGGAGCCGACGGCCAGCGGCCGGCGCTCGCCGGTTGACGCGCGTTCGCCCGGATGCTCGGGCGGATCAGAGATGGAAACGGTGTCGGAAGCGGGGTGAGCGGGCCGAAGGCCCGTCGATCCCGCGCCCGTCATTTGGGATGGCGCGATCGCCGGCACGGCGATCTCCGGATGGACCTGCTGGCTCGGCACGCGCGAGCTGCGCGGGCGCCTGATCGCGCCGGCCATTGACCACCTGTTAGTCAATAGCTAACATATGTGCATGAAGCCGATCACCTACCGCCCCGCCGCGCGGAAGGCGCTTCGCCGGATGCCGCGCACCACGGCGGAGCGGATCATGGGCAAGATCGAGGCCTATGCCACCGACCCGGTGGCGCAGGCGAACACTGTGAAGGCGCTTCAGGGGCGTGACGGTATCCGGCTTCGGGTTGGCGACTGGCGCGTGATCATGCGGGACGGCGAGGTTCTCGAGGTTCTCGATGTGGGTCCACGCGGCGGCATCTACGACTGAAACGCAGGGAGGCGGACTTTGAACGAAATGGTGACCATTCCCCGCGCCGAGTACGAGCGCCTGCTCGAGGCGGCGGAGGATCTGGCCGATGTGAAGGCCTTCGACCGCGCGATCGCGGATGGCGGCGAAGGCATGCCGCACGCGGTTCTCGCACGCGTCATCGCCGGCGAAAGCCCCGTCATGGTCCTGCGCGAATGGCGCGGCCTGTCCGCCGCGGAACTCGCGCGGCGCGCCGGTCTGCACCGGGTCCAGATCCACGATATCGAAAGCGGCAAGCGCAATGGCTCGGTAGCGACGATGAAGCGCATCGCGCAAGCGCTCGACGTCCCGCTGGATGACGTGGTCTGAGCCGGACCGCCCCACGCGAGCCTCGGGACGTCCCCGCGAGGCACCCGCCTCGATCACGGTGATGATGCGCTCCGGGACCTCCCGCCGAACGTCGATCCTGTCCGCCACGCCGCCGCTCCTTCCGATGCCGGGCCGCCGGGACTCCTGACCCGCTTTCGCCTGTCGGCGCCGCCTTCCATTGGCGAGGCGGCGTGGCTCAACCGGGAAAAGGCTCCTCGCCTGGCTCATAGGCGGCAGGTCAAGGGCACGGGGAGCCGGAAACGACGGCCAGCGGCCGGCGTTCCACCGAGCGCGCGCGAATGCGCGGGCGACAGGAAACGGAAAAAGGTGCCGGGAGCGGGGTGAGCGGGCCGAAGGCCCGTCGATCCCCGCTCCCGTCCTTCGCATGGCGCGATCGCCAATCAGGCGATCTCCGGATCGCGGTTCTGGAAGCCGGTGCGCCGCGCGGGCTTCCGTGGAGCGGAGGCGTGGCCAGCGGGGAGGTCCCGCTGGCCATCTTGTCAGAACGCTTCCGGCGGCAGCCAGGCAGCGACGCGCGCTTCCTGCTCCCCGCCGAGCCCGAGGGCGGCGCGCGTCTCCGGATCGGCGAAGAGGCTCTCGAGCCGCGCGGCCTTCTCGCCCTTGCGCAGTTTCGCGAAGGCGGTCGCGGCCGGCGCCTCGGGTGCGAGGTCCAGCAACTCGCGCCAGAGCGCGTCGAGATAGGCGCCGCTCACCCGGCCGAGGAAGTTCTCGGCGGTCGGCGTCCAGACCGCGCGGATGTCGGTCCCGGCCTCGGCGTCGATCAACGCGCCGAGCTTTTCATCCGAGACGGCAAGCAGCCCGGCGAGGTGGCGGAGGAGTTCGGCGCGGGTGTGCTCCGCGCCGGTCTCGCGAAAGGCGCGGAACGCCTCGGCGCGGTCGAAGTCCCACGGGTTTTCCGGCGCCGGCGCGGCTTCGGTCAGCCGCGCGTCGAGCGCGAAGCCGGTCGCGGTGCCGGGCTGGTTCGGCACGATGTCGCGGCGGAGCCCGAATGCCTGCGCGGCACCGATCCGGCCGGAGAGTTCGAAGGCGAGCAGGTCGAGGATCAGATCGGGATCGCGCAGCGCCGCCTGCTGGCGCGCGCCGCGCGCGCCCCGGGCGAGATCCTCGGCGAGCGCGGCCGAGAGCGGCGACTTCGACTTCGTCCGAGCGTCGTCGGCGTGGCGCGACGGCGCGAGCAGACCGGCCGCCTCGGCCTCGGCGCGATCCTCCGCGCGCACCAGCCCGGCCTCGGTCCGCAGCGCGCCGTCGTGCCCGACGTAGACGACGATCCCCGCCAGCGCCACCTGCTCGGCGGTGAAGCCGCCATCGAGCAGCGCCCCCAGCCAGTCGAGCTCGGCCGCCTCGTCGGCGTCGAGATCCTCGGCCTCGGCGCGCTCGGCCAGCGCGGCGTAGCGCTCGGTCTGTTCGGGCGACAGTTCCCCCGGCACCGGATAGAGCCGCGCCGCGCCGAGCGCGCGGGACTCCTCGTAGGGCAGGTACGGCTCCTCGAAGGTCCGGACCCATTTCCAGCCCTCGGCGGCGCGGCGCGCCTCCGCCGCCTCGGTGAGCTTCTCCGCGAAACAGGCGTCGAGGATTTCCGGGTCGTCGCAATAGACCTCGCCCTCGAAAAGGTCGCGGGTGATCCGGCCGCCCGCCTGCTGATAAGCCTCGAGCCCGACGAAGCGCGCGCGGCGATCGGTGTCGCGGATCGCGGCCGGCTTCAGGAGGCGGCGCAGGCGCTGCGCGTCGAAGCCCCGACCCCGCGCCTGTTCCAGCACGCCGAGCGCATGATCGAGATCGTCGCAGAGCGTGAAACAGGCGGCGGCGCCGAGGCTGATCTCGTCGGCGCGCAGCGCCGCGAGCACCGGCGCGGGCAGTCCGGCGAGCTTCAGCCGCCGTCGGACATGCGCGTCGGTGACGCCGAAGGCGATGGCGATTTCCGCCGCGACGACGCCGCGCCCGGCCAGCGCCGCGTATTCGCGGATCTCGTCGGCGGGATGGAGTGCGACGCGCAGATGGTTCTCCGACGCGGCCCAGAGCCGCGCGGTCGCGAGATCGGGCGCGATCCTCACCGGCACCGCGGCGAAGCGCGGGTCGTCGCCGAGCCGTTCGAGCGCGCGCAGCCGCCGCCCGCCGGCGACGATGCCGATCCGGCCGTCGTCGTCCTGGATCCCGGCGAGGTTCTGGATCAGCCCGAGCGCGCGGATGTTCTCGGCGAGCGTGACGATGCCCGCTTCGTCGATCTCGCTGCGCGGATTGAACGGGTGGACGTAGAGCCGCGCGACGGGGACGGTTGCGAGGATCGCGGCGGTGGGGTTCTGGTCGAGTGCCATGCTGGCCTCCGTTGAGACATGAGAATTCGGATAAGGGGTTGGTGGGGCGTGGGGGGCATCGCCCCCCTGCCCTTCCGGTTCAGACGAGCCCGTGCCGGATCAGGAAGCGGCGGCCGATGCCGAAGGCATCGCCCCGGCCGATCAGCGCCCAGGCCTCGCACCGGCGCGCGGCGAGCCAGTCGGCGGCCATATCAGTATTCCTCCGGCAGGAGCAGCGTCAGCACGCGCCGGGTCCGCTCCGGATCCTCCGGCGCCTCCGAGCCGAAGGTGTAGTCGGCGTCGTAGAGATCGATCTTGAAGTAGACCCGGACGGTCTCACCGCCCTGCCCCACCGCGACGATGCCGAAGTCGCGCTGGCCCCACGGGTCGTTGTCCGCGCTGAACGCGTCGAAGTTCCGGACGGCGACGATCAGCCGAAGCAGCGCGAGTGGTCCGAGGTCTGCGACACCGGGCGTCATCACGATCCGGCCCGGCACCGAGGCATCCGCGCCCCAGCTTGTCCGGAAGCGATCGTTCTGTTCGGCGATCAGGCGGGCCTGTTCGTCGCCGCGTTCGATCTCGAGGATGGTCATGCTGGCTCTCCTTGCTTCCCGGTCGGTCACTGCCAGACTCGGGGCGGGTTTCAGGCGAGGACCGCGACGCGGCCCTCTCCTGAAAGCCTGCCTCCCGGCGAGGGCCGGAGGGGGTCCCATGCAAGAGGCGGGGCGCGGTGGGGCATCTCCCGGCCTGCACGGAGCCGAAGGCGGAGGAAGGTTGGGGAGACCGCGCCGCGCCTCTTGCATGGGGGAACCGGCGGTTCCCGATCGCAAGCCCGGCGCATCGCGGCGAGCGCGCAGGCCGAAGGCCGGAGAGCGGCTATCCATGAAAGACGAAGTCCGTTTACCCTCAGGCTGCGAAGGCTCTGGCCGAAGTCGGTCTCATGCTATCGGACGCGGTCCGCATCCTCCTCGCTCGGGTGGCCCGGGAAGGCGGCCTCCCCGCCGGGGCTCGCGGCGGACCCGCGCCAAGGTCCGCGAGGCGTTCGAGGACGATCGCTCGCCAGCTTCCCACACCGACGTCCTGGCCGAGATGCGCGAACTGACCGAGCGGAGAAGCGGCGCCTGAGCCCGAATGGTGGCAGACTTGGGCCGTGCTCCGCCGGGCGAGCGAGGTCGGCGATCCGCCGCTCGGGGAAGCCTCTTCCCTCCGGCGATGGAGCGATTTGGACGATGACTGGCGCGTCGCGCGTCCCGAGTGATGGCGATTGTCGCGAACCCCCGGCTCCACCCGAGCCAGACGGTCTGTCGCGGCAAGCTCAGCCGGACAGGAGACCGACACAGACCGCTTGAAGCCATTAGCAACATGGCTTACAGTCTAGCCTGTCTAGACAGAGAGGGGGTACACGATGGATTGGCCACTTCAGGATGCAAAGAACCAGTTCTCGAAGGTCGTTCGACGCGCGCGCGAAGAAGGACCTCAGGTGGTGACTTTGCGCGGAGTTCCAGCCGTCGTCGTGCTGTCCGCCGAGGAATACACCGCGTTGCGCGCTGGAACTCCCAACATGATCGATGCCCTGCTGAGCGGGCCGACCTGGGACGACGATCTCGTCGACGATGTCCAGCGCCGCGACAAGTCGCCTAGCCGGGCACCGGCGCTCTGATGTTTCTGGTGGATACGAACATCGTCTCGGAAGCGCGGCGAGGGACCGCGGAAGCGGTATCCTGGCTGCGCCAAGCCGATCCGTCGGCGATCTACCTGAGCGTGTTGACCATTGGCGAGATCATGCGCGGTATCGAACTTCGGCGCCGGCGGGATCCGCGCGCGGCCGCCCATCTCGCGCAGTGGCTTGCCAGCCTGCGCCGCGATTTCTCCGACCGCGTCCTCTCTGTCACGCCCGCGGTCGCCGTGGAGTGGGGCAGGATCGCAGCCATCCGGCCCCGAGGCGACATCGACGGGCTGATCGCGGCCACGGCGATCGTGCATGATCTCATTGTTGTCACCCGCAACGTCAAGGATTTCGACGATACGGGAGCGATTGTCCTGGACCCTTGGGCGAGCGCCTGACAGGCCGCCGCGGACCGGCATGCGAGGGTAAGGAAGTGCTGTGTCGTGCTGGTGGTCGAAAAAGCTGACCACCCCTTTGTCGGGGCGGCGCGGAGGGGTCCGCGCCGGCGCCGATCAACCATTATTTCAGGAACATGAAGCTGCCCTGGTTCATGGCTTCCTCCCCGGCGCCTCCCGGGAGCGCGGAGAAGGACCCCGAGCCGCCAAGCCCCGGTGATCAGACGAGGGGCGCGGTGTCCTTGCCCCAGATGCCCGCCAGGAACGAGGCGTAATGCGCGAACCAGCCGATGATCGCGTCGCTGGCGCGAACCTGCTTGGCCGGCTTCCGGGAGTCGAACTCACGATTGCGCGGGACTTCGTGATAAGTATCGGCGATCATTTTTATAACCTTTCCGGTGTCATTCTCCGCCAGCAACTTACGTATCTGGCATGCCAGAGAGAAGACACAGCTTTGCAACCTCGCCATGCATCTGCCGCATGGCGCCAACGATCTGGGGGCAGGCCAAGGCGGCGAGGCTGCTCAGTTGCACGGTCGGCTCGCTCGACCAGGACCGGGGTCGGGCTCGCAGGACGGGCAAGTCGCCACGCGTGCCCTTCGTGATGGAGGACGACAAACCGCGGTACCGCAAGGCCGACCTGCTGCGCCTGATGGCCGAGCGCGCGTCATCAGACGGCCCGCGCGGCTGACGCGAACACTGCGCGACTGGATCGTCGAGATCGAGACGATGCCGGAGGGGGAAGGGATGCGGGTCGAGATCGAGAATGGCGCGCGGCACTGGAAGGTCTACGCCGCGCTCGGGACCGAACGCCGGCTGATCACCAACCTGCCGGCGGGGAGCCGGGTGGGGCCCGCCTGCCCGAGCCGGAACGCAATGAACTACCGCGCTCAGCTCCGGCGCGGCCTCGTCGCGCCGCGGGCGGAGGCGGGCCGATGAGCATGTGGGCGATCCTCGGCCGGCCGCCCGGCTCTGCCGCGCGCCGGTTCGGGATCCGTTCGGACGAGCCGGAGCCGATCCCGATCAACGGGGCGCCGGCCCGCGCCGCGCTCGAGCCGATAGACGAGGCCCCCGCGGGGCGCGGGCTCGTCCTGCCGCCGCGGTTCGCCGAGGACGCGCCGCATTCAGTGGCGTGCCGGCTATGACCGTGGTCCACCCGTCGCTCGCCCGGGCGCGCGACGCGGTCTTCCGCGCGCGGCTGCTCGGCGAGGCCGACACGCTGCACGCCCGGCTCTTCCCGGAGGCCCGGCTCTTCACCATTGTCGCGGCCGCCGGCGACGGTTTCGCGCTGGCGCTTGGCGGCATCGGCGACCCGGAGCCCTGGGATCGCTGGATCTACCCGAGCCTGCGCGCGGCGCTGCTCACCTGGCTGGCCTGGAACCCCGGCGACGGCCGCGAGCCGGCGGGATGGGACGAACACCCCCGAACCCGAAGGAGAGCGCGATGACGGACGAGAGATGGATCGTTCGCCGCGACGAGCCCGAGGGTCCGCTCGCCATCCAGGACCTGCGCCCCAAACCGAGCTTGACCAGGACCGATATTCAAGAATTGGAGCCACCGATCAACCCAGGGCGCTTCCACGGCCCGGTTTGAATTTGAGCGGGCTCACCGTCGTGTCCGTGACGCAGGCGAGCGCGGCGCGTCCGGCTCACGAGGTCCTTGTGCGCACGCAAGAGCGTGAGATACTGAGCAACAATTGCGTTGTCTTCAACGCCCGTGAAGACGTCCAGCAATGCCCCGGGAGCGAACAGCCCGTCACCGTCGTCGCCATGGATCCGCTGGTCAATGCCCAGAGACCGCGCATAATATTCGATCCCGTCGATTACGGGTTGAATGCCGGTATCCATGAAACGACTCGCATGATGCCTCAAGCCCGAAACATCTCCGCCAAGTAGCCCCTTGGGATCAACGCCGATACGCTCCAGATACGCTCCGAAGAGCGACGTGAACACGTTCAGGGACCGCACCTGCCAGGAGGGATGGAACGGCCCATCGCCAAGGCCTTGCCCATCCGCGAAAAAACAACAGATGGTAGTCATGACTGTATAGTAACAGTATTGCAGGTCATCGCCGGGGGCGTCGCCATGCTCCGCGTCATTCTGCGGAATCTGTGACATCAGGTGAAAGAGACGGCGTACGGCGAATGCGTCGGCCTCAAGCTCAGCCACATGAGCGAGGGGATGGCGGACGTCCTCCGGTTTCACCGGCGCGGCGCGCACGCCGGTCATGCGAGCTTCGCAGAGCCCCACATCGCTCAGCCACCTCATTTTACGGTAGAATTCGATATGCCCGAGGAACCAATGGGAGATTTCGTGCCAAGCCAGCCAATTCAGGCGCCATTCGAAGAATGCGTTCACGCTTTCGTCATCGAGATCAAGATCGGCGGAAAGATTCTCGAGACATTTCTGAGTGATCGTCACATCCACACGGATACTTCCCGCCGTCTCTGTGGAATTACAAGCCGCAGCCATCCCCCAGAAGTCTGCGAACTGATACCCGATTGACAGCTGCGCCCGGTCAAGCTGCGGCTGCGCGTCGAGGAACATGTCCGTGGCAGACATCAGGTACAGTTCAGCCAGATGGGTTCGCAACATTGCGATGCCTCACGTTCCCAGCGGGTGGCGCGTCAACTGCAACTGGAACGCCGCGAGACGCGGCTGGAGGGCAGCAAGCTCCCGCTGCCCCGCCGACGCGCCCTTTGTTGCCTCGCCGAGCAGACCGTTGATGAATCCGTCCATCAGCGCCGCCTCGTCAAAGCTGATCCGCCCCCGCCCGGTAGCGGGCAGCTCCGGATAGGCCTCGGCACAGGCCACGCCGAATTGCGCTGCCGTGAAACACGAGGGCACGATCCGGTCTGCCAGTGCCTCTCGCAGCCCGTCGTCGAGGCGCACCTTGACCAACCCGCGCCCGCCCCCTTCTGGCAGCAACGTCTTTTGCACCCATGCGTTCAGAATATTCAGCAGACGCGTTTCCGGCAGGGGATAGGCGTCCCGCCCCTCCCGCTCCATCTCCAACAGGTAGAAGACCGCCGCCCCCGCCGTAATGGCAATCTCGCCCAAAGTGTGGGTCATTCGCGCCGACAGGCGGTCCGGGTCCGCCTCCCGCCGAAGCTTCTCAGCGAAGACATCCCCGGCCAGCAGGAACTCGTAGGAAAACCCGAGGAGCATCTCGAAGGCCATGCTGTCGGCCTCCAGCTCGATCAACTTGAGCCAATCCGAAGGGATTTCTCCAGCCTCAACCTTCCGCGAATGGCCATCCGCGCCGGTTTCGTCGAGGCGAAGACCCGCTCCAGTGCGTTTTAGCAACCCCTTGGCGTCGCAATACTTCAGGTGACCGCACAGAATATGCGCGAACTCATGCAGTTGCACGAATAGAGCCGCGAAGTGCAGCAGCACGCGGTGCAACTCTTCAGTCTCCGCGGCCGAACCAAAAAGAACCGCCGCGAGGCCTGTATGGCTCGACAGGAAGCCGGACGTCTCCATGCTTGCAATGCAATGCTCAAGTACCGTCGCGCAGCCAAGGTGCGTGGAAATTTCAAATCGGGTCTCGTCCGCCATGACCACAGACGCATTGAACCGCTCAACGTTGGCGACCTCGAAGCCGATGGACAGCGACGGGGCGAGTACGGGGGTGAAGCCGGTTTCAAGATAGCGGGAGAGCGCTTCCATCATCTGCGCGGCGGAGGACAAGGGCTCAGTCATTCGTCGCAGTATCCGGTCCCGTACGCGCCCGCGCCTTGAACTCCTGGGAGAATTCACGCAGTGCGCTGTCCATCGCCTCGAGCCGTTCCAGGGCAATCATGCGCGCCGGCTCGCGAACCGCCCCACCGGCGCGCCGAGCGACAGAATACCTCTGCCCAGGCGAGTCATCGCCACCCCCGGATCACGCACCATCGCTGTCTGTCGGGATCGGCGCGATATCGCCTTGATGCGGGTGCCCCAAGGGCAGGACCGCGTAAGGGCCGAGAACCTCTTGCAAGGCATCGAACACATCTATGCATCGTTGCCGCTCACGGTTCGCGACTTTCCACGTCGCGTCGTCCAGCATCCCGGCAATGGCCGAGAACTCACTGTTCCGCCGGGCATAGCTCACGAGCCACCCAATCGCATCCAGCGCTCCGGCCTCCCAGATCCCACGCTCGTTCGGCTCGTCGATGTCGGACACCCGAAGCAGGAAGATCTGAAGCCTGGTCGCGGCGTGGGGATGGGTCCGCGCGGTAGAGGGGGCGTGATCCTCCGCTACACGAAAGAACAAGGGCAGCAACAGGACGGCGGCGGTCATGACAGCTACCCGGAATCGCAGGCCAAACCGCTTGACCAGATCGCTGCCGACCGGGTCGAGCCCGGACCGGCTCGCCTTGATCATTGATCCAAAACCAGCCCAGTCCGCATGAAACTCCATGGCCCGCAGGATCTCGAAACCATCTGGATTGTCCGGCGGCGCCGCATCCTCGTCCAGGGCTCCGAGCCCGAGCGCGTGGTCCGCGAACCGCGTATGACCCAGCGAGGCGTGAAAGAACTCATGCCTCCACACCAGCGTCTGCGCATCCAACCAGATCGCGTTCATTACCCGCATCCGCGCCTGATCGAAATCCTGGGTTTGCCGGAAAAACCGAGCGGTCTCCTCCTGACCGCCCCGAAACGCCTCGTCGCTAAAGCGAAAGCCGAAGCCCCGATGGGCGTCTGGCTCGGCGGCACAGGGCGAGCTACCGGGTATGTCCGCGGCCGCGGCGGCGCGCACGGCCAGTTCGGCAATGACGTAGACAAGCCCGCTGGACAGCCCGATCCAGTGCCGACCTTCGCGGAAGGCCGCGAACGCATTGGGGGCATAGCGGTCGTAGACGAAGCAGCGGTAGTCGAACCCGCAGGATTCCGCGAAATCGCGAGGCCAATAGCCGGCAGCTATCCGCATGGCATGGTCGGCCTGGCGGCGGAGCTCGCTGAGGTCATGCGCGAGTTCGACAGCATGTCCGCGCTCTGGAAAAAGCCGGAGAAAGGTCACCGCATCGTCGTCTGTTCGATAGCGAGCCCGGAACGTCTCGTTGTCTTGCTGTGAATGCATATCGGTTCCCGACATGGGATGCTGCCAGCCTACATGCACTCGCCAGCCGCGCAAGAGGCGCGCGACAAGCCTTGAGGTCCCAATTGCATATGGTTACTTTCAATTCGCGCCCCATGCTTGATTTGAGAATTTCATGTACAGCAGAAATCGTCTTTTCATCGGCATCGCAGTCAAGTCGCCCGAAGGAATGAAAAGCCTGCCGGGCATACACCAGGTTATGGCGCGCATGGCCGATTACGCACGGCAGAACCCAAAGTATGATGACCCCATCATTCTCACGGACCAGAAGGATCCGGTTACCTCGGATCTCATCATCAAACTACTGCCAGAAGACCTGCTTCTGGAACGTCCACGGATCACTGTCTATTTCTGTGGACACGGGGCGTATTCCGAGGGAACCGAGATCTGGTATCTGTCGCGCGGACGAAGTCACTGGAGGGAGAGGGTGGATGTGCTCGCGTTCCGCGATGTTCTGACCACCTACGCTCCGGAACAGGTCACCATGTTCAGCGATGCATGCCAGGTCCCTGACTCGCATCCGACCAAGTTCTCGCCTATCCTTGACGAGTATTCCGGCAGCAGGACCCAGACTGACTACGACACGTTCCGCGCCACATGCCGCGGCCAGCCTGCGTTCGCCGCCCCGAACGGGGAGCCCTTGTTTTCAAATCTCCTGACACAGGCGCTGAGCGCGAAGCCGCCACGCGCCGCGTTCGACACAATCGATCTCCAGGAGCGCGGTCGGCGCGTCGTGACATCCCAGAGCCTCAGAACCTTCATCGCCGATAAGCTCCCGGACGCCGCCGCCCTCATCGGCAAGGAGCAATACCCCGATCTGACACCCACCTACATCTATCCGAACAATGATTACCTGGACTTGGGGGCAGAGCTTTCCGGACTCGGATTCGGCCCGGTCACATCAAGCTCGGACGCCAAGCCGGCCCCGAACGTCGAGGATCCCCGCACGCGAGACGCGGCGCACCTGCACCTGATCCTGAACGCATCCGCGTCGGACCTCCGTCGAGAGTTCTGGGAAAATGGTGCGGAATCCGCCAGGAAGTTCAACGTGGCCGAGGATCTTTTCGTCTCGGTGAACGGGGGGGGCCGCGACGACACCCCGATACGACTGTTCGTCGGCGACGGGCAGCCGCGACATTCCATCGACCCCGCCAACGGATTTGTCCGGTTTGCACTCGGTGCAACGGCGCGTCAGAGCACCATGACGCTCCAATCCGGTGATCTCTACATCCCGCTGCCCCAGAGCGCCAAGAGCGGGCCGCTGGCTGTGCAGTTGCTGACCGGCGCGGGCGATGGCGGGCTGGCGCCTGGCGCCTGGTCTGTGGCCTGGTACCCCACCGAGACGCCCTCGCAAGTGAGCGAACTGAATCCGATGCGCCTGTTTGAGGCCTTCCTGAAGGGCACCCTTCCCACAGGTGCTATCAAGTCCATTGCCGGCGACCTCAGCGGGATGCCGCATGCCGATCCTCTGCTCGGGGTTATCGCCGCCCATCTTCTCGACCGGATCGGAGATATCGCCGCGATCCGCCGGTTGTGCCGCTTCTTTGTCCAACGTGCGGACGCCGTACCCTTCGACATCGCGCTCCTGGCGCGCCTCACGATGCGGTGGTCGCATCGGGGCTACCGCATCGACCTGCCCGAAGTACCCCGCGACGAACGCGGTGACGCCGCCGGCCTGCCGGACCTTGTCTGGCAACAGGCCGGCGCGGTCGCGGAGGTGCCCGTTGCCGGGATCGTGCCGCTGCTCCGGGCAGGCTGGTCGCGACTTGGCACGCTGACCGACCCCGGGTTCGCCTCGCGACGATTTCTGGAGCTGGACGAGGCCCTCACCGGCGCGCCCATAGCCACCCTTGGCGGCCACGCGGCCGGGAAGCGGTTCCTGACCCTGATGCAACACCTATTCGAAGAAAGAAAATAAGATGGTGCGCATCGCCTTCGTGCACGGGATCAACAATGAAAAATCCACGCCGCAGTGCATCGCCGAGCGGTGGTGGGCCGCCCTCCTGCGCGGTTGGGAAACACTGGGCCTGACGCAGGTGGAGCGGCCGCAAATCGACGTCGGCTTCTACGGCACGATCCTGGCAAACGCGGTGGCCGGGGCAAAGAGCCGAGCGGTCCATCAAGGAGGCAATACATCCGGAGGTCATCTGGGTCAGGCTTTTCTTGAGACCTATCTTCGGGACATGACTGGCGAGACGCTGGACTGCGTCCCCGGGGCGGCCAGCCCCGGTGACGCCGTTGCGCAGGGTCCGGTCAAGCAGCGGCTCGTACACGCCGCCGCCGCCGTCGAACGGCACCTGAGAAACCATGGCAAATGGCTTGCCAAGGGCTATCTGCCGCAGGCGGTTGCCTACATCGACGATCCCGGGCTCGCCGCGCAGATTGGCGTGACTGTCCGCAAGCAGATCTTTGACACGCACGACGAAGAGACGATCCTGATAGCGCATTCCCTTGGAACGGTGGTGAGCTATAAGCTTCTCGCCGGGGATGCCAAGCTTCGGAACCGCCGCGTGCCGCTGTTCATGACGCTCGGCTCGCCCTTGGGCATAGGCATGATGCGCTCGATCCTGCCGGCGCGGCGCACCGTGCCGGACCCACCCGTCGCAGCTTGGGTCAACGCCTATCGCCGCGACGACTTCGTTGCTCTGAATCGCCCCCTAACGCGCGAAACAATTGGCCTTTCCGGTGTCGACAACATTGCCGACGGGCTCAACGAAGAGGCAGACCCGCACAGCGTGGAGGCCTATCTCAGCAGTCCGCCCATATGCGCACGAATCTACGATAAGCTTCGGGCCTGACGCCGCGCCGGGGATGATGATGCGCGGATTCGGTCACCGCGGTTCGCAGCCGCCGTCGCGCCGCATATCGTGGAGGACGGGCTGTGACCGTGGTCCACCTGGCGCAGGACGCGGCCTTCCGCGAGCGGCTACTCGGCGAGACCGACACCTGCGCGCACCCTGGTTGAACGTCCCCCATTGCGAAACGGAGCTCCTGGAGCCGTCCCGATTCCGGGAACTCATCCATGATGCTGCTCTTCGAGCAGCTAGAAATCTCTAGAGATCTAGTCTATAAAAATTTCGATTGATAATGATTCGAAACTTATTAATGATTGGATCCGAAGATGGCGTTGTTGTACGATTCCACACCCGTTGTTTATACGATTAGTTCCGGTGATCAAGGTGTAGATGGAATAATTTCCGGATACAAATGGAATGGAATCGTTACATATAGCAACCCAAATTCGATATATGACTATGATAATTCATCACCACTCATTAACTATGGCGATGATTTAAACGGATTTAATCAGGCTGGAGCATCTATATTAAATACTGTATACTATCTTCTTGAAGATGATTACTCGTCGGAAAGACCGGCGCTATCATCCCAGTCGGTCTCGGGCTTTACGTGGTTGTCAACTGATAATTATATCAACTACAGACCACCATATCGTCCAGACATAACAACGCCGAATGACGGCATTGCGACGATAAGAATAGCAAGAAATCTTGAGGAAACATCCTCAGTATCCTACGGTCCAGGTGACGGCATCCGTAATGGAGACATCTTCCTGGGGTCCGAGATCGGAAGCCCTCGTCTGGGAGACAAAAGCTATTTCGCCATTCTCCGTGAGTTGGGAGGGGCGCTGGGTCTGAAAGCAGCCGGTGAATCCGGGCCGTATGGCTTCCTTCCTTCCGCTGTGGACTCGATCGAGTACACCGTGATGGCGTCGCACTCGTACGTGGGCGCCCCGGACGCAAGCTTCGCGGTCGAGGCGCGAGGGTTCGCGCGAACCTTCATGATGTATGATATCGCGGCGCTGCAGCATCTCTATGGAGCGAACTACTCAACCAACGCGGGAAATACAGTCTATACGTGGAACGCCACGTCCGGGACATCATATATCCAGAACGACGGCGACGCCGAACGGCTGTCCATGCTGCGAAACGAAGATTCCGCTCCAACTTCAAGTTATAAAATATTTCAAACAATTTGGGATGGCGGCGGAAATGATACCTATGATTTATCGAACTACTCTACCAACCTAACCTTGAGTCTTGATCCGGGAGATCATTCAAAGTTTTCCACGACTCAACTCGCCCGCCTGGGTGGCACCGCCTCCAACCCGATCCTGGCCCGCGGCAATGTATTTAACGCGCTTCTGTTTCAGGACGATCACCGATCTCTGATCGAGAACGCGATAGGTGGGACAGGCAACGACCGCATCTCCGGCAACCTGGCCGAGAACAATCTTCTCGGTGGTGCCGGCCTCGACACGCTGCGAGGGATGGCAGGAGACGATACGCTCGACGGGGGAACCGGCAACGACGTCATGGACGGTGGAGCCGGAGACGACCTCTATTTCGTCCGCAACGTGGGCGACATTGCCAGCGAGGGAACGGATGGCGGCGGCACCGATACGGTCATTTCCACGGTCTCCTACTCCTTGGGCGCTGGCCTGGAAGTCTTGCAATTGCGCGGGGACTCAGCGGTAACGGGCACCGGAAATGAGCTCGCGAACGAAATTATCGCCGATTTCGACGCACCCAGCCGCAATACACTTGTCGGTGGTGGCGGAGATGACAAGCTCGTCAGCCATCACAGCGCGGATGTCCTCGACGGAGGAGCTGGGGTGGACTCGATGGAAGGGGGTCCCGGCGATGACGTCTATTATGTGGATGACGCCGCGGATGCCTGCGAGGAAAAGCTTGGCGGCGGCACCGACACCGTATGGGCCTCGGTGAGTTACCGGCTAGCCGCTCACCTGGACCGTCTCAATCTGACCGGCCTGGCGGTCGAGGGGCACGGTAACGAGCTCGTAAACTACATCACGGGAAACGCGTCGGCGAACGCATTGTATGGCTATGCGGGAAACGACCGGCTCACAGGCGGAGCCGGGAACGACACCCTCGATGGCGGGGACGGCGCCGACCGCATGACCGGAGGCGATGGTGATGATACTTATATCGTAAACACATCCTCGGATAATCTAATTGAAACAACAAGTGGCGGATCTGACACCGTTATATCTAGTGTAAATTTAACACTGATTTCCAACTTCGAACACCTTACCCTGTCTGGGTCCGCCTCAAACGGAGGCGGAAACGGCGCGAACAACGTTCTTACGGGGAATGCATCATCCAATACACTTACCGGAGGATCTGGCGCCGACACCCTGCTCGGGGCGGCGGGGGATGACCGCTTGGATGGGGGAACGGGTGCTGACCGGATGGAGGGCGGCACCGGCAACGACGTCTATGCGGTGGATACGACCTCTGACGTTCTGGTAGAGGCCGCGTCGGCGGGCGCCGATACGGTGGAGGCCGCGATCAACTTCTCCTTGGGTGCGAACTTCGAGAACCTCCTCCTGACTGGCACGGCCACGTCGGGAACAGGGAACGGCGTCGCCAACCGTCTCACCGGAAATGCGTCGGCCAACACCCTTGTCGGGCTGGGCGGCGCCGACACGCTGGACGGGGGCGGAGGGGCTGATCGGATGGAGGGTGGTGGTGGCCGTGACACCTATGTCGTCGACAACGCCAGTGATCTGGTCGTGGAGACTGACGCGGGCGGTGGCGATACGGTACTGGCGAACCGGAGCTACACCCTTCCGGTCCTTGTCGAAAACCTTACCCTCACCGGTAGCGCGATCACCGGTACGGGGAACTCGATGAACAACAGTATCTCCGGCAACTCCGGAGCGAATACCTTGGCCGGAATCGACGGAGCCGATCGGTTGTTCGGCGGAGGCGGCATCGATACATTGATTGGAGGCCTCGGGAACGACGTGTTCGCCTTCGGCGCGACATCCGAATCCTCACGCTCCGCCCGAGACGTGATCCGTGCCGGCAACGGAGCGGTTGCATTCGAGGGAGCCGGCGCCGCCACCGGTGATACGATTGATCTATCCGCGATTGACGCCGATACCGAGACCGCCGGGGATCAGGCATTCGTTTTTGGAACCGCCAAGGGCAAGGGGAGCCTTTGGGTTGTCGAGTCGGGAGATGTGACGCATCTCCGCGGAAACACGGATTCGGATACCGACTTCGAATTCGCGCTGGAGATCCACGATCAGACCGTGCGCGCGAGTGCGTATGTCGCTGGGGATTTCGTTCTGTAGGTGATGTGCCAGGGTCGAAAGGGTACGGCCAACGTCGTCGCTGTCCCGCTTCGATCGGCGCCGGCGGGCGGCTCGCTTCCACGTCTTCGGCGGGATGGTAGCGTTCAAGCGCGGCGGCGTGATCCGAGCGGACCGGTGCCGGCCTCGATGTCGTCCGAGCGGCCCCGAAGCGGCCCGGGACCGACCGCCCGCGCGATCGGCGGAGATCTTGCCATCCCACGGGCGTTGCCGCGCAATCCGGCGATCATCTTCGCGCAGACGGCGCGGCGCCTCTGCGTGGCGCTTTCGACGCTTTACCGCTACCTTCCCGGTAGACGGGGAGGTTTTGAAAGGGTTCGGAGTTGAGCCAGGACGGCGCGCCTTCCTATCTGACGGACTGGCCAGGCAAGAGTGCCATGGATGGGGGCCTGGAGCATCCCGCCGCCTGTCACATGCTCGATGTCGCCGCGGTGGCGGAAGTGCTCCTGAGGGAAGGGACTCCTGATCTGCCATCCGACCGCCGCGACCTGTTCTGCCTGCTGATCGCACTTCATGACCTTGGCAAGATCGGCGCGCAGTTCCGGGCGATGCTCCGCGCCGGCCTGAAACAGAACGCGCGCCACTGGCAGGTCACCGAAGCCTGGCTGCGCGAGGAGGCGATGGAGGACCTTCTCTGCGAGCGCCTGGGTGGCACATATCTCGCACTCCGCCCCCTTGTCGCCGCCATCGCCGGGCATCATGGCGGGCCGCCACGCGATACGGCGGAAAGCCAATGGCGGATGCGTCTCGATGCCGGACAGGCGGCGGCCCAGGATGCGCGGTGTTTCGTCGCGGCCTGTTTCGACCTCTGGCCGCGCGCCTCGCTCGCCGGGATCAACGAGGCGGAGGCAATGATCCTGAGCTGGCGGCTCTCGGGTCTGACGGTCGTCGCCGACTGGGTCGGATCGAATCCGGATTGGTTTCCCGCGGCGGAACCACCCACCTCGGCCGCGACCTATCTCGCGGAAACCCGGCTGCGCGCAGCCTACGCCGTGGAGAAGGCAGGTCTTGTGGCGTCTGTTCCGAGTGCTACGCGGCTGTTCGATTTCGCACTCCGCGCGATGCAGGAGGCAGCCGCCTCGATCCCGCTCAGGGATGGCCCAACGCTCGCCATCATCGAGGATGAGACCGGTGCCGGCAAAACCGAGGCGGCGCTGCTTCTGGCTCAGCGGATGCTTCTGGCGAGCAAGGGACGCGGCCTTTATCTCGCCCTGCCGACCATGGCGACGGCGGATGCGATGTTTCGACGGGCACGGGACGTGGCGCGCAGGATCTTCGTAACCCCACCCTCCCTCACGCTGGCCCATGGGCGCGCCGGCCTGTCCGTCGAGTTTCGCGAAGTGATGGCGCGGAGCGGCTGGTCCGAGGATGTGATCTGCGGCCCATGGCTCGCCGACAGCCGCCGGCGGGCGCTGCTCGCGGATGTCGGCGTGGGAACCATCGATCAGGCCCTGCTGGGAATCCTGCCAACCCGATTCGCGACCCTGCGGATTCATGCGCTCGCTTCGAAGATCCTGATCGTCGACGAGGTCCATGAGCTCGGAAATCCCTATCTTGCGACGGAACTGGAGACGCTGCTGCGCCTCCATGCCATGGGCGGCGGCTCGGCGATCCTGCTGACGGCGACACTCCCGCTCGAGCAGCGCGCACGGCTTTCCCGGGCCTTCGAGGAAGGAGCGGGACGCGCGTTCGTCGAGGATATGGATCCCGCCTATCCGGTTCTCTCGATTCCCGGCGGCGCGGCGAAGCGGAGCTTTCCGGACACCGTCTCGCCCAAGGGCCCGGTGAAGATCGCGCGGCTCGGCTCGATCGACGAGGGGGTGGCGTTGATCGCCCAGGCCTCGGCGTCGGGAGCGGCCTGTGTCTGGGTGCGCAACGCGGTGGACGATGCCATCGCCTCGGTCGAGGCCCTCCGCGCCGCCGGAGTGGAGGCGGACCTGCTTCACGCTCGCTATGCCTTTGCCGACCGCAAACGGATCGAGGCGGCGGCGTTGGCGGCCTTCGGGCCCGAAGGCGGACGGCGTCGGAACGACGGGCGGGGAAAGGTGATCGTCTCAACTCAGGTTCTCGAAATGAGCCTGGACTATGACTTCGATGTCATGGTTTCCGATCTCGCCCCCGTCGCCGCGCTCATCCAGCGGGCGGGACGACTCTGGCGGCACATGGTCCGGCGACCCGCCGCCGGACGGCCCGTTCCCGCGCCAGTCCTGCACGTGGTCGCACCGGATCCGGATCGGCCCGCGGATACACGATGGCTGGCGGAGGTCCAGCCCCGCGGCGCCTGGGTCTACGAGTTGGCGGAGCAGTGGCGCACGGCGGAGGTGCTCTTCCGCGCGGGCGAGATCGTCGCGCCGGGTGGCCTGCGCGCCTTGATCGAGGCGGTGCATGGGGATGACCGTGTCCCGGTCCCCGACACCCTCGCCGCGGCGGAGGAGGTGGCGCTCGGCGATGCTTACGCCGAGGCCGGCCTTGCCAGGATGAATATCGTCAAGATCGCGGCGGGCTACCGCGACGGAGGCGGCGCGGCGGATGACCGGGACTATCCCACCCGCCTCGGCCAGGAGACGCGGGCGCTGCTGCTGACACGTCGCGCCCCCTCCGGCCTCGTCCCCTGGGTCGAAGGTGAGAGCCGGGCGGAGGCGGAGCTGCTGAGCGAGGTCAGCGCCCGGGCGACGCAATTCCGGGATCTCGCCCTGCCGGACCAGTCCGCGCCGGAGATCGCGGCCTTCACGGAAGGCTGGCCGGACTGGAAGCGCGTCAACCTGACGGTCTGTCCGGTGGAAGAAGGTGGGGCGATCTGCGAGGGGTTGCGGTACGATGGGAACTTGGGTTTGCTGTTCCAGCCTCGCGGACGCGGGGATGAACCTTAGGCAGGTCTATCTGCCCAGCTGTTCCTCGCCCAAGCGGGGATGAAGTAGGCAGCTCTTTCTGTTTCAGAAAGAGCGAATCCTAAACTTGACCGGTATTATGAGGCTTGTCTAGAATTGAAAACGCTCGGGAGCGAATCGCAACCCGAGGTTGGCAGACCCAAGATTTTCGGGGCTTTTGCAGCGGCAGGAATAGATGGGGTAGTGCAGTGCATAGAATACGCTGAAGTACCACTCATCCTTGGGCGCCGGTATTTTTCCGGTCGCCGAGACGGGAGCGAGGCTTCCGCCTCGGCGGGATTTTTTGTCTCCTGGGAATTCGGTGAGAGAAAATGCCTTTCAACCTGATCCGCGATCCGTGGATTCCGGTCGCGACCCTGTCCGGTCCCCGAACCATCCGCCCCGACCAGATCACCGATTCCGACGTCCTTTTCCCCGCCTGGCCTCGCGCCGATCTCAACATCGCCTGTCTTGAGCTTCTGATCGGCCTTGTCGCGCTTGCCGACCCGCCGGCTACCCGCGAGAATTGGCTCGCGCGCCGCGCCCCGGACCCGGACCGGCTGCGCGACCGGCTTGCGCCTTACGCGGAGGCGTTCAACCTCGACGGCGACGGCCCGCGCTTCCTTCAGGATCTGGAGCCGCTGGCGGGCACGCCCGGCGCGCCAGACATGCTCTTCATCGATTCCGCGGGCGAGAACGCGGCGAAGAAGAACGCGGATCTCATGGTCTGGCGCGACCGCTATCCCGCGCTCGACCCGGCGCTCGCCGCGATGGCGCTCTACACGCTGCAGGCTCATGCCCCTTCGGGGGGCGCGGGCAACCGCACCTCCATGCGGGGCGGCGGGCCGCTCGTCACCCTCGTGGAACCGCCGGACCGTTCGCTCTGGAAGCTGGTCTGGGCGAATGTCCCCTGTGGCACGCCCCAGCCCCTGGCTCGGCTGCCGTGGACGCGGCCAACGGCTCTCTCCGACAAAGGCCGGGAAGTTCATCAGCCGGAGGGCGACGGCCTCGCGATCGAGGCATTCTTCGGGATGCCGCGGCGCTTGCGGCTGGTGTTCGAGAATGGCGAGGTCACCGGCGTGATCCAGCGTCCCTACGGCACGAACTACGGCCTCTGGCGGCATCCCCTCACGCCCTATTACCGGATGAAGCCTGGAGACGCGCCGCTGCCGAAGCATCCGCGCGCCGGGCTCTTCGGCTATCGCAACTGGCTTGGCGTCGTCGCCAAGACCGAGCGCGACGATCTCCGGGAACGCGCCGGGGTGCTCGACGAGTACGAGGCCCGTGTCCGAGAGTCGGAGGCGCGGGCGGCCCGGATCATCGTCGCCGGCTGGGCCATGGACAACATGAAACCGCTGGACTTCACCCTCTCGGTCCAGCCCTTCGTGGCGCTGCCGCCCGAATCCGGCCTGATGCTGGCGGGGCTCGTCGAGGCGGCGGACCAGGCGGCGCTGGCGCTACGCGCGGCGCTGGAACCAATCCTCGCCGGGGGCGAAGCGCGCGAGTCGGAGCGCGAGGCATTCCACGCCGCGACGGAGCTCCCGTTTCGGGAGCGGTTCGAGGAACTCAAGGCCGAAGCAGCCCCGGCGGAGGTTGCCGCGCACTGGCTTTCGGATCTGCGCCGTCACGCGCTGGCACGGTTCGACGCGCTCGCCCTGCCCGGGCTCCATCAAAGGGAAGCGGATGTCATCCAGCGCATCGTCGCGGCCCGGCACCTTCTTCTCGCCGCCTTCGCGGGGCATGGCAAATACGGCGGCCCGATGTTCACCGCGTTGAGGCTGGAACGGCCGGTCAAGAAGGGGAAGGTGGCATGAACGAGCCGAAGGACACCGGCGAGGCATCCGCCGAGAAGTCTCCGGGGCAAATCATCCTCGGCTGGTGGACCCATGCCCTGGGCGATCGCCAGAGTGGGCGCGCGCGCGCCTTGGCCGCGCGTCTGCGCCGGGCGAGCCCGATCGAGGCGCTGGCGGAGCCCGAGGTACACGACCTCGCCCGCGCGCTCGACCTGCGCGACGGCGCGCGCCTCGCCCGGCTCGTCACGCTGCTCGCGGAAGTGCGCGAACATGTGCCCCGAACGCTGGCACGGCGCCTCGGCGGCGCGGATCCGGCGCTCTCCCCACTCCGCTTCCAGCGCCTGATGCGCTCCGACGGCACGGAACTGGCCGAACTCCTGCGCAGGGCCATCGGTCTCGCCGACCGCGCCTGCAACGTCGCCGCCCTGGGCGAGGATCTTCTGCGCTGGACCGAGACGACGCGGGCGCGCTGGTGCTTTCACTACTTCGACGACGCGGCGGAAACGCCGAGAGACCTCAGGGAAACCTTGCCGAACGAGATTGCCTCCAAGGAGACGACCGAATGACCACCTTCCTCCAGTTTCACCTGCTGACGGTCTACGGCCCCTCGAACCCGAACCGCGACGATCAGGGGCGGCCCAAGCAGGCCATGGTGGGCGGCGCCCCAAGGCTCAGGCTGTCGTCGCAATCCGTGAAGCGGGCACTCCGGGAAAGCGCGTTCTTTGCTCTCGATCTCGCCGACCATCAGGGCAAGCGCACCAAGCGGCTGTTCGAGAAGCTGAAGGAGAAACTGGTCGAGGAAGGCGCCTCGCCTGACGCGGCGCACAAGGCGGCCGAGCAGGTGGCGGGCATCTTCGGCAAGCTTGAGACGCCGGACAAGAAGGCGCCCGAAAAGATCGTTGCCACCACCCTCGCCTTCGTCTCACCCGAGGAATGGCGGCTGGCGGAGGATCTGGCCGCCCGGATCCTCTCGGGCGAGGATCTCCCGAAGGACAAGGATCTCAGGAAGCTGGTTCTGCGCCGGGCGGATGGGGCGATCGACATCGCCATGTTCGGCCGGATGCTGGCCGACGATCCGGACTTTAGCCGCGACGCCGCCGTGCAGGTCGGACATGCGATCACCACCCACCGCGCACTCGCCGAGGAAGACTGGTTCTCCGCCGTCGACGATCTCAACAAGGCCGAGGAGACCGGCGCGGGCCATCTCGGGGAGCATTCCTTCGGATCGGGGATCTATTATCAGTATGTCTGCGTGAACGTGGACCTGCTGGTGAGCAATCTGGACGGCGACGCGGCTCTGGCGGCGAAAGGGCTTGAGGCGCTGGCGCGCGCGCTCGCCATTGCCACGCCGACCGGCAAGCAGAACAGCCATGCCCACCATCCGCGCGCAGCCTACATCCGGGCCGAGCGCGGCATGCAGGCTCCGCGCGATCTGACAGGGGCGTTCTTCCGCCCTATCTCGGGCGACGACTGGCTCGACGGTTCGGTGGTCGCGTTGGAGAAGCTCGTCAAGGATCTCGGCGATGCCTATGCGCTGCCGGAGCTGGAGCATCTGCGGATGCGGGTCGGCAGGACGGGCGAGCCTGGGTACGTGACCCTCGAGGAGATCGCCGCCTTCGCCGCCGCCTCGGTGTCGGCCGCGTGATGAAACCCCATCTGGTCTTCACCCTGACGGCGACGCTCGCCGCGATGGGGGATGTGGCCGGGCACGAGCGGCGCGGATCGCTGACCTGGCCGGGCCGGTCGGCGATCCTCGGCCTTCTCGGCGCGGCCCGCGGCATCGAGCGCGGCGGGGATTTCAGCGCGCTCGACGCGCTCGGGATCGCCGTCGCCGCCTTCGATGAAGGGACACCTCTGCGCGACTACCACACGGTGGAGACCGTGCCCTCCGCCGCGATCCGCCGGCCCAATTCTCGGCCGGAGGCGCTGGCGGCCGCGGGGAACCGCGCCAGCACGACGATCACCTTGCGCGACTACCGCGCGGACGCGCTGTTCGGCGTGGCGGTCTGGGGCGGCGATCTCGATCCCTTGCGCGCGGCGCTGGCCGCGCCCCGCTTCACCCTCTACCTCGGCCGGAAGTCCTGTCCTCTGTCCACGCCGCCCGGCGCGACGCTCCTCGACGCCGAAGGGCCGGAGGAAGCCCTGGCCGCCCTCATCCTGCCGCCCTGGCGGCAGGGAGCAACGGCGCGCTGGCTGATGACCGACGCCGAACCCGGCGATCCCCATGTCGAGCAGCGCCGGGACCAGCCGCTCGACCGGATGAAGTGGCATTTCGCCTCCCGGGGCATCGCCATCCGCCAAGTGGCGATCCGGCCGACTGGGAGGGCGGCATGACGCTCTATCTCTCGCGCCTGCGACTGTCGCGCAAACCGTCCGCGCGGGCACTCGACGCGATTATCAACCCGGAGGAACCCGGCCCACGTATTGATGCTCATCACCGTCTGCTCTGGGCGGCCTTCGCCGACAACCCCGACCGTAAGCGCGATTTCCTCTGGCGCGAGCAGAGCGAGGGCGAATTCCTTACGCTCTCAGCCCGCCCGCCCGCGCCTTCCGAGTTGTTCGAGGCGCCGGCGATCAAGGATTTCGGCCCGCGGCTCGCGCCGGGAGATCGGCTGTCTTTCGCCCTGAGGGCCAATGCCACGCGCGCGCGGAAAGGCATCGGCAGAGTCGACGTGGTGATGGACGCCCTTCACGCGCTACCCAAAGGCGCCCGCGCGCCCGAAAGAATAGCACTCGCCCAGCGAGAGGGCGCGGCATGGCTGTCTCGGCAAGGCGAACGTGCCGGCTTTCGCCTGATCGGCACCGAGGTCGGAGATTATTCCGTCGCAGTCCTTCCCGGGCATCGTGGCAGACGCGAGCGGCAGCCCCAGTTCGGCATTCTCGATATGACGGGGCTCCTTGAAATCACCGATCCGCCGTCCTTTCTGATCGCGCTTTCCCAAGGCTTCGGCCGTGCCAAGGCCTTTGGCTGCGGCCTCATGCTGATCCGGAGGGCGGAATGAACCTGCCCGGCCTGCCGCCGCCCCGGCCAATCCCCCTCAAGGATCGCGCCTCGCTCGTCTTCGTCGAGCGGGCTCAGCTCGACGTACAGGACGGTGCCTTCGTCGCCGTCAACGCCGACGGCACACGCACCCATATCCCGGTAGGCGGTCTTGCCGGCGTGATGCTGGAGCCCGGGGCGCGGATCTCTCACGCGGCGGTGTCGCTGGCCGCGCGGACTGGCACTCTCATAACCTGGGTCGGCGAGGCGGGGGTGCGGCTCTATTCCGCCGGACAGCCGGGAGGGGCGCGCGCCGATCGCCTGCTCTGGCAGGCGGCGATCGCGCTCAACCCGGAAGCGCGGCTCCGGGTCGTCCGGCGGATGTATGCGATCCGCTTCGGCGAGGAGGCGCCGCTCCGACGCTCGATCGACCAGCTGCGCGGCATCGAGGGCGCGCGGGTACGCAAATCCTACGAGCTGCTCGCCCAGGCCCATGGAGTCCGCTGGCAACGACGGAGCTATGATCCGAAGGACTGGGAAGCCGGAGACACCCCCAACCGGTGCCTCTCGGCGGCCACCGCCTGCCTGCACGGTCTGACCGAGGCCGCCGTCCTCGCAGCCGGCTACGCGCCGGCGATCGGCTTCCTCCACACCGGCAAGCCGCTTTCCTTCGTCTATGACATCGCCGATCTCTGGAAGCTCGAAACCGTCGTGCCGGAAGCCTTCCGGATCGCAGGGCTCGCCGCGACAGGCAAGCTTGACATGCATCCCGACCGGGCCACGCGGCTCGCCTGCCGGGACGCCTTCCGCAAGACGGGCCTTCTTGGAAAGATCATTCCCCAGATCGAGATCGTGCTTGAGGCGGGCGCGCTGCCGCGACCGGACCCGCCCCCGGAGGCGCTTGGCCCCGCCTTCGAAGACGAGGCTTCCTCCGGCGACGAGGGCCACCGTGGCTGATGTCCGGGTGGCGCCATGATGGTCATCGTGGTGACCAACGCGCCTCCCCGCCTCCGGGGACGCCTGGCCGCCTGGCTCCTCGAAGTCCGGGCGGGCGTCTTCGTCGGGGATTACTCGGCGCGGACACGGGAGCGGATCTGGGACCAGGTGATCGGCGGCATCGAGAACGGCGACGCCGTCCTCATGTGGAGCGCGCCCACCGACCAGGGTTATGACTTCCGGACGGTCGGCGCCAACCGGCGCATGCCGGTGGATTTCGATGGTCTCAAGCTCGTCGCGTTCTCCCCTCTCAAGGAGGGTTGACCCCTCGGTCAAGCACCCTTCAAAGTCGGTGCGCTCTTTGACATCGGAAAAAGACTTATGGATTAGTCTGTTCCAGCCAGACTGTTCCCCGCGCGAGCGGGGATGAACCGCGTCGCCATCTCGCCCGCGACCGGGTGGATCTCCTGTTCCCCGCGCGAGCGGGGATGAACCGGTTTGACGATGACCCTCGCGGAGATCGACGCGCTGTTCCCCGCGCGAGCGGGGATGAACCGGGAGCCAGTGGGTCGACGTGCCGATCGGCAAGCTGTTCCCCGCGCGAGCGGGGATGAACCGGCGGAGGCCCACGCCTATCAGATGATAGCCGACTGTTCCCCGCGCGAGCGGGGATGAACCGACGATGAACAGGATATAGCGCATCCGCCAATGCTGTTCCCCGCGCGAGCGGGGATGAACCGGATCTGGAGGTTCCCGAGCTTGTTGTCGCCGCCTGTTCCCCGCGCGAGCGGGGATGAACCGGCGCTCGGGGGGAGGCCATGACCAGAGACAGCCTGTTCCCCGCGCGAGCGGGGATGAACCGACGATGCTCGTCCGGTCGTTCTCTGACACGCCCTGTTCCCCGCGCGAGCGGGGATGAACCGACCGAGAAGACATCCCTGTACCGCCATTTCGACTGTTCCCCGCGCGAGCGGGGATGAACCGGTGCGCGTGAACGGAAGCTCGCGGACGGGCAGCTGTTCCCCGCGCGAGCGGGGATGAACCGGCGGCGGACATCTTCCTCGAGCTGCGCGGCGCCTGTTCCCCGCGCGAGCGGGGATGAACCGGAATACGTCCTCGGCACCAAGCCGGGCGAGCCCTGTTCCCCGCGCGAGCGGGGATGAACCGCGCGAGCAACACGACTGGCCCCCGCGCGGTCGCTGTTCCCCGCGCGAGCGGGGATGAACCGACGCTCGCCACGGGCGAGACGGTCGAGATCCACTGTTCCCCGCGCGAGCGGGGATGAACCGACCGCCTGCGGCCGCCAGGTCTGGCCGTTCCACTGTTCCCCGCGCGAGCGGGGATGAACCGCGGAACGATTCGGGAACTTCCGCCGGGTTGGACTGTTCCCCGCGCGAGCGGGGATGAACCGTACAGATTGCCGTCGGTGATCGCGTTGGACGCCTGTTCCCCGCGCGAGCGGGGATGAACCGTCGTCATTCGACGCCGTGAGTTCGACCGTGACCTGTTCCCCGCGCGAGCGGGGATGAACCGCTAGATCCGCCGAGCGATGTCAGGGACGATGCCTGTTCCCCGCGCGAGCGGGGATGAACCGCACTTGATTTGCTTCGGGTTTTGGAGGACTGCCTGTTCCCCGCGCGAGCGGGGATGAACCGAGGTTCACGGCATGAGTTCGTTCTACAAGATGCTGTTCCCCGCGCGAGCGGGGATGAACCGGCGGAGGTTCAATCCGGCCCGACCGCTTGAATCTGTTCCCCGCGCGAGCGGGGATGAACCGATTTCCTCCCAGCGGAGGCGCACGATCTCCGGCTGTTCCCCGCGCGAGCGGGGATGAACCGCTGCACGGCCGCGAGGGCCACCGAGCCCGGCACTGTTCCCCGCGCGAGCGGGGATGAACCGAAATGGGGGACCCTTCCGGGCGGGTATGTCGCCTGTTCCCCGCGCGAGCGGGGATGAAGGAGACTGAGAATGCCGAAATTCAGGAAGAAGCGCCTGTTCCCCGCGCGAGCGGGGATGAACCGAACCCAACCAGCGAAATTGCGCGCGATCCGCCCTGTTCCCCGCGCGAGCGGGGATGAACCGCCGGGTCGGGGTCGTCAAACAGCGTTTGCCATCTGTTCCCCGCGCGAGCGGGGATGAACCGGGCAATCGTCGGTGATGACGAACCCGACGCCGCTGTTCCCCGCGCGAGCGGGGATGAACCGATCGGCCGGGTCATCCTGCGTCTGGTCCCGATCTGTTCCCCGCGCGAGCGGGGATGAACCGTTCGAGGTGATCGAGATCGACGGGGCCACGGCCTGTTCCCCGCGCGAGCGGGGATGAACCGTCGGCAGGCCCGATCCGAAACCAGCGGATGATCTGTTCCCCGCGCGAGCGGGGATGAACCGCTCTTCCGGGCGACCGGGAGCGCGGCGGGAACCTGTTCCCCGCGCGAGCGGGGATGAACCGATCGGATGACGCGCGGCGAGAGGGTTATCGCCCTGTTCCCCGCGCGAGCGGGGATGAACCGTCATCTCGTGGTGCGCCGGGCCGCTGTCTGGCCTGTTCCCCGCGCGAGCGGGGATGAACCGGACATGGACAAGCTCATCTCGATCTCCGCCGACTGTTCCCCGCGCGAGCGGGGATGAACCGCCGCCCAGCAGGCGCTGGACTGGCTCGATGACCTGTTCCCCGCGCGAGCGGGGATGAACCGGCCTGCCGGATCCTGCGCGTGGAGCATCGCGGCTGTTCCCCGCGCGAGCGGGGATGAACCGGCCCGGCATGGCGGCACACGGGGAAGATCACGCTGTTCCCCGCGCGAGCGGGGATGAACCGATCATGCAGTCCGATGGCGAGACGCCGATGGCCTGTTCCCCGCGCGAGCGGGGATGAACCGGAGGTCGAGGCCGGGCTCGCGGGCGACGACGACTGTTCCCCGCGCGAGCGGGGATGAACCGCTGTTGCTCGCCGAATGGCTCGCGGGCGACACCTGTTCCCCGCGCGAGCGGGGATGAACCGATTGCCTCTACCACGCGGCCAATCCGGGGGAGCTGTTCCCCGCGCGAGCGGGGATGAACCGTCCACGGCCGTCACCTGGTTCTTCCAGCGCGGCTGTTCCCCGCGCGAGCGGGGATGAACCGATCCCCTCGCGCCGCGCCAGGTCTTGGATCGACTGTTCCCCGCGCGAGCGGGGATGAACCGGGATCGAAACTACGCGTTGTGTGCGATAATCATGCTGTCCGGCGATCCGGGCGGATTGTGTTTTCACCCGCGCATGGACGTCCGGATCGTCGAGCGGCTGGACCGCAGCATGTTCCCGCGACCCAAGTCTCGTCGACGCGCGGGCTTCGCGGGATCGAGACCGGGCGGCGCCCCGAACCAGGCGCGGCGCTTGCGCGCGACGTCCGCGCGGTCCTGACCGACGGCATGGCCGGCCTTGTTTCCGCGCAATGCCATGCCGAAACGGGAGGCGGCCCTGCGCCCGATCCTGCGCTTCGTCGAGGCGACCGTTGCTGGGGAGGTCAGCGCTTCGGCAGGCGTACCAGCATCTTGATTGCTATTCCTACTGACACCATATTCCGTCAATCAAAGTGGAGAATGAGCATGCGTCTCGAGACTTTCGCGGAAGGCGGGCAGTTTGCGCCTGGTCGGATCGCCGAGGCGTTGCGCACGACGATGGACGAAGTCGCGCGGACCGTGGGCCTCGGCCGCGACGCCGTGATGCGTCCGGACCGGGTGGCCAGCCCGAAAACGCAGAAGCGGCTGCGCGAGATGGTCGAGATCCTGAACCGCGTCGAGCCGCGCTTCGGCTCAGCGCTGATCGCCTATGCCTGGTTTCGGTCCGAGCCCCTCGCGGGATTCGACGGGCTGACCGCGATGCAACTCGTGCGCGAAGGCCGGGCGGCGGAGGTCATGGACTACATCGACGCGGTCGACGCTGGCGTGCACGCCTGACCCGCATGCGCTTCGAAGGCCTCCTCTACCGCGCTCTCAATCCGGTATGGGCGCGAGAGCCCCTGTCCGGCGAGGGCTCCCGGCGGCACGGCGGGCGCTTCAATCCGAAAGGCATGCCGGCCCTCTACACCTCCCTTTCGATCATGACGGCCATCCGGGAGGCCAACCAGATCGGCGCGCTGCAGCCCACGACGCTCGTCGCCTATCGCGGGGACCTGACCCCCATCTTCGACGCGACGAACCGGGATGCGCTGAAAGCGTACGGCCTGAGCCCGGCGGACCTCGCAGCCGACGATTGGCGGATCAGAATGCGCGACGAGGGCAAGGCGCCGACGCAAATTCTCGCGGAGCGCCTGATCGCCGACGGATACGTCGGCCTGCGGGCCCGAAGCTACGCCAGAGGCGCGGGGGAATCTGATCTGAACCTGGTGCTCTGGCGGTGGGGCGACGCCGCGCCGGCGCGCCTGATCCTCGTCGATGACGAGGGGCGCCTCGGATGATCGCCATGGCGATTTCAAATACCTCGAGAACGGCCCCGCGCGGGGGCGGCGGCGAGGTCACGCGGCCCTTCGCCGAAGGCTGGGACCTCGAGACGCGGGCCGGCCGGGACATCGTGTCGGGCGCGCGTCACCTTCGACATGCTCGCCCAACAGCCTGAACAGGCCCGGTGGGCGGCGTGGAGCCGCCCATCATCCCCCTCCCCGCCTGCTCGGCCCCTGCTGCCTGTGAATGTGCGAGCCAACGGCAGGTGCCAGAAACACGAAGAGAAGGAAGGGACGCGGTCATTGGCTCAGGCCGTGGCAGAGGACTTCTCGAGCTCACAGCGGTAACCAGCGAAACCGGCGTCGCGCTTTTCACGGGTAGCGTCCCCGGACGTGGTGGAATTTCGGGTGTAGGCGGGGTGGCCATCGGGATGTGCGGCTAAGGTGGAGTTTGCCGACTTCAACCACAGCCCACGAGGACCCGATGACCGACGACAGGATGGCGCTGATCGAAGATCGACGAGGCGGCCGGAGAGCGCTGGTTCTGCGACGAGGCGGATGCGATCGCGGCGGGCTGGCGAGGGGGACGCTTTCGCTGAAGCCGCGTCGATCACACGACCGCGTGCGCGCCGTCCGGACGCCGCGTGGCTGGCGGATCCCATCGGAAAACGCGATCATCTCCCGAAGCGGCGCGGAGGCGCGGACATCGGAGGTTCCGGCCTGAGGTTCGTCCGGTTTGATCGAGATCAGCGCCGGCGCGTCCGAAGGCCGTTACCCCGGGCGGCGGTCCCGGAAGGCGAACACCCATGCTGACCCGCGTCGTCCCGATTCTCGCGCTTCTCCTCGCCGCGGCGGCGGCCTTCGTCCTGCTGTCCTCGCCGCGCGCGGTGGAGGTGGTGCCGGCGCGACGCGGAACCGCGGCGGAGGTCGTCTACGCGACCGGCACGGTCGAGCCGGTGACCTGGGCGAAGGTAGCGCCCCTCGTCCAGGCGCGCATCGTCGAGCTTTGCGGCTGCGAGGGCGCGACGGTGGCGAAGGACCAGGTGCTCGCCCGACTCGACGCGCGGTCGGCGGAGGCGGTAATCGCGGAGCTCCAGGCGCGCCAGGACTATCTCACGCGCGAGTGGGACCGGCTGCGCCGCCTCGCCGAACGCGATATCGCCACGCGCGCGGATCTCGAGCGCGCCGAGAGCGAGGCGGCGCAGGTCGAGGCGGCGATCGCCGGCGCGCGCACGCGCCTCGAGAACTACGTCCTGCGCGCGCCGACCGACGGCGTCGTCCTGCGCCAGGAGGGCGAGGTCGGCGAGATCGCCGATCCGGGCGAAGCGCTCTACTGGGTCGGTCAGATCGCTCCGCTCCGCGTGGTGGCCGAGGTGAACGAGGAGGACATCCCGCGGGTGACACCGGGGCAGCGGACGCTGCTCGCCGCCGACGCCTTTCCGGACCGGCGGCTCGAGGCCGAGGTCGCGAGCGTCACGCCGATGGGCGACCCCGTCAACAAGACCTACCGGGTGCGCTTCACGCTGCCCGCCGACACGCCGCTGATGATCGGCATGAGCGTCGAGGTGAACGTCATCGTCCGGGAGGAGAAGGACGCGCTCCTGGTGCCGACCGGCGCGGTCGATGCCTCCGGCGCCGTCTGGGTGGTCGAGGAGGGCGTGGCGAGACGCCGGGAGGTGACGCTCGGCATCCGGGGCACGACCGAGGTCGCGGTGACCGAGGGGCTCGACGAAGGCGTGGCGGTGATCACGCCCGCGCCCTCCGACCTCGCCGAGGGCGCGCACGTGGAGGTTCGGCAATGAGGCTCCTCCTCGCCCTCGCCGTCGCGCACATCCGGGGCCGGGCGCGGCAGACGCTGGTCGCGGGCCTGGGCGTCGCGCTCGGCGTCGGGTTCTCGATCGCGATGGCGGCGCTGATGCAGGGCTCGCAGGACGACTTCGTGCGCCAGCTCGTCGACACGATGCCGCATGTCGAGATCACCGACGAGACCCGCGCGCCCGCCCCGCAGCCGGCGGAGGCGGCCTACGACGTCGTCGCCTTCTCGAACCTCCGGATCGTCGACGACCGGCGCGGGATCGCCAATCCGACCGCGGCGCGCGCGCGGCTCGAGGCCTGGGTGCCGGGAACGGTCGCGCCGGCGCTGGTGACGCAGGGCGTCGCGCGCTACGCCGGCCGCGACGCGGGCGTCACCGTGACAGGCGTCGAGCCCGAAATCGAGGAACGCGCCTCCTCGGTCGCCGGCGACTTCGTCCAGGGCGGGTTCCGGTCGCTCGACGCGGGGGGCGACAACGTCGTCATCGGCGACGGGCTGGCCGGCAAGCTCGGCGCCACCCTCGGCGACACCGTCGACATCGTCTCGCCATCGGGCCTCTCGCGCGGCTTCCGCGTGGTCGGCCTCTTCCACACCGGCGCCAGGGCGCGCGACGAGGGCGAGGTCTACATGGCGCTCCGGACCGCGCGGATCCTCGCCGAGCGGCCGAACGTCATCAACCGGATCCGTCTCCGCCTCGAGGATCCGGACGCCGCCCCCGCCATCGCGGCGCGAGCCGAGGCGGGGCTCGGCTACAAGGCGGTGTCCTGGCAGGAGGCGAACGAGGCGATCCTGGAGGCGCTCGTGATCCGCAACTTCATCATGTACACCGTGGTCGCCGCCATCCTGCTGGTCGCGGGGTTCGGCATCTTCAACATCGTCTCGACGATTACCCACGAGAAGGCGCGCGACATCGCCATCCTGAAGTCGCTCGGCTTCGCGGAGACCGACATGCGCCGGCTGTTCCTGATCGAGGGGCTGGCGATCGGCGGCGCCGGCGCCGTTCTCGGCTGGGCCATCGGCTACGGGCTCTGCCTGGCGCTCGGGAGCGTGCGCTTCGAGGTGCCGGAGCTCGGCGATGCGACGCGCCTGCCGCTCGCCTGGAGCCCGTGGCACTACGCGATCTCCTCGGCGCTGGCCCTCGGCGCGGCCGGGATCGCGGGCTACCTGCCGGCGCGCCGGGCGGCGCGGCTCAATCCCGTCGACATCATCCGGGGCGCGACATGAGCCCGCTGATCGACGCCCGCCACCTCGGCCGCACCCTCGCCGCGACGGTGCCGGTGACGCTGGTGCGCGACGTGAGCCTGAGCATCGAGGCGCGGGAATTCGTTGCCCTGACCGGCCCCTCCGGCTCGGGCAAGTCCTCGCTTCTCTACCTGCTCGGCCTTCTCGACCGGCCCACGGCGGGCACGCTCGCCATCGCCGGGCAGGATACCGGGCGCCTGGACGAGCGGGCACGGTCCGAGCTGCGGCTGACCACGATCGGCTTCGTCTTCCAGTTCCACTTCCTGTTGCCGGAGTTCACCGCGCGCGCGAATGTCGAGATCCCGATGCTGAGGCTCGGCCGCCTCACCCGGCGGGCGGCGCGCGCGCGGGCCGAGGAACTGCTCGGCGGCCTCGGCCTCGCCGGACATTTCGACAAGCTGCCCGAACAGCTCTCGGGCGGGCAGCGCCAGCGCGTCGCGGTCGCCCGGGCGCTCGCCAACGATCCGCCACTGGTGCTGGCCGACGAACCGACCGGCAGCCTCGACAGCAAGAGCTCCGAACAGGTCTTCGCAATCCTGCGCGACCTCGTGCGCGAGCGCGGCAAGACGATCCTGGCGGTCACGCACGACCTCGGCCTCGCCGCGCGCATGGACCGCCGGCTCGAGCTCATCGACGGCGGGCTGATCACCGACGACCGCCCGGGAGCGCCAGACCCCACCCCGGCGCCGGGATGATCGGGCTCGGTCCGGCTCCGTGTGGCGGTCGGAGGCCATCCCCCCGCGAGCGGGGATGAACGCCCTGAGCCCGTCTGTTCGGCGATCCGACCGGTCCGTGTTTTCACCCGCGACTGTTCCCCGCGCATCGAGGAACGGATCGTCGGGCGGCTGGACCGCGATGGGGGAGCACTTCGGCGGGAGAGCTTCTCAGGGTGCACGGCTGGCTGGTCGGGCGAGGATGAGGGGAAGGAAGCGTGATGCTTCCGGCGCCGCCGCATGAAAAAAGGCGGCCCGAGGAGCCGCCCTTCGTCTCGTTGCCGTGGGATCCGATCAGAGCAGGAAGTCGCCCGCCCCGTAGTCATCCGCGTGCACCTCGCGCCCGTCGAGCAGCGCGATCGTCATCTCTGTCCGCCCGGTGTCGATATGGACGAGCGTGGTGGTCCGCCCGACGTCCTCGAGCCAGACGCGCCCGGTCCCGTGCCAGTCGTCGGGGCCGGAGAAGCGGAACGCCTGATTGCCGGAGCGGAAGGCGTTCGCGTCCATGTCCGAGAGGTCGATGACATCCTCGCCGATGTGGAAGTCCGCGACCTGGTCGCGCTCGCCGCTCCGGGCGGCCTTGAACACGAACTCGTCCTCGCCGCCTCGGCCCCTGAGGTAGTCGTCGCCCTGCCCGCCGATGAGCCTGTCCGCGCCAGAGGAGCCAAGCAGCGTGTCATCACCCACGTTACCGAAGAGGCTGTTGCCGTCGCCGCCCCTGACGCTCAGGCGGTCATCGCCGTCACCCCCGTGGAGTTCGGAGCGGAACTGATCGCCGCTCATGTCATCCACCGTCAGCGTCGCCGACAAGCGATCGTCGCCATCGTCGCCGTAGGCCGTGTTATAGCCGTAGGACGGAGCATAATCCTCCCCGGAAGTCAGATCGATGACGAGACGAACGTCGTCGTCGCCGTCCCCGCCGTGGGCCTCGTTGGATCCCGAGGCCGAATAGTAGAGACCTCCCGAGGCAAAGAGGGAGAGACTTAGCTTGTCGTCGCCGGCGCCGCCGTCGGCGACGTTACTGATATCCTCATATCCGCTGGCATACAGGTTCAGGGTGTCCTCGCCGCCGTCCCCGTAGGCAATGTTCGACGTCGAGAATTCGCCGTGCGCGTTCAGATCGAGAAAGTCGTCGCCTCCGCCACCATAGACCGTGTTCCTTCCCCACGAATCGATGGCGCTACTGCCCTGACCGAGAGCTGCGATATGGTCATCGCCGTCTCCGCCGTAGATCGTATTCTCACCGTTTGCAGAGTTGATTTCATCGTCTCCAGACCCGCCATCAATTCGAACGGTCCCAAATGTCCACTGCTCCACAGAGACGTTAATCGTGTCGGATCCGGTGCCACCGTCAACGTCTATATATGCACTATGATTGTCAAATTCACCATGATCACTTTCAGATACATCATAAATGAAGGCCGATACGATGTCTATTTTGTCCGATCCGGAACCTCCGCTTGCCGTGAGCTCCTGGTCGGCGTAGAGCGAAGCCGCATCGATACCGACTACATCATTGCCGCTTCCGCCACTGAGCGTCGCGGCGACGTGCCCGGGATCCTCCGGCTCGGAGTAGGAAATGCCGTCGACCGTGAGGGCCGCGTGGAGCGCGTCGGCTCCATTTCCTCCGGAAAGCACCGTCGATAGCTCCGCCGGTTGACCAGCGCGCAGCGACGCCGTCAGCCAGTCGTCCTCAAGCCCGCCCTGAACAGTGTCGTTGTTACCCTGGATGATCGCGGTGTCGGCCTCGTCCGTGAGCGTGATATCCGCGTCGTTCTCATAAATCGTTCGAAACAAAGTGGTTCTCCCCTCGCCACAAATGGCGGGGGAATAGTCGTAGGTGTAGTGGTGCTGTCAACTCCGAGAAAGGACCCCCTACTGCCTGACGTCCAAGGGCTCGATGCTGCGTACCCTCGCTGCCTTCTGGATATAGGCGCGCGTAGGGACTTTGATGCTCCATGGGCGGCTGCCTCGACGGCGCGTTCATCCTTGGGTCATGTGCTCTCGCTCCGTTTCCGTCGCGCGGACCGGATGGCCCTGGCCGAGATGGCGCGCGGAGGTGGGGCCATCCGCGCCGTGGCCGGGCCGGGAGATTATCACCGATTGGCATCGGGCCGATTGACGCCTCCCCGCGGGCCGTCGACACTGGCCGCATGGCACAGGCCCCCCTCGCCCCGGATAGATCTCCCGGAGATCCGGTCGACGCGGGCCGCTGCGCGACGGCTTCCCGGCCATGGGTGCTCGCGGCGACCATCCTCGCCTCGGCGATGGCCTTCATC
>NZ_VFRP01000026.1 GCF_006385685.1 Amaricoccus solimangrovi | reverse complement strand
CTAGCAGGTCGACATGCAAACGATCCGCTTCGTCGAAAACAAAGCCAAACCGCCCGCATATCCCTTCATCATTCCAGATATGTCAAAGAGCGTCGGGGCAAAAAACCGACTGTCCGCGCTTTTTTCTCAGCGCATCCAGCCGCTCAACCTCGATTGTCACCGTCGCGGTCCGTTCGGAGCGTTTCGCTCGTCCCGTCCTCGCCGCCGGTGGAGGGCTATCTACGGATCCGGGGAGAGTCGCGCAAGCGGAAAATGCGGATCGTGACAGATTTTTTTCATCCCCCCGCCCCCCTTCCCCGGCCGGGATCACGCCGGCCGCGCCAGGGTCCGGACCCGCCCCCGCCGGGGCAGCAGCCGGTAGAGGAGCAGCGCCGCCACGATCCCCGCGTAGACGAGCGGCTCCGGCGGCCAGGCCTTCACCAGCCAGACGAAATGCACCGCCCCGAGCGCCGTCGCCGGATAGACCAGCCGATGCAGCGCCCGCCAGCGCGCGCCGCCGAGCGACCGGATCGCCCGGTCGGTCGAGGTGAGCGCGACCGGCAGCAGCAGGACGAGCGCCGTCATGCCGACGACGATATAGGGCCGCTTCACGATGTCGGTCAGCGCGGCGGCGAGATCCATCCCGCGGTCGAACACCACCCAGGCCGCGAGATGGAGCAGGAGATAATAGAAGGCCATCAGCCCGATCATCCGCCGGAAGCGCAGGAAACTCACCCCCGTCAGTTCGCGTAGCGGCGTCACCGCCAGCGCCGCGATCAGCAGTTGCAGCGCGGTCAGGCCGAGGTTCTGCTCGAGCGCGCGCGCCGGATCGGGCCCCAGCGCGTTCAGGAGCCCGGCCCGCAGCCACAGCGCCGCCGGCGCGAAGCCGATCACGTACCAGGGCCAGACCGGCACGCGGCGCAGCCAGCGGTTGAGCGCATCCGCGATTCCGCGCATCGGCTCAGAAATACTTGCGCAGGTCCATGCCGGCGTAGAGGCTCCCCACCTCCTCGGCATAGCCGTTGAACATCTCGGTGTCGCGCTTGGCGAAGAGCCCGCCGCCGATCACCCGTTCGGTCGCCTGGCTCCAGCGCGGATGGTCCACGTTCGGATTCACGTTCGCGTAGAAGCCGTATTCGTTGCCGGCCTGCTGCTTCCAGGTGGTCGGCGGCTGGTCGGTCACGAGGCTGATCCGCACGATCGACTTGATCCCCTTGAACCCGTATTTCCACGGCACGACCAGCCGGATCGGCGCGCCGTTCTGGTTCGGCAGCGTCTCGCCATAGAGGCCGACCGCGAGGATCGTCAGCGGATGCGTCGCCTCGTCGAGCCGAAGTCCCTCGACATAGGGCCAGTGGAGCGAGGGCAGCAGACTGCGCTGCGCCGGCATCTCCGCCGGGCGGAGCAGCGTCTCGAAGGCGACGTATTTCGCGCCCGGGTCGGGCTCCACCCGCCGCAGCAGGTCGCCGAGCGGAAAGCCGATCCAGGGGATCACCATCGACCAGGCCTCGACGCAGCGATGGCGGTAGATCCGCTCCTCGAGCCGCTCGGGCTTCACGAGGTCCTCGAGCGCGTAGGTGCCGGGTTTGCCGCAGGCGCCGTCGATCCTGACCGACCAGGGATCGGTGGTGAGCGCGCCCGCGTATTTCGCCGGATCGCCCTTGTCGAAGCCGAATTCGTAGAAATTGTTGTAGGTGGTCACGTAGTCGTAGGGCGTCGGCTTCGCGTCGGTCGAATAGCGGCTCGGCGTCGCGGCGAGCTTCGCCGCCTCGGCCGCGCCGGCAAGACCGGCGGCCGCGACCCCCGCCATTCCCGCGATGAGTGCCCGGCGGCTGAGCCAGGCCGATTTCGGCGTGACTTCGGAATAGGCGAACCGCGGGCGTGTCCGGATCAGCATGCGCTCCTCCCTCTTTCACCAGAGATAGCCCAGTTACGCGTGCGACCCGCCCGGTATTTCAGCCGCGTCATCACATCCGCGCGACGGCGCCGCTCAGGCCCGGCCCATGCGCGCCAGAAGAAACAGCCGGGGGAAGCGCAGCGCCACGCGCCCGTCCGGCAGGGCGGAATAGGCGACGCGAAGCTCCTCGAGATAGCGGGCGGTGAACTCGTCGCGCTCCGCCTCCCCGAGCGGATCGAGGAAGGAGCGCAGGCCGGTCGCGCGCAGCCAGTCCACGATCGCCGCGTGGCCGGCGAGCTGGTGGTAATAGGTCGTGCGCCAGACCTCCGCCTCCGCCCCCATGCGCTGGAAGATCGCGAGATACTCCTCCGCCGCGAGCAGCCGATCCCGCTGTACGCCGCGCAGCCGCTCCGCCCAGGGGCCGCGGGCCGCGACCTCGCGCATCAGCGCGTGGCTCGGCTCGTCGAGATTGTCGGGCATCTGCAGCGCCAGCCAGCCGCCGGGCGCGAGCCGCGCCCCGAGCGCCGGGATGAGGCGCGCGTGATCCGGCAGCCATTGCAGTACCGCGTTCGCGAGCATCAGGTCGGGGGCCGCGCCGTCCCGGTCGCGCAGGTCGCCGAGCGTGAAGCGAAGGGCGGGCAGCCGTTCGCGCGCCGCGGCGATCATGTCGGGCGAGGAATCGATCCCCTCGACCTCGGCGCCCGGAAAGCGCGCCGCCAGCACCCCGGTCGAATTGCCGGGCCCGCAGCCGAGATCGACCGCCCGCGCGATCCCCTCCGCCGGCACCTCCGCGAGCAGGTCGCGCACCGGGCGCGTCCGCTCCCGCTCGAAGGTCAGGTAGCGCGCCGCCGACCAGTCGCTCATTCCGCGATCCCGGCCCAGGCGCGATAGTCGGCGAGGATGGCGGGAAAGTCCTCCATCGCCGGAAACTCGGGATAGCTCCGCGGCGCCCCGGTCGCCACGCCGGGCAGCTTCGCCGCGGTCCACATCTCGATATAGGGCCGGAACCAGGAACGGTCGTCGAGCACGGGGGCGCGCAGGTTCACGAAGGGGCCGAGCGCCTCGACCGTCGAGAACATCCAGGTCTTGCACCAGCCGCAGAAGTGATGCCGCGCCTCGCCATGCATCCCGCCGAGCTCGGTTTCGCCTCGCGTCACCGCGAACCCCGCGTCGGGAACGGCGATCGAGAGCGAGAAGGCGCTCGCCGTCATCCTCTGGCACCCCCGGCAGTGGCAGGCGGAGGTCAGGAGCGGCGGCGCGCTCACGCGGACGCGCACCCGGCCGCAGCGGCAGCCACCTTCCAGCGGCATCGTCCAGTCGGGCATCGCCGTCCCTCCCCCGGAGAAGCCGTGACCGAATGGCCACGCCTGGGTCAGCCGCCCGCCGCGCACTCTGGACAGAGCGCGCGGAACGGCCGATCCTCCGGCGGTCAACCCTTTCGCGATCCCAGATGATCCGCAACCATTTTCGCGCCCTCCCGCTTCTCGGCCTCCTCGCGCTGCCCTCCGGCGCGCGGGCGGACAGGCTCGAGGATCTCACCGGCCTCTCGATCGAACGCCACGCCCAGGGCGCGCTGGCCGTGCTCGGCATCTCGGCGGTGCCGAGCGAGACCGCCAGCGCGCTCGAATTCAACACCGGGACGCGCCCGGGGGGGCAGAGCGATTTCCAGGCGGCGCAGCTCGGCGCCGGCATCACGCTGAGCGAGGCTTTCCCGCTCTATCTCGAGGGCTATATCGGCTACGATCGCTACGATCCGCATTTCACCGTGACCGACGGAACCCAGAGCGCCCGGCTCCGGCCGAAATGGACCGGCTTCGCCGCGACCGGCGGGATCGGCTGGGATTTCCGCCTCACCGACGCGCTCGTCCTGCGGCCGATGGCCAATGTCGCGCTCGGGCAGGTGGTGAGCGACACATCCTTCGTCGCGCAGTTCATCGCGAACCGGATCGGCGCGGAGGACGCGGCATTCCTGCGCGACGGCGGCCTGACCGCCGGCGGGCTGGGCGGTTCGCTCGTGCTCGCCTACGACCGGAGCTGGGAGAACGACCTCCAGGCCGAATACACGCTGCGCTACACCTATCTCCACCTCGAGCCGATCGGCGGCGACCGCGACATCGTGGCGAGCGCCGAGGCCTCGACGCTCGCGCTCTGGTCGCGGCTCCGGATGCCGACCGGGATCGAGGCCTTCGGCGGGCCGCTGCGCACCGTCGCCGAATTCTCCGCCTCCTGGCTTCCCGGCGACCAGGGGGAGATCCTGAACACCGACTGGCTCGCGCAGACCGGCTACGGGATCGAGTTCGACGTCTCGCGGACCGGGCTTCCGCTCGTGACCAAGGGCAGGCTGGTGTTCCGCTACTCCTTCGGGGAGCACCTGACCGGCTACGGGCTCGGGCTGGCGGCGAGCTTCTGAGGCGCGCGCGCCGCGGGCGGTTCACTCAGCGATCAGCAGCCTTATCCCCCGCCGTTCGAAGGCCTGGGCGTCGGCGTCGGAAATGCCGTCGTCGGTGATGAAGCTGTTGATCACCTCGAGCGCGCCGAGCCGGGTGAAGCTCGAGCGGTTGATCTTGGTCGAATCCGCGACGAGGTAGACATGGCTCGCCGCGCGGATCATCGCCTCCTTGAGCTGGAGATCCGCGAAGCTCGGATAGGTGAGGCCGGTGTCGACCGCCACGCCCGCCGTCGCGAGGAAGAGCTTCCCCGCGAAGATGTTCTTGAAATACTCGACCGAGCGGTCGCCCGAAAGCGAGAGCGTCGGCGCCTTGAACTGGCCGCCCGGCATGTGCACCGCCATCCCGGGCAATCCGCCGAGGATGAGCGCGATGTTGAGCGCGTTGGTGATCACCGTCAGGTCGCGCCGATCGGTCAGGCGCAGCGCAACCTCCGTCGTGGTCGAGCCCGCGTCGAGGATCAGCGTCTCGCCATCGGTGACCTGCGCCGCGGCCAGCGCGCCGATCCGGCGCTTCTTCTCCATGTTCTCGGTATGCTGCAGCTTCAGCGCGCCGACCTGCGCGGCGGTGTCCCTGAGATAGGCGCCGCCGTGCTCCCGCGTGACATGGCCCTCGTTCTCGAGCCGCTCCAGATCCTGCCGGATCGTCGCCTCGGAGACCTCGAAGGCGCGCGAGAGCTCGCGGACGCGGGCGCTGCCCTCCTCCTGGATCCATTCGAGGATCTTGCGCCGACGGGGTTCCGACAGGAGGCCCGACAGCGCCTCGCCCCGGTCGGAGGGGGCGGGGGCGGATCCGGTTGAACTTGCCATCTCGCCACCTCTCCCGCCACCGCGCGCCACCCCCGATCCTACAGCCGCGCACCCCGGGAGTGTAGGCCCGAGCCCGCTTGCGACGCGACCGACCCGAGGATATACGGAAATCAACGAAAGCAAACAAAAACAAACAATAATTCAGGGAGCCATCGGATGACCCGAACGATTCGCCGCGACGTGACCCTGGGGGTTGTGATCGGCAGCCGCGCCTTCTTCAGCGCCGCTCCCTGCCGCGCGGCGCGCGAGGCGGTGCTCGGCCATCTCGACGCGCTCGGCATCCGCGCCATCACCCTGTCCTTCGAGGCGACGCTGAACGGCGCGGTGCAGTCGATTCCCGACGCCGAGCTCTACGCGCGCCATTTCCGCGCGCACGCGGAGGAGATCGACGGTCTCGTCATCTGCCTGCCGAATTTCGGCGACGAGATCGCGATCATCGAACTCGTCTCCCGCGCGAAGCTCGGCGTGCCGATCCTGCTCCAGGCCTCGAACGACGAGAACGACAAGGTCGACGTGAACAGCCGCCGCGACGCCTTCTGCGGCAAGATCAGCGTTTCCAACAACTTCTGGCAGTACGGCGTCCCGTTCACCGAGACGGCGACCCATACCTGCGACGAGGCCGGCCCCGCCTTCCGCGGCGATCTCGAACGCTTCGCCCGGATCTGCCGGACCGTGCGCGGCCTCAAGGGCGCGCGGCTCGGCGCCATCGGCGCGCGGACCGGCGCCTTCCAGACCATGCGCTACAGCGAGAAGCTGCTGCAGGAGGGCGGCGTCACCGTCGTCACGGCGGACCTCTCCGAACTCATGGGCCGCGCCGAGAGGCTCCGCGAGGACGACCCGGTGCTTGCCGCCAAGCTCGCAGCGATCAAGAGCTACGGCACCATTCCCGAGCATATCAAGCCCGAGCAGATCGCCCGCCAGGCGCGCTGGAGCGTCACCGTCGACCGCTGGATCGAGGAGAACGAATGCGACGCGAGCGCGATCCAGTGCTGGCGCTCGCTGCAGGACAATTTCGGCTGCGCCACCTGCGTCACCATGTCGATGATGGGCGAGGAGCTGATGCCCTCGGCCTGCGAGGTCGACGTGATGGGCGCGCTCTCGATGTACGCGCTCGCGCTCGCCTCCGGCGCGCCGCCGGCGATCCTCGACTGGAACAACAACTTCGGCGCCGAGCCGGAGATGTGCGTCTGCACGCATTGCGGCAATTTCCCGAGGAAATTCATTGGCGACACGCCCGAGATCGGCGAGCTCGACGTGCTCGGCACCGTGATCGGCCGCGAGAAATGCTTCGGCGCGGTCAAGGGCAAGGTGAAGGCCGGGCCGATGACCTTCTTTCGCGTCTCCTCCGACGACCGGGCCGGCACGCTCAAGACCTATCTCGGCCAGGGCGATTTCACCGACGACCCCTATCCGATGGATGGCGGCATCGCGGTCTGCCGCGTCCCCGGCCTCCGGCGGCTGATGCGCTTCGTGACGCGGAACGGCTTCGAGCATCACGTCGCCATGGTGCGCGGCCACCACGCCGATGTCGTGGAGGAGGCGGTGACGCGCTACCTCGGCTGGCCGATCTACCACCACGGCGCCGAGCCGGAACCGCTGCTCTTCGACCCGCGCGCCCGCTTCCGCGGCTGATCGCAACTCGACAGCAAACGATAGTAAACGAAAACAAACCGGATTGACTTCCGCGGAAGCCGCGCAAAGATGGTCGGCAACCGCGGAGATCATGCCGCGGAGTCAGGGAGAGAATACGACCATGAATTCCATGCGCCGATTCCTGTTGTCCGCCGCCGTGGCGGGTCTCGCCGCCTTCGGCCCGGCCCTCGCCCAGGCCGCCGATACGATCGCCATCATCACGCCGAGCCACGACAATCCGTTCTTCAAGGCCGAGGCCGACGGCGCGGATGCGAAGGCCAAGGAGCTCGGCTACGACACGATGGTGCTCGTCCACGACGACGACGCGAACAAGCAGTCCGAACTCTTCGACAGCGCCATCGCCGCGGGGGTGAAGGCGATCATCCTCGACAACGCCGGCGCCGACGCCTCCGTCGCCGCGGTCCAGAAGGCGAAGGACGCGGGCATCCCCTCCTTCCTGATCGACCGCGAGATCACCTCGACCGGCGTCGCGGTGTCGCAGATCGTCTCGAACAACTACCAGGGCGCGCAGCTCGGCGCCGAGGAATTCGTGAAGCTGATGGGCGAGAAGGGCAAGTACGCCGAACTCGTCGGCAAGGAATCCGACACCAACGCCGGAATCCGCAGCCAGGGCTATCACGACATCATCGACCAGTATCCCGATCTCGAGATGGTCGCTCGCCAGACCGCGAACTGGTCGCAGACCGAGGCCTATTCGGTGATGGAGTCGATGCTCCAGGCCCATCCCGACATCCAGGGCGTGATCTCGGGCAATGACACGATGGCGATGGGCGCCTGGGCGGCGCTGGAAGCCGCGGGGCGGACGGATGTGATCGTCGTCGGCTTCGACGGTTCCAACGATGTGCGCGACTCGATCGAGAAGGGCGGCATCAAGGCGACCGTGCTCCAGCCCGCCTACCGCCAGGCGCAGATGGCGGTCGAGCAGGCCGACAAGTATCTCGAGACCGGCGCCACCGGCCAAGACGAGAAGCAGCTGATGGACTGCGTCCTCATCAACGCGGACAACGCCGGCAAGCTCGAGACCTTCGCGCTCTCCGAATGACGGATGGCCAGGGCCGGCGCCCGCGCGCGCCGGCCGGCACGAGGATCGCGATGTTCCGGTTTCCCCTCACCCTCGTCTGCGCCGCGCTGCTGCTCGCGCCGTCGGGCTGCAAGATCGTCAAGACGCCCGCGGCGGGCGAGACGGCCGCCGGCGACGCCACCGGCGACGCGGCGCGGGCCGAGACGCGGGTGGCGGAGACCTACGACGCGAAGCTCGTGCCCTTCATCACGGAAAGGGCGGTGCCGGTCGCGGATCTGCGCGCCGCGCTCGCGGGCGGGCTCGACACCGCCGGCGCCGCCCATGGCACGCGCGGCTCCGGCGCCGGGGCGGCCTGGACATTCCCGGTCAAGGGCGAGGGAAAGGTGGTCGAGGCCGCGCTCGACACCCGCGCCCGGACGCTCGGAATCGATACCGACGGCGACGGGGCGGCCGACGCGACGCTCCAGCTCGGCCCCGTCATCAAGGGCACCGCGCTCCGCGACGTCGCACCCTTCTACAATTTCGACGATTTCCGCGACCAGATCGAATTCGCGAAACTCGCCCGCGGCCTGAACGACCGCGCCACCGCCGCCATCGCCCTTCCGGAGGGTGACCCGAAGGGGCGGACCGTCGCCTTCCTCGGCGCCGTCGCGCTTCGCTCCGCGACCGAGCCCATGCTGGTGACGCCGGTCTCGCTCGAGGTCCGGCCGTGACCGGGCCGCATCCGGTCGGCCTGTCGATCCGGGGCGCGGTCAAGGTCTATCCCGGCACCCGCGCGCTCAAGGGCGTCGATTTCGACATCCGCATGGGCGCCGTCAACGTGCTCGTCGGCGAGAACGGCGCGGGCAAGTCCACGCTGATGAAGGTCATCGCCGGCGTCGAGGATCTGACCGAGGGCGAGATCCTGATGGACGGCCGGCCCGTCGTGTTCCGGAGCAAGGAGGACGCGGTCGCCGCCGGCATCGGCATCGTCTTCCAGGAACTCAACCTCTTCCCCGACCTCACGGTGGCGGAGAACGTCTTCATCGGCCGCGAGCCGCTTCGCCTTGGCTTCGACATCGACAAGGGCGAGATGGCGCGCCGGACCCAGGCGCTGATGCGGCGGCTGGAGCAGGACATCCGGCCCGAGCAGGTGCTCGGCTATCTCCGCATCGGCCAGCAACAGATCATCGAGATCGCCAAGGCGCTGGCCGAGGACGCGCGCATCCTGATCCTCGACGAACCCACCTCCGCGCTCTCGCCGCAGGAGGTCGAGGTGCTCTTCCGCGTGATCGGGGAACTCACCGCGCAGGGGGTCGGCGTCGTCTACATCTCGCACAGGCTCGAGGAGCTGATCCGGATCGGCGACTACATCACCGTGCTCCGCGACGGCGCGATCACCGGATCGCGCGGGATGGCGGGCGTCGACATCCCCTGGATCGTCCAGGCGATGATCGGCGACAAGTCGAAGGACTATTCGGCCGGGATCTCCCACGCCTTCGGCGCCGAGGTGTTCCGCGCCGAGGACGTCTCGCTGCCGAAGCCCGGCGGAGGCTACGCGGTCGACCACGTCTCGCTCTCGGTCCGCGCGGGCGAGATCCTCGGCCTCTACGGGCTGATGGGCGCGGGGCGCACCGAATTCCTCGAATGCGTGATGGCGCAGCATCCGCGCGCGACGGGCCGGATGTTCGTGGGCGACCGGCCGCTCCGGGGCGACGTCGCGGCGCGGATCGCGCGCGGGATCGCGCTGGTGCCCGAGGACCGCAAGCGCGACGGGCTCATCCAGATCCTCTCGGTGCGCGAGAATCTCACGCTTTCCTCGCTCAAGGCGCTCTCGATCGGCCCGCATCTCAGCCTCCGCGCCGAGGCGGCCCGGGCCGCGGACTACATCCGCCGCCTCGTCATCAAGGTCGCGAGCGCCGAGAACCCGGTCTCCTCGCTCTCGGGCGGCAACCAGCAGAAGGTGGTGATCGGCAAGGCGCTGATGACGGGTCCGAAGATCCTGCTGATGGACGAGCCCTCGCGCGGGATCGACATCGGCGCCAAGGCCGAGATCTACCGCGCGATGCGCCGCCTCGCCGCCGAGGGGATCGCGATCCTCTTCGTCACCTCCGACATCGAGGAGGTCATGGGGCTCGCCGACCGGATCCTGGTGATGGCCGAGGGCCGGCTGGTCCGCGAATTTCCCGCCGGCGCGCCCGCGGCCGAGATCATCGCCGCCGCCAACACGAAGAAGCAGAGGGAGCACGCCGCATGAGCGCCGCCTCGATCGATGCCCCGGGCCACGCGCCGAGCCGCGCCTGGCTGCTCCTGCTCCTGAGGGCGCGCACCTTCGTCGCGCTCATTCTCGTGCTCGCCTATTTCTCCTGGGCGGCGCCGAACTTCCTCTCGGTCGCGAACGCGGTGCTCGTGTCGAAACACGTCGCGATCAACGCTTTCCTCGCGATCGGCATGACCTTCGTCATCATCACCGGCGGCATCGACCTCTCGGTCGGCTCAGTGGTCGGGCTCACCGGCATGATCACCGGCTGGCTGGTGCTCCACGGGATCGACCCCGGATTCGGCTGGTCGATCCAGTTCAACACCTTCGAGATCGCCGCCATCGCCTGCGCCTGCGGAATCCTCGTGGGCGCGATCAACGGACTGCTCATCACGCGGTTCAACGTCGCCCCCTTCATCGCGACGCTCGGCATGCTCTATGTCGCGCGCGGCGCCGCGCTGCTGCTCTCCGACGGCCGGACCTTTCCGAACCTCAACGGCAATCCCGAATACGGTTCCGCGACCTTCCCCCTGATCGGAACCGGGCAGATGCTCGGTATCCCGGTCATGATCTGGCTCCTGGCGCTCACCGTCGCGCTTTCGAGCTACATCGCCCACCGCACGAGGCTCGGCCGCAACATCTACGCGGTCGGCGGCAACGAGCGCGGCGCCGCGCTTTCGGGGGTCAACGTGCGCCGGGTGAAGATGTTCGTCTACATGTTCTCGGGGCTGATGGCGGCGCTCGTCGGCATCATCATCGCCTCGCAGCTCCGCGCCTCCCATCCGGCGACGGGCGAGTTCTTCGAACTGAACGCCATCGCCGCCGCCGTGCTCGGCGGCACCTCGATGTCGGGCGGGCGCGGCCGGATCGGCGGCACGATCGTCGGCGCCTTCGTGATCGGCATCCTCTCGGACGGGCTCATCATGATGGGCGTCTCGTCCTTCTGGCAGATGGTGATCAAGGGCCTCGTCATCATCGCCGCCGTGGTGATCGACCAGCTCCAGAGCCGCCTCCAGGCCCGTGTCGCCCTAGCCCAGGAAGCGGCCGGCTAAGCATGTGGGCGGACATCTGTCCGCCTCTCCCCGGCCTCCCGTAGGGGCGGAGCGAGGCGGACAAATGTCCGCCCTACGCGCTTCACGACATGATCAGGCCGCCGTCGACGTTGATCGTCTGGCCAGTGACATAAGCCGCGTCCTCCGAGGCGAGGAACGCCACCAGCGCGCCGACCTCGGCCGGGGTGCCCGCCCGCTTCATCGGGATGCCCTCGACCCATTCGGCCATCAGCTCGCCCGGGCCATAGTCCCCGAGCATCGCGCCCCAGACCCGGTCGTTGTAGTCCCACATCTCGGTATGGATGATTCCGGGGCAGATCGCGTTCACCGTGATCCCCTCCGCCGCCACCTCCTTCGCGAGGCTCTGCGTCAGTCCGACCACGCCGAACTTCGAGGCGGCGTAATGCGGCGTGTAGATGAACCCCTGCCGCGCCTGGCCCGAGGCGGTGTTGACGAGGCGGCCCTTCGTCCCGCTGGCGCGGAAGCGGCGGATCGCCTCCTGACAGCAGAGGAACACGCCCTTGGTGTTGACGTCGAGGTTCAGGTCCCATTCGCGCTCGGTCAGATCCTCGACCTTCGCGATGGTGATGACGCCCGCGTTCTGGACCGAGACGGAGAGCGGCCCGAGCTTCGCCTCGGCCTCGGCGTAGGTCGCGGCCACCGCCTTCGCGTCGGTCACGTCCAGTTGAAAGCCGATCACCTCGGCGCCGGTCTCGGCCGCGATCGCCGCCGCCGTTTCGGCGGTATCCTTCTCGATCGCCGCGATCGCGACGCGGGCGCCCTCCGATGCGAAGCGCGTGGCGATGCCGCGCCCGATCCCCTTGTTGCCGCCGGTGACGAGCACGGCCTGTCCTTCGAAACGCTTCATGATTTTCCCCTTCTGGCGGTCCTCAGCCGGCGAGCCGGGCCGCGGTGAATCTGTCGGTGACGAGCACGTCGATCGCCCCGGTGCGGAGCGCGCCCATGATCGCGAGCGTCTTGGCGGCGCCGCCCGCCAGCGCCATCACGCGCGGCACGCGGGCGAGTTCGTCGAGCGGCATCCCGATCACCCGCCCGTCGAGCGGCGTCCTGACCGGCTGGCCGCGCAGGTCGAAGAAGCGCAGCGACATGTCGCCGACCGCGCCCGCGTCGGTGAGCGCGGAAAGCTCGGCGCGCGAGAAGATGTTGCCCGAGCGCGCCAGCAGTTCGGAGGGTTCGACCGCGCCGATGCCGATGATCGCGAGCGTGATCGCGCCGAAGAGATCCATCGTCTCGCGCACGAAGGGATCGGCGAGCATCACCGCCTTCGCCTCGGGCGAGGCGGCGACGCCCTGCACCGGCAGGAGCCTGGGCTCGGCCCCGGTCAGCCGCGCGAGCCGGGTGGTGAGCTGGGTCGCATGGGTCTGCACCGAAGGATCGCCCATGCCGCCCAGCGTCTGCACCACGTATTTCGCCCGCGTGGTCTTGGACGGATGGATGTTGTCGACCATCCGGAGCACGGTCTGGCTCCAGCTCGAGACGCCGATGATCTCGTCGGGCTGCAGCGTCGCCTCGAGGAAATGCGCCGCCCCCTCGCCGATGCGCGCCATGATCGCGCCCTCGCGATCCTCGGTGCAGTCGACCACGATCACCTCGCCGACGCCGAAGCGCTCGCGCACCGCGGCCTCCAGCTCGGTGAAGGTGCCGGGCGGCGGGATCACCGTGGTCCGCACGATGTCCTCCTGCTCGGCCCGCTTCAGCATCCGTGACACGGTGGCCTGAGACATGCGCAGATGCTCCGCGATCTCCGCCTGCCGCTTGCCCTCGCCGTGATACATCTGGGCGACCCGGGCGATCAGTCTCAACTCGTTTATCCGGCCCATCGTCGCCCCTCGCGGTGAATGTTTATTCACCCGTATCCGGCGCGCCCGGCAGCGTCGAGCGCGCGATGGCATCCCTCCAGACCGCGAGCGGCCCGGCGGTCTCCGCCCCGCCCGGCGTGATCGTCGTGCCCGCGCGCGGCAGCGCGGCGATGGCGTCGAGATCGGGCCAGAGCCCGAGCGAGAGCCCGGCGAGATAGGCGGCGCCCAGCGCCGAGGCCTCGGCCGCGTCGCGCTGGATGATCGGATGCGCCAGCATCTCCGCGACGCAGCGCATCAGGAAATCGTTGCGGCTCGGGCCCCCATCGACGTAAAGCGCGCCGAGCGGGCTCGGCGACTGCGCGCTCATCGCGGCGAAGACGTCATGCACCTGGAAGGCGATCGAATCCGTCACCGCGCGGGCGAGATCGGCGCGCGTCGTGTTGAAGGTGATCCCGGAAAAGAGCGCGCGCGCGTCCGATGCCCAGTAGGGCGCGCCGAGGCCGACGAAGGCGGGCACGAACCCCGCCGCCCCCGAAGTGCCCGTCGCGGCGAGTTCGACGAGCGCCTGCACGTCCGGCAGCCCGAGCATCTCCGCCATCCAGGGCAGCGAGGCGGCCGAGACGAGGATGTTGCCCTCGAAGGCATAGGTGGCCTTGCCGCCGATCGCCCAGGCGATCGTCGTGGTGATCCCGCTTTTCGGCGCGATGAAGCCCGGCAGCGTCGTCATCACCGAGGATCCGGTGCCGAAGGTAATCTTGCCGTCGCCGGGGCGGAAGGCGCCGTGGCCGAACAGCGCCGCGTGGCTGTCCCCGATCGCGGCGCGGACCGGCACGCCGTCGGGCAGGCCGGGCACGCCCCTGGTGACGCCGAAATCGCCCGCGCTGTCGCGGACCTCCGGGAGGCAGTCGAGCGGCACGCCGAAGAGCTCGGAAAGCTCCGCGCTCCAGACCTGCCGCCCGAGGTCGAACAGCTGGCTCCGCGCCGCGTTCGCCGCGTCGCAGGCATGGACCGCGCCGCCGGTGAAACAGTGGATCAGCCAGGAATCGATCGTGCCGAGCCGGACCGCGCGGCCCCGCGGCACGCGGTCCAGCAGCCATTTCATCTTCGGACCCGGGAACATCGGGTCGATCGGCAGGCCCGTCAGCGCCGAGACCTGCTCCGCGTGGCCCGCCGCGTTCAGCCGCGCGCAGTCGGGCGCGGTGCGGCGGCATTGCCAGCTCACCACCGGCCCGAGCGGCTCACCGGTCGCCGCGTCCCAGGCGGTGACCGATTCGCGCTGGTTCGAGATCGCGAGGCCGAGGATCTCGACCTCCGGCCCCGCCGCGAGACAGGCGGCGATGGCCTCGAGCACCGAGTCCCAGAGCCGCTTCGGGCTCTGCTCGACCCAGCCCGGACGCGGATGCTCGATCCCCACGGCCGCGGCGCCCCGCGCGAGGATCTCGCCGCTCGCGGAGACGAGCACGGCCTTGGAATTGGTCGTGCCCTGGTCGATGGCGAGAATGGCCGGGGTCGTCATGGCGGGGCTCCCTTGGGATGGTCTTCTTGGCGTTGGACGGAAGGCGGACAAATGTCCGCCCTACGGGTGGCGGCGTAGGGCGGACATTTGTCCGCCGCCCCGGCGCCGGCCTTACCGCTTGCGCGCGATCAGCGCCTCGGCCGCGTCCGCGACCGCGGCGGGGGCCATGCCGAACTCGTCGAGCAGGAACTCGGCCGAGCCGGTGGGCGCGAAGATGCCCGGCACGCCGAGGATCTTCATCGGCGCCGGCGCCTCGGCGACCACCACCTCGGCGATCGCGGACCCGAGGCCGCCGAAGGTCGAATGCTCCTCCGCCGTCAGGATCGCGCCGGTGTCGCGCACCGCGGCGACCACCGCCTCGACGTCGATCGGGCGCACGGTGGCCATGTTGAGCACGCGCGCCTCGACGCCGCGCCCGGCGAGGATCTCCGCCGCCTTCAGCATCCGGTGCGTGAGCGTCCCGTTCGCGATCAGCGTCACGTCGGAACCGTCACGGAGCTGGTTCGCCTTGCCGAGTTCGAAGACATGCCCCTCCGGCAGCAGGTCCGGCACGCCGACGCGCGAGAGCCTGAGGAAGCACGGGCCCGGATAGGTCGCGGCCCATTCCACCGCGGCCGCCGTCTCGATCGAATCGCAGGGCGCGATCACCGGCAGGTTCGGCAGCACGCGGGTCCAGGCGAAATCCTCGATCGAGTGATGCGTCGGCCCGAGCTCGCCATAGGCCATGCCCGAGGAGATGCCGACGAGCTTCACGTTGGCATTGGAATAGGCGATGTCGGCCTTGATCTGCTCGAGCGCCCGGCCCGTGAGGAAGGGCGCGGCGGCGCAGACGAAGGGCAGCATGCCGCCATTGGCGAGCCCGGCGCCGACGCCGACCATGTTCTGCTCGGCGATGCCGACATTGACGAGCCGCTCGGGGAACTTCGCCTTGAACCCGCCGAGCTTCGAGGAGCCGACGGAATCGTTGCAGACGGCGACGACCTTCTCGTTCTCGGCGCCGAGGCGCTCCAGCACCGCGACGAAGGCGTCGCGGCAGTCCCTGAGCTTCGGGGCGGTCAGAACCTCGCTCATTCCATTTCCTCCGCGAGCTCTTCCATGGCGGTCTTGTACTGCTCGGCATTCGGCACCTTGTGATGCCAGTCCACGCGGTCCTGCATGAACGAGATGCCGTGGCCCTTGTTGGTATGCGCGACGACGCAGTGCGGCCGGTCGCCGCGATGCTCGAGCGCCGGAACGATCTCGGACATGTCGTTGCCGTTGATCTCCGTCACCTCCCAGCCGAAGGCCTCGAGCTTCGGGCGCAGGGGGGCGAGATTGTTCGTGTCCGCGAGCGCCGCGCCCTGCTGGAAGCGGTTGTGGTCGATGATGAGCGTCAGGTTGTCGAGGCCGAACTGCGCCGCGGCCATGATCGCCTCCCAGTTCGAGCCTTCCTGCATCTCGCCGTCGCCGGTCATCACATAGGTGCGCCAGGACGCCCCCCCGAGCTTCGCCGCCTTCGCCATGCCGACCGCGACCGGCAGGCCGTGGCCGAGCGGGCCGGTGTTGGTCTCGACGCCCGGAACCTTCTGGCAGTTCGGGTGGCCGTTCAGCCGCGAATGCGGCTTGAGGAAGGTCGAGATCTCCTCCTCCGGAATGAAGCCGCGCTTCGCGAGCGTCACGTAGAGCGCGCAGGCGGTATGGCCCTTGGAGAGCACGAATCGGTCGCGGCCCGGGTTCCCGGGATCGTCGGGCATGACGTTCAATACGCGGAAATAGAGCGCGGTCAGGATGTCGATCGCCGACATCTCGCCGCCGATATGGCCGGCGCCGGCCTCGAAGACCGCGCGCAGATCCCGGCGGCGAATCCCCTTGGCAACGCGCTCGAGGTCATTCGTCTGCATGAATCCCCCTATATGCATGTTTATTCACTCAGCGATATAATTGCGGGGTGGGCGCAAATGTCAAGCGAAAGTTGATCGCCATGCGGGATGAGCTCAAACCGGGCAAACCGGGTTGACAGGCGCGCAACCCGTCGCGTATGAATGAAACCACGTTAACGAATAAATATGCACACACAGCGGTTCAACCGCGCCGCCCCGGGAGGGCCCACATGATCGCAACAGTCTCCGAGCGGGAACCGGCCCGGAGCCGGGGCATTCTCGCCTCGCTCAGCGGGGCCACGGGGCCCCTCATCGGCCTCATCCTGCTCTGCGTCTTCCTGTCGCTCGCCACCGACACCTTCCTGTCGGTCAGGAACGCGCTCAACATCCTCGACCAGATCACCGTGCTCGGCATCATGGCCGTCGGCATGAGCTTCGTGATCCTGATCGGCGGCATCGACCTCTCGGTCGGCTCGGTCCTCGCGCTCTCGATGATGGTGATGGGCTGGCTCGCCAATGTGATGGGCCTGCCCCTCCCGATCTCGATCCTGCTCGCGCTCGTCGCCTCCGGCCTCTGCGGCATGGTCTCGGGGATGCTGATCACCGGCTTCCGCGTGCCCCCGTTCATCGCCACGCTCGCGATGATGTCGGTCGCCCGCGGCCTCGCCAACATGATCACCGACGGCCAGCAGATCGTCGGCTTCCCCGACTGGTTCATGATGCTCGCGATCGACCGGCATTTCGGCGTGCTGACCGCGACCGTCGCGCTCATGCTCGTCGTCACCGCCGCCGCCTGGGCCTTCCTGCGCTATCGTTCCGGCGGGCGGATGCTCTACGCGGTCGGCGGCAATCCGGAAGTCGCGCGGCTCGCCGGCATCAACGTCAACTACGTGACGATCGGCGTCTACGTGCTCGCCGCGATCCTCGCCGGGCTCGCCGGCATCGTGCTCGCCGCCCGGCTCGACTCGGTCCAGCCGTCGAGCGGGCTCGGCTACGAGCTCGACACGATCGCCGCGGTCGTCATCGGCGGCACCTCGCTCTCGGGCGGCGCCGGCGGGATCGGCGGGACGCTGATCGGCGTGCTGATCATCGGCGTGCTCCGCAACGGGCTCAATCTCCTGAACGTCTCGCCCTTCCTGCAGCAGGTCATCATCGGCGTCGTCATCGCGCTCGCCGTCGCGGCCGAGACCCTGCGCCGCAGGTGAACGCCCGGCGGAGGCGCCACCCGCCTCCGCTCAACCCATCGCGCCGGAACCGGCCGATCACCCGCCCGCGAGCCGAAGAAGGCGCGGGCACCCCAAGGAACCAAGTGGAGGAAATGATGAGGCTTCTCGGAACGCTCGCCGCCTCGGCCGCGCTCATGGCGCTGTCGGTCTCGGCCCAGGCCCAGGAACTCAAGACGCTCGGCCTCGCCGTCGCCAACCTTCAGGCGAACTTCTTCAACCAGATCAAGCAGTCGGTCGAGGCGCAGGCGCAATCGGAAGGCATCAAGGTCATCACCGTCGACGCCAAGGGCGACGGCCCGACCCAGGTCAACCAGATCCAGGACCTGCTGACCCAGAACATCGACGCGCTCATCTACATCCCCGCCGGCGCCGCCGCCGCGACCGTGCCGGTCAAGCTCGCCAAGGCCGCGGGCGTGCCGGTGGTGAATGTCGACCGCAACGCCGAGGGCGCGCCGGGCGACACGTTCATCGCCACCGACTCGGTCGCCTCCGCCAAGGCGGTCTGCGACTACATCGTCGAAAAGGCCGGCGGCTCGGGCAAGATGGCGATCATCCACGGCCAGAAGGGCACCACGCCCGAGGTCGACCGGATGAAGGGCTGCTCCGAGACGCTCGCGGCCAATCCGGGCGTCGAGGTCGTGGCCGAGCAGTGGTCGAACATGTGGAGCCAGGACGAGGGCTTCCAGATCATGCAGAACATGCTGCAGGCCCATCCCGACATCTCGATCGTCTTCGCCCAGGCCGACGCGCTCGCGCTCGGCGCGGCGCAGGCGATCAAGGTCGCGAATCCCTCCGACAAGATCTGGCTCGCGGGCTTCGACGGCGACACCGCGGCGCTGGAAGCCCTGAAGAACGGCGTCTTCGACGTGACCGCCACCCAGCAGACCCAGCTCATGGGCCGCATGGCGGTCGAGAGCGCGAAGAAGCTCGTGGCGGGCGAGGACGTGCCCGCCGAGCAGCTCCTGCCCGCGACGCTCACCACCACGGAGAACGTCGACGGCTTCATCGCCAACCACCCGTAACGCGAGGGAGCCCGCGCCATGTCAGAGCCCATCCTGTCGCTTCGCGGCATCTCGAAGAGCTACGGACCCCTCCAGGTGCTCCGGAACGTCGATCTCGACATCCACGCCGGCGAGGTCGTGGCCCTTCTGGGCGAGAATGGCGCGGGCAAGTCCACGCTCTCCGGCATCATCGCCGGATCGCGCCCGCCCTCCGAGGGGAGCATGACCTGGATGGGGCGGCCCTATGCCCCCGCCTCCCCGCGCGAGGCGATCGACAAGGGCGTGGTGCTGATCCACCAGGAGCTGAAGCTTCTGCCCGAACTCACCATCGCCGAGAACGTCTTCATCGGCCGCTGGCCGATGAAGGGCGGGCGCGTCGACCGCGCCGCCATGGTCGAGCGCGCGCAGGAGCAGCTCGCGCGCCTCAACCTCCGCCTCCCCGCCACGCGCAAGGTGCAGGGCCTCTCGACCGCGCAGCAGCAGCTCGTCGAGATCGCGAAGGCCTTGGCGCTCGACGCGAAGCTCCTGATCCTCGACGAGCCGACCGCCGCTCTCGGAGGCGCCGAGACCGAGGCCTTGTTCGAGCAGGTGCGGAAACTGCGCGCCGAGGGCGTGGGGATCATCTACATCTCGCACCGGATGGAGGAGATCCGCCAGATCACCGACCGGATCGTCGTGCTGCGCGACGGCGAGCACGTGGCCGATTTCGCCGACAGCGCCACCCCGGTCCGCACCGTCGTCGAGAGCATGGTGGGCCGCAGCCTCGAACGGATGTTCCCGCCGGTCCCGACGCCGAAGGCGCGCACCGTGCTCGAGGTGCGCGGCCTCACCGGGGCGAACGGCGCCTTCCGCGACGCGAATTTCTCGGTCGCGGAGGGCGAGATCCTCGGCATCGCCGGCCTCGTCGGCGCCGGGCGCACCGAACTCGTCCGCGCCATCGCCGGGGCCGATCCGGTGAGCGCCGGGACGATCTGGCTCGACGGCCGCGAACTCGCGCTGAGGAGCCCGGCCGATGCGATCGCGGAGGGCATCGTCATGGTGCCGGAGGACCGCAAGCTGCAGGGCCTCGTCGTCGAGCACGGCATCGGCGAGAACATCGTCTATGCCAATCTCGACAAGGTCTCCCGCGGCGGCTGGATCAGCAAATCGGCCGTGCGCGCCTTCGCCGACGGGGCGATCGCCCGGTTCGGCGTCAAGGGTCAGGCGGGCCAGCCGGGATCGAGCCTCTCGGGCGGCAACCAGCAGAAGGTGGTGATCGCCAAATGGCTCGCCCGCGGCCCCCGCGTGGTGATCCTCGACGAGCCGACGCGCGGCATCGACGTCGGCGCGCGCTCGGGCATCTACGACATCATCGCGGGTCTCGCCCGGGAAGGCGTCGCCGTCATCGTCGTCAGCTCCGACCTCGAGGAGGTACTCGGCGTCTCCAACCGGATCGTGGTGCTCGCGCAGGGGCGGCAGGCCGGGATCCTGAACCGGGCCGAGGCGAACGACGTCTCGGTCATGGAACTCGCGACCATCTGAGGAAAATCATGGACATTACCCTGAACGCTCCGAAGCTCTTCGACCTCTCGGGACAGGTCGCCCTCGTCACCGGCGCGGGCAGCGGCATCGGCCAGCGCATCGCGATCGGCCTCGCCCAGTGCGGCGCCGACGTGGCGCTGCTCGACCGCCGGACCGACGGCGGGCTCGCCGAGACCGCGGAGGCCGTCGCCGCCGCCGGACGCAAGAGCCTCTCGCTGGCGGCCGACGTGACCAGCGGCCCGGCGCTCGCCGAGGCCGTCGCCCGGACCGAGGCCGAACTCGGCCCGCTCTCGCTCGCGGTCAACGCCGCCGGCATCGCCAATGCGAACCCGGCCGAGGAAATGGCGGAGGACCAGTTCCAGACGCTGATGGACATCAACCTGAAGGGCGTGTTTCTCTCCTGCCAGGCCGAGGCGCGGGCGATGCTCGCCCATGGGCGCGGCGCGATCGTCAACATCGCCTCGATGTCCGGCGTGATCGTCAACCGCGGCCTCTCGCAGTGCCACTACAACGCGTCCAAGGCCGGCGTGATCCACATGTCGAAGTCGATGGCAATGGAATGGGTGGACCGGGGCGTTCGCGTGAACACGATCAGCCCGGGCTATACCGCGACGCCGATGAACACGCGCCCCGAGATGGTGCACCAGACGAAGCTCTTCGAGGAGCAGACGCCGATGGGCCGCATGGCGAGCGTCGACGAGATGGTCGGCCCCGCGGTCTTCCTGCTCTCCGACGCCGCCTCCTTCGTGACCGGCGTCGATCTCCTGGTCGACGGCGGCTTCTGCTGCTGGTGAGCAAGAAGAAGCCCGGCTCCTGAGAGCCGGGCTTTTCCAGTCCTTCCCGTCGTCGCGGCTCAGTGCACCGCCGCGGGCTTCTTCGTCTCGGCGCTCTCGCCGAAGGTCAGCCCCTCGCTGTCCGCGCCGACGCGCACCGTCGCGCCATCGAGGATCTCGCCCGCGAGCAGCTTCTCCGCGAGCGGGTTCTGCAATGCGCTCTGGATCACCCGCTTCAGCGGCCGCGCGCCGTAGACCGGATCGTAGCCCCGGTTCGCGAGCCAGGTCCGCGCCTCGTCGGAGACCTCCAGCGTGATGTTCCGCTGGCCAAGCCGCTTCGCGAGGATCCCCACCTGGATCTCCACGATCCCGTCCATGTTCGCGCGGGAGAGCCGGTCGAACAGCACGATCTCGTCGAGCCGGTTCAGGAACTCCGGCCGGAAATGCGCGCGCACCGCCGCCATCACCTGATCCCGCGCCCCTTCCGCCGGCGTGCCCTCGGGCAGCACCGACAAGGCCTGCGAGCCGAGGTTCGACGTCAGGATGATGAGCGTGTTCTTGAAATCGACCACGCGCCCCTGGCTGTCGGTCAGCCGCCCGTCGTCGAGCACCTGCAACAGCACGTTGAACACATCCGGATGCGCCTTCTCGACCTCGTCGAACAGGATCACCTGATAGGGCCTGCGCCGCACGGCTTCCGTCAGCACGCCGCCCTCGTCATAACCGACATAGCCCGGAGGCGCGCCGATCAGCCGGGCGACGGAATGCTTCTCCATGTATTCCGACATGTCGATGCGCACCATCGCCTGGTCGTCGTCGAACAGGAACGCCGCCAGCGCCTTGGTGAGCTCCGTCTTGCCCACCCCCGTCGGCCCGAGGAACAGGAACGAGCCCAGCGGCCGGTTCGGATCGTTCAGCCCCGCCCGCGCCCGCCGCACGGCATTGGACACGGCGACCACCGCCTCCTTCTGCCCGATGACGCGCTTGCCGATCGAAGCCTCCATGTGGAGCAGCTTCTCCCGCTCGCCCTCCAGCATCCGGTCCACCGGGATCCCGGTCCAGCGCTCGACGACCTGCGCGATCTGCTCAGGAGTCACCGCCTCCTCGACCATCGCCTCGCCGCCCTTCGCCTCGGCCTCCGCGAGCTCCTTCTCGAACTGCGGGATCACGCCGTAGGAGAGCCGCCCGGCCTCGGCCAGATTGCCGACCCGCTTCGCGTTCTCGAGATCGACCCGCGCCGCGTCGAGCTTCTCCTTCAGCTCCGCCGCGCCCTTCATCTTGTCGCGCTCGGCCTGCCACTGCGCCGTCATCTCCGCCGAGCGGTCCTGCAAGGCCGAAAGCTCCACCAGCAGCTTCTGCAGCCGGTCCTGGCTCGCCTGGTCCTTCTCGACCTTCAGCGCCTCCGCCTCGATCTGCTTCTGCAGGATCTCGCGGTCGAGCGCGTCGAGCTCCTCCGGCTTCGAATCCACCGCCATCCGCAAGCGGCTCGCCGCCTCGTCCATCAGGTCGATCGCCTTGTCCGGCAGGAACCGGTCCGCGATGTAGCGATGCGACAGCGTCGCCGCCGCCACCAGCGCCGAATCGGTGATCCGCACGCCGTGATGGACCTCGTACTTCTCCTTGATGCCGCGCAGGATCGAGATCGTGTCCTCGACCGTCGGCTCGCTCACGAAGACCGGCTGGAACCGCCGCGCCAGCGCCGCGTCCTTCTCGACATGCTTGCGATACTCGTCGAGCGTCGTCGCCCCGACGCAATGCAGCTCGCCCCGCGCCAGCGCCGGCTTCAAGAGGTTCGAGGCGTCCATCGCCCCCTCCGCCTTGCCCGCGCCGACCAGCGTGTGCATCTCGTCGATGAAGAGGATCACCTCGCCCGCCGCCGCCGTCACCTCGGTCAGCACCGACTTCAGCCGCTCCTCGAACTCGCCGCGGTACTTCGCCCCGGCGATCAGCGCGCCCATGTCGAGCGCCAGCAGCTTCTTGTCCTGCAAACTCTCCGGCACGTCGCCGTTGACGATCCTGAGCGCCAGCCCCTCGGCGATCGCCGTCTTGCCGACGCCGGGCTCGCCGATCAGCACCGGGTTGTTCTTCGTCCGCCGGCTCAGCACCTGCATCGAGCGCCGGATCTCCTCGTCCCGCCCGATGATCGGATCGATCTTGCCCTCGCGCGCCGCCTCGGTCAGGTCGCGCGCATACTTGCGCAGCGCGTCATAGCCCTGCTCCGCGCTCGCGGTATCGGCGGTCCGGCCCTTGCGCAGATCGTTGATCGCGTTGTTGAGCCCGTTCGGCGTCACGCCCCCGGCCTTCAGCGCGTCGTTCGCGGCGGATTTGACGATGGCGAGCGCGGTCAGCACCCGCTCGACCGTGACGAAGGAGTCCTTCGCCTGGGTCGCGATCTTCTCCGCCTCGGCGAGCACCTTGCCGGTCTGCGTGTCGATATAAAGCTGCCCGTCGCCGCCCTCGACCTTCGGCAGCCTGTTCACCGCCGCCTCGTTCGCGGCGCGCACCATCGCGGGATCGCCGCCCGAGGCCTTGATGAGATTGTTGGCGAGCCCCTGGTCGTCGTCGAGCAGCGCCTTCAGCAGATGCTCGGGCATGAAGCGCTGGTTGCCCTCCCTGAGCGCAATGGTCTGCGCGGCCTGGACGAAACCGCGGGCCCGTTCCGAGAACTTCTCGAAGTTCATGAATGTCTCCCTCTCCGGCATCCCCCGGGTGTCGCCCTGTCAGCGGCGCGATCGGCGGGGGACCTTGGGGAGTAGGTAGGGAGGGAGGGGGCGGGGGACAAGGACTGCACGCCCCGAGCAACCACCGGGACATTAGGGTTGCAACAAGCTGGCGCTACGACGATATTTCAGATCTCGGACGCAGGTAGCTATAGCATGCTGAATTTTCGCAGTTTTGAAATTAACGGCCTTTTCGGAGAGGTTGATATCGAACTGCCGATCGAGGGCAATCGATTAATAATCGTCGGTTACAACGGCATTGGCAAAAGTACCATTCTAAATATTATCTACTACTTCATAAGTAGACAGTGGAAAAAACTTGCCGATCAAGATTTTGTTTCCATCCGCGCGACGTTTACCAATAGGAAAAAAATAAAGCTTACCCGAGAAGAAATAACCAAATCGCTATCCTCCAGACGGGTAGCCCGCAGATTGGCACATTTGCCCTACAGCCTTTATGTCAAAGCAAACGACCTTATAAATAAGGAATCTATCTATCGCGGAACGAGCTACACAAGACAGATTAATCATATCTCCGAAAAGTTAGGACTTCCAAGGCACTTCGCCGAGGAGTTACTGCTCGAAATCAGAAACGAATCTGACCCAAACGACTCGACAAAAGATCCACTCTACGCGGCAGACTCCTATCTAGATAAAAACTTGTTAGGTAGAATACTATATCTACCCACATATCGCCGCATTGAGAAGGATCTAAAGACTGTATTCCCTGAAATAGAAGATGAATTGCAGCGCAAACTGACGAGACGGTTTCGCGAGGGATCTAAATCAAATACGTATATCGAACTCGTTCAGTTCGGAATGCAGGACGTAAAGAGTAAGATTTACTCTCAATTGGAAGAGCTGAGGACATATGCTCTTTCCCAAATTAATAGCCTAACAACCAGTTATCTTCGCGATGTAATTAGATCAGAAGCAAATCAATATGAAAAGATTTCGACAATCGAGATTACCGAGTCAAATTTAGACTCTGTATTCGAGAAGATCGATAATAAAATCCTTAGCTTGGGTGACAAGCAGAAGGTTCGCGACGTAGTAACAAAGCTTCGAACTTCACTCCCTCTCGAAGAAAACGAAAAATATGTTGCTCATTACATTATGTATCTCGTGGAAGTTGGAAAAAATATTGCCGCCAAGGAAGCAAGAATTTCATTGTTTACGGACGTATGTAATTCGTATCTATTCGGAAAGAGGTTTGATTTTAATTCGTCAGACTACATATTAAACATCTCACATGGCTCCGGACGCCCAGTAGAAATGGAAGACCTGTCTTCGGGCGAGAAACAAATAGTAAGCCTATTTTCTCATATGCTGTTAGATGATGTTTCAGATAATTATGTGGTAATAGATGAGCCAGAACTTTCTCTTTCTGTAGATTGGCAGCAGAGGTTTTTGGAAGACATATCCAGCCTGCCCACGTGTCGCTTCATAGGCGCAGTTACTCACTCTCCGTTCATTTTCGAGAATAGCTTAGATCGACACGCCGTGGACCTGCTTTCGCACATGAAAGCTATGAAATGAACTACCTCAACACTTTGAGGCAGCGGCGAAAGACACCTGCGGCGGCATGGCATAAATTGCGTACTCTTCAAGAGACCAATAAGTACGATTGTTATTTTATTTGCGAAGGGGAAGAAGATGAGGATTTTTTTTCAAAATGTTTAGAGGATAATTGGCCTGAATTAAATTTCAAAATGATTGTATGCGACGGCAAGGGGGGCGTCCTCGGGCTAGCGGACAGAGTTCGCGCAGACCTTCCCGAAGCTATCGAAATTGCATATTTAGTTGATCGGGATCATGATAGGTATATCGGTATAGATGAGTACGGCCAAAATGTTTACGCGACGGATCATTACTCGGTGGAGAGTTACTCTTTAGATAGGCGTGTTGTATCTGATACTATATTCAGGTATCTTAAAATTCGAAAGAATGACCCGCTCCATGCGGAATTATTATCGAATTTTGATCGCGACGCGATGGTATTCGTGCGGGCCTGCACAATGCCATTCCTTTACTGCGCCACACTCCGTAAACTTGACGTTGACGTTGACGTCGATGCAGTGCGTCTGTCGGATTTGATCAAGTTTACCGATGAAGGAGCCGTATTGGATCGTAGCGGATTTAACCGTTGGCGCGAAGGCTTTCGTGATCAAATAATAGGAATTGATTCCGAGTTGAGGGTGTCTGCTAAGAAGCTTGGGCTTTATGGCCCGTTGTCGGTAATTCGCGGAAAGATGGTTTCTAGTTTCATTGCTTCATTTTTAAGTTCTATTTCGAAAGTATTCGGTAACCGCCTCAAGGAGAATGGGCACAGGGTTCGCTGTAGCGTAAATTTCGGAAAAAGTAACGTCTTCGGTTTGATCGTTGATTTTATAGAATGCCCTGCATCCTTCCGCTTATTTGTTGATGATTTTCTGTCCCATTTGCGTCCCCCGGCTTTGGTGCCTTAACTCGGCGCCACCTGCCACTCTTGACTCTCCTAACCCCCTCCCCCATTCCCGGCGCCGCACCCACCCGGAGACGCCCATGCCCGACGACCGCCTCATTGTCGGCCTCGACTTGGCCCACGCCCCCGCCGCGCTGGAACTCGTCGAGCGGCTGGGTTCGCGCGCCGTCTTCTACAAGATCGGCCTCGGGATGCTGACGACCGGCGGGCTCGCCGTGGCGAACGAGCTCAAGGCCCAGGGCAAGCGCGTCTTCCTCGACATGAAGCTCTTCGACATTCCGGCGACGATCGAGGCGGCCACGCGGGGCCTCGCCGCCTTCGGGCTCGATTTCCTGACCGTGCACGGCGATCCGCATGTGGTGCGCGCCGCCGTCGCGGGCCGGGGGAACTCGCCCACGAAGATCCTCGCGGTGACGATCCTGACCGCGCTCGACCGGGCCGATCTCGACGAGGCGCTGATCGTGCCGGGCGCCGTCGAGGATCTGGTGGCCGAGCGCGCCGCCCGCGCCTTCCGCGCCGGGGCCGACGGCGTGATCGCCTCGCCGCACGAGGCCGCCGCGATCCGTGCGCTGCCCGAGGCGGCGGGCAAGCTCATCGTCACCCCCGGCGTCCGCCCGGCGGGCTCCCCCCTCGGCGACCAGAAGCGGGTGATGACGCCCTCCGAGGCCATCGCCGCGGGCGCCGATCACATCGTGGTCGGCCGTCCGATCTGGACCGCCCCCGACCCCGCCGCCGCCGCCGAGGCCATCCTCGCGGACCTGCCCCCGCGCTGAGGCGCCAGCCTTTACATATTCGCGAATATGTAAAAGGCGGGCCTCTCCGGCCCCCGCCGATCCGTGAATATGCATAGACATATTCGCGCGAAACCCGGTCATGGAACCGTCGCGGGATCGTCGGAATTCCGTCGCGCCCTCGCGCTAGACAGCCCCCGAAGCGAAGCGGACCGGACCGGGGCACGTGCGATACCGAACGATCTTTCTCTCCGACGTCCACCTCGGAACCCGGGGCTGCCAGGCGGAGATGCTGCTCGATTTCCTCGCCCGCGCCGAGGCCGAGACCTGGTATCTCGTCGGCGACATCTTCGACGGCTGGCGGCTGAAGCGCGGCTGGCACTGGCCCCGTGCCCATAACGACGTGGTGCAAGCCCTTCTCGCCAAAGCACATTCCGGCGCGCGCATCGTCTTCGTCCCCGGCAATCACGACGAGGTCCTGCGCGGCTATCCCGGCATCCATTTCGGCGGCATCGAGGTGACGCCCCGCGCCGTGCACGAGACCGCCGACGGCCGCCGCTTCCTCGTCACCCATGGCGACGAGTTCGACGCGGTGGTGATGAACGCGAAATGGCTCGCCCATGTCGGCGACGTCGCCTACGAGGTCGCGCTCTGGCTCAACACCCGCCTGAACCGCCTCCGCGCCTGGACCGGCCGGCCGTACTGGTCGCTGTCGAACTGGTGCAAATCCCAGGTGAAACAGGCGGTCAACTATATCGGCGCCTATGAGGCGGTGCTCGCGGACGAGGCGCGGCGCCATGGCTGCGAGGGCGTCATCTGCGGCCATATCCACGCCGCCCAGCTCAGACCCATCGGCGAAATCACCTATGTGAACACCGGCGACTGGGTCGAGAGCTGCACCGCCGCGGTCGAGGATCAGACGGGCGAGATCCGCCTGATCGACTGGGCCGAGCAGCGCCGCCGCCGCGCCGCGATCCGCGCGATTTCCACCCAGCCGGAGGGCGAGACCGCCGGCGGCAAGACAGGAGCGGCCGCCTGATGGCCCTGACCGAGATCCCCACCTCCGCCGACCAGCTGCACGCGGCCGTCCGGGGCAACGCCGCGACCGCGCCGGTCGCCCTGCTCGAACGGCTCTTCGCGCGGCTGTTCCAGGACCTCGTCTACCCGCAGATCTGGGAGGATCCGGTCGCGGACATGGCCGCCCTCGCGCTCTCTCCCTCCGACCGGGTGATCTGCATCGCCTCGGGCGGGTGCAACCTGATGTCCTACCTGACCGCCTCCCCCGCCTCGGTGACGGCGGTGGACCTCTCGCCCGCCCATGTCGCGCTCTGCCGGCTGAAGCTCGCCGCCGCCCGGCACCTGCCCGACCACGCCGCCTTCCACGGCTTCTTCGCGAGCGCGAACCTGCCCCACAACACCGCGCTCTACGACCGCTATCTCGCACCCCATCTCGACGCGGAGACCCGCGCCTACTGGGAGGCGCGCGGGATCCGGGGGCGGCGGATCGGCATGTTCGCCCGCGGCTTCCACCGCCACGGGCTGCTCGGCCGCTTCATCGGCGCCACGCATCTCCTGGCCCGGCTCGGCGGCGTCGATTTCCGACCGCTCCTCGCCGCGCGCACGCTCGGGGAGCAGCGCCGGTTCTTCGAGACGCGGATCGATCCGCTGCTGGGCTCCGCCCCGGTGCGCTTCCTCGCCCGCCGGCGCGCCGCGCTGTTCGGGCTCGGCATCCCGCCGGCGCAATACGACAAGCTCGCGGCGGACGGCGGCGGCGACGTGCTGCCGGTGCTGCGCGAGCGGGCGCGGCGGCTGATCTGCGACTTCCCGATCCGCGAGAACTATTTCGCCTGGCAGGCGCTGGCGCGGCGCTACGACACCGCGCCGGACGCCGCGCTGCCGCCCTACCTGACGGCGGAGAATTTCGAGACGGTGCGCGCGAACGCGGCCCGGGCCCATGTGTTCAACCGCTCGCTCACCGATCTGCTGGAGCGCGAGCCGGCGGGCCGGCTCGACGCCTACGTTCTGCTCGACGCGCAGGACTGGATGAGCGCGGCGCAGCTCGACGCGCTCTGGCTCCAGATCACCCGGACGGCGGCGCCGGGCGCGCGCGTCCTCTTCCGCACCGGCGGCGTGCACGACATCCTGCCCGGCCGTCTCGCGCCGGAACTGCTCGCGCGCTGGCGCTACGACCGCGCCGCCTCCGAGGCCGCGACCGCCGCCGACCGCTCGGCGATCTACGGCGCGACCCATCTCTACCGGCGCGCGGCATGAACGCGCGCCCCCTGCCCGCGGGCCCGGCGGCGCCCGAGGATGGCCACGCCGCGCTGATGGACGGCGTCTACCGCTACCAGCGGCATTTCTACGACCTGACGCGGCGGCCATACCTGCTCGGCCGCGAGCATCTGCTCGACCGGCTCGCCCCGCCCGCGCGCGGCCATGTGCTCGAGATCGCCTGCGGCACCGGGCGCAACCTCGCCGGCGTGCTGCGGCGGCATCCGGAGGTCTGCCTCTACGGGCTCGACATCTCCGAGGAGATGCTGCGGAGCGCGGCGCGGACGCTCGGAGGCCGCGCCCGCCTCGCGAGCGGCGACGCGCGCGCCTTCGACGCGCCGAAGCTGTTCGGCCGGGAAGGATTTCACCGGATCATCCTCTCCTACAGCCTGTCGATGATCCCCGACTGGCGCGGCGCGCTGGCCGAGGCCGCGCGCCATCTCGCGCCCGGGGGCGAGTTGCACGTCGTCGATTTCGGCGACCAGTCCGGGATGCCGCGCTGGTTCGACGCGGGGCTGCGCGCCTGGCTCGCCCGCTTCCACGTGACGCCGCGCGGCGATCTCGCGACCGCGCTGGCGCGCGAGGCCGAGGCGGTCGGGGGCGCGGCGGTCTGGAGCCCGCTCCTGCGCTCCTACGCGCAATACGGCGTGCTGATCCGCCACGACTGAGGCCGCTCGCCGGCGGCCCGGGGCGCTGCTATTCTCGCGCGATGGACACGCCCGCCCTCTGCCGCGACTGCCTGACGCCCTCCGCCGCCGAAGGCCGCTGCCCGGCCTGCGGCTCGCCCCGGCGCGTCCGGCATCCCGAGCTGATGACGCTCTCGACCGCGCATGTCGATTGCGACGCCTTCTACGCCTCGGTCGAGAAACGCGACGATCCGGCGATTCGCGACCTGCCGGTGATCATCGGCGGCGGCAGGCGGGGCGTGGTCTCGACCTGCTGCTACATCGCGCGAATCAAGGGCGTCCGCTCGGCCATGCCGATGTTCAAGGCGCTCAGACTCTGCCCCGAGGCGGTGGTGGTGCCGCCCCGGATGGCGAAATACGCCGAGGTGAGCCGCGCGATCCGGGCGATGATGCTCGAACTCACGCCGCTGGTGGAGCCGCTGTCGCTCGACGAGGCCTTCCTCGACCTCACAGGTACCGGGCGGCTGCACGGCGCGCCGCCCGCCGTGCTGCTCGCCCGGCTTCAGGCGCGGGTGGAGGCGGAACTCGGCATCACGCTCTCGGTCGGGCTGTCGCACAACAAGTTCCTCGCCAAGATCGCCTCCGATCTCGACAAGCCCCGCGGCTTCGCGGTGATCGGCCGGGCGGAGACCGAGGCCTTCCTCGATCCGAAGCCGGTCGGGCTCATCTGGGGCGTCGGCGCGGCGGCGGTCGCGAGCCTGGAGCGCGAGGGGATCCGCAGGATCGGCGACCTGCGGCGGCGGGAGCGGAAATACCTGATCGAGCGTTTCGGCGCGCTCGGCGACAGGCTCTGGCACCTGGCGCGCGGCGAGGACAGCCGCGCCGTCAGCCCCGACCGGGCACCGAAATCCATCTCCCACGAAACGACCTTCGACACCGATATCGGCGATCCCGCCGAACTGCGCCGCCACCTCTGGATCCTGAGCGAGGAGCTTTCGGCGCGGGCGAAGGCGAAGGAAATCGGCGGGCGGACCATCACGCTGAAGCTCCGGCGCGCCGATTTCGCACTGCTGAGCCGGCGCCACACGCTCGACGCGCCGACGCAGCTCGCCGACCGGATCTTCCGCGCCGCCGAGGTGCCGCTGATCCGCGACCTCTCCCAGGGGCCGTTCCGGCTGATCGGCGTCGGGATTTCCGAACTGGTCCCGGCGGAACGCTGCGATCCGGCGGACGACCTTCTTGACGCGGGTGCGGGCAAACGCCGGCAGGTTGAACGCGCGAGTGATCTCATTCGTTCCCGATTTGGCGCGAATGCGATCGTTTTGGGTCGCGCCCTGCGCTGAAACGCGCGGTTTCGTGGCGGATATGTCACAGATTCGGCAGCCTGAACCCCGATCCGAAAATTCTCGAACATCGAGGGACACGGAACGCTTGACCTTTGCTGCGCCGCCGCATATACATACTCACATGATGCGTTGCATCATACACGCCCTACGGGCGTTTCCTCCCTAAACTTGGGCCGTGCCATGCGCACGGCCTTTTTTTTGGAAATTCCGCCCGTTGCCGGGAGACCCGGGCGCGCCGCCGCTACTCCGCGGCGACCTTCATCCGCCTCGGCCCGAGCGCGGTCAGCGCGCGCACCGCCCCGCCGATCGCCTCGGCGATGGCAACGAAATCGCGCGAGCGGATGATCGTGCGCTCCTCCATGTAGAGCGAGCGGTCGATCTCGATCTGCAGCGCCTGGACGCCATGCGCCGGCCGGCCGTAGTGCTGGGTGATGTAGCCGCCGGCGAAGGGCGCGTTGCGCACCACGGAGAATCCCGCCTCGGTGAAGATCTCCGTCGCCGCGTCCACCAGCCAGCGGTCGCAGGAGGCGCCGAACCGGTCGCCCAGCACGAGGTTGGGCCGCCGCTTCTGCCCGAGGTTCAGCGCGGAATTCAGCGCGTCGCTCGGCATCGAATGGCAGTCGAACAGGATCGCCATGCCGAATCGCGCCTTCTGGTCCTCGATGAGCGCGCGGAGCCTGTCGTGATAGGGGTGCCAGTAGGTCGCGATCCGCCGCTGCGCCTCGGCGAGCGGCAGCTTGCCGTGGATGATCGGGCGCCCCTCCGCGACGACGCGGGGGATGACGCCGAGCCCCGCGGCGATTCGCGGATTGAGCACGCGCCGCGACGCCCCGGCGATCAGCGCCGGATCGAGATCGTCGGAGGCGCGATTGAGATCGAGAAAGGCCCGCGGCATCGTCGCCGCCATCAGCGGCGCGCCATGGCGCGGCGCGCTGCGGAAAAGCTCGTCGACGAAGGCGTCCTCGGAGGAGCGCAGCCGGACCGGATCGAGCAGCGTGGCCCCGAGCAGCGCCAGTGGATAGGCGGATCCGCTATGGGGCGAGTTGAACACTGCGCAGGACGTATACTCCTCCGGCTCGCGCAGCTGATAGACCAGTTCGTCCATGCCTTCCCGACCCCATACCCGCCGGCGCTCCGGGCCAGTCCCGGCGATGACTATATGGGGATGAGAAAGCGTTTGGAAATCACTTGAACCTTCCGGCGGCATCCCTTAAGGACACGCCACGGTTTCGGAGGCGACGCCTTCGACGCCCGGGCGTATAGCTCAGCGGGAGAGCACTTCGTTGACATCGAAGGGGTCACTGGTTCAATCCCAGTTACGCCCACCATTCCCCCTCGGGGGTCTGGCCCGAAATTCCGCCCGAAAGGGCTGACCGCAACCAGGCGCAGGATCGCTCCGCGCGCCGCTTAGAAAGGAGAGAGGCCATGAAGGTCGTGAATTCGCTTCGCTCCCTGAAGCTGCGCCATCGCGACTGCCGCGTTGTGCGCCGCAAGGGTCGTGTCTTCGTGATCAACAAGACCCAGCGCCGGTTCAAGGCCCGTCAGGGCTGAGGCGTGCCCTGACCGGCCTCGGGCCGGCGGGAGAGCAACCGAACTTCGATGATCCGCGCCCTCGCCGGCGCGGATTTTTCGTTTCCGGCCCCCGCGCCGGGAGGATGCCCCGCGCCGCGCCGCCTGCCGGGCATCGGCGGCTTCCGGCCCGCCGCGGGAATCCTGCCCGGAGGCCCGGAACAAAGCGCGCGGCTTCCCGTTGAACCCGCCAAGACGCCAGCGGGCGTCGAGCCTGCGAAGGCCGGATTCAAGGAAGGAGACCTGGCGTTGTTCATTCGCGCTGGCTTTGAGATTTCCATTCGCTGCGACAACGAGACCCCGATCCTGTGCGCGCTGTCGCCCCGGCCCGAGGTCAGTCCGGTGCTGGGCGACGGCGCCGTGCGCTGCGAGCCGCGGCTGCCGGGCCAGACCTACACCGATTCGTTCGGCAACCGGATGACGCGCCTGACCCACCCGGGCGGGCTCGTCACGCTGGTGAGCGATTTCGTGATCGAGGACGGCGGCGATCCCGATCCCGTCCATCCCTGGGCCGAACAGCTGCCCGTCAGCCACCTGCCGGCCGAGACGCTGCGCTATCTGGTGCCCAGCCGATTCGTCGAATCGGATCTGCTGTCGAACGAGGCGTGGTCGATGTTCGGCCATATTCCGGACGGCTGGGCGCGGGTGCAGGCGATCTGCGACTTCGTGCACAACCATATCGAATTCGGCTACTGCCACGGGCGGCCGACGAAGACCGCGCTCGACGCCTACCGCGAAGGCAGGGGCGTGTGCCGCGACTTCGCCCATCTCTCGATCGCCTTCTGCCGCGCGCTCAACATCCCCGCCCGCTACGGCAGCGGCTATCTCGGCGACATCGGTGTGCCCTACAACCCCGACCCGATGGATTTCTGCGCCTGGTTCGAGGTCTTCCTCGGCGGGCGCTGGTACACGTTCGACGCGCGCTACAACGTGCCGCGCATCGGCCGGATCCTGATGGTGCGCGGCATGGACGCCGCCGACGTGTCGATGGTGACGAGCTACGGCCCGCACCGGATGGAGAAGTTCGAGGTCTGGTGCGAGGAGATCGCGGCGGGCCGCCGGCTCGAGGACGTCCGTGCAGAGCTTCGCATACCGCTGGTCGGAGTCGCCGCGGCCTGATCCCCGGCCGCGCGGGCGCGACCCTGCCCGCGGGAATGACGCGCCTGTCCCTCCGGGCGCGTCACAGCGCGGGGTCGTTCCGGAATTTCCCGAGACGGCCCCGCGCGCAAGAGATGCGAGGCGGACCGGAAGCCCGCCCCTTGCCATTCGGACCGATCAGGCGACGATGGCGGATTGTTCCCGCTCGTCGATCGCCGCCGCCTCGGTCATCGCGTTCCGGCGCGAGATGACGAGGAAACTGCCGCTGGTGTCGAAGGCGGCGGACTGGTCGCCCTCCGCCGCGCGGCGGGGCTGCCAGATCACGTTGATGACCTCGGCGCCGGTCTCCGCCAGCGAATCGAGCCGCCGGATGAGTTCCTCGGGGTCGTCGGGGCAGATGTCGATCGAATGTCTGTACATGCGCTTCTCCTCGCTTACGCGGCGGAAACGCTCACACACCCGAATCGTTGCGGTGGACGGGCCGCGCCGGCGAAGGCACGCCGGCGCGGCGCCGCGGCCGGTTCATTCGAACCAGCGTCCTTCCCTCGCATCCTCCTTGCGGGACCGCTCGATGATGTCGCGGACGAGCATCCGCAACAGCTGCGAAATCCCGACCGCCACCGCGAAGGCGGCGAGGGCGAGAATCAGGGAAAAGACGCGCGTCTCGATCACGGGACACCCCTCACTAATCGCGATGAGAGCATCACGACACCAAGCACCAGATCGACGTGGCCGAGCCCGCGCTGCGCCGCACCCTATGCGAAGCGGTGGGGGGATTCACGTGGTCACGTGAGGGCGCGCGGAAAACCGCCGCGGGGCCTGGCGCGCGGCGCGCGGCGAATTCGTCGCGCATCCGTCACGGGGGGCCTTGACGCCCCCCGGGCACCCCCCTAAAAGGCCCCCAGCGACGCGGCGCCGGGCCGCGCGGGGCAAGCCCCGGGCACCGGATCCACGACGCGAAAAGCGCGGTTGTAGCTCAGTCGGTTAGAGTGCCGGCCTGTCACGCCGGAGGTCGCGGGTTCGAGCCCCGTCAACCGCGCCACTTCCCCCCTCGACACGTTCGATGACCCGGAATCGCTCTCCGCCGGAGGGCGCCGCGGTATCCGGTCACCGGGGCGGGATGTCGGCGCCGCCGGCGGGCTGTCATCGCCCCGCGCGGCGGCCGGTTGCCGGCGCGGAGTCGCTCGGCTATAGCGTTCGACCTTCGAACGGAGGCGTCATGCAGGGGAGCATCAGGATCGCGGCGGGCAGCCTCGCGGTGGGATTCGCCGTCCTCGCGATCAAGTATCTCGCCTACGCGGTGACCGGGTCGGTGGCGCTCTATTCCGACGCGCTCGAGAGCCTCGTCAACGTCGCGACCGCGCTGGTCGCGCTTTTCGCGGTCCGGCTGTCCGCGCAGCCGGCGGACCAGAATCACCCCTATGGCCACCACAAGATCGAGTATTTCAGCGCGGTCTTCGCCGGGACGCTGATCATCCTCGCCGCCGGGATGATCCTGCGCGAGGCCTGGGCGGGGCTGCGCGACCCGCGCGCGATCGAGGCGCCGCTGCCCGGCCTGCTGCTGAGCGGCCTTGCGAGCGCGCTCAACGCCGGCTGGAGCCGGGTTCTCATCGGGCGGGGCCGCGCGATGCGCTCGCCCGCGCTGGTCGCGGATGGCAGGCATCTGCTCTCGGACGTCGTCACCTCGGTCGGCGTGACCTTCGGGATCGTGCTGACGGTGGTGAGCGGCTGGAAGATCCTGGACCCGCTGATGGCCGGCGTCGTCGCGCTCAGCATCCTCTGGTCGGGCTGGCACGTGGTGCGGGACTCGTTCGGCGGGCTGATGGACGAGGCGCTGCCGGAAGAGGCGCTCGCCCCGATCCTGCGCGCGATCGAGAAGGGGGGCGACGGCGCCATCGAGGTGCACGACCTGCGCGCCCGGGGCAGCGGCCCGGCCACCTTCGTCGATTTCCACATGGTCGTGCCGGGCGACATGCCGGTCTCGGAGGCGCATGCGATCTGCGACCGGATCGAACAGGCGATCAAGGCGACGACGGCGGACGCGCTCGTCACCATCCATGTCGAACCCGAGGAGAAGGCGAAGCTCGAACCCTCCGAGGGGCTCGCCATCGCCACCAAGGCCTGAGGGCCGGATCCGGCCTCAGCCGATCAGCGCCAGCGACGGGAAGGTCTCGAGCAGCCAGAAGGACAGGCTGGTGAAGCCGCCCGTCAGCATCAGCAGGCCCACCGCGACGAGCAGCACGCCCATCGCCCGCTCGACCGTCGGCATGTGGCGGCGGAGCCCCGCGAGCAGGCCCAGCGCGTGGCGCAGGAACACCGCCGTCAGCAGGAACGGCAGGCCGAGGCCGACCGCGTAGAAGCCCATCATGACGAGCCCGCGCTCGAGCGAGCCCTCCTGCGCGGCGAGGCTCAGGATCGTGCCGAGCACCGGGCCGATGCAGGGGGTCCAGCCGAAGGCGAAGGCGAGGCCGAGCAGATAGGCGCCGAAGGGCGAGCCGGCCTGGTCACCCGCGTCGATCCGCGCCTCGCGGTAGAGCAGCGGGATGCGCAGCACGCCGAGGAAATGGAGCCCGAAGAGCACGATCACCACGCCGCCGATCAGTCCCATCTCGCGCTGCCAGGCCAGGAACATCCGCCCGAAGGCCGAGGCGGCGAGGCCGAGCACGAGGAAGACGGTCGAGAGGCCGAGCACGAAGAAGGTGGCCGCCGTCATCACCCGGCGATCCGCGCCCCCGCCCCGGCGCATGTCCTCGATCGAGGTTCCCGCCATGTAGGCGAGGTAGGGCGGCACGATCGGCAGGACGCAGGGCGACAGGAAGCTCAGCACGCCCGCGAGCAGCGCCACGATGAGCGCGGGCGCCAGCGCCCCGTCGAAGAGATCGATTCCGAACATCCGCCGCCTGTCCCGCTCCTGCCCCGGTCGGCGGGCACCCTAGCGCCCCCGCCCGGCCACGTCACGGCCGCGCGATCTCAAAATCCCGTGGCCGTCCGCGGCTTTTGCTGGCATCGAGGAGCGATGGACTGGGATGACGAGATCGACGCCCGCGGGCTTCTCTGCCCGCTGCCGGTGCTCCGGGCGCGCAAGCGCCTGCTGGCGCTGCCCGAGGGGGCCGTGCTGCGCGTGCTGGCCGACGACCCGGCCGCGGTGGTCGACATGCCGCATTTCTGCGCCGAGGCCGGGCACCTGCTTCTGCGCGCCTCGGAAGAGGCGGGGGCCACGGCTTGGCTGATCCGGCGCGGTCCCGGGCGCGGAGCGTAGACCTCCGCCCGGCTCCGCGGGGTCAGAGGATGAAGTCGCCCGCCACATAGGCGCTCGCGAGCGTCGCGCCGTCCTTGATCACCAGTTCGAAATCGGCCGCCGCGTCGCCGTCGTGGTTGCCGTGCACGATCGTGTCCGTGCCCGAATTGGTGAGCCAGAGATGACCCCGGGCGGTCCCGCCCAGCACGAAGCTCTGGTCGCCGGCGACCTTCGTATTCGCGTCGATCCCCGAGACGTCGATCCGGTCGCCTCCCGCGACGCCCGCGCCGTCGAAGGCGCCGCCGCCATCGCCCGCCCGGATGACGTCGCGCGCGCTGAGCCCCGAATCCGAACGGCTCGCCAGCCGGAAGACGTCGCTTCCCGGGCCGCCGATCAGCGTGTCGGCGCCGGCGCCGCCGGTCAGCGTGTCGTTGCCCGCCCCGCCCCGGAGCGTGTCGGCGCCGCCCGCGCCGAGGATCCGGTCAGCGCCGCCGAGGCCGGAAAGCACGTTCGCCGCGCCGTTGCCGGTCAGGATGTCCGCGCCCGAGCCGCCCTTCGCGGCCTCGATCACCGTGCCCATCGCGATCGACATGTTGCCCGTGAGGCCGCCGACGGAGGAGATCGCGCCGGGGTTGAGGTTGATCCGCTGCGCGTCGGAGAAGCCGGAGAAGTCGATCGTGTCGCGGCCGCCGCCATCGACGATCGTGAAGGCCATCTCGTCGGCGTATTTGTCGAGATTGGCGAAGACGGTGGAGCCTATGTTGCTGTTGAAGCCCCAGGTGGTGTTGCCGGTGAACCCGCCGACTCCGCCGTACATCCGGCCGAGCGCGATCCAGTCCGCCACCATCGGCGAGAGGTCGAAGGCGTAATCCGCGTCGACGGCCGTGTTGTCGATCTGCGAGAAATACGACATGACCGACGCCTGCCAGCTGTCGTTCAGATAGTGGTTGCTGTTGTCCCCGTAGGAGGCGTCGCCGGTATTCGTCACATAGGTCGCGCCGCCGTTGTAGTCGCCGGCATGGCCGAGGCCGAGCGCGTGGCCGATCTCGTGGACGAAGGTCTGCAGCGAATAGGTGGCGCTGCCGGTACCGTAATGCGAGACCCAGTCCGAGCCCACGTTCACATTGGCCTGCGCGATCGTGTTCTGCGCGTCGGCGTAGGAGGCGACCCAGGTATAGGCCGAGTTCTTGTCGTCGTTGAGGAAGAGGATGTCGACCGAGGCGCCGCTCGAACTCGTCTTGACGAAGTCGATGCCGAGCACCTCGCCGTAGAGGCGCAGCGCCTTCTGCGCCAGCGCCGCGCCGGCGGAGGAGAGCGCGTCGGTGTTGTAGCGCAGCACGCCGTCGTTCGCGCCGACGCCGGTCGCGCCCATGTTGAAGCTGCGCGGCAGCTCGCCCACGTCCTTCCAGTAGCCGGCCCGCAGGTAATCGGCGATCTGGGTGTTCGAATAGGTCGGAAGCGCCGCGCCGGCCGCGGCGGCTGCCGAGACCTGGGACGGGCGCGCGGCGGAAAGCGGCTCCGCCATATCGGCCGCGGCGTGGAACCGGAACGCGGGCGCGGCGTCGAAATCGAGCGCGGGCGCGGCGAAGGCCTCCTCCCGCGCGGCGGCCCCGGTGTCCGGTTCGTTGAAGATGATCCGGTCCCCGGACTCGAAGATACGCGCCATTTTTCAGCCTCCACAGCCTACTTCCGACAGGGGCGCCTTCTCCGTCTACCCCGCCCTCCGGTCAAGGCTGCCCGGCCGCGTCGGCGGGAACACGCCCGCGGCGCGATGGCGCATGACCTCGGCCGGGGGTGCCCGCGAACTCCGGGCTGCGATCCGACCGAGGCGACGAACGCGGGCCGCGCGCCCGCGTCTCACGGGGCGTTTCGCGCCCCGGGATCAGGCCGGCATCCCCTCCCCCGAGGTGCCGGGACGGTTCAGAGACCCTTCGAGCGGTAGCTGGCCGCGACGCGGCCGATCGAGACGAGATAGGCGGCGACGCGCAGATCCTCGACGCCCTTGCGCGTGTGCCAGACCTCGCGAATCGACTGATAGGCCTCGCGCATCGTGTCATCGAGGCCGGAGCGGACCAGTTCGAGCTCGCCCGCGCCGCGCACGTACTGGCTCTTGAACGTGTCCGACAGGCCGTGCTTCATCCCGCTGGTCCGGGCGACGCGTTCGAGTTCCTGCACGAGCAGCGCGTGCTGCGCCTCCTCCTGGCGGCGCTGCATCCGGCCGAAGCGGATGTGGCTGAGGTTCTTCACCCATTCGAAATAGCTCACCGTCACGCCGCCCGCGTTGGCATAGAGATCGGGGATGATCACCTTGCCCTTGCGGCGGAGCAGATCGTCCGCCCCGGCGGTCACCGGGCCGTTCGCCGCCTCGATGATCAGCGGCGCCTGGATCCGGTCGGCGTTCGAGAGGTTGATCACCCCTTCCATCGCGGCGGGCACGAGGATGTCGCATTCCGCCTCCAGGACCGCCGAGCCCTCCTCGTAATAGGTCGCGCCGGGGAAGTCCTTCACGCCGCCGGTGGCGCCGATATGGGCCTTCAGATGCTCGATCGAGAGGCCGGCGGGGTTCATCACGGCGCCGTCGCGCTCGATCACGCCGGTGACGAGCGCCCCGTCCTCCTCCGATAGGAACTTCGCCGCGTGGAAGCCGACGTTGCCGAGCCCCTGCACGACGACCCGCTTGCCCTCCAGGCCGCCGTCGAGATGCGCCCGCGCCACGTCCTCGGGATGGCGGAAGAACTCGCGGAGCGCGTATTGGATGCCCCGCCCCGTCGCCTCGACCCGGCCCTGGATGCCGCCCGCGTTGAGCGGCTTGCCGGTCACGCAGGCGGCGGCGTTGATGTCGGTCGTGTTCATCCGCCGGTACTGGTCGACGATCCAGGCCATCTCGCGCTCGCCCGTGCCCATGTCCGGGGCGGGCACGTTCTGGCTCGGGTTGATGAGGTCGCGCTTGGCCAGTTCATAGGCGAAGCGGCGGGTGATGAGCTCGAGTTCGTGCTCGTCCCATTCGCGCGGATCGATCCGGAGCCCGCCCTTGGAGCCGCCGAAGGGCGTCTCCACCAGCGCGCATTTGTAGGTCATCAGCGCCGCCAGCGCCTCGACCTCGTCCTGGTTGACGCTCATCGCGTAGCGGATGCCGCCCTTGACCGGCTCCATGTGCTCGGAATGCACCGAGCGGTAGCCGGTGAAGGTATGGATCGCCCCGCGCAGCCTGACGCCGAATCGAACCGTGTAGGTGGAGTTGCAGACGCGGATCTTCTCCTCCAGCCCCGGCGAGAGATCCATGAGCCGGACGGCCCGGCTGAACATGATGTCGACGGATTCGCGGAAGCTCGGCTCCCTGACGGGCGCGTTCATGATGATATCCCCATTGTTCCGGCCTTCTTCGGGCTCACTCGGCAGCTAACGCCGCGCGGCGCGAGCCGGCAAGCCATAAGGCCGGAACGACGACGCCCCCGTGACGGTTGCCTCAGCCGCGCGGTTTCGCACGCCGCGTCGGCTCGGCGGCGGCCGGATCCTCCGGCCAGGGGTGTTTCGGATAGCGCCCGCGCAGGTCGCGCCGGACGTCGGCGTAGGAGGATTTCCAGAAGCCGGGAAGATCGGCGGTGGTCTGTACCGGGCGCCCCGCCGGCGAGAGCAGTTCGAGCACGAGCGGCACCGCGTCCGGGCCGATCGACGGGTGACGGGTGAGGCCGAACATCTCCTGAAGCCGCACCGCGACGCTCGGCGCGGCGCCGGAATAGTCGATCGCAAGCCGCGTCCCCGTCGGGGCGGCGATCTCCGCCGGGGCGAGCGCGTCGAGCCGCGCGCGCGCCTCCCAGTCGAGCCGCGCGCCCAGCGCCCCGGCGAGGTCGATCCGCGCCAGATCCTCGAGCCGCGCCCGGCCGGTCAGGAACGGGGCGAGCCACTCGTCGAGGCCGTCGCGCAGTCCGGCGTCGGACATGTCGGGCAGGTCCACGCCCCGCGCCCGGAGCCATTCGACCCGCGCGGCGAGGCGGCGGGCCGCGGGCGTCCACGGCAGCGTGTCGAGGCCGAGGTCGCGCACCCCCTCGACCAGCGCGGCGGCGACGGCCTCGGGCGGGGCGTTGGTCCAGGGCCGGTCCTCCAGCGCCAGCGCGCCGAGCATGAGCCGGTCGCGCGCCAGGACCGCGCGGTCGCGGCGGGACCATTCGCAGACCCGCTCGCGGCGCGACGCGTCCGCGTGCAGCGCGCGGATCTCCGCCTCGCTCAGCGACAGCGCGCGGCGCGCCTTCGCCTCGCGCGGATCGCCGTCGAGATCGGCGATGACGAGGAAGGGCGCGCGGGCGAGCGGATCGCCCGGCGGCAGGACCGCGCCCTTGCCGCCCGAGAGCAGGTAGCGCGGCGCCTCGCCGTCGCGGCGTTTCGCGATCCGGTCGGGATAGGCGAGCGAGAGAAGCGCGCCGGCGCCGAGCGGCTCGCCCGCGCCCTTCGCGCCGCCGGCGCGCAGGCGCCGGGCCTCGGCGCGGATCGCGGCGATGGCGCCGCGGTCCACCGTGACGGGATGCTCGCGCTCCGCCGCGCCCGGATCCCGGAGCGCCTGGAGCCGGATCGCGAGATCGACCTCCGCCGGTCCGCCCGCGCCCCGCAGCGGATCGCGCGCGGCGAGCAGCGCGGCCAGATCGGCCGCCAGATCGCGGCTCCGGTGCTCCCCGGCGAGGATGAGCATGTGGCCGAGCCGCGGATGCGTCGGCAGCCCGGCGAGCACGCGGCCATGCGCGGTGATCGCGCCGCCCTGGTCGAGCGCGCCCAGCGCGCGCAGGAGCGCCCGCGCCTCGGCGAGCGCCGGAGCCGGCGGCGGGGTCGGGAAGGGCATGGTCTCGACCGTCCCGCCCCAGAGCGCCACCTCGAGCGCGAGGCCGGCGAGATCGGCGGCGAGAATTTCCGGCGGCGCGGCGGCGGCGAGCGCCCCCTCCTCCCCCTTCGTCCAGAGCCGGTAGCAGCGGCCTGGCGCGACGCGTCCCGCCCGGCCCCGGCGCTGCTCGGCCTCGGCGCGGGTCACGCGCTCGGTGACGAGCCGGCTCATGCCGGAGGCCGGATCGAACCGCGCCCGCCGCGCCCGGCCCGCGTCGATCACGACGCGCACGTCCGGGATCGTGAGCGAGGTCTCCGCGATCGATGTCGCGAGCACGAGCTTGCGCCCCTCCCGCGCGGGCGCGAGCGCGGCGCGCTGCTCCGCGAGCGTGAGCCCGCCATGGAGCGGCTGGAGCCGGACGCCGGGGGGCAGCGCGGGCGCGAGCCGGGCGGCGGTCCGGGCGATCTCGCGCTGGCCCGGCAGGAAGACGAGCACGCCGCCCTCCGTCTCGCCCAGCGCGCGCAGCGTCAGCTCCGCCGTCGCCTCCTCCAGTCCCGGGCCCCGGCCCGCGCCGGAGGCGAGCGGCCGGTCGAGCCAGAGGGTCTCGACCGGAAAGGCGCGGCCCTCGGCGGTGACGACCGGCGCGCCGTCGAGCAGCGCCGAGACCGCCTCCACGTCGAGCGTCGCGGACATGACGAGAAGCTTCAGGTCCGGCCGGAGCGCCCCCCGGATCTCGAGCGCGAGCGCGAGGCCGAGATCGGAGGCGAGCGCGCGCTCGTGGAATTCGTCGAAGATGACGAGGCCGATGCCCCGGAGTTCGGGATCCGACTGGATCATCCGGGTGAGGACGCCCTCGGTCACGACCTCGATCGCCGCGCCCGCCACCGCCTCGCCGCGCATCCGGTAGCCGACGCGCCCCCCGACGGCCTCGCCCAGCCCCTCCGCCAGCCGCTCGGCGGCGGCGCGGGCGGCGACGCGGCGCGGCTCCAGCATCAGGATCCTGCCCCGGACGACGCCCGCCGCGATGAGCGCGAGCGGTACCGCGGTGGTCTTGCCCGCGCCCGGCGGCGCGCGCAGCACCGCGACGCCCGCCCGGCCGAGCGCGGCCGCGAGTTCCGGCAGCGCGGGGGCGATGGGCAGGCCGTCGAGGCCCTGGCCGAGCGTGGTCCCGGTCAGCTCCGCCGCTCCATCGCCGCCGTGCCGAAGCTGGTCTTCGTCTCGATCCGCCGTACCTTCGCCATGCCGTCCGCGCCTTCGGAGAAGGTCAGGGTGAAGGGAAACTCCCTCTGGGACGAGAGCGTGTGCGGCTCGCCCTTCAGCCGCGCGTAGGTGCCCGCGCAGGTGAAGCCGCCCTTGACCGCGCGGCGCGGCCCGACGGTCAGGCGCGAGCGGCGCGACCCGTCGAAGATGTCGACCGTCGTCGCGCACATCCGCTCCGCCGGCCCGTCGCTCAGCACGGCGACGCCGGCGGCGACCGGATCGACCGTGCCCGCCTGCTCCCTCGGGTCAGGCTCGTCCTCGCGCGGCGGCTCGACCGTGACCTTGACCGGCACGCCGTTCTTCCAGTCGATGCGGGTGGTCCGCCGGCCGCTCGGGGAATCGGAGACCGCCTGGAAGAGCCGGGGCACCGGCCCGGCCTTGCCGAGCGCGCCGCTCGAGCTCGCCGCGTAGTCGAAGGTGAGGAAGGCGCCGACGATGCCGGCGGCGCTGATCCGCGCCTGTGCCGAATAGTCGCGCGCGCCGGTCTCGGGGGTGAAGGTCATGGTTCCGACCTTGAAGCCCGCGACATAGAAGTCGTAGTTGGCCGTCTGGGCCCGGGCGACGGCCGCGCCGGCCAGTCCGAGTGGAAGGGCGACGACGGCCGCGCGAAGGAGAGTGCGGAAGGTGGACATGCCGGGCGGACCTCGCGATTCTCGGGCGGGGAGCGAAAGAACGGATACGTCGATGGGAATATGCCAGCGGAAGCGACGGGGCCAAGGTGCAAAGCGGGAACCGGCGGTGACGCGTGCGTGACCCGCTGACCGACGGGGCGGCGCTCGAGGCGCTCGCGGAGCGGCTCGCCGCGGGCGACCGGCGCGCGCTCGCCCGGGCGATCACGCTGGTCGAATCGACCCGGCCCGACCACCGCCGCGCGGCCCGGCGCCTGCTCGACAGCCTGCCGCCGCGCGAGACGCCGAGCCTGCGGGTCGGGCTGACCGGCACGCCGGGCGTCGGCAAGTCGAGCTTCACCGAGGCGATGGGCACCCGGCTGACCGCGCGGGGCCAGCGAATCGCTGTGCTCGCGGTCGATCCCTCCTCGGCGCGCTCGGGCGGATCGATCCTCGGCGACAAGACGCGGATGGACCTGCTGTCGCGCGATCCGATGGCCTTCATCCGCCCCTCCCCCTCGAGCGCGGGCCTCGGCGGCGTCGGGCTCCGCACGCGCGAGACGATCCCGCTGGTCGAGGCCTGGGGCGCGGATGTGGTGCTGGTCGAGACGGTGGGCGTCGGCCAGTCCGAGACGATGGTCGCCGAGATGACCGACGTCTTCCTGCTCCTGCTCGCGCCCGGCGGCGGCGACGAGTTGCAGGGGGTGAAGCGCGGCATCATGGAGATGGCCGACATCATCCTCGTCAACAAGGCCGATGGCGACATGCTCGCCCAGGCGACGCGGACGCGGGCCGACTACGCGGGAGCGCTCCGGCTGCTACGCCACCGGCCCGGCGATCCGGAGGGCTATCCCCGCGCGCTCGCGGTCTCCTCGGCGACCGGCGACGGGCTCGACGGAGCCTGGGCGGCGGTCGAGAAACTGGCGGCCGCCCGCCGGGCGAGCGGCGCCTGGGAGGCGCGGCGGCGCGAACAGGCGGAGGCCTGGTTCTCCCGCGCGGTCGAGAGCGGCCTCGCGCGGCGCATGGCCGGCGACCCCCGCCTCGCCGCGCTCCGGGGCGAGCTCGCGGCCGAGGTCGGCGCGGGCGGGCTCGGGCCCGAGGTGGCGGCGGACCGGCTGCTCGCCGCGCTCTTCGGCGAGGCCGGAACCGGCTGAGGGCGGCGCGCGCTTCGACCTTGACGCGGCGGGGCCGCGCGCGTATGAGGCGCGCTCAAGTTTTCGGTCCGCGCGCTCCGGAAGTCCTTCCGGTGCCACGCGGCCTTGACGATGTTTTGGGGGCACCTCGGACGGGGGCCAAGCTGCAAGGAACCTGACGATGTCTCGTCGCTGCGAACTGACTGGCAAGGGCGTGATGGTTGGCAACAACGTCAGCCACGCCAACAACAAGACCAAGCGGCGCTTCATGCCGAACCTGAACGACGTGACCCTGACGAGCGAGAAGCTCGGCCAGAGCCACAAGTTCCGGATCTCGGCCGCCGCGCTCCGGACCGTCGATCACCGGGGCGGGCTCGACGCCTTCCTCGCCGCCGCGCCCGACGCCGAGCTTTCGCCGAAGGCGCTCCGCCTGAAGCGCGAGATCGCCAAGGCCGAGACCGCCGCCTGACATTCCGCCGGCGCCGCCCCCTGGGCGCCGGAGCCGCCGCATGCCGCGAAGCCCCGTCGCGCCCCCGCGCGACGGGGCTTTCGCTTGTCCGGACGCGGGCGCGCCGGCCCTCGTCGCGGTCGCGAAAAATTCATGATCCGTTAAGGACTTGCGACCTTCGCATCACGCGAGGCGAGCCAATCGGAAAATAATCGCCCGCCGCCCGAGAAAGTGCTTGATGTGAGGGGGGAAGGGCCTCATATCCCGGTCCCTGACGCCAACGCACGCACCTCTGCTCGGCCGCGCCTGACGTGGACTCAAGTAGCGACGGTAACGTCTCTTTTGGAAACGACGGGGTTAACTCCCCCGGGTCTGATGGAGATGACCATGTTGAACGCCGCCGCCCGACTGGGCATTTCCTCCGCTTCCCTGATCGACCAGCACCCCGCGAAAAGCGCGGTCAGCACCCGTCAGGACGCCTATATCCGCGAGAACGATTTCGCCGAGCCGACGGTCGTCTTCGACCTCGACATGCTCCGCGCGAAATACGACGCGCTCGTCGCCGGGCTCGGCGATGCGAGCGTGCATTACGCGGTCAAGGCCAACCCGGCGCCCGAGATCGTCGCCGCGCTGCGCGACCGCGGCGCGCGGTTCGACTGCGCCTCGAAGGGCGAGATCGACCTCTGCCTCGGCCAGGGCGTGCCCGCCTCCGAGATCGCCTTCGGCAACACGATCAAGCGCGCCTCCGACATCGCCTACGCGCACGCGGTGGGGGTGGAGCAGTTCGCCGTCGACGCCGAATCGGAACTGCGCAAGATCGCCGCGCACGCGCCGGGCGCCCGCGTCATTGTGCGCATGCTCGTCGAATCGTCGGACGCCGACTGGCCGCTGACCCGCAAGTTCGGCTGCGCGCCGCGCGAGGCGCTGCGGCTCATGGATCTCGGCCGCTATCTCGGCCTCGACGTGGCCGGCATCTCGTTCCATCCCGGCAGCCAGATGCGCGAGCCCCGGATGTGGGCCTCCGCGCTCGACGGCGCGCTGGCGCTCTGGACCGAGGCGAAGGCGAACGGCCACGACCTCAGGATCCTCAACATCGGCGGCGGCTTCCCGGCCTTCTACGGCCTGCCGCTGCCCGCGACCGAGGATTACGCGGCGGAGGTGATGCGCATGGTCCGCTCCCGCTTCGGCGCGGATGTGACCGTGATGGCGGAACCCGGACGCGGCCTCGTCGCCGAGGCGGGCGTCATCGTCGCCGAGGTGCTCCTCGTCTCGAAGAAGGACCAGGACGACCTGCAGCGCTGGGTCTATCTCGACATCGGCAAGTTCTCCGGCCTCGCCGAGACGATGGACGAGGCGATCCGCTACCAGTTCGAGACGCGCCACGGCGACTCCTGCGAGACCGGCCCCTGCATCCTCGCCGGCCCCTCCTGCGACTCGGCCGACGTGCTCTACGAGAAGCGCCCGGTCCAGCTGCCTCTGGACCTGACAGACGGGGACAAGGTGCGTATCCTCTGCACCGGCGCCTATACGACGAGCTACTCCTCGGTCGGTTTCAACGGCTTCCCGCCGCTGCGCTCGGTCTTCGTCGGCTGAGGCGGAGCCGGCCGGCCCGGAACCTCCTCGGGAGCGGACACGACCCCGAGGAGGACACATGCTGATCGCGCAGGTCACCGATCCCCATGTCTCGCTGCCGGGCACGATCCTGTTCGGCGGATACGACCCGGCGCGGGCGCTGACCGCGGTGCTGACCCGGCTCGCGCGGCTCGATCCGCGGCCGGACCTCGTCTTCCTCACCGGCGACCTGACCGAGAACGGGCGGCCGGAGGAATACGCCCATTTCCTGCGCCTGCTCGACGGCTTCGACCTGCCGATGGCGGCGATCCCCGGCAATCATGACCGCCGCGACGCCTTCGCCGCGGCCTTCCGCGACTCGCCCGTCCTGATCGGCGGGGATCCCGCGCCGGGGCTTCAGCTCGGGCTCGACCTCCCGCCGGCGCTGATCCTCGGGCTCGACACGCTCGGCCTCGAGGGCGATCCGGCCGGCGCGCTGCCGGAGGAGCGCCTCGCCTGGCTCGCGCGCCGGCTCGAAGCGGCGGAGGGGCGCCCCGCGCTCGTCTTCATGCACCATCCGCCGATCCTGACCGGAATCGCGGCGATGGACATCTGGCGCCTCGCCGATCCCGCGCCGCTCGAGGCGCTGCTGCGGCGGCACCCGAACGTGCTCCGCGTCGCCTGCGGCCACGTGCACCGCGCGGTCGAGGCCGGTTTCGCCGGCACGATCTGCGGCGTCTGCCCCTCGGTCGCCTGGGCCGTGCCGCTCTTCGAGCCGGCCATCCGCGCCCCCGTCGTCCGGCAGTGCCCGGCCTTCCAGCTTCACGCGCTCACCCCGTCGGGGCTCGTCACCCATACCGAGTTCCTGCGCGACTTCGACGACAGATTGCCGAGGGCGCCGCGTTCCGACTAGGCTCGGGCTCCCCGGTCGGCAGGAGATTCGGCGCGATGGCGGCGACGGCGCTTTTCGCCTCCTACAATGTGCACAAATGCGTCGGCACCGACCGGCGGTTCGACCCGGGCCGGATCGCGGCGGTGATCGCGGAGATCGATCCCGACGTGATCGCGCTCCAGGAGGCGGACCGCCGCTTCGGCGACCGCCGCGGCCTGCTCGACCTCGCGGCGCTGAGGGAGGCGACCGGGCTCGAGCCGGTGCCGGTCGCCAATGGTCACATGGGCCACGGCTGGCACGGCAACCTGCTGCTCTTCCGGGGCGGCGGCGCGAGGCAGGTGCGCCAGGTCACCCTGCCCGGGCTCGAACCGCGCGGCGCGCTGATGGCGGATCTGGCGCTCGCCCAGGGCGCGGTGCGGGTGCTCGGCGTCCATCTCGGCCTGCTGCGGCGGTCGCGGCTGCTGCAGGTCGGCTCGCTGCTCGGCCACGCGGCGGAGACGACGGACCTGCCCACCGTGCTGATGGGCGACATGAACGAATGGCGGCGGGAGCGGCGCTCGGCGCTCTCGGGCTTCGCCGCCGGATTCGGGCCGGTCGGGGCGGGCGTCCCGAGCTTTCCCGCCTATTTCCCGGTGCTCGCGCTCGACCGGATGATCGCGCGGCCCGCGGGCGTGCTCGGCCAGGTCGAGACGCACGACTCGCCGCTCGCCCGGCGGGCGTCGGACCATCTGCCGATCAAGGCGCGGATCACGCTCGGCTGAGCGCCGGCGCCCGCGCGGCTGGCGCCGCCCCGCCGGCTCTGCTAGGCCGGCCCCGCAACCGCAGGAGATCCCGCATGCCCCGTCCCCGCACCCTGAGCCTCGCCATCGCCGCGGGCCTGCTCCTCGGCTCCGCCGGCACGGCGAGCGCCACCGCCTTCGGCCGTGCCGACACGAACCACGACGGGCGCGTGACCTACGAGGAGACGCGAACGGTGATGCCGAAGCTGAAGCAGGTGAGCTTCGACCGGTTCGACACGAACAAGGACGGCTTCATCGAGAAGAACGAATGGTCCGGGCTCGACGCCTTCTATACCTTCACCTACATGCAGCGGAACTGAGCCGGGGCCTTGCCGCCCGGGACGAAAGCCATCATAAGGCGCCGTTCCCCAATTCAGGTAGTGCGAGATGACCCAAGCCTCGGCCAATGTGAACGTCATGATCCGGGCCGCGCGCAAGGCGGCGCGGGGCCTCGTCCGCGACTTCGGCGAGGTGGAAAACCTTCAGGTCTCCGCCAAGGGCCCGGGTGATTTCGTCAGCCGCGCCGATCTCAAGGCCGAGCAGGTGATCCGCGAGGAACTGACCGAGGCGCGGCCGAACTACGGCTGGCTCGGCGAAGAGAGCGAGGAGGTGAAGGGGGCCGACCCGACGCGGCGCTGGATCGTCGATCCGCTCGACGGCACCACCAACTTCCTGCACGGCATCCCGCACTGGGCGGTCTCCATCGCGCTGGAGCACAAGGGCGAGATCGTCGCGGGCGTGGTCTACGACCCGGCGAAGGACGAGATGTTCGTCGCCGAGAAGGGCGCGGGCGCCTATGTGAACGACCGGCGCATCCGCGTCTCCGGCCGCCGCGAGATGGCCGACATGATCTTCGGCACCGGAATTCCCTGGGCCGGCAGCCGTGACCTGCCTTCGACGCTGCGCGAGATCGCCGCGCTGTCGCCGCGCACCGCCGGGATCCGCCGCATGGGCGCCGCGGCGCTCGACTTCGCCTATGTCGCCGCCGGCCGGCTCGACGGGTTCTGGGAACACGGGCTGAGGCCCTGGGACATGGCGGCGGGGCTGCTGCTGGTGCGCGAGGCGGGCGGCTTCGCCGGTCCGCTCGCCGAGGGCGCCGAGATCTTCGAGAGCCGGGGCGTGGTCGCGGCCAATGCGAACGCCTTCGAGCCGCTGACGAAGATCCTGCGCGAGGCATGAGCCCCGAATCACCCGGGAAGGCGGACGGATGTCCGCCCTACGGGTCGGGGGTGATCTCGGCCGCGCCGGCCCGGAGCACGCCCTGGGCGCGGTCGAAGCGCAGGTAGGCCAGCCCCGCCCCCTCGCCCACCGTGAGCACGGTCCCGACCGGCTTGCCCCCGGCGGTGATCTCCGTCCCCGGTTCCGGCGCCGGACCCGCGAGGCGCACGCGCGCGAGCCCCTTGCGAAGCTCGGTCTTGTGCTTCATCCGGGCCGTCACCTCCTGCCCGACGTAGCAGCCCTTGCGGAAATCGACGCCCCGCAGCCGCTCGAACCCCATCTCGAGGATGTAGCTGTCGTCGGGAAGAAGCTCGAGTCCGGTCTCGGGGACGACATGCGCGATCCGGAGCGCCGTCATCGCGGCGGGATCGAGCGGCGCCATGCCGGCGAGGATCAGATCCGGATCGGCGCCATAGGCCCGCCAGCCGAGTTCGGCGAGCCTGGGATCGACGAAGCAGAGCGGGACGAGCGGCGGCGCGCCGAGGCCGAGCACCACGGCGAGGTCGGCCTCCCCGATCTCGACCCGGGCGCGGAGCCGGTACATCGCGAGCCGCCGCGCCAGCGCCTCGGCGCGGTCGGCGGCGACGTCGACGAGGATCGTCTCGCCGTCGGGCACGAGGAAGAAGTCGAAGAGATATTTCCCCTGCGGCGTCAGCAGCGCGGCGTAGACCGGCCCGGTCTCGAGCCCCTTCACGTCGTTCGTCACGAGGTTCTGCAGGAACTCGCGCGCATCGGCGCCCGAGACGCGCAGCACGGCCCGGTCGGCCGCGTGAAATCCGGCGGTCATCTTTCCTCCTCAGGCGCCCGAGAACTGCAGCGCGTAGAGATCCGCGTAGAGGCCGCCCAGGTCGAGCAGCTGCTGATGCGTGCCCTGTTCGACGATGCGGCCCCGGTCCATGACGACGATATGGTCGGCGTCGAGGATGGTGGCAAGGCGATGCGCGATGACGAGCGTGGTGCGCCCCGCCGCGAGCCGGTCGAGCGCGCCCCGGATCGCCGCCTCGCTCTCGGCGTCGAGCGCGGAGGTCGGCTCGTCGAGCAGCAGGATCGGCGCGTCGCGCAGGATCGCGCGCGCGATCGAGAGCCGCTGCCGCTCGCCGCCCGAGAACTGCCCGGCCGAGGGGCTGACCTGCGTGTCGTAGCCCTTCGGCAGCGCCGAGATGAACCCGTCCGCCGCCGCGTCGCGGGCCGCCGCCTCGATCTCCGCGCGATCGGCGGAGCGCCGGCCGAAGCCGATGTTCCGCGCGACCGTGCCGGTGAGCAGGATCGAATCCTGGCTCACAACCGCGATCTGATCGCGCAGCGAGGCGAGCGTCAGGTCGCGCAGGTCGTGGCCGTCGAGCAGCACCCGCCCCCCGGTCGGATCGTAGAGCCGGGGAAGCAGGTTGAAGACGGTCGACTTGCCCGCGCCGGACCGGCCGACGAAGGCGACGCGGCTGCCGGCGCGGATGCGCAGCGTGAAGTCGTTGAGCGCGACATGGCCGTCGGGATAGGCGAATTCCACCTCGTCGAAGACGATCTCCCCCCGCGCCCGCGCGATCGTCTCGGCGCCGTCGACGATGGTGTTCTCCGCGTCGAACAGCATGAAGACGCGGTCGAGCGCCCCCGCCCCCTGCTGCATCTGCGCGTAGGTCGAGCCGAGCCGCCGCGCCGGGCCGGAGGCGACGCCGAGACCGGTCAGCAGGCCGGTGAAATCGGCGATCGAGGTCGTGCCATGGCTCATCCGGATGCCGACGACGAGCAGCAGCACGGCGATCGCGATCCCCGCCAGCGCCTCCATCAGCGGCGAGACGCGCGCGCTCCACTGGTTCTGCCGGTTCTTCAGGCTGAAGAGCCGCTCGAAGATGCTGGCCGCGTTCTCCGACAGCGGCTCCTCGAGCCGGTAGGTCCGCGCCATCCGGATCCCCGTCAGCCCCTCGGTCACCTCGCTCGTCATCGAGGCGATCTCGGCCTGGGTCTTGCGGCTGATCTTCTTCAGCCGCGAGCCGATCAGGTTCACCGGCAGCACCGCGATCCCGAAGATCAGCACCATCGCGATGGTGAGCGGCGCGTCGATCGTCAGCATCGCCGCGAAGGAGAAGACCATGATCAGGATGCCCGAGAGCCCGCCGAGCGCGCCCCGGACCGCGCCCGAGATCAGCGCGATGTCGGAGGAGAACCGCGCGGCCAGCCCCGCCGGCGCCTCGGTCGCGAGCCGGGCGAGATCGCTCCCGACGAGCTGGCGGAACATCTCCTTCTGGAGATCGGCCTCCATCCGCGTGACGAAGCGGTTCGACGAGGTCTCGCGGTAGTAGTCGGCGAGCCCCTTGATCGCGGTCAGCGCGACGACGCCGAACGGACCCCACCAGATCACCGAGAAGTCGCTGTCCTCGAAGGAATTCATCACCTCCTGGATCAGCTTGGTATATCCCGCCGAGGCGACCGCGACGATCACCATCATGGCGAGCGTGAAGAGGGCCGTCGGCCAGTTCTTCCGGAGCCAGTCCCGCCACAGGCGGACGAAGGGACGCGTGCGCGGCTCGCCTGAGTCGATTTTTGTCTTGCCCATGTCGCTTTCCTGGAGGTTCCCGGGTGGTATCACGCGGATGCGACCGCGACAAACCCGGAATCGGCATTCCGCCCGCCCGCGGTTTCGCCTAGTCTCGCGCGCGCCAACGGAGCTTCCTTGCCATGTCGTTTTCCTACGGACGCGCGATCCGCGCCATCCCCGGCCCCTCGATGATTCCCGACCGCGTGCTGAACGCGATGCACCAGGCCGCCCCCAACATCTACGAGGGCGAGCTGGTCGAACTGACCGGGACGGTCCGGTCCGACCTCCGCCGCGTGGCCCGCACCGAGGGCGCGGTGGCGATCTACATCGGCAACGGCCATGCGATGTGGGAGGCCTCGCTCGCCAACATGGCGCGGCCCGGCGAGCGGATCCTCGTCCTTCTCACCGGGCGCTTCGGCCGCGGCTGGGCGGAGACGGCGCGGCGCCTGGGGATCGAGGTCGAGACGATCGACTTCGGCTTCCGGGGCGCGGTCGAGCCGGGCCGGATCGAGGACCATCTGCGCGCCGACGCGGACCGGCGGATCCGGGCGGTGCTGACCACCCAGACCGACACCGCCTCCTCGGCGCTGACCGACATCCGGGCCGTCCGCGCCGCGATCGACGCCGCCGGCCATCCCGCGCTCCTCGCCGTCGATTGCGTGGCGAGCCTCGCCGCCGACCGGTTCGAGATGGATGCCTGGGGCGTCGACGTGATGATCTCCGCCTGCCAGAAGGGGCTGATGACGCCCCCCGGCCTCGGCTTCACCTTCCAGAGCGACAAGGCGATGGCCGAGGGCGTGCCCTGCCCGAGCCCCTACTGGGACTGGCGCCCCCGCTCGAAACCGGGGCTGTTCTACGAACTCTTCCACGGCACCGCGCCGACGCATCACCTCTTCGGGCTGCGCGAGGCGCTCGACATGATCCTGCTCGAGGAGGGGCTCGGGAATGTCTGGGCGCGTCACGCGGTCTTCGCCCGCGCGGTGGCGGCGGCGGTCGAGGCCTGGGGGCGCGCGGGCGCGCTCGAACTCAACATCCCCGCCGCCCCGGCCCGGAGCTACGCGGTCACCACGATCCGGACCGGCCCGGGCGAGGCCGGGCGCATCCGCGCCTGGTGCGAGGAGATCGCGGGCGTCACCCTCGGGATCGGCCTCGAGACGCCGGGGGTCGATCCCTCCAGCATGTTCCGGATCGCCCATATGGGCCATCTGAACCCGCCGACGCTGCTCGGCACGCTCGCGACGGTCGAGACCGCGCTCGACGCGCTCGGCATCGCGCATGGCCCGGGCGCGGTCGAGGCGGCCTCGCGCGTGATCGCCGCCGCCGACCGCGAACGCGCGCGGGGCGGCGCGGAATCAGTGGAACGGCGAATCGCCATCGGGTAACGATTCCTCGCGCGTCCGCGCATCCGCGGGCGGCCGGGAGGAGGAACCCATGATCCGAACCGCCTTCGCGGCGCTCGCAGGCGCCACGCTCGTGCTGGCCGCCTGCTCCAACGCCACGCCCCAGGAAAAACACGAACTCGGCTGCGCCGCCGGAACCCTGACCGGCGCGGTGCTCGGCGGCCTCGTCGGCAGCGCCTTCGGCAAGGGCGGCGGACACGATCTCATGGTCGCCGCCGGCGCCGGCGCGGGCGCCGGCCTCGGCACGCTCGCCTGCAAGCAGTGAGGGGGACGACCATGCGCATCCTGACGACCGCCACCATCGCCCTCGCACTCGGCGCCCTGCCGGCGCTCGCGCAGGGCATTCCCGCCCAGGGCCTCGCCGCGGTGGACAAGAACGGCGACGGCGTGGTCACGCGGGACGAGATGATCGCGACGATGGACGCGGCCTTCGTCCAGCTCGACACCGACCGGGACGGCTATCTCTCCGCGGCCGAGGCCGAGGTCACGATCACGTCGGAGCAGTTCGCCGCGGCCGACACGAACGGCGACGGCCGCGTCTCCAAGGAGGAGTTCATCACCGTGATCGTCGCGGATTTCAACGATTCCGACAAGAACGGCGACGGCGTCCTGAACTGACGCGGCGGGCGGCGCGGAACAACCGGGCCGCGCGGCGCATTGGATCCGAGGCGGGCCGGGCGCGCGGCGGCCCGCCTCGCGTCGCGCCGCGCGGTGTGTGAGGGAATGATGAAGACGAGCCTGATCCTGACCCTGCTGGCCGGACTCGCGGCCGCCGGCTGTACCAACAACCCATCGACGAACCGGAACCTGCAATGCGCGGGCGGCGTGCTCGGCGGCGCGGCCATCGGCGGCGTGCTCGGCAACCAGATCGGCGGCGGCACCGGCAAGCAGGTCGCGACGGCGGTCGGCGCGGGCGCGGGCGCCGCGGCCGGCACCCAGCTCCAGGCCTGCCAGTAGCTCCGGGCGAAAGGCGTCCGTGACCGACCGGCGCGTTGACGCGCCGGATCGGCCATTCTACGCAGATCGCGTCCGAATTGCCCGGACGCGGTCCCAAACGGAGACGCTCTCATGGCCGACCTGATCGCAGTCACCTTCCCCTCCGAGGCGCAGGCCGAGGAAGTCCGGAACAGGATCCTCGAACTCCAGAAGGAATATCTGATCGACATCGGCGACGCCGTGATCGCGGTGAAGTCCGAATCCGGTCACGTGAAGCTCAACCAGCTCATCAGCACCACGGCGGCGGGCGCGGCGGGCGGCAGCTTCTGGGGCCTGCTGATCGGCGTGCTGTTCCTCAACCCGCTGGTCGGGGTCGCCGCGGGCGCGGGCGCCGGCGCGCTCGCGGGCGCGCTGACCGACGTGGGCGTGAACGACCGCTTCATGAAGGATCTCGCCGAGCAGAAGATCGAACCCGGCCAGGCCGTGCTCTTCGTGCTGGTGAAGAAGGTGACCGGCGACAAGGTGCTGGAGGCGCTCCGGGGCGTCGGCGGCACCGTCCTGCAGACCTCGCTCGACCATACGCGCGAGGATGCGCTGCGCAAGGCGCTCGCGGGCGAGGCCGAGAACGAGCCGGCCCCGGGCGTGTGAACGCGAACGGGCGCGGAGAGGCCTCCGCGCCCGCCGTCCGTTGCGGGTCCGCTCCGGCTCAGCCGGTGATCTCGGAGACCTGGACCTTGCGCCCCTCCTTGACCGACTTCAGCGCGGCGTCGGCCAGCGCCAGCGCCAGCAGCCCATCCTCGCCGCTCGGGCTCATCGGCGCGCCGCTCCCGATCGCGTCGATGAAGGCCGCGATCTCGGCGGAATAGGCGGCCGGGTAGCGGTTCATGAAGAAGTCGAGCAGCGGCGGCCGGGTGAAACCCGCGCCGGTCGCGACCTCGATCGAGACCTCGCGCTGGTTCTCGGCGGCGGCCATGCCCTTCGAGCCTAGCACCTCGACGCGCTGGTCGTAGCCGTAGGTCGCCCGGCGGGAGTTCGAGATCACGCACTGCTTGCCGCTCGCGGTCTCCAGCATCACGTTGACGCTGTCGTAATCCCCGGCCTCGCCGATCGCCTTGTCGGTCAAGACGGCGGCGTGCGCCGTCACCGCCACCGGCTCCTCGCCGAGCAGGAAGCGCGCCATGTCGAAGTCGTGGATCGTCATGTCGCGGAAGATGCCGCCCGAGCGCTCGATATAGGAGATCGGCGGCGCGCCCGGATCGCGCGAGACGATCGTCACCATCTCGACCTCGCCGAGGCTCCCGTCGTCGATCGCCTTCCTGACCGCGCCGAAATGCGGGTCGAAACGGCGGTTGAAACCGACCATCAGCCTGCCCTTCTCGGCCTCGACGACCTTCAGGCACTCCTTGACGCGCGCGACCGAGAGATCGACCGGCTTCTCGCAGAACACCGCCTTGCCCGCCTTCACGAAGCGCTCGATCAGGTCGGAATGCGTGTCGGTCGGCGTGCAGATCACCACCGCGTCGATGTCGGAGGCGGCCTCGATCGCCTCGATCGCGCGCACCTCGCAGCCGTATTCGGCGGCCAGCGCCTCGGCGGCCGGCGCCATCGCATCCGCCACCGCGACGAGCTTCGCGGCCGAATTGCCCGAGACCGCGCGCGCATGAACCTTGCCGATCCGGCCCGCGCCGAGCACAGCGAAACGAACAGTCATCTTCTTCTCTCCCGAGGAAATCGGGGGCGGAGTTTTCTCTCCGCCCCTCCTGATCAATGGTGCTGGTAGTCCGCGAGATTGGCGGGCGTCACCAGCTCGAAGGGGACGTAGATCTTCTTCTCCGGCACCGCCTCGCCGGCGATGAACCGGATGGCGGTCTCGACCGCGCCCTCGCCCTGGGCCCTGGCGTTGTGGAAGACCGTCACGTCGAGATCGCCGCCCGCGACGGCGGCGAGCCCGTCGGTCGTGCCGTCGACGCCGCCGATCACCACGTCCCCGAGCGGCACGCCCGCCGCCCGGAGCGCCTGGGCCGCGCCGATCGCCATCTCGTCGTTGTTGGAGATGATCGCATCGGGCGCGATCCCGGCGGCGAGCCAGTTGGTCATCAGGTCGGTGCCCTGGGTGCGCTGCCAGTTGCCGGTCTGTTCCTCGAGCACGTCGATGAAGGCGCAGTCGTCGCTCTCGATCACCGCCCTGGCGGCGGCGGTGCGCTCGCGCGCCGCCTGATTCGAGAGCTCGCCCATCATGATGACGGCCTTCGCGCCCTCGCCCTTGCCCGCTTCCCTGAGCAGCCGGCAGATCTCGCGCGTCTCGAGCATGCCCGCCTGCCGCTCCTCGGAGCCGACGAAGGCCTCGTTCTCCGGCAGGTCGTCGACATTGATCGGCTGGCGGTTCACGTAGACGAGCGGGATGCCGGCGGACGAGGCGGCGGCGGTCATCGCCATGGTCGCATCGGTGTCGACGGGAACCACGATGATCGCATCGACGCCCGAGGCGATGAAGTTCTCGATCTGGCTCAGCTGCCGGCCGACGTCGTTCTGCGCGTCCTCGACCTGGACGTCGAGCCCCTTGTCGGTGGCGTAGGACTGCATCCCGTTGCGCAGGATGGTGAGGAAGTTGTCGTCGAACAGTGCCATCGAGATGCCGATGTTCTCCGCCATGGCGGCGGGCGCGAACAGGGTCAGGGCGAGGGCGGTGCCCGTCAGGAGTCGTTTCATGCGTCGGAAACTTTTCGAATGGATGTGTGGAAGGAACCTGCGCGGCGGAACCGCCGGCGCGCCGGCTGCGAGGGCCCCCGTCGGGTGACGGCGGGGGCCGGCGGGTTCCCTCCCTGCTGGAGGTGAGCTCAGCTCTTCTTGGAGCGCTTCTTCTGGCGCTGGACGTCGACGACGACGGCGGCGACGATGATGAGGCCCTTCACGATCTCCTGGTAG
>NZ_VFRP01000025.1 GCF_006385685.1 Amaricoccus solimangrovi | reverse complement strand
CCGGCGCTACGAGACCAGGAGCCTCGCCATCGCCGCCAACCAGCCCTTCAGCGCATGGGACAGCATTTTCCCCGATCAGGCCGTCACCGTCGCGGTTTCAGGCAGCGGCGACCACCGGCCAGAGCGTGACGAGCTTGTAGTCGGGGCGTTCGAGCGGGCTGAACGTGTATTGCTCATAGGCGAGGAGGCCCCGGACCGGATGCCGGAACCCGCGCGGCCCGCCTTCCCGCGCCGCGACGCCCTGCTCGTCCCAGGCACGGGCGAACAGATCCGACTCCGCCCGCAGCCGATCGACCAGCGGCGCCATGTCCGGATCGTGGAGCGCGCGTCCGTAGTCCGCCCGGAACTCGGCCAGCAGCCGGCGCGCGCGGTCCTCCCAGTCAGGCAGCAGATCGCGCGCCGAAGGATCGGTGAAGGTGTAGCGCAGCAGGTTCCGCTCCCGTCCCGGTCCGAGCCAGCCCGCGAACAGGTCCGCCGCCGCCGGGTTCCAGCAGCGCGCGGTCCAGAACCGGTCGAGCCCGTAGGCCGGATGCGCGACCGCCGCGACCAGCGCGCGCACCGAGCCCGGCGCCTCGGGGAGCGTCCCGGGCGCGGGCGCCTCGGGATCCCGGCGTCCGGCGAGTTCGAAGAGATACGCCCGCTCGGCCGGCGTGAGCGCCAGCGCCGCCGCGAGCCGCGCCAGGGCCGCGGGCGAGGCGCCGATGTCGCGGCCCTGTTCGATCCAGGCGCACCAGGTGACGCTGAGCCCCGCGCGCGCCGCCAGCTCCTCGCGGCGGAGCCCCGGTGTGCGGCGCCGGCCCGTCGGCGCGTCCGGCCGCAACCGCTCCCGGTGGGACCGGATGAAGCGCCCGAGCAGTCTCCGCTGTTCCTCGCCCTGCATGAGACCGATTATAATAGGATAAACTTGTCCATTGTACCCGGTTAATGAAACGGGCAGGTCGCGTCGGGAAGGAGGATCCCATGACCCGACCCCATGACAGCGTCGTTCAGGACCAGTTCGGCCCGCGCGCCGAAGCCTATGCGCGCAGCGCCGTCCACGCCGAGGGCGAGGATCTCGACGCGGTCGGACGCCTCGCGGCGGAGCGCAAGCCCCGCCACGCGCTCGACCTCGGATGCGGCGGCGGCCACGTCGCCTACCGTCTCGCCCGCCACGCCGCCGCGGTGACAGCGGTCGATCTCTCCGCGGAGATGCTCGCGGCCGTGGCGCGGGGTGCCCGGGAGCGTGGCCTCGCCAATGTCGCGACCCGGGCGGCGGCGGCGGAGGAACTGCCCTTCGAGGATGCCACGTTCGATTTCCTCGCCTGCCGCTTCTCGGCGCATCACTGGCGGGATTTCGAGGCCGGCCTGCGGCGGGCGCGGCGCGTCCTGAAACCCGGATGCACGGCCGTCTTCATCGACGTCGTCTCGCCGGGCCCGGCGGCGCTCGACACGCATCTGCAGGCGGTGGAACTGCTGCGCGATCCGTCGCATGTGCGCGACTACACCATCGCCGAATGGCAGGCGGCGCTGGCGCGCGCGGGCTTCGCGTCGCAACACGCGCGGACGCGGCGGCTCAGGATGGACTATCCGGTCTGGATCGAGCGCATGCGGACCTCCCCGGCGCATCAGGCCGCGATCCGGTCGCTTCAGACGGGGGCTTCGCGGGAGATCGCCGCGCATTTCGAGATCGAGCCGGACGGCTCGTTCACCATCGACACGGCCGAGTTCGAAGTCGTCGCAGGCTGAAGGCGCGGGGATCCGCCTGGGCCGGCCGCGTCCATCGCTTGCTCGTGGCCGGTCCGGAGCGACCCTTCCTGCTCCCGGAAGTCCGCGGCGCCCCGGTCGAGCGCCGCCGAGCAGCCTGGGGCGGTGGTGACGACGCATTGGCCGCCATGCCCGGCACCGAAGCGACCGGGCCGTCCTTCAGGCGCCGGCGCTTCACCTCCGGAAGGCGGCGGCGACCAGCAGGCCGGCCGCCAGCGCGAGCAGGATCACGCTCAGCGGCCTGTCCGCGACATTCGCGATCTCGCCCCGCGCCACGATGACCGCCCGCCTGAGATTGTCCTCGAGCATCGGCCCGAGGACGAAGGCCAGCAGGAGCGGCCCCGACGGAAGATCATGTCGCCTCATCCAGTCCCCCGCGACGCCAAAGGCCGCCGCCGCCACCACGTCGAGGGCCGAGCCCCGGACGCCGAGGATGCCGACGCAGCAGAAGACGAGGATCGCGGGATAGAGCAGGTGGCGCGGCGCGCGGAGCAGGCGGATCCAGAGCCCGACAAGCGGAAGATTGAGCACCAGCAGCAGGACGTTGCCGATCCACATCGAGGCGATCAGGCCCCAGAAGAGCTCGGGCTGTTCCGCGACGATCCGCGGCCCGGGAACGATGCCATGAAGCGCGAGCGCGCCGATCATCATCGCCATGATGGCGTTCGGCGGAATACCCAGCGACAGCATCGGGATGAAAGAGGTCTGCGCGGCGGCGTTGTTGGCGCTTTCGGCCGCGGCGAGTCCCCGCGGCGATCCGCGCCCGAAACGCGCGGGATCGCGCGAGATGGCCTTTTCCAGCGCGTAGGCGGCGAAGGAAGCCGTGAGCGCCCCGCTTCCCGGCAGCAGGCCGACCACCGCGCCGACGGCGGTGCCGCGCCCGATCGCCGGCGCGGCCTCGCGCAGGTCCGCGCGCGAAGGGATCGGGCGGCCGGTCGGCCCGGTTTCGGGCGTCGGGACCGGCCGATCCCGCAGGATCCGCAGGATCTCGGCGAAGCCGAACAGCCCCGTCGCGAGGCTCACGAAGCCGATGCCGGTCTCGAGACCGCCGACCCCGAGCGTCATCCTGGGAAGTCCCGACTCGAGGTCGAGGCCGACGGTCGAGAGCAAAAGGCCGCAGAGTACGGCGGCGGCGCCGTTCAGCATCGGGGTCGGCGCCATCATGACGGCCATGATGAGTCCAAGCACCATGAGCGAGACATATTCCATGGGACCGAACAGCAGGGCGGCGAGGGCCAGAGGCGCCGCCAGCGCCGCTACCAGGAAGGTCGCGACGGTGCCCCCGACAAAGGATCCCAGCGCGGCGATGAACAGCGCGGGCCCGGCCCGGCCCCGCCGCGCGAGCTGATGGCCGTCCAGGGCCGAGGGTATGGCCGTGGGCTCGCCCGGAATGTTGAACAGGATCGCGGTGGTCGATCCGCCGTACTGCGCCCCGTAGTAGATACCCGCCAGCATGATCAGCGCGCCCGAGGGAGGCAGGCCGAACGTCATCGGCAACAGCATGGCAACGGTCGCCACGGCGCCGATCCCGGGAAGGATCCCGACGATCGTGCCAAGCAACGCGCCAACGCAGCAGAACGCGAGGTTCGTCGGAGCCGCCGCGACGGTGAGCCCAAGCCAGAGATGCGCGGCGAACTCCGGCATGGCTCAGGGCACCGCTGGCCACGCGGGCAGCGGAAGGCGCAGAAGCCCTGTGAAGAGCAGCACGCTGGCGCCGGCGATGGCGGCTCCGGCCAGGATTCCGGAGCGCCAGGAGGACTGCCGATCGGCCACGACGGCCAAGCAGAACGCGGTGAAGACCGCGCCGGCCAGCCCCAGTCGCGGAATATGGAGGATGTGTCCGGCCACCGCGACATCCGCGCCCTTCACGAGTACGGCGAACGCGAGGACCGCCAGGACGAAGAGGCCTGTCAACCGCGACGGCGGTCGCGAAACCCGTTCCGGCGCGCATCTCCTCTTGCGCGCCATCATCGCCAGGCCGGCCAGCCCGAGCAGCGTGGCGTAGATCCGCGGCATCGTTCCAGCGCCAAGGCTGAGCCCCTCCACTCCCGGCAGCGGCGCGGCGGCGCAAAGACCGACGGCGGCGAGACCGACCAGCGCGAGGCCGCGCGCCACCTCCCCGCGCGAAAGGCCGGACGCGCTTCCTGCGGCCTTTCGCGCCGGAGCGTTCTCCGCCGCTTCGCTCTCCCCGGCCTTCGCGGACATCTCGCTGGCTCCTCTCGCGCGCGGAAACGACGGCGGAGCGTATCACCGCCGTTCCGACCACGCTTGCAGAATCCATATAATAAGTTTATATATGATATGTTTTCATACGATATGGGACTGCTCCCCATGACATCCGAAGACCGCCCGGAACTGCGAGAATCGAATTGTCCCGAAGCGCTCGTGCCGATGCGGGCGCGGGTGCCCGGACATCTCGCCCGGCGGTTTCACCGCGTCCACGTCTCCATGCTGGGTGAGGCGCTGAGGCCGGTCGGCCTCGACGCCGCGGCCTACGGCATGCTGGTGAGCATCGGCCGGTCGCCCGGGATGCGACAGAGGGCCTTGGCGGAGGCGCGCGGGCTCGACCCCGCGTCGGCGGGTCAGATCATCGATGCCCTGCAGAACCGCGGACTGGTGCGCCGGTGCCCGGACCCGAACGACCGCAGGGCCTGGCTGCTCGAACTGACGGATGAGGGGAGGAAGACGCGGGAGCGCGCCGCGCCGCTCGCGCTCGGCGCGCAGGCCCGGATGCTGCGGGTGCTTTCGGAACAGGAGGTTTCACAGCTCGCCGACCTGATGGCGCGCGTGATCGAGGCGAACGCGGACCACGACCGTCCCGGAGCGGGGCGGCGGAAGCCCGCGCGCAAGGCGGAGGAGAGGATCGGATGAACAGACTGACACTCAAGCTTGCCTGCCTGGCGGCGGCGCTCATCGCCGCCTCCGGGACCGCGAGGGCCGCCGAGGATTGGCCGGAGGGGGCCGTCACCTTCATCACGTCCGGCCTTCCGGGGTCGGCGCCGGATCTGATGGCGCGTGTTTTCGCGGACCGGCTGGGGCGGCGCTGGAACCAGAGTGTGGTGGTCGAGAATGTCCCGGGCGCCGAGGGAACGCTGGCCGTGAAAGCCTTCATGGGGGCCGATCCCGGCACCGCGCTGATGCTGGCGCCGTCGGGCCCGTCGATGGTCGCGCCGGCGCTGCGGGCGGAACTGCCCTATGATCCGGACGTCGACCTCATGCCGATCGCGGCCCTCACCGTCGACCATGTAGCGTTCGCGGTCACGCCGGGGCTCGGCGCGGCCTCGCTCGATGAGCTGATCGCCGTGGCCAGGAGCAGGCCGGGCGCGCTGAACTGGTCCTCCGCGCCGGGTGCTCCGAACCTGGTGTTCCGGGAACTGCTGCGGAGTTCGGGGATCGAGATGACGCATGTTCCCTACAAGGGTGTCGGACCGGAGATGATCGCCGATCTGGCATCGGGCGTCATCCAGATCGCGCTGGTGCCGCTGGCGCCCGCGCGCGGCCTCGCCTCCGAAGACAAGATCCGGCTCATCGCCGTCACCAATGACGCCCGGGCTCCCAGCTTCCCGGATGTCCCGACGGTCGCCGAGGCCGGCTACCCCGATCTCGCCATGGAGGGCGTGCTCGGCGCCTTCGGCTGGCGCGGCATCACCTCGGAGCGGCGCGAGCAACTCGCCCGCGATTTCCGCGCCGCCGCCGATGATCCCGCCCTCCGGCAGCGCCTCGAAGCCTCGGGCCAGACGGTGCGGGTGACCGGTCCGGAGGGCTACGCCACCTATCTCTCGAACGAGCGCCGGAGGTGGGCGACGGCGGCGCGAACGCTCGGCATCGCGCCTGCGACCAACTGAACCCACGCGGGTCCCAAATCAGCCCGTTCGGCGCGGGGAGCAGGCTCCCCGCGTCCGGCGCCTTGCTCACGGCGCCGGACCGCCTTCGGGAGCGCGGAGCAGCATCCAGCATTTGCCATTCGCCTTGCTCGGGTTCAGGCAACGAAAGAGACTTTTCCGGCATCGACTTCATCAAGCCGACGCGTGCGACCAGCTTATCGCGAGCGGCCCAAAGACGCCGATCAGAATGAGGTCATTGTTGCACCGCGGGGTCCCGCGCTGTCCTTGGGGCCAACGGCCTCAGCTCATGACGACAACGAGGGCGGTCATTTCGCTCCCGGCGGAGCGGTGAGAGACAGGTCGCCCTCAAGGTCGCTCAAGCGACTTCCGATGCATCGGACTCGCGCCGACTGCCCACCACTGTGTCGGCCTTGGACGTACATCGGGATCCGGCGCCGAAGGGAGATCGGCCTGATCGGCGCGCAACTCGTCGACCTTCAGGAGCGGTCGGCCTGGGCGGGCGCGGACGCGCTCCCAGAAGATGACGAGGCGCTCCGGAAGGCTCGCTCACCCAAGGAGGTGAAGATGTCCGTTCCCGGCATGCCGGCGGCCGCCGCGGCATCGACGTCGAAGTCGTGGAACGGTATCCCGCGCAGGGACGCCAGCCGCGCTGCCGATGCCCGACTTGGAGCAGCCCGTCAACCCGACCGGCACCACGCACGGATGCGGCCGGATGGCAGAGCGCGTTTCAGGGGCGGGATCATGCATGGCCGGCCCTTCCGGTCGCGCGCCTATCCCGCGAGGTCGATCTCGAGACCCACTCCCTCCGCGCGGGCCCGCGCAAGAAGCAGGGCGCCGATGGCGACGTCCTGCATCGCGATCCCGACCGAGTTGTAGAGGGTGATCTCCGCGGGTGAGGTCCGGCCGGGGGCCACGCCGGTGATGACGTCGCCGATCTCGGGTCCCACGTCGGCCGCGGCGAGCGCACCCTCGGCGATCGCGAGCAGCAGGTCGCCCGATTCATGCGTCGCGGTCTCCCGGCTGTCGAGAAAGACCCGCGCGCGGGCCATCCCGGCGGCGTCGATCTCGCGGTGATCGGGTCTCGGTGGCGCGCCGACGGCGTTCACGTGCTGGCCCGGCCGGAACCAGGCCCCCTCGACCACCGGCTCGCGCGAGGGGGTGAGGGTCGAGACGACGTCGGCTTCCGCGAAGACGTCGCGCGGCGTCGCCATGGCGGCGACTTCGAGGCCCGGATGCGCCTCGGCGATCCGGCCCGCGAAGCGCGCGGCGGTCTCGGGGTTGCGGGTCCAGAAGACGACGCGTTCGAAGGGGCGGACGTGGGTCAGCGCCCTCACATGTTCGACGGCGAGGTCCCCGGCGCCGATCAGGCCGAGCACGCGGCTGTCCTCCCGCGCGAGGTGACGGGTCGCGACGGCGCTCGCGGCGGCGGTGCGGATGCGCGTCGGGATCTGGCCGTGGATGATCCCCTCGCAGGCGCCGGTCTCCTTCGAGACCAGCATCAGCACCGAGCGCTGCGTCGGCAGGCGGCGGGCGGCGTTGTCGGGGATGTCGGCGAGAAGCTTGACGGCGGCGAGCCCCTGGCGGTCGGCGAGCGCCGTCATGGTCAGGAAGGCGCCGGTCCCGGAGGGGAGCGATATCGCGCCCGGCGCGGGCTGGGCGGCGGTGCCGCGCGACATGTCGGCATGGGCGGCTTCCACCGCCTCGATGACCTCGGCCATGGTCACGAGGCCTTCCACCTGCGAGCGGGAGAGGATCAGGGTCTTGTTCATCGGCGCTTCCCGGATTTCAGACGGCGACGCGGTGGGTTTCGAGCGGCGTGTGCCGGCTCAGGTTCTCGAATCCGTCGGCGGTGACGAGATAGAGGTCGCCGATGTTGCAGCCCGCCGACATCGGCTCGAGCCACTGGGTGTGCAGCACGAAGATCATTCCCTCCTCCAGCCGGTCGTAATTGTGCGAGGAGATGTTATAGGCGTTCTGCCCGCCCGCCATCCCCACCGCGTGACCGAGGTTCGGATTGTGCGGGCCTGGCGTCGCCGGATAGACGTGCGTCAACCGCCTCCCTTGCGCCTCGTAGTCAGCGTCGGGAACGTACTGGACCGGCAGTTCGCGGAAGCCGCCGTCCTCGGCGGTGCTCCAGTTGTAGGGCATGGTGCGCGCCTCGGAATCCTTGATCAGCCCAGCCTCGATGTAGGGAATAAAGGCCGCGTTGTTGATGTCGCGGAAGGTGGCGCCGGGGCGGATCAGCTTCTCCGCCGCCTTCACGCCGCGCGCGCAGGCGTCGAGCACCAGTTCCTGCCGTTCGGTTGGCGTACCCATGGCGATCATGCGCGCGGTCTGCGCGGTATAGCCCTGGTAGGTGACATTCGAAACATAGAGGTTGATGAGGTCGCCCCTCCGGATCACCCGGCCGTAGGGCTTGCCGCAATGCGTGCCCCATTCGTTGGCGCCGATCTGGTAGCCGTCGCCGGTCTCGCCGCCGCGCGCCATCTGCGCCATCGTGAAGGCGGCGAAGATCTCGTAGTCCGTCACGCCCGGCCGCGCGACGTGATAGGCCGCCTGGGTCGCGATGCTGATGAGCTGCGCCGCGGTCCGGGTCACGGCGATTTCGGCGGCGCTGCGGATCCGCTGCGTCCGGTCGATGATCGCGTGCTGGTCGGAGAATCGCGCCCCCGTCATCGCCCCCGCGAGCGCCGCCTTGAAGGGCGCCGAGCGCTTGTCACCGATGATCCCGATACTGCCCCGCGAGAGGCCGAACTCGGCGAGGACCTTCGTCACCGCCTGGATCGTCTTCACGCCGCTGTCGCCGGGGATGTCGGCGTATTCGCGCCCGACGGCGCCGACCTGGAGGATCCGCTCCACCCCGACCGGCTCGCCCCCCGGGGGCAGGATCACCGACTGGGTGAAGAAGGAGACGAGCACCGGCGCCTTGTCCTCGTCCATCGGGATGATGAGCACGCCCTCGCGCATCCAGTCGCAGAGATAGCGCAGGTAATGGTTCGAGGCGTGGAACCAGCCGACTGTGTCGCTGTGGACGATCAGCGCGTCGAGGCCCGCCGAGACGCCCTCGCGCTTCACCTTGCGCATCCGCTCCGCGTATTCCGCGACCGGGATCGGCGGCGCCGGGACGAAATCGAAATCAGGCGCGAAGTCTCCCAGAAGGGTCTCGATCGAACGGGGCCGGCTGGCGGTCAGGGTGGTCATCGGAGCATCCTTTTTCTTGTTGGTTCGAGGTTCAGCGCGCGGCGCGGCCGGTGAAGCGTCGCAGCGTGAACATGAGCAGCGCCGCGGCGAGGATCAGCAGGCCCGAGACCGCCGCCACACGTCCGTCGAGACTTTCCTCGAGCATCGCGAAGAGACGGAGCGGCAGCATCGTGCGTCCAGGCTCGCCGAGGAAGAGGGTCACCGAGACATTGTCGAGCGACTGCATGAAGACGAAGAAGGCGCCGGCGAGGATGCCGGGGGCGATCCCGGGCAGGCTGACGCGCAGGAAGGTCCGCGCGCGGGAGGCGCCGAGCGTCGCCGAGGCTTCCTCGAGCGCGGGGTTCATCCGCTGGGCGAGGCCGAGCACGGTACGGAACATGAGCGGGGCGAAGACGGCGCTGTGTCCGATCAGGACTGCGATGAACGACGGCCCGAGACCGAGCAGGCTGAGCGCGAGGAGCGCCGCGAGCGCGTAGACGAGGCTCGGGAGCACCAAGGGCGCGAGCAGGATCGGCTCGACCGCGTTCACCATCTTGCGCGGGGCTCGGGCGAGCGCCCAGGCGGCGGGGGCGGTGATCAGCGTCACCATGACCACGACGCAGAGCGCGATCTCGAAGGAGTTCTTCGCCGCCGTGTGGATCGGCTCGGACTGGACGGGATCGAGCAGCGCCGCGTACCAGCGCAGCGACAGGCCCTTCGGCGGGAAGGCGAGCGTGGTGCCAGAGTTGAAGGACATGAGCAGCGCGAGCAGGATCGGGCCGATCAGGTAGATGAGGACGAGGATCCCGGCGCCCCAGACGAAACCCCAGTAGAGGATGGCGCCGAGGTCAGGGCGGGCGCGCTCGGCGGGGATGAGAGCGGTGTCAGCCATGGGCGCGGAGCCTTTCGTGTCTGGCGAGCATGGTGAGCCCGAGCATGATGATACCGGTGGAGATCAGCAGAAGGATCGAGATCGCGGCGGCGGAGGGCCACTGGAAGAGCACGCCGACCTCGCGATAGACGAACCGCGGCAGGTAGATGAGCCGCGCGCCGCCGATGACGCTCTGCGTCACGTAGGAGGTGGTGGCGGAGGCGAAGACCAGCACCCATCCGGCGAGGACCGCGGGGATGATCTGCGGGAAGATCGCGCTGAACCAGGCGCGCCAGCGACCGGCGCCGAGCACCTCGGCGGCGTCGAGAGTGGCGCGGTCGGCGCGGTTCAGGACCGAGAAGACCGGCAGGAGCAGGAGCGGAAGCTCGATCTGCGCCAGCGCCATGATGAGCCCCATCTCGGTGTAGAGCAGCGAGAACGGCCGGTCGACGAGGCCGAGCGCGAGCATCGTCTGGCTGATCGGGCCGTTGCGGCCGAGGATCACCACCCAGGCGAAGGTGCGCACCACGTTCGCCGTCAGCATCGGCAGGAGCGCGCAGACGAGGATCACGCCGCGCAGCCTCGGCCCCGCGTGCCAGTAGAGCATGACGAGCGGCAGCGCGAGCAGGCTCACGAGCCCCGTCACCTTGGCCCCGAGCAGCAGCGTGCGGACCAGCACGCCGCGCTCGAAGGGGTCGTCGAGGAAGGCGACGAAGTTCCCGATCCCCCAGCCGCCCTCCGCTCCCCTCAGGCTGATGCCGAGGAGGAGCAGGAGCGGCGCGAGGAAGAACAGCACCATGAAGGCGATCATGGGCCAGGCCAGGAGTGTGTCTTTGCGGATCATCGGTGCTGTCCTCCCTCTCCGGCTTACTGGGAGACGATGCGGTCGAAGGTCTCGGTCCATTCGGCGCGGTGCTTGTTGATCGCCGCCCAGTCCGGATAGACCGCCGCCGCCAGCTGCTCGGGCGTCACGTATTCCGCGACGACGGAGGAGAACGGCACCTCGGTGTTGGTCGGGATCATCGCGGTCGGCGCCTCACCGAGCTGGGTCTGCGCCGCCGCGGAGATCGCCGCGTCCATGTAGGCGTAGACCGCGTCCGGATCGCTCGCGCCCTTGACGAGATGGATCGAGACCGGGACCGCCGGGGAGCCGCTTTCCGGGTGGGCGAATTCGGCCGGCATCCCGAGCTCCTTGAGCTTCGCGACGTTGCCGGTCGAAGCCATGAAGACGGCTACTTCGCCCTGCTGGTACATCGTCATCTGGTTCGAACCGGAGGTCGCGATGATCAGGTCCTTGAGGTGGTCCTTGATGAGGTCGAAAACCGGCTGCATGTTGTCGTAGGTGCCGCCGTAGAGCTTGTTGATCTCCGTCCAGGCCATCGTCGCGGTGTTGGAGCCAAAGCCGATCTGCGCGACCTGACCCGCGTATTGCGGATCCTCGAAGAGCGCCTTGTAGCCCGAGGGCTTCTCGACGACTTCGGGGTTGTAAGCGATGCCGTTGACCTCGACGGTGACGTAGGGACCCCATTCATTCTGGGCCATCGGGGCGAGCTTGTCCCAGTTCTTGAGCTTGGTCGGGTCGATCTTCTCGATCAGCCCGGCCTCGATCAGGATCGCCGACTGGCCCGGCGAGACGAGCAGCGCGTCATAGGGCGGCTGGCCCGGGCTCGCCATCAGCTTGGCGATCTGGTCCTGGGCGAGCGCGGGCGCGATCGTGAGGTCGTAGCCGGCTTCCTTGACCATAGGGGTCAGGATCGTCCGGTATGCGTCTTCCCAGGTGCCGGGGAAGGTCGCGGCGACGACCCGGCCGGACTGGGCGAGCGCCTTGGTCGGGCTGATCAGCGCCGGGGCGGCGAGCGCCGAGAGCGCGGTGAGGGTGAAGGCGCGGCGGGAGAGGTTGAAGGTCATCTCGGTTCCAATCAGGCTTGGGGTGCGGGAAAGACTTGCAGGCGGGCGGGGTTGGGTCGGAGCCAGATGGTCTGGCCCCGGTCCGGGCGCGCTGTGCCGTCGCGCGGCACCTGCGCCTTGAACTGGCTGCCCTCGGGCAGGGTCGCCTCGATGTTCAGGAGCGGTCCCATCATCACCGCGCGGTCGAAGCGCGCTGCGAAGGCGCCCTGCTCCGGCCGGGTGGAGAGCGCCAGGTCCTCGGGGCGGCAGGTGACGACGATCTCGCTCCCCGGCCGGAAGTTCAGCGCGCGGTTGAACCCCAGCTCGGTCTCGTCGCGCGCCTTGAGCCGGGAGGGACCGGTCACGGTCGCCGGGATCCGGTTGGCATGGCCGATGAATCCATTGACGAAAAGGCTCGCGGGATTGTCGTAGATCTCCTCGGGGGAGCCGACCTGTTCGACGCGCCCCTCGTTCATCACGACGAGCTGCTCGGCCACGGCCTGCGCCTCCTCCTGGTCATGGGTGACCATGACGGTGGTGATCCCGACGTCCTCCTGCATCCGCACGAGCTCGGCCTGCAGCTCCGAACGGAGCGCGCGGTCGAGCGCGCCGAAGGGTTCGTCCATCAGGAGCGCGGCCGGGTCGGTCGCCAGCGCCCGCGCCACCGCGACGCGCTGCTGCTGCCCGCCCGAGAGCCGGGGCGGGAAGCGGGCCGCGAAGGGCCGGAGCCGCACGAGATCGAGCAGCCGCTCGACCCGCGCCACCCGCTCCGCCTTCGGGAGCCCGGCGAGGCCGTAGGCGATGTTCTCGGCCACGGTCATGTGCGAGAAGAGCGCGAAGTTCTGGAACACCATGCCGAGCTTGCGGTCACGCACGGCGACGCGGGTGAGGTCGCGCCCGTCGAGGGTGATGCGGCCCTGGTCCGGCACGATCAGGCCGGCGATCGCGCGCAGGATCGTGGACTTGCCGCAACCGCTCGGCCCCAGCAGCGCGACGACCTTGCCCGCCGGAACGTTGAAGTTCACGCCGTGGAGGACCTGTTTGCCCTCGTAGCTGTGATTGACGTCGCTGATCCAAAGTCCCGTCTCGGTCATATCCGCTGTCCTGTCCTCGCCATTCCATCGTCCTCGGTTGAGTCGAGGCTTGACGGCCTTCTGATCGCAAATCAATGCGAAATGATATTCGAAACTTTATCCGCATAAAGGATGATCATATCCTGTGCAGAGTCTGTCCATACTTGTCGAAACCTGCGGCAGCGAGCGCGGCTTCGGCTTGCGGCGAAAGGCGTCGCCAAGGTACATCTGCGCAAGTGGATGATTCCAGATATGGCGCGATTCGCGATGAAAGAAGCCCCGATTCACAGTGACGACATTTGCGAAGATATTTGCGCGACATTGCGCGCGGCCATCTTCGAGGGCGAACTGAAGCCGGGCGACAAGCTCGTCGAGGAGACCATCGCCCGTCACTTCCGGACGTCGCGCACGGTGGTTCGCGGGGCGCTCTCGATGCTGGCGCAGCAGAGCCTGGCCGAGCGTCGTCGCAACCACGGCTCCTTCGTGGCGACGCCGGGCGAGGCGGAGGCGCGCAACCTGCTCGCGACGCGGCGGGTGCTCGAGATCGCGGTGATGGACGCGCTGAAGGGCAAGCTCGGACCGAAGCAGGTCAGCCAGCTCGCGCGGACGATCGCCCACGAGAACCAGGTGCACGCCGGCCATGACCGCGCCGCGAAGAAGCGGATCGCCGGGGATTTTCATTATCTGCTGGCCGAGTTCACCGGAAACACGGTGCTGAACCGCATGCTCGAGAACATTCTCGCGCGCTTGTCGCTCGTCAACGCGCTCTACGAGCGCGCCACGGCCTGCTCCTGCGGCACGGCGCACCACGAGGCGATCCTGTCGCATCTGGAGCGTGGCGACCTCGCGGGCGCGCGCCGCGCGATGGCGGTGCATCTCGATGACATGGAGGCCGGCATCGTCTTCCGGGCGGCCTCCACGGAGGAGGGCGGCCTCCTCGCGATCCTCGAGCGGATGTCGGCCAAGGTCAGCTGAAAAGGCCGGCGCCTTCCGTTTCGCGGAAGGCGCCGGCCCGGTTCTGCGAAGACCGTTTTGGGTGGTGAACCCCGGCTAGGCCATTTTCTCGGGCTGCCGCTGGCGCGTGAGCGGAAGCCCCCGCTCCGCGCAGACCTCCTCGATATGGCGCGCGGAGTCGCGAATGAGCGCGACCGCCTCGCCGAAGCCGTAGGACTGATGCTCGTAGGTCGGATAGCCGTAGCGGCTCGTCTCGTAGCTTTCCCAGCTCTCTACCTCGCCCGCGGCGATACGCGCCTCGATGGCGTCGACCATGGCGAAATAGGCATCCAGCTCCTCCGGCGTCAGGTCCGGGTGCCCGGCCCGCCAGACCGGATCGTCGATCTCGATGCACTGGCGGGGGTTCGCCTGGCGCCGGTTGTCCGCCGTCGACTGCGCGATCTCGAGCGACAGCGTCAGATCCGGATTCACTCCCGCGAGAATCGGCAGGATCGCGGTGAAATCGACCACGCCGGTGCCGACGGTCCGGGGCTGGAAATCGAGGCCGCCGGGCGCGCGGGCGACGAGCGCGTCCTTGACATGGGTCTGACGGATATGCGGCGCGAGCCGCTTCGCCGCCCAGACCGGATGCTCGCCCCGCTGGACCATGTTCGCGGTGTCGAAGACCGCGCCGACGCAATCCTCCCCGACCGCCTCGATCAGCCGCAGGATCTCGAAGGAGGTGATCTCGTCGTGGGTCTCGACGTTCATGTGAACGCCGTTCGCGCGCGCCGCCGGCGCGAGCTTTTTCAGGACCTTCTCGATCGCCAGAAGCTGCTCGTCCCAGGTCACGTCGGTGCGGAACCGGTCGACGGCGAGCCGGCCGCGATAGGCGGCCTTGAAGTTGCCGGGCGAGACCCAGAGTTCCGCGCAGCCGATCGCGACGCTCGCCTCCATCATGCGGATGAGCCCCGCGATGATGTCCCCGCCGCCCGCCGCGCGCAGTTCCGGCGCCTCGGCGCTGCAGTAGGGATTGATCTTGCCGAGCCCGCTTTCGAGATAGAGCCCGAGGTCATCGGCTTTGGCCCGGAGTTCGCGCAGAAAGCCCGCGTCGAGGGTCGGGCTCATGTCGAGCGCGGTGGGAAAGAAGATCCCGCCGAGCCCGAGGTCCCGGACCAGATCGAGGCTCGCCATGGGCCCGCGCTTGCGGAACTCGGGCAGCTTCTGCGCGTCGATTCCAAGCTTCATGTCTCAGGACTCCCAGTTGGTTGCCGGCCTGTGGACCGCCTCAGCGGCGGTCCTTGGCGGCAAGATGCTTTTCGAGATAGTGCTGGCCGATCGACGCGACCGTGGTCAGCGCGAGGTACCAGATCGAGGCGACGAACAAGAGTTCGATGACCATGAAGTTCGCCGCGTAGATCTGCTGCGCCATGGTCAAGAGGTCCTTCATGCCGATGACCGAGACGATGGCGCTCGCCTTCAGCAGGCCGATCGCCTGGTTGCCGGTCGGCGGGATGACGATGCGGATCGCCTGCGGCATCACCACGGTCCAGAGCGTCTTCAGGGGGCTCAGGCCAAGCGCCGCCGCCGCCTCGCGCTGGCCCTGTGGGACCGCGCGCAGGCCCGCCCGGATGATCTCCGCCATGTTCGCCGCCTCGTGGAGCCCAAGCGCCAGGAAGCCAGCCACCGCGGGCGTCACGAGGTCGTTGACCGAGATCGCGTAGTCGCCGGAGCCGATCATCGGAACGAAGAGCGCGATGTTGTACCAGAAGAACACCTGCACCAGCAGCGGCACGCCCCGGAACCACCAGACGAAGGCGGCGGCGATCGCCTTCAAGACGATGTTGTGGCTCGTCGCCATCGCCGCGAGCGCGCCGCCGGCGGCGATGCCGAAGATCATCGCGCCGACCGTCAGCTCCAGCGTCAGGACGATGCCGCCCAGGATGCGCGGATCGACGAGATAGGCGGGGATCTCGCCCCAGAGCACGTTCGGGCTCTGGCTGAGGAACCAGCCGATCCACAGGACGACGAAGATCGCGACGCTGCCCGTAACGACCTGCCCCCACCGGATCCTGGTCGCGACGGGCGGCATGAGATGCTGACTGGTCGAGGATTCGGTGGCGGCCATCCCGCTCACTCCACGGGCATGCTGGCGGCGTCGTTGACCTTCACGGTCTCGACCGCGAGCGGGCCGAGGCCCCATTTTTCCATGATCGCCTTGTAGCCGCCGGCGTCGACCATCTGCTGGAGCGCCGCGACGAGCGTGTCGCGCAGTTCCGCGTTGTCCTTCGCGGTCAGCATCCCGAGATAGCCGACGGCGAGCCGGATATCCGGCAGCGCCTCGAGCCCCTTGCCGTTCCCGACTTGGTTCGCGGTGGTGTAGACGCTGGTCGCATAGCCGTTGACCGTCGCATCCGCCCGGCCGGTCCGGACCGCCTGCAGCACGTCCGGCATCTTCGGAAGCGACATGATCTCCATCGGCGTCTCGCATTTCTCCGAGGCGGCGGTAACCAGACGGTTCTGGAACGTGCCGACCGGCACGGCGACCTTCCTGCCGCAGAGATCCGCCATCGCGGCGATGCCGAGCGGGTTGCCCTGGATCGTCATGATCGTTGTCGCGTCGTACATGTAGTCGATCACATCGACCTGCTTCTCGAGCTCCGGATCGTCGTTGATGCCGGAGATCGAGACGTCGAACCGCCTCGACATGATCGAGGGCACGATCGCCGCCCCCGCGCCCACGTCGGTCATGCGAACCTCGACGCCGAGGATCACGCCGAGCGCCGCGGCGAGATCGGCGTCGATGCCGACGAGCCCGCCGCTCTCGCCATGAAAGCTGATCGGCGGGGTGAGGTCGGTCGCGACCTTGAGCACGCCGGCCGACTTGACCGAGTCGGGAAGCGTGGCTGCCAGCGTCTCGTTGAGCGCGACGCCGGGCAGCGCCGCGATCTCGGCGCTCGGCTTCATCACTTCCGCCGAGCCCTGGGCAAAGGCCGTGGCTCCGATCAGCGCGGCCGTCGCTCCGACGAGCGCCGAGCCGAGGTATTTCCGGATGCCGTTCATGCTATCCCTTTCCATGCCTTCCGTGCGCGGCATTCGGGAGGTCGAGCTCCGCGCCTTACAGCTTGATGATGGCATTTTCGAAAATTCATTCGCAAACTTTTAGTGATTCCTGTTCGTACATTTCCATCAAAGATGCCGCCACCATGAACGATCGCTCATCCATTGGCCACCGCTGGCCAGAACTTGGGCATTCGATGTACCCGGCAATGGCGATCTCGCCGAATCATGGTACGCATGCGAAAACACTATTCGATATCAGGAGGACCTCACTTGGCCGCGCCCAGAACTAGCTTCGAACAAACCGCCGAGGATGCGTCCGAGAGGATCTGCGCGACACTGATGGAAGCCGTCTCCGAGCGCGCGCTGCGCCCTGGCACGAAGCTGATGGAGGACGTGATCGCGCGCCACTTCGGGGTCAGCCGCACGGCGGTGCGGGGCGCCATCGCGATCCTCGAGCGCGCGCATCTGGTCGAGCTGCGCCGCAACCACGGCTCCTTCATCGCCTCGCCGGACCGCGCGGAGGCGAAGCAGCTGCTCGAGACCCGGCGCGTGCTCGAGATGGCCACGGTCGCCGCGGTGATGACCTCGGCCACGCCGGAGGATCTCGAGCGCCTCGCGCGGCTCACGCTCGAGGAAGAAGCGATCCACTCGGGCGCGGACGATGGCGCGAAACAACGGCTCTCCGGCAACTTCCATGTCGAACTCGCGCGCGCCGCCGGGAACGCGGTCATGGAGGAGATGCTGCGCAACGTTCTCGCGCGCCTCTCGCTGGTGGCCTCTCTCTACGAACGCGACGACGGCCGCAAATGCGGCGCCGTCGATCACCGAACCATCCTCGCCGCGATCCGCTCCGGCGACCGCGCCGCCGCCAACGCGGCCATGTCGCACCACCTCGACGACCTCGAAGCGATGCTCGACCTCGACGCATCGCCTGACAACGAGGACTCTCTCTCGACGGTGCTCAGGAAGTTCGCGCCGGATCCGGAGCCCGGAAGCGCGCGCAGGTTGGCCTCCCGGTCCCGCTGACGGGACGTGTTCGCAAAGGCTGGCACTCGCCGCGGGAGGACGGAATTGTCCGCCGGCCGCGGGGACTTCACACCGGCCGCGCAGGCGGTTCCCCTTGCCGCCAGCGCACCGGAGCGCTGACCGCGCCCCTAGCGGTCTGGTACGACAATGCTGACCCTCAGCTCGTTCAGCGTGGCAGCGAATCCCGGCGCGGCGAGCAGTTTCGTCGTCCGAACCGCTCCGAGTTTCCCGATGGCTCGTTCGAACACGGCGATGTTCGTCTGCCCGTTGAGCCGTGACGGATAGATGATGCCGTCTGGTTTGGCGGGATGCTCGTGAAACGCGAGCGACCAGGCTCGCGCGAGGGACTGCCGGGAGGCCCTTGCGACATCGGTCGGAACCCCCATGACTGTGGAAAGGCATGCAATAAGGGCTCTGACTCAATTGCACGCCGAAACACAGGCAGGGCCTCGCGATCCCGCGTGATGACGCTCGCTAGTGCTACCCCGCCGCGCCCTGCGCGCTCCGCGGCCCCGCCGAAAGTCTTCGGTCGCTCATCGGAGGCGGAGGCCGAAATTGACGACCGCATGCCCATCAGCGCCAGCGGGGCCAGCCGCCGCCGCGGGGACGGCTTGTCCGTCGCGCGCGGCCGGTGCGCCCCAGCCAAAGCATCGCCTCGACGAACAGTCGGCTGTCGCGACCTCTGCTCCCCCGCCTCCGCTCGTCTCCGATGATGCGCGACGCGACCCGCTCCCACTCACGCTCGCTCAAGACAAGCCGAATTCCCAACGCCGCCTCCTCCATGGAGACAACCGTGAAGCACGTCCCATCCCCAACAGGAATCCCTAGGATCTCCCCAGACCGTAGGGCGTGCGGCAGAGCCAACGGCCGCGCTCAGGAGGAAATCCAGTCGGACGGGGTGAGCGCCCGCGTCCCCGCGTGGATGCGCTGTAGCGCCTTGCGCAGCGCTGCCGCGAGTTGCTTCTCGTCGAAGGTCCGGTCGGCGAGCAGGAAGGAGAAGCTCGCGATGTAGGCGATCCCTCCGTCCGTGCCGAAGATCGGCGCGGCGATCGCGGTCATGCCGTCGGTGAACTCGCCCACGCTGAGCGCGTAGCCGCGGGCGCGGGTGCGCGCGACTTCGGCGCGGATCTCCTCGAGCTCGGTCGCTGTCCTGCTGGTATATCGGTGCGGCCGCCAGGTGCGGATGTATTCCTCCGTCGCCGCGGCGTCGCTCCAGGCCAGCATCACGCGCAGGTGTGCCACCGCATCACTCGGGAAGCGATGACCCACCGGGTAGTAGACCTGCACGTAGTTGCGGCTCCGGAACGTGTCGATCACGACGAAGGAGCGGTCCGCGAGCGGCTGAGCCAGGACGCAGGGAACATCCGTCTCCTCGACGAGCGTGGCGAGTTCGACGCGGATGGTCTCGAGGGCCGGCGAGTTCAGTAGTGACGAGACGTCCGAAAGCGCGCTCGGCTGCAGCTCGTAGGTCTTGCGCCGGTCGTCGAAGCGCACCCAGTCGAAATAGACGAGTGTGCGCAGGATCGAGTGGCAATGGCTCTTGGTAATGCCCAACAGCCGGGAAATGTCGGCGAGCGTCTGGGGTTCGGGAGCCCGACTGTTCAGCAGCGAGATGATCAGCAGCGAATTGGCCAGCGCGGGCACCACACCCTGCGGGAAATCGCGGCGCCCCTCGGCGGCGCAAGCCTCCTCCCCCGCGAGCAGATCCGCGCGCGACTTTCCAGCCGGAGCGCGCAGCATGATCTCGCGCATCGCATTTGTCCGATCGTTTTCCCGGATCCGCTCGATCAGGCTCAGCGACTGACCTTCCGACTTCATTCCATAGACCTCCGCCTGCTGCCTGGGTTCGGTTTTGCCCCGGGGCAGCCCGGCGCGATCCGCATCATACGTGGGCGCCGCGCGCGTTTTCAAGGCGGCGAAGATTTGGGCGCTCTGCGACCCGTTTGAACAGTCTCGCGCTTGCCGGGGCTCGGGGAGGCGCTTCCGGCTTGGCCCAAAACATTCTTTATGCAGTACATCATATTCAGTAAAGTACATAGGAGCGATTCATGAGCGGGTTCCCGAGCGCGCCGGTCGGACGGCGCAAGTTCCTGCAGACCGGTGCCGCGGCGCTCGCCGCGACCGCCGCCCTGCCGCCGGTCTGGGCGCGGGCTCAGACGGTGCCGGCCATTCCCGAGACCACGGTGCGCTTCGGCGGCTTCGCGGTGACAAACCATTGCTGGACGGTGCTCGCATCGCAGAAGGACTTCCTGAAGGACAACGGCATCACCATGGCGGGCGGCGTGCCGCGCTCGCTGCTCGAGACCCAGGTGGTGCCGCAGCTGATGAACGGCGAGCTCGACATCACGAGCTACTGGTTCGGCCTCGCGATCCAGCAGCTCGACCGGGTGCCGAACCTGCATCCGATCCTCGTCTACAGCTACTTCCAAGGCTCCACGATCGTCGGCGACCCGGCGAAGTACAAGTCGGTCGACGAGTTCATCGCCGAGGGCATGAGCTGGGACGACGCAGCGAAGGCCGCCGTCGAGCAGATGCGCGGCAAGAAGTTCGCGATCACCGCGAGCCCGAGCACGCATCCCTGGAACGAATTCGCTCTCAGTCTCGGCGGCATGAGCATGGCCGATACCGAGACGATCCCGGTCGAGGATCCGAAGGCGGTCCAGCTCGCGATCTCGAACGGCATCGACTTCGCCGCCCCGGGCGGCGCGGTGCAGATCTACCAGCTCCAGTTCCAGGCGGGCTGGAAGCCGATCATGTCGACCCGCCAGATGGTCAAATACATGGCGAGCGGCACCGGCTCACCGCTCAACAGCCTCCTGAACTACGACCTGATCCAGACCACGACGGATTACCTCGAGAACAACCGCGACACCGTCTATCGCTTCGTCGGGGGGATGTACCGCACGCTCGACTATATCTTCGGGCCGAACCAGACCCAGGCGCTGACCGAATACGCGCCCTTCATCAACGCGCAGACCGGCGCGCAGATGGACGCGGAATCGATCAAGTTCATCTTCGAGGACCTCGACCCGTTCTTCCAGTGGAAGGACCAGTCCAAGGTCTGGGAAGACGAGAGCTATGCGCTCAACTACAGGAACATCTACACCTACCAGATCCAGCAGTTCGTGAAGGCCGGCACCATCCCGGACGAGCCCTACGATCTCGACCGCATCTTCGCGGCCAAGGGCATCTGGCAGGAGATGGCCGGGATGAAGGACCGGACCGAGGCGATGCTCGGCAAGGTCTCGGCCACCGACACTGTCGGGCCGGAGCGGCAGGCGATGCTCGACCAGGCGAAGGTTCATCTCGCCAATTTCAACTTCCTCGACGCCGAGCGCTTCGCCCAGGCGGCGACGGCTTGACCCCCACCCCGGCGGACCGGCGGCGCGCCCGCCGGTCCCCGCGACGGAAGATCGCGGCATGACCGACATAGACGCGACGCGGGATGCGATGCCGGTGGCGGACAAGGCCACCGCGCCGGCGCGGCCGTCGCCCGAGATCTGGTGGACGCTCGGCGGGATCGCGCTCTTCTTCATCGTCTGGACGCTCGGTCACCTCGTGATCGGGCGCTACCTGCCGCCGCCCTGGCAGGTGATCGCAGCGGCGGTGACGCATTTCTTCGACAGCCGATACTTCGTCGGCCTCGGCCTGCCGCCCGGCGGCTACTGGCCGCATCTGGTCTCGACCACCTATACCGCGCTCCTCGGCTGCGCGGTCGGCGCGGTCATCGGCACGCTGACCGGGCTCGGCAGCGCGCATTCGAACGTGATCCACCAGATCACCCGGCCGATCGTGGCGATCCTCGGCACCGTGCCGATCCTGGTCGCGGCGCCGTTCTTCCTGATCTGGTTCGGCGTCTCGGAGAACTCGAAGATCATCCTCGTCGCCTTCTATTCGGCCGTGGTGCTGCATCTCTACGCGCTCCGCGCCGTCGAGCACCTGCACCCCTCCTTCGCCGAGAGCGCGAGCACGCTCGGCGCGGGGCCCTGGATGATCTTCCACCGCGTCTCGCTGCCCGGATCGGTGCCCGAGCTCTTCGGTGGCCTGCGTGCCGCGCTTGGCGCCGCTTGGGGGCTCGCCGCGATCACCGAGCTGCTCGGGACCGACCGGGGCATCGGGCGGGTCATCATCACCACCTGGGGCGTTCAGGACATCGCCTCGATGATGGGCGGACTGCTCCTGCTCGCGCTGATCGCGGTCATCGCCGACGCGCTCCTGATGCTTGCCCGCCGCGCCGCGACCCGCTGGATGCCCGAGGGCGCGCTTTGAACCGGAGAGACCGATGATCTCGATCACCAACGCCTCCTGCGTCTTCCGCCACGCCTCGGGCCGCGAGGTCCGGGCGCTCGACCGGATCTCGTCAACGATCGGCGACGGCGAGTTCGTCTGCCTGCTCGGCCGTTCCGGTCACGGCAAGTCGACGCTCCTGCGCTCGCTCGCCGGGCTGAACACGCTGACCGCCGGCGAGATCGCGGTCGACGGCCGGCCGGTCAAGGGGCCCGGCATCGACCGCGGCATGGTCTTCCAGGAGGACACGGTCTTCCCCTGGATGACGGTGCAGGCCAACGTCGAATTCGGCCTGCTCGCCCAGGGGATCCCGGCGGCGGAGCGCCAGGGCGTCGCGCGCGAATGGCTCGACAAGGTCGGGCTCGGCCGCTTCGGCGACAGCTGGCCGAAGGAGCTCTCGGGCGGCATGCGCAAGCGCGTGGCGATCGCCACCGCTTTCGCCGGCGGCGCGCCGATCCTGCTGATGGACGAGCCCTTCGGTCCGCTCGACTACGTGACCCGGCGCGACCTGCAGAACCTGCTGATCGACCTCTGGCGCAGCACCGGGCGGACCATCATCTTCGTCACCCATGACATCGAGGAGGCGCTGGTCCTCGCGGAACGCGCCCTCGTTCTGCGCGCCGGGCGGATCGTCGACGACATCCGCGTTGACCTCACCCGCCCCCGCGACGAGGAGGAACGCGCGAGCCCGCGCGGCATCGCGATCTCGAAGACCATCCTCGGCCATCTCGAGCTCGAGCAGCACACGCCGGGGGCCGCGTGATGGGCGCGATCCGCCGCCTCGGCGCGGGCCTGCGCCGCGACTGGATCAGCGCCATGGTGGTGATCGCGCTCATCGTCGGCTGGGAGATCGCGGGCCACATGGCGCCGCGAAGCCCGCTCCGGGAATCGCCGATCGTGCCGCCCTGGGAGTTCATCTTCGGCCGCGCCCTGACCGGCCTCTCAGACTACTGGAAGATCGAGATGTGGGCGCCGGTGCCGCAGCTCGGCGGCGCGCAGACCCTGCTCGGCGCGGTGCTGGCGCTGGTGTTCCACTCGGCGCTGACGCTGTTCCGGCTGACGGTCGGCCTCGTGCTCGGCGGCCTCGCGGGCGTCCTTCTCGGCCTCGCGCTGTCCTGGTCGTCGCGGGTGCGCAAGCTCGTGGCGCCCTCGCTCCATCTGGCGCGGATGTGCCCGCTGCTCGCAATGATCCCGCTGTTCCAGTTCTGGTTCGGCGCGACCAACTGGGCGGCGATCGTCTTCGTCGCCTATGGCGTCGGCGTCATCTACCTGATCGGCACGGTCAACGCCGTCGCCAACGTGCCGGCCAGATACATCGAGAACGCCCGCGTCCTCGGCGCCTCGCGGCTCCGGATCCATCGCTCGATCATCCTGCCCGCGATCCTGCCCGAGCTCTTCTCGAGCGTGTTCCTCACCCTCGGCCTCGCCTGGTCGGCGGTGATCGGCGCCGAATACATCGGAGTCGAGAGCGGCATCGGCCGGATGGTGATCTGGTCGGAATACTTCTCCAACACCGGCCGCATGGCGCTCATCACCCTCGTCATCCTCGCCTATGCGATGGCGAGCTTCGCGCTCTGCCGCAAGCTGCAGGAGCGCGTCCTCGCCTGGACGCCCAAACGTCCCGGCGCCTGACATCGAACCCGTGAATGGACCAAGCAAGATGAAGAGACTCGAAGGGAAGAAGGCGCTGGTGATCGGTTCGGCGACCGGGATCGGCGCCGCCGTCTGCCGGCTGTTCGGCCAGGAGGGCGCCGACGTGGCGCTCGCCGATCTCGGCCGGACCGAGCCGCGCGAGGCGCTCGTAGCCGAGCTGACCGGCCTCGGCGTCGACGCCTTCGCGCTGGAATGCGACGTCACCGACCGCGCCCAGGTCGAGGCGGCGGTCGCGGCGGCGGTCGCGCGGTTCGGCGCGGTCGACATCGTCGTCAACAACGCCGGCCTCGGCGCCAACGCCGATTTCCCCGATCAGGACTGGGAACAGTGGCACCGGGTGATTGACATCAATCTCAACGGTGTCGCCTATGGCATGAAGGCCGCCCTCGCGCACATGCTGCCGCGGGGCAAGGGACGGATCATCAACACCGCCTCGCAACTCTCGCACAAGCCCGCGCCGGGCAACGCCGTCTATTGCGCCGCCAAGGCCGGCGTCGTCGGGCTCAGCGTCTCGGTCGCGCAGGAGGTGGCGGCGCGCGGCGTGACGATCAACTGCGTCTGCCCGGGGCCGACCGACACGCCGATGTGGAACGCCGGCGACGACGACTGGAACAAGTGGAAGCTCTCGACCCTGCCGATCCGCCGCATCGGCCAGCCCGAGGAGATCGCCTGGGCCTATGTCTATCTCGCCTCCGACGAGGCCGGCTACATGGTCGGCCAGTCGATCTCGCCGAACGGCGGCGACGTGATGTGGTGACGCGCGCCGCGCCCGACCTGCCCAACAAACAACTGGACCAGAGATGAACGTCATGACCTCCCCCCGCGTCGAGATCGACGCCGCCTATGTCGAGCGGCTGATCATGGAGACCGCGGCCTTCGGCGCCTACGGCGAGACCGGCGTCTGGCGCACCGTCTATTCGCCCGAATGGGTCGCCGCCAACGACGCCTATGCACGCTGGTGCGAGGAGGCGGGCCTCGCCGTCACCCGCGACGCGGTCGGCAACGTCTGGGGCCGGATCGAAGGCTCCGAGGGAGGCAAGTCGATCGTCTCGGGCTCGCACATGGACACCCAGCGCCCCGGCGGCCGCTACGACGGCACGCTCGGCGCGCTCGCTGGCCTCATCGCGATCAAGGCGCTCAAGGAGCAGTTCGGCCAGCCGAAGCGCAGCCTCGAGGCGCTCAGCCTCTGCGAGGAGGAAGGCAGCCGCTTCCCCGGCACTAATTTCTGGGGCTCGCGCGGGATCACCGGCCGCATCGCGCCGGGCGACGCCGAGGCGATGAAGGGCTACGACGACGAGACCATGGCCGAGGCGATGCTCGCGATCGGCCTCGATCCTGCGCGCATCCCCGAGGCGAAGCGCGACGACATCGAAAGCTTCGTCGAGCTCCACATCGAACAGGGGCCGATTCTCGAACAGGCGGGCCTTCCGGTCGCGATCGTCGACGCGATCACCGGCATCCGGCATTACGACGTGCTCCTGACCGGCGTGCAGAACCACGCCGGCGGCTTCCCGATGGACATCCGCAACGACCCGGCCGCCGGTTTCGCCGAGATCGCCTCGGGCGTCCTCAACACCGCGCACCGGATGGGCCGCCCGGCGGTGACGACCGTGGGCCGGATCGTGCCCTATCCGAATCGCCCCGCCGTCATCCCGCGCGAGGTCCGCTTCACCATCGACGCCCGCCATCCGGTGCCCGAGAAACGCGCCGAAATGTACGCGGCGCACGAGGGGCTGATGCGCGAGGTCGCGGCGCGGCGCGGTCTCGGGATCTCCTGGGAGCACTACGTCGACCACGAGCCCTGCCTGTCCGACCCCGATCTGGTGAAGACCTTCCAGCAGTCGGCGAAGGAGCAGGGCGTGCCCTTCATGACGATGCCGAGCGGCGCGGGCCACGACAGCCAGCAGATGGCGGCGATCGCCAAGGTCTGCATGATCTTCGTCCGCTCCAAGGACGGCCGCAGCCACACGCCGGAGGAATTCTCCTCGATCGAGGATATCGTCGAGGGCATCCGCGTACTGGCCGCGGGCCTGCACAAGCTCGCCTACTGATGGCCGGGACCGACCCCGAGGGCCCCCGCGTCCTCGTCACCGGCGCGGGCGGCTTCGTGATGAGCGTGTTGATCGCGCGCCTGCTCGAGGCCATGCCCTCCGCCCGCGTCACGGCGCTCGACCTGGCACCACTCGACGCGGCGGCGGTCACCCATCTCGCGCCTTGGCGGGGCCGGATCGACTTCGTGCTCTGCGACGTCACCGACCGCGCCGCGCTCGCCGAGATGGTGGGCGCGGCGGCGCCGGAAATCCTGGTCCATGGCGCGACGATCACGCATGTGCCCGCCTGGGAATACGAGCGGCCGCACGGCTTCATCGACGTCAACATCTCGGGCACGCTCAACGTGCTCGAGGCCGCGCGCGCGGCGGGCGCGCTCCGGCGCGTCCTCCACGTCAGCAGCGCCGCGGTCTACGGCGTGGGAGACCCGGCGGTCGCCCCCGCCGCGCTGGCCGAGGAGGAGCGGTTCTTCCGCCCCTCCGAATACTACGGCATCGGCAAGCTCGGCGGCGAACTCGTCGCGAAGCGGTTCTCCGAACTCCACGGCATCCCGGCGCCGGTGGTGCGCTTCACCCGCGTATTCGGCCCGATGGAGCGGCCGACCGGCGGGCGCAAGCTCATGCACCTGCCGCGCGCGATGATGGCGCATCTGCTCGCCGGCACGCCGATCCGCGTCACCGAGCGTAGCCGCGACACCGCCGGCGACTGGATCAGCGTCGAGGACGTGGCCGAGGCGATGCTGGCGATCCTCGGGACCGAGGGCGCGAACGGCATCTACAACATCGCGACCGGCCGCCCGATCCCGCTCCCGGAGATGCTCGCCGCCGTGCCGGTCGCGGTCGACTGGGTGCCGGACGACGCGCCGGCCGACGCCGATTTCGATCCGGCCCTGCGCCACGGCCAGCACGCCTGGTACGATATTGGAGCACTCCGGCGCGACACCGGCTGGGAGCCCCGACCGATCGCGGCCCAGATCGCGAGCTACGCCGCCTGGGCGCGCGCCAACCCCGCCGCCGTCGCGGCGGAGCCCCTTTCCGCCTGACCGAAGACCCAAAGGACGATCCATGATTACCCGCATCCAACCCGGCACCCGCCTCTCGCATGCCGTGACCTTCCCGCTCTCGGGCACGCTCGTCATGACGGCGGGCGAGGTCGCCGACGATCCCGAGGCGAACATCACCGTCCAGACCGAACAGACGCTCGCGAAGATCGACGCGCTGCTCGCCGAGGCCGGCACCGACAAGACCGCGCTCCTCAGCGCCTATGTCTGGCTGCCCGACATCGGTGATTTCGAGGCGATGAACGCGGTCTGGGACGCCTGGCTGCCCGAGGGCGGCGCGCCGGTCCGCGCCTGCGTCGAGGCCAGGCTCGCGGATCCGCGTCTCAAGGTCGAGATCCAGGTGACGGCTCTGAAGGCGTGAGGCGAAAATGAGCTACGAAGACGACGTTCGCGACTTCTACGTCCAGCATGGGTTCGGCGGCCGGAACGGCTTCGGCAAGCGTCCGGCGGTGGTGGTGATCGACCTCGCCGGCTCCTGGCTCGACCCGAAGAAGTCGCAGCATGGCACGACCCGGCTCGAATCCGTGGTCACGCGGACCTGCGACATTCTCGCGGCGGCGCGGGCGGCGGGGCATCCGGTGTTCTTCACCACGATGCGCCCCGACCGGGTCGACGTGAAGGGCCCGATCGGCGCCAAGCTGCCGCAGATGCGGAGCGGCGCCGCGAACCCGCTCGCGGACCAGATGGCGGAGCTCGACCCGCGCCTCGAGCGGCGCGACGACGAGCCCCTCTTCAACAAGCCGCGCGCCTCGGCCTTCTACGGCACGCCCTTCGACGCCTATCTCAACGCCCGCGGGATCGACACGCTGATCATCACCGGCTGCAGCACCAGCGGCTGCGTCCGCGCCACGGCGGAATCGGCGCATAACCGCAACCTGCACGGCATCGTGGTGCGCGACGCGGTTGGCGAGCGGTCCCCGATCGCGCACGAGGCGAACCTCACCGACATCGACCTGCGCTACGCCGACGTCGTCGATGGGGCCGAGGTGATCGCCTATCTCGAGGCGACGCCGGCCGCCTGAGCCGTCAGGCCCGGAACCGCGTCGCCGCGAAGGGCGCCGGATCGACATAGGGCTTCTCGCCGGTCATCAGCTCGGCGAGAAGCCGGCCCGTCGCCGGGCCGAGCGTCAGCCCCTGATGCCCGTGCCCGAAGGCGAACCAGAGCTTGTCGTGCTTCGGCGCCGGCCCGATGACCGGCAGCATGTCGACCGTGCAGGGCCGGCTGCCGAGCCAGGGCGCCGGGTCGAGCCGCAGGCCGAGCGGGAAGAGCCGCCGCGCGACCTTCTCGGCGCCGGCGAGCTGCCGGGGCGTGGCCGGCGCCGTCTGGCGCGCCAGTTCCGCGCCGGTGGTGAGCCGGATCCCGGCCCGCATCGGCGCCATGAGATAACCGGTCTCGAGATCGGCGAGCCAGTTGCCGAGCGGCCGGTCGGGATCGGTCCCGTAATGCATGTGGTAGCCGCGCTTCACGAAGAGCGGCAGGCGGTAGCCGAGGCCGCGGGTGATCCCGTCCGACCATGGCCCGGCCGCGACCACCACCGCCTCCGCGCTTTCCTCGCGTCCGTCGACCGCGAGCCTCCAGCCCGCGCCGCGCGGCGCGAGCCCCGTCGCCTCGCCGGTCGCGCGCGCGCCGCCGAGCCCCTCGAAGGCCCCGGCGTAGGCCTCCACCAGCGCGGCGGGGTCGCGGATGGTCCAGGTATCGGACCAGTGGATCGCCCCGGCCATCGGCTCCATCAGATGCGGCTCGCGGCGCGCGAGCTCCGCGCCGTCGATCGCCTCGCTCAGCACGCCATAGCTCCGCGCGTTCGCCTCGGCCCGCGCCGCCGCCTCGGCGAGCCGCCGCGGCGTGCGGTAGGCGTCGAGCCAGCCCGCCTTGCGGACCAGATCCCCGGCTCCCGCCAGCTCGACCAGCGGCGCGTGCTCGGCGAGCGACTGTGCGATCAGCGTCGCATAGACCGCCGTGATGCGGCGGTGCCGCGCGGGCGCCGAATGCCACCAGTAGCGCAGGAGCGCGCCGGCGGTCGCCGGCAGCGCCGAGGGGTGGTAGCTGATGTCGACGCCCCGCCGCGCCAGCGCCGCGAGCAGATCCAGGGGCGCGCGCGGGAAGGCATAGGGCGCCACCGCCTCGCGCTGGATGATGCCGGAATTGCCGAAGGAGGTGCCGTGGCCCGGCCGCCCCCGGTCGGCGAGCAGCACGTCGAGCCCGCGGCGGCGCAGGTGAAGCGCGACCGAGACGCCGACGATGCCGGCGCCGATGACGAGGACGTCGCGCACTGGTCAGTTGCGGGGCACGTAGCGGTCGCGGCGGAGGAACTCCCCCTCGCCCGGCGTGCCGATGTATTCCCGGTCGCGCACGATCTGCTTGCCGCGCAGCAGCACGTCGCGCGGCAGGCCCTTCACCGCGTGGCCCTCGTAGGAGGAATAGTCCATCGCGTTGTTCATCGCGCTCTGGGTGATGGTGAACTCCGCTTCAGGGTCCCAGATCACGATATCCGCGTCCGAGCCGACCGCGATCGTGCCCTTCTTCGGGAACATGCCGAAGACCTGCGCCGGCCGGGTCGCCACCAGGTCGACGAATTCGGTCAGCGAGATCCGCCCCTCGTTCACGCCCTGATAGACCATCATCAGCCGCTCCTCGACGCCCGGCGCCCCGTTCGGGATCTTGCGGAAGTCATCCTTGCCCTTGTCCTTGTGGCCCTTGAAGAGCCAGGAGCAATGGTCCGAGGAAACCGTCTCCAGCACCCGGTTCGCGAGCGCGTCCCAGAGCACCTCCTGATCCTCGACCGTGCGCGCCGGCGGGGTGAAGACGAATTTCGCCCCCTCGAAGTCGGGCCGGGCGAGGTCTTCCTTGGTGAGGTAGAGATACTGGGTGCAGGTCTCGGCCATCGCATCGACGCCGCGGCGCTTGGCGCGGATGAGTTCGTCGAGCGCGTCGGCGCAGGTGAGATGCACGACATAGATCGAGGTGCCGACGATCTCGGCCAGCGCGATCGCGCGCGCCGTCGCCTCGGATTCCACCCGCGACGGCCGGCTCAGCGCGTGGTAGTAGGGCTCGGTCTTGCCCTCGGCCACGAACTTGTCGCGCAGGTAGTCGGCGGCGTCGCCGTTCTCGGCGTGGACCATGACGAGCGCGCCGGAGCGCTTGGCCTGGTCGAGCGCCTTCAGGAGCGTCACGTCGTCGATCATGTTCATGCCGCGATAGGCCATGAAGAGCTTGAACGAGGTGATGCCCTTCTCCGGCAACGTGCCGAGCTCCTCGAACACCGCGTCGTTCATGTCGACGATGATGATGTGATAGCCGTAGTCGATCGCCGCCTTGTCGCCGGCCTTCGAATCCCAGTTGGCGATCGCGTCGGCGAGGCTCTGGCCATGCGCTTGGGCGCAGAAATCGATCACCGTCGTGGTGCCGCCGCAGGCCGCGGCGATGGTGCCGGTCTCGAAATTGTCGGCCGACTGGGTGTTGAAGTCGGTCGAATCGAGATGGGTGTGCACGTCGATGCCGCCCGGCATCACGAAGCAGCCGGCCGCGTCGATGGCCGGCAGGTCCCGGGCGAAATCTCCGCCGATCTGGGCGATGCGCCCATCGGCGATGCCGAGGTCGGCTTTCGACACACCGCTCGCGGTCACGACCGTTCCGTTGCGGACGACAAGATCCATGGGCTGCTCCTGCGGGGTGGGGTTAAAATCGCCGGAAGGGCGAATTTGTACTATATGAAGGACGTTGTTCCACTGAAGGATTGATTGAGACGGCGAGACACGTCAAGAGGGGATGAAACGAAAGCGGTGGCGCCGCGAAACTTGACACGGCGCGACCGGCGGAATCGCCTTCCCGGGACGGAACGACGAAAGGAGCGCGCATGGTGGAGGAAGACGGACCGCGGGACGACCCGGCTGGGCTCTACCGATCGCAGCTGCGCCGGGAGGGCAATCGCTGGCAGCTCATCGCCGAGGACCAGGCGCTTCCGCGCACGCGGGCGCCGGGGATTGTCCCGGCGCTGGAAAATGCGATCTTGATCCTCGACTACATCAATCGGACACCCCCCCATGTCGCGACCTTGGCCGAGATTTCGTCGACCCTCGCGATTTCGAAGAGCCACTGCCATAACATCTTGAAGACTTTGGCCCATTTCGGATGGCTCCGGTTTGACGGGCGGCTCAAGACCTACGAACTCGGCTCCGGGATCATCGCGGTCGCCTCGTCGCTGCACGGAGGTCCCGTGCTCGACCGAATCCGCGCGGAACTGACGCGGCTCGTGCTGCGGATCGGCATTCCATCGGTGCTGGCGCAGCCTTTGCCGGATGACAGTTTCGTCGTGATCGACAAGTTCAACCTGCCGAATGCGATGGAGGTCTCCTTCCCGATCGGCCATCATTTCCCTCGGGATTCAACAGCCAATTCACGTGCTTACATCGCCTGGCAATCCGAGGAGAGGATCGAGGCCTGGATGCGGGGCTGGTCGCCCGTGCGCTATACCCGCTCCAGTTTGCTGAGCGAGGGGGAGGTCCGCCACGAGATAGCCGAGACGCGCCGGCGAGGCTATGCGCGAAGCGTCGGGGAGTTCACCGAGGGGCTCATGGCGCTCGGCATGCCGATCTTCGACAAGCAGGGTGAGGTCGCCTACGTCTTCACGTGTTCGGGTCTCCTGAGCAACATGGCGCCGCGCGAACCCGTGCTGGCGCAGGAGATCATCCGCGCCGCCGCGGCGATCAACGCCTCCGTGCTCGGGCGCGTTCCGTCGGGGTTTCCCGTCGCGCCGACAGGCCTTCCCCTCGGCTGATCCTCCCGCTGCGCGCTGTTTGAGCAGCACTGCCTCCCTGGCGCGCAATCTTCTCCTTTTGCCCCGAATGTCCCTTCGACCTGGTTGACACCGCGCCCCTCGCCTCAACAGCATGTGTTCTATCCAGAGGACAATATTCCACTCACGGGAATATCCACAGCCTGAACTCCGTTGAACACAGAGGGGCAGACAGATGACGACCACCCGCCGCGATATCCTCAAAGGCGCCGGCGCGCTGACACTGGCAAGCGCGATCGGCGCGCCGATGCGCGTGCGCGCCGAGGGCAAGGTGTTGAAGATCGGCCAGCTCGGCGTGATGAGCGGACCCGAGGCCTCCTGGGGCCTCGTGAACAAGTATTCCGCGATGGCGACGGCGGAGATGTACAACGCCAGGGGCGGCGTCGAGATCGACGGCGAACTCTACCGGATCGAGATCGTCTCGGTGGACGACCGCAACGACCCGAAGCTCACGGTCTCGGGGGCCGAGCGCCTGACCGGAGAGGAGGGTATCCGCTACTTCATCGGCCCGAACATGGACACGACCGCGACCTCGGTCCGGCCGATCGCCGAGAAGAACCAGGCGATGTACATTCCCTACGCCTTCGACCGTTCGCTCTACACGGCCCCGGCCCGGAACGCCATTCTCGGGATGATCGCGAGCTATCAGGTGGCGCCGGTCATGTACAAGATCCTGCGCGACGAGCGCGGCGTGAAGAAGGTCGCCTTCCTCGCCAGAAACGATTCCGACGGCCTCCTTCAGCGCGACGAAGCGGTGAAGGTCGCCGAGGGGCTCGGGCTCGAGATCCTGGCCCAGGACACCTACGAGCCGAGCGTCACCGACTTCTTCCCCGTCGTCGCGAACATCGTCGGCCAAAATCCCGATCTCATCGTGATGTCGGCCGTCGCCCCGGCGCACTGCCCGCAGATCATGCGCTCGGCCCGCGAAATGGGCTATGTCGGCCTCTTCTCGTCGGAGGCGGCGCAGGACATCAAGATCATCCGCGAAGTCGCGGGCGAGTACGGCGACGGGCTCGTCTCGATCGGCGGCGCCTCGACGCCAGAGATCCGCTCGGCCTACATGGAAGACTTCATCGAGAAGTATAACGCCGTCGCCGGCGAGTGGAACGACGAGGCCGGCACGAAGGCCTACGCGCTCGAGATGATCCTCATGACGCTGCGGCGGACCGGCGCCGCCGGCATCGGCGACATCGCCCTCTTCCAGAAGGCGGTCGACGGCTTCTCGGAGAGGAACCCGTTCCTGAAGGAAGACGCCGCGCTTACCTATGTCGGCATGGCCGACTACGGGCAGAAGCGTCAGATCGGCGTGCCCATGGTCATCACCGAGACGAAGGGCGGCGATTTCACCACGCTCTCGATCGGCAGCGTGGCGTCCTGACCTGACCGGGACGGGCCCCTGACCCGTCCCGCACCTGCTCCGGGAACCGCATGGAACAGATCCTCGTCAATGGCGCGATCCTCGCCGCCAACTACGCGCTGATCGCCCTCGGCATCACGCTCATCTTCAGCATCATGAACGTGCTGAATTTCGCACATGGCCAGATGTTCATGTTCGGCGGCCTGATCGTCTACTGGACCGTCGCCCAGCTCGGCCTGCCCTACGCGGTGGGACTCGCCATGGCCGCGGTCGCCGTCGGGCTGATCGGCATGGCCTTCGAGGTGTTCTTTTTCCGCCGCGTGATGCGCGATTCGACGCGCGAGGAGAACACGATGCTGCTCGCGGTCGGCACGGCGCTCCTGCTCGAGAACGCGGCGCTCTCGCTCTTCGGCGAAAAGCAGCGCGGCATCCCGCCGATCGTCACCGGCGTCTACCGGATCGGCGACGCCTTCCTGCCCGCGAACCGCGCGCTCGTCTTCGGGATCTCGCTCGTGCTCATCGTCGCGATACTGCTCTTCGTCACCTATTCGAAGACCGGCCGCGCGATGCGCGCGCTGGCGCAGGACCGGACCGCGACGCTCCTGATGGGCGTCGACACGGCGCGGATCTCGACCCTCGGCTTCGGCCTCGGCGCGGCGCTCGCGGGGATCGCCGGCGGCCTTCTCATCACCGTCTCCGGCGTCAACGCGGGTATCGGCACCGCGATCTCGACCAAGGCCTTCATCATGATCATGATCGGCGGCGCCGGCGTCGTCTCGGGCGCGCTGCTCGGGGCGGTGGCGCTCGGCTTCATCGAGGCCTTCGGCTACGCCTATCTGCCCGGCTCCCTCACCTACCTGATGATCTTCGTGGCGCTGATCCTGTTCCTCCTGATCCGCCCGCAGGGGATCATGGGCAAGCCCTGGGGCTGAACCATGGCGCAGATCGATACCTCCCCGCCCGCCGTCGTCCAGCCGCCCGCCCGAAGCGGGGCCGGCCGGTTCCTTCTCGTCTTCGCGCCGCTCGCGGCCCTGCTCCTGATCGGCGTGCCGCTCTTTCTCGGCGGCATGCCCTACTGGCTCAACGTCGTCACCAACGCCTGCCTGCTCTCCTTCGGCAGCCTCGGCGTCTGGCTCACCTTCTCGATCGGCCGGGTGAACATCGCCCAGGGCGCCTTCGCGCTCATCGGCGGCTATACCGTCGGGCTCCTCACCACCGCGCTCGGCCTCTCCTTCTGGGTGGCGCTGCCGCTCGCCGGGCTCTTCGCGGCGGTGATCGGCTTCGTGATCGGCTGGCCGCTGCTCCGGCTGCGCGGGATCTATTTCGCGATGGTCACACTCAGCCTGACCGAGGCGGTGCGCCTCGTCTTCCTCAACATCGGCAATCTCGGCGGCGCGGGCAGCGTCACCAACATTCCGACGCCGCCCGGCATCGCCAGCCCGATGGACTTCTACCTCTTCGCCGCCGTCTTGCTCCTAGTCGGCTACGCCGGGATCTGGCGGCTGCAGGAGAGCCGCATCGGCGGGGTCTTCCGCTCGATGCGGCAGAACGAGGAGCTCGCGGCCTCGATCGGCATCGACGTGGCGCTCTACCGCGCCATGGCCTTCACAATCTGCTGCTTCATGGGCGGGATCGCCGGCGGCGCCTTCGCGAGCCTGCAGCAGAACGTCTATCCCCAGACCTACACCGTGTCGGATTCCATCAACTTCATGCTCTACTGCTTCCTCGGCGGGCTCGAATTCGTGCTCGGCCCGATCGTCGGCACCTTCGCGCTCGTGATCGCCTTCGAACTCCTGCGCGCCATCCAGGAATATCAGGCGCTGCTCTACGGCATCCTGATGATCGTGGTGATGCTGTTCCTGCCGAACGGCCTTCTCAGCCTGCGTCGGCTGCTCGGAGGCCGCGAATGAGCCTCCTGGAAGTCGAGGGCCTGACCAAGCAGTTCGGCGGGCTGACCGCCGTCAACGACGTGAGCTTCGTCGTCGAGCAGGGCCAGATCTGCTCGGTGATCGGCCCGAACGGCGCGGGAAAGTCCACGCTCTTCAAGCTCATCTCCTCCTTCCTCGCCCCCACCGCCGGCCGAGTGCGCTTCGACGGGCGGCAGGTCAGCGGGCTGAAGCCGCACAGGGTGGCGCGGATGGGCGTGGTGCGGACCTTCCAGGAGACCACGGTCTTCAAGGAGATGACCGCGCTCGAGAACGTCGTCGTCGCCCACCAGCTCGGCCTGACCGCCGGGCCCTTCGGGATCTTCGCCGGCTCCCGCCGGGCGCGCGCGGACACGCTCCGCATCCGCGACAGCGCGGCGGAGATCCTCGACTATCTCGGCCTCGGCCATGTCAAGGACGAGACGGCGGTGAACCTGCCGCACGGCTACCTGCGCGGGCTCGGGATCGCGATTGCCATGGCGGCGCGGCCGCGGCTGCTGCTGCTCGACGAGCCCTTCGCGGGCATGAACCCCGACGAGACCGACCGCGCGATGGAGATGGTGCAGGGGATCCGCGCGCGCGGCATCACCGTGCTGCTCGTCGAGCATGACATGCGCGCGGTGATGCGGATCTCGGACTGGATCGTCGTCATCTCCTTCGGCTCGAAGATAGCCGAGGGCAAACCCGAGGCGATCCGCGCCGACGAGGCGGTGATCGCCGCCTATCTCGGCGAGGACGACGCGGAGCTGGGGCATTGAGCACACGCTATTTCGAAGCCCGCGACCTCACCGTCTCCTATGACAAGGTGGCCGCGATCCGCGACGTCTCGATCGGCTTCGACGAGGGCCAGGTCGTGGCACTCATCGGCGCGAACGGCGCTGGCAAGTCGACGACGCTCCGCGCCATCACCGGGCTGAAGCGGCCCGGCCGCGGCGAGATCTGGTTCGAGGGCGAGCGGATCGATCAGATCGCCCCGGCGAAGCTGGTCGAGCGCGGCATCGCCATGGTGCCCGAGGGGCGCCGGGTCTTCCCGCACATGAGCGTGCGCGACAACCTCCTGATGGGCGCGCATACCCGCGAGGACAAGGCCGGCGTCGCCTCCGATCTCGAACGCATCCTGACGCGCTTCCCGCGGCTGCGCGAGCGGCTGCGGCAGAACGCGGGCACGCTCTCGGGCGGCGAGCAGGAGATGCTGGTGATCGGCCGCGCGCTGATGACCAAGCCCCGGCTCCTGCTGCTCGACGAGCCCTCGCTCGGCCTCGCCCCGCTCGTGGTGCGCGACATCGCGCGGCTCATCCTCGAGATCAACCGCGACGAGGGCGTGAGCGTGATCCTGGTCGAGCAGAACTCGCGGATGGCGCTCCGGATCAGCCAGTACGCCTATGTGCTCGAAACCGGGCGGATCGGCCTCGAGGGCGCCTCGGCCGAGCTCATCGACAACGCCCATGTCCGGGCGCTCTACCTCGGCGGCTGAGCCGCCCGGGAGCCCGAAGAACCGAAGGAAACGGATCATGACCAGAAAGCTCACTCTCGCGGTCGCGCAGCTCGGGCCGATCGCCCGCGCGGAGACCCGGGAGCAGGTGGTGAGGCGGCTTCTCGCGATGCTCAGGGAGGCGGCCGGGCGCGGCGCGACCTTCGTGGTCTTCCCCGAGACCGCGCTCACCACCTTCTTCCCGCGCTGGTTCTTCGAGGACCAGGCCGAGGTCGACGCCTGGTTCGAGACCGAGATGCCGAACGCCGCGACCCTGCCGCTGTTCGAGGCGGCGGCGGAACTCGGCGTCGGCTTCAACCTCGGCTATGCCGAACTCACCACCGAGGACGGCCCGGTCCGGCATTTCAACACCTCGATCCTGGTCGACACCAAGGGCCGGATCGTCGGCAAGTACCGTAAGGTGCACCTGCCCGGCCACGCGGAATACGAGGCCTACCGGCCGTGGCAGCATCTCGAGAAGCGCTATTTCGAGCCCGGCAACCTCGGCTTCCCGGTCTACGAGATGGACAGCGCCAAGGTCGGCATGTTCATCTGCAACGACCGCCGCTGGCCCGAGACCTGGCGTGTGATGGGGCTGAAGGGCGCCGAGATCATCTGCGGCGGCTTCAACACGCCGACGCACAACCCGCCCGTGCCGCAGCACGACCACCTCACTTCCTACCACCACCTGCTCTCGATGCAGGCGGGCTCCTACCAGAACGGCGTCTGGGGCGCCGCGGCGGCCAAGGCCGGGATGGAGGAAGGCTCGATGCTGCTCGGTCATTCCTGCATCTGCGCGCCCACGGGCGAGATCGTGGCGTTGTCCTCGACGCTCGGCGACGAGGTGATCACGGCGGCCTGCGACCTCGACGCCTGCCGCCACATCCGCGACGAGATCTTCAACTTCAAGCGCCACCGCCAGCCGCGGCACTACGGGCTGATCTCCGAGGTCGAAGCCGAGCCGTTGACCGTCGCATGAAGATCAAGGTGATCAACCCGAACACTACCTGGACCATGACCGAGAAGATCGGCGCCGCCGCCCGCGCGGTCGCGGCGCCGGAGACCGAAATCGTCGCGGTCTCGCCCACGATGGGGCCGGCCTCGATCGAGGGCTTCTACGACGAGGCGTTCGCCGCCGTAGGCGTGATCGACGAGGTACGCAAGGGCGAGGCCGAGGGCTGCGACGGCTATGTGATCGCCTGTTTCGGCGATCCCGGCCTCGCCGCGGCGCGCGAGATCGCCTCGGGCCCAGTCGTTGGCATCGCGGAATCCGCGATGCACGCGGCGAGCCTGATCGGCACCGGCTTCTCGATCGTCTCGATGCTGGAGCGCGGTCGCGCCTCGATGGAGCATCTCGTCCACGCCTACGGCATGCACGGCCGCTGCCGCTCGATCCGGATGACCGACATCCCGGTGCTCGACCTCGAGGAAGAGGGCTCGGACGCCCAGGCGCTGGTGATCGCGGCCTGCCGCGCCGCGATCGAAGAGGACCACGCCGATTGCGTGCTGCTCGGCTGCGGTGGCATGTCGGACCTGATGAAGAAGGTCACCGCCGAGATCGGCGCCCCGGCCATCGACGGGGTTTCCGCGGGCGTGAAACTGGTCGAGGCGCTGGTAGGGCTCGGGCTCGGCACCTCGAAGCGGCACGGCTACGCCCGGCCGCTCCCGAAAGAATATGTCGGCGCTTTCAGCGATTACGCGCTGAAGTAAGGGAAGAGCATGAAGACCATCGGCGTCGACGTGGGCGGCACCTTCACCGACCTCGCCTACTGCGACCTCGCGACCGGCAAGCTCGAGATCCACAAGGTCTCGACCACGCCCGAGGATCCCTCGCGCGGCGTGCTCCAGGGGGTGCTCGAACTCTGCGCGGCGAGCGGGATCGCGCCCGCCGAGATCGACTATGTCTTCCACGGCACGACGACGGCGACCAACGCGGTGCTGGAGCACAAGGGCGTCCCGGCGGGGATGATCACCAACGACGGCTTCCGCGACGTGATCCACATCGCGCGGCACCAGCGCGTCCAGCACTATTCGATCCGCCAGGAGCTGCCCTGGCAGGACCGGCCGCTGGTGAAGCGCCGCCACCGCAAGACCGTGCGGGGGCGCCTCGCCCCCCGACCGGCGCCGAGATCGTCCCGCTCGACGAGGCGGCGGTCCGCGCGGCGGCCGAGGAGCTCAGGGCCGAGGGGATCGGCTCGGTCGCGATCTGCTTCCTCTTCTCCTATCTCAACCCGGCGCATGAGGAGCGCGCCCGCGCGATCGTCGCCGAGGTGATGCCGGAGGCCTTCGTCACCACCTCGGCCTTCGTGGCACCGCAGTTCCGCGAGTTCGAGCGGTTCACCACCGCCGCGCTCGCCGCCTTCATCGGACCGAAGGTGCGCGAATACATCGCCCGGCTCGAAACCGCGCTCCGCGCGGCGGGGGTCGCGGGCGAACTCAGGATCATGGCCTCCAACGGAGGCGCCGCGACCGCCGGGATGGTCTCCGAGAAGCCGACCCTGACGCTGCTCTCCGGCCTCGCGGCCGGGGTTCTCGGCGGCGCCTGGATCGGCGAGCTAGCCGGGCGCGGCCATCTCATGACCTTCGACATCGGCGGCACCTCGGCCGATATCGGCATCGTCGTCGACGGCGTCTTCGCCGAGACCGACGCGCGTTCGTCCTCGATCGCGGGCTTCCCGCTGCTCTCGCCGATGATCGACATCCATACGATCGGCGCTGGCGGCGGCTCGATCGCGCATCTCGACCGGGGCGGCGCCTTCCGGGTCGGGCCGCGCTCGGCCGGCGCGGTGCCGGGCCCCGCCGCCTATGGCCGGGGCGGCACCGAGCCGACCGTGACCGACGCGAACCTCGTGCTCGGCCGGCTCGACGCGCAGGATTTCCTCGGCGGCGGAATGAAGCTCGACGCCGGGGCCGCCCGCGCCGCCGTCGCCGGCCTCGCCGAAGGCCTCGGCCTGCCGCTCGAAGAGGCCGCCGAGGGCGTCCTGACCGTGATCAACGCCAATATGGCGAACGCCATCCGCTCGCGCACGGTGCAGAAGGGCATCGACCCGCGCGGCTTCGCGCTCGTCGCCTTCGGCGGCGCGGGGCCTCTACACGGCGCCGAGGTCGCGGCGATGCTCGGCATCCGCGAGGTGATCGTGCCGCCCTATCCCGGCATCACCTCCGCGATGGGCCTCCTCACCACCGACGTCAAGTACGACGCGACCCGAACGCAGTTCCAGGTCTCGACCACCATCGACCTCGACCGGCTCAACGCCGATCTCGACGCGATGGAGGCGGATCTCGCCGCGCGCTTCGAAGCCGACCGGATCGCGGCCGCCGCGACCCGGTTCGAACGCGCGGGGGACCTGCGCTATGTCGGCCAGGGCTATGAGCTCCGCGTGCCGCTGCCCGCGGGACCGCTCGACGCGACGGTGATCGCGGCGGTCTGGGAGGCGTTCCACGCCCGCCACGCCGCCGAATACGGCCACGCCTTCCGCGAGAGCCCGATCGAGCTCGTCAACATCAAGGTGACGGGGATCGGCGCGATCGACAAGCTGACCGCGCTCCGCCCCGTCACCGGCGGAACGCTCGTCGCGGCGAAGGTCCGGACGGCGCCCTGCGTCTTCCGCGTCGAAGGCGCGCTCCGCTCGTTCGAGACCGCCTTCTACGATCGTCGCGCGCTGCCGGTCGGCGAGATCTTCGAAGGCCCCGCGATCGTGCTCCAGAGCGACTCGACCACCGTCATCCCGCCCGGCGCCACCGCCGCGGTCGAGCCCGCCGGCAGCATCCTCATCACGCTCGGAGGCGCGGAATGACCGCCAGCATCGACCCGATCACCGCCGCCGTCATCCAGGGCGCGCTCGAGAACATCGCGATCGAGATGGGCCACAAGCTGATGCGCATGAGCTATTCGAGCATCATCCGCGAATCCGAGGATTTCGGCGCCGCGCTCACCGACGCCGAGGGCAACCAGCTCTGCGAGTGCAAGATGTCGACCCCGCTGCAATCGGGACCGATCCCGGGCTATATCCGGGGCGTGCGACGCGCCATGGCGGCGCGGGGCGAGGAGATCCGACCGGGCGACGTGATCCTGCACAACGACCCCTACGGCGGAGCCTCGCACGGGCCTGACATCGCCTTCGTGATCCCGATCTTCCTCGACGGCGCGCTCGTCGCCTTCTCGGTCACCACCGCCCACCACCTCGACGTCGGCGCCGCCACCCCGGGCAGCGCTGGGATCGTCGAGGCGGTGGACGCCTATGCCGAGGGGCTGCAGTTCAAGGCGATCAAGGTGGTCGACGAAGGCCGGACCAACCGCGCCATCTGGCAGATCCTGCGCGACAACATCCGCGCCTCGGCGCTCGTCGTCGGCGACATGGAGGCGCAGATCAAGGCGGCCGAGATCGGCGCCGCGCGCTTCCTCGAACTCGCGGACCGCTACGGCATCGCCGCGATTCGCGCGGCGGCGGCCGATCTCATGGACTATTCAGAGCGGCTGATGCGCGCCGCGATCGCCGCCCTGCCGGACGGGACCTATACGGCCGAGGGGATCTACGACGGCTATTCCGACGACCCCGACCCTTCGCGGCGAGACCTGCCGATCAAGGTCGCCGTCACCGTCGCGGGCGACGAGATCACCATCGACCTCATCGGCACGGCGGACCAGGTGCCCGACCGCCCGATCAACATGCCCTTCGAGGGCACCACCGACTGCGCGATCTGGCTCACCTTGCGCTCGATCCTGCTCGACAGCGCCGAATTCGGCGAGGTGCCGCAGAATGCCGGGCTGACGCGCCCGATCCATATCGTGGCGCCCAAGGGCTGCATCGCCAATCCGATCTTCCCCGCGCCCACCATCGCGCGCTTCACCCCGGGCAATGCGATGGCCGATACGATGATGCGCGCCCTGTCGCAGGTCGTGCCGGAGAAGGTCTCGGCCGGGGTCGGCAACCTGCGCGTCGTCTCCTTCTCGGGGCTGCGCCGCGGCGCGCACTGGGTCCATATGGAGATCCTCGAAGGCGCCTATGGCGGCCGGCACGGGATGAACGGGATGGACGCGGTCGACACGCTCTACGCCAACACCCGCAACAACCCGGTCGAGGATATCGAGACCCATCTGCCGATCCGGGTCGAGCGCTACGAGCTCCGCTCCGACGCGCCGGCGGCGGGGGAATGGCGCGGCGGCATCGGCTCGGTCCGCGAGTTCACCATGCTGACCGACGGCGCCTTCTCGGTCGAGGGCGACGGCCACGGCCAGCGCCCCTGGCCCTATGGCGCGGGCGAGCCGGGCCGGCCGGGCGAGCTCACGCTCGCGCGGGCCGACGGCGCGACCGAGCCCCTGCCCTCCAAGGTCGCCTATCACACGGCCCGCGCCGGCGACCGGATCGTGGCGCTCGGCCCGAACGGCGGCGGCTACGGCGACCCGCGCGCACGCGACCCGGAGGCGGTGCTCGAGGACGTGCGCGACGGCTATCTCTCGGCGGAGACCGCGCTCGTGGTCTATGGCGTGGCGATCAGTGGGGACGCGGTCGACGCCGCCGCCACCGCCGCCTGGCGGGCCGCGCGATGAGCGCGATGCGCGCCGTCCTGATCGGCGCGCCCGGACCCGGCGGGCCGGGCACGGTCGAGGTGGTAGTGCATCCGATCCCCGTGCCCGGCCCGGGCGAGGTGCTGGTCGAGGTCGCCCACGCCGCTGCAACTTAGCCGACACGATGACCTGGCGCGGCACCTATCCGCACCCGAAGGGCTATCCGCTCGTCGGCGGGCTCGAACTCTCGGGCCGGGTCGCGGCGCTCGGCCCCGGCGCCGCGGGACCCGCTCCCGGCGCGCGCGGCGCGGCCTTCCTCAAGGACGCCGGCGCCTTCGCGAATTTCTGCCTCGTCCCGTGGAGCGCATCGTCCCGGTGCCCGACCCGATGCCGCTCGACACCGCCGCCGCCTTCCCGGTCCAGGCGCTCACCGCCTGGCACATGCTCCATACCGTCTCGACGATCCGCCCGGGCGAGGTGGTCCTCGTCAACGCGGTCGGTGGCGGCGTCGGGCCGCAGCTTATCCAGCTCGCCGTCGCGGCCGGGGCGACGGTCCTCGGAACCGTGGGCACCGCCGGGAAGGAAGCCGCGGCGCTCGCGGCCGGGCTCACGGCGGTAGTGAACCGGGGCGAGACCAACTTCGTGCCGGTGGTCGCGGAGCTGGCGGGCCGGCCGCTCGACAAGATCTACGATTCGACCGGTGCGACGATCCTCGACCGCAGCTTCGAGCTCATCCGCCCCCTCGGCCACGTCGTCAGCTACGGCGAGGCCGAGGGCCGGACCTCGCCTGACTCACCCGGTCCCGAGTTCGCGCGCGTTCGGCGCGTAGGCGGCGAGCCGGTCGAGGTCGAGCTCGACGCCGAGGCCGGGCCGGTCGGGGATCTCGAGATAGCCGTCGGCGTCGAGCCGGAACGGTTCGGTCAGGATCCCGTCGACATAGGCGCTGCCGCCGATGAACTCGACGTAGTCGACCTTCGGAAACGCCGCCGCCATCTGCAGATCCGCCGCGACCCCGAGCGCGGTGTTCCAGCCGTGGCCGACATAGGTCACGCCGAATTCATCCGCCATCCAGGCGATCCGCCGCTGCTCGGAAATGCCGCCGACCTTGGTCACGTCGGGCTGCACGATGTCGAGCGCGCCGCGCGCGAGCCAGGGCAGGAAGGTCTGTCGCCGGGTCAGCACCTCGCCGCCCGCGATCGGCACCGGGCTCGCGTGGCGCAGGGCGATGAAATCCTCGATCGCGTCGGGCCGGAGCGCCTCCTCGAACCAGGCCACGTCGTAATCCGCGAGCATCTCGGCGGTGCGCGTCGCCCATTTGAGATTGGCGTTCCAATGTGCGTCCGACCCGCCCGCGTCGACGAAGAGCTTTGACTCCGGTCCGATCGCCTCGCGCGCGGCGCGGATGATCGCCTCGTCCGAGGCATAGCTGTCGCGCCGGCCGAATGGGCCCCAGCCGATCTTGAAGGCGCGGAACCCCCCGCGCTCGCGGAAGGTGGCGAGCTCCTCGGCCATGACCGCGGGCTCGTCCATCAGCAGCGAGCAATAGGGCTGCACCTTCGAGCGATAGCGGCCGCCGAGCAGCTGGCCGACTGAAAGGCCGGTCATCTTGCCGAGGATGTCCCAGAGCGCGATGTCGATGCCGCTGATCACATGGGTGAGCGTGCCGCCCCGCCCCATCCAGAAGGTGTTCTGGTGCAGCTTCTCGGCGACGCGCTCGGGCTCGAGCGCGTTCTCCCCGAGGAACAGAGGCTCCAGCACCTCGAGCCCCGCCGCGACCAGCCGGCCGTCGGTGAAGACGCTGCCATGGCCGATGACGCCGGCGTCGGTATGGACCGCGATCAGGGTATGGACCGAATCCTGCGGCTGGATCTCCTCTGACCAGCCGCCCTTCGGGCTGGCGCCGGCGAGCGGGGCCGCGACGATCCGGCGGATCCGCGCGGGCGGCAGAGTGGCGGCATGCGCGGCCGGGGCGGTGATTTCGACGTTCATGGAGCGGCCTTCAATATCCGAGGGTGGGATCGACGCGGTTCGCGAGCGACTCGCCCGCGAGATAGCGCCGGAGGTTGTCGAGGAAGATCGCGTCGCAGGAGGCGATATAGGTGGCGTGGTCGTCGACGTTGCAATGCGGCGAGGCGATGACGCGGGGCGTGGTCCACATCCGGTCATGCTCCGGCGCCGGTTCCACGGGGAAGACCTCGAGCACCGCGCCGCCGAGCGTGCCCGCGTCGAGCCGGTCGAAGATCGCCGCGTAGTCGAGCACCCGCGCCCGCCCGAGCACGACGACGCCCGCCCCCTCCGGCAGGAGATCGATCCGGCGCCGGTCGACCAGCCCCTCGGTCAGCGGCGTGAGCGGCAGGGTGGAGATCAGGATGTCGGTTTCCGAGAGCACCGTGTCGAGCGCGTCGGTCCGGAGGCAGTGATCGACCGGCGCCTCGGTCTCGCCGCTCCGGTTGACGCCGATCAGCCGGCAGCCGGTGGGCCGGAGCGCCCGCGCCGCGCCGGCCCCGATCGCGCCGGTGCCGAGCAGCGTCACCGTCTTCGCGCCGAGCGTCGGGCCGAAGACCGGCTCCCAGCGGCGGGCGGCGCGGTCATCGACGAATTTCGGAACCTGGTAGGTCAGCATCAGGGCGGCGGCGAGCGCGTATTCGCCGCCCTTGGCCGCGTGCACCCCGGAGGCGTTGGTGAGCGCGAGCCCCTCGGGGAAGCCCTTCATGTGCTTCTCGACCCCGGCGGAGGTAATCTGCATCCAGGCGAGGCCGGGCGCGGCCGCGCGCGCGCCGGCGGCGGTGATCCCGCCCGCCGCGTAGAGCACCTCCGTTTCGGGCGGAATCCCCGCCGCCTCGGGCGCCGCCGTGAAGGCGATCCGGGCCTCGTCCGAGGCCAAGGATTCGATTTCTTTCCGGATTCGCGCCTCGACCGGACAAAGGTCCGCGGGGCCATCTGGATCGTATGCGAGGTGGATATGCATGTATTTCATGGCTTTAACGTCTCTGCCCGCGAGAAATCCCGCGCGCTTCCGTGGTTGACCTCCGTATCAAAGTATACATTATGAAGATATTCAAGGTTGCACCGGACGGAAAGGGAGGCCTCCGGCAATCGTCCAGATCCGGCCGCGCGATGGGCGACGGCCGCGCAGTGAAAAAGGGTGCACGAGAATGATCGATACCAAGCGTCGGCGGCTTCTCTATGGAGCGATGACCGCCACCGCGCTCGCCATGGCGGCGGTCCTGCCTGGCCGGGCCATGGCCCAGGAAACCGTGAAGCTCGCGGCCGCGGGCCCGATGACCGGTCCCTCGGCCGAGACGGGCCAGCGCATGAAGGCGGGCATCGAGCTCGCCGTCGAGGAGATCAACGCGTCGGGCGGCGTCGGCGGCAAGACGCTGGTCGTCGACTTCTACGACGACGAGGGCAAGCCCGAGGGCGCCGCCGCCGTCGCGCAGCGAATCGCCTCGGATTCCGAGGTAATCGGCGTGATCGGTCATATCAACTCCTCCGCCACCATGGCCGCGCTCCCGATCTACAAGCGCGCCGGGCTGACCGAGGTCTCGGGGAACTCTTCCGCCTGGAAGGTGACCCACATGGGCTTCGACAACATCTTCCGCGTCATCATCAACGACCAGGGCCAGGCGCCGGTGGTGATCCAGCAGCTCGTCGAGGTCGAGGGCCGCAAGAAGATCGCGATCATCTATGAGAACAGCGACTACGGCAAAGGCGCGCTCGAATCCGCGACCGAGACCGCGCACGCGCTCGGCGCCGAGATCGTCGCCGCCGAGACCTACCAGCCGGCCGTCGACCGCGACTTCGCGGCGCAGCTCACCAAGATCATGGCCGCCTCGCCCGACGCGCTCTTCCTCGTCGGCCAGTATGGCGAGGGCGGGGCCATCTTCAACCAGGCCTATCGCCTCGGCCTGACCACCGACGGGTCGGTGCTGAAAGCCGGATTCGACGGGCTGCGCCAGGGGCCGTTCATCGACCTCGCCGGCGCCGACGCGGTCGAGGGGCTGCTGATCTTCGCCTCGTTCAACTCGCTCTCGGACGCGCCGAAGACGGCGGAGTTCCGCGAGAAGACCATGCGCCTCTTCGGCCATCCGCCGACCGAGCAGGAAGCGCACAACTACGACGTGACCTATCTTTACAAGGCGGCGATCGAGGCGGGCGCCACCAAGGAGACGATGTCCGAGGTGATGCGCACGATGAACATGGAGGGCGTCTCGGGCCATCTCCAGTTCGACGAGAACGGCGACGTGAAGGGCAAGGAGATGGTGATCTTCGCCGTCAAGAACGGCGAGTTCGTCCCTTACGTCAAATGAGACGCGGGACGGCCGGCCATGGGACCGGCCGTCGATCGCCCGGGGGCACGGGCCCCCGGGGCAGGAGAATGGAGACTGTGATGGCCAAGAAAGCGCTCAATTATCCCGGTGTCGCCGACGGCGAAAAGCCGATGGGTCCCGCCCCACTCTCGCCCGCCGTGGTGATCGAGGATTTCGTCTATCTCTCGGGCCAGGTCGGGATCGATCCGGCCACGGGCAAGATCGTCGAGGGCGGGATCGAGGAGCAGACCCGGCAGACGATGGAGAACATCAAGGCGCTGCTCGCCGCCGAGGGTCTGACTCCGGACCACGTCGTTAAGAGCCTGTGCTTCATCACCGACGTCGCGAACTTCACCGCGATGAACGGCGTCTACAAGACCTACTTCGCCGATCCGAAGCCGGCGCGCTCGACCGTGGGGATCGTCCTCGCCGATCCGACGCTGCTGGTCGAGATCGAGGTCATCGCCCACCGGCGGGCCGCGTGACCAAGCGCGCGCATTCCGACGCGGCGCCCTTGCTCGAGGTCTCGAGTCTCGGCAAGGCCTTCGGCGGCGTGCAGGCCGTCGGAGGCGTCGACCTGCGGCTGGAGCGGGGCGAGGTCGTCACGATCATCGGCCCGAACGGCTCGGGGAAGTCGACCTTCTTCAACCTGCTGACCGGGATCTACGCGCCGGATTCCGGCGCGATCCGGCTCGAGGGGGTCGACCTGACCGGCCTGCCCGGGCACCGGATCGCCCAGGCCGGGATCGCGCGCACCTTCCAGAACATCCGGCTCTTCAACAACCTCACGGTGATCGAGAACGTGATGATCGGGATGCACACCTCGGTGCGCGCCGGCCTCCTGGAGACGGTCATCGGCCGCAAGGGCCTGCGCCGCCGCGAGGAAGCCGCGCGCGAGGCCGCGCTCGCGCATCTCTCGCTCTTCCGGCACCGGCTCTTCCCCCGGCTCGATCATCCAGTCTTCACCCTGTCCTACGCGAACCGGCGCCGGGTCGAGATCGCCCGCGCGCTCGCGGTCAATCCGAAGCTCCTGCTCCTCGACGAGCCGACGGCGGGCATGAACCCCTACGAGACGGCCGAACTCGTCGAGAACATCCAGGAGATCCGCGCCTCCGGCCTCACCATGGCGATCATCGAGCACAAGCTCGACGTGGTGAACCGGGTCTCCGATTTCGTGGTGGTGCTCGACCAGGGCAAGAAGATCGCCGAGGGCGACGCCGAAACCGTACGCAACGACACACATGTCATCGAGGCCTATCTTGGACACCCAGCAACCGCTGCTTAAGGTCGAGAAGATCGACGTCTGGTACGGGCCGCACCACGTGCTGCGCTCGGTCGACTACGAGCTCTACGAGGGCGAGATCGTCTGCCTGCTCGGCGGCAATGCCTCGGGCAAGTCGACCACGATGAAGTCGATCCTCGGCATCACGAAGCTCCGGGGCGGCTCGATCAGCTTCCGGGGCGAGCGGATCGACGGCTGGGAGACCGGCGCGCGGGTGAAGGCCGGCATCGCGCCGGTGCCCGAGGCGCGGCGGGTCTTTCCCGAAATGACCGTGATGGAGAACCTCGAGCTCGGCGCCTATACCCGGGGCGGCGACCTCTCGGCGAGCTACGACAAGGTCTTCACCCTCTTCCCCCGGCTCAAGGAACGCGTCGGCCAGCTCGCCGGCACGATGTCGGGCGGCGAGCAGCAGATGCTCGCGATCGGCCGGGCGCTCATGTCCGACCCGAAGCTCATCTGTATGGACGAGCCCTCGATGGGCCTCTCGCCGCTTCTCGTGCAGCGCGTCTTCGAGATCATCAAGCAGCTCAACCAGATGGGCGTCACCATCTTCGTCGTGGAGCAGAACGCCAACGCCGCGCTCTCGATCGCGCACCGGGGCTATGTGATCCAGACCGGCAAGATCGTGATGGCGGACACGGCGGCGAACCTGCTGAACGACCCGGAGATGAAGAACGCCTATCTGGGGAAGCTCTGACATGGGCGAGATCCCGTCCTCGCTGCGGGCGGCGGTCCGCGACCGGATCGGCCCGGAGCTCGAACGCTATCTCGAGGGCCGCCCGCGCGACATGGACCCCGGCGCCAGCGACCCGAACGAGGCCGCCTTCGACGCCTACCGGCTGGTGCCCCGGCTCCTGACCGGGATCGCCGACACCGATATCGGCGTCGACTGGCTCGGCCACCGGGTCGCGGCGCCGCTGCTGGTCGGCGCCTTCGCCGCCGACCGGATCCTCGATCCCATGGGCGTGGTGCCGATCGCCCGCGCCGCCGGGCGCCTGCGGCTACCGATCGTCATCTCGGAGGAATGCCTGACCCCGCTGCCCGAGATCACCGCGGTCAACGGCTGCGTGGCGCTGCAGCTGCGGGGCGCGGGGCCGCTAGACCGCGCGCTGGCGCTCGCGGGCCACGCGGCGGACTCCGGCGCGCGCGGCATTGTGCTGACCGCGCTCGCCCCCGCGCATCCCCGCCCCGGGCTCTTCCCCGGCGGCCTCGACATCCAGGCCGCGACCCGCGAGCGCGGGCTCCGTCCGATCGCGGCCGAAGGCGGCGATCACACCGTCCACGCCTCCCCCGCCTGGAGCTGGGCCGACCTCGCCGCCTTCGTCGCCGAAGCCGCGGCGCTCGGCCTGCCGGTGCATCTGAAGGGCGTGCTCGATCCCGCCGACGCGGCCCGCGCGCTCGACGCCGGCTGCGCCGGGGTCGCGATCTCGAACCTCGGTGTCCGTAACCTCTACCGCTGGGCTCCGGCGGTCGCCCGGCTCCCAACCGTCGCGGCGGCGGTCGGGACGCGCGGCGCGGTGGTGCTCGACGGCGGGGTCCGGAACGCCGCCGACGCGGTGGTCGCAGCCTGCCTCGGCGCCGATCTTGTGACCATGGTCCGGCCGATCGTATACATGGCGATCGCCGAGGGAGAGGACGCGGTTGGTGATTTTCTGTCGAAATTCTTGGATGACTTCTACACGATCTGTTTCTGGATGGGCGTGGACCGAGTCGGCGCGTTCAGTTCTGACCACGTAACAAGACTCTGAAGTCAAAGGTGACATTTTGTCTTACGACAACGAGGAATTTCGCCATCGCAGTCTGCCCGACCAGGTCGCCGACCATATCGTGATCCTGATCGCCAAGGGCGAGATCAGCGCCGGCGACCGGCTCTACGAGAACGAACTCTGCAAGACGCTCGGCGTCAGCCGTGTCCCAGTGCGCGAGGCGCTCCGGCTCCTGCAGGCGCAGGGGGTGGTCCGGACCGAGCCGAACCGCGGCAACTTCGTGCGGCACCACGGCTCGGACGAGACCACCGAGATGCTGCGGATCCGCCTGACGGTCGAGCGTCTCGCGCTGCGGCGTGCGATCCCCGCTGTCCGCAGGGACCCGGCCAACCTCCGCCCTCTCCGGCGCGCGCTGGAACAGATGCGCGTCCCGGCCACCACCGAGAACCGCGTCGCCGCCTGTCAGGCGGATCTCGAATTCCACCAGTCCATCGTGCGGCTCTCGGAAAGCGCCACCCTGATGACCGTCTGGGAAATGCTCGCGCGCGGCATTCTCGTATTTCTCGCCCAGGAGCGGGACGCCTACTACGACAACGAAAGCAACATCCGCGATCACGAGATCCTGCTCGAGGCGATCGAGGTCGGCAAGCTCGGCGTGCTCGACGAGCTGATCGAGGATCACATTCTGCGCGTCTATCTCGCGCGCCAGGCTCAGGCCCGGGCGCCGAGCCCCGCGTCCTGAGGGTAGAGCGCGCGGCGGCGCTCGAGCGCGGCGGAGATCGTCGTGGAAATCTCAGCCATATCCGCCGCCTCCATGGCGAGCGACAGCGCGAACTGCCCACGCGGCGCGCTGTAGAGCCCGGCTTCGATCAGATCGAGATGAAGGAGCGCTCGCTCCTCGGTCTGCGCGGGGAGATCGTCCGGGCGGAGGATCGGATCGGCTGTGAAGTGAACCGCCATGATCGAGCCGCGCCCCGTGAACCGGACCCGAAGATCGAGCCCCGCGCAGATCGCGTTCAACTCGCACCGCAATCGCTCGCCGTCCGCGAAGAGAGCCTCCGCCCGCTCGGGCGGAAACGCCCGCTCCAGCGCCGCCGCGCCGACCCGCATCGAGAAGACGTTGTTGTTGAAGGTGCCGGCGTGCGGCAGCCCGTCCGGCCGGAACGGATCGAACCGCGCCATCAGCTCCGCCGGCCCGCCGAAGGCGCCGAAGCTGAAGCCGCCGCCGAGATACTTGCCGAGCGTCGTCAGGTCCGGACGCAGCCCGTAGAGCCCCTGCGCCCCGGCCGGCCCATGCCGCGAGGTCACGATCTCGTCGAAGATCAGCAGCGCGCCCGTCGCGTCGCAGGCCTCGCGCAGCGCGGCTAGGAAGGCGGGCTCGGCCGGGATGCAGCCGGCGTTGGTCATGATCGGCTCGACGATCACCGCCGCGAGGCGGTCGCCCGCCGCGCGGATCCTGTCGCCGATGGCGGGATCGTTGAACCGCTCCACCCGCCAGTCCATCGCCGCCCGCATCGCCGCGCCGCCGCCGAAGTTCAGCACCCCGCCGTGATAGGCGCCCTCGAAGGCCATCACCGCGCCGCGCCCGGTGGCGATCCGCGCCAGCGTCAGCGCGTAGAGATTGGCCTCGGTGCCCGAATTGCAGAAGCGCAGCTGCTCGACCGCTGGGAACCTCTCCGCGATCAGCCGCGCCAGCGCAACATCGGCGGGCCCCGGGGCGCCGTTCGAGACCCCCGCGGCCAGCGTCTCCCGCACCGCCTCGACCACCACCGGATGGCTGTGGCCGTAGAGGCCGGCGGTGTATTCGCCGAGCGCGTCGAGATAGTCGTGCCCGTCGACGTCGGTGATCCGCGCGCCCGCGCTCCGCGCCGCGTAGAGCGGGAAGGGCGCGAAGTGGAGCGCGGTCCGGGTATTGCCGCCCGGCATCGTCGCCCGCGCCGCCGCGTGCAGTTCCGCGCTGCGCGGGTTGCGCGCGCGATAGGCGTCGCGCGCCGTATCGAGCGCCTCGGCGAGGGATTTCGGGTCGGGTCGGGTCATAGTTTCGAATCCCTCAATTCGCGGGTTGCGGACGCCTCGACCAAAAACTCTTGGCTACGGCGCGAGTCGAAAGCAGGCGGAGCGAGTGAGATCATGGAAATATAATGAATATATTTCAACATGTTAATCGCCGGATCGTCGAGCCGCACGTTACAGGCCAGCAGACGTTGACACAAGTATGAAAGTATACATTATGCGAACTCAAGGCGCACCGCGCGCCAGGATTCCGACGAGAGGCGCCGATGCGAAAGCTCAGGATGAACCAGGGTGACCCGACCGAGGGGCGGATCTATTTCCTGCCGCACTTCGTCGCCCAGGACCGAGGCTTCTTCGCCGACGAAGGGCTCGAAGTGGAATTCGTCTGGGCCGAGCACGGCGACCATCTCGCCAAGAGCGGCCAGATTCCCGCCGTGCTGAGCGGCGCGGCCGACCTCACCGTCGGCGGCCCGATGGTCACGATGCGGATGTTCGCCGAGGGCTCCGCCCATCTCGTGAACTTCGGCGCGCTGGTAGCGAAGAACCCCTGGTATCTCACCGGCCGCGCCGCCGAACCGGGTTTCACGCTCGAAAGCCTCGCGGGCCGGACCGTGTTCGACGCGGCCTCGATCACCACCTCGACGCTCAGCCTGCGCCACGCGCTTAGCCAAGCCGGGCTGAGCGACGCGGTCGAGGTGATCGAGCTCGCGCACGAGGACCCCGAGGCGATCACCGATTTCATCGCCGGCCGCGGCCCGGGCGGCGGGGCGGATGTCATCTACCACTCGATGCACGCCCTCGCCCCGGCGCTGGCGGCGGGCGAGCTTCACGCGCTCTCCGACCTCGCCCGGTTCACCGGCGACGTGCCCTGGAGCGCCTATATCACCCGCGCCGAGACGCTCGACGCGCGCCGCGCGGATTTCGCCGCCTTCGCCGCCGCGATCGGCCGCGCCCTCGACTGGGTCGCCGCGACCGACCCCGAGGCGATCGCCGATCAGGTCGGCGCCTATTACCCCGGCTATCCGCGCGCGGCACTCATCCACGGGATCGGCGCCTACAAGGATCTCGGCCTCTGGGCCACCGCGCCGGTGATCTCCCGCGCTGATTTCGAGCGCTTCCGGACGCTCCTGATGGAGACCGGCTGGTTCGAGACCCCGGTCCCCTACGAGGCGCTGGTCGCGACCGACGTCGCCGCCGGAGCAGGCGCGTGACGCTGGCCTTCCGCGAGACCGCGCGCGCCGCGGCGCTTCCGCCCGGCCGGCTGCTCTATCTCTCCCGCGCCGATCTCGTCGCACTCGGCGTCGGCATGGGCGACGTGATCGCGGCGGTCGAGGACTGCCTCGCCGTCCAGCACGCCGGGACGGCGCTGATGCCGGGCAAGGCGAGCCTGCCTTGGAAGGACGGCGGGCGGCTGAACGGCAACGCCGCCTATCTCCGCGACGGCGGCGGGCTCGGCATCAAGTGGAACGCCGAGGTTCCGGCCAATGTCGCGAAGGGCCTGCCCAATCTCACCGCGCTCGTGCTTCTCAACGATCCCGAGACCGGTTTACCGGTCGCGGTGATCGACGGCACCTGGATCACCGCGATGCGCACCGGCGCCGCCTCGGCGGTGACGGCGAAGCATCTCGCGCCGGAGAAGGTGGAAAAGCTCGCGCTGATCGGCTGCGGCGTCCAGATGCGGACGCAATTGCTCGGCCTGCTCGAAGTGCTGAGCCCAGAAACGATCGCGACCTACGACATCCGCCCCGAGGCCGCGGCGCGGTTCCGCGACCAGATGGAGCGGCGCACCGGCCGGGCGATCACTATCGCCCCGAGCGCCGAGGCGGCGGTGCGCGACGCGGGCGTAGTCGTCTCGGCGACCAAGTTCGCGATGCTGCCCGATCCCTGCCTCCGTCGCGACTGGATCGCCCCGGGCGCGCTGGTCATGCCGATCGACGTCGGCACCGTCTGGGAGCCGGAGGCCTATCTCTCGGCGGACAAGTTCGTCACCGACCGCTGGGACATGCTGACCTGGGTCGCCGAGGGCGGGCATTTCCCGAACGGCCTGCCGAAACTCCACGCGGAACTCCACGAGATCGCGGCGGGCGCCAAGCCGGGGCGCGAACGCGCGGACGAATTCATCTTCTCGATGAACGAGGGCATGCCGATCGAGGACATGATCCTCGGCCGGCTGGTCGCGACCCGCGCGGCTGCGGCGGGGATCGGCACCTGGCTCGACTTCCTCGCCGACCCCGAAACCAACTACGACTTCTGAAACGGACAGGCTGACATGGATCTCGTCATCGCCGGCGCCACCGTTGTTCTCGAGGATCGAGCGGCGCGCCTTCACGTCGGAGTAAGCGACGGCCGGATCGCGGCCCTCGTCGACGGCGCCGCCGCCGTCCCCTCCGCGACCCGCGTCATCGACGCCGAGGGCCTGATGCTGCTCCCGGGCGCCATCGACGCGCATACGCATTTCACCGCCGGCCACGACGACATCCTGCCCGAGATCGAGGCTGGCACCGCCGGCGCGGCCAAGGCCGGCGTCACGACGGTGATCGAGATGCCGCACATGAACCCGCCCGCGACCACGCTGGAGCGGTTCCTTGCGAAGCGCGAGACGATGGCCGCGCACGCCTGCGTCGATTTCGCGCTCTGGGGCGGGCTCACCGGTGCCAACCTCGACCAGATCGCGCCGATGCACGAGGCGGGCGCGGTGGCGATGAAGGCGTTCAGCTGCTCGGGCCGCGCCGACCGCGCGGCCGGCGACGCGCGCGGCCTGCCCGGCCTCGACGACGACGCGCTGAGCGAGGCCCTGCGCGAGATCGCCGCCGTCGGCTCCCTGCTCGGGCTCCACGCCGAGAACCACGACATCATCCAGGGCAGCATGGCGCGCCTGCGCGCGGCCGGCGCCGACGGCGGCCGCGCCCATGGCGCCGCCCAGCCCGAGATCGCCGAGACCGAGGCGGTGGCGCGTGCGATCCATCTCGCCGGCCATCACGGCGCGCGGCTCCACATCGTGCATCTCTCGACTGGCAACGGCGCGCGCATCATCGACGCCGCGCGATCCGCCGGCCGGATCGTCACGGTCGAGACCTGCCCACAGTATCTCGTGCTCGACGAGGACGACCTCGAGCGGATCGGCGGCATCGCCCGCTGCGGCCCGCCGATCCGGCCGCGCGCCACGGTCGAGGATCTCTGGGCCGAGGTCGCGACCGGGACAATCGACGCGCTCACCTCCGACCACTGCCCCTATCCGATCGCGCTCAAGGAGACCGCGTCGATCTGGGAGGCGGCGATGGGGCTGACGGGGATCGAGACCACGACGCCGATCTTCATCGGCGCGGCGCTCGACCGGGGGCTCGATCCTGCGCTGATCGGCCGGATGATCGCGACCGGCCCGGCGCGGATCTTCGGCCTCTACGGCCGCAAGGGCGCGATCGCCCCCGGCTTCGACGCCGACCTGATCCTGCTCGACCCGAAGGGCGAGACCGTGATCGACGCGGCCGCCTTCGAGGGCCAGGCGAAATGGTCGCCCTTCGACGGCACGCGCTGCACCGGCCGGATCCGGGCCACCTTCCTGCGCGGCACGGAGGTCTTCTCGCACGCGGGGCTCGCGGCGTGGCCGGGCGCCGGACAATTCCTGCCGCGGGCGTGAGGGGGCGATGACCGGACTGGAGTATTTCTTCGCGCAGATCCTGAACGGCCTCTCGGCCGGCAGCATCTACGCGCTCATCGCCGTCGGCTACAGCATGGTCTTCGGCGTCCTGCAGATGCACAATTTCGCCCATGGCGACACGCTGATGTTCGGCACCTATGTCGCCATGGCGCTGATGCTCGTCGGCGTCCCGGCGATCGCGGCGATCCCGCTCGGGATTCTGCTCGGCGGCGCGATGGGCTTCTTCATCGAGCGCATCGCCTTCCGCCCGACCCGGACCGCGCACCGCATGGTGCCGACGGTGAGCGCGATCGCCGTGGCGCTCATCATCCGCAACACCGCCCAGCTCATCTGGGGCACCACGACCGAGCCCTTCCCGCTCGACATCCCGGTCGCGCGGGCCGAGGTCTTCGGTATCGGCGTCACCTCGACCCAGGTCGCGGTCTTCGGCGTGGCGCTCGCGCTCATGCTCGCGACCGACCTCTTCGTGCGCAAGACGATGATCGGCAAGGCGATGCGCGCGGTGCAGCAGGACATCGACGCGGCGGGCTACATGGGGATCCCGGTCAACCGCACCATCGCGATGGTCTACGTGCTCGGGGGCCTCCTCGGCGTCGCGGGCGGCATCCTCTTCGCGATCAACTACAACACCGTCTACCTGATGATGGGCTTCACCGTGATGATGAAGGCCTTCGTCGCGGCGGTGATCGGCGGCATCGGCAACATCAAGGGCGCCTTCGTCGGCGGCCTGGTGCTCGGCGTCGCCGAGGCGCTGGCGGCGGCCTATTTCGACACCGGCTATCGCGACGGGATCGCGATGGGGCTCCTGATCCTCGTCCTGCTCGTGCGGCCGCAGGGCCTGTTCGGCCGGCCGATCCAGGTGAAGGTCTGAGGGGATGACCGACATGACCACCGGACCGACCGAAGGCCGCTCGCTCGTGGGCACGCTGCGCTCCATCCCGCCGGGCGTCCTCTGGACCCTGGGCTTCGGCCTCGCCGCGCTCTCGCCGCTCGTCATCACCGACCAGTACCTGTTCCGCATGTTCACGATGATCGCGATCTGGTCGATCCTGGCGCTCGGGCAGAACATCATCACCGGCTTTTGCGGCCAACTCTCCTACGGGCAGGCGGCCTTCTACGGGATCGGCGCCTATACCTCGGCGCTGCTCACGATCCACTTGGGCCTGCCCTTCCCGATCACGCTCATCTGCGCCGTCGCGCTCTCGGCGGCCTTCGGCCTGCTGATCGGCTATCCCGCGACGCGGATCGGCGGCGACTATCTCTTCCTCGTCACCATCGGCTTCGCCGAGATCTGCCGCCTCGTCTTCCTCAACTGGGACAGCGTGACGAACGGCGCCGTCGGCCTGCCGAACATCCCGCCGATCAGCCTCTTCGGGCACCAGCTATGGACCAACCAGGAATATTTCCTGCTCTCGCTCGCGCTGCTCGCGGTCGTGGTGGCGATCACCAACCGGATCAGCGCCTCCGACATCGGCCGCTGCTTCCTCGCGGTGCGCGAGGACGAGATCGCGGCCCGCGCGGTCGGGATCAACGTCGCCCGCTACAAGCTGCTCGCCTTCGGCCTAGGCGCCGGAATCAGCGGCGTCGCGGGCGCCATCGTCGCGCATTTCCTGAGCTATGTCGGGCCCGACATGTTCACCAACTGGGAAAGCACCCTAGTCTTCGCGATCGTGCTCGTCGGCGGGCTCGGCTCGGTTCCCGGCACCATCCTCGGCGCCGCCGTGATCATCGGCATCTTCGAGAGCGCGCGCGGCATCTCGGACTACCGGCTTTACATCGCGGGCGGGCTCCTGCTCTTCGTGGTGCTGGTCCGGCCGCAGGGGCTCCTGGGCGCGGTGAAGCTCCGCCGCCCCGGCCCGTCGCCGGCGGTCGACCCGGAGCCGGAGCCCGAGAAGGAAATGGAGAAGACCCATGGCGCATGAGCTCGACGTCCAGCGCGCGACCCGCGCGGGGCTCGATACCCCCGAGATCCGCGAGGCCCGGCGCGACCTCGCCGCCTGCCTCCGTATGGCCGCCCGGCTCGGGCTGCAGGAGGGGATCTGCAACCACTTCTCCGCCGTCGTGCCCGCTCACCCCGATCTCTTCGTCGTCAACCCCTACGGCCTCGCCTTCGAGGAGGTGCGCGCGGCGGATCTCGTGATCTGCGACTTCGAAGGCAACGTGCTCGAGGGCGAAGGCGCCCCCGAGGCGACCGCCTTCCACATCCACGCCCAGCTGCACCGGCTGCTGCCGCGCGCGGCGGCCGCCTTCCACACGCACATGCCCTGGGCGACGGCGCTGGCGATGACCGAGGGCGAGCCACTCGTCTACGCCGGGCAGACCGCGCTGAAGTTCCGCGGCCGCGTAGTCTATGACCGCGACTACAACGGCCTTGCGCTCGACGCTGAGGAGGGCGCGCGCATCGCCGCCACGCTCGGCGACGCCGACGTGGTTTTCATGCGGAACCACGGCGTGATGGTGATCGCGCCCACGATCGCCGAGGCCTGGGACGACCTCTACTATCTCGAGCGCGCCGCCGAGGCGCAGATCAAGGCGCTCTCGACCGGCCGGCCGCTGGTTCCTGTGCCACCACAGCTGGCTGAGAAGACGGCGCGGCAGATCCGCGCGGGGGACGCCGAAAGCGCGCGGCTGCATCTCGCGAGCGTCCGGCGGATCATCGGCCGGGAAACGCCGGACTACGCCGACCTGGGCTGACCCCGGAGGTGGATCCGATCAGGATCTGTGGACACTTGTCGTATCCATAGACGGTCGCGGCGATGCAGATGGCGCTCATGAAGAGGTGGGCGCAGCGGTCGTATCGGGTGGCGATGCGGTGCCAATCGGTGGCATGCCGAACATGCCCTCGATCCGATTGCGCTGCTTGTAGAGGTCGGCCTCGTAAGGCAGGGGCGCCTTGCGGTTCGCCCGGCCGGGGATGCAGGGGGCGATCGCGAGTTCAGACAAGCCTACGCGGGACCGGTCGCTGACATAGCCCTTGTCAGCGGTAAGAACGTCCGCGTCGGGCAGCACGGTCGCCGCGCCACGATAATCGCTGACCTGACCCTCGGTGAGGCGCAGGATCAAGGGCTTGCGGTGTGGCACACCGCGTGCAGCTTCGGGTTCAGAGCACCCTTGGTGCGCCCAATACGGCAGGGTACAGCTCCCTTTGAGCAGGCTGGCGGCGGTGCGGTGGACCTTGAGGCGGGTCGAGATCCTGTCGAAGACGCCGATCCTGCTCCAGCGGATAAAGCGATTGTAGAGCGTCTTCGGCGGTCCGTAGACGGCGGGCGCGTCCCGCCACATCAGCCCGCCCCGGATGACATGGATGATCCCCGAGATCACCCGCCGGTCCTCCACTCGAGGTACACCGCGCGGCTTGTTTGGGAAGCTTGAGGCACATTCATCACCAGATGGAAGCTGGAGCGTTCCGTGGGGCGCGGGGTGACGTTGGCGGAGGCGGCCATCGTGCCCCATCTGATGGTGTAGCTCGCGGCGGTCATCGGGTTTCCCGGTAGGGTCGGGTTGCTGAGCCAACCTGAACCGAGGCATGCCCCCGATGACCAAACCCATGATGGACCTGCGCGCTCTGGTGGAAAGAGCGCCGATGCGGACCTGTTGCGCGAAATGATCGGCTTTGCCGCCGAGCGCCTGATGGGTAAGCATCCGGCTTGGCTTGCAGTTACCCACAAGTTGGTGCGGTGAATTGAATCACCTTCCAGATTGGCCTTGGCAACAATGATAGGATCATGATTCGTCATGTGCACCGAACGCGTGAGGTGCGAGCATGGCGCAAAGCTGGGTGGCAACGGAAACTGCCGGGTGCGATCTGGGCGGTGAGCGGCTGAACCGCAGACTCGGGGCGATGCTCGAGGCTCTCGGGGAGCGGCCGGGAAAATCGCCGCCCCCGGCGTTCCAGGACTGGTCGAACACCAAGGCGGCCTACCGGTTCTTTTCCAACGGCAATGTCAGCGAAGATAAGACCCTGGGTGACCATTTCGCTGCCTCTGCCCTGCGCATGAAGGCCACCGATGGTCCCATCCTGATCCTTCAGGACACCACGGAATTCACCTTCGCACCGCTGCGCTCAAGCGCAAGATCAATCCCATCCGTGTCCCCATTGAGCAAAAGGAGAGCATGCGCTGGCTCGACAATCTGCGCCTATCCACCGAGCTGGCAGGCGCGCCGGAGCGCTGCGTGCATGTCGGCGACCGCGAGAGCGACATCTACGAGCTCTACAGCCTGGCCGAGGAACTTGGGACCGGCTTCCTGGTCCGGAGCTGTGTCGACCGCCTGGCGGAGGATGGCGGCACGACCATCGCCAAGGTCATGACGCAGGTGCAGTCCAGCGGCACCCACGAGGTGCGGTTCCGGGACGCGCAGGGCAAGGAGCATTGTGCCGTTCTGTCCGTCCGGCATGCGACGACGACGGTCCGCCCGCCGATAGGAAAGCAGCGGAAATACCGGCACCAGGAGCTCCAGATCATCCATGCCGAGGAACTCGACCCGCCGGAGGACAGGGCCCCCGTCCTCTGGAAGCTGATCACGAACCTGCCGGTGACGACCCACGCCGAGGCCGTGCGCAAGCTCGAATGGTATGCCCTGCGCTGGAAAATAGAGACCTTCTTCAGGACCCTGAAGACCGGCTGCCGGATCGAGGATCTGCGCCTGGCCACAGCCGATCGCTTGGCCAACTGCATCGCGCTGTGCTGCGTCGTGGCCTGGCGGGTGTGACCCCGATCCTCGTCCTGACCGCGCGCGACGGCCTCGGAGACCGGGTCGCGGATCTCGACTCGGGGGCGGACGATTACGTGGTCAAGCCCCTCGCGATGCCCGAGTCCGTCGCGCGCTGCCGGGCGTTTCTGCGTCGGCCCGGCGCCTGTCTCGGGGCCACGCTGGAACTCGGCAACCCCGTCTTCGACACGATCGAGCGCGAGGCGCGGACCTCGCGCGAAGCCCAGGCCCTCGTCGCCTCGGTGAACCGGATGCTCGCGCGGATCGAGACCTCGGTCACGGCGCCGCGCGACTTCGCCGGAGACGCGGCCCACGAGTCGCGGACCCCGCTCTCGGTCATGATGCTGAGCATCGGGCGGCTGCCCGACAGTCCCGAGAAGGCGAGGCTCGAGGTGGACGCCGAGAAGATGCGGCGGCTCGTCAACCAGATGCTCGACATGTCCCAGGCGACCGCGCTCGAATTCGGTCCCGAGGCCCGGGTCGACCTCGGCGAGGTCGCACGCGCGCTCGTCGCGGAGCTGACACCCCTCGCCCTCAACCGGAACCGCCGGATCGCCTTCGAGGACGCGGCGGCGGTCCCGGTGCATGGCCATGCCGAGGCGCTCGGACGGGCGCTGCGAAACGTCATCGAGAACGCCCTCTCGCATTCCCCCGCCGGCGAGGTGGTGACGGTGACCGCAGGACCCGGCCCCGAGATCAGCGTGCGCGACCGTGGCCCGGGCATTCCGGCCGACCGGAGCGCCGCGGTACTCCGGCGCTTCCGGAAACTGGACCGGAGCGGCTCCGACGGCGTCGGGCTCGGCCTCGCGATCGTCGCCGCCACGATGCAGCTGCATGGCGGCGCGGTGGAAATCGACGATGGCCCGGAAGGCGGAACCCCGGTCCGGCTGATGTTCCCCCCGCCGGAGACCGGCCGCGCCCGGCTGCCCGACGCCGCCGAATAGCATGCATGCGAATCCCGCTGATCGAGAACGACCGGATGACCTGCTCGCGGCGCTCCGGCGCCAGGCGGGTTTTCCGGGCAATGATCCGGGCTCACCTGCTTTCGCGGCGCTCCGGCGCCCCCGGCTCATCGCGATTGCGACCGAGGAGGCCGCCATGGCTTCGCTGGAGCGGTTATCCGGCGCGACTCCGATCGCGCGCCTTCGCGGTTCCCGCCCCGGCGGGCCACCCGCGCACTTCCGGCGCTCCGCGAAGAGATCGAAGACGCCGCTCCAGATGGCGGGAACCGAGGCGTCCGCCGCCCGTCACCCCCTCCAATGCATGTCACGGCACGGGATGGCACATGCGCGACGGCGGCGTTCGAACCTTGAAGCCCCGCGACTGGCTCCTCTGGCTGCTTGGCGCGCTCGCGGTGTGTCAGGCGATTTTCGCCGCCCTCCCGGCGATCGACATCCGGGTGTCGAGCC
>NZ_VFRP01000024.1 GCF_006385685.1 Amaricoccus solimangrovi | reverse complement strand
ATCAGTCCAGGGCATCGGATCTCCGTCAGTCTTCGCAAACCGACGTGAATCACAACCCTATGATATCGCTCAACTCATTTCGGGTCCGGCTCTCAGCCGCCGGAGGGCGCGGGGCGAGAAGACGACCTTCATTCAAGGCCGAGTTCTTTCCAGACCTGTTCGGCGGGAATGCCCTGACCCGCGTCGAGTTCGGCGCGTCCGGCCTCGATCTCGGCGGCGAGCCATTCGTCATAGCCCGTTTCGGGCCGGACATCGCCCGAGGGCGGCCCGGGCCACCTTTCCGCGTCCGTGGGTTGCGCGCGTGTGCTCATGGTTCCACCATTCCAGAATTCCCTCATGCCCGCAACGCCGCGCTCCGTGTTTCCCTAACGCGCGGCTCTCTCCGCCGGTCCGCTCAGCTGATCGCCTGGAACTCCACCCGGCGGTTCGCGGCGGCGGCGGGGTGGCTCTCGTCGTAGGGGAACTGCTCTCCCACCCCGACCGCCTGCAGCCGGTCGGCCGGGACGCGGCAATCGGTGACGAAGAAGCGCTTCACCTCCTCGGCGCGCAGTTCGGAGAGCTTCTGGTTGTAGTCCCAGGGCCCGGTGGAATCGGTGTGGCCGATGATGCGCAGCACGCCCACGCCTGCCTGGCCGAGCGCGGCGCAGACCTCGCGCAGCTTCGGCTTCTGGCTCGCCGCCAGCGCGGCGGAATCGAAGGCGAAGGTGATCCGGGCGTTGACCTGCTCCTCCTTCGGCAGCGTCCAGACCGCCTTCGGCGCGGCGTCCCTGGTCGCGGGGGTCAGCGTCAGCACGGCCTCGCCGCCCCCGGCGGTGGCGGCCTCTTCCGCCTGCGCCGCGGTCTCCTCGTCCGGGGCGACGGGAATGAGGACGAGGCCCCGCGTCATGCCGACGGAGGGATCCGCCTGGACGGAGCGGATCGAGCGCAGCTGGGCGCGGAACCGGCCCGCGATCTCGTCGCTGGTCATGTCCTGGGCATGGGAGGGGAGCGCGGAAAGTCCACAGACGGTTCCGAGCAGGATGGAACCGAGCGGAATGGCCCCAAGCGGAACGGCAAATATTTGCTTCAAAGGTCCACCCCCGCAAATCTTCTTTGCCCGCGCCCATTCTACTGTAGGATGCGATGGCGCGCAACGTGGAGCCCGGGAGGTGGCCTCCGTGGAAGCGGCCCTGTTCAGGACATGTCCGCCGCGGGAAGCGTGGCCGCGGGAGAGCCGGCCATGAGCGGCGCGGCGCTTCCCGGGGCCAGTCGCCTCCGGATCTCGGGCGCCGGGCTCAGCCACCGGGGGCTGGTCCGCGAGGTGAACGAGGACGCGCTGCTCACCGATCCGACCGGGGTGCTCTGGGCGGTGGCCGACGGGATGGGCGGGCACGGGCATGGCGATCTCGCCGCCGACCTGACCGTGGACGCGCTGGCCCGCCTGCCCCATGGCGATGCCGGGCGCGACGAGCTCGACCGCGCGCTCCGCGAGGCGCACGCGGATGTGCGCGCGCGCGCGCGGCGCGACGGGCTCGGCGAGATCGGTGCCACGGTGGTCGCGCTGATGATCCAGGGCGCGCGGGCGATCGTGGCCTGGGCGGGCGACAGCCGCGCCTATCTGCTGCGCGACGGCGCGCTGAGCCGGATCACCCGGGATCATTCGCTGGTGCAGGAACTGGTCGACCAGGGCGCGCTCGATCCCGCCGAGGCCGACCACCACCCCCAGTCCAATGTCGTGACCCGCGCCATCGGCAGCGGCGCCGAGGCGACGCCGGAGTTCACCGATCTCGAACTCCGGGGCGGCGACGGCCTGCTGCTCTGCTCCGACGGGCTGACCCGCTGCGCGGGCGAGCCGGAGATCGCCGGGCTGATGGCCGCGGCCCCCGATCCGGAACGGGCCTGCCAGGCGCTCGTCGAGCTTGCGCTGACCCGAGGGGCGCCGGACAATGTCTCGGTCGTCGTGGTGCGCGTCGCGGAGGCGTGAGGAACCGGGAGGCGGCGGGGGAGGCGCGGATGCGCTCCGAGGGGCTTCTGAGCGCGGTGGTGATCGGCGGCGGCATCGTGCTCGCCGCCGTCGCCTTCGCGCTGGTCGGCGACCTGCTGCGCGGGGCCAAGGACAGCGGGCCGGAAGCGATGCTGGCGCGCGTCAACCGCGACCTCGACGCGAAGGAGGCGCGGATCGGCGCGCTCGAACAGGCGGTGGAGACGCTGCGGCGCCAGATCGACGGGGTGAACGACCGGCTCGCGACGCTGGCGGCCCCGCCGGTCCCGGTCCCGGCCCCGCCGCCCGTTTCGCCGGGCCTCGCCCCGTCCCCGGGCAACGAGGATCTGATCGAAGGCATGCTGCTCGCCAAGGGCCGGTTCAACAAGGGCATCGACCGGCCGACGCCGGCGACGCTGCGCGCGCTCCTCGGCGAGCCGCGCGCAAGCTATTCCGACACCTGCCAGCCGGTGACGAACCCGAAGCTCAACGCCCTGCTCGAGACGCGCAAGGTCGGGCCCATCGAGGTCACGATGGTGAGGCCCGCGCTCGACTCGCTCGGGGAGATCATGGACAGGCTCGCCCGCGACGAACCCGCCGTCTACGCCGCGCTCGGCACCGCCGGGGCACTCTGCGCGCGCCATGTGCGCGGCGCGCCCGGCACCGTCTCCTCCCACGCCTGGGGAATGGCGATCGACCTCACGCTCTCGGGCAATCTCGACCGGATGGGCGACAGGTCGACCCAGTTCGGTCTCGTCGTGCTGGCGGAATTCTTCAACGACGCCGGCTGGTTCTGGGGTGCCGGCTACGAGCGCGAGGATTCGATGCATTTCGAGCCGGGCGAGGCGCTGCTCGACACATGGGCGGCGCAGGGGCGCCTCTGACCGGCGATGCCGGAGCGCGACGCCCCCCGCACCGTCATCCGGCCGCCCCCCGGCGCGGCGCCCCCTTCGACGCCCGAGGGGCGCGGCGACGTCTTCGCCGGCCTCGCGGGCCCGCTGCTCGCGCTCGCAGCCGAGGCGGCGCGCGACCCGCGCCCCGACGCCCGCGCGCTCGCGCTCGAGGCGCGGCGGCGGGCGGAAGCTTTCGAGACGGCGGCGCTCGGCGCGCGCCTGTCGCCCGCGGCGATCGGCGCGGCGCGCGACGGGCTGATCGCGGTCGTCGACGCGCGGGCGCGCTCCAATCCGGCGATGTCGCCATCGCGCTGGACCAGGGCCCGCCGCCGCGCGCTGCCCGGCATCGCCGATCCCGGCGCGGAACAGGTCGCGCGGCGGCGCGCGGCGGCGGAGGCGCGCGGGCCACGTGACCGCGACCTCGCCCGCTTCCTGCGCCATTGCGAGGAGGCGGTCCGCGCCGCGCCGCCCGCGCGCGAGGCCGAGCCGCCACCCTGGGGGCTCATCGTGCCGCTCGGCGTGGCTCTCGTCCTCGCCGCCTGGTCGGGCTGGGCCGAATGGCGCTACGCCGCCGGACTCGTGGCAGAGATTCCGCGGGCGGAGACGGTGATCGCGGCCGGCTCCGCCGATCCCGGGGCGGCGACGCGGGCGCTCGACGATCTGCGGCGCGCGATGGAGGAAGTCGAGGCGCGCGCGGGAGAGGGTCCGCTCGGCCTCGCCCCCTTCGCGGGCCGCTACGCGCCGGGGGCGATCGCGCGCGCGCGCTACGCCGCCGCCGCGGACGCGCTGGTGCCGCCGATGCTCGCCGCCGCCTTCGACGCGGCGCTGGCGAGCGAGGGCGGGTCGCGCGAGAGCTACGACACGATCCGGGGTCTCGCGATCCTCGGAGGCGCGGATCCCTGGCAGCCGGGCTTCCTCGCCGGATGGCTCGAAAGCCGCGCCGGGGCCGATCCGATCCTCGGCGATCTGGCGCCGCATGCCGGGGCGCTGACCGGCCCCGCCAGCGGCCTGCCCCCGCCCGATCCGCAACTGCTCGAACAGGCGCGCGAGATCGCGGGCGAGGGCGACATCACCGATTTCGCGCTGCTCGAACTCACGCGCGACGCGGCGGCGCGGGCGCTGCCGGGCTGGTCCCCGGCCGGGATCCCGGGCCTCGCCGACGTGCTGGTCCGCCGCTCAGGCCGGCCGCTGGCCGAGCCTGTGCCGGGGCTCTTCACCGCCGCCGGCTGGGCTTATGCGCGGGGCGGCGGCGCGCGGCGCGCGATCGACCGCGCGAGCCGGGAATGGCTGCGCGTCACCGGCGTGGCCCCCCGCGCGATCGCAACCGAGGCGGCGCTGCTCGACCGGCTGCAGGGCGCGACGCTCGATGCCTGGGCGGAGAAGCTCGCGGATCTGCGCGTGCGCCCCTTCACCGACCGCGCCGGCGCGCTTCTCGTCAGCGGCGTGCTGGGACAGCCGGCCTCGCCGCTCGCGGCGCTGTTCCGTGCCACCTGGCGCGAGGTCGGCGGCGAGGACCGGAGCCGCCCGGTCACGGACCAGCAGCGCATCGCCGCCGTCTTCGGCCCGACGATCGGCTTCGTGAACCGCGGCGAGATGGCCGGCATCGGCCAGCTCTTCGCCGGGCTCAACATCGCGCTGCGCGCCACCGATACCGACGCCGAGGCCAGCCGGCGGCGGCTGATGGATGTCGAGAGCCGCGCCGCCTCGATCGCGACGCTGAACCTCGCGCCGCGCCTCGTCGCGCAGGTGATCGAGGACGTGCTGGCGCAGGCGGCGGCGGCGCGCGGCGGCACCCGGCCACGCGCCGCGCTGCTCTGGGACGGCGGCCTTTCGGCGGCCTGCCGGGCGGCGCTCGGCGGGCGCTATCCCTTCGCAGCCGAGGGCGCGGACGCCGACGTGGCGGCGGTGACGGGCTTCCTCGGCCCGGACGGCGCCCTGCCCCGCTTCGTCGCGGCCGAGGTCGCGCCGCTCCTCGACGCCTCCGCCTCGCCCTGGTCCTGGAAGCCCGAGGCGCGCCTTTCGGGTTTCGCGCCCGAGAGCGCGGCCTTCTTCGAGCAGGCGGCCCAGGCCGGGGCGGCGCTCTTTCCCGATCCCTCGGGCGCCGGCTTCACGCTCGCGGCGCTGGCGCGCAGCGGCGCCGGACCCGCGACGGCGGAACTCGGCGGGGCAAGCGCCGCGATCGATCCCTCCGGCGTGCCCGGCACCCTCGCCTGGCCGGGGCCCCGGCCCGCCGAGGGACTCGCGATCGACTTCGCGGATGGATCCGGCGCCGGTCCGGCCCGGCAGGCCTGGCCCGGGCCCTGGGGCCTGCTGCGCTTCCTCGACGGGTCGCATCCGCGCGCGCGGGATGACGGCCGCCGCTTCCTGCTCGACGTCAGGATCGGGAGCGAGAGGCTCTTTCTCGAACTGACCTTTCCGAAGGCGGAGAACCCGATCGCCGCGCGCGCGCTGCTCGCCGGGCTCTCCTGCCCGCCGACGCTCTGACGAGCGGGATCACCCGGCCTCCGGTTCCGCGGCGCAGAGCGCGCCCCAGCAGGCCGCGCCCGCCTCCGTCTCCGCCCTGACGCGCGCGGCGATCCGCGCAAGCCGCGCCGGATCCGGCGCGCGCTCCGCCGCCGCGCCGAGCCGCGCCCAGGCGAAGCCGAGCGCCACCGCGCCGGTGAGCTTCATGAAGGCGTGCGCGAGCGCCTCCGGCCGGTCGGAGGCGGCCACGCGGCGGCGCGCGTCGCGCCAGAGCGCGAGCGGCCCGGCGATCTCCGGCGCGCGCGCCATCAGGGTCTCGAAGGCATCGGCCGCCGCGCCGCCCCCTTGCGTCAGGCCGCGCGTCGCCAGCGCCCGGGCGTGGATCCCGTTCGCACCCTCGTAGATCGCGGTGATCCGCGCGTCGCGCCAAGTCTGCTCGACGCGGTATTCGCGGAGATAGCCGTAGCCGCCGAGCACCTGGATCGCGAGATCGGCCGCGGCGATCCCCGCCTCGGTGCCGAGCACCTTGCAGACCGGCGTCAGGAAATCGACGAGCGGCGTGTCGCCCTTCTCCGCGAGTTCCACCTGCGCGGTCAGCGCGAGCAGCCGCGCGCCGAGCGCGCCCGCCTCCGCCGTGTCGAGCATCCGCGCCACGTCGGGATGGCCGGCGATCGGGCCGCCGCCCTGCCGCCGCTCCGCCGCGTAGCTTCGCGCGACATGGCTCGCGCGGGCGGCATGGGCCACGCCCTGCAGCGCCACGTCGAGCCGGGCGTGGTTCATCATCGTGAACATGGCCCCGAGGCCGCCCCCCTCGTGGCCGAGGAGTTCCGCGCCCGCGCCCTCGAAGGCGAGCTGGCAGGTCGGCGAGGCATGCAGTCCCATCTTCTCCTCGATCCGGGTCACCCGGACCGGCGCGCGGACGCCCTCCGCGTCATGCGAGGGCACGAGGAAGAGGCTCAGCCCCCGCGTCCCCTCCGCCGCCGCGCCGGTGCGGGCGAGGACGAGGTGCAGGACACGGGGGCTGAGGTCGTGGTCGCCGCCGGAGATGAAGATCTTCTCCCCCTCGATCCGCCAGAGATCGCCCGCGCGCTCCGCCCGGGTCCGCAGGCCGGAGAGGTCGGAGCCCGCGCCCGGCTCGGTGATCGCCATGGTGGCAAGCCACTCTCCCGACGCGAGCCGAGGCAGCCAGCGCGCCTTCTGTTCCTCGGTGCCGAAGGCGAGGATCGTCCGCGCCGCGCCGGGGACGAGCGCAGTCACCATCTGCAGGCTGTGGTTCGCCCCCGCGAAGATCTCGCTGACCGCGCCGAGCAGGGGGCCGGGAAGCCCCTGCCCGCCCCATTGCTCCGGCAGGCCGATCGTATGCCAACCCTGTTCGACGAGCGCCGCCCAGGCGGCGGCGAAACCCCCCGGCATGATGACGCGCCCGCCTTCGAGCCGGCAGCCCTCCCGGTCGCCCGGCTCGTCGAGCGGCGCGATCTCGCCCTCGGCGAACCGGGCGAACTGGACGAGGACCTCCCGTGCCAGATCCTGGTCCCAGTCGGGCAGCCGCCCGGCCCCCGCCAGGTCGAGCGCGAAGAGAATGTCCTCCACCGGCGCCTGAAACGCGATCATCCTTGCCTCCCTCTATGAGAGCCGCAGCAGCCGCGCCGCGTTGTCCTTGAGAATGCCCGGGCGCGCATGGCCCCGGATCGGCAGCGCCTCGAATTCGGCGAGCCAGCCCTCGGGCCGGATCATCGGCCAGTCGGAGCCGAACAGCATCCGGTCCCTCAGCAGCGTGTTCGCGTACTGGATCAGGATCGGCGGGAAGTACTTCGGCCGCCAGCCCGAGAGATCGATCCAGACGTTGGGCTTGTGCACGGCGACGGCGAGCGCTTCCTCCTGCCAGGGGAAGGAGGGATGCGCCGCGATGATCGGCATGTCGGGGAAATCCGCCGCCACGTCGTCGAGATGCATCGGGTTCGAGTATTTGAGCCGCATCCCCATCCCGCCGCGCATGCCCGAGCCGACGCCGGTCTGGCCGGTGTGGAAGAGCGCGGGCTTGCCGGTCTCCGCGATCGCCTCGTAGAGCGGATAGGCGGCGCGGTCGTTCGGGTAGAAGCCCTGCATCGTCGGGTGGAACTTGAACCCCTGGATCCCGTGCTCCGCCACGAGCCGCCGCGCCTCCCGCGCGCCCGCGCGGCCCCTCGCGGGGTCGATCGAGGCGAAGGGGATCAGGATGTCCGAATGCTCGGCGGCGAGATCGGCCATCTCGAAATTGTCGTAGCGCCGGAAACCCGTCTCGCGCTCGGCGTCCACCGGAAAGATCACGGCGGCGATCCCCTGCGTGCGGTAATGCGCCGCCGTTCGCGGAAGCGTCGGCGGATGGTCCCACGGCGCGTGGAAATACTCCGCCATCGCCGCCTGGAGATCGTCGTAGCCGTCGTCGGCGTGACAGCCGCAGGGCTCCTCTGCGTGGGTGTGGAAATCTATCGCGCGGATCTTCGCGAGGTCGATCATCGGCTCCTCCCTTCGCGGCGTCCGGCCGGAGGACCGGCCGGAGCGCCCGGCTCAGTTCGCGGCGGTGGCGGGAACCGTGAGCACGGTCTCGCCCTCGGGATCGGTCACGGTGATGGCGCCGTCGATGGTGAAGGACATCAGGTCCGCGCCCATCACGATCGGCCCGTCCCAGGTGCCATGCGCCTCGGCGAGGATCGCGTCGAGCACCTCGGGCTGGGTCATCCCCGGCGCGCCGCGCGAGACGATGTGCGAGAAGGCCGCGAGACGCGGCTCCGCCTCGGCGAAGGTCTCGCCCGCCTCCGAGGGCCTGGTGTGATGATCGAGAATTTCCTGATAGCTCGGAAATTTCTCCATCATCGAATGGTCGATATAGGCGACCTCGTGGATCAGCAGATCGGCGCCCTTCGCCGCCTCCGCGATCCGCTCGTCCTTCTTCGTGTCGCCGGAGATCACCACCGCCTTGCCGTCGTAGTCGACGCGGTAGCCATAGGCGGGCTTGATCAGCGGCCCGTGGTTCACCTCGAAGGCGGTGACGGTGACGCCGTTCCTCTCGTAGACCTTGCCCGGCGGCGCGTCATGCGCGTCGAAGGCGATGCCCGCGGGATCGAGATGCTCGTCCGCCTCGCGCACCCGCGCATCCTCGGAGAAGGCCTCCGTGAGATGTCCGGTCAGCGCCTCGGTGCCTTCCGGGCCGTAGACCACCATCGGGGTCTCGCGGCCTCCGAACGGGGTCGCGATCCAGCCGGTCATCCAGACATCGGGCAGGCCGCCGACGTGATCGGAATGGAAATGGGTGATGAAATGCGCGGTGAGCGATCCGATCGGCACGCCGAGCTGCGTCAGCCGGATCGGCGCGCCGCGTCCGAAGTCGAACAGCAGCTTCTCCTGGCCGGCCTCGACGAGCGTCGACTGGCTGAACCGTTCCGGGCTCGGAAGCGGACTGCCGGTGCCGAGCAGCGTCACCTTGAGCGCGTCGGCGGCGGCGGGCATCGCGCAGGCGAACGAGAGGGCGAGCGCGGCGAGCGAATGCGAGAACATGGGTCGCATGGGTGTTCCTCCGGTTCCTGGTTTGGTGGGTCCCGCCCCGACGGGGCGGGACCGGCGGCGTTCTACGCCAGCGCGGGCGCCGTCTGGCGGCGGCGCAGGATCAGCGCGACGGTGGTCAGGCCGCAGATCGCGGCGATCGGCAGGATCGAGTAGAGCACCTGCGTCGGACCCCAGCCGCTCGCGAGCAGCGCGCCGGCGAAGAGCGGGCCGACGATCGAGCCGAGCCGGCCGACCGCCACCGCGAGGCCGACGCCGGTGCCCCGCACCTCGGCCGGGTAGCACTGCGGCGCGATTCCGTAGAGCAGCGCCTGGGCGCTCAGGAGCGTCGCCCCGACCACCGCGCCGGTGAGGATCGCCATGCCGACATTGCCGCCCGGGACGGCGCTCATCGCGATCAGCGAGACGATCAGCGCGGCGAAGACCCCGGCGGAGGCGAGCGCCGGTCGCTCGCCGTCGAGCAGGCGTCCGCCGACGATGCTGCCCGCCGCGCCGCCGACGTTGAACAGGATCTGCACCATCGAGGCCTGGCTCCGCTCGAAGCCGAGCGAGACGAGCAGTTGCGGCAGCCAGTTCAGCAGCATGTAGACGACGACCAGCCCGAAGAAGAAGGCGGACCAGAGCAGCAGGGTGCCCGCGACCGTGCCGGGGGCGAAGAGCGCGCGCAGGCGGCTTTCCGGAACCGCCGCGTCGTGGCTGACGCGGAACGGCGCCATCAGCAGGAAGAGCGGCGCGACGAGCAGGAGGGGCAGGATACCGCCGATGAGGAAGATCGACTGCCAGTCGTCGTGCAGGCCCATCATCGCGACCACGCTCGCGATCGCGCCGCCGAGCGGAACGCCCGCGTACATGAGCGCGACCGCGCGGCCGCGCCGGTCGGGGGAAGTGGATTCGGCGGCGATGGCCACGAGATTGGGCAGCGCGCCGCCGAGGCCGACGCCGGTCAGGAAGCGCATCATCACCAGATGCTCGAAGCTACCCGCGAAGGCGGTCAGGATCGAGAAGACGCCGAAGGCGACGAGCGCGAAGCTGAGGCCGGCGCGCCGGCCCCAGCGGTCGGCGATCACCCCGCCGGCGAGCGAGCCGAAGATGAGGCCGAAGGTCGCCGAGGAGAAGAAGAGGCCCATCTGGTTCGGCGCCAGTCCGAACGCGGGTCCGAGCTTCGGGGCGGCGACGCCGGCCGCCTGCAGGTCGAAGCCCTCGATCATCGCCGCGAGGAAGACGAGCAAAAGCGCCCGCGTCTCCGCACCGGCGTGCGTGGTCGTGTTCATGGGGTTAGCCTCCCGCTGGGCCGCGTTCGCGGCCGATTATGTGGTTTGTCTGTCCGGGCGGCGCCGCCGCCCGGCCTCTTCGATCAGTCCGTCTGCCAGACCCGCGCGAGCAGCCGGCGCAGCGCGCCGCGCTCCTCGGCGTTCAGCGCGCCGAAGGTCTGTTCCTCCTGGGCGGTGACCCGCGCGTACCAGGCCGCGGCCGCCTCCGCGCCCTCCGGCGTCAGATGGAGGCGCTGCACCCGGTGATCCTCGCGATCGGGCAGCCGCGCGATGAGGCCCCGCGCGTCGAGATCCGCCAGCATCGGCGCGAGATTGGCCCGCTGCAGCTTCGCGCGGCGGCCGATCTCGGCCGCGGTGATCCCCGGACAGTCCCTGATCATGCAGAGCACGGTGAAGGGCACCGTCTTGATCTCGTCCCCCAGCGCCTGGGCGAAGCCCGCGAGATCGACGATCGAAGCGCGGCGGAGGTGATAGCCGAGAAGGTTCTCGAGCCCGGGCGGCGAGTCGGACGCCGGAGCGTCGCCCGTCGCCGATTGTTCCGACCCCTTTGGTCCCATGCGCGCTTTCCCTTATCATGCGTCCGACGCAAATCAGACCCTTGCCAGATGCATACTGCTATGTCATATAACAGTCAATCGCTATCTTGCATAGCAATCAGCCGACCGCCCCTCGAGGGTGGCAAAAGGGGAGGGCAACTCCGGTGAACACCATCGACCGCCGCTTCAAGCGGATGAACCCGATCAGCGGCGAGGTGGCGAGCGAGGCGCCCGCCGCGCGGCCCGCCGACGCGATCGCCGCCGCGGACGCCGCCGCCGCCGCCTTTCCCCCCTGGGCCGCGCTCGGGCCGAACGCGCGCCGCGCCGCGCTCCTGAAGGCCGCCGACGCGCTGGCCGCGAAGGGCGACGACTTCGTCGCCGCGATGATGGCCGAGATCGGCGCGACCGAGGCCTGGGCGCGGTTCAACGTGATGCTCGCCGCCTCGATGCTGCGCGAGGCGGCTGCGCTCACGACCCAGGTCGCGGGCGAGGTCATCCCCTCCGACAAGCCGGGCTGCCTCGCCATGGCGGTGCGCGAGCCCGCGGGCGTCGTTCTCGGCATCGCACCCTGGAACGCGCCGGTGATCCTCGGCGTGCGCGCGATCGCGACCCCGCTCGCCTGCGGCAACGCGGTCGTCTTCAAGGCCTCCGAACTCTGCCCGCGCACGCACGGGCTGATCGTCGAGGCGCTCGCCGAGGCCGGGCTGCCCGAGGGGCTCGTCTCCGTCGTCACCAACGCGCCCGAGGACGCGGCCGAGGTGGTTGGCGCGCTGATCGACCATTCGGCGGTGCGGCGGATCAACTTCACCGGCTCGACCGCCGTCGGCCGGATCATCGCCGTCCGCGCCGCCCAGAACCTCAAACCCTGCGTGCTCGAGCTCGGCGGCAAGGCGCCCTTCGTGGTGCTCGAGGACGCCGATCTCGACGAGGCGGTGAAGGCCGCCGCCTTCGGCGCCTTCTTCAACCAGGGCCAGATCTGCATGTCGACCGAGCGGATCATCGTCGTCGACGCGGTCCACGACGCCTTCCTCGAGAAATTCGCCGCGAAGGCGAAGACCCTCGTCGCGGGCGACCCGCGCGAGGGCAAGTGCCCGCTCGGCGCCGTGGTGGACGCCAGGACCACCGAGAAGCTCGCGGGCCTCGTCGAGGACGCCACCTCGAAGGGCGCGACCGTGATTTCGGCGGGCGAGCCCGAGGGCGTGCTGGTTCCTGCCCGGATCGTCGCGGGCGTGACGCCCGGGATGCGGCTCTACTCCGAGGAGAGCTTCGGCCCGGTCGTCGCCGTCATCCGCGCGAAGGACGAGGCCGACGCGATCCGGATCGCGAACGACAGCGAATACGGCCTCTCCGCCTCGGTCTTCACCGGCGACGCGGCGCGCGGGCTCCGGGTCGCGCGGCAAATCCGCTCGGGCATCTGCCATGTGAACGGCGCCACCGTCCATGACGAGGCGCAGATGCCCTTCGGCGGCGTCGGCGCCTCGGGCTACGGCCGCTTCGGCGGCAAGGCCGGGATCGCCGAATTCACCGATCTGCGCTGGATCACGGTCGAGACCGAGCCCGGCCACTTCCCGATCTGACTTCCCGGCGCCGGACGTCCGGCGCCGCTCCTCAACCTTTTCGCTGCTCGCGGGCCAGGCTGGCGCCGCGCCGATGGAGACATGCCATGACCACCACGACCACCGCCCCGACCACCGACGTCGTCGCCTATACCGTCGAGGACGGGATCGCCTGGGTGAAATTCAACCGCCCCGAAAAGCGCAATGCGATGAGCCCGACACTCAACCGCCGCATGATGGAAGTGCTCGACGAGCTCGAATTCCGCGACGACGTGGGCGTCCTCGTGCTGACCGGCGAGGGCACCGCCTGGACCGCCGGAATGGACCTGAAGGAATACTTCCGCGAGACCGAGAAGGACGGGCTCAAGGGCGTCCGCAAGTCCCAGCGCGAGAGCTATGGCTGGTGGCGGCGGCTGCGCTGGTACCAGAAGGCGACGATCGCGATGGTCAACGGCTGGTGCTTCGGCGGCGGCTACGGGCCGCTCTTCGCCTGCGACCTTGCCTTCTGCGCCGACGAGGCGAAGTTCGGCCTTTCCGAGATCAACTGGGGCATCCTGCCCGGCGGCGGCGCGACCAAGGTCGCCGTGGAGCTGATGCCCTTCCGCCAGGCGATGTATCACGCGATGCTGGGCGAGCCGATCGACGGCCGGAAGGCCGCCGCCTGGGGCCTGGTCAACGAGAGCCTGCCGCTCGCGGATCTCAAGGGGCGCGTGACCGAGGTGGCGAAAATCCTGCTCGAGAAGAACCCGGTGACGCTCAAGGCCACGAAGGACGCGGTGCGCCGGGTCGGCGTCATGACCTATGACGAGGCGGAGGACTATCTCGTGCGCGCGCAGGAAGCGGCGAATTCCTACGACAACGACGGCCGCAAGGAAGGCATCCGCCAGTTCATCGACGAGAAGAGCTACAAGCCCGGGCTCGGCGCCTACGACAAGAGCAAGGCCCGCGCCTGAGCCGAGGGAAAGGAAGCCGCCCATGGATGACTGGATCGCTCCCGATCCGGTGGCCCTGCACGCGCTCGGCCGCCCGGAGAAACGCGCGCTGGCCGATCTCGCCAGCGGCCGCGAATGGACCTATGGCGCGCTCGACCGCGCCATCGACAAGGCCTCCGCCGCGCTCGCCGAACTCGGCCTCGCGCCGGGGGAGCGTCTGGCGGTGCTCGCGAGGAACTCCGCCGATCTCGTGATCGCCCAGCAGGCGGCGATGCGGATGGGCGCGATCTTCACGCCGCTGAACTGGCGGCTGGCGCCGGCCGAACTCGCGCCGATCCTCGCGGATTGCGCGCCGAAGCTCCTGCTGGGGGATGGCACGGTATCGGTCGAGGCGCCCGAGGGTTGCCGCGCGGTGAGCCTGGCCGATTTCGTCGCGGCGAGCGAGGCGACGGCGCCGGTTTCGCGCCGGCCGGAGCGCAAGGCGGGCGATCCCTGCGTGATCCTCTACACCTCCGGTACCTCCGGGGTCTCGAAGGGCGTGATCCTGACGCCCCGGACGCTCTTCTTCACCGGGGTCAACTTCGGCGTGCTCGGCGGCGTCTCGCATTCCTCGGTCTTCCTCTGCGAATCGCCGATGTTCCATGTGATCGGCCTCGTCACCTCGATCTGGCCGCCCTTCCTGCAGGGTGGGACCGTGCTCGTCTCTCCCGGCTTCGATCCGGCGGCGACGAACCGGCGGCTCGCCGATCCCGCGCTCGGGATCACGCATTACTTCTGCGTGCCGCAGATGGCCGAGGCACTGCGCCACGCCGAGGATTTCCGTCCCGACCGCTGGTCGCTCACCGCGCTCTTCACCGGCGGCGCGCCCAATCCGCCGGCCAACATCCGCTGGTGGATCGACCAGGGCGTGGCGATGGTCGACGGGTTCGGCATGACCGAGGCGGGAACGATCCTCGGCATGCCGCTCGAACCCGACCTGATCGCGACACATGCCGGGGGCGTCGGCTTCGCCGGGCCCGCGACGGCGGTCCGCATCGTCGATCTCCACGACCGCGACGTCCCCGACGGCACGGCGGGGGAGATCCTCGTGAAGGGGCCGAATGTCACGCCGGGCTACTGGAACCGGCCGGAGGAGCGGGCGCGCGCCTTCACTGAGGACGGCTGGCTCCGGACCGGCGACATCGCGCGGCGCGACGCGGACGGCTACATCGCGATCGTCGACCGGCGGAAGGACATGTTCATCTCCGGCGGCGAGAACGTCTATCCGGTCGAGATCGAGGCGGTTCTGGTCGAGCATCCGGGCGTGATGGAGGTCGCGGTGATCGGCGTGCCGGATGCGCGCTGGGGCGAGGTCGGCTGCGCCTTCGTCGTGCCGAAGCCCGGCGCCGGTCTGACGGAAGAGGAGCTCGCGCGCCATTGCGAGGCGCGGCTCGCCCGCTACAAGGTGCCGAAGGTCTTCCGGATCGAGGACCAGCTGCCCCGCACCGGAACCGGCAAGGTCCAGAAGCACCGGCTGCGCGAGGCGGTGCTGACGCCGACCGACTGACGCCGGACAACCACAAAGACTGCCAGGGAGGAACATCATGCGTACCCAGGTCGCGATCATCGGCTCGGGCCCCTCGGGGCTCCTGCTCGGGCGGCTTCTGACGCTCGCGGGGATCGACAACGTCATCCTCGACCGCGTCGGCCGCGACTACATCCTCGGCCGGGTGCGCGCGGGCGTGCTCGAACAGGGCATGGTCGAGATGATGCGCGAGGCGAAGGCGGCTGAGAAGCTCGACGCGGAGGGCCTGCCGCACGACGGGTTCGACATCGCGCTCAACGGCGCGCTCCACCACATCGACCTCGCCGGGCTCACCGGGGGCAAGCGGGTCACGATCTACGGCCAGACCGAGGTCACGCGCGACCTGATGGACAAGCGCGAGGCCGACGGGGCGCCGACGATCTACGACGCGGGCCACGTCATCCCGCGCGACTTCGGCGGCGCGCATCCGTGGATCTCCTACGAGAAGGACGGGCGCTCGCACCGGATCGACGCCGATTTCATCATCGGCTGCGACGGCTTCCACGGCGCCTCGCGCAAGGCGGTGCCGCCGAAGGCGATCGAGACCTTCGAGCGGGTCTATCCCTTCGGCTGGCTCGGGCTGCTGGCCGAGGTGCCGCCCGTCCGCCACGAGCTCGTCTACGGCAAGCATGCGCGGGGCTTCTCGCTCTGCTCGATGCGCTCGCCGACGCGCAGCCGCTACTACCTCCAGGTGCCGCTGACCGACCATGTCGAGAACTGGTCCGACGCCGCCTTCTGGGACGAGTTGCGCCGGCGGCTGCCCGACGAGGTGGCGGAGGCGGTGGTGACCGGCCCCTCGTTCGAGAAGTCGATCGCGCCCTTGCGCTCCTTCGTCGCCGAGCCGATGCGCTTCGGCCGGCTCTTCCTCGCCGGTGACGCCGCGCATATCGTGCCGCCGACCGGCGCGAAGGGGCTGAACCTCGCCGCCTCCGACATCCGCTACCTCTTCGACGGGCTGCGCGAGCACTACCTCGACCGCTCCCCCGCCGGGCTCGACGCCTATTCGGAACGGGCGCTGGCGCGGATCTGGAAGGCGGAGCGGTTCTCGTGGTGGATGACGACGATGCTGCACACCTTCGCCGAGGACGACGCCTTCGGCCGGCGCATCCACGACGCGGAACTGAGCTACACCCTCTCCTCCACCGCCGCCCGCGCCGCGCTCGCGGAAAACTACGTCGGCCTGCCGTACTGAGGATCCGCCCGAGCCGAGCCCGCGGCCGCCCGCATACAAGCGCGGCGCGCGGGTGTATGCTCGCGCCTCGAAGGGCGAGTCCGGAACGCGGAGGGGCTCATGGAACTGTCCGACTGCCAGGTCACCGTCCTGCTCCCGGTGAAGGACATTCACCGCGCGCGGGGCTTCTACGAGGGACAGCTCGGGTTCCCGCCCGGCGTGGAAAAGCCGGACGGAAAGGTCGTCTATCGTGGCGGCGGCGCCGAGATCGCCCTCTTCCCGCGGGAGGGCGGGACCAAAGCCGAGCACACGGCCCTCAGCTTCCGGGTCGGGGACATTCTCGCGGCGATCGCCGCGCTCGAGGCGCGCGGCGTCGTCTTCGCCGATTACGACCTGCCGGGTCTCAGGACCGTGGACCATGTCTGCGTCCTGGGGTCCGAGAAGGCCGCGTGGTTCTCCGACCCCGAGGGCAACATCCTCTGCCTGCACGAGGATCTCTCCGAGGAGCCCGGACAGGCCGGCATCCCGGAGCCTCGGGGGCTCTGACGGTTGCGTCGCGAACGCCGCGGGGGCGACCATGACCACAGGGAACAGGGAGCCGAAGACATGACCGACGTCCTTCTCACGGACCTCCGGGGCGCGCTCGGGGGCAGGCTGATCAGCCGCGACGACGAACAGGCCTTCGCGGCCGCGCGCGAACGCGGATGGAACCACGACCTCGCCCGGCGGGTGAACCCGCTCGGCTTCGTCGTCGTCGACGGCGTCTCCGACATCGTGGACGCCGTGAACTACTGCCGGGAGAACGGTCTCAGGGTGGCCGTGCGCGGCAAGGGGGCGCATTCGCCCTGGGGCATGATCGAGGACGCGATCGTCATCGACCTGATGAGGATGACCGCCGTGCGCGTCGATCCGGAGAGGAAGCTCGCCCATATCCAGGCGGGCGCCGACGGGGGCGACGTGGACCGCGAGACCGCGCGCCACGACCTCGTCTGCGTCACGGGCTCGGTCTCGCATACCGGTTTCGCGGGGGTCGCGCTCGGCGGCGGCATCGGCCATCTCAGCCGGTGGCTGGGGCCGGTGGTCGACAGCATCGTCGGCTACGAGATGGTGACCGCGCGGGGCGAGGTGGTCCGGATCGACGCCGCGAGCGATCCCGAACTCTTCTGGGGCATGCGCGGGAACGGCGCCAGCTTCGGCGTCGTCACCGAATTCGTCGTGAAGCTGCGCGAAATGCCGAATGGCGGGATCGTGCGAAGCGCGCCGATCCTCTGGCCCGAGGACAAGGCGCGGGAGGTCATGGCAGCCTGGATGAAGCGCGTCGCCGCCCCCGGCCGGCCGGATACCGAGACGCTCCAGCTCGTCCGGATGCACGCGCCCGATGGCGCCCCGGTCTGCGCCGTCGTGCCGCTGATCGTGGGCGCGGGCGGGGACGCGGCCCGGGACATCTGCGACGAGATCGCGGCCTATGCCGGCGGCGCGGTGGCGCGCCAGGATACCGAGATGCCCTATACCGCCCTCCAGACCGCGCTCGACGGGTTTTTCCCCTATGGCCGGAACTACTGGGACAAGGGCGTCTTCATCGACTGGGATCCGGGCGACGAGGGCGCGGTGGGGCGGATCATCGACACCATGGCCGAGGCCTGGGCCGCCAGACCCGCCTTCGCCCTGAAGGACTCGACCTTCCTGCTGATGATGGAGGTCGGCGGAGCGATCGGGCGCGCCGACCCGGCCTCGACCTCCTTCGCCGCGCGCGCCGGACGCCTGTGGGCGACGGCGCTCATCGCCTGGCCCGACGACGACGACGCCCAGAGAGCGGCGAGCAAGCGGTGGTGCGACGACATGGTGGCCGCGCTCGCGCCCTTCCACGCCTCGGCCTATGTGAACAACGCGATGCCCGCCAGCGACGCGGAGATGCGCGCCGTCTTTCCCGATGCGACGATCGCGCGCCTGCGGAGGCTGAAGGAGAAACACGACCCGGAGGGCCTGTTCAGGTCCGGCGCCTGGGACTACGCGGCGAACGTCTAGCCGGTTGGGCCGGGCGCCGGCCGCGCCGCCGCCTGGCGCCGGGCCAGGGGCGGAAGCCCGGCCGCGGCCACCGTCGCGAAGACGGCGCCGGCGAGGAAGGTTCCCTCCGCGCCGAAGGCCTCCCAGAGCGCCCCGGCGATCACGCTGGCGAGCAGCAGCGCGACGCCGGTGACGAGGTTGAACATCCCGAAGGCGGTGCCGCGCAGCTCCGCCGGGACGGCCTCGGCGACGAGGGCGGAGAGCAGGCCCTGCGTGAGGCCCATGTGCAGGCCCCAGATCAGGACCCCGAGCGCGAGGCCGCCGAGCCCGCCCGCGAAGGCGAGCACGAGATCCGCCGCGACCAGGAGGCAGAGCCCGAGGGCGAGCAGGCCGATCCGCCCGCCCCTGTCGGACAGGGCGCCGGCGGGCCAGGCCGAGAGCGCGTAGACCGCGTTCATGCCGACGAGGACGAGCGGGACCAGCATGAGCGGCAGCCCGCCCGCCTGGGCGCGCAGGATCAGGAAGGCCTCGCTGAAGCGCGCCAGCGTGAAGAGCGTGGCGACCGCGACGACCCACCAGTAGGTCGGGCCGAGAAGGCCGAGCTCCGCCCGCGACAGCGGCGCGCGCACGCGGCGCAGCCCCTCGGGCCGCGCGGGTTCGCGCACCGCGAAGAGAACGAGCGCGAGAGCGAGAAAGGCGGGAATGACGGCCACCCAGAACACGCTCCGGAAATCGTCGGAGAAGGCCCACATCAGCCCGATCGCCCCGAGCGGCCCCAGGAAGGCGCCGAAGGTATCGAGCGACTGGCGCAGCCCGAAGGCCGCCCCGCGCAGCCCCTCGGGTGCCAGATCGGCCACCAGCGCGTCGCGCGGCGCGCCGCGGATGCCCTTGCCCACCCGGTCGACGAACCGCGCGGCGATCAGCCAGCCGAGGGAGGGCGCCAGCGGAAAGACCGGCTTCGTGACCGCGGCGAGGCCGTAGCCGAGCGCCGCGAGCTCCTTCCGCCGCCCGATCCGGTCCGAAAGCGCGCCGGAAAACACCTTGGTGATCGCCGCCGTCGCCTCGGCGATGCCTTCGATCACCCCCACGGCCAGCGCCGTCGCGCCGAGGCCGACGGTGAGGTAGACGGGAAGCAGCGCGTGGATCATCTCGGAGGAGATGTCCATCAGCATCGACACGAAACCGAGCGCCCAGATCCCGGCGGGGAGGCGGCGCCAGGACGTCCGCGGGCGATCGGCGGCTCCGGTGTCTTCCTTCGTCAATCCGATCCCTCCGCGTTTCGCCCCGGCGCGGCCGCGCGGGGGGTTGCCCTCAGTCGGCCGACCAGTCCTCGACGTCCAGACCGGCGACCCGGGCGAACTCGCCGATGTTGTTCGTGATGAGCGTGAGCCCCCGCGCCTTCGCCTGACCGGCGATCAGCAGGTCGTAGGGACCGATCGGCGTGCCCCGCCGGGCCAGCTCCGCCCTGATTTCGCCGGCGACCCGCGCATCCTCGCGGTCGAGATCGAGGATGGCGAGGTCCGAGAAGAGAAGGCGGAGCGTTTCGAGATTGAACTCGACCTTCCGACTGCGATAGGCACCGTACCAGAGTTCATGCGCGACGACGGCCGAGACGGCGAGCGAGCCGGGCTCGGAGGCCTCGACGCGCCGGAGCAAGGCCGGGGACCGGCGCGTCAGCAGGGCGATGACGGCGTTGGTATCGAGCAGCCGGAGGCTCATCCGAACGCCTGGTCGAGATCGGGGCGCGACTGCTCGGCGGGCTGGTCACGCCCCTCGGCCAGGAAGTCCCCCCCGCGGTCGACGGCGGCGCGCAGCGCGGACCAGGGCCGGGCGGCGTTGGCGCGCGGACGCAGGATCACGGCGTCGCCTTCGCGCGAGACCTCGACCTCCTCCACCTCGAAGCGGAAGTCCTTCGGGAGCCGGACCGCCTGGGAATTGCCGGAGCGGAAAATCTTCGCGATGCGGGCCATGATGACCTCCATGGATATACCATTCCGTATATACGCTCAACGCGCATCCTCTTCAACGCGCGCATCTTCCCGGCAAGGCCCTTTCCCATCCCGCCGGGAATGCTCGAATTTCGCGCCGGATCGGGTACACTCCCCCGTGAGGAACCCGGTCGGCGGGAGGGCGGCATGCCGCGATTCGATCTGTCGAGACCCGCGGCCCGCGCCGCTTTCGCGCGCCCGCCGCTCTGGCTCGTCCTCGCGGCGGCGCTGCTGCCCGGCACCGGATCCGCCCAGGACGAGGCGCCCGCGCCCGATCAGCCGGCCGCCGCCGAAATCGCCGCCGGAATCGCCGTCGAGGCCGCCGACACGGGCGAGGCTCCGCCCGAGACGGATGTCGCGGATCTGCTGACCGACGACGAGCTCGACGATCTGGCGGCGCCGATCGCGCTCTATCCCGACGCGCTGCTCGCGCAGGTTCTGGTGGCGGCGACCTATCCGCTCGACGTCATGAAGGCCGACCGCTTCCTCGACGACCACGGGCAGGCGGACCAGAAGGAACGCGCCCGGCTGGTGGAGGCCGAGGACTGGGACGAGAGCGTGCGGACGCTCGCGGCGGGTTTCCCGGACGTCGTCGGCCGCATGGCGGACGAGGTCGAATGGACCGAGGATCTCGGCGATGCGATGCTCGCCCAGCCCGACGACCTCTTCGATTCCGTGCAGCGGCTCCGCGCCCAGGCCCGGGCGGTCGGCAATCTCGCCTCGAACGAGGCGCAGACCGTGGAGGCCGCGGACGAGCACATCACGATCGCCCCCGCCGACCCCGACGTGGTCTACGTGCCCTCCTACGATCCGGCGATGGCGTTCACGACGCCCACGACCCAGCCGACGGCCGTCTACGATCCCGGGATCTCCTTCACCAGCGTACTGACCACCGGCGCGATCGCCTTCGGCAGCGCGATGCTCATCGACGAGATCTTCGACGACGATGACGACTGGGACGACTACTGGCGCGGCCCGCCCCGGATCGACTGGGACGAGGACGCGGTCTTTCCGCGGCGCTCGGTCAATGTGAACGGCGACGTGAACATCGACGTCGACCGGGGCGGGCACCGTCTCGGCGACCGCGATGGCGATCAGCGGCGGCGCGCGGAGCAATGGAAACCCGACGCCGCGCGGCGCGACGCGGCGCGCGACCGGCTCGATGCGAAGGCGAAGGCGCCGGGTGGACCCGGCCGGCCCGCGCCCCGTGGCGGCGCCGACCGGGCGGCGGCGCGCGACAAGGCCGAGGCCAGGCTCAAGGCGCGGTCCGGCGGCAAGGCGCCTGCCCCGGCCAAGGACCGCCCCGCCCTCTCCAAGGCAAAGGCCAAGGCGGGCGCCAGGGGGAGTGATCACGCCCGGGCCGCCTCCGCGCTCAAGCCGGGCGGCGCGGGCGACGGCGTGGCCAGGGCGAAGAGCCGCGCCGGGACGAGCCTGAAGCAATCGCCGCGGAGGGAGCCGAAGGCGATCGCGAAGGCGCCGGCCGCGAAGAAGAAGGTTCCGCCGAAAAAGCCGCCGAAAAAGACCTCGGCGCTGAGGAAGCCCGATGTCAGCGCCGCGCGCTCCAGGGCCTCGATCAAGCGCGGCGGCAAGCACAGGCACTGAGGAGGGGATGATGCGAGCGATCAGGAGATGCGGTTCCGGAGCCCTGGCGCTCTGCCTCCTGGCCGGGCCGGGCGCCGCGGATCCGGCGGTCTTCGGCGCGCCGGAGGCCGCGGTCGAGTCCGTGATCGCGGCGCTGGAGGCGCGCGACGAAGCCGCGCTGATCGCGGTCTTCGGCCCCGAGAACGGCGATGTCGTGCTCACCGGCGACGCGGTGGAGGACCACCAGACCTGGAGCGAGTTCCTGCGCCAGTACCGCGCGCTGCGCCGGATCGACCGGGAGGGCGAGACCGCGACGCTGGTGATCGGCCGCGATCTCTGGCCCGTGCCGATCCCGCTCCGGCACACGGCCGCCGGCTGGTCCTTCGACGCGGGCGCGGCGCGGGAGGAGACGCGGCTGCGCCGGATCGGCCGCAACGAGCTCGACGTCATCGACCTGATGCGCGGCTACGACGCGGCGCAGGCCGCCTACCGGGCGATGGATCCGGACGGGGACGGCCTGCCCGGCTTCGCGCCGCGGCTGATCTCGAGCGCCGGGGCCCGGGACGGGCTCTACTGGCCGGACGCGCCCGGCGCGCCGGAAAGTCCGATCGGCGATTTCATGGCACGCGCGGCCTCCGACGGCTATTCCATCGACGGCGGCGCGGACGCGGAGCCCGATCCCTATCTCGGCTACTATTTCCACGTCCTGACCCGCCAGGGCCCGCACGCGCCGGGCGGGGCGATGGACTACATGGTCGGGGGCCACATGGTCGCCGGCCACGCGCTGATCGCCTTTCCCGCCGATTATGGCGAGAGCGGGGTGATGAGCTTCATGGTCGGCGAGCGCGGGGTTGTCTACGAGGCCGATCTCGGCCCCGATACGCTCGCGGTCGCCTCCGGCATCGACGCGTTCGATCCCGGCCCGGGCTGGACGCCCGTGCCGCCGGACGAGGAATAGGCCGCGCCGCCGGCCGACCGAGGGGCGCGCGGACTTGGCTTTCGACAATGGCGGACACATGTGCGAAGGAAGCGGAGAGGCGCCTTTCCGCCCCGGGTGGGCCGGGCGGGCGGCGCGGTTTCGCGAGGGGTCCCACGCGTCCGGCATGACCAGCACACCGCCGCCACGGCCCGATGGTCCCGCGCTCCGGTGATCGACGGACGCGAACGGGAATGGGCCGACTGGATGCGGCGCGCCATCGACGGGGACGCGGACGCGTACCGGCGGCTGCTGACGGCGATCACGCCGCGGCTGCGCGCCATGGCACGGCGGCGATGCGACCAGTTCGGCGCGCCGCCGAGCGAAGCGGAGGACGTGGTTCAGGAAGTGCTGCTCGCCATACATCTCAAGCGCGGGACCTGGGATCCGGCGCGCCCGCTCGGCCCGTGGCTCTCGGCCATCACGCGCAACAAGCTCATCGACAGCCTCCGCCGCCGCGGGCGCGTCGTGAACGCGCCGGTCGAGGATCTGATCGAGACGCTCGAGGCCGAGGAGACGGGTGCGATCACCGACCGGCTCGACGTCGAACGCGTGCTCGGCGGCCTGCGCGACCCGCAACGCGACATCGTGCGGTCGATCTCGCTCGAGGGCCGGGGGGTGCGGGAGACGGCGGAGCGGCTCGGCATGAGCGACGGCGCGGTGCGGGTCGCGCTGCACCGCGCGCTGAAGGCGCTGGCGGCGATCTACGGCAGGGAATCGCGATGAAGACCGACGACCTCATAGACCTGCTCGTCACCGACACCGGCGGCGCGACCCCGCTCGCCGGACGGATCCGCGCCGCCTTCGCCATCGGCGTCGCCTTCTCCGTCCTCCTGCTTCTCGCGACGATCGGCGCGCGGCCGGATCTCGTGGCCGCGCTCGCCACGCCGCGGGTGCAGTTCAAGATCGGCTTCACCCTGCTGCTCGCCCTCTCGGCCGGAGCGGTCGCCGCGCGGGCGGGCGTGCCGGGCGCGCGGCTCCGGGCATGGCCGCTGGCGCTCCCGGCGCTGGTGCTCGCGCTCGGCGTGGGGGCCGAACTGGTGGTCAGCCCGCCCGGGACATGGGGAACGCGGCTCGTCGGCGCGCACGCCGCCTTCTGCGTCTTCTTCATCCCGGTCCTCTCGATCGCGCCGCTCGCCGCGCTGATCCGGGCGCTGCGCGAGGGCGCGCCGGACAATCCGGGGCGCGCGGGCGCCTTCGCCGGTCTCGCGGCGGGCAGCCTCGCCGCGGCGATCTACGCCTGGCATTGCCCGGACGACAGCCCGCTCTTCGTGGCCAGCTGGTACGTGATCGGAATGGCGATCGTCACGGCCGCGGGCGGGATCATCGGCCGGCGCGCGCTGCGCTGGTGACGCGCTGGTCACGGGGCGTAATGCCGGGGGCCTTCGCGCCGTATGAGTCCCGGGGGCTTGTCCGCGGGATGCCATGGAGACCTCGGCGCTCATACGATTGCTGGCGGGGGACGCGAAGGTCCGGGAGCCGTTCGCCCGGGGCCTCCTCGGCGCCGCCGCGCTCTCCGTCGCGCTGACGGCGGGACTGTTCGCGCTGGCGCTCGGGCCCCGGCCGGATATCGCCGCCGCGATGGAGACGGCGCGCTTTCCCTTCAAGTTCGTGGTGACGGGCGCGCTCGCCGTGACGGCGTTTCACGCCCTGCTGCTGGCGGGGCGGCCGGAGGCGCGCTTCCACCTGGCACCCCTCCTCGCCGCGCCGCTGCTGCTCGCCGGCGCGGCGCTGGCCGAACTCGCGGTCACGCCGATGGCAAGCTGGCCCGCGCTCATGATCGGGGAGAACGCGGCGCTCTGCCTGACGCTGATCCCGCTTTTCTCCGCCGGGCCGCTCGCCTGCCTCATCCGGGTCTCGCGGCGCGGGGCGCCAGCCCGGCCGGGGCGCGCCGGCGCGCTCGCCGGACTCGCGGCGGGCGGCGTCGCGGCGTTCTTCTACGCGGCGAACTGCGTGGACGACAGCCCGCTCTTCGTCCTCGCCTGGTATCCGGTTGCCATCGGGATGGTCGCGCTCGCGGGGTATCTCATCGGCCGGCGCGCGCTCCGCTGGTAGCATGGCGCCACGGTTCGCTCCGGAACCAGCGCGTGGCATAGGCGACCGCGATCAGCACCGCGAAACCCGCGAGATTGGCCGCCGCCATCGCGCCCGCCCCCGTGGCGCCGCCGAGCCAGATGCCGAGCGCCTGCGCCGTCACCATGCCGGCCGCGAAGACAGCGAGCGACTGTTGTCCGACGACCGAGACGACGCGCACCACCGGCCCGCGCAGCGCCGCGCCGCCGGGGCCGACGGCATGGGCGGCGAGATAGGCGAGGGCGAGGAAATGCGCGTAGCGCAGCGGGCCGAAATCCGTCTTGTCGGTCAGCGGCGCAAGGGCGCGGGCGGCCTCGGCGAAGAGGGGATGCGCCTCGTACCAGCGCACCAGCGCGAAGGGCACGCTCGCCGCGAGGAAGATCCCGGCCGCCCAGGCGATGGCGGGACGGAAGCGCGGCGCGGGGATCCGGCCCCGCGCCAGGAAGAAGCCGGTGAAGAACAGGAGCTGCCATCCGAACGGGTTGAAGAACCAGCGCCGGTCCGAGAAGGGCTCGGCCGGGAGCGCGAGCCCGTGGCCCGCCGCGAGCCAGAGCCCCGCCATCAGCGCGAAGGCGAGGCCGATGTGGATCCGCGCGAGGAGAAGCATCGGCGGCACCAGCGTCAGGATCACCAGATACATCGGCAGGATGTCGAAATAGTTCGGCACATAGGTGAGCGTGAGCAACCCTCCGGCGAGCCGGCCGGGATCGGCGAGGAAGGGGCCGAGGTTCAGCGCATCGAGGTAGATCGTCCCGTCGGGCCGCGTCCCCGCGGCGGCGAGGAGCGCGAGGATCGCCACGAAGACGCAGACATGCGTCCAGTAGATCTGCCAGATCCGCCGGGCGACGCGCCCGACCAGCATCGCTGCGCCGGCCCGGTCGAAGGTCGCGCCATAGGCCAGCGCCGAGGCCATGCCGGACTGGAAGACGAACATTTCGGTCGCATCCGAGAAGCCGAAGCGCGCCGGGATCCAGAGCGTCCAGCTGTTGCCCGGGACATGCGCGATCAGGATGATGAACATGCCGAGCCCCCGGAAGAAGTCGAGCCGCGGATCGCGGATCCGCCGCGCGGGGAGCGCGGCGGGTTCGAGCGGGCGGGCGAGGTCAGAAGGCGCGTTCATAAGCATCGGCGTCGATCCCGCAGGCGATGAGCGTGAAGCCCGCGCGCGCCTCCGCCTCGCGAAGCGCGCGGGCGAGGGTCGGCGCGTCGTGCGCGGCGATGCCATGGCCGCCAAAGGCGCGGGCGACGGCGGGGAAATCGGTAGGCCCGAGCGCGACGCCGCGCGGCCCGAGGCCCGCCGCCGCCTGTTTCAGCGCGATGAGCGAGAGGGCGCGGTCCTGAAGCACGACGATGGTCACGGGCAGGCCGAGGTCGCGCAGGGTCGCGAGTTCCCCGATTCCCATTTCGAGCCCGCCGTCGCCCATTACCGCGATCACCCGCCGGCCCGGCGCCGCGACCGCCGCGCCGATCGCGAGCGGCAGCGCCGCCGCCATGGTGCAGAACCCCGCCGACTGGAGGAGCGTGAGCGGCCGGCGCGCGGTCCATTTCTGCGACATCAGGATCCGGTGCGCCCCGCTGTCGACGGTGACGAGCGCGTCGCCCGCCAGCGCGTTCAGCGTCTCGAACACCGCGTGGGGTCCCCAACCCTCCGGGCCCGCGAAGATCGCGGCGAGGCGGGAGCGGACCCGCGCGGGCCCGCCATCGGTCCAGAACGGCTTCGCCGTGACGCGGGGCGTCAGCGCGGAGGCGAGCGCGCCAAGATCCGCCGTCACTGCGAGTCCGACGGTGTGCATCCCGTGGTCCGCCGGCGCGGCGCTGACCGCGACGATCCGGCCGGGATCGCCGAGCGCGTCGAGCCAGCCCGCGCGCATCTCGATCGGATCGTAGCCGAGCAGGAGCATGAGATCGGCCCGGTCCACCAGTTCCCGCAGCGCCGCGTCGGCGCGGGGCGAGAGGCCCGCCGCGCCGAGCGCGGGCGCGCGGTCCTCGGGCAGGAGGCCCTTGGCCTTGTAGGTGGTGATGACCGGCGCGCCGAGTGTCTCGAGGAAGGCGCGCACGCATCCCGCCTCCGGATGCCGCGCCGCCTCGAAACCCGCGATCACCAGCGGCCGCTCGGCCCGGTCGATCCGGTCCGCGAGTTCGAGGATCACCGGATCGTCCGGCGCGATGCGAGGCGCCGCGGCTCTCGCCAAGGCCACCGGCCCCGGTTCCGGGGAGGCCGCCGCGGCGACTTCGGGGGAGAGGTCGAGATGCACCGGCCCCATCGGCGCGGCGGTGGCGAGCCGGATCGCACGGGCCACGACCGCCGCCGCGCCCTCCGGGCCGAGCTCGAAGGAGCCCTTCACCAGCGGCGCCAGCAGGCGGGCATGGTCGATCACCTGATGCGTGTAGCGGCCGCGCGTCGCGCGATCCACCACGCCGGAGAGCACGATGAGCGGCACGCGCTCCTGCGCCGCGTCCGCGATTCCGTTGACCGCGTTCGCGAGCCCGGGGCCAAGCGTCGTCACGAGAAGCCCCGGCCCGCCGGAGACGGTGCTCTCACCCGCCGCCATCAGCGCCGCCTGGGTCTCGTGCCGCGCGAGATGGAACGGGATGCCCGCGCGATCGAGCGCGTCGACGAGCGTCACCACCTCGCCGCCCGGCATTCCGAAGGCGGCGCGCACGCCATGGAGCGCCAGCGTCGCCGCCACCCGGTCGGCCACACGGCCCGGGTCGCGGGAAAGTGAGTTGTCGCGGCGGCCCGCCGCCCCGGATCCTGCGGCGCCCCCGCCCGGCGGATTGTCCCGATGCTCAAGCATGTTCTCGCCGCCTTTCTCCTCACGGCCCCGCCCGGCGTCGCCGAGGACGCCGTCCATCTTTCGCATGGAGACTACCGCATCGTCCTGCCCGATGGCCCCGCGCGCGGCGCCTATGTCTTCTTCCACGGCTACCAGGGGTCGGCCGCGCTGACCCTGCGCGACCAGCGGCCGCTCGTCGAGGTGGCGCGCGCCCATGGCCTCGCCTTCGTCGCCGTCGACGGGCGGGAGGGGCGGTGGTCGATGCCCCATGTCCCCGCCCCGGACCGCGACGATCAGGCCTTCATCGGCGAGGTTCTGGATGACCTCGCGCTGCGTCATGGCTTCAACCCGGGCGATACCGTGCTGGGCGGCTTCTCGCTCGGCGCCTCCCTCGCCTGGTACGCCGCCTGTTTCCAGGGGCAACGCTTCGCGGGAATGGTGACCTTCTCCGGCGTGTTCTGGTCGCCCCCGCCCGCCCCCGGCGACTGCGTCGCGGCGGTGCCGCCGACCGTGCATTTCCACGGCATCGCCGACCGGACCTTCCCGCTCGCCGGGCGCGCCATCGACGCGGCCCATCGTCAGGGCGATACGTTCGGGAGCATCGCCGTCCTGCGGAGCGCCGCCGGCTGCGACGTGGCGGGCACCCGGCCCGTCACGCTCGCCGGCCTGGTCTGCGAGACCATGGCGCCCTGCCGGCGCGGCCCGATCACCCTCTGCCTGCACCCCGGCGGGCACGGGACCGACGCCCGCCAGCTCGACGCGGGCCTGAGCGCGCTCGGCTTCTGAAGGGCTCACGCCCGCCGCCACGCGACCACATGGGCGGTGACGAGGCCGAAGAGCAGATGCCCGGCGAGCGAGGCCCAGGCGAGCGGCCCGAAGCCGAGGAAGGCCGGCAGACCCGCGAGGAGATGCGCCATCACGTAGAGCGCGAAGATCCAGAGGCCGACGCCGAAGCCCAGTCCGGTGAGGCTCACCGGCAGCCCGGGCAGCAGCCGGCGCTGCAGGGGCCGCGCGATGAAGAGGTAGCCGATCGGATAGAAGATCACGCCCACGCTCGCGTGGATGAGCTCGGCGAGCGGCCAGTTCTGGAAGCCGAACACCGACTGGACCAGCGCGGCCGGCTGCAGTGGGCCGCCGACGAGCAGCGGTGTGACGAAGCGGGCCCAGATCTCCCAGGCGACATCCGCCGCGGCGCCGGCGAGCAGGATGGTCTTGACGAGTTCGGCGTCGATCCTCGGAAACAGTGCCGGATCGTTCGGCAGTCCCGCGGGCGTTCCGGTTTCGGTCATCGGCATCGCAGGGATCCTTTCAAGCGCGGGCGAGCATCGGAGGCTCGCGGGTTGAGGAAGGCGCGTCGCCCGGCTTCACGCCCGGGCGCCGCGCTCGATCGACCGGATCAGCCGGTCCTCGGCCTTCAGGTGCCGCCGGATCCGGCCGATCCGCGTCAGCGCGGCGGCGTCGCCCCGGCGGCCCGCCGCCTCGGCGATGGCGAGCACGAAGACGTCGCGCTGCGCGTTGCTGCCGCCGATCCCGGGCAGCCGGGTCGCGATCGCGTCGAGCGCCTGACGGTCGGCGAAGGATCCCCGGCCGAGCAGCACATGGGCGAGCGGCACGCCGATCCCGGCCGCGACCCGCGCCTGATCGCCCGTGCCCCGCGCCCGCGCCTCGAGCGCCGCGACCAGCTCCCGCGCGGCCGCCCATTCACCGAGGGCGACGAGCGCGGTCAGCGTGTGCAGCGCGCCGAAGACGAGCGTCGCATCCGCGCGGCGGCGCAACGCGATCTCCGCGAGGTCGCGCCAGCGGTGCCCGACCGGCGCGCCGCGCCGCTCGAGCCGCCAGAGCAGCGAGACGGCGTTCGCCATGTCGCGGAAGTCGTCGGTCGGCGCCGGCCGGACCTCCGCGTCGTAGAGCCGGAGCACCCGCTCGGTATCGCCACGCTCGAGATGGAACAGCGCGAGATGCCAGGCCATGTGGAAGGAGAAGTTGTTGCAGCGGGACCAGGAGGCGCGGCTCGCCTCGATCCAGGCGATCCCCGCCCCGGTGTCGCCGCGCATCTCGTGCACATGGCCGACGGCGTGAAGGCCCCAGGCATCGTCGGGCTGGAGCGCCACCGCGCTCTCGCCCGCCGCGCGCGCCGCGTCGTAGAAGCCGTGTTCCTCCAGCGCGAAGGCGTGGCAGCCGAGCAGGAAGCCGGCGCCGGGCATCTCCGGATCCCAGATCGCCATCGCCCGCCCGCTCGCGGCGAGCATCCCCTTCGCGTCGCCCAGCATGAAGCGGAGGGCGTGGGCGAGCTTGAACGGCAGGAGCACCGCCGGGCGGTCCGCGAAACCCGCGTCGAGCCGATCGGCCGCGCCGGAGAAGGAGCCGGCGACGGCCGCGCCGAGCGCCCCGACCAGCGCGCGTTCGTCCGCCGTGCCGCCGTCGCGCGCGGCGAGCGCGGCCCGCGCCCGGCCGAGCGCCTGGCCCGCGGGTTCGACGAGTTCGCTCCGCGCGAGGATGAGATTGGCGAAGCCGGTGAGCGCGTGGGCCGCGACATGGTCCGGATCCGCCCGGAGCGCGGTCGCCAGCGCCCCGGCGGTGGTCGGCCGATGGGCGGCGAGGCCGTGAACCGCCTCGTCGAACGCCTTTCGCGCCGCGCCGCTTTCCGTGCTGGTCTCGAAGTGAGGGGATTCTGGTCGCATCGATCTCGCTCCACGAGCGCCGGAGCCTCCCTCCGGCGGGCCGCGGAGTCCGCCGGCGAGGCGGACCCACGATCCCGGTACGCGCGAGGGCCTCCGCCCGTTACAGCGCGGGGAGCGGCGCGGAGGGGGGCCGCGCCGCTCGCCGCGGCACGGCCGGATTTGATCGCCGCCGCGTCGAAAGGGGTTGCATTCCGATTTGCCCACCGCCTTTTCCACAGATTCTGTGGACGAGTGGGCGACGCCGCCCGCCGGCCCCGCGCCGATGCCCGATCCCTCTCGCCTGCTTCGAGTTGATCGCCGCGCCCGCCGGGGGCACGGTCATCGGGAGCAAGACGGAGGAGAGCGACCCGGAATCCGGGACCGGGGTCTTCACCGTCCCGGAGAAACATGAGGAAGCGGATGCCGAATGTAGCATTCTTCATCACGACCGCCCGGTCGGGAACGCAGTGGACCGCCTCGACGCTGAGCCGGATCTATCCGGACGAGGTCGTCGTCGAGCACGAACCGCTCGGCTATCGCTACGCGCCGCGGCGCAACCTGCGCGACATCGAGCGCCTGCGCGAGCTCCTCTCCGACGACGTCATCCGCCAGCATTTCGACCGGATCCACGAGACGATCGAGCACCGGACCTATGTCGAGGTCGGATTTCCGGCCTTCGCCCTGGCGCCCCTGCTGCGCGAGGAATTCGGGGACCGGCTGCGCCTCGCGCAGCTGACGCGGAACCCGGTCCAGGTCGCGGCCTCGACGGTGACCCACGACTGGTTCAAGGAGGGAGAGCGCCAGGAGATCAAGGATCTGATCCTGCTGGCCCCCGGCGAGCCCGGCGCCGCGCTGCCGCATTATGCCGATCGCTGGCCCGGGATGAGCGGCTTCGAGCGCGGCCTCTACTACTGGTATCAGGTCCACGGCTTCGGGCTGGAGCAGGAGGCACTCTCACCCCCGGGGACGTTCGCCCGGTTCCGGTTCGAGGATCTCATGGGCGATCCCGAGGTCCAGCGCTCCCTCGCCGCCTTCCTCGGACTTCCGGAGCGCGACGGCTGGGAGGAAGCCACGAAGACGCGCGTCGACGTTCACCAGCGCAGAACCCCGCAGAGGTTCGACGTGGAAGCCATTGCCCGGCATCCCGAGATCGGCGCCCTCGCGCACCGGCTGGGATACGATCCGGGTGGTATCGACGGCAAGGCGCTCGACCGGCGCTACCGGATAAGCCGCTACAGGCTCATGGCCCGGGAACTGCGGCGCAAGTACCTGTCGCGATGAAACTCTCGGATCGCCGCGGCGCCGGATCCCGGTGAATTCGTCTGCCAAGGCGCGCGGGCAAGGACGAAATCACCGGAAAATAATGTGTTGCCACAAGCGTCTCCTCCGGCTTAGCATCAAGAACGGAATCTCCGCCAAGGTACAATTCCTGTCCCGGGGAGATCACCTCATAGTTGCAAGTTGGAGAGTGGCCCCGCGAAATCATCCAGGATGGAATCGATAATTCCGCTCAATTCTGGTTGACGAGTTTTTTGGGATGCCATTACCATTTCGAGACGCGTATTCGGGGGGAATGCATTCTCATGCTGGATGGATCCGACACGATCGACATCACATGGCATGCCGGGGACCTCTGGGAGAGGGACTGGATACGTTTCCTGGTGAACGACTTTTCACTGAACGAAACATTCGATCTGGATTATTCGAAGCCGCGGCCGGGAATTCACGTCACGAAATATGTCGGGGAGGAAACCGACAGATACTTCGAGGCATGCCGGAAGCTGGGAGGCGCGCTGCTCCTGGTCCATGTCGGAGACGAATGGTTCACCAGCAACTACCGCTCCTACCGGCATTTCGACGGGGTGATCCGGAATTTCCCCACCCTGCTGGCGAAAGGCCCCGGGATACGCTCCGTCCCGCTCGGATACTACGTCGGGACCGGAACGCCCAGGGCGCCGCGGCCCGCGGGCGAGAGGACCTACGTCTGGTCGTTCCTGGGCGAGATCAAGGCCAGCCGCCAGAGCATGGTGAACGCCCTCTCCTCGATAGGGCCGCATTTCATCAACAGGAACCGCGCGGCGCCGCAGGACGGGAAGCGCTCCACCGACACATTCGACGAGGTCATGTCCGATACCGTGTTCGCCCCCTCTCCGATGGGAACCGTCATCGTGGAGACGGGGCGGGTTTACGAGGCGCTTGAACTCGGCTGCGTCCCGATCGTGGAGAAGCGGTTTCTCCTGGACTACTACCGCGAAATCCTGGGCGATCACCCGATCCCGACCTTCATGACCTGGCGGCAGGCGGCGGAATACGTCTCGAGGATGACCCGGGACAGGGCGCGCCTGGAGGACGAGCAGGCGCGCATGCGCGAATGGTGGCTCTCCAAACGCGAGGCGATCCGGCGCGACGTGGTGTCCTTCCTGCTGGACTCGTCGCACCGGAAGGATCTGGAGAGTTTCGCGGATCGGCCGTCGAACCGGTCGCGGGCGGTCTATCACGCGCTTCGCATCTTCGATCTGGCGCGGCACCAGAGTCTCACCGCGCCCTGGCCGATGAAGCGCGTCCTGGTCCAGAGCCTCGGGCTGGAGGCGCCCGCGCGACCCGCGGTCCTCGCTCTCCCCTGAGGGCTGCGCGCTGCCCGCGCCCGGCAACGAAGGGCTGCGCGCTGCCCACGCCCGGCAACGAAGGGCCGCGCGCGGCGGGCCGTGCGATGGCCCTTGAAGAACTGGATCAACTACAACGCGAGTGGACTTGCAAGGGGCAGGTTTCATACACCAGAATCACGCGTTTTGTCAATATAAAATAAAAATAAACTCCATGATTTCTTTTTCAAATACGCTTGACCTCTCGATCATTAGGGCGAACTATCTGTATAAAGACATATTTTTGATAGAACATATCCGCTTTACGTGAAGTGGTGGATTTTCTGGTTGCTCGGGTGTGGGGGCGCTGGCGACATGTATCGGGGAAAGACCGAGCGATATCTGAACATTATCGGAACTCGTGGCATACCTGCGAACCACGGGGGATTCGAGACTTTCGCGGAGCGCCTCGCCCTCCATCTGACCGAGATCGGCTGGGGCGTGACCGTCTACTGCCAGGACAGTTCGGATCCGGCCACGAAGGTGGATACCTGGAACGGCGTCCGGCGCGTGACGATCCACGGGCCGAACAATCCGCTCGGCACGATAACCTTCGACGTGAAATGCGTGCTGGATTGCGTGGATCGCCCGGGCATCGACCTCGTCCTGGGCTACAACACGGCGTTTCTCGCGATCTACCAGCGCCTGAAGGGGCGTTACGTCGTCATCAACATGGACGGCATCGAGTGGAAGCGGAGCAAATGGTCGCTGCCCGCGAAGCTCTGGTTCCTGATGAACGAGCTCATCGGCGCCAATGTCGCGAACCGGGTGATCGCCGACCATCCTCGCATCCGCTCGCATCTTCAGGGCCGGACGCGCACCGATCCGATCGTGATCCCCTATGGCGCCGACGCGCTCAGGGACGTGCCCTGGACCCCGCTTCCGGGGTTCGAGATCGCGCCGGACCGCTACTTCCTCTCCGTCGCGCGGCTGGAGCCCGAGAACTCGATCCTGGAGATCATCCGCGGCTTCGTCCAGGCGGCGCCGCCTGGGTTCCATCTGGTCGTTCTGGGCCAGGTCGATCCCGAGAACGCCTATCATCGCGCGCTTCTCGCGGAGGCGAACGATTACGTGCATTTCCCCGGCGGCATCTACGACAAGCCGATGCTGGGGAGTCTGCGCTACCATGCCCGGGCCTATGTCCACGGCCATCAGGTGGGCGGAACCAATCCCTCGCTCGTCGAGGCCCTCGGCGCCGGCAGCGCGGTTCTCGCGCATGACAACCGGTTCAACCGCTGGACCACCGGCCGCCGGCAGTTCTACTTCCGCTCGGAGGAGGACTGCGCGGAGATGATCGCGCGGCTCGCCCGGGACGACGCGGCCATCGCCGAGGCGCGGGACGCGGCGCGGGAGCGTTTCGAGACCCATTTCCAGTGGGGCCGGATTCTGAGATCATACGAGATGCTGCTCGAGCGGGCCCTCGTAATATCGCAGGAGAAGCCCGCGGTGCGCTTTCGCCGAAGGGTCGGGCGCTTCTTCGTACGTTGAGATCTCCCAGTAGTGAGTACCGACCTTCGATGAGTAGCGGTTCCCTCTCTCGACTTCGGACCAGGGCCTCCGGCCTCCTCCTCAGCCGGGGCAGCCTCGTCGCGCTGTCCACGGTGTCGAAGATGGTCACCCGCGCGGGGATCTTCATCATCATCGCGCCGATCCTCGGGCCCACCAATCAGGGCATGCTCGTCATGCTCTCCTCCTACGCGGCGGTCATCGGGCTGATCGTCGCCTACGGCTTCCAGACCAAGGCGCTGCGCGACCTCGCCCTCGCCCCCCAGGCGGCGCACGGCATCCTGCGCGGCGATCTCACCGCGATGGCGGTGCTCTGCCTGCCCGCCATCCTCGTCGCCGGGCTGGTGGGCGCCTTCTGGGTGACCGCCTCCTGGCTGGTCTACGGTCTGATCTTCGCCGCGGTGATCGCCACCATCGTCACCGACTACCTGGCGGCGGCGCTGCGCGCGCTCGACTGCTACCGGACGGAGACCGGGGTCTCGGCCGCCTCGGCGCTTCTGCAATTCGCCCTGGTCGTGCCGGCGGGGCTGCTCCACCAGGGCCTTCTTCCGGTCGCGCTCGCGATGCTCGTTGCCCGCGCGCTGGCCCTCGCCCTCGCGCTCTTCGCCCTCCTCAGCCGGCCCGTCGTGCGCGACTCGCTCGAACGCGCGGCCTCGCCCGTGATCGGAACGCTCCGGCGCGGCTGGTCCTACTGCGTCGACGCCTCGCTTTCGGTCGCGGCCTCCCAGGCGGATATCCTGATCCTGAGCGCGCTCGCCACGGCCGCGACGGTCGGCATCTACTCGGCCGGGGCGCGGCTCGTCATCCTGGTGATGAGCTACGCCTGGATCACGATCAACGTGATGGTGCCGAAGATCGTGCGGCAGTCCGAGGAGACCGCGCGGGCGCGCGAGGAAACGGCGCTCGCGCGCATCATGGCGCTCGGCTCGCTCTCGGGCATGGCCATCCTGCTGATCGGCGGCCCCTTCTTCGTGACGCATGTCCTCGGCGAAGCCTTCATGCCGCTGAACGACCTCTGGCCCGCCTTCGCGATCCTGTTCATCTGCCGCTCCTACGAGAGCTATTTCGCGATCCTGATGCTCGCCGGGGGCCGGATGTCCGAACGGGCGGCGGCGCAGACGGTGGCCTTGGGCGCGACCGTCCTGTTCGGGGTGTCCGGCGCATGGGCCTTCGGCGCGCAGGGCATGATCCTCGCCCTCTCGGCGGTCGCCTTCGGCAAGGGGATCTGGTTCTCCACCCGCCTCGCGCATGGCCACCGCCCGACCTACGCGCTCGCCATGGCCCTCGCCGCGACCGTGCTGATCGGCGGGGTCCGGCCATGATCGCGCGGGGTCTTCTGCTGGCGATCGCGATCGCGCTCGGCGCCGGCGGAGCGGCGGAGGCGTTCGAGCGCGGCATCAACGTCAATCCCTGGTTCACGAAGCCGAGGGCGCAGAAACCGGGCAGCAAGCCGGTCGTCTTCGCCGATCCCGCCTATCCGGCCTATACCGCCGAATCCTATCGGGCGGATCTGGAGAAGATCGCCGCCGCCGGGTTCGACTTCATCCGCGTGCCGATCTCGCCCGGCCCCTTCCTGCCGATGGACCCCGACAAGCGCCGCGCCGCCTTCGCCAATATCCGGACCGTGCTCGAGACCGCCCGCGCGCAGGGCCTCGACATCATGCTGAACATCCATGCCGGCTCCACGGTGTCCTACGCCGCGATCGCCGCCGACGAGGGACTGCGCGAGCAATACATCGCCTCGCTCCTCGATCTCATCGCGGTGATGGGCGATCTCGGCTTCGAACACGTCCTGTTCGAGACGATCAACGAACCCTCGAGCGTCTGCGACGATCCCGTCTGGCCGATCTTCCAGCGCCAGATCCTGGAAGCGGTCGCGGCGGCCTCGGACGAGGCGAGAATGGTGGTCACGGGCTCCTGCTGGAGCGCGATCGACGGCTTCGTGCTGCTCGACCCCGCCGAACTCCCCCTCGATCCGGAGCGGCTCTATTACACCTTCCACTACTACTCCCCCTATGTCTTCACCCATCAGGGCAACAGCTGGTCCGGCGATCCCGGCAACCGGGTGGTCACGGGACTCGCCTGGCCCGCGGCGCGGGGCGATCTGGAGAGCGCGCGGGCGCGGATTCTCGAAGTGGCACCCAAGACCGAGGGCTATGCCCGCTTCGGCGAGGCGGCGACGCGTCAGGCGCTCGATCTCGCCGACAGGTACTACGCGTCGAATGCCGGCCCGGACTTCATCGCCACGGATTTCGACCGGGTGGCGGACTGGGCGCGCGCGCACGACATTCCGGCGGACCGGATCATCCTCTCCGAATTCGGCGTGCTGAAGCGGGAGCGCAAATGGCAGGGCGCCGATATCGACAGCGCCGCGCGCTGGGTCGGCGCGGTGCGCCAGGCGGCCGAGGCGCGGGGGATGCCCTGGGCGATGTGGAGCTATGACGAGGGCATGGCGCTGACCGTGGCCGACCGCGACATCCGCTGGCACGGCGAACTCGTCGAGGCGCTGGGGCTGAAGTCGCCCGAGGCGGAGCCGATCCCGTGAGCCGCGCCCGGAATTCCCGCGGGGTGGAAGGGCTCAGGGTCCGCTGCTTCCCGCGCCGCATGTCCGAGAACACCTTCCTCTCGCTGCTTTACGATCCGCTCGAGGCACGGGGCGCGGAACTCGGGGCCTACGACTGGTTCGCGTCCAATTTCCGCGGCGCCGACATCTTCCACGTCCACTGGCCCGACGCGGTGGTGATGGGCCATTCGCCGCGGCGGACGCTGGCGAAACTCGCCGCCTTCCTGCTCTCGGTCGCGATCTACCGCGCGCGGGGGGTGCCCATCGTCTACCACGTCCACAACATCCGCTCGCATGACGGCGCGTTCCCGCGGGCGGAGGCCATCCTCTGGCGGTTCTTCCTGCCGCGCGTCCGGCTCTTCATCCACATGAACGCGGACTCGATCGCGGAGTTTTCCGCGCGGTGGCCGGGCATCCCCCGGGATCGCCACCGGATCCTGCCGCCGCCGCGCTATCCGCTCAGGGCGGCGTCGCCGGCGGATCGCGCCGCCGCCCGGGCGGAACTCGGGCTGCCGCCCGCGGGGCCGGTGTTTCTGACCTTCGGGCTGCTCCGGCCTTACAAGGGGATCGAGGATCTCGTCGCGGCCTTCCGCGCGCTCGACCGGCCCGAGGCCACGCTCGTCGTGGCCGGACGCCCCTTCGACCCGGCCTATGGCGCGCGGCTCGCCGAACTCTGCGCGGGGGATCCGCGCATCCGCTTCCTGCCGCGCTTTCTCTCCGACGAGGAACTCGACCGCCTGATCGACGCCTGCGACATCGTCGTCATGGCGCATCGCCGGGTGAACAATTCCGGTGTCGCGCTGCGCGCGCTGTCGGGGGGCCGCCGGCTGCTCGCGCCCGCGCGCGGCGCGCTGCCCGAACTCGGCGCCATGGTGGGCGAGGGCTGGATCACCCTCTTCGACGAGCTCGACGCCCCCGCCCTCGCCTCGGCCCTCGCCTCGGAACCCGCCGCGCGGGCGCCGGACCTGAGCGCGCTCGATCCGGAGGTCGTCTCGGCGGGGCTCGGCGAGATCTTCCTGGCGCTCCTGGATCCGGAGGCGGAGGGAGAGGCCGCGCGGTCCCGCCCGGGGCCGGCCGGCCCGGGCGATCCCGTGGCGCAGGGCGCGGGGGGTGAGGGATAATGGCGCATGTGATACATCACGGCTCACAACGGCCGGAACTCTCGACCATCGAGCCGGACGAATACCACAGCCCCGCGAGCCGCGCCCCGGACGGTTTCATGGATCTGCGCTGGGTGCTGGACCAGCTTCGCCAGGGATGGCGGACGCTCGCGCTCTGCCTCGCGCTGGCCGTCGGCCTCGCGATCCTCGCCACCTCCTTCGGCCCGCCGCTCTACCGGGCGACGACCAAGGTGCTCTTCGACAATTCCGGGCAGACGACCGACATCAACGAGCTCTTCACCCGGCGCTACAGCGACCTGCCCCCGGTCCAGAACGAGATCGAGGTCCTGACCTCCCGCGACCTCGCGGAGCGGGTGGTCGACAGCCTCCACCTGACCGGGAATCCGGAGTTCAACCCGGCGCTCCGCCCCGAGGAGGCGGAGGAGGTCTCGCCGCGCGCCCGGATCGCCGCGCTCGTCGACCGGGTGAAATCCGGGATCCGGACCCGGCTCGGCCGCGAGGCCGAGGTCGCCCCGGACCCCGCCGAGCTGGCCGGGATGAGCCCGGAGGAGCGCCTGCGCTCCGAGGTGGTGGACACGGTGATGAAGATGCTGGCGATCCGGACGATCCCGAACTCCCGCGTCGTGGAGATCGACATCACGGCCGAGACTCCGGAAACCGCCGCCGCCATCGCCCAGGCCTTCACCGAGCAGTACCGGATCGGCGAGCTCGAGTTCCAGATCGCGCAGTCGCAGCGCGCCGCGAACCTCCTGACCTCGCGCGCCGAGGCCCTGGCCATGGAGGCGAGCGGCGCCGAGGAGGCCGCGCAGCGCAAGCGGGTCGAGATCGCGCGGAGCACCGGGCAGTCCCCCGAAGTCACCCAGCAGGAGATTTCCGCCACCACGGCGGAGATGACGCGGGTGCAGAACACCGTGGTGGAGTTCGAGACCCGCGAGAACCAGCTCGAACACTTCCTGAAGGAGGGGGGCGATCCGTCCGGCATTCCGGAACTCCTGCGGTCGCAGGCCGCCTCGGGGGCGATCACCAACCGGTCGAACCTGATGTCGGAGCGCCGGCAGCTGCTCGCGGTCTTCTCTCCGACCCACGACGCCGTGCGCCGGATCGACGCGCAGATCGCGGCGGCGGAGGAGGTCATCGACTCGGAGGCCCGCAACCTGCTGACGAGCGTCACCCTCTCGCTCGAGTCGAGCCGGTCGCAGGTGGAATCGCTGCGCCGGAACCTCACGGCGCTGGAGGCGCTCGCCCGGGAGCAGGAGGCGCAGCAGGTCGAGCTGCGGCAGCTCGAATACATGGCCGATGCCACGCATTCCGTCTACGAGGGCGTGCTGGAGCGGCTGCACCAGATCTCCGACGCGAAGGGCCTCGGCCAGGGCTCGATGCGCGTGCTCGCGAAGGCCGACCCGCCGCTGCGGCCCGTATCCAGCCGGCGCAAGCTCGCGGTGCTCGCGGCCACCCTGCTCGGCCTCGGCCTCGGCGCGGGCATCATCTGCCTGCGCGCCGTTCTCGGCCGCTCGGCGCTCACGCCCAGGAGCGTGCAGGCGGCGCTCGGCCTGCCGGTCATCGCCTCGGTGCCCGAGGAGAGGCACATCCGGCGGGTGTCGCCGCTGCGCCTGACCGACGCGCCGCGCTCGCGCATCATCCGCGAGACCTTCCGGATGATCCGCTCCGCCATCCCCGGCCCCGCCTCGCAGCGCCGGATCGTCATGGTCGCCTCCTCGGTGCCCGGGGAGGGCAAGACCACCGTCTCCACGATGCTCGCCACCTCCTACTGGGAGGCGGGCCTGACCGTCGCGCTCGTCGACTGCGACCTGCGCAAGCCGACGCTGCTGCGCGCGCTCGGCATCGATCCGGCGGAGGCGACGCCGGCGGGGCTGACCGGGCCCAAGGGCGTCGAGACGCTCTGCTATCGCGACCCCGCGGCCTTCGGCCTCGAACTCTTCACCTTCCGCGCCGCCAGCGGGTCCAAGGTCTCGCCCGACATGCTCGGCACCGAGGCCTTCGCCGATCTCATCCGCGCGATCGCCGCCGCGAAGGACATCGTGATCATCGACCTGCCGCCGACGATGGTCTTCGCCGACGCGCGCGGCATCGTGCCGCTCGCGGACCGCATCCTCTACGTGGTGCGCTGGCGCAGCACATCGCTCGAGACCGCGGCGGAGGGCGTATCGAGCCTGCGCGCCAGGCGGTCGCAATTCGCCGGCGTGGTGCTGAGCCGCGTGGGCAAGCGCGCGGCGGCGCGGATCAGCCGCGACACCGCGCTTTCGGCGCAGCTGAAATATTCCACCTACTACGATCGATAGCGGGCCCGACATGCGGATAGTTTGCATCCACCAGGGATACGAGCTCTACGGCTCCGATCGCAGCTTTCTCATGAACGTCCTGCTGCTGCGCGAGGAATTCGCCCCGGCGGAACTCACCGTCGTCCTGCCCCGGGGCGGGGAGCTGGCCGCGGCCTTCGCGGCGGAGGGTGTTCCGGTGGAGTTCGAGGACATCTGGGTGCCGCGCCGCTCCCGGGGGGCGCTCTGGCTCCTCGGCCGGTGCCTCGTCTTCCCCGCCGCCGTGCTCCGCGCCGGGCGGCGGATCCGGCGAAGCGATTTCGTCTACGTCAACACCTCGGTCGTCTTCGACTACATGGTGGCGCTGCGCGCGCTGTCCGTCCCGGCGCTGATCCATATCCGCGAGATCCCCTCCGGCCCCTTCGCCCGGCTGGTGCGGGGGCTCGCGATCCTCTCCGGCGCCTCGGCCGTCTTCAATTCCCGCGCGACCCGCGCCGCCTTCGGGACGGCGCCCGCCGGACGGCTCTGGGCCGTGCTGCCCAATGCCGTGCCCGACGCCTTCGCCCCCGCGCCGCCCCCGGCGCCCGGCGGCGCGATCTTCAACCTCCTGATGCTCGGGCGGATCAACGCCTGGAAGGGGCAGGATTTCCTGCTGGAAGCCCTCGCGGCGGCGCCCGGGGAGCTTCGCCGGAGGATCCGGCTCCGGGTGGTGGGCGCGGGGTTCGAGGAAGAGGCCCGGCTCGACGCGCTGCGGCGCTTCGCCGCCGAGCATCTCGAAGGCATGGTCGAATTCGCGGGCTTCCAGCCCGATCCGGGGCGGAGCCTCGCCTGGGCGGACGCCCTCGTCGTCCCGTCCCTCCGGCCCGAGCCCTTCGGCCTCGTCGCGATCGAGGCGATGTCGGCCGGCCGGCCGGTCATCGCGGCGAACCATGGCGGGCTGGCCGAGATCGTCGTCGACGGCGAGACCGGGCGGCTGTTCGCACCCGGGGATCCCGAGGCCCTGCGCGCCGCGCTCGCCGATGTGATGGCCCGCGCCCCGGCCATGGGCGAGGCGGGCCGCCGCCGCTTCCTCGCCACCTATTCCCGGGAGCGCTACCGCGCCGGCTTCCGGGACATCGTCGCCGCCTGCCTCGCCGGTCCGAGGCGGCCCGCGGGCGCGCCCGCCCCCACACCCTTCGGAGCCTCGAGATGAGCGGCCAGCGTCTGGAGATCGAGTCGATCCAGTGCCTGCGCGCGCTCGCCGCCGGCACGGTGATCTGCGCCCATGCCTTCGCCCACCTGCTCTCCCAGCCGCCGCTCTGGCCCTGGACCGCCGGGCGGATCGGGGTGACGCTGTTCTTCGTGATCAGCGGCTTCATCATGACCGTGATCACGCCCGAGGGGCGCTTCGACCCCTGGGATTTCCTGGTCCGGCGCCTGCTGCGGATCTGTCCGCTCTACTGGTTCATCACCGTGCTCGTCGGCGCGATGGCCTGGCTCGGCCTGCCGTTCTTCCGGCACACGGTCTTCGACGCGGCGCATTTCATCGGCTCGCTGCTCTTCATCCCGATGGAGCGGCCGGGCAATCCCGGCCATATCGAACCCTTCGTGAAGCTCGGCTGGACGTTGAACTACGAGATGTTCTTCTACCTCTGCTTCACCGCGCTCTGCTTTCTCAACCGGACCCAGCGGACGATCGTCCTCTGCGCGCTGATGGTCGGGCTCGCGACCCTCGGACGGCTCGTCGACTTCGAGAACCCGATCGCGCGCTTCGTCACCGGCTACGACGTGCTGGGCTTCGCCGCCGGCGCGGTCGTGGGGCTCGTCTACTGCCTGCGGCCGGGCCTGGTGGCCGCGTCGTGGCGCGCGCTCGGCCTGCTCTGCCTCGCCTCGACCGCCGTGCTCGTCGCCGCGGCGGCGGGGCTCACGGACAATTATCCGAGCATGTGGCTCCAGGCGATCGTCGTGACCTTCTCCGCGACCACGCTGCTCGCCACCGTCGCGATGGAGCGGGCGGGCGCTTGGCCGCGCCTGCGCGCGCTCGAACGGTTCGGCTCGGCCTCCTACTCGGCCTATCTCTTCCACATGTTCCCGATCGGCGCGCTCGCGGTGATCGCCCCGAAACTGCTCGGCGCGGAACCCGCCGGCCTCGCCTATCTCGCCTTCGGCCTCGCCGGGCTCGCCTCGGGACTGGCGGCGGGCTGGATCACCTATGTCGTGATCGAGCGCCCGCTCCTCAGGATCGCGCGCCGCTTCACGCCGGTCCCGGTCGAACAGGCGGTTCCCAAGGGGGGATGAGGATGGACACCCCCTGCCCCGTCGCGGTGCTGATCCCGACCTTCCGCCGCCCGGAAGGCCTCGCCCTGGCGCTGGAGAGCCTCGCGGCGCAGACCGTCGCGGACTTCCCCATCGTCGTCGCGGACAACGACGCCGAGGCCGCCGCCGGGATCGCGGTGGCGCGGGCGTGGAAATCGGAGCGGCCCGGGTGCGAGATCTCCTGGATCTCCGTGCCCGCGCGCGGGCTCAGCCAAAACCGCAACGCGGGGCTCAGCCACGCCTTCGCACGCTATCCGGTCGAGGCGGTCGCGATGCTCGACGACGATTCCCATGCCGAACCGGAGTGGCTGGAGCGGCTGGCGGAGGCGGTGCGCGGGGGCGAGGCGGATCTGCTCGGCGGACCCACCCTCTACACCTTTCCCCCGGCGACCCCCGGGGAGATCCGCGGCCTCGAGATGTTCGGCGTTCCCTACGCGTCCTCCGGTCCCGTTCCCCGGCTTCGCAGCGCCAACAACCTCGCGGTGCGGCGCCGGTTTTTCGAAGCCCGGGGTCCGGAGCTCTTTCACCCCGATTTCGCCCGGAGCGGCGGGGAGGACACCTACCTTTTCCGGAGCGCGCTCGCGCGTGGGGAGCGGATGGAATGGGTCGCGGGCGCCCGCGTGGTGGAGCCCGTACCGGAGCACCGCTGCGCCGAGGCCTGGATCCTGTCGCGCCACAGGACCTCCGCCGCCAATTCCGCGCGGATCTCGCGGATGCTCGACGGGGAACTGGCCGCCTGGCGGCGGGAGGTCGGCTCGGCGCTGAAGGAGGTGGGCGGCGGGCTGCTGCGGTTCGCAACGAACCGGCGGCCGCGCATCGTCATGCGCCAGCGTTTCGCCGGCGCCGCGGGCCGGATCGCCGGGCTGACCGGGGCGCTTCCGTCGTGTTACGGCTAGGGAGCGGAGAAATGATCGCCCCGCGCGCGATGGGCCGCGCGTCCCCCTTCGCCCTGTTCAACCCACTCGCGGCGGCCTCCGCCGGGCTCTTCCTGCTGACCCTGGTCCAGTATTCGCGGCTGATGCTCTTCGTCCTGCCGCCCGTCGCCTCCCTGGGACTGCTCCTCGTCATCGCGAGCGGCACCATCGGGCTTCTGGTGCTCGCGGAAGGGGTCTACTCCATCTTTCCCTTCGTCTTCTTCCTCAACGTGGTGATCCTCGTCCTCGTGTCGCTGATGGTCTTCTCGATGCGCTCGGACTCGCCCAACGACTACCGCGCGCTCGGCGCGATCAGCGGCGCGCTGCTGTATTTCCCGGTGTTCTGCCTCTGCCGGCGGCTCGGCGTCGAGGAGGGATTGCGGATCATCGCGCTGATCCTGCTCGGCTACGCCACGCTCTACGTGCTTCTCGCCTCCGTCGTCGTCTTCGCCGACGGGTTCCAGAACGCCCCGGACGTCTCGCTGATCCTCAACGACCCGTTCCGGAGCCGCCGGGTCTACTTTCTCGCCTCGGCGGGGGCGCTCCTGCTCTTCCTCTCGGGCGGGCGGACGGGCGTGCTGCCGGGCCCGCTCGCCTGGCTCGCACTCGCCGCCGCGCTGGCCGCCTTCCTTCTCGCGCAATCGCGGGTGCCGAGCGCCATCCTGCTCCTGCTGCTGGTCGCGTGGTTCCTGCGCGCGGACCGCCTGCTCGCCTGGATGCTGCCCGCCGTCCCCGTCGGGCTTCTCGTGATCGGCCTCGTCGGCTCCATGATGGCGCCGGAACTGTCGCGCGCGCTGCTCGCGCAGGACATGCCGACGCTCCGGCTCCGCGCCGAAACGCTCTCCGTCGCCGCCGATCTCTTCGAGGCCCATACGCTGATCGGCTTCGGCATGGCGGCGGATTTCAGCAAGGCGCAGGAGATGCTGCGCGTCAGCCTCTATTTCGAGGATCTCGGCCCCATCGGCATCGCGGGGATCGGCGGTCTCGCCTGGCTCGCCTGGCTCGTGACCACGGCGGCGATCTGCGCCGTGGTATCGCACCGCTGCCTGATGGCGCGCCGCCCGCTCGAACGGGCACTCGGCTTCGCGGGCGCCTTCGCGCTGCTGATGAGCACCACCTCGGCCAACCTCCTGACCGGAGACGGCGGCATCGTCTTCGCCACGATCTGGGCCGCGAGCAACGCCCTGCGCGAGCGGGAGGCCGCCCTCCCCCGCTGAAGCTTCCCTGCCGGCCGCGCGCTATTCGACGGTGAGGAAGAGCGTCGCCAGAGGCGGCAGGGTCAGCGTCGCATGCGCGGGCAGTCCGTGGCTCTCGCCCTCCGACGCAGTGACCGCTCCGCCGTTGCCGACCCCGGAACCGCCGTATTCCCCGGCGTCGGTATTCAGCACTTCGATCCATCCGCCGGCGCGGGGCAAGCCGACCCGGTAATTCTCGCGCACGACGGGAGACATGTTCGAGATCACCACGACCGGCTTCGACCCCTCCTCGCCGTGGCGAACGAAGGAGAAGACATTGCTCTCATTGTCGCTCACGTCGATCCACTGGAAGCCGCGCGGATCGCAGTCGCGCGCATGAAGGCCGGGTTGGGCGCGGTAGAGAGCGTTGAGGTCGCGCACGAGCAGGCGGACGCCCTCGTGCATCGGATCCTCGAGGAGGTGCCAGTCGAGCGACTGGTCATGGTTCCACTCGCGCTCCTGCGCGAATTCCCCGCCCATGAACAGGAGCTTCTTGCCCGGATGCCCCCACATGAAGCCGTAATAGGCGCGCAGGTTCGCGAACTTCCGCCAGCGGTCGCCGGGCATCTTGCCGAGCATCGAGCCCTTGCCGTGGACGACCTCGTCATGGCTGAGCGGCAGGACGAAGTTTTCCGAAAAGGCATAGACCAGGCCGAAGGTCATCCTGTCGTGGTGGTACCTGCGGTAGATCGGATCCTGGCTCATGTAGTCCAGGGTGTCGTGCATCCAGCCCATGTTCCACTTGAAATCGAACCCGAGCCCCCCCTCCGGCACGGGGCGCGAGACGCCGGGCCAAGCGGTGCTTTCCTCGGCCAGCGTCATCGCGCCGGGGGCATAGGCATGGGCGACCTCGTTGGTGCCCTTGAGGAAGTCGATCGCGTCGAGATTCTCGCGGCCGCCGTAGCGGTTCGGGATCCATTCGCCCTCGCTTCGGGAGTAGTCGAGGTAGAGCATGGAGGCGACCGCGTCGACGCGCAGCGCGTCCACGTGCAGTTCCCTCAACCAGAAGGTGCCTGAGGCGCGCAGGAAATTCGCGACCTCGCGGCGGCCGAAATTGTAGATCAGCGTGTTCCAGTCCTGGTGGAAGCCCTGCCGGGGATCGGCGTGTTCATAGAGCGCGGTGCCGTCGAACTGGCCGAGGCCGTGCGCGTCGGTCGGGAAATGCGCCGGCACCCAGTCCACGATGACCCCGATGCCGGCGTTGTGCAGCCGGTCCACCAGATCCGCGAAGTCCTCGGGCGTGCCGAAACGCGCGGTCGGCGCGAAGAGGCCGATGGGCTGGTAGCCCCAGCTTCCCGAGAACGGGTGCTCGGAGACGGGAAGGAACTCGACATGGGTGAAGCCCATCTCCGTCACGTAGTCGATCAGCTGCCCCGCCATGTCGGCGTAGGACATCAGCGTGTTCCCGTCGCCGCGGCGCCAGCTCGCGGGATGAACCTCGTAGATCGAGACCGGCTCGGCGCGATGGTCCTTCGCCCGCGCCTCCATCCAGCCGGCGTCGGTCCATTCGTGGCGGACGAGGCCGTGGACGCGCGAGGCGGTGCCGGGGGGCACCTCGGCCCAGGTGCCGACGGGATCGGCCTTGAGCGGCAGGGTCTGGCCGTAGGCGCCGACGATCTCGTACTTGTAGATCTCGCCGCGCGCGAGGCCGGGAACGAAGATCTCCCAGACGCCGGTGAAGCCGCGGCGGCGCATCGCATGCCGGCGGCCGTCCCAGGCGTTGAAGGGACCGACGACCGAGACGCGGCGGGCATTCGGCGCCCAGACGGCGAAGGCTGTGCCCTCGACGCCGCCATGGGTCATCGGATGCGCGCCGAGGCGGCGGTAGAGCTCCTCATGCCGGCCCTCGCCGAGCAGATATTCGTCCATGTCGCCCAGCACCGGGCCGAAGCCGTAGGGGTCGGCGACCTCCCGGACGTGGCCGGTGGCATCGGAGAGGCGCAGCCGGTATTCGAAGCGGTCGCTCCGGCCGAGGGGGCCGTGGAAGAAGCCCTCGTTGCCGACCGGCGCGAGGCGCGCGACAACCGCGCCGGACATGTCCAGGACCGAGACCTCGGAGGCGTCGGGGGCGAAGACGTTGGCGACCAGCTGGCCGCCCGCCTCCTGCACGCCGAGCCAGCGGAAAGGATCGCCCTGGCGGCCGCGCAGGATCGCCTCGATCTCCTCGGCGGGCGGGGCGGTGTCCGGCAGGCCGGGGCGGGCAGAGAGGCGCGCCTGAAGGGCGCCCTCGGCGGACAGGCGGTCGATGGTTCGGGTGCCGTCTTCGCTCACGTGGAAGCTCCCGTATCTTGTTCGGCGAGGGCCAGCAGCCCGCGCAGTGGAATGTCGATCCAGTCGGGCCGCATGGCCATCTCGTAGCCGACCTCGTAGGCCGCCTTCTGGATCAGGAAGAGGTCGAGCAATCGCTGCTCGAACCCGGGCTCCGGGAGCAGATCGGATCCGGCCATCGTGCTCCGGTAGGCGTCGAGGAAGGCGCGCCGCGTGCTCTCGCGCCAGCCTTCGGTGGCGACCAGCGTCCGATCGGGATCGGAGCCGAGTTCGATCCGCCGGCGCGCGGTGGACCAGAGCGCGTAGTCGAAGCTGCGCAGCATGCCGGCGACATCGCGAAGGGGCGAGGCCTTGGCGGTCCGCTCCGCGAGGGAGCGCGCCGGTTCGCCCTCGAAGTCGATGATCATCACGTCGGTCTGCACCACGAGCACCTGCCCGAGGTGATAGTCGCCATGGATCCGCGACCGGCCCCCGGAGGGTTCGGCCCGCGACAGGGCCTCGATCCTCGCCTCGAGCGCGGGACGCGCGGCGAGGACGGCCTCGGCCAGCGGGCGTGTCCGCTCGGGCAGATCCGGAACCGCCGAGCCGAGCCGGTCCATCACCTGGCCAAGCTCGGCCTTCACCTCCGCGATCGCCTCCGACACATGCCCGGCCGTCAGCGGCTCCGGCGCGAAGTCGGTGCCGGGCGCGCCGCTCCCGAGGGCGCGATGAAGCTCGGCCGTGCGCCGGCCGAGCACCGCGCCGAGATCGAGCGGGCCGCCCATGACCGGCTCGCTCTCCTCCGTCTCGGTGCCGGATTCGCGGATGAGCTGGGTCTCCATGTCGCGGTCGAGCGCCTCGGTGACATAGGTCCAGGCGTCGCCCTGGTTGCGGACGAAGGCCGAGGCCGCTGCCAGCGTGGTGACGGTGCCGTCGGCGTCGATCCAGTCCACGGTGCCCAGCAGGGCGGGCGTCGCCTCGAAATCGGTCTCCTCGGTGAGAAAGCGCGCGACCTCGATATCCGGCTGGATGCCGGGCTGGAGGCGGCGGTAGAGCTTCAGGATCACGCTGTCGCCGAAGGCGATGGAGGCGTTCGACTGCTCGGCCGACAGAAGCCGCGGAGCGCCCACGTCCTCCGGAACCTGGGCCATGAGCGGGCTCGGGTGGAGCCGGATCCCGCCGTTCCGCGCGGGAAGGTCGATCCCGGCGCGGATCGCGTCGAGAAGGGCGCGGGCCGTGTCGTCGTCGGAGGCGCCATCGACCAGCGCGCCGACCTTGTTGGCACGGCGCAGTTTCGCGAGCGTCGCGGGAAGGCGCGGCGACAGCGACAGCGCCTCCTCGTCCCAGACGGCGGCGAGCGGCATGAAGTAGCGCTGCTCCTGCCCCCCGGCCCGGACGTCGGTCACCGCGAGCAGGCTGCCGTTCGGCAGGGAGGCGAGCGGCTTCACCTGCGCGCTCTCGATCCGCGCCTCCTTCATCGCGAACCAGCGCTGCAGCTTCAGGTAGTCGCGGAGCGAGGTCTGCTGGAACTGCTGGGCGGAGCGGTCCGCGAGCGCCGTGGCGAGCGTCCCGTCGCGCGTCGTCAGCGTCAGGAAATCAGGGAGCATCTGGGGATAGGGGGTGTGCCAGGACGGGCCCCCGGTCTCGTCGGCGAGGTGGAACCAGTAGAAGCCGAAGGGCGGCAGCGTCAGCAGATAGGGCAGTTCCCCGATCGGCGGGAACGGCGACTGGTCGGTCAGCTCGATCGGCACGCGGCCGGCATAGGCCGAGAGGTCGATCTCGGCCGCCTGCGCCGCGCGCGAGACATTGGCGACGCAGAGGATGTCCTCGCCCTCGCCATGCCGCAGGAAGGCGAGCACCTTGCGGTTGCGCGGGTAGAGGAGCTCGATCTCGCCCCGGCCGAGGACCGGGTGGCGCTGGCGCACGCCGATCATCCGCTTCATCCAGTTGAGGAGCGAGGCGGGCGCGGTCTGCTGCGCCTCGACATTCACCGCCTCGTAGCCGTGGACCGGGTCCTGGATCGTCGGCAGGTAGAGCGCCTGCGGATTGGCGCGGCTGAAGCCGGCGTTGCGGTCGGCAGACCACTGCATCGGCGTGCGCACGCCGTCGCGGTCGCCGAGATAGTAGTTGTCGCCCATGCCGATCTCGTCGCCGTAATAGACGATCGGCGTGCCGGGCATCGAGAACAGGAGCGAGTTCAGGAGTTCGATCTTGCGCCGGTCGTTCTGCAAGAGCGGCGCGAGCCGGCGGCGGATGCCCATGTTGATCCGCGCCCGCTTGTCGCTGGCGTAGAAGCTCCAGAGATAGTCGCGCTCGCGGTCCGTCACCATCTCGAGCGTCAGTTCGTCATGGTTGCGAAGGAATATGCCCCACTGGCAGCCCTCGGGGATCTCGGGCGTCTGCCGGATGATGTCGGTGATCGGGTAGCGGTCCTCCTGCGCCACCGCCATGTACATCCTAGGCATCAGCGGGAAGTGGAAACCCATGTGGCACTCGTCGCCCTCGCCGAAATAGGGGCGGGTGTCCTCGGGCCACTGGTTCGCCTCCGCGAGCAGCATCTTGCCGTCGTAATGCCTGTCGAGATCGGCGCGGATCGCCTTCAGCACGTCGTGCGTCTCGGGCAGGTTCTCGTTGTTGGTGCCGTCGCGTTCGACGAGATACGGGATCGCGTCGAGCCTGAGCCCGTCCACGCCCTTGTCGAGCCAGAAGTGCATCACGTCGAGCACCTGCGCCAGCACCTCGGGATTGTCGAAGTTCAGGTCCGGCTGGTGGCTGAAGAAGCGGTGCCAGTAGAACTGCTCGGCCAGCGGATCCCAGGTCCAGTTGGAGAGTTCGGTATCGGTGAAGATAATCCGGGTCTCGGGCCATTTCTGGTCGTCGTCGGACCAGACATAGAAGTCGCGCTCGGGACTGCCCTTGGGGGCCTGCCGCGCGCGCTGGAACCACGGATGCTGGTCGGAGGTGTGGTTGATGACGAGTTCGGTGATGACCTTCAGCCCGCGCCGGTGCGCCTCCTCGACGAAACCCTCGAAATCCTCCATCGAGCCGTATTGCGGGTTGATCGCCTTGTATTCGGCGATGTCGTAGCCGTCGTCGCGCAGCGGCGAGGGGTAGAACGGCAGCAGCCAGATCGCCGTCGCGCCCAGTTCCTGGACATGGTCCAGACGGCGCATCAGCCCGGCGAAGTCGCCCATCCCGTCGCCGTCGGAATCCTGGAAGGCCTTGACGTGGATCTGGTAGATGATCGCGTCCTTGTACCAGTCCGGTCTTGTGAGAGAGGGATCGGGAGCCAGAAGGCTTTTCTCGACCACGTTCATCGCGCTCCTCCCGGCGGGAACAGTTTCCAGATGGCGTAGGGCCTGTCGTAGGGGTTCAGCGACAGCCAATGCGTCTTGCCGTGCCAGGTGAAGCGGTTGCCGTGGATCGCATCCTCGACCTCCAGCGAGCCGTCATCGGGCAGCCCGAACTCCCAGAGCGGCAGTTCGAAATGGAAATCCGCGCCGGCATGCGGATCGAGCAGGACATGGAACAGCAGATAGTTCCGCGCCGCCCTGTCGAAGCGTGAATAGCAGAGCACCTGCTCGTGCCAGGCATTCCGGAACGTGAGGTTCAGGTAGTCGCGCATCGCCGGATTCTCGCGGCGGATCCGGTTGATCAGCCGCACGTCGTCCTTGATGTTGCCCGGCGCGTCGAGGTCGCGATGCTTGATCTCGTATTTTTCCGAGTTCAGGTATTCATCCTTCGGCGGCAGCCAGTCCGCCTCGCAGAATTCGAAGCCCTGGTACATCCCCCAGTTCCCGACGAGCGACCCGGCGAGGATCGCCCGCGTCCTGAATCCCGGGCGTCCCGACGTGTGGTGGAAGTAGGGATTGATGTCGGGCGTGTTGACGAAGAAGTTCGGCCGCATGTAGTGGCGGCATTCCTCGGTCGTGAGCTCGGTCAGGTATTCGGTCAGCTCCGCCTTCGTCTCGCGCCAGGTGTAGTAGGTGTAGCTCTGGTTGAAGCCGACCTTCGCGAGCCGCTTCATCAGCTTCGGCCGGGTGAAGGCCTCCGAGAGGAAGATCGCCTCCGGGCAGGTCTCGCGGACCTGGGCGATGATCCATTCCCAGAACGGGAACGGCTTGGTGTGCGGGTTGTCGACGCGGAAGATCGTGACGCCGTGCCCGATCCAGAACAGGAAGGTGTCGCGGATCGCCGCCCAGAACGGCTCGTTCGCCGTGCCGTCGTCGCGGTAGTAGCGGAAGTTGACGATGTCCTCGTATTTCTTCGGCGGGTTCTCGGCGTATTTGATCGTGCCGTCGGGCCGGCGCTCGAACCAGTCGGGGTGCTCCTCGATCCAGGGATGATCGGGCGACGAGTTGAGCGCGATGTCGAGCGCGATCTCGAGCCCGTGTTCGTGCGCCGCGGCGACGAGGGCGTCGAAATCCTCGAGCGTGCCAAGCTCGGGATGCACCGCGTCCATCCCGCCCTCCCGCGAGCCGATGGCGTAGGGCGAGCCGACGTCGCCCTCCCCGGCGCGGAGCGAATTGTTCCTTCCCTTGCGGTTCGTCGTCCCGATCGGGTGGATCGGCGGGAAGTAGAGCACGTCGAAGCCGAGGTCATGCACATAGGCCAGCTTCCCGATCACGTCGCGGAAGGTGCCATGCCGTCCCTCCGCCCCGGCCGAGCGGGGGAAGAGTTCGTACCAGGCCGAGAAGGCCGCGCGCTCGCGGTCGACCCAGACGGGGATGTCGCGCTTGTAGCGGGTGAGATTCGCGCGGGGGCCGAGCCGGTCCATGAGATGGTCGGTCTCGGGCGAGAGCAGCAGATCGGCGTTCCTGGCCGCCGCCGCGGATTTCAGCGCGTCGATCCGGGGCCGGTCCGCGCCCTCGGCCTCCACCTTGTCGAGGATGAGCGCCGCCTCCTGCATCTCGACGCTCAGGTCGAGCCCGGCGGCCAGCTTCTTCCTCGTGTCCCGCGACCAGTGCCCCCAGCTGTCGCGCCAGCCGAGGATGGTGAACCAGGTGGCCCCGATCTCGGGAAATGTCACCTCGGCCGTCCAGAGATCGTTCGCGACATGCTTCATCGAAACCTCGCGCCCGTCCGGCAGAAGGACGGCGGCGCCGAAGACGTCGTGCCCGTCGCCGAACACGTCCGCCTCCACGACGACGGGGCGCCCGGCCACGGCCTTCGCCGCGAACCTGCCCCCGTCGATTTCCAGACTGATTCCCTCGATCGCTATGCGCCGCGCCGCGAGACCTCTCAATGTCCCCGAAACGAGTTCTTCGCTCGCGTGATCATCCATCTTGCCTCCACTCTCAGCGAGTCCGCCCGGGCGACCTCTCCCTCCGAGGTTAGATCAACCGCCACCCGAGAGCCAACGCGGCTCTCGCGGCGGGGGTTCCGCGCGCGGGAAGATCCGGGCCGCCATCGCCGCTCTCACGCGCGCGGCGAAGGATCGGAAAGTCCCAGGAAGGCCAGCGCCGCGCGCGATGCCTGCGCCGCGATGCCGGGGCTGACATGTCCGTCGCGGAAATAGCCGTAGCGCAGGCAGGCGAAGGCGATCTCGACCGTCAGCGCCACGGTCTCCGCCGAGGTCCCGGGGGGCAGCCGCGGGAGAAGCGTTTCGACGATGAGCCGGGATTTCCGGTGGTGGGACTGGCGGTCGTCGACGCCGAAAGGCCCGTTGAACAGCAGGATGCCCGTGACCGGATCCTCGTCGCAGAACCGCGCGGACTCGGCGATGGCCCGCTCGACCAGCCGGCCGGGCGGCGCGTCGTCCGCCTCCAGCGCCTCGCGGATGACCGCCCCGAGCCGCTCCATGCTCGTCCCGGCCATCGCGGAGAGAAGCGCCGCCCGGTCCGGGAAGTAGCGGTAGATCGCGGCGCGCGGCACGTCCGATGCCTTGGCCACTTCCGGGATCGAGCACAGTTCCAGCCCCCCTTCGCGCAGGAGCCGCCCGGCCGCCTCGAGCGCCCGCCGCAGCCGGTCCCGGGACCGGCGCTGCCGAGGGCTGTCCTCCAGCCGCGCGAGAACAAGATCCGACAGATGTTGATTATCGTTCATATCCGACATATGTCTGTTTTAATCCCGCCAATGACGCCGTCAAGGAGAACCCCCATGCAGACATACCCGAGCTATCGCGATCAGGCCGCCTGGAGCCGGATCCAGAGCCATCTTCCGGAAGGCTACCGGCTGGCGGAAGCGGACCTGCCGGTCGAGGAGATCTGGTCCTGGCGCGGCCACCGGATCCATCTCGACCGTTATCTCCGTCCGGAGGCCCCGGCGCGGGTCATCCTGTTTCACGGAGTGGGCACCAACGGGCGGCAGATGACGACCATCCTGGGCCATCCGCTGGCGCGTTCGGGGATCGAGACGGTCGCCATCGACATGCCCGGCTATGGCGTGACCGCGGTCGCGCCGGGCGCCACCGTGACCTATGACGACTGGGTCCAGGCCGGGGTGGATTTCGTGGAGGCCGAGATGGCGCGCGATCCGCGTCCCGTCTATCTCTACGGCCTCAGCGCGGGCGGCATGCTGACCTACCATGTCGCCTGCCGAGCCCGCGCGCGCGTGGCGGGGATCATCGGCATGACCTTCCTCGACCTGCGGAACCGCGAGGTCGCGCTCGGCGCCACCCTGACGCCGCTGCTCGGGCGTCTCTCGCTGCCGATGCTCCCCCTCGGCAAGCTCTCCGGCCTGCGCCGGCTGAGGCTGCCGATGCGGCTGGTCGGCAAGATGCACGCGCTCGTCAATGACCGGGCGGCGATGCGCGACCTGCTGGCCGATGGCAGTTCGGCCGGCAACTGGGTGAGCATGGCCTTCCTGGAAAGCTTCATGCGCCCGAAATTCGACGTCGAGCCCGAGGCATTCGACGTCTGCCCCGTGCTCCTGACCCAGCCCGCCGAGGACCGTTGGACGCCGCTCTGGATGAGCACCGCCTTCCTCGACCGGATCCGTCGGGTGCCTGTCCGGCGGGTGATGCTCGAGAACGCGAGCCACTACCCGATCGAGGAGCCCGGGCTGACGCGGATGCGTGATGCCATTCTGGACTTCATCCACGCGACCCGGGCGGAGTCCGGGATGCCCGCTCCGGAGCGGGCTGTGGCCTGATTTCCCCGCTGGCTCATGCGTTGGGCGCGGCGCATGGCCCTGGGGCCTCACCCCCTCGCCGCGCGCCGGAGCGCCAGCGGCGGCTGGCCGAGGGCGCGGAGGAAGGCGCGGCGCATGTGGCCGGCATCGGTGAAGCCGTGAACCCTCGCGATCTCCTCGAGCGGGCGCAGGCTCGTCTCGACGGCGGTGCGCGCCGCCTCGAGGCGCAGGCGTTCGACGGCCTTCGCCGGCGTGCTTCCGGTCTCGGCGCCGAAGGCGCGGGCGAAGTTGCGCGGACTCATCGCCGCCTCGGCGGCGAGCCGCTCGACCGTCAGCCGCTCGCCGAGATGAGCGCGGATCCAGTCGATGAGCGGGCCGAACCGCCCGGTGGCGCCGCCGATGTCGAGAAGCGCCGAGAACTGCGTCTGCCCCCCTGCCCGGCGCTGGTGGAGGACGAGTTGCCGCGCCACGCGTCTGGCGAGGGCGGCGCCCAGATCGTCCTCGACGAGCGCGAGGGCGAGGTCGATCCCGGCCGTGATCCCGGCGGAGGTCCAGGTGTCGCCATCCCGCACGAAGATCCGGTCCGGTTCCACGCGCACCTCCGGGTGGCGGCGGGCGAGATCCTCGGCGCTGTCCCAGTGCGTCGTCGCGCGCCGCCCGTCGAGGAGGCCGGCGGCGGCGAGCAGGAAGGCGCCGGAACAGACGCTGGCGATGCGCCGGGCGCGCGTCCGCCGGAGCCAGTCGACGATCTCCCCGGCGGCCGCGGGCACCCTGACGATCTCGCCGCCGGCGACGATCACCGTGTCCGGAGGCGCGCCCGGGAGCGGCCTTGCCACCATGTCCGCCCCGGCCGAGCTCGCGACGACGCCACCGGCGCGGCCCGCCGCCGGCGCGACCATCCGGAGCGCGTAGCTGCCCGGCGCGAAGCGCGCTGCGAGTTCGAAGGCCGCCATCGGCCCCGCCGCGTCGAGCAGCTGGAAGCCGGGATGGATGACGATGGCGACGGTTCGCCCCATGGCAGTTTTCGCCGGTTCTATGTCATTTCAGCCGTGAGGTAGCGCGGCTACCCTGCGGGGACAAATCCGCGGGCCCTCCCCTTCCGGACAGGTTCGCGGGCATGGGAGGTGCCTCGATGCGGCGCGTCGCCCTGACCCTCGCGATCCTGCTCCTTCTGGCGACCGGCGGCTTCGCCGCTTGGCTGCTGTCCCTCCCGCCCGCCCCGGCGCGCCCCGCGCCCGGGGCCATCGGTCCGGCGGAGGCCGAGGCGACGGTGGCCGCGCTCCGCCCGCCGAAGCGGGAGCGTCCCGTCGTCGCCATCCTCGCCCTCAACGACGCCACCGAGGTCACCGACTACCTGATGCCCCATGGCATCCTGAAGCGCGCCGACGTCGCCGAGGTGGTGGCGGTGGCGGCGGCCCCCGGACCGGCGCGGCTCTATCCGGCGCTGACCGTGGAGCCCGACATGGCAACGGCGACGTTCGACGCGACCTATCCGGAAGGGGCCGACTACGTCGTCGTGCCGGCGATGAGCCGCGACGACGATCCCGCGGTGATCGCCTGGATCCGGGCGCAGGCGGCGAAGGGGGCCATCGTCATCGGCGTCTGCGCCGGTGCCCGGGTCGTCGCCGCCGCCGGGCTGCTTGAAGGCCGGCGTGCGACGACGCACTGGTACCACCGGCGGAAGCTCGAACGGCTCGAACCCGCGCTCACCTGGGTGCCGGACAGGCGTTTCGTCATCGACGGCCGGGTGGCGACGACGACCGGCGTCACCGCCTCGGCGCCGATGACGCTGACCCTCGTCGAGGCGATCGCGGGACGGGAGAAGGCGGCGGAGGTCGCCCGCGACCTCGGCCTCGCGACCTGGGACGCCCGGCACGACAGCGCCGCCTTCGGCCTCACCCGCCCCTTCGCGGCGACGGCGCTCGCCAACCGCCTGGCCACCGGGCGCGGCGAGACGCTGGCGCTGCCGGTCTCCGAGGGCATCGACGAGGTATCGCTGGCGCTGGTCGCCGACGCCTGGTCCCGCGCCTGGCGCGCCCGCGTCGTGACCACCGCCGAGGGTCCGGTCACCACCCGCGGCGGACTCCGGCTCCTCCCGGACCGGCCGGCGGCCGACGGCGCGACCCTGCCCCCGCCGGGCGACGCCCCGGCGCTCTCGATCCTCGATGCGACGCTGGCGGCCATCGCGGCGCGCTACGGCGCGGCCACCGCCCGCTTCGTCGCGGCGCAGCTGGAATACGCGCCGGGCGAGACGCGGGTTTCGCAGGAGGATCGCCCGTGATCGCCATCGCGGAGGTCCGCCAGCCCGGCGCCGGGACGGCGCGCGGCCCCGGAGGCGCGCTTCGCGTGGAGCTTGACCTACATACCAACCGGTCGGTATTATCGATGCTCGCGCCCGGACCGTCACGCCGCCGGTCCATGCCTCTTCGCCAACGCCTGCGCGGCGGCGGCCAGGAAACTTCGGCGCGCGGATCCGAGGTGGGCAACGCCCTCGGCTCCGCGGGGACCGGATCCCGCGCCGCCACGGCGGCGTGAAAGAACAAAGACGCAAGGGAGAACGGAAATGACCAGCCTCGTCACCTGCCTGTGGTTCGACCACGGCGAAGCCAGCAAGGCGGCCGCGTTCTATGCCGCCACCTTTCCCGACAGCCGTGTCGAGCGGGTGAACGCCTCTCCGGCCGATTATCCCGGAGGCAGGGAAGGCAACGAACTGACCGTCGAATTCACCGTGCTCGGCCGGCCGTTCCTCGGCCTGAACGGGGGCCCGATGTTCACGCCGAACGAAGCCGTCAGCTTCATGGTGCTGACCGAAAGCCAGGAAGAGACCGACCGCTACTGGGATGCGATCGTCGGGAACGGCGGCGCGGAGAGCGAATGCGGCTGGTGCAAGGATCGCTGGGGCCATTCCTGGCAGATCACGCCGAAGCGGCTGATGGAACTGACCACCGATCCCGACCGCGCCAGGGCCAAGCGCGCGATGGGTGCGATGATGACGATGCGAAAGATCGATATCGCCCGGATCGAAGCGGCGGCGGAGGCCGGCTGAGGCATCCGGACACCAGGCCACGAGGGAGTCCTCACCATGCCGCCGCCCATGATCACGGCCTTCGCGCATTCCCCGGATGGCGGGCAGGGGATGGCGCGCGACATGCGGGTCCGCTGGGCCTTCGAGGAGGTCGGCCAGCCCTACCGGGCGCGGCCGGTATCCTTCGCCGCGATGAAGGCGCCAGCGCACCGGACGCTCCACCCGTTCGGGCAGATCCCCACCTGCGAGGACGGCGACCTGACCCTCTTCGAGTCGGGGGCGATCGTGCTTCACATCGCGAGCCGCCACGCCGGCCTGCTGCCGGTCGAGGCGAATGCCCGGGCGCGCGCGATCGGCTGGATGTTCGCGGCGCTCAGCACGGTGGAGCCGCCGATCCTGGACTGCGAGGCCGCCCGGTATCTGGAGAAGGACGAGCCCTGGTTCGCCCCGCGGCTGCGCGCCGCCGAGGACCGCGTCCGGGGCAGGCTCGGGGATCTCTCGCTCCGGCTTGGTCGCGCCGACTGGCTCGACGGCGGCTTCAGCGCGGGCGACCTGATGATGGCCGACGTGCTGCGCAGGCTCGGCGGCCCGGGCCTGCTGGACGAATATCCGAACCTTTCCGCCTATGTCGCCCGCGCCGAGGCGCGTCCGGCCTTTCGCCGCGCCTTCGCCGCGCAGCGCGCCTTCTTCGACGCGCATTCCGGGCGGCCCGGATGAGGCCCGGCGGGCCTCACGCGCGCCACCCCTTCACGAGGATGACCAGATGCCCGAGCATGGCAGGATCACGCTGACCGCCCTCAAATGGGTACCACCCTTCGCGGCGGGACAGGTGCGCGACCATCGCGTGCGCTGGATGCTGAACGAGATCGGCTGGGACTACGAGGTCGAGCTGATCGACCCGGCGACGCAGGCGAGCGGCGCCTATCTGGCCGAGCAGCCCTTCGGTCAGGTCCCCGTCCTGCGGGAGACCGGCCGCCCCGCCCTCTTCGAGACCGGGGCGATCGTGCTCGATCTCGCGGAGCGCTCGGGCAGGCTCTGGCCGGCGGACCGCGATGCGCGGGCGCTGGTCCGGAGCTGGGTCATCGCCGCGCTCAATTCGGTGGAGCCCTGGCTCTCGGCGGTCGCCGAGGTCGATTTCTTCACGCGCGACGAGACGCTGCGCGACCTGCGCCGCCCCGGCGCGGTGGCGGCGGCGCGGGCGCGGCTCGGCAAGCTCTCGGCCGCGCTCGGGGACCGCCCCTGCCTCGTCGCGGATGAATTCACCGCCGCCGACCTGATGATGGCTTCCGTCCTGCGCGTCGCCGGCCACGCGGATCTGCTTGGCGCCCATCCGAACCTCTCGGCCTATCGCGAGCGGTGCCTGGCGCGGCCGGCCTTCCGGAAGGCGGTCGCGGATCAATGCCGCGACATCGCCGCCCATGGTCCCGAGGACATGGGCTGGGACCCCGCGATCTTCGCGGGAACCGCGACTCGCTGAGCGGCCTTCAGGATCGCGCCGCTAGAAAGTTAGCCATTCGACGAAGTTTTCGCTGGACTCGGCGCGCGGGCGGGAATAGTTAGAGACATGGCTAAGCATGAACCCGATCTGTCGCCGCTGTTTCACGCGCTGGCGGATCCCACGCGCCGGTCGATCCTGACGCGACTCGCGGAGGGACCCGCGCCGGTGACGGAGCTGGCCCGGCCCACCGGGCTGCGGCTGCCGACGGTGATGCGGCATCTTTCGGTGCTGGAGGAAGCGGGTCTGATCGCCACGTCGAAGGACGGGCGTGTGCGCTCCTGCGCCATCGTGCCGGAGGCGCTGACACCGATCCGGACCTGGCTCGACGAGCAGCGGGCGATCTGGGAGGCCCGGCTCGACCGGCTGGACGACTATGTGACGCAACTCATGAAGGAGCGTGAGAGATGACACTGGATCTGGATCCGGAAACCGACCTCAGCTTCACCCGGACACTGGCCGCGCCCCGGTCGCTGATCTGGGAATGCTGGACCGACCCGAGGCACATCCCGCGGTTCTTCGTCCCGAAGCCGCACAGGGTGACGGCCGTGGACCTCGACCTGCGCGTCGGCGGGCGGTTCAACACCACCTTCGACGTCGAGGGCAACACGATGGAGAACACGGGCGTCTATCTCGAGGTGATCCCGGGCGAGAAGCTGGTCTTCACCGACGCCTATGCCGAGGGCTGGAAGCCCGCGCCCGACCCGTTCATGACCGCGATCCTCCTGCTCGGGGACGCCGAGGGCGGCGGCACGACCTACACGGCGATCGCCCGCCACCGGAACCCCACCACCCGCCGGCGCCACGAGGAAATGGGCTTCTTCGACGGCTGGGGCACCGTGGCCGACCAGCTCGAGGCCTATGCGAGGAGCCTGGCGCGATGAGCGGCCGCTTCGCAACCCTCGATTTCGAGCGGGAGGTCGAGGCGCCGGTCGAAACGCTGTGGCAGGCCTGGACGGCCCCCGCCGCGCGCGCGGTCTGGGCCGCGCCGACGCCGGCGGTCACGGTGGAATTCGTCGAGGCCGACACGGCGCCGGGCGGGCGCGAGATCTCGCTCTGCAAGGTGCCGGGGCGGCCCGACATCCGCTGCGAGGTCGGCTGGCTGGAACTTCGGCCAGCGGCCCGAAGCGTGAACTACGAGCTGGTCTCGTCCGAGGGCGTGACGAAGTCGGCGGCGCTGGTGACGGCCACCTTCGCCGGGACGGACAGCGGGAGCCGGGTGGCGTTCACGATCCAGCTTTCCTCCCCGGCCGAGGACATGGAGGCGGACTACCGGCAAGGCTTCGGCGCCGGGCTCGACAACCTCGCGGGGGTGGCGGCGCGGACCATGGTGCTGCGGCGCCTGATCCGGGCGCCCCGGCCGGTGGTCTGGGGCGCATGGGTCAACCCGGAGACCCTGCCCCTCTGGTGGGGGCCGGACGGGTTTTCGTGCCGGACGAAGCGGATCGACCTGCGGACGGGCGGCGAATGGGTCTTCGACATGATCGCCGCCGACGGCACGGTCTATCCGAACCACCATCTCTACCGCGAGATCCGCCCCGAGGACCGGATCGCCTACACCCTTCTCCGGGGCGAGAACGGGCCAAGGCACGCCGACGCCTGGGCTTCCTTCGAGGAGGCGGACGGGGCGACGACGGTGACGCTCGGCATGGTCTTCGCGACGGCGGCCGAATATCAGGACGCGAAGGGCTTCGGCGCCGAGGCGCTCGGCCTCCAGACCCTGGCAAAGCTGGCGCGTTTCATCGGCGCGGACTGAGAAGACGGCGGAATCCCCCCGGGCCCCTTGGCCGTCCCGAGCGGCTGGAACCGCGGATCTTCCACGCTCCGGGAGATCCTCCACCGGTCCCGCCAGGAGCCGTCATCGCGGATAATCGTGCCTCCACGGGTGCCCGCCCAAGAGATCGCCTCTCATCCCCGCCCACGGGCCTGCCCCTGCCAGTTCCGGACGTAGTACTGCTGGTTCCTCGCCGCCCGGGCGGCGCTGGAATTGAGCTTGTCGTCGCCGGCGCGGCGGTAGGTCAGCCGGGGCCCGCTGCTGTCCGAGCCGATCAGGCGGCCGGCGGCGTCGGCCTCGCGCCCCAGGTCATCATCGACGACAGGACCAATGGCGACGCCGCCGATGCGGTCGAGCACATCGGCGACGACCTGCGCGCCGCCTCGAGCGGCGCGCTCGACGCCTATCTCCGGATCGCCCCGACGATCAACGTCTCCTAGGGTGACCGGCTCACCATTTTCGTCGCGCGAGACCTGGTGTTCTGATGCTCGACAAGCCTCTCATCCCGCCCCGCTCCTTTGCCCCGACCCCGGCCGGTCTCGCCTCGGCGAGCCATGCCGAGCACGAGTTGCGCGAGCTCCGCGAGCTGCTGGTCTCCGACGCGGTCAACGAAGTCGTGGTGAACCCTGACGGCGCGGTCTGGATCGAGCGCGCCGAGGCCGAGCACATGGTGGCAACCGCTCCCCGCTTCGCGCCCGAGCGGCTGCGCCGGCTCGCCGATCATCTCGCCGGCGAGACCGGCAACCGGATCGGGCCGAGACATCCCCTGGTCTCGGGCAGCCTGCGCGCCTTCGGCCAGGCGCTCCGCGTCCAGGTCGTGGTGCCGCCGGCGGTCGAGGACGGCGCGGCGCTCTCGATCCGCAAATACGTCGCCCGCGTGCTCGATCTCGATGAGATCGGTTTCCTCGCCGGCCGCCAGGTCAGCGTCGAGGGCGAGCGCCGCGCCCGTCTCGCCGGCATCGCCCGGCTCGCGCGCGAGGGCCGCCTCGCCGAGCTCTTCGATCGCGCCATCGCCGAGCGGATGAACATCCTCGTCTCGGGCGGCACCTCCTCGGGCAAGACCACGGTCGCCCGCGCGCTCCTCGCCCGCGCCACTCCCGCCGAGCGGCTCGTCACCATCGAGGACGCGCGCGAGCTGCATCCGCCACACGAGAACGCCGTCGCGTCATCGCCGAGCGCCTCGGCGACTCCGAGCGCTCGCCGGCGCAGCTGCTGGTCTCAAGCTTGCGTATGCGGCCCGACCGGCTCATCCTCGGCGAGATGCGCGGGCCCGAGGCGCTCGTCTTCCTCGAGGCGATCAACACCGGACACCCGGGCTCGATCTCGACCATTCACGCCGACAGCCCGGTGCTCGCGCTCGAACGGCTTGCGCTCATGGTAATGCGCGCCGGCGCAGGCCAGACCCGCGCCGACGTCCTCGACTACGCCACCCGTACCCTCGATCTCATCGTCCAGGTCGGACGCCGCGAGGGACGGCGCGGTGTGCTCGAGGTGTTCCTGCCGGCGCTCGAGGGCGCATGATCGTCGCGAGCGGAGTTCATTCGACGCCCGCGTCGATCGCGGATATCTCGCCGCGCGCGCCGGGAGGATCAGACGAATCCCGCCTTGATCCGACAGCTGTCGCCGCCCAAGCGGTCAGCCGGGTGCGAAGTCATCCCGGAAGCGGTCGATCTGGTGCATGCGCTCGTGGAGGACGGTCGCGATACCGAGGTCGCCATTCGAAAGATACCGCCAGTAGATGAAATGGCGCTCGTATCGGAAGAAGAATCCATCGACGCCGAACTCCGCCCGGATGGGCCTCGAGGCGACGCCATGGCCTCCTCCTCTCGAAGGCCGCGCATAGGTTGGAGGCGTAGGTCTCGGCCTGATACGACGGACCCCGAAGCTTACGCTCAAGCTCGTAACCTCAAGTGTCTGCGTGGTAATTTCGGACCACTCCGATGGAAGGATCATTGAAAATCTGCGGCGCGGGAGGTCTACCTCGCCCCCTGATTGATGAAGGCTGAGTTTCATGACGACGTATTTCGGTTCCGAGGACGCGGATGTCTTCAATCTGGACGACCGCCGTACCGGAGCCTCGACCGTCATCGCCAACGGTGGGGGAGGCGACGATACATTTCTGATCCAGGAGAATACCGAAGAAAATTACACGGCCCTGGTCCTCATGGATGGCGGGGCCGGAAACGACGATCTGACCGGCTGGGCCGAAACGGAGGGCAATGGGACTTCGGCGGTCTATGTCTATGGCGACGATGGCGATGATGCGCTGACCCTCTACGCCGGCAGCTTCGGGAACGCCGCGGACGGGCTCACTGTCGGGCGCGGCGGCGATGGCGACGACACGATTGCCGGAGATGTGACGCATCTCGGAGACTCCTTCCCGGTACGGGCCGTCAACGACCTGGCAGGCGGCAACGGTAACGACGAGATCACCGGTCATGTTCGTCTCCACGGGATACTGGATCCGGGCGATCAGGACATCCGGAACGTCATCTCAGGCGGCAATGGAGACGACCGCGTCTCGGCGACAATGTATTTCGCCTATGGAGCTTCAGTGGAGACGGCGACGTCTTTCGTGCGTGGCGGCAACGGAAACGACCGCTTGTCCTCGGTCATCGACACCGACGGAAGCCGCGTCGAGACGAACCTTCATTCCGAACTTTACGGCGGTGTGGGCAACGACCGGCTGAGCGTCAAGGGCGGCGATGGCAACATCCTCGACGGCGGCTCGGGAGCTGACACCTTGTACGGTAGCGCTGGCGCGGACGAGATGGCCGGCGGTACCGGGGCGGACTATCTCAAGGGTCGAGGCGGCGAAGACCTGTTCATCTTCGAAAACGCCGACGACAGCCCAGTCGCCGGGCGAGACCGGATCTCCGATTTCACCATTGGCGAGGACACGATCGACTTGCACGCCCTCGACGCCAAGTCGTGGCGCGGCGGAAACCAGCGATTCACCTTCGACGACGGCGGTCACGGCGGCTCGGGCAAGGTTTGGGTCGAAGAGAACCCGCACAGCCACGGCAGCCTCCTTTACGCCGATACCGGGCGGGAGGTGCTGGTCGTCGCCCTGCTCGACGGGCGCGGGGTACACGCGGATGACTATTCGGCGGACGACTTCATTCTTTAAGCCAGGCTGACTTCCAAGCCCTCGTTCATGCGCGAACGACCATCTAGGGCTCACGCGCGGTGAGCGAGGCGCCGACATCCGCGCCGAGCGTGCCTGAAGGCGATTATCGTACCTGACGAGGCTCACCGTGCTGGGCGGCGAGAGCTTCACCGCGCTCGCCGAGAACCTTCGAGACACGCCCTCTGGAATCTCGGCGGCGTGTCGCGCGAGCACCGCGCCGACAGCTTCTCCGCCGCCTATCGCAACCTGGACGCCGAGGCGGCGGAGGATGTG